>NZ_JBWKFG010000002.1:0-1131710 GCF_056434405.1 Streptomyces sp. NPDC044044 | reverse complement strand
ATCCAGCACCGTGCGGGCATGCAGACCTCCAAGACGATCGTGGCGATCAACAAGGACGCCGAGGCCCCGATCTTCGACCTCGTCGACTACGGCGTCGTCGGCGACCTCTTCGACGTCGTCCCGGCCCTGACCGAAGAGGTCAACACCCGCAAGGGCTGACCCACTTCACGCGGGACGGGTTCCAGGCAGTACGTGACGGGCCTGATCGGCAGCCTTGCCGGTCAGGCCCGCTGTGTGTCCGCCACGGAAAGAGCGGCGGCGAGGTCGTCGAGGTGCCGGGCCACGGGGCCCAGAGTGAGCAGACCGCTGCCCGCGCCTGCCAACTCGCCTGCTGCCGGGGCGAGTTCCGCATGGGCGCGCTTCATAGTCTCCCGGTCGCCGACGGCGATCGCGGCCCGCCCCGCCAGGCACCACAGGGCTTCTTGCAGCAGGTCGCGGGGCGGGTCGGGGAGGCGGCGCAGTGCCTCCGCCGCCTCGGCGCGGCGATCCCGGGACAGCAGGACCAAGGAGCGGGTCCAGGGCTCGTAGGGTCCCCAGTCCGTGCCCTCGTCCAGACCGCGATCGATCCCTGTACCGGCCGCCGGCGGTCGGCCGTTCCGTAGGCGCAGGCACAGCAGGGCGAGCGGCAGCAGTCCGTGCTCCAGGCCGGGCATGCCCGCGCCGTCAAGTCGCGCGGCTGCCTCCTCGTACGCGGCTTCGGCTGCCGGTGTCCGACCGGTCTCCGCGAGTCGCAGCGCCCCGTACCACTGGGTGAACACGCCTACCAGCGGCAGCTCATGACGTTCCGCCAGGAGGCCCGCGGCTGCGGCGTGACCGTCGGCTCCGGGGAAGTCCGCGAGCGCGCTGCGGGCCTGGAGGCGGATGAGGTGGCCGAGTACCTCGTAGGTGGCCAGGCCGTGCCGGGTGGACAGGGCGACGAGCTCGGCGCCGATCGTGTCCCGGCGTGCGGCGAGGCCGGTGCGGTGGAAGGTCTGCATGAAGAGGCCGTTGAGGGCAAACGCGAGGAGCGCGGGGTCGTCGAGGCGGCGGGCGATCTCCTCGGCCTGCCGGGCCGCCTGGGGGCCGCGCGCCGATCGGGTGCCGCGTGACTCCAGGGCGATCGTGGCGAGCAGGCGGGCCCGCGCCGCCGGGTGCGCGTCCGGCCGGAGCGCGGCCAGGGTGCGTTCGGCCGCCGCCACGACCTGCGCGGCCTGCCGGGGGTCGTCGACGCGGGTCCAGATCGCCGGGACATCGTAGGCGCCGATCACGCGGGCGGTGAGCTCCGCGTCGCCCAGCTCCTCGGCCGCCTCGACGGCCGCCAGGCGGTGCTCACGGGCCGCTTCGAGGCCGCCGCCTCCGGTCACCGCCAGGTTGCGCAGCAGGCTCACCGTCGAGTCGAGCCTGGCGCGGGCACCCGACGCCACGGTCCGGTCGTAGGCGGAGGCGGCCTGGGCCCACACCCGTTCCGCCGCGCCACCGGGCGGGGACGGCGCGGGGTCGAGGTGGCGGGCCTGGCCGAGGATGTCCGCCTCCAGGCGGCGGAGCCCCGGGCCGGGGTCCACGCCCAGCTGCTCGACCAGGAGCGCGCGGGCCCGGCGCAGGACGGCGAGCGCGTCGCCCTGGCGGCCTGTGCGGTAGAGCGCGAGGGCCAGGAGCCGCCAGGCGTCCTCGCGCCAGGGGTGTTCGGCCACGTGCGCGTCCAGGTCCGGCACCGCGTCGGCGGCCCGGCCCAGGTCGAGGCGGGCCTCGGCCCGGCGCTCGACGGCGTGCAGGCGCAGCTCGCCGAGGCGGGAGCGCTCGGCGCGGGCCCAGTTCTCCTCGGTGAACTCCGCGTAGGCCGGTCCGCGCCACCGGCCGAGGGCCTCCTCCAGGCGGTCGAGGGCGTCCTGCGGGGGCAGGGTCGCGGCATCGGTCACCGCCTGCTCGAACCGCCAGGCGTCGACCGCGCCGGGCTCGGCGCGCAGGGCGTACCCCGGGCCCTCGGTGACGAGCAGCCGGGCGGGTGCGCGCGGCGGGCGCTCCGGTTCCAGGGCGCGGCGCAGTGCGGCCACGAAGGTGCGTACCGCTCCGACCGCGTCCCGGGGCGGATCCGCCCACAGGTCGTCGACCAGGAGGGCGACCGGGACGACGCGGCGGCGGGCGACGATCAGCCGGGCGAGCACCGCGCGGTGCCGTGGCCCCTTCAGCGCGACGGCGCCCCCGGCGCCGTCCCAGGCCGTCACCGGCCCGAGCACCCCGAACTCGACCGGCACCCGAACCACCCTTCTGTGACGATCTTCCCTGGTCACGGTAGCGCGCTCATCGGATGCTCATCGGCGCCGCGCAGGCTTGGAAGCACCTGTTCCCCACCCGTCCGGCCACCCGTGCCCCACCTGTTGCGGCACCTGCTCCGGCACCTGTTCCGCCATCCGTTCCACCGCCCGTTCCACCACCGCGAAGGACGCGACCACCATGACCCCCGTGACCCCCATGACCCCTGCCATCGAGAACTTCACCCACCGGCACGTGCCCGTCGCGGACGGCGTCTCCCTGCACGTGGCCGTCGGCGGCTCGGGCCCGCCGCTCGTGCTGCTCCACGGCTTCCCGCAGACCCATCTGATGTGGCGCCACGTGGCCGCCGACCTCGCGGCCGACCACACGGCGATCTGCCCCGACCTGCGCGGATACGGGGCGAGCGACAAGCCCGCGGAGACGGACGGCACCACGTACTCCAAGCGCACCATGGCCGCCGACGTCGTCGCCATGGCCCGCGCCCTCGGCCACGACCGCTTCGCGCTCGCCGGGCACGACCGCGGCGCCCTGGTCGCGTTCCGTGCCGGGCTCGACCACCCCGGCACCGTCACGCACCTGGCTTGCCTCGACGTGCTGCCCACGCTGGACATGTGGGACGTGATGCACGGCGTCACCGCCGCCGTCGGCTTCCACCTCTATCTGATGGCCCAGCCCCCGGGCCTGCCCGAGCAGTTGATCGCCGCCGCTCCGGACGCGTTCTTCGGCCACTTCCTCGACATCTGGACGAACGACCCCCGGGCGATCCCCGCCGACGTACGCGGCGCCTATCTGGATGCCTGCCGTGCCGCGGTGCCCTCGATCGTGGCCGACTACCGCGCCTCCGCCGGTGTCGACGTCGACCACGACCGCGCCGACCGTGACGCCGGCGGCCGGTTGCGGATGCCGGTCACCGTGCTCCAGCAGGACTGGGGCTCCGCGCTCGGGTTCGACGCGGCGGCCCTGTGGGGCGCGTGGGCACCGGACCTGCGGCACACGCCCGTCACCTGCGGTCACTTCATGGCCGAGGAGGCACCTGCCGAGATCGCCGAGGCCCTGCGGGATCTCCTGTCCCGCTGAATCGCTCCTGATCTCCCGTCCCGCGTAATCTCCCGCCCGCGTAAATGCGTTGGAGATGGATGCCCCCACCACATACCGTTCCCCGGTCGATCACGGGCAGAGGAGAAGTCACGGTGGAGCACAACGGGTGGGCCGACGAGCGGTTCGGGGCGGTCGCGGACGTCTTCTCGCGGAATTTCACGGAGTTCGGTGAACTCGGCGCGTCCGTCGCGGTGTTCGTCGACGGACGCAAGGTCGTCGATCTGTGGGGCGGTGTCGCGGACGAGCGGACCGGGCGCCCGTGGGACGAGGACACGGTCGTCCCGGTCTTCTCCTGCGCCAAGGGCATCGTCAGTGTCTGTGTCCATCTCCTCGCCCAGGAGGGGCGCCTGGATCTCGATGCTCCGGTCGCCCGGTACTGGCCGGAGTTCGCGCGCGGGGGCAAGGAGACGATCACGCCGCGCATGGTCCTCGCACACCGGGCCGGGATCCCCGTCCTCGACCGCTCCCTGAGCTTCGACGAGATCACCGGGTGGACGCCGGTGGCCCGCGCGATCGAGGAGCAGAAGCCGCTCTGGGAGCCGGGCGCCGCCCACGAGTACCACGGGCACACCTTCGGCTTCGTCCTCGGCGAGCTGATCCGCCGCGTCACCGGCCTCACCCCGGGCGCCTACTTCCGCGAGGCCGTCGGTGACCCGCTCGGCCTGCGGACCTGGATCGGCCTGCCCGAGGAAGAGGTGGCCCACCTGGCCCGGCTCGCCGAGGCGGAGGGCAGGCCGGGAAACCCCGATCCCGAGTCCCTCGTCATGCGCATCGTGACGATGAACGGGGCGTTCGCCTTCCCCGGCCTCGACGCGCCGCACGGCTGGAACGACCCGGCACTGCTGCGCGCCGAGATTCCCGGCGCGGGCGCGGTGTCGTCGGCGCGCTCACTGGCGACGCTGTACGCGGCAGCGGCGACGGGAGTCGACGGCTCGGCACGACTGCTCACCCGGGACACCGTCACCGACGCGCTGCGCGAGCTCACCGCGGGCCCCTCTTGGTCGGGCTTCCCCGACCTGGGCGCCCGCTGGGGTTCGGGCTTCCTGCTCGACGCCCCGCGGTTCCGGCCGATGCTGGGCGCACGCAGCTTCGGCAACGACGGCGCGGGCGGTCAGTTCGCCTTCGGCGACGACGAATTCGGCGTGGGCTTCGCCTATACCGCGAACCGGATGATCGGCCATGGCGACGCACGGTCCGCGCGGCTCATCGAGGCGGTCAGGGAGTGCCTGCCGGGGGCGTGACCCTCACCGCCGGACACGCCACAACGGTGCATTTCGGGTAATCCAGACGGATGGCCACACACTCCACTCTCGTCCACCGGGTGCGTATGCTCACCGCAGATTTCCGTTCGCGGATTTCTGTTATCTCCGTGCGCTCACGCGATCTCCCAGGTGTAAGGCCACAACGTGCCGACGAAGAAAGCGAGTGAGGCAGTCCATGATCGGTGAACACGATCCTCTGGTGACGGCGGCGCAGACCGGGGACCAGCAGGCGCAGGACGAGCTGGTGGCCGGATATCTGCCGCTGGTCTACAACATCGTCGGGCGGGCGCTCGACGGACATGCCGACGTCGACGACGTGGTGCAGGAGACCATGCTGCGGGCGCTCGCCGGCCTGGCCTCGCTCCGCGACCCGGCGAGCTTCCGGTCCTGGCTCGTGGCCATCGCCATGAACGAGATCCGCAGGCACTGGCAGCAGCGCGCGTCCGGACAGAAGAGCCCGAGCCCGCTCCACGAGGCGCACGACGTCGTGGACCCCGGCGCGGACTTCGTCGACCTGACCATCATCCGGCTCGGCCTGGTGGGGCAGCGCCGCGAGGTGGCAGAGGCCACCCGCTGGCTGGACACCGACGACCGCGCGCTCCTTTCGCTGTGGTGGCTGGAGGTGTCCGGCGAGCTCACCCGGGCGGAGGTCGCGTCCGCGATGGAGCTGCCGACGCAGCACGCCACGGTCCGGGTGCAACGGATGAAGACCCAGCTGGAGACGGCCCGGATCGTGGTCCGGGCGCTTGCCGCGGCGCCCCGGTGTCCGTACCTGAGCGACGTGGTGGCCCCCTGGGACGGCACTCCCTCCTCCCTCTGGCGCAAGCGCCTGGCCCGGCACGTCCGTGACTGCGCCATGTGTTCGGGCCACGGCGCGGGCCTCGTGCTCGCCGAGCGTCTGCTTGTGGGCGTCGCCCTGGTGCCGCCGACCGCGGCCCTCGCCGCCCCCGGCGCGATACGCGCGGTGAGCGCGGCCGACGCGCACCACCTGGCGACCGGCTCACCGCACCTGTCGAACGACACGCACGGCACAGCCCCGAACACGTACGAGATATCCGGCTCACGCGGCGCCCCGGCGAGACATGCCGCGCAGCGCGGCCACCGAATACCGCGCAAGGGCCGCACCGTGGCCGCGGGTGTCGCCGTGCTCGTCATCGCGACCGGCGTCATCTACTCGGCCACGCGCCCCTCGGACGACGAAGAGACCGAGGCGCAGCCGCTCACCGCCTCGCAGCCGCCCTCATCAGCGGCCCCCTCCACCACGGCGCCCAAGCGCAGCACATCCCCCTCCCCCTCCCCCAGCCGGACGAAGAAGCCGTCCCCCAAGCCCACGCCGTCGAAGACGAAGACGCCGAAGCCGAAGGCGACCACCCCGAAGCCCACCCGCTCCAGCAGCGCTCCCCAGGCGCCGCAGGCCCCGGCGGGCAACTCCTCGTACAGCGCGGAGGTCACCCGGCTCGCCAATGCCGAGCGCGCCAAGAGCGGCTGCGGCCCGCTGACCCTCAACAGCAAGCTGGGCAACGCGGCGCAGGGCCACTCCGACGACATGGCGGAGCGTGACTTCTTCGACCACACGAACCCCGACGGCAAGGATCCCGGCGACCGGGTCACGGCGGCGGGCTACCAGTGGAGCACCTACGGCGAGAACATCGCCGCTGGCCAGCGCACCCCGTCCGCGGTCATGGACTCCTGGATGAACAGCTCCGGCCACCGCGCCAACATCCTCAACTGTTCCTTCAAGGAGATCGGCATCGGCTACCGGCAGGGCAGCGGCGGCCCCTGGTGGACGCAGAACTTCGGCGCGCGGTGAGCGGCGCGCGGTGAGCGGCTGGGCCTCGGTCCCGGGTCTCGGTCCGGTCGTCGTCCGAGGGGCGCGGGGACTCGCGTTCGAATAGCGTGAAATCGACAGGATTCCCCCAGAAGGAGGCCTCGCGATGTCCGCGTACCCGGAAGGCACGCCCTGCTGGGCGGATGCGATGTTCCCCGACGTGGAGGCCGCGAAGAGCTTCTACGGCGAGCTGCTCGGCTGGACGTTCGACAGCGGCTCGGAGGAGTTCGGCGGCTACACCCAGGCCCGCTCGGGCGGCAAGGCCGTGGCCGCGGTCGTCCCGCAGATGGGGGCCTCGGACGGCCCCGCCGCCTGGAACCTCTACTTCGCCTCGCCCGACGCCGCCGCGACGGCCGCGAAGATCCGTGACAACGGCGGAACGCTCGCCATGGAGCCGGTGCAGGTGGGCGATTTCGGCACCATGCTCACGGCGCAGGAGCCCAGCGGCGCGTACTTCAGCGTCTGGCAGCCGGGCGCCCATGAGGGCTTCGAGAAGACCGGCGAGGCCGGTGCGTACTGCTGGGCGGAGCTCACCACCCGGGACCCCGACGCTTCGGACGCGTTCCTGCGCTCCGTCTTCCCCTACGAGGTGAAGACGATGGACGTCGACGACGTCGACTTCAGCGTCTTCGAGGTCGGCGGCGAGCCGGTGCTCGGCCGACTCAAGATGACCGAGGACTTCCCGCCGGACGCTCCGCCGTTCGTCAACGTGCACTTCGCCGTCGACAACTGCGACGCCGCGATCGCCACCGTCACCAAGCTCGGCGGCCAGCTCCTGTTCGGCCCGATGGACAGCCCCTTCGGCCGCTTCGCCACGGTCGCCGACCAGCAGGGCGCCGCCTTCAGCATCATCGACCTGACGACCACGGAGGGCGAGATGCCCTCGTTCATCTAGGGTTCCGAGCGTCTACGGCGTCCGCGTGAACGCACGGCGGTAGGAGCGCGGCGGCACGCCCCGGCGGCGTACGAACTGCTCGCGCAGGACGGCCGCGCTGCCGTACCCGACCCTGCGGGCGATCTCCTCCACCGGGAGGTCCGTGGTCTCCAGGAGTTCCTCGGCGCCGCTCAGCCGCAGGTTGACCAGCCAGGCGTGCGGAGTGGTGCCGGTCGCCGCGGTGAAGCGCCGGGCGAAGGAGCGCCTGCTCATCAGGGCGCGGCGGGCCAGCTCCGCGACCGGCAGCGGCTCGTGCAGATGCTCGCGGGCCCAGGCGAGCACGTCGGCCAGACGGTCGTCCTGGCAGTCCTCCGGCACGGGAGCGGCGAGGTACTGGGCCTGGCCGCCGTCACGGTGGGAGGGCAGGACCAGGTCCCGGGCGATGGTGTTGGCGGTGGCCGCGCCGTACTCGCGTCTGAGCAGATGCAGGCTGAGGTCGAATCCCGCTGCCGCTCCCGCGCCGGTGACGATCTGCCCCTCGTCGATGTACAGGGCCTCGGCCTCGACGGTGACGTCCGGGTGGCGCCGGGCGAGGAGCTCGGCGAACCGCCAGTGGGTGGTGGCGCGCCGCCCGTCAAGGAGACCCGCTGCGGCCAGGGCGAACGCGCCGACACAGTGCCCCGCGACCAGCGCGCCCCGCTCGTGCGCCGCGGTGAACGCGTCGAGCACCGCGGGGGCCGGCGGCGTACGGAAGTCGGCCCAGGGCAGGGCGATCACGAGGTCGGCGGCGGCGAGCCGCTCCACGCCGTGCTCCACGGTGATCGGCAGCCCGGCGTCGGTGCGGACCTGCCCCGGCCGGTCGGTGCACAGGGCGAAGTCGAAGCGGGGCAGTCCGGGGCCCCGCTCGTCGAACACCTCGGAGACGATGCCGGCGCCGAGGATGCCGACGCCCGTCGGGGCGTAGGCGGCGATGGTCACGAAAGGCGGCATACGGGAGTGTGGCACATGTGGCACGTTTCCTGCGATCAGTGGCAGAAGGGCCACTCGTTGCCCGGCGCCCCGCCCGGAAGACTCATCGGCATGACGAACACACAGGAAAACGCACAGGCAGACGCGCAGGTCGACACGCAGGTCGACACGCAGATCGATACTCAGGCCAACGCACAGGTCGACCTACAGGCTGACGCGCCGACAGACGCACAGGCAGACGCCCCGCTCGGCCGCAGCGCCGTGTACACGATCCTGACCACCGGCTACACGGGCTCCACCGGTCCCGGAGTCGCCGCCACCGTCTCCTACGTCCGCGACGCGGACCGGCACGTGATCGTCGACCCGGGCATGGTGGCGAGCCGGAGCAGGATCCTGGACCCGCTCGCGGAGCTCGGCCTGGGCCCGGACGACATCACCGACGTGGTGCTCAGCCACCACCACCCGGACAACACCATGAACGTGGGCCTGTTCGGCCGGGCCCGGGTCCACGACCACAAGGCCATCTACGAGAACGACCAGTGGACCGACCGGGACGCCGAGGGCCATGAACTCGCCCCGTCGCTGCGGCTGATCCGCACTCCGGGACACAGCCGCGAGGACATCACCCTGCTCGCGGGGACGGCCGAGGGCACGGTGGCCTTCGTGGGCGACCTGTGGTGGCGGCCGAACGGCCCGGTCGACGACCCGGTCGCCCCGGACCACACGGTCCTTCGGACGTCACGGCAGCGGGTGCTCGCCGCCGCGGACGTGATCGTGCCGGGGCACGGCGGTGCGTTCAAGGCCGATGAGTCGGCGCCGCTCTAGGCGCCGGGCCGCCGGCTCCCGGCACACTCCGTGCTCACAGCTTCCGCCAGCGCGCGGAGGCGAAGGAGAAGACCCCGAAGAGGATGAGCCCGGCCGCGACGGCGGCCAGGAGCCAGGGTCCCGCGGGGGTGTGCGCGAAGCTGCGGAGCGTCGCGTCCACGCCCTTGGCCTCGTCGGAGTCGAACTGGACGGCCGCGGTCAGGATGAAGATGCCCGCGGCCGCGAAGACGGCGCCGCGTGCGGTACCGCCGGTCACACCCAGGACGGTGACGACCTTCCGCGTCCGGCCCTTGAGGGAGCCGAGGTCAAGCTGCTTCAAGAAGCGGCGCATCATGGCCCGTACGGCGAGCACGACCCCGACGCCGATCAGCACGCAGCCCGCGGCCCCCACCAGGTAGCGGCCGTAGGGAAGTTCCAGCGTGGTCTTCGTGTAGTCCTGGGATTTGGCGTCGCCGCTCGACCCCTGGCTCCCCCCGGCCGCGTACGTGGCGGTCGCCCAGCAGACGAAGGCGTAGAAGACCGCCCTGCCGCCGTCGAGCGCACGCGATGCGGCCTTGCGGCGCGGACCCCGCCTGCCCGCCGCGCGGGAGCCCCGCCACAGCGCCATGCAGCCGAAACCGACGACCAGCGCCCACAGCATCACCCCACCGAAGGGCTGCTCGGCGACCTCGGCCAACGCGCCCTGGCGGTCGGCCTCTTTGCCTCCGCTGCCGAGGGCGATCCGAAGGGCGAGCACGCCTATGAGGACGTACACGACGCCACGGGCGACGAAGCCCGCCCTGCCCGCCGCCGTCAGCGATTCGTTCTCCGCCGAGCGGCGCGCCGCAGCCCTCTTGGACCGGCCGAGTTTGGTCCGGCCGAGTGTGTGCGCGAGAGACGGCGTCATCGTGTCCTCCCCAGAAACGTGGCCGCGCGGTACGCGCCCGGTCCCCGAGTGCCCCGGTCGGCGGCAGACCATGCCTGGCGGCCCTCGCCCCTGCCGGAACCTCAGGTGACGCCTGAAAGCAGGAAGCCGGCGATCAACAGGCCGAAGCCCACCGGCGCGACCACGAAGAACGACAGCACGGGAACCCATCCGATGAGTCCCTCGCGGACGGTCCGGCCCGCCGTGAGGCGGCCGTGCGGGCGGCTCACTTCCGTCCGCAGGTCGAGGCGTTCGGCGGCGCGGTCGGACACGACCACTCCCGAGCCCTGCGGCCTGCGCAGAAGGGCCCTGCGCACCAAGGTGTCGACCTTCTCGTCGCCGCCCGCGAGCTTGTCGAGGATGAGCCGCACCCCGTGCTCGTCGGTGAGGATCAGCCGGTCGTCGTTCCGGGTCTGCCCCGGCACCTCCAGGCGGCCGACCTTGGTGAGCCTGGCGAGGTCGACGGTGTGCCGCCCGGTCAGGGTGTGGGCGGACAGCAGGTCGCCTTCGTGCGGGCGGGCGCGCCAGCCCATGTGGGCATAGGCCGCCACCAGGCAGCTGATGAAGAGCGAGGCCAGGTTGAGGAAGAGGAATCCGTCGTCGATCAGCCGGGCACGGATCAACAGCGCCGGTACGACGAGGAGAAGGGGCGGCGTCAGGAACACGACGATGTCGGCGACGCGACGCGCCGTTCGTCCTTGTCCTGCGGACACCTCCGCGTTTCCGGTCGAGTCGGTGGTGGTCCCACGGGCGTTGATCGTCACGGCGGTGACGCTATCGCGCGCGGATCGCCGGGCGGCCGACAGCCGACGGTACGCATCGGGCGGCGGGCGGCGGACGCCTCAGAGCAGCGCCCCGCCGGACCTGGATCCCCGTGGCGGTGCGGTGATGTGAGGGCATCCCCCGGCGCCCGGCACGAACTCCACGCCGGTCTCCTCCGCCATCGCGGCGAAGAACTTCCGGCCGTCGGCGGACTGCCGTGAGGTGGTCCACGCGTACGAGGACCAGGAGTCCGTGGCGCGGTGGAGCACCTCGCGGCCCAGGCCCATGCCCTGCCAGGGCCCGGCGATCGCGATCGTGTTGATGTGAGCGGCGGCGCAGGGATGGCACACCTGGTAGTCGAGGTACCCGATGTCGCGGCCCTTGCCGTCCAGGAGCGTGATGACCTGGCGGCCCGCCGCCACCGCTGCCGGGGCGGGCCGGTAGGTGACCGCCTGCGGGCAGGGGGCAGGCGGTCTGCGGAGCTTCACCGCGGCGCCGCGCTCACGCGGGCTGCCGGGTGACGATGCGTGACATCGTCGGCACGGGACATTGCGAGCACAGTAGCCACAGGACCCGACACCCGTATATCCCCGTACAGGGTGGCATTTCGCGCCCGGAAGAGCCGGAGAGCGGCCGTCACACCGGCTGCCGCGGTTCCATCAGGCGGGCCAGCAGGTCGTCCAGGCTGACCAGGCCGGTGAGACGGCCCGATTCGTCGCAGAGCACGGCGAGCGAGGCGCGGCGCCTGCGCAGTTCCTCTACGGCGTGGGCGAGGGTGTCGTCGGCGGCGAGTTCCGGTACGGGGCGCGCCAGTTCGCGTGCGGTCAGGGCGCGGCTCCGGGCGCGGGCCACCAGGGCGTCACGGGCGTGCACCGAGCCGAGGACGGTGGCGCCGTCCCTGACGAGCAGCCGGGTGCGGTCGCTCGCCGCGGCCACCTCAAGGACCTCGTCGACGTTCGCGTCGGCCGGGACGGAGGTGATCTGCGCGGCGGCCGTCTGGAGGTCGCCGACCGCGGTCAGCGGCGCGGTGAGCGAGGTGGTGATGAGGCCCGAGTCGATGTCGCTGATCAGGCCGAGCCGCCACGACTCCTCGACCAGGTGTCCGAGTTGCTCGCGGTTGTGGACCGAGGTGAGCTCGTCGCGCGGGGTGACCTTGCACAGGCGGACGAGTGCGTTGCTGACCTTGTTGAGGAGGGTGAGCAGGGGGCGTACGGCCTTGACCACGGCCCGGAAGGGCGGGGTGAGCAGCATCGCAGAGCGCTCGGGGTGGGCGATGGCCCAGGACTTGGGTGCCATCTCGCCGACGACCATGTGCAGGAACACGACGACGACCATGGCGAGCGCGAAGGCGATGCCGTAGCTGAGCCCGGCGGGCAGGCCCAACTTCTCCAGGAGCGGGTCGAGTTCGTGGGAGATGGCGGGCTTGGAGACCGATCCGAGGCCCAAGGTGCAGACGGTGATGCCGAGTTGGGCCCCGGCGAGCATCAGGGACAGCTCCCGCATGCCCGCGAGCGCGGACTTGGCGCCGCGCTGTCCGGCGGCGACGGCGCGCTCCATGCGGTGGCGCTTGGCGGCGACGAGCGCGAACTCGGCGGCCACGAAGAAGCCGCTGGCGATCAGCAGCAGGACGGTGACGAAGAGGGCAAGGGGGAAGCTCATGCGGTGGTCTCCTCGGCGCTCGGCACGTCCGCCGCCCGCATGCGCTCGATCCGTACGCGCTCGGGCACGTGACGGTCGAGGCCGAGTACGGCGAGTGCGACGCGGCTGCCGTCGGACAGTTCCACGGTCAGGCGGTCGCCGATGGCCGGGAAGCGGCCGAGCCGGTCGACGACGAGTCCGGCCACGGTGTCGTAGTCGTCCTCCTCGGGCAGGTCGATGCCGGTCGCGTCGGCCACCTCGTCCAGACGGCGGCCCGCGTCGACGAACCAGCCGGCACCGTCCGCGACCGCGAGCTCGACGACGGTGTCGGACTCGTCGGCGATGTCCCCGACGAGTTCCTCGGCGATGTCCTCGTACGTCACGATGCCCGCCACTCCCCCGTGCTCGTCGAGGACGACCGCGAACTCGTCGTCCCGCTCGCGCATCTGCGCCACCGCGCCCGGCAGCGGCAGGGTGTCGGGAAGCAGCAGCGGGCGGCGGGCCTGTTCGCCCGCCGTGGTGCGGCCGAAGCGTCCTGCGGGCAGCCGCATCAGTTCGCGTACCCCGAGGACCCCCGCGACGTCGTCAGGGTGGTCGCCCATGACGGGGTAGTTCGAGTGTCCGTGCTCGGCGATGAGCCGCACGGCCTCGTCCGCCGTGGCGTCCTTGCGCACGAAGGTGACGTCCGCCCGGGGCACCATCACCTCGTCAAGGGTGCGCTCGGAGAACTCCAGCGCGTGGTCGAGGAGTTCGGCGCTCTCCCGCGGCAGCCTGCCATGTTCGTGGGACTCGCCGATGAGGTGGCTGAGCTCTTCGAGCGTGGCGCCGTGGTGCAGTTCCTCGACGGGCTCGATGCCGATGCGGCGCAGCAGCCGGTTGGCCGCGCCGTCGAAGACGCGGACGACGGGGCCGACGACCTTCAGGTACGCCAGCGTGGAGGCGGCAAGGGACTTCGCGAGCCGCTCGGGGACGGCCAGCGCGAGGTTCTTGGGGGCGAGCTCCCCGAGGACCATCTGGAGCACGGTGGCGACGACGAAGCCGAGGACCACGGAGAGGGCGGAGACGACGCCGTCCGAGAGGCCGGTGCCGTCCAGGGCGGGCTTAAGGAGCCCGGACACGGAGGGCTCGGCGAGGAAGCCGACGACCAGACCGGTGACGGTGATGCCCAGCTGGGCGCCCGAGAGCATGAACGAGAGCCGCCCGAGGACCTGCACGGCGCGGGCCGCCCGCCGATCGCCCGCTTCCGCCTCGCGGGCGAGCGCGAGGCGGTCCGCGGCCACGTACGCGAACTCCTGCGCGACGAAGTAGCCGGTGCCCGCGGTCAGGACGAGGACGGCGAGCAGACCGAGTACGGCGGACAGCAACGGTGGCTCCGTTCCGATGAGGGGCGTGCCGGTCATTCTCGGTGCGGCCGCGGCATCTCGCCACGCCGGGCGAAGCACCCCGCCCGCACAACGACAGTGGGTGTAGAAGTATGGCTAACTTCTACACCCACTGTAAAAGAATCGCAAAATGCCCCTCCTGGGCCATTACGAGGACGGAACCCCGAGCGCGCGCAGGAGGCCGGGCAGGGAGCGGCGCAGCTCCCTGCTCCAGTAGGGCGGGGAGTGCGTCCCTGCATAGAAGTGCGTGGTCACCGGGACGCCTGCCGCAGCCAGGCGGGTGGCGAGGGTCCGGGACTCCTCCCCCATGATCGCTTCGGTCGGGGAGACGACATCCTCGGGGAAGGGGTCATCCGGGTCCTCGAGACCCGGCACATGCGGGTCCGGTTCCACGTCCGGCGGATCGAGGGCGCCCGCCGCGCCGTCACCGCTCGACAGGTGGACGGGAGTGCCCCGGAGGTTTTCGGCGAGGTAATAGGGGTCGTGCGCCCGCCAGTTGGAGCGCTGTGCGACGGGGTCGCCCCAGAGCGCCCGCCAGTCCATACCCATGTAGTCGAGGCCCGCCTTGACCGCGTGCGGGTGCTGGAGCGGATGGACGAAGCCGCTGTAGCTCGCCACGGCCCGGAACAGGCCCCGGTGGCGCGCGGCGTAGGAGATGGCGCCGAAACCGCCCTGCGACTCACCCGCTGCCACCCGGCGGGTTCCGGCGCCGTAGCGTCTCTCCAGCAGCGGCCGCACCTCGTCGAGATGGAAGGACTCCACGCCGGGCGGGCCGCCCGCACCCTGGTTCCACCAGTCGCTGTAGAAGCCGAACACCGGCATCTCCGGCATCACCACGAGGACGTCACGCAGCTGGGGCAGCTCGTGGACCGCGTAGTCCTGGGTCCAGGCCTCGGGGTCGCCATGGCCGCCGGCGAGGAGATAGAGCAGCGGCCAGCGGTCGCCCGGGGTCCGCCGCTCCCAGCCGTCGGGGGTGAGCAGGCGCACTTTGGCCTCGCGGCCCAACGCCGGTGAATCCACGGTGAGTTCGGTCAGGCGGGGGGCGAGGCGCTTCTCGCGCACCGCATCGGGGCGGCGGCCGTCGGTGCCGTCGTCCGTGGCTGCCGGCGCCCCCTGGGGAGCGAGGAGTGCGGTCGTGAGCGCCGTCGTGAGGGTGAGAAGCAGTCGCAAGGTCCGCATGGTGTTCCTCCGTCGGGCCCGGGATTCGGGCCCGGGATCTGGGGTTGAGGGCGCGATGCCACCGGGGTTGAGGCCGCGCTGTCATGCGTCGCGTCGGCGCAGGCGCCACGCGGCCACGCCGAGGAGCAGCAGGGTGTACGCCGCGACCAGGGCGAGCGAGGGCCAGGCGCCGAGGCTGCCGACCGTCTCCGGGCTCGCGTCCGAGGTCTGCGTGAGCTTCTCCAGGGCGGCCGTCGGCGTCGCCCCCGCGACCCAGCGCTGGAGATCACCGAGCAGCGGGCCGAACAGGGACGGCAGCAGCAGGACGCCGACCACCGTGACGACGGCCCCCGCCGCGTGCTTCATGAGGGTGCCGACCGCGAGGCCGATGAGTCCGACGAGCGCGAAGAGACCGGCGATGCCGAACAGCGCGGGCAGCGGCTCGCCCCGGGCGTACTTGCCGTCCTCCAGGACCGCGCCACCGACGAGATACGCCGCCGTGCAGCAGACGAGCCCGGTGCCGTACAGGAGGCAGGCCAGCAGGGCCGCCTTCGCGGCGAGCACACGGCCACGGCGGGGTACGGCGGTGAGAGTGGCGGCGATGGTGCCGCTCGCGTACTCGCCGCACACGGTCAGCGCGCCCACCGCGCCCGCGACCATCAGCGAGATGACGCTGAGGGTGAGGCTGCCGCCGAGCACCGTGTCGTCGGGCTGCAGGCTGCCGCTCAGGCCGACGAACACGGCGCCGACCACGGTCAGTGCGCCGGTGACCAGAAGTGTCCAGCGGGTGGAGCGCAGGCTTGCGAACTTGGTCCACTCGAAGGCGAGGGCCGTACGGAAGCTGGGAGCGGCGGGGGCCGCTGTCGCCGCCTTCGCCGTCGCCTTCGCCGTCGCTGTCGCTTTCGTCGTCATCGGACCGGCTCCTTGTCCTTGGTGTCCGCGGCGTCCCCGGCGTCCCCGGGTTCGTGCGTCGCAGCCGTGCCCCGGTACTCCACCGAGGCCCGCGTCATGTCGGTGTAGACCTCCTCCAAGGAGGAGAAGACCGGGGTGAGTTCATGGATCGCCAGGCCTTGCGTGCGCGCCAGCTCGCCGATCTCGGCGGGTGTCAGACCACCGACCCGCCAGCCGCCGCGCGCGTCCAGACGGACGGACGCCCCCGCCGTCTCCAGCAGGGCCCGCATCCGCTGCGCCTCGGCGTCGGGTGTGCGCAGGCGGGTGGCGCCCTGGGAGTTGGTCTCGATGAAGTCCCTCATGTCCGTGTCCGCGAGAAGCCGGCCGCGGCCGATCACGATCAGGTGGTCGGCGGTCAGTTCCATCTCGCTCATGAGGTGGCTGGAGAGGAACACCGTTCTGCCGTCCGCGGCAAGGGACTTGAGCAGGTCGCGGATCCAGCGGATGCCCTCGGTGTCCAGGCCGTTGACCGGCTCGTCGAGGATGAGCACACCGGGGTCGCCGAGCAGCGCCGCCGCGATGCCCAGCCGCTGGCCCATGCCCAGGGAGAGCCCTTTGGCCCGCCGGCCCGCGACGCGCGTGAGGCCCACCGCTTCGAGGACCTCGTCGACCCGGCTTCCGCCGATTCCGTTGCTGCGGGCCAGGCCGAGGAGGTGCTGTCGCGCGGTGCGCCCGCCGTGCACCGACGTGGCGTCCAGGAGCGAGCCGACCTCGCGCAGGGGTGCGGCGATGCGGTCGTAGCGTCGCCCGTTGACGGTGACCGCGCCGCCGCTCGGCGCGTCGAGGCCGAGGATCATGCGCATGGTGGTCGACTTTCCGGCGCCGTTCGGGCCGAGGAAGCCCGTGACACGGCCGGGCCTGACGGTGAAGCTGAGTCGGTCGACGGCAGCCTTGCCGCCGTACCTCTTGGTGAGTTCCCGTGCTTCGATCATGCCGTCGACGCTACGGAGGGCGACCGCCACCGGACATCTGCCGACGGGAGTCGGCGGCTACTCCCTGGGGAGTAGCCGCCCACCGGGTCAGCTCTCGCCCGCGCGCACCAGGCCGGTCTCGTAGGCGAGCACCACCAACTGCGCCCTGTCCCGCGCCCCGAGCTTCGTCATCGCCCGGCTGACGTGCGTCTTCGCGGTGAGCGGTGACATGAGCAGACGCGCGCCGATCTCGTCGTTCGCCAGGCCGTGGCCGACCAGCGCTAGCACCTCGCGCTCACGGTCGGTCAGCGGGTCGAGGAGCCTCATCGCCTCGGCCTCGGGCGCCTTGAGCCGGGCGAACTCCTCGATCACCCGCCGGGTGACGCCGGGTGACAGGAGGCTCTGCCCGGCGGCGACGGTGCGGATCGCGGTGCGCAGGTCGTCCGGTTCGATGTCCTTCAGCAGGAAGCCCGCCGCCCCGGAGCGCAGCGCCTCGAAGACGTACTCGTCGGCCTCGAAGGTCGTCAGGACCAGGACGCGTACGGCGTCGAGAGTGCGGTCGGCGACGATGCGGCGGGTGGCTTCGAGGCCGTCGGCCCGTGGCATGCGGATGTCCATCAGGACGACGTCGGGGCGTGTGGTGCGGGTCAGCTCCACCGCCGCGACACCGTCAGCCGCCTCACCGACCACCGCCAGGTCGTCGGTGAGGTCGAGCAGGGCACGGAAGCCCGCGCGGACGACGGTCTGGTCGTCGGCAAGAAGCACCCTGATGCGGTCGCTCATGCCGTCCCCTCCTCGACAGGGATCACGGCACGCACCCGCCACCCGCCGCCGGGCAGCGGGCCCGCTTCGAGGGTGCCGTCCACCGCGGTGGCTCGCTCCCGCATGCCGATCAGGCCGTACCCCTCTCCCGAGGCCGATGGCCATGCCGTGGAGGGCAGCGGTCCGTCGTCGGTGATCTCCACGGCGAGGCGGTCGCCCGCCGTGGCCACCGACACCGCCACGTGCCGGGCGTCCGCATGCTTGATCACGTTGGTCAGTGCCTCCTGGACGATGCGGTACGCCGCCAACTCCACCAGCTGCGGCAGCTCCCGGCTACCCGTGGCGGTGGCGATCGCGGAGTCAGTGTCGGTGTCGATGTCGGTGTGCAGGGACACCTGCAGGCCTGTGGCGCGTACTCCCTCCACCAGCTCGTCGAGCTGCGCGAGGCGGGGTGCCGGGTCGACGGAGGCCGCCCGGCGCCCCTCGCGCAGCACGCCCACCGTGGCCCGCAGCTCACGCACCGCTTCCTTGCCCGAGGTGCGCACCTGCCGCATCGCCGTGCGCGCCACCTCCGGCCTGCTGTCGAGCGCGTCCAGGGCGAGGCCCGCCTGCACGGTCATCGCCGAGACGGTATGGGCCACCACGTCGTGCAGTTCGCGCGCGATGCGCACCCGCTCCTGGTCGACCTTGCGCCGCGCCTCCCGCTCCCGGTCGGCCTCGGCCCGCTCGGCCCGGTCGGCGTACTCCTGCATCAACTCCCGCCGCCCGCGCACCACTTCACCCAGGAGCAGCGGCACGAGGGGCCACAGCATCTCCAGGAGCGGGGCGCCCTGAGGCTGCGCCACATCCTTGCCCGCGATGACCGACGCCACCCCCGAGACGAGGGCGGCGATCACGGCGGTGCGCAGCGTCCGGCGCCGGTCGCCCTGCGCGGCCAGGGCGTACAGCGCGACCATCACCGGCAGATTGAGCAGCTCCCCGATGTGTCCGTAGAGAGCCCAGCCGGCGCAGGCGGCCCCGGTGACGACGGTGACGGCGACCGGCCACCGGCTGCGCACCAGGAGCGCGCCCACGGACACGGCGTACAGGAGCCACGTCAGCCAGTCGGCCTGCCGGTGACCGGAGTCGTTGACCGCCGCGTCCAGGCCCGTGAGGAGCGCGACGACCGCGGCCACGGCCAGGTCCGTGAGCTGCGGGGGCAAGGGCCAGGTGAGGCGCCGCTGCCAGGGGCGGTGGGTGGGGGTCACGGAACTCACGATAGGAGCCGCACGAGGAGGGCGCGTACGACAGCGGGAGTACCCCTGAGGCTTCCCTCATCGGATCCCCCATCTAACCCTGATATGTGTCAGGAATCTTTGACAGGTCACCCAGCCTCATGTCAGCTTTTCTTGACAGGCACGAGAGAGAGGCCACGATGGCCGAGGTCCCGACCCCGGAACCGACGGGCGACGAGCTGCTGAAGGCACTCAGCGCGCTGGGCAATCCGCACCGCATGCGGATCGTCGCCGCACTCACCGGGCGCCGCAATTACGTCAGCGCGCTCGCCCGCGAGATCGGCATGGGCCGTCCACTGCTGCACATGCACCTGAAACTGCTCGAGGCCGCGGGTCTCGTCATCGGGTCGCTGGAGGTCGCCGAGGACGGCAAGTCCATGAAGTACTTCGAAGTGGCGCCGTTTCTCTACGAGTTGACGCCACAGCTGTTCTCCAGGGCGGTCCTGACCCTCTCCGAGAGCCGCCCCAAAGAGACCAAAGAGACCAACGAGACCGCGGAAGCCACGAAAGAGGAAGCGAAGTGAACGGACAACAGGTGACGCTCGCGGACGGAGGCGACGCCGTGGGCGCATGGGCCGGGAGCGTCGGCGCGGCCGGCCTCTTCCTTCTGCTGATCGTGATCGTCTGGCAGGTGGCCGCCACCTGGCGGGCCCGGATGCTCGCCGCGCGCGAGGAGCAGTACAAGGCGCTGGCCTCCAGGTACGCGCAGCTGCTCGAGGACAACGTCGAACTGCACCGGCGCTCCATCGAGGAGATGAGGCAGACCCGGGAGGAGCTGGCGCAGACGCGTCACTCCGTCGCTTCCATGGAGAAGATGATGCGCGAGATCGAGTAGCACCGGTCGTCCGGCACGGCCGGGAGCGGCAACTCCCGGCCGTGCCGACGCGGCACACACCCCGGGCCTCAGCGGCCCGGACTCACACACCCACCCGTACGCCACGGCAGGTCGTCACACCTCAAGCGCCGTGGTGCGGGCCCCGTGCGCCCTGTGCCGGTCATCGACCGGCGGCGCGCCCCACACCGAAGGAGATTACCCATGCGTCCGCTGCTCCAGCGCGTCGCCGGTGCGCCCGCAGGCCGGCGCTCCAAATGGCTGGTCCTCGCCGCCTGGCTGATCCTCGTCGTGGCCCTCGGCCCGCTGGCCGGGAAGCTCGGCGACGTCGAGGACACGAGCGCCAACGCCTTCCTGCCGCGCGGCGCCGAGTCCGCGCGGGTCAACACGGAGCTGGAGAAGTTCCGTGACGACACCGTCATGCCGGCCGTCGTCGTCTACACCGGCGAGGGCGCCGACGAGCGGGTGGCCGCCGCCGACCGGGCTCCCTTCGCCCAGTTCACCGCCGAGGGCGAGCAGGTCTCGCGGCCGATGCCGTCGGACGACGGCAGGGCCCAGCTCCTCCTGGTCCCGATGTCCGCCGATGACGACGACGTGACCGGCAAGGTCGACGAGCTGCGCGAGATCGCCGGGGCCAACGCGCCACCCGGCGTGGACGTCGAGGTGGGCGGTCCCGCGGCCTCCCTGACCGACCAGGTCGCCGTCTTCGACACCCTCGACTCGACGCTGATGATCGCCACCGGCATCGTCGTCGCCGTCCTGCTCCTGATCACGTACCGCAGTCCGGTCCTGTGGCTGTTCCCGCTGATCTCGGTCGGCTTCGCCGCAGTGCTCACGCAGGTCGGCACGTATGCCCTCGCCAAGTACGCGGACCTGCCCGTGGATCCGCAGAGCGCGGGTGTCCTGATGGTGCTCGTCTTCGGCGTCGGCACCGACTACGCCCTGCTGCTCATCGCCCGCTACCGCGAGGAACTGCACCGCCAGGAGGACCGGCACAAGGCGATGGGAACCGCGCTGCGGCGCTCGGGTCCCGCGATCCTCGCGTCGGCGGGGACCATCGCGGTCGGCCTCGCCTGTCTGGCCTTCGCCGACATCAACTCCTCGCGCTCCCTCGGCCTGGTCGGCGCCGTGGGGGTGGTCTGCGCGCTCCTCGCGATGATCACGGTGCTGCCCGCGCTCCTGGTCGCCGCGGGCCGCTGGGTCTTCTGGCCGTTCGTGCCGCGGCACGGCACGCCCGCGCGCAAGGAACACACGGTGTGGTCGCGCATCGGCGCCGCCGTCGCTCGGCGGCCCCGCTGGTCGTGGATGATGTCCGTCGCCGTCACCGGCGTCCTGGCGCTCAGCGCCTTCGGCATCAACATGGGCCTGACGCAGTCCGAGATGTTCCAGGACAAGCCCGAGTCGGTCGTGGCCCAGGAGAAGATCTCCGCCCACTACCCGTCGGGCGCGTCCGACCCCGCGAAGATCGTCACGAACACCGGGCAGGCCAAGCAGGTCCGTTCGGCCGCCTCCCAGGTCGACGGGGTCGCCCGAGTCGAGAGCGGCGACCGCTCCCTCGACGGCGAACTGACCCAGCTCTCCGTGGTGTTGAAGGACACCCCGGACAGCCGGTCGGCCAAGGACACCGTCGACGCGCTCCGGGACGTCGTGCACACGGTCGACGGCGCTGACGCACTCGTCGGCGGCACGACCGCGCAGACCCTCGACACCCAGCGCGCCGCCGACCGCGACCTGCGGACGGTCATCCCGATCGTCCTCCTGGTCGTCCTGGGCGTCCTGATCTGGCTGCTGCGGTCACTGGTCGCCCCGCTCCTCCTCCTGGCGACGGTGGTCCTGTCCTTCTTCGCGGCCCTGGGCGCGTCGAACGTGCTCTTCGAGAGCGTGCTCGGCTTCGCGGGCGTCGACTGGTCGATCCCCCTGATGGGCTTCGTCTTCCTGGTCGCGCTCGGCATCGACTACAACATCTTCCTGATGCACCGCGTCAAGGAGGAGGCCGCACGCCTCGGCCACGGCCACGGCGTCCTGGAGGGCCTGACGAGCACCGGCGGAGTGATCACATCGGCGGGCATCGTGCTTGCCGCGACGTTCGCGGTCTTCGCCGGACTGCCTCTGGTGACGATGGCTCAGATGGGCGTGCTGGTCGGCATCGGCGTCCTGCTCGACACCTTCCTCGTCCGTACGGTCCTTGTGCCCGCCCTCGCCCTGGACCTGGGCCGCTGGTTCTGGTGGCCCGGCCGCCTCTTCCACGACCTGCTCAGGGACGAGGAAACCAGCCCCGAGGACGGCGCGCGCACCGCACCCGATCCGGCACGGGAACCTGCCTGAGCGCTCTACCGCGGACCCACCGCCGCTCCGGCAGTCCCTTGCCCGCGGTGGGTCCGCGGCCGCTGCCGCCAGTACGGATGACCTCCTGCGAGGTCAGTCGGTGATGGTGACGCAGGGGAGGCCCACGCTGGCCCCGCCCCGGAAGCCCTCCGCGCAGAGCCGGGTGCCCGCGGGGAAGTGCCGCTGCGGGTAGGCCTGGTCCCGGTAGGTCCTGAACTTGTCGACGTCCTCCACCTTGGTGTTGGCGCTCCAGCCGTTGGTGGTCCACACGCGCGCGCTGATGCGGTTCGGCTGGTTGGTGTTGGTGACCGACACCTCGACCCGGCCGAGATACGTGCCGCTGTCGTAGGTCCTGATGCAGACCGAGTGGTTGCACCACTCGCCGTCGGCGGCCGCCGACGGCCCGGTGACGATGACGCAGCCGAGCGCCGCGGCCAGGGTGGCGATCCCCGCGACGGTCTTCCTGGTGATGTCGAGCATGATGAGTGACCCTCAAAGCCTTCTTCATCGCCCCGCGCGTCCAGGCGCGGGTCTGCCGGTACTTGCGGCACACCAACGCGCGGGCAAGATCATCAGTTACGCGGCTTCCCCCGATCGCCTCAGCAGGGCCTGCGCCACGTGTCCAGGTCCAGCTTCTTGCTCATCGAGGACAGGCCGAGGCGACGCGCCTGGGCACAGAACTCCGAGTTGGGCACGGCGTACTCGACGTGCAGCACCGCCTTGCCCGCCTTGATGAAGGGGGTCAGCGCCGCGCACTCGTCGTACTGCGCGCACTCCTCGTTGACGGCGAAGTCGAAGTCCTTCACCAGCTGAGGGATCTGCGGCAGGTCGTTCTTCAGGCCGACGGACATGCCGCGGTCGTGCGCGAGGCGGGCGACCATGCGGTTGAAGGCCAGTTGGTGGCGTGCCTTCAGGGGGAACCCAGTGCGGTTGAGATAGCTGTCGAGAAGGTCGGGCTCGACCGCGTCGAAGCCCTTGCGGCGGCACATGTCGAAGCGTTCGGCGAGCAGCGGACGCAGCACGTCGAGGCGCCGGATGTCGAGCCAGCGCTCCCCCTTCCAGCCGTTGGGGCGGCCGAGGACGGATGCGGGATAGTCGTCGCTGTCCGGGCGGAAGGACTCCCAGGCACCGGCGTTGACGTAACAGATGACGCGGCGCCCGTCGCGGTGCAGCCGGGCCACGTCGGACGCACGGTTCTCGAAACCGTCGATGTCGTAGACGGGGACGTTCACGCGCGGGTCGACGCGGCCGTTGAGCTGCCACTGCCACGTGGTGCCGGGACGGGGCCGCCAACGGTCCGAGGCACCGCCCTCCCGCTGCGCCGACGAACAGCCGGCGAGCAGCAGGAGGACGGTGAGGAACAGGCCTAGGCGGCCGCGGTGCCTCACGGCGTGCCTCCGGCCGTGGTCAGCGGCGGCGGTTGCGTCCACGGGTTGGGACCCGCGCCGGGCACCGCGCAGTGCACCCCCGCGCCCCGCCGCACGGCGGTGCGCCCGGCGAGGCGGGTCAGCGCGGGCGGCACTCCGTAGACGAGATGGCAGAAGTGCTCGGGGGGATGCCTGGCCGTCCAGGACGGGGCGGTGAACGAGCGCAGATACGTCGTCCAGTGCCCCTCGAACGTGACGAGCAGGTCGGCGGCGCGGGCGTACCCGGGCGCCGGATGCACGCCCGGGTTGAGGACCACCGTGTCGGCGCCCCTCTCCCGCATCGAGCGGACCAGGCGCCGGCAGTGCCGCAGCTCGCGGCGGCCCGGCGCGACCCGGTCGAGGAAGCAGCCGTCCACGTCGTACCAGTCGCGGTGCCGGGCCAGGTCGTCGGTGACGGCGCCGAGCGGCCGCTCCCCGTAGGCCGTGTCGACGTATCCGAGCACCCGCACCCCCGCATCGCGCAGGGTCCGCGAGGCGGCGGTGAAGGCCGGGTCGGGGGCCGTACCCGGGCCGTCGGCGGCGTTCAGGACGATGCCGTACAGCTGGGGCGCGGCCGCCACGAGCGCCTCCCAGGCCGCGGGGTCCGCGGCCGGATGGACGTACAACGGCACCAGCAGGGTCATCGCGGGTCCCCGGCGGCCGGCGCGAGGCGCGGCGAGCCGTCGCCCGCGCCTGGCTGCCGCGTCCGTGGCGCGCCGTCGGCGAGCCACAGCGCGGTCACGGAATCCCGCAGGGAGTGCGTCGGCGTCCAGCCCAACTCCCTTTCCGCGGCGCCGATGTCGGCGCACTGCCAAGGCACGGCCACGGATCGGCCCACCTTGCCGAGCGACTCCTCCACGTGTCCGGTGAAGCCCGCCGCGCCGACCAAGCCGTGCACCAGGTCGCGCACCGGCACGGCACGGCCGCTGCCGATGTTGAGCAGGCGTGGCAGCCGCCCCGGCAGGGCAAGCGCGAGCGCGACGGCGTGCGCGACATCGCGTACGTCGACGAAGTCCCGGTACGCGGACAGGTCGCCGACCTGGACCCTGCCGTGCGGCGTCCGGGTCACCGCGCGGCCGAGCTCGGCGGTGAGCCTGCCGGGCAGTCCGGCCCGGGGAGCCCTGGGGCCCACCGGGTTCGTGACGCGCAGCACGAGCGCGTCCAGCTCCGAGTCGAGCACGGTGAGGGTGCCGGCCAGCTTCGTGGCTCCGTACGGGGCGACCGGGCGGGCGGGGGCTTCCTCCGCCGTCCGCTCGCCCATGCCGGTCGGCCCGTACTCGGCCGCCGAGCCGAGGTGCACCAGACGTGCCGCGGGCGCCGCCGCCCACAGGGCCTCGCAAAGGGCAGCGGGTCCACGGGAGTTGACCTCGGCGAGGCTCAGCGCGCTGCCGCCGACCGCGCCCACGCAGTTGACCACGGCGTCGGGCTCGACCCTGCCCAGCTGCTCGGCCAGTGCGGCGGGCGTCATGGCGGCGAGGTCGACCCGGAGGTCGTCCTCGTGGGCGCGGCCGCCGCGGAGCAGCCGCACGCCCGGCAGGGCGTGCAGCCGCTCGGCGATGTGCCCGCCCAGGTATCCGGTGGAGCCCAGGACGAGAATGCGCACGGCCTTGTCACGCTCCCTTGAGGAGAAGGGAGCGGTGCGAGGTGAACTCCGCGTTCGCGCGGTCGTAGTCGTCCGGGCGTCCGATGTCGAGCCAGTAGCCGTCGAACGCGTAGGCGTGCGGCGGGGTCTCGGACTTCAGCAGGTCGAGAACGAGCTCGTCGAAGCCGAGCGGCAGGCCCGGCGTGTAGGAGGCGAGCGTGTCGCGCGAGAGGCCGTACACCCCCATGGAGACGCGGTAGTCCACGCTCGGCTTCTCCGTGAAGGCGACCACGCGGTCCGACTCGGTGGTGAGCACGCCGAAGTCGATCCGCACCTCACGTGCGTACGTCGCGATCGTCAGCGGTGCCCCGGACGTGCTGTGGCTGTTCAGGACGTCCGCGTAGTCCAGGTCGGTGAGGATGTCGCCGTTCATCACGAGGAAGTGCTCGGGCAGCCGGTCCATCATCGTCAGGAGCGGGCCCATGGTGCCCAGCGGGCTCTCCTCCGTGGAGTAGCCGACGCGCAGGCCCCAGCGTGCGCCGTTGCCGACGTAGGCACGGATGATGTGGCCGAGGTGCCCGATCGCGATGGTGCAGCTGGTGAATCCGGCGGTCGCCAGCTGGCGCAGCACGATCTCCAGGATCGCGTGCTGGTCGCCGATGGGAACCAGCGGCTTGGGCAGCGCGGTGGTGTACGGCCGGAGCCTGACACCCTTGCCTCCGGCAAGAATGACTGCGTGCATGGTTCGTCTCCCCTGTGAGTGACCCGAAGGTGAATGACCCGAAGCGGTCAAGTGGCCTGGTGCGCAGATCGGTTGACGGTCGGCGGTCGGCAATCGGCGGTCGGCGGCCGGTGGCCGGTGGCCGGTCGGGGATGGCTCAGATGTTGTAGATGTCCGTCTTGTAGCGGGCCAGGTTGGCCGGGTCGCGGAAGAACTCGACCGTGCGGGCGAGGCCCTGCTCCAGGTCGTGTCCCGGCGCCCAGCCGGTGGCCGCGCGCAGCCGGCTCGCGTCGGCGACCAGACGCATCACCTCGGAAGCCGCGGGGCGGATGCGCTGCTCGTCCTCGCTGACGTCGAGGTCGGCCTCCATCACCTTGCCGATGAGCCGCACCAGGTCGCCGACGGAGATCTCGCCGCCGGTGCCCGCGTTGAAGGTGCGGCCCACGACGGCGTCGGCGGGTGCGGTGCCGACGGCGATGAAGGCCTGCGCGGTGTCCGCGACGAAGGTGAAGTCGCGGGTGGGCCGCAGGTCGCCGAGGGTGATCTCCCGTGACCCCGAGGCCACTTGGCCGATGACGGTCGGGATGACGGCCCGCATCGACTGGCGCGGCCCGAAGGTGTTGAAGGGACGCAGGGTGACCACGGGCGTCTCGAAGCTCGCGTGGTAGCTGTCGGCGAGCCGGTCGCCGCCCGCCTTCGAAGCGGCGTACGGGGACTGGGTGTTGATGGGGTGGTCCTCGGTGATCGGCACGGTCTGCGCGGTGCCGTACGTCTCGCTGGTGGAGGTGTGCACCAGGCGCGGGATCTCCAAGTGGCGTACGGCTTCGAGGACATTGAGCGTGCCGGTCACGTTCGTGTCCACGTAGCTGTGCGGGGCCTGGTAGGAGTACGGGATCGCGATGAGGGCGGCCAGGTGGTAGACCGTCTCGGCGCCGGTGACCAGGCCGCGGACCGAGCCCGGGTCGCGTACGTCGCCCAGGACGATCTCGACGTCGGCGAGCACCTCGGGCGCGAGCGTCTCCAGCCAGCCGTAGGAGGAGAAGGAGTTGTACTGCGCCATCGCGCGGACCCGGTGGCCCGACGCGACGAGCGCCTCGGTGAGATGCGAGCCGATGAAGCCTTCGGCTCCGGTGACGGCGACGAGTGGTGCGGATGCCATGAGTGCTCCTGATGACTGATCACGTGACGGTGACGGTGACGGTGGCGGGGACGGGGACAGTGAGGTGATGGACGTGGTGCGCTGCGGGCGTGGCCAGGCTCTGGAGGCGCGGCGCGGGTCGGCTCAGGCGTGCGCCGTTGGCCTGCCCAAGCGGTGCACGGCGACGGCGAGGAGCGCCAGGACGGCGGCGGTACAGCCGATGAGTTGCGCGGTGGGCACCGAGACGGTGCCGGTGAGCGGAAGCGCCGTGGCGGTGGCCGCGGCGGCCAGGCAGGGCGCGGCGGACGGCCAGGCCGCGCCGAACGCCTGGAGGAGCAGGGCGATCCACAGCACGGCACCGAGCAGCAGGAGCCGGGCCGCGCTCGCGCCGACGAGTACGGCACCCAGGGCTAGCGGCACGAGATAGGCCGCGCCGCACACGGCGAGGGCACGCGCGGCGCGCAGCCGGAAGCCCCGTGGGGTGGTCGAGGCGTGCAGGGCGGCCACGGCGAGACCGCGGTAGCGGTAGAGAAGCCACTCGGCGGGACCCATGCTCAGGGTCAGCACGATGACGGCGTACGGCTCCTGCCGGCCCGCCACGGCGGTCAGTGTCCCGGCCGCAAGACCGAACAGACCGTACGGAAGCGAGCCCACCAGGCGCGGTGCGGGTCCCGGCGCGGGGGTGGCCCGTAGCGCCGAGCGCAGCGCCTGACCGGCGGCCGCCGTCGCCAACAGGACGGTGAGCAGCGGCAGACCGGTCCTCAGGAGCTGCGGCGGCTGCCACCACGGCTGAGCTGCCGCGGCAAGCACGACCGGAAGGAGCGCCGCCGCAAGGATCTTCTCGCGGCCGAGCACGAGCAACAACCCTGCCGCGGCGAGATAGCAGGACTGCCCGACGGCGAACAGCGCGGCGGCACTCGGGCCCGCGACCAGCAGGCCGGTGACGGACGCGGCCACGGCGCCCAGCGGCGCACCGCGCAGCAGGGTGCGCCCGGCCTCGTGCCGTCCGGCCGCGAGCCGGCTGTACGCCCGGTGGCTCAGCGCCTGGGACCAGGCCCAGGACACCAGGGCCGCGGCGATCAGCCCGTACAGCCCCGAGGCCGAGCCCCACGCGCCCTGCGCCAGTACATAGGCCGTGCCCGGAAGCGCGAAGAGCAGCCCGCGCAGGGCGCAGCGCAGATGGTCGGGCCGCCAGGGGTCGGGCGGCACAGGCGGCTTCGGATGGCTGCGCGGCACCCTCCGGAAGACGGCGTCGGCCAGCGAGAACAGATCGGGGTGCCCATACGTCTCCTGGATCCGGTCGCCGGTCAGGCCCTGCGACTCCAGGAGCGCGGCGACTTCGTAGGGGTGCACGGCCGCGCCCGCGTCGTCGGCGAGTTCGGCGGCAAGGCGGTCGACGGGGTCGTCGGCACGGGCGGGGCGCAGTGCGACGCCCGTGCGGATGCGGGGACGGCCGTCGTCGGAGGCGGTGCGAGGCGCACGTGCCAGACGCAGGGCGAGGGTGTCGTCCGCGCCGAAGGCGTCGCCGTTCTCCGCGCCGCGGGGGTTTCCGCCGCGCGGCCTGAGAGGGAGCGGCCCGCTCATCCCGCCACCTCGCCCGCGAGGTGATGCCCTATCAATTCATTTTGTACTGAGGACTGTTGACCGGTCGTGGCCAACTCCTCGTAGATCGAGCGGAACGCGTCCACCGTCTGCCGGAGCGTGAACTGCTCGATCACCCGAAGGCGGGCCGCCTCGCCCATCGCGGCGCGGCGCCCGGGGTCGCGGAGCAGTTCGACGACGGCCCGCGCCATGGCCTCCGGGGCGCGCGGTGGCACCACGAGGCCGGTGGGGCCCACGGCCTCCCGCACTCCGCCGACGTCGGTGGAGACCGTGGCGCGACCGCAGGACATCGCCTCGATCAGAGTGAAGGGGAAGCCCTCGCTGATGCTGGACAGCATCACCACGTTGCCCGCCGAGTAGGCGTCCTTGATGTGCTCGACGCGGCCCTCGAAGACCACGGCGTCGCCATGGCCGAGCTCGGCGGCCAGCGCCTCGCAGCGCTCGCGGTACGCCTCGCCGCCGCGCGGGGTGCCGCCGAAAAGACGGAGCCTGGCGTCCGGTATCTCCCGCCTGACCAGGGCGAAGCAGCGGATCAGGGTCTCCAGGTCCTTGATCGGGTCGACGCGGCCCGCCCAGCTCAGGGTGGGGCTCTGCGGCTCGGGGCCCGCCGGTGGGAAGGCCTCGGGGTCCACGCCGTTGTAGACGGTGCGGATGAGGGACGGCTGTGCGCCGCCGCGCTCCTCCCAGAGGCGGTTGTAGCGGTTGCCCGGGGTGATCAGGGAGGCCCGGCGGTACGTTTCCTCGGCGAGCAACCGGAAGAAGCCGAGCAGCAGGGCCTTCACGGGCCAGCTGTACGGACCCGTGCGGTAGCCGAGGTAGCGCTCACGCAGATACACGCCGTGCTCGGTCAACAGGAGCGGAACACCGTGGAGTTGACGCCCCACCAGGCCGGGCAGGGCCGCGATGCCGCCGCTGACCGCGTGCGCGACGCCGCGCTCGGGCGGCCGGGCGGCGAGCGGCCGCAGCGCGTGTTCGAGCAGGCCGGTGGCGGTGACCGCGTCGTGCAGCGTCGGCCGCGCCTCGGCGGTCGCGCGCCCGGGGACGTTCCATACGGAGGTCAGGACGTGCACCGCGCGGTCGGTGCGCAGCGTCGGTGACAGGGCGCCGTCGCGGGCGTGCCGGGCGAGGTCGTGGAGCGCGGGCGCGAAGCCTTCCTCGGCGGCCGGGTCGAGCAGCGCGGTGAGGAACTGCTCGTAGGCGCCGAGGAGTTGACGCCGACGCCTGCCGCGCGGGGCGTGTCCGGCGGGGGTCGGTCCCCACATGGGCAGGCAGACGGGCTCGTCGACGTGCGGCGGGAGCTCCCAGGCGAGGCTCTCGCTGCCGGTGCCGGTGACGGCGAGGACGCCGAAGTCGATGTCGGGCATGCCGCGGACGAGTTGGTCGCACCAGACGCTGACACCACCGTGGCTGTGCGGGTAGGTGCCTTCGGTCAGCAGGGTGACGCGGGTCCTTGCGGGGCGGGGCGACGGCATGGGGAAGGGCGCCGGTATCGGCACGGGCGAGGGCGAGGTGGACATGGTGGGGCTCCGCGGGTGAGATACGAACGCGAGGGAGCCGACGGCCGCGCCCGCCCCGGTGCGGACCGGGGTACGGCGAGTTCCGTGAACGGCGGGGTGCGGGACGTACTGACGCGGGGGGATGGTGGTGCGGTGTGGGCCCCTGGGTGGCGGGGCGGTGTGCGACGGCAGGGGCGTGCCGCGCTAGGCGTGGTCCCGGAGGCCGGCCGGGAGGGGCCGGCCGGCCACCGGGTGCGACCGGAGGATCAGCGCCGGGCGGGCAGCGCGCGTGGCGTGTGACCGTCGGTGCCTGGCTTCACGTACCGGGTGACCCCGGACGGGACGGTCAGTTTCTTGGCCGCCTTGGGGACGTCGGCCTGCTCGGCCGCCGCCTTGCCCGCCGTGGGGGCGGTCGGCAGCTTGAGCGTGACCCGGCTCTGGAGGAGCGACGGGGAAGCCCAGCCGGAGGTTCTTCCTGCGTACGCCGAACCGAACGGGTCGGTTCCCAGGAGGAGTTGCTGCACGGTGCCGGTGGGCATGGTGGCGCGGGCGGCCACACCTGACGGGGCCTGGACCGTCACCGTGCCGCCGATCCGGTAGGCGGTGACGCGGCCCGCCTTGACGGCCGTGTCCCAGGCCGCGCGGGAGCGCAGCTCGCCGCCGATGTCGGACATCCGCAGGTTGACCACGGGGGCGTTGTCCGCGAACAGCGCGCCGTACGCGTCCAGGACGGAGCCGAGCACGGGGTAGGCGATGCGGTCCTCGGCGAGGTTCGACTGGTGGATGAAGTGCGGCCGGGGGTCGTTCGCCAGGGCGTGCCCGAGCGCGATCGTCGACTCGACCGGCACGATGTGGTCCGCGTAGCCGGTGGTGGTGTCGAGGGGGCTCTCCAGGCAGGTGGCGACGGAGGAGTTCTCACAGACGCCGCTGCCGCCGTCCGCCTTGCGGGTGTAGATCCAGTTGTACTCGTCGACCTGCTCGCTGGCGCGGCCCGCGTTGTAGAAGACGTTCATCGGATAGCGAGGCACGGTCAGCGCGGCGCCCACCTGGCGCTGGCCCTTGTCGCGGGAGTTGTCCGAGCCGAGCCAGCTCACGCCGTTGTCCCGCAGAGCCGTGCTCAGGTTCGGGTTGTCGTCGGGCTGCTGGGGAAGCACCTTGAGCCCCGAGTGCTCGCCGGTTACCAACTCGCCGTTCTGGAGCGGGAGTCCGGCGCGCTGGCCCCAGTTGCGGTTGTCGGAGATCTGCTGGGAGATCTCGGTGCGGGAGACGTAGCGGGTGCTGCCGTCCGCGTTCTTCGCGCAGGTCCACGGCACGGTGCTGACGTCCTGGACGCAGCCGAGGAAGGGGTGGTTGTAGGTGTGGTTGATCCAGCGGTGCTCGCCCCGGTCGGCGATCAGCCGGTCCGCCAGGGGGTCCGCGCCGCCGTTCTCCTCACGGAAGAGCTCGCTGCCACCGCCGTTGAAGGCCATGTCGAGCGGGAACTTGCGCCCCTTGGACCACTGGGCCGCGTAGGCCGCGTCGTCCGGCGTCATCCGGATCGGGTCGGGTGTGCCCTGGCCCGGCGGGCAGTCCACGTCGCCCGGTGTGCAGTTGAGCTCGCTGTCCCAGCGGTCGTCGGCGCCGAAGACGTCGTCGACGTGCACGGCGAAGTAGTTGCGGGACGAGCCGAGTTGGACGCCCTGGGTCATCCAGTCGACGATGCCTCGGGCGAGCAGCCGGAACTGCTGCTGATGCTGGTTGTAGACGAAGGTCACCACGAGCTCGCGGCGCCCGTCGTGGCGGTACTCGCCCACGAGCGAGCCGCGGCCGGACGCCCCGGGGATCGGCGCGTCCACGTAGCTCGTGAAGTCGGCGCCCGGTGCGGGCTTGGACAGGAAGCCGTAGCTCTCGCCCACGGCGGGCGAGTTGTCCTCGAAGGGCACCTGCCCCGCGAGGTAGCCGAAGGGGCCGCTCTTGCCCGATGCGGTCACCTGGGCCCGTACCCCGTCGAGGGATCCGCTGAACTCCGGTGTCTGCAGGCCCGCTTCGGGCCTGGCGTAGGTGTAGGCGTCCACTTGCGGGATGGCGTACGTCTGCTCGTAGGCGGCCAGGGCGGCCATCTCGGCGGAACCGGCACCGAACGGATTGTCGTTGGGCAGCACGACGGCCTGGAACTTGGCGCGGGCCCTGCCGTCCACCCTGTCCGCGAGGAACGCGGCGTCGATCACAGGACGGCCGCTCTGCCGCAGGTCGACGGTGGTGTACGGCGTTCCCTGACCGTCGAGTTCGGCGGTGAGCGCGGCGGTGGCAGGGCCTCCGTCGGTCACCACCAGGACGCGCAGGTCGATGCGTGGCAGCTCGGCGGCCGAGGCCGGAGCGCCGGGCAACGAGAGCGCGAGAAGCAGAGCGCCGGCGCCGAGAGCCGCCGCTCGCGCGGTGTGATTCATGCGGTGTGTGGTCCCCTCCCGGTCGGGCACAGGGGATGTCTCCACCCCGTGGCCCGCCCCCCAACGACACGGGCACACATCGCAGTGTGTGTCCGTGTCGCTCTGACGCGTCACATAGTGCGTCCCACCTGTGGGGTCTGTGCGGATTCTGTGAAACCTGGCGGAAAAATGCTGGCGAACCCTCAGCGGTACGAAATGGCAGGCACGGGGCGGGAGATGACACCCCGGAGTCAGACGTTCCGGGACGCCGTGGCCGATCAGAGGGGTTATGGCTCCCCTGGCCGCCTGTCGGTGCCGGATACACGCGTCGACCCTCCGCCCGCTCGACCGAGATCGGAATCGGGGGTGCACCGAACCGCGCGTAATCAGCCAAGCGAGTTGGACGCGCGCCGCGGCGCCTTCTCCTGGAAAGCGCGTTCTGACCTGCACAGCAAGCGCGTTCCATGAACATCGAGGGGCGCAATTCAGGGCACGATGGGGGGCGTGCAGGGGGGCGCTCTTGCATTCTCGGCACCATCTCCGGTCAGCGCGGGCAGGCGTCCGGGATCCAGGAAGCGGATGGGCAGCGGCCTCCTCCGCCACGCCGGCCGCGCCCGCCGCGTGCACGGGGCCATCCTCGCCGGGAAGTTGTCCGTTGCGCGACGAGCGCCCCGCTCAAGCACGACGCCGTCGTCACCAAGGCCAATCCATCAGGCGATCGCCGACGAATCACTTATGTCCGACGAGGCTGTGAGGGACCTTCCGGACGTACGGAGGTGGCGACGGGCGCACGTTGTCCCGGCGGAGTGTCGAGGCCTGAGCCCCCTCCGCCCGGACTCCGCCGTCGCCACCTTCGCCGTCGCCGTCACCGCCTTCGTCCTCGCCCTCGCCCTCGCTGTGACCATCGCACGATTCACTCGTTTGAACCTGGTCAGGACGCAACGTCGTCAGCCTTTGGAAGGCTTCTTGATCGATGAGCACATCGCAACGGCGATCGGCTGCGGAGTCCGGGCGGGTGGCCCTTGACCAGGCAGAAGCCGTCATCGTCGACCAGTACACCCGGCTCGTACGCCTCGCCTACCTCACGCTCCCCCACACCCTCAGCAGGCACCAGCGGGTACTCGTCGCCCATTCGCTGGTACAACGCGCCCTGCCCGGCTTCCGCATAGGACGGGCCACACACCGGGTGCCCGCGCAGCGGGGCAGGCCCGACCCCGCGGTGGCGAGCGTGCGAGCGCGCGTCGTCCGCTCGGCGCTGGCCCATGACCGCCGCCCGCGCGGCTGGCCGGGTTTCCTGCCGCCTCCCCGCACGCTGCGGCCCACGCTCCCGGTGGTCTGGGGGCTGCGTCTCTTCCCGCGGGCCGGCGGCGGTGAGGAGATCGCCCTTGGGCAGGTCCTCTCCGAGGTCCCCGCACCCGCCCGAGCGGCCTTCGTGCTGCTTCAGCTGGAGGGCCTGTCCCGCCCCGAGGTCGTCGAGCTCCTCACCGCGGCCGATGTGCCCGAGCCGGAGCAGGCGCTGCGCACCGCCTGCGAGGTGGAGGCGGCAGCGGGCGGCGCGACCGCGGGCGGGGCGGCCACGGGCGGGGTGACGGAAACGCTCCTGCGTTCGCGGGAGTTCGACGCCTGTTCCGTACAGACCCGCCCGACCGATCTGCTGCGCCGCAGACGCCGGTACCAGCTCGCCTGGGTCACCGCGGGCATCGTCGCCCTCACTTGTGCGGTGCTGCTGACCGGCATCTGGGCCACGCCCCCGGCCGAGCCCTCCCGAACCGCCGGCATCCGCCCCGCGATCAGCCCCACCCAGTTGCAACGCACCCCGGGCGACGCCTGGGCCGACACCTCACGCGTGGACTTCACCGCCTGGCCCGCACGCGGTGCGCGTACCGGCGACGACGAGCTGGTCAACCGGGCGCTCGCCACATGGACCGACCCGCCACGCGGCACCAGAGTCGGCGTCGCCAAGGCCACCAGTGCCGAACCGCCGCCCAGGACCACCCAGTTGCTGTACGCGGGTGTCGTGGGCCGGGAGGCGGTCGTGCTGTTCCACGACGGGCGGCGCGTCGTCCGCTACGGCGAACCGCTCTCGTCGCAGGACGCCGCGTCCCTGGACATCTCCCGCTCCGACGAGGCCGACGTGACCACGGCGGCCGCGCTCGTCCTCAGCCGCAAGGCAGGCAAGATCCGCTATCTGACCGCCCCTTGGATCGCCGAGGCGCAGACCCGCGACCTGCTGACCCCCAACTCCCCCGGACGTCCGCTCCACGTGTCGGACGAGGGCGTCACCGATGCCGTAGGCGAGCCGCAGGGCACGGGTGCGTGCGACAGCCTGCCGGTCATGCAGCTGCGCTCCTCCGGCAAGATCGTGGAGAAGCACGCCTTCCTCGTCACCGACCTGGGCGACCTGACTCCCGCGCATCTCAGCTACACGCCCCTGCCCGGCACCGGAGCCCCGCCCCGGCAGCCCCGCGAGGCCACCAGCGGCGCGGCGCTGCGGAGCTGGGCCCGCACCGCGTGCCAGCTCCCGGAGATGCGGCGCAGCGGCGTGCGGTCCGTCAACCAGTGGGACTTCGCCGAGCAGGACCTGCCCGAGGAAGGAGGCCGAGCGGTGTGGTCCTGCACCCGTGCCTCCACCTGGCGCGGCCCCGGCAACGTCCTCGTGCAGTTCCGCACGTCCACGGCGTCAGCCACCGCTCCGGCGAAGGTCGTCCGGCAGGCACGCTCGACCGCTGCCTGCAGCCGGTTCGGCCAGCACATCGTGGCCAGTACCCCCTGGACGGCGGGCTCCGGGCGCCACTACCTCCTCGCCGCGGGCAGTCGCGAGGTCACCGACATCGAGGTGACCGGTGAGGTCAAGGAGACCGAGCGAGGGCGCACACTGGCCGTCAAGGCTCCCAAGGACCCCGGCGTGACCGTGCGGGCACGCCTGACCGACGGTGAGACCCTGGACGAGGTCGGCTCGCGCCCCGCGCGCTAGGCGGACCGCACGGAGCCGACGAGCGGCGCGGCGGAGGCAGTCTTGTCGTACGACCCATCCGGCACCGGCGCGGCTCCGAATCACGTGTGTCCGCCGCGTTCGGCCGGTCACCGACATGTCGAGGAGTCCCCGTGCCCATCCGCGACGGCCACCGCCCGGCCCTTGAACTGAGCCAGCCGGTCGAGAACCCACGTGCCGCCGTGCTCCTGCTGCACGGCGGCCGTGAGCACGGGACCGGCGCGCCGCCGCCGTGGAATCTGCCGGGTGCCCGTCTGCGTCTCTTCGAGGGCGCGATCCGGCGGTCCACGTCGCAGGACGCGGTGCTCATCGGCCGGGTGCGCTATCGCTTCCGGGGCTGGAACGGAGAGCGCCAGGACGCGGCGCAGGACGCCCGCCGGGCGCTGCGCGAGCTCGCACAGCTCGCCGGTGAGGTACCGACCGTCCTGGTGGGACATTCGATGGGGGCCCGCGCCGCGCTCGCGGCCGCCGGGGACCCGCTGGTGAGAGGGGTGGTCGGCCTCGCACCCTGGTGCCCCGCCGGGGAGCCCGTGGAGCACCTGCGCGGGCGCCGCGTGGTGCTGCTGCACGGCGACAAGGACCGTACGACCGATCCCAGGTCGTCCCTGGACTTCGCGGCACGGGCGGGCGCCGCGGGCGCCGATGCGGCCACCGTGCTGATGTACGGCAGCGGCCACGCCATGCTGAGACGGGCCACCGCCTGGCACGACCTGGCCGGCAGGTCCGTGGCCGGGTTCCTGGGCCTCGCCGAGCTCCCTCCCGTGATCGCCGACCAGTTTCCTCCCACCAGCACGTCGCGGTGACGCGGTGACGCGGTGACCACCAGTACTCCCCCGGTGACGTGCTGACGCGACGACGTAGATCGTGGCGTTCTTGACCAAGCCGCGGCACGTCCCGCTCCGAATCATCTCTAGAGCACGTCCGGCGGGCCCGGACGAGGAGATGGGACGGCATGAGAGAACAGCGACGGCGTACGGCGGTGGTGGGATCCGGGGTGGCGGGGCTCACCGCCGCGTACATCCTGCGATCCGCACATGATGTGACCCTCTACGAGGCGGACGACCGCCTCGGCGGTCATGCGCACACCCACGACGTCCCGGGGTCGGACGGCCGGACACGCGCCGTGGACTCCGGCTTCATCGTGCACAACGACCGCACCTATCCGAACCTGCTCCGCCTGTTCCGGGAGCTGTCCGTCACCTCGCAGCCGACGGAGATGAGCATGTCCGTGCGGTGCGAGGGGTGCGGTCTCGAATACGCGGGCGCGCGGGGCCCGCGCGGCCTGTTCGCGCAGCCGCGCAACGCGCTGCGCGGCCCGTACCTGCGGATGATCTCCGAGATACCCCGCTTCCACCGCAGGGCATCGGAATCCCTGACACAGAGCGGGGACAGCGAGGACACCGGGGAAGGCAGGGGCGGCGGGGACGAGAGCGAACGCACCGAACGCGACGACACGTTCGGCGCGTTCCTCACGCGCCACCGTTTCTCCCACTACTTCGTGCGCCACTTCGCGGTGCCTCTCGTCTCTGCCGTGTGGTCCTGCCCGCCGGGCACGGCCCTGCGCTACCCGGCCCGTTATCTGTTCCGGTTCCTGGACCACCACGGGATGCTCACGGTGACCGGGTCTCCCGCCTGGCGCACGGTGGCGGGCGGCTCACGGGAGTACGTGGAGCGGGTCGGCAAGCAGCTCCAGACCGTTCACACGTCGATGCCGGTGCGGTCCGTACGCCGTGGTGACGGCCGCGTGGCCCTCACCACCGCGGACGGCACGACCGCTTCGTACGACTCCGTGGTCGTCGCCGTCCATCCGGACCAGGCGCTGCGTCTGCTGGCGGACGCGTCCACCGAGGAACGCGAGATTCTGGGGGCCTTCCGGTACTCCCGCAACCCGGCCCTGCTGCACACCGACACCACGGTGCTGCCGCGCAGCCGCGCCGCGCGCGCCTCGTGGAACTATCTGCTCCCCTCGTGCGGCGCCACGACCGACCACGTGCGGGTCAGCTACGACATGACCCGTCTGCAGCGGCTCGACGCCCCCGAGACGTACGTGGTGACCCTGGGCGGCGGGGACCAGGTCAGCTCCGACCGGGTGCTGGCCGAGATGGCGTACGAACACCCCGTCTACACCCCGGATTCACTCGCCGCACAGCGCCGGCTCTCCTCCCTGAACGGTCCCGTCACCGCCTTCGCGGGCGCCTATCACGGCTGGGGTTTCCACGAGGACGGCTGCCGCTCGGGGGTCGAGGCGGCCCTGGCGATGGGGGTGCGCTGGTGAACTCCTCCCCCGGACCGGTGCCCGCGCTGTATCCGAGCGTCATCACCCACATCCGCACCAGCCCGCGTCACTACAGGCTCACGCACCGCACGTACCTGTGGCTGATCGACCTGGACGCGCCTCCCCGGCTGCCCTTCGTGCTGCGCCCGTTGGCCCGGTTCGACGGACGCGACCACTTCGGCGGACGCGACCACTTCGACGGCACGGCCACCGGCATCAGGGCGGGGCTGGAGGCCTTCCTCGCCACCCGCGGGATCACGCTGGACGGCGGGCGCGTGCTGATGCTCGCCCATGCGCGGGTCCTCGGATACGTCTTCAACCCGCTGTCCCTGTACTGGTGTCACGGACCCGGCGGCGAGCTGCGCTGTGTCGTGGCCGAGGTGCACAACACCTACGGGGAGCGGCACTGCTACCTGATGGTTCCCGACGCCGCGCGGAGCTCGGACGTGAGCCAGGAGTTCGAGGTGGCCAAGGAGTTCTACGTCTCGCCGTTCTTCCCGGTCGACGGCGAGTACCGGATGCGGCTTCCTATGCCGGGCGAGCGCCTCGGCGTCACCTTGCACTTCGACCAGGGCGGCCACCGGAAGTTCACGGCGACCGTGCGCGGCGAGCGCCGCCCGGCGACGACCGGTGTGCTGCTGCGGGCCGCCGTCCGCCACCCCTGGTCCACGGTCGCCGTATCGGCGGCCATCCGGCGGCACGGCATCGCGCTGTGGCTGCGCGGTCTGCCCGTGCAGAAGCGACCCCGACATCGTCCCCAGGAGGGCCTGAAGTGAGTACGTCCGCATCCCGTGTATCCAGTGCGTCCGGCACGTCCGGCGGATCCGGTGTGTCCGGCGATCCCCGTGCGCGGGGCGCGGTCGACGCCGGGCGGTGGCCCGATGTGGTGGCCGTTCCGCGCTGCTCCGCGGCGCGGCAGGCACTGGCCCGGACCGTCGTGCGCCGTGCACTGAACGGGCTGCCGCTCCAGGTGGCGATGGGCGGCGGTGAACTCCTGGGCAGGGGCGGCCCGTTGCTGGAGGTGCGCGATCCCGACAGCTTCCTGCGGCGCGTCGCGACGCACGGGCTCGTCGGCTTCGGCGAGTCGTACATGGCGCACGAGTGGGACGCGCGGGAGCTGGTCGCGGTGCTCACCGTGCTCGCCGAGCACACGGCCACGCTGGTGCCGCCCTCGCTGCAGCGGCTGCGCACCCTCTGGGCCCCCAGGCAGCCGGCCGAGCAGCGCAACACCCCCAGTGGCGCGCGGGCCAACATCCAGCACCACTACGACCTGTCGAACGAGCTGTTCGCCCTGTTCCTCGACGGCTCCCTGAGTTACTCCTCCGCGCTCTTCGACGAGTTGCCCGCGGCCTGGCCCGATCTGGAGACGGCCCAGCACCGCAAGATCGACCGCATGCTCGACCTGTGCGGTGTGGGTCCCGGCACGCGCCTGCTGGAGATCGGCACGGGCTGGGGCGCCCTGGCCATCGGCGCGGCGGCGCGGGGAGCGAGCGTCCACTCGGTCACGCTCTCCGCCCAGCAGCGGGACCTGGCCCGGGAAAGGGTTCGGGCAGCGGGCCACGAGGACCGGGTCCGCATCGAGCTGTGCGACTACCGCCAGGTGCGCGGCAGATACGACGCGATCGCGAGCGTGGAGATGATCGAGGCGGTCGGGGCGGAGTACTGGCCCACGTTCTTCCGCACGCTGGACTCCTTGCTCGCGCCGGGCGGCTCGGTGGCGCTCCAGGCGATCACCATGCCGCACGACCGGATGCTCGCGAGCCGGAACACCTATACGTGGGTGCAGAAGTACATCTTCCCCGGCGGTCAGCTGCCCTCCGTCCGCGCCGTCGAGGAGACCGCACGCGCCCACACCGGGCTGCGGGTCACCGCGTGCGACGGATTCGGCGCGCACTACGCGCAGACGCTGGAGCTGTGGCGCGAGCGCTTCGCCCAACAGGACGACGCGGTGGGCGACTTGGGCTTCGACGCCACCTTCCGGCGCATGTGGGACTTCTACCTCGCCTACTCCGAGGCAGGCTTTCGCTCCGGCTACCTCGACGTGCACCAGATCCAGCTGACCGGACAGCCCACCGGGCAGCCGACCGGACACTCGACCGGACAGGGAGCAGGACAGTGACCTCGACCGCCGAACGACTCAACGGACTTCTCGCCGGCGCACTGGGCGGACCCGTGCCGCTGCGGCTGCGCGCCTGGGACGGCAGCGAGTGCGGGCCGCCGGACACCCCGGTCGTGATCGTCCGCTCCCGTCGGGCGCTGCGCCGTCTGCTGTGGCAGCCGGGCGAACTCGGCCTGGCCGAGGCGTACATCACCGGTGACCTCGACATCGAGGGCGACCTCGCCGACGGACTGCGGGCCATGTGGGCCGGAGCGCGGGAGCAGCGGCTCGCACCGGTCAGGCCCGGAGCGCGGCAGCTGGCGTCCGCCCTGGCGGCCGCGGTCCGGATCGGCGCCGTGGGGCCGCCCCCGAAGGCGCCCGCGGGCCGTGCCCGGCTGCGGGGCGTGCGGCACAGCACCGCCCGGGACCGTGCGGCCATCAGCCACCACTACGACGTCTCCCACCGCTTCTACGAGCTGCTGCTCGACCCCTCGATGGCGTACTCCTGCGCCTACTGGGAGAGCGAGGATCCGCGGTACGGCCTCGCGCGGGCCCAGCGCGCCAAGCTGGAACTCGTCTGCCGGAAGCTGGGCCTCGCCCCCGGCTCCCGGCTGCTCGATGTCGGCTGCGGCTGGGGAGCGCTCGCCCTCTACGCGGCACAGGAGCACAAGGTGCAGGTCACAGCCGTGACGCTGTCGCGCGAGCAGCGGGACGTCGTCCGGGCGCGGGTGCGCGAGCGCGGCCTCGACGACCAGGTCGACGTACAGCTTCGGCACTACCGCGCGATCGAGAGCGGGCAGTACGAGGCGATCAGTGTGATCGAGATGGGCGAGCACGTCGGGGACGCGGAGTATCCGGGGTTCGCGGCCCAACTGCACGGCCTGCTGCGGCCGCAGGGCCGGATACTCGTCCAGCAGATGTCCCGCGGGTCCACGGCGCCCGGCGGTGGCGCCTTCATCGAGTCGTACATCGCTCCGGACATGCACATGCGTCCCCTCGGCGAGACGATCGGCCTGTGGGAGGGGGCGGGCTTCGAGGTGCGTTCGGCCGAGTCGATGCGCGAGCACTACGTGCGCACCGTCAGCGCCTGGCGCGCCACGCTGGAGGAGCGCTGGGAGGAGTTCGCCCGGCTGGTCGGCGTGGAGGCGGCAAGGACCTGGCGGCTGTACCTGGTGGGCGGATCGCTCGCGTTCGAGGAGCGGCGGATGGGCGTCGACCAGATTCTCGCCGTACGCACCAGTGACCTGGGCCGGTCGGGGATGCCCGCCACGACGGCCGCCCTGTACCGCGGGGATGGTGCGTCGTGAACGGCTTCGCCTGGGGCGCGTTCGGCGTCAATCTCGCCTTCGCCGCGCTCACCGCCCTTGCCGTGCTCCTTGCCACCTTCGCGCTCGCGCTGCGCCGTGGGCTGCACCGCGTGGTGGACATCGCCTGGGGGATCGCGTTCGCGGCCGTCGCCCTCATGACGTACGCCCTCTCGTCCGGGCAGGGTGACGAGGGGCGACGGCTCCTCGTGACGGTTCTGACGGTGGTGTGGGGTCTGCGGCTCGCGGGGCACATCGCCTGGCGGGCCCGGGGCCACGGCGAGGATCCGCGCTACGAGCGGCTGCTGTCCAAGGCTCCGGGCGGCAAGGACGCGTACGCCCTGCGCATGGTCTATCTGCTGCAGGCGGGTCTGGTCTGGCTGGTGTCCCTGCCCGTGCAGGCCGCCGCCTACATCTCCGGACCTATGGGTGCGCTCGCCGTCGCAGGAGGACTCCTGTGGCTGGCCGGTCTGGTCTTCGAGGCGGTCGGGGACTTCCAACTCGCCCGTTTCAAGGCGGACCCGGGCAACAAGGGCCGTCTCATGGACCGCGGCCTCTGGTCCTGGACGCGCCATCCGAACTACTTCGGTGACTTCTGTGTCTGGTGGGGTCTCTTCCTCCTCACCTGCGAGGCACCCACGGCGGCCGCCGCCACGGTCATCGGCCCGCTGGTGATGACGTATCTGCTGTCGCGGGGCAGCGGCAAGGCGCTCCTCGAACGGCACATGGCGGACCGGCCCGGCTACGCCGCCTACCGGAAGCGCACCAGCGGATTCTTTCCGAGGCCGCCACGAGCGCCGTAAAAGTGGGCCGCGGCGAGGGGTAGGAGTTGACAGGAATTCACTCCTGCTTTCAACCGAGGGAGAGTGCGGCGGTCGGTCAATTGCGATCCTTGCCATACGACGACCGCATTGGATCGCGCCGTGTCCGACATGCGACGACCGATCGCGGTAGCGTGGATGAGGATTCCGTGAATTCGTCAACTGGAGCATGAACTCGGTTCTGTTGCCGGCATCGGGCGAAGGGAGAAGCGGCATGACCGCCATGTCCGAGAGGCAGCACGAGAAGCGCCTCGCGTCCGCGTTCACGGATCTCACCGGCCCACTGGTACGGGACGTGAACGTGACCGACGTCCTGCGCACCCTGACCGAGCACTGCGTGGACCTGCTCGGCGTCTCGGCGGCCGGGGTCCTCCTCGACGTTCCGCACGGCCCGGGTGCGGAGGTGGTGGCCTCCGACGAGTACACCCGCGCACTGGAGCTGTTCGGCCTCGAATGGGACGAGGGGCCGAGCCTGGACTGCTTCCGCTCCCCCGCACACGTCTCGGAGACCCGGCTGGACGTCGATGACGCCTCGCCGCGGTGGCCCCGCTTCACGCCGCGCGCCCTGCTCCTCGGCTTCACCTCGGTCGCCGCGGTACCACTGCGCTGCCAGGACACGGTTGTCGGCGCCCTGAGCCTCCTCCACGACCGGCCGAGACCGCTGGACGACACCCAGCTGCGGCTGGCCAGGGCGCTGGCGGACACCGCCGCCATGTGCGTGATTCAGCAGCAGGTGCTGCAAGGACAGAAGACGCAGATCACGCGGCTCCAGGACTCCCTGGAATCCCGGATCGCCATCGAACAGGCCAAGGGTTTCCTCTCGAACTCCCGTGGCTGCACCGCGGACCAGGCCTTGATCCGCATGCGGACGTATGCCCGCAACCGGCAGCTCAAGCTCTCGGATGTGGCCCGCCAGGTCCTGGACGGCGCCGTCGCACACACGCTGCTCGACCCCGAACGCTGAGCCCCCCTGAGCACCCCGGCGCATGACGCGACAGCTTCCCGCTGGCAGATCTCCCCGAAAGCCTCGCGAACACGCAGGTCAGAGGTGGTGCGCGTGGTGCGTTGAGTGGCGCAATACTCCGGCAACACCACGACCGTGACCACGTCGGTATGGTCCCTCGCATGCCAGCCGAACGTATCCGCGAGCACACTGTGCCGGTCGCCGCCGCACGACGGCGCCGGCTGCGCGCGGACCAGGCGCGGCAGCTCGCCGACCTGTTGCGCCACCAGGTGCGCACCGGGGGCTTCCCCAGCGGCGTCCTGCCGCTCGAAGGCGCGATCGGCAGCGACTACCACGTCTCCCGGAACACCGTCCGGCAGGCGCTGGACCTCCTCCGTACGGAAGGGCTGATCGAACGGCAGCCCGGGGTCGGCACGGTCGTGGTGTCCGAGAAGTATCCGCACGGTCTCGACCGGCTGCAGGGCCTCGCCGAGACCCTGCACGAACACGGCGAGGTCACCAACGAAGTCCGTACGGTCGGTCCCGTCCCGGCGCCCGCACCCGTGGCCCGGCGTCTTGGCCTGGTGGAGCACACCGATGTGCTCTACATCGAGCGGCTGCGCCGGCTCAACGGCCTGCCGCTCTCCCTCGATCTCACCTACGTCCCGATGGACATCGGCGCCGGTCTCATCGGCTGCGACCTGGAGAACACCGATGTGTTCCGGCTCCTGGAGACCCTGACCGGGCAGCCGCTCGGCACGGCCGAGATCACCCTGGAGGCCGTCAACGCCGACGTGCACTCCGCCGCCGTTCTCGAGGCCCCGCGCGGTGCCGCCGTCCTCATGCTCGAACGCCTCACCTCCTTGTCCGACGGGCGCCCCGTGGACCTGGAGTTCATCCGCTTCCGCGGTGACCGCATCTCCATGAGCGGGCTGCTCCACCGCGCGCTCTGATTCCTCACCCGCCACCTCTTTCCGGGAGACAGCCATGCCTCTGGCCCCCCAGCGCGCCGACGTGCCCGTGACCATCGACGAGTCGAAGTGCATCGACGGCTGCACCCTCTGTGTCGACATGTGTCCGCTCGACTCGCTCGCCATCAACCCGGAGAGCGGCAAGGCCTTCATGCACGTCGACGAGTGCTGGTACTGCGGCCCGTGCGCGGCCCGCTGCCCCACGGGTGCGGTCACGGTCAACATGCCCTATCTGCTCCGGTGAAGCCGGCGAAGGTCGAGAGGTTCCCCACTCCCATGAAACGCACGGCACTCAGCGCCGCCCTGGCCGCCCTGCTGGCCTTCCCCCTCGCGGGCTGCGGCGGGGCGAGCGCGGACGACTCCGGCACGGTCACCGTCACCATCGGCTACCAGTCCAAGACCATCAACACCGTCACCGCGGGCACGCTGTTGCGCTCGCTCGGATACTTCGAGCGCGAGCTCGCGGAGCGCGGCAAACGCGAGGGCGTCACCTACAAGGTGAAGTGGCAGGACTACGCCACCGGTGCGCCGATCACCGCGCAGATGACCGCGGGGAAGATCGACATCGGTTCGATGGGCGACTTTCCCCTGCTGATCAATGCGGCCCGCGGCACACAGCTGAACCGGCCGACGAAACTCGTCTCCGTCACCGGCTACAACCTCCGTGGCGGCCTCAACACCATTGTCACCGGCACCGGTTCGAAGCTGTCGTCCCTCAAGGACCTGCGCGGCAAGAAGGTCTCGACGAGTGTCGGCTCGGCCGCCGACGGCACTCTCGTGCGGGCGCTGCGACAGGCGGGCATCGACCCGGAGGACGACATCCGCAAGCTCAACCAGCAGCCCGCGGTGGGTGCTTCGGCGCTCCAGGCGGGCAGCGCGGACGCGCTGTCGCAGTTCGTCGCGTGGCCCGGTCTACTCGCCTTCCAGGGCCGGGCCCGAGCGCTGTACGACGGCGCGGAGCTGAATCTGCCGACCTTCCACGGGGTCACCGCACGGGAGGACTTCGCACAGAAGAGGCCAGGGGTCCTTGAGGACTTCCTGCGCGCCCAGGCCAAGGCGACCGACCACCTCAACAAGCGTCCCGTCGCCGCCGCCGAATCGGTGGCGAAGGCCACCGGCCTTCCGCCCGAGGTCGTCTATCTCTACAACGGCGCGCACGGCATCGCCACGTTCGACACCACGGTCAAACCCGCTCTGGTGGACGCGTTGAAGAAGGACGTGCCCGTGCTGAAGTCGGCGAAGCTGGTGGGCGACGTCGACGTGGACAGCTTCGTCGACGAGCGGTACGTCAAGAAGGCGTACGGCGACGGATACGCGACCGCGCGAGCCGCCACCCCCGGGCCACCGCGCAGCGAAATCTGGCTGAAGGGCGAGAACAGGACGCGGTCCTTCGCCACCCCGGCCGAGCTGCTGCGCCAGGCAGCCGACCGGCAGGGCAGGGTGCGTGCCGCCTACGTCCCCGACACCACCACCGGGACGCCTTGGTTCGCCGACAAGGCCGTATGGGTGGCCGACGGCACGAAACTGCTCCCCTTCGCCACTCCCGCCACCGCCGCCTCCTACACCAGCACGCATCCCGGCGCTCGCACCGTCTCGTACAACCAGGCTCTGAAGCAGGCGTCATGACGGGGCGTCACCTCCTGCGTGTCCTGTCACTGGCCGGAGCGCTCGGCCTGTGGCAGCTCCTGACCGCGCTCGACGTCAATGTGTGGCTGCGCTTCGAGCAGTTCCCGACGGTCGTCGACGTCACGCGGGAGTTCGGGCGGCGCGTCGGCGACGAGGCGTACTGGCAGGACCTCACCGACAGCCTCACCCGCATCGTCACCGGCTTCGCGCTCGCGGCGGGCGCGGGGGTGGCCGTCGGCACGGCGATCGCCCGCTCGCGACTGGCCGCCGACCTGCTCGGGCCCGTCCTCGAAGTGCTGCGGCCCATACCGGCGATCGCCCTGGTGCCGGTGGCGATCCTGCTCTTCCCCAGCAACGAGCAGGGCATCGTCTTCATCACCTTCACCGCGGCGTTCTTCCCCGTCATGGTCTCCACCCGGCACGCGGTGCGCGCCCTGACCCCGGTCTGGGAAGAGGCGGTCCTCACGATGGGCGGCGGCCGGTGGCGCGTCCTCGGCTCGGTGGTCCTGCCGGGGGCGCTGCCCGGCATCCTCGGCGGGCTCTCCGTGGGCATCGGCGTCTCGTGGATCTGTGTGATCTCGGCGGAGATGATCTCCGGCGAGTACGGGGTGGGCTACCGCACCTGGCAGGACTACACGGTGGTCGACTACCCCGGCGTCTTCGTCGGCATGGTGACGATCGGCGCGCTCGGGTGGATGACGTCGACGGCGGTGGAGGTCCTTGGCCGCCGTGTGACGCGGTGGCTGCCGCGGACGGAGTTCCGCGCCGAGGCGCCGGTGCCGTCGCGACGGTACGTGCGGGCGGCTCCGCACCCCGGACCGCCCACGTCAGAGGCCGACGAGGCCGTGCCCCGAGTGTCCGCGTCGCGCACGCCGGACCGCGTCCGCGAGGAGGCGTGACCCCATGACCACGCGTGACCCCATGACCACACCCCCCGAGACCGCCGTCGGCCTCTCCCCTGTCCTCGCCCCGCCGCGCGGCACCCGGCTCACGCTGCGCGACGCGTCGATCGGGCGGCAGGGGGCCGTCGTCCTCGACGGGCTCGAACTGGACGTCGCGCCGGGCGAGATCCTCACCGTCGTCGGCCCTTCCGGGTGCGGCAAGTCCACCCTGCTGCGCACCCTCGCCGGGCTGCTGCCCCCGCTGGGCGGGGAGGTCGAGCAGGACGGGAAGCCCATCACGGCGCCGGACGCCGAGCGGGCACTGATCTTCCAGGACGACGCGCTGCTGCCGTGGCGGACACTGCGCGCCAATGTCGAACTGCCGCTGGCGATCGCGGGGTTGAGGCGGAGCGAGCGCCGCGCGCAGGCCGATGGCTGGCTGGAGCGTGTGGGCCTCGGCGGGTACGGAGCCACGCTGCCGCACCGCGTATCGGGCGGGCAGCGGCAGCGTGTGCAGCTCGCCCGCGCCCTCGCGGGCGAGCCACGCGCCGTGCTCATGGACGAGCCGTTCGGCGCGCTCGACGCGCAGACCAGGGCCGGGATGCAGCAGCTCCTCGCCGATGTGCTGCGCGGCACGGGCGCGACCGTCGTCTTCGTCACCCACGACGTGGACGAGGCGCTGTTCCTCGGCGACCGCGTCGCACTGCTCGGCACCGGCACCGGCACCGGCACCGGGACCGGCCGCGTCCTCGACGTACCGCGCCCGCGTGACCGCACCTCCCACGGCGACCCCGCCACCGTCGAGCTGCGCCGCACCGTACTGACGTCCCTCGGCACCTGATCCCATCGGCGCCTGATCCCTCCGCGCCTGAGAGGCCCTTCCATGCAGATCCCCGCAGTCACCGACGCCCAGGAGCTCTCCTGCGACGTCCTCGTCATCGGCGGCGGAACGGCGGGCACCATGGCGGCGCTCACCGCGGCCGAGCAGGGCCGGGACGTCCTCCTTCTGGAGAAGGCGCACGTCCGCCACTCCGGCGCCCTCGCCATGGGCATGGACGGCGTCAACAACGCCGTGATCCCCGGCCGCGCCGAACCCGACGACTACGTCGCCGAGATCACCCGCGCCAACGACGGCATCGTCGACCAGTCCACCGTCCGCCAGACGGCGACCCGCGGCTTCTCGATGGTGCGGCGCCTGGAGTCGTACGGCGTGAAGTTCGAGAAGGACGAGCACGGTGAGTACGCGGTGCGCCAGGTGCACCGCTCCGGTTCGTACGTCCTTCCCATGCCCGAGGGCAAGGACGTGAAGAAGGTCCTCTACCGGCAGCTGCGCCGCCGCGAGATGCGCGAGCGCATCCGCATCGAGAACCGCGTGATGCCCGTCCGGGTGCTCACGGCGGACGGCAGGGCCGTCGGCGCCGTCGGATTCAACACGCGTACGGGCGAGTTCGTGACCGTGCGCGCCGGAGCCGTGATCCTCGCGACGGGCGCGTGCGGCCGCCTCGGCCTCCCGGCGAGCGGTTACCTCTACGGCACCTACGAGAACCCCACCAACGCGGGCGACGGCTATGCCATGGCCTACCACGCCGGCGCCGAGCTCACCGGCATCGAGTGCTTCCAGATCAACCCGCTGATGAAGGACTACAACGGCCCGGCCTGCGCCTACGTCGCCAACCCCTTCGGCGGCTACCAGGTCAACCGGCACGGCGAGCGCTTCGTCGACTCCGACTACTGGTCGGGGCAGATGATGGCGGAGTTCGCGGCCGAACTCGCCTCCGACCGGGGGCCGGTGTATCTCAAGCTCAGCCATCTCCCGGAAGAGTCCATCAGCTCGCTCGAGAACATCCTGCACTCCACCGAGCGCCCGACCCGGGGCACCTTCCACGCGAACCGCGGCCACGACTACCGCACCCACGACATCGAGATGCACATCTCCGAGATCGGCCTGTGCGGCGGCCACTCGGCATCGGGCGTCCGCGTGGACGACCACGCCCGCACGACCGTGCCCGGTCTGTACGCCGCAGGGGACCTGGCCTGCGTACCGCACAACTACATGATCGGCGCGTTCGTCTTCGGCGACCTCGCGGGCGCGGACGCCTCTCGATTCACCTCGTACGAGGGCGAGTTGCCGCAGCACCAGGTGCGGGACGCGCACGAACTGATCTACCGTCCGCTGCGCACCCCGGACGGGCCGCCGCAGCCACAGGTCGAGTACAAACTGCGCCGCTTCGTGAACGACTACGTCGCCCCGCCCAAGTCGGGCGCCCGGCTCTCCCTGGCCGTGGACCACTTCGAGCGGATGCGCGGCGAGATCGACGAGATGGGCGCGCAGACCCCGCACGAGCTGATGCGCTGCGCCGAGGTGCACTTCATCCGCGACTGCGCCGAGATGGCGGCGCGGTCGTCGCTGGCCCGCACGGAGTCACGCTGGGGGCTCTACCACGAACGCACGGATCATCCGAAGCGCGACGACGACGGCTGGCTGCACCATCTGGACCTGTACAAGTCCCCTTCCGGGGCCATGGAGTTCACGGCGCGGCCGGTGGAGCCCTACCTGGTCCCGGTCGCCGAGTTCACGCCGGGCGGCGGGGCGTCACGCCATCTGGGCGAGGTGCACCCGGAGCAGGTGGCCACCGCGGGGCAGCGTGACCTCGCCCCGGTCGGATCGGGTACCCGCACCGGCAGCACACCGTCACGGGTGACACCCGCCTCTCACTCCCCACGCATCCTGGAACTGCTGGCGCTCAGCGAGACCGAGCCCGAACTCCCGGTCATTCGCCCCTTCTTGACCGACCCGGACCCCGCCGTGCGCCGAGCGGCCGTGGCCGCGCTCACCGAGACCGTCCCCACGGGGACGGGCCCGGCGCTCGCCGGGACACTCGCGGACCCGGACCCGGGGGTGCGTGGCGCCGCTGCCGCGTCCCTGCGCGAACTGGTCGAAGTCCTGCCCCCGGAGCCGGACTTGTCCCGCGCCTTGCTCGACGCCCTCGGTCATGGGGACGCCGTGGTCCGGGCGACCGCACTGGACGTCCTGCGCGCCCTGCGCCTCGGTGAGGCCACCGCGTACGCCCGTGCGCTCGCCGACCCGGACATCGAGGTCCGCATCGCGTCGGTACGCGCCCTGGTCTCGGTCGGCGCCCTCGACACGGTCGCCCGCGCCGCCGTCGACCCGGCCCGCGAGGTGCGCGTCACGGTGGCACGCGGCCTCGACGCCCCGGAGGCACTGGCCCCCCTGCTCGACGACGCGGACATCCTGGTCCGCGCGGCAGCCTTCACCGCCCTGGCGTCCGTGGGCTGTCCCACTCCGTACGACGTCAGGGCCATGGAGGCACTGGCCGCCCCGTCCTGGCAGGTGCGCACGGGCGCGGCGGCGGCGCTGGGCGCGGCGGACGCCCGCAGCGCCGTACCCGCCCTGTCCACGGCACTGGGCGACCCCAACGCCGACGTCCGCAAGGCCACGGTCCTCGCCCTCCTCCGACACGCGTCGCACGAGACCGCCCGCACGGCGCTCGCCACGGCGGTCCTGGACCCGGACGCGGACGTACGCGCCTATGCCGCTCGGGCGGCTGCGCCTGCCTGAGCGCCGGGGAACGCCGCATCCCGCCGCCGCATCACGCCGCGAAGTTCTCTGGTGATTCGCCGTCGATTCATGTGCACTTGACGGGTATCACCGGGAGGTCACCATGGCAGGCGGGCGCAGCAGGAGGTGGCTCCTCACCCGCGGCTCGGACGCTCGGTCCGCGGGACCGCGGAGGCTGCTGCGCCCCGGGGGCCGGTTGTTGTACGCAGCTGCCGTGGTGGTCGGCGGCGTTGCCGTGGGCTTGTCCCAGGTCTGGACGACCGGGGCTGTGGCAGTCGGCCTCGCAGCGGCTCTGACGGCCGGAGTCGGGCTGCTGACGGAGCATCTGCGCTCGCTCCACCAGGCCCGCGTGCCGAGGCGGAAGTGGTCCGACCACCTGGCCCAGGTACGGCGCGGTCGGGTGCCGCGCGTACGGGAGGTCATCGACTTCGGAGCATGGGGAGTGAAGCATCCCCGTGACCGCGACCGCCATGCGGTCCCTTACGTCGAGCGCGACATGGACTACCAATGGCGTGCCGCCCTGGACGGAAGCGGATTCGTCCTGGTGCTTGGCGAGTCGACAGCGGGCAAGACACGCGCCGCTTGTGAAGCCGTGCAACGACTGCTGCCGGACCACGCATGGGTGAAGCCTGTCAGCCGGGACTCGGTGCCGGTGGCCCTGGCCGCTGTCGGCACCTGCTCCCGCTGCGTCCTCTGGCTGGACGACCTGGAGAAGTATCTCGGAAGCGGGGGCCTCACCGAGTCGCAGGTACGGCGCCTGCTGGAGCACTCCCGCGGGGAAGTGGTGGTGGTCGCCACCCTCCGCAGCGAGGAACATCGCCGTTACAGCGCACGGGAGGGGAGCAGACTCACCGGTGCCGAGCGCGACTTCTGGCGGGAGGAGTGCGCCGTCGTGGCCCTGGCGACCGTGATCCGGTTGGATCGGCTCTGGTCACCGACGGAGATCGGCCGCGCCCGCGAGCTCCCGCCGAGTCGGCGACTGCGTCTCGCCCTGCAGGCAGCCGACCGATTCGGGATCTCCGAGTCCCTCGCCTGCGGACCGGACCTGGTGCACGAGTGGCGGAACGCGTGGACATGCGGCGCGCACCCCCGCGGTGCAGCGCTCGTGACGGCTGTCCTCGACTGCCGCCGCGCCGGCCTGCACCGCCCCGTACCTCTTGGCTGGACGTCGCTGGATCATGAGCCGTATCTGGCGGCTCGCGGTGGCCATCTGCTGCGCCCGGAGCCGTTCCCCGAAGCACTGGCCTGGGCGTGCCGGCCGCTGAGCGCCACCAGCAGCCTGCTCGCGCAGGACGACCGCACCGAGGGCTTGAGCTGCTTCGACTACCTGCTGGGATGCGAGGATCTGGAACCTGTGCCGGACCACCTCTGGGAGGCATTGCTCCCGCGGCTCGATCCGCAGGAAGCATACGAACTCGGGCTCATCGCCCACAGTGAACTCCGCCTCGAACATGCCCGGTCGGCGTTGCGCAAGGCGTGCCAGAATCACGTGCCCGGGGCCGAGTTCGCACGCGCGCTGGTCATCGGGGACGCGGGACACCCCCGACAGGCCATGGCATTGCTCCGAGCACTCCCCGGCCATGACGAGCACGGTTCGCCGACGACCGACCTCCAGCTCTCCCACTTCCTGGGTGTGGCGGGTGAATACGACGCTGCCGCCCTGTCATTTCGCGGCCTCGCCGACGAGATGGGGCGCTCGCTCGGCACGGACCACCCGGACACCCTCGCCGCACGCCACGAAGCGGCGTACTACACGGGCGAGGCAGGGAACACCTCGGCCGCCATCAGCGAACTCACCTCACTGGTGTCTCATCGTCAACGCGTGCTCGGCGCCGAACATCCACAGACTTTCGCGACGCGCCGCAGTCTGGCCTGGTTCCAAGGCCAGTCAGGCCAACTGAACCACGCGAAACGAGAGTTGGACGTACTCCTGGCCGAGGCCCAGCTCACCCTGGGCCGCCGAGACCCGCACGTCCTGGCTGTCCGCGCGGCACACGCCTGGTTCCTCGGGCCGTCGGGGGCATGGGACCAGGCCGCCCAGGCACTCGCCGGGGTTCTGGACGACCGGCGGTCCATACTCGGCCCTGCTCATCCACACACCTTGGCAACCCGCCATCAACTCGCCGTGGCCACCGCGTGCAGCGGTAACCGTGGGCGCGCCCGAGAACAACTGCGCGTGCTGCTCGTTGACATGCACTCTCATCTTGAACCCGGCCATCCTCACCTGCTCGCAGCCAGGCGCGCGCTGGACTCACTCGCCTGACGTTCCTACGCGGTTTCGAAGACCACGGCCGTCAGGAACAACGCTCCAGCACCCGTGCCGAGAGCGGCCAGCGCCGTCGTCCACCAAGTGAAGTCCAGACTCACGGCAAAGAGCACGCAAGCGAGGCCACCGAGCAGCACCATATTGAGCAGCGCGAGCAGGCCGGCGCTGTCGCTCTCGCCGGATTCCTCCCCGGCAAAGTAGGCAATCGCGCCGAGGACGAGTACACCGACCGTCTCTCCGAGTCCGATCAAGAAGTCGTAGTACCAAGGGAATTCACTTCTCGCCGCCATCAGCCATACGAGGCCGACGAGGCCAGCCATCACTGCGACCAGACCCAAGCAGGAGAGCACCTCCGAAGGCCCGCCCCTTCGGTGGCCCCAGTTCGACGCGAAACCGGTGAAGGCCACAGCGGCAGCGAGAACAGCGCCCCAGATCACAGCTGCCACGACGCCTGATCCGCCGGCTCCAAGCAAGAGTCCGAAGGTGCCGAGCCCAGCGATCAGACCAGCGCCCAGCATCTCGCGCAGTTCCCGGCGATCCCGGCGAGGATCCGGAGCAGGGGGCGGGGGCGAAGGGGACGGACGGGGCGGAGGAGGTGGAGGAGGGGGCGGAGGGGGAGGCGGGGAGGGAGGCGCCGTGGATATGGCGTCCAGTCGCCGCCTCACCTCTTGGGCCGTGGCGGGGCGGTTGCCCGGGCGCTTTTCGAGCAGGTCCATCACGAGTTCGTTCAGATCCGGTGGAATCCCGGGCCTGAGAGTTCCCGGTTCGCGCGGGATGTCCTGCACATGCTGTCGCATGACATCGAGCCCCACAAAGGGTGTGCGACCCGCGAGTAACTCGTAGAGCAGACAACCGAGGGAATAGAGATCCGACCGGCCGTCGACTCGGTCGGCCCTGATCTGCTCCGGCGACATGTACGGGCAGGTCCCGACGACGCGGCCGTCCTCAGTGATCCGCGTATTCCCCTCGGCGTCCTCCTGGAAGCAGGCAATTCCGAAGTCCAGCAGCTTCACTCGCTGACTGGCGGTGATCTGCACATTGGTGGGCTTGATGTCCCGGTGCACCAGGTTCACTTCATGGGCTGCCTCCAGCGCCCGGCAAATGTCCCCGCACCAGGAGACGATCTCTCTCAGCGGTACGCCACCAGGCGCCTCCTCGGCCGCCCGCCTGTTGAGCGTCTTCCCGTCGAGCAACTCCATGACGAGATACATGACATCGCGGCCGCCGAGCACACCCCAGCCGCAGTCATAGGCACGCACCACGTTCTCGTGGGCGATCTCACCGGTGATCGTCCACTCACGCACGAAGCGCCGCTTCGCGGCCGGATCCGTTTCCAGGTCCGGCCGCAGCACCTTGATCGCGACAGGCCGCCGCATACGCCAGTCCATCGCCTGCCAGACATCCCCCATGCCACCGCCGCCGAGCCGCGTCCTCAGCTCGTACCGGCCGTCGTCCAGCCCGTCCCCCTGCATCTTCCGAGTGTGACGGGAACTTCCCCATTCCACGAGACGCTCACGGGACAGTTCCGCTGCGCGGACGCCTCTGCCCGGCCGTCAGCCGTCGGCCGGGCAGAGGCGGCGCGGCCGGGGGTCCGTCTTCAGCGAGGCGTCCACGCAGCCGGCCGGCAGGCCGTCGTACGCCTTCGTGCCGAAGTTGGCCGTCACGGTCAGGGTGCCGTCGCCGAAGACCGAGCGCTGGACCGTGCGGTCCTTGGTCAGGCGGCGGAAGTCGGTCATCCGTTCCGTGCCCGCCGCCTGGTGCAGCGGGGCGAAGTACCGCTGCAGTCGGGCCATCTCCCTGCCCGTGGTCTCCAGATTCTCCTCGCCGAGAACGAAGTTGAGCGGGGTGTTGTAGAGCACGGACGTCAGTGCGCGGTCCCGCTTCTGCGCGGGGAACTTGTCGTAGGGCAGTTCCCAGCGCTCCGTGCTGATGAGGGAGTCGTGCAGCGCGGTCTGGTACAGGGGCACGCGGTAGGCGGGGTCGTACATCGACTTCGCCAGCGCGTGGGGAAGTGTGGTGGGCTTGAAGAAGAAACCGGGAGCGTCGTCCGGGTAGTAGGCGCCCCATTTCTTGTCCTTCTGAAACGGCCACAGGCCGTCGTTCACCGGTGTCTGGGACCCGTGGTTGAACGCGAGCGCCGGTGCCGACCAGGAGACGGCGGACTCCGATCCCAGGACGAAGCCGTCCTTGTCCGCGAGGGTGCGCATGCGTTCCATGCGGTTGGCCCGGTCCTGTTTCTTGGTCATCGGGTGGCTCCCGGAGAAGTCCGCGAAGAGCTCGCCCGCCGCGTCGACGTCGAGAAAGACGCTGTTGACACCGTTCTTGGTCATCTCCCTCACGTGCCGGGCAAGATAGCGCTCGGCGGGCTCGGCCTCGGCGAACGCCTCCGAGCTGAGATAGCAGCCGCGGTCGCCGAATCCCGTCTTGATCTCACCCTTCCAGTCGCGCACGCAGAAGTCGGGGTAGACCTTGTCCGGCCATTTCGCCACGGGAGTGTCGGCGGATCGCGGGTCCTGGCCGTTGGCGTAGGTGTCGTACGGGCCGACGAGATAGCCCTGCTTCTCGGCGGCCGCCACCGCTTCCTCGCTCATGGGACTGCCGTCGGCGTCATAGCCGAGCCACAGCCTGGTGTTGCCCTGCTCGCGCAGCTTCTCGACGGCCTTCGCTTCGCGGGCGCCGCCCCACAGATACGCGTGCTCGGCCCCGAGCAGCTTCTTGATCTCGGGGTTCTCCGCGATCTTCTGCTTGAGGGTGCGCAGTTCGCCGTGCTGACGCAGCCATCGGTGGTAGTCGCCGCCCGGTGCGACCGGGGAACCAGAGGTGAGAGCGAAGGTGACGGTGTAGCCGAGGGTCTTCTCCCGCCGGGAGAACTCATGCTTCGCCGTCGCGTTCAGCCGCCCGCCCGTCGAGGCGAAGGCCAGGGAGGTGCCGATGCTCTCCGGCACGAGGTAGCTGACGCCCCGTCCGCCCGAGCTGTATCCCCACAGCGGCAGGGTCAGGGAGCCGGTGGCCAGTTCCGCCTCGGTGCCGGCCAGACCCGCCGCCTTCGAGTTCCAGAACCGGTCCGCGGCCGGCACGGAAAGACCCTCGCCCCGCGGCACCTGCAGCGAGGCGTCCGCGGCGCCGGTGCCCTGCCCCTTGCCGGTGACGGGCCATGCGAGGGTGCCGTCCTTCTCGGCTCGGACCGTCATCCGCAGCCGCCCCGCCTCGCCGGCGGCGGTGACCCGCAGGCCCTTGGCGGGATACGACCACCGGGCACGGGAACCGTCCACCTCGACCCGGCTCGGCTTGCCCAAGTCGTCGGCCGCGGCAGCGGATACGGGTACGGCTCCCCCGCCTCCCGTGCGTCCCGTACGTCCCGCGCGTCCCGTGATCCGCAGCGTGGAGGTGTCGACCGTGGTGCTGCCGCCTGCCACCGCGAAGTCGACGAAATGACCGTGCACCTTGGGCGGCGCGGACTGCGAGGACTTGGCATCGGCGTCCACGACGACGGCGTATCCCGCCGTAGCGGTGGTCCCGGTGACGACGAGCGCGACGGCGATCCCCAGACCGCGATTGCGCCGCTTGCGCGCGACTCCCGCGGCGTCCCGGTGGCGTACGCGGTCCGGGGATCCGTGGCTCTCCCCCTGCGGGGCGTTCTTGGCCTGTTCCATGATCGCGAGTATCCGAGGGGCTTTTAAGAGATTCCTAAGAGGCTCCCTTCCGTCGTGCTTCCGTCGTGCTTCCGTCGTACTTCCGTCGTGCTGCCGTCGTGACCGCCTCGCGCCGAAGCGTTGTTCGACGGCTGTGATGAGGCATCGTTCCTGCTCGTCCCTAAGATCGAACTGCGCCCCCGCACACGCCGAACTGATTCCTACGCGCCCTGTTTCCCGAGGTCAGGGCCACATTTCTGGCGCTCCGCGTGGACACGGTCCCGGTAGTCGAAGGACCGACAGAAAGACATCGCATGAGTGCAGCGGCGGTCGCCGTGGAAGCCGTACCGTTCGGATCACGCAGCGCGGCGATCCTGAGTCAGGGGGACCACGCCCTCTTCGGAATCAGCACGGGCAACAGCTACTTCAGCCGTCGGCGCCTGGCCCACGCGATCTCGTGGGCGGTGGAGTGCTTTGCCGAGGTCGACGTCATCCACGCCGATCTGCACGTGGAAGGGATGTACGAAGCCCTCGGATACGAGCACGCCGATGCGCGAAGGAGCGCGGCCAAGCAGCTCCGCGGCGTCCGGCGGCGGATTCAGGGTGCGCTGGAAGACGTCGGGCGCGCGGCGGAGCGGGTGCGTTCCAGGCCCCTGTCCGCGTTCGTGGAGGAGCCCGCGTACCAGGCGGTCCGCATGCGGACACGGGACGCGCTCCGCGTCGACATGGAATTACGCGCGGCCCGTGACGGGATGGCCTACCAGTTCCTCTCCAAACGGCTGGACCCCGGAGCCTCCCCTACCGCCGCACAGATGCAGACCGCGCTGGACTACGTCAACGCCGAACTGCCCTTCTTCGTGGACAGCCCGAGCATCCTCGGCGTCGACTCCTCCGTCCACTGCTATCACTCCGTCCTGGCCCTGGGGCGCCTGCTGTTCGGCGGCCGTGAGGCGGGGCTGAGACCGAGCGACAACCAGGGCTACGCCGTCGTCGTCGCCTGCCGGGACTGATCACACGCGGCATCGCCGAGCCTCGCGACCACTTCGAGAAGAAAGCAGCTCTCATGTCGACACATGCCACCGGATCCGCCACGAACGCCACCGACTACGCGTCTGTGGAGTGGCCGCTGTCCCGGCGAGGGGATGTCGTGCCCGCCGAGTGCGCACGGCTGCGTACGGAAAGCCCGATCGCCCGGGTGCGCACGCTCACGGGCGACGACGCCTGGCTGATCACCAACTACGCCCTCGCCCGGCAGGTCCTGGAGGACGAACGCTTCAGCCTGCGCGAGACAGCCGCTCCCGGAGTGCCTCGCCAGTACGCGCTGACGATCCCGCCCGAGGTCGTCAACACGATGGGGAACATCAACAGCGCCGGCCTCCACCAGGAGGTACTGCGCGCCTTCGGGCCCAAGTCCGGCCCCGCGTCGGCTGATTGGCTGCGCGAGCGAGCGCACGAACTGATCGACGCCATGGTCGAGGAAGGGCCACCGGTCGATCTGCGCGGGCGGTTCGCGGAGCCGTACTCCGCCGCGATGGTCTGTGAGGTGCTCGGCCTGCCGGGGAAGGACTGGCGACGGCTCACATCGGGCCTGGACCTCGGCTTCGTCACCAGCCCCGCCGTGTTCGACGGATGCACCGCCAACTGGGACAAGGACTTCGCCTACGTGCTCGCGCAGGTGCGGGCCGACCGGGATGCCCAGTCGGGGCTGATCCGCAGACTGTGCGAGCTGCGGGACGATCCGGCACGCGACGGCGGGGCCCTGACCGACGAGATGCTGGCGGCCGTGGTGACCTCCCTGTTCGGGGCAGGCGTCATGAGCACGTATGTGTTCCTGCTGCACGCCGTGCTGACGCTCGTACGGCACCCGGAGGCGATGGGGCGGCTGCGGGAGCGGCCGGAGCTCATGCCGGGCGCGGTGGAGGAGCTGATGCGCTGCACCCTGTCGATCGGGGACGGGCTGCCTCGGATCGCCCTCGACGACGTACGGGTCGGGGACGTGACGGTCCGTTCCGGGGAGCTGGTCCTTGTCTGTGTCGAGGGCGCCAACTTCGACCCGGAGCACTTCGACGACCCCGAGCGGTTCGACATCGACCGTGCGTCCAACCCTCACCTGGCCTTCGGGGCGGGCCGTCACTTCTGCCCGGCATCGGCGATCTCCCGGGTGCACGCGGCAGCGGCGCTCGGCGCGCTCCTTGAGCGTCTGCCGGAGCTGCGGTTGGCGCTGCCCGTGGACCAGTTGGTGTGGCGGACGGGAAACATCAAGCGGGTGCCGGAGCGGCTCCACGTGCTGTGGTGAGCCCGCCGCCCTGCCGAGGGTGAGCCCGCCGCCCTGCCGAGATGAGCCCGCCGTCCTTCAGGGATCGGCGGGCGCGCCGGTTAACGCACCACGCGATGACGGAGGTAGACGACTTTCGAGCTGAAGGTGCGGGTCTCGACGAGTTCGAGATCCACCCGGCGCTCGTGCCGGGGAAAGAACGGAATGCCACCGCCGACCAGCACCGGGTAGACCATCGTCCGGTACTCGTCGATCAGCCCCGCCGCGGACGCCTCGGCGGCGAGAGTCGCGCCGCCGATCGCGATGTCACCCTCCCCCGGCTCGGCCCGCAACCGCTCGATCTCCTCCGCCAGGCCGCCGGAGACCAGACGGGCATTGCCCTGCACCTCCGACAGCGTCGTGGAGAACACCACCTTCGGGAGCGGGTTCCAGAGCGCGATCCACTCGAGCGTCGCCGCGTCGAGCGAGGGATCCTGGTCGGCGGTCTCCCAGTACAGCATCGTCTCGTACAGCCGTCGTCCGAGCAGGTGGACGCCGATCTCTCGGATGTCGTCGATCCAGAAGCGAAAGACCTCCGGGTCGGGCCCCGACCAGTCGAAGCCGCCGTCCGGTCCGACGATGTAGCCGTCGAGCGAGACGTTCATCGAATAGGTCACGCTGCGCATCACAAGTCCTCCTCGGTGACGGGTTTCGACAGTACGACCGCCGGACACCGCGGGACTCATCGCGACGCGCGGGATCCCCCGGGCCCGAATTCTCCCGGCCTTTACCGGGTTCGCAGCAAATTCGCCGGAATTCCGGATGGTGTTCCACAAGCGCGGAGAACGTGACCGGGTATCCCGCTACAACACACAGTCGAAATCCCGCCAATGCCAAACCCGCCAGAGGGTCCGTATCCCGCCAATGCCGAACCCGCCGGAGGGTCCGTCGCTCCGCACGGATCGCTCCGCACGGAGCCCGTTTCCGGGCCGTGCGAGCGGCTGGAGCAGCGCGGGGCCTGCGGGCGCGAGCAGTGCAGGGACCCCGTTGTCACAGGTCAAGGCGCACCCTCTTCGCTACCGCACCCATAGGTCGTGACCGATAGATGGAGCCACTTTCAAAGCTTGAGCACAAATTGCACACATCCCCCTCTCCAACCCGGTCCCGATGGTCTAGATTGACCGTGCTTCGGCTGTTCGTCACGAGGCGACCAATAAATGATCTACAGATCCGGTGCTACGGAAAGCCAACAGTCACGTCCCCGGCAGCACTGCACGCGGGGATGATCAATTCTTGGAGCCCGCCGAGTGGGGGCCTTGGGTGCGGGGAGCATCCGGGGTTTCGACGGGTTCGGGTGGGTTGTTCGACTGACGCTGAAATAGCAGGCACGTCATGCGTGGGAGGCGGGGGTCTCCTGCGGTGAGGAACAGTGCGGCGCGGGGGGCGGGGGCCTCCCGGGGGGAGGAACAGTGTGTTGGGCGAACACGTCGAACCGCTGGTGACCTGTGGGGGGTTCTGTGCGGCAGGGGGGATTAGTCAGCCCGTTTCCGTCGGCGCGCGGGCGTCTGGCGAACGGGGCAATCAACAGGCCCGCGATCGACTGGGAGCAGCGGTACCGCCGTACCGTGATCACCAGCGATACTCTGACCACCGCCTTCGTGGTGGCGGCCATCGGCAACTTCTTCGGGGCCCGGGACGCGGCCAACTGGCACGAGAAGTGGGTCATTCTCGCCTTCGGCACCGAGCTCCTGGTGCTGGGAGCGCTTGCGATGAGCCGGGCGTGGGCGCCGGCCGTGCTCGGCCAGGGCGCCGAGGAGTTCCGCAGGCTCGGACGCTCGCTGTTCACGGCGGCCGTCGTACTGGCGCTCGGCGGGATCGCACTCACCTCGCGCAACATCAAGCTATGGATCTTCGTCGCGATCCCCGCCATCGCGCTCGTCACCATGACCGCGCGCTATCTGCTGCGCCTGTGGCTGCACAAGCAGCGTAAGGAAGGACGGTGCCTGCGACCGGTGCTCGCCGCCGGGAGCCTGGCCACCGTGCTCGACCTGATCACACGGGCCCGCAAGTTGCCGCACCTCGGCTGGCGGGTGGAAGCGGTGTGCACGACGGACGGTCTCGGGCTCGACAGTGACCACGTGGACGGAGTGCCGGTCGTCGGCCGCCTGGAGGACGTGGCCAACCACGTCCGCCGCGACGGCTACCGCGTCGTCGCGGTGTTGCCGGACCCGCACTGGTCACCTGAGAGTTTGCAGCGCCTCGCCTGGAACCTCGAGGGCAGCGAGGCCGACATGATCGTGGCCCCCGTCCTGATGGAGGTCGCGGGACCGCGGCTGCACGTCGACGCGGTGCTCGGGATCCCGCTCCTTCGGGTCAGCATGCCGACCTTCACCGGGGGCCGCCGGGCGATCAAAGGGGTCGTCGACCGGATGGGCGCGGCGATCCTGCTGATGGTGTTCGCGCCGCTGATGGTGCTCGTCGGGCTGCTCGTCCTCGCGGACAGCCGGGGTGGGGCGTTGTACCGCCAGCGCAGAGTCGGCAAGGACGGCCGCGAGTTCACCATTTTCAAGTTCCGCACCATGGTCACCGGGGCGGACGGGGCACGTGCCGAGCTGGCCGATCTCAACGAAGGCGCGGGGCTGTTGTTCAAGCTCCGCCGTGATCCGCGGGTGACCCGGGTGGGGGCGGTCCTGCGCCGGTACTCGCTCGACGAACTCCCGCAGCTTTTCAACGTACTCACCGGATCGATGTCGCTCGTCGGGCCGCGGCCTCCGCTGCCGGAGGAGTCCGCCGCGTACGGCCCGGACATCCGGCGACGGCTCCTCGTCAAGCCCGGACTCACCGGCCTGTGGCAGATCAGCGGACGCAGCGATCTGCCGTGGGAGGAGGCGGTCCGCCTCGACCTGCGGTACGTGGAGGACTGGTCGCTCGCCCTGGACACAGTGATCTTGTGGAAGACGCTGCGCGCGGTGCTGTACGGGCAAGGGGCCTACTGATGCGCGGGGGTCGTCGTACGGACGGCGCGCGGAACGCAGGCCCTCAGGGCCTGCCTGGGGGGATGGACAGGTCATGAGGGTCAGCGTTTTCGGGCTCGGCTACGTGGGCTGCGTGTCGGCCGCGTGCCTGGCCAGCATGGGGCACGAGGTCATCGGCGTGGACGTGAACCAGGTCAAGGTGGACCTGGTCAACGACGGCTTGGCGCCGGTGGTCGAGGAGCGGATCGGCGAGCTCACCGCCGAGGTGGTGCGGAGCGGGGCGTTACGCGCCACCGCCGACGTACGCGAGGCGATCATGGGCAGCGAGGTGTCGCTGATCTGCGTGGGCACGCCGTCGGAGCCCAACGGCAGCCTGTGCACGACGTACTTGGAGCGGGTCACCGAGCAGATCGGTGCCGCGGTGGCCGAGCGGGGCGGACGGCAGACCGTCGTGTTCCGCAGCACGATGCTCCCGGGCACCTGCCTTAACCTCCTTGTGCCGATCCTGGAGAAGTACGTCGGTGGCACGGCAGGGGTGGACTTCGGGGTCGCGGTCAACCCGGAGTTCCTGCGCGAGGGCACGAGCGTACGGGACTTCTTCGACCCGCCCAAGACCGTCATCGGCGAGCTCGACCCGGCGAGCGGCGACGTGGTGGCGACGCTGTACGGCGGCTTGCCCGGCGAGGTGTTCCGGGTGCCGATCCCGACGGCCGAGGCGATCAAGTACGCGGACAACGCGTTCCACGGCCTGAAGATCGGCTTCGCGAACGAGCTGGGCTCGGTGTGCCAGGCGCTCGGGGTGGACTCGCACCAGGTGATGGACGTGTTCCTGGCCGACCGCAAGCTCAACATCAGCCCCGCCTACCTGCGGCCCGGCTTCGCCTTCGGCGGCTCCTGCCTGCCCAAGGACTTGCGCAGCCTGGTCCACGCGGCGCAGCGGGCCGACGTCTCGGTGCCCATCCTCGCCCATGTGCTGCCCTCCAACTCCGCGCATCTGCAACGCGCGGTGGAGCTGGTCGAGCGCACCGGCAAGCGCCGGGTCGGCCTGTTCGGCCTCTCCTTCAAACCCGGCACCGACGACCTCCGCGAGAGCCCTCTCGTCGAGCTGGCGGAGAGACTCTTCGGCAAGGGTTACGACTTGCGGATCCACGACGCCAACGTGAGCCTCTCCCGGCTGATGGGCGCGAACCGCGAGTACATCGAGACGCGGCTGCCGCACCTGGCGCACCTGCTCGCGGACTCCGTCGAAGAGGTGCTCGAGCACGCCGAGGTGTGCCTGGTCGGGACCAGGGACCCGGCCGTCCTTTCCGCGCTGCCCCATGGCGAGGGACCAGCACTGATCGACCTCATCCACCTTCCCGACGCAGATGCGCGCCGAACCGAACCGGGGTACATGGGCCTTGCTTGGTAACACATCGTTCGAAGAAACAGTCGGCGGCGGCCGGCCGAAGCGGCGCGCGCTGATCCTCGTGGAGAACCTGTCGGTGCCGTTCGACCGGCGGGTGTGGCAGGAGTGCACGACGCTGCGCGACGCGGGCTGGGAAGTGCACGTCATCTGTCCCCGAGGGAGCAAGCGGGACACGGAGGCGGAAGCGGTGATCGACGGGGTGCGGATCCACCGCTACCCGTTGCGCGCGGCCACCGGAGGTCCCGCCGGCTATCTCCAGGAGTACGGATCTGCGTTGTGGCACACGGCGCGCCTTGTCCGCAAGGTCGGCCCGGTCCACGTGGTCCACGCCTGCAACCCGCCCGACCTGCTGTTCCTGGCGGCACGGTGGCTCAGGCGGCGCGGCGCGCGGTTCGTCTTCGACCAGCACGACCTGGTGCCCGAGCTGTACCTCTCCCGGTTCGACCGCGGCGAGGACCTGCTCTACCGCGCCGTGTGCGCGCTGGAGCGGCGGACCTACCGGGCCGCGGACGTCGTGCTCGCCACGAACGAGAGCTACCGGGACGTCGCGGTGCGCCGCGGCGGCCGGCGGCCTGAGGACGTCTTCGTGGTGCGCAGCGCGCCTGCGGTCGACCGCTTCCAACCGGTGCCGCCCGAGCCGGAGTTGAAGCGCGGCAAGCCTCATCTGCTGTGCTACCTCGGCGTCATGGGCCCTCAGGACGGCGTCGACTACGCCTTGCGGGCCCTGGCGAAGCTGCGCGACGAGCTCGGGCGGACCGACTGGCACGCGGTGTTCGTCGGCTCCGGTGACGCGTTCGACGCGATGGTGGAGCTGTCCCGGCGGCTCGGGCTCTCCGAGCAGGTGCAGTTCACCGGGCGCATACCGGACGCCGACCTGGTGCGCTATCTGTCCACCGCGGACGTCTGCCTCTCCCCCGACCCGCGCAATCCGCTCAACGACGTGTCGACCATGAACAAGGTCCTCGAGTACATGGCGATGGGCCGGCCGATCGTCTCGTTCGACCTCCGGGAGGCACGCGTCTCGGCCGGTGACGCCGCCGTGTACGCACCCGCGAACGACGAGACCGAATTCGCCGAGCTCATCGCGCTGTTGCTCGACGATCCGGAGAAGCGGGCCCACATGGGCAAGATCGGCCAGGAGCGGATCAGCGGACAGCTCTCCTGGCGCAACTCTCAGGCGTCACTGCTCGCGGCCTACGCCGCTGCCTGCCGTGACGCTCCGGTGTCGGGAGCCCCGGGCCGGGCGGGGAGGAGGCCGCGCCGGTGAGCGAAGACACGATACGCCTGGTCACGATCGGGCGGATTCTCCGTCGGCGCTGGCGGCTTCTCGCCGCCCTCGCCGTGGTGGGCGCCCTCGTGGGCTACGGCACATCGGTGCTGTTCCCGCCGCGCTACACGACGTCGGCATCGGTACTCCTCGCGGGGCAGTGGGAGGAGCGCGAGCTGCTCACCCAGGCGGAGATCGCGGCCAGTTCGGCGGTCGTCGACCGCGCGGCGGGCACGCTCGGCTGGCGCGGCGTGAGCGGCAGCGAGCTGCGGGACCAGGTCAGTGCCGAGGCCGCCGACGGGAACATCATCAAGATCTCGGGCACGGCCGAGACCCCGGAGCGCGCACAGCGGCTCTCCGACCAGGTGGCCAAGCAGTTCGTCACCTTCGCCGCGCGGATCGCGGGCGGCAGCGCCGAGCCCGAAACGGATTCGGGGCCCGACGCGCTGCGGAAGAAGGTGGCGGAGACCAACCGCCGCATCAGCGACCTGGCCGATGCGGCCGATCCGGGGCGGACCGTGGAAGGCGTGCAGGCGCGCACCTCGCTGGAGAAGCTGCGCACCTCGCTGGAGGAGGCCATGAAGAAGCTGGAGCAGGCCGACCCCGCGACCAACAAGGCCGGCATGGTCGTCATGGGTCCCGCGGCCCGGCCGACCGGCGAGGCTCCGCCGACGAGGATGCAACTCGTCGTCGGCGGGGCGCTGCTGTTCTTCCTGATCGCGGTCATCGGCCATCTCACCGCCGCACGGATGAACCGCCGGCTGCGCACCGAACCGGAGATCGCCGCGGCGCTGGGCTCTGCGCTCATCGGCACCGTCGACGTGCCCGGTGAACGGTCCGCGCAGCGGCCACGAGGCGGTGGCCCGCGGGCCTGGATCCGCCGGCTCCTCGGCATCGACACCCGGTGGGACATACCGACCCCTCGGACGTCCGGCGACGAGGCCGGCAGACAGATCCGCTACCGGCGGGTGTGCACTCGCCTGCGGGTCCAGCTGCCGGGCGCCCGGCGGCTGCTGGCCGTCGTACCGGAAGGCGACGAGACCGCCCTCCGGGCCGCCGGACAGCTCGTCGCCGAGGCCAAGAGCGACCCGCTGCTGCGGGTGGTGGAGGTCTCGGTGTCCCAGCCGATGGTGCCGGACCGCGACACCGAGTCAGGAGCCCTGGTCGTGCTCAGCGCGGGCAGCTGGACCGCAGGGGAGCTCGCGGGCATCGCCGAGGCGTGTGCGGACGGCAGGCATGAGGTCGTCGGCGTCGTCGTCGCCGGTGCGGTCCGGGCCCGTCCGGCGCGGTCCGCCGCTCATCCTCCGGACCACGCCACTCCGGCGCTCGCGGCTCGCGGCCACGGGACGGGAGGTTCAGCGTGACGACGAGCACGACTTCGGAGCCGTCGGCAGCCGCTCCGCTGCTGAACCTGCAGGCCCTGGTGGTGGCGGTGCGCAGACGCCGCCGCCTCTGGTGCTCCCTGGCCCTGGTGGGGCTGCTGATCGGCGCGGCGGTGGCGGTCCTGCGGCCACCGCCGCCGACCGCTGTGACCAAGGTCCTCGTCGCGCACAAGGAGGACCAGGCGAACGACACCGGAACGCTGATCCGCACCGACGTGGAGCTGCTGCGGACCACCCGGATCGCCGACAAGGCCCTGCAGTCCCTCAAGTCCCCACAGCTGCCGGAGGACTTCATGCAGGACTACCGGGGAACCGGCCTGACCAACAACGTGCTACAGATCGATGTGACCGGCGAGAGCGACGCGCAAGCGGTGGCCCGCGCAAAGGCGTTGGCGGACGCGTTCGTCGCGGACCATGTGCGGCGGATGCAGGAAGCCGCGAAGGCCGAGGCCAAGGCCCTGCGCGACCAGCGTGACCGCATGCGGGTCGAACTCGCCCAGGTCAACGAGGCGATCGGGGACAGGTCTCCCGAGAGCGACCCGAACGCGTCGGCGAGCATCGAGTCGCTCTTCGCCCGCCGGGCCGAACTCACGTCGCGGATCGCCGACTTCGACCTGCGTGCCGAGGAGGCGCGCATGGGCACGCCCCAGATCGTCGCCGGCACGCAGATCGTGGACGCCCCGCGCGCGGTGCAGCACTCCCTGCCCAAGTCCGCGCTCACCAACGGCGCGATCGGGCTCGTCCTCGGGCTCGTCCTCGGGCTCGCGGTGGCCGCGGTCGGCTCGGTGGTGGCGGACCGCCCCGTGCTGCGCAGGGACATCGCGGCGAACCTGGGCGCCTCGGTCATCGCGGAGCTGCGCCGCGCGCCCCGGCGGCCTGTCAGGGTGTGGCAGCGCCGGCGGACCCGGGCGGCACGCGAACGGCTCACCGCGACCCTGGCCCGCTCCGTGCGTGGCTCGGGGGAACCGGTGTCGCTGCTCGAACTGGGCTGTGCGCACACCACCAGCGTGATCGCCCTGGACCTGGCCAATGCGCTGGCCGCGGACGGGCCGGTGGTCATCATCGACGGCCTGCCACGCCTGCCCCTCGCCAACCGCCGCCAGGAGCCCGGAGATCCGGCCGTGGTCAGCGGCGAGCGTGCGGCGGCCGTGCCGCATCACGTGCGCAGCATCGGCGTCGGCTCGCTCGCGCCCGGCACGGCGTGGACCGGCCTCCAGGACCTCGGCCATCAGACCGTGCTCGTCGTGCGTGCCGGGCACGGCAGCGCCGCATGGCTGCACACCGTGGCGCGCCAGCTCGCGGACCTGCTCATCCCGGTGATCGGTGTGGTGCTGATCGACCCCGATCCGCGGGACCGCACCGACGGCACCCTGTGGGACGGGCTGCACACCGCGCTGCGCGGCCGGCAGAACGGGACGGGCCAGTTGCCGACGGAACGGCCGTCATGGGCACGAGTCCCGGACATCGACCAGGAAGCGCGGTAGGACATGTGTGGCATAGCAGGGACCTACCGATGGCCGGACGGGAAGGCCGTGACCGACCGGCTCACCGATACGCTCGCCCACCGCGGTCCGGACGGGGCGGGCCGGTACGGCCATCCCGTCGGTGACGGCGAAGTGCAGCTCGGGCACCGCCGGTTGGCCATCATCGACCTGTCCGAGACCGGCGCCCAGCCGATGGTCTCGGACGGCCTTTCGCTTACGTACAACGGCGAGCTGTACAACGCGCCCGAGCTGCGGGCCGAACTGACGGCCGCTGGGGTGCGCTTCCGTGGTACCTCCGACACCGAGGTGCTCCTCGAGGCCTGGCGGCGCTGGGGCACCGACTGCCTGCCCAGGCTGCGCGGCATGTTCGCGTTCGGGATCTTCGACGAGCGAACCGGTGACCTGGTGCTCGCCCGCGACCAGCTCGGCATCAAGCCGCTGTTCCTGCTCCGGCGCGGCGGGGGCCTGGTGTTCGCCTCCGAGCTCAAGGCGCTCGCCGCCGCCACCGGCGGGTCGCTGGAGGTGGACGAGGCGGCTCTGGTGGCCTCGCTGCTGTACTACTGGGTGCCGGACTCACGGTGCGCGTTCCGCGAAGCGGAGAAGCTCCCGCCGGGCAGCTGGCTCCGGTGCCGGCCCGACGGCCGGGTGGAGCGCGGCCAGTTCTGGAACCTGAGGGACGTCGCCGCCGAGGGCCAGGAGCGGGCCCGGAGCGGTGAGCGACCGGACATCGCCGCCGTCGTCGAGGAGTCGACCCGGCGCCACCTGCTCTCCGACGTACCCGTGGCGACCTTCCTGTCCGGCGGTCTCGACTCCAGCTATCTGACCGCGCTCGCCGCCCGCGACCGTCCCGGGATCTCCGCTTACACGATCGGGTTCCGCGCCGAGGACGCCAAGTTCGAGGCGATGCCGGACGACCTGCGCTATGCCCGGCAGGTGGCCGAGCAGTTCGGCGTCGACCTGCATGAGATCGAGATCGCCCCGAACGTGCTCGACCTGCTGCCGCAGATGACCTACCACCTGGACGAGCCGATCGGCGATCCCGCCGCCATCAACACCTTCCTGATCTGCGAGGCCGCCCGGGAGGCCGGGGTCAAGGTGATGCTCTCGGGAATGGGTGCCGACGAACTGTTCGCCGGATACCGCAAGCACCTGGCCAACCTGATCGCGCTGCGCTACCAGCGCGTCCCGCGGCCGCTGCGGCGCGGCGTCCACGCGGCCGTGGACCGGCTGCCGGTCGCCACGGCCCGCCGGGGGTACCGGTCGGTGCGGTTCGCGAAGCGGTTCCTCTCCTTCGCCGATCTGCCGGAGGAGACCGCGTTCCGGCGCAGCTACACCATGTACGACCAGGAAGAACTGCTCGCCCTGGTCAATCCTGACCTGGCCGGGACGGTCGACGACGTGCTGACCGAGCACGCGGACGTCTACCAGGACAACGACCTCGACGACTTCGTCAACCGCATGTGCCTGGGCGACGCCCGGATGTTCCTGCCGGGCCTGAACCTCGCGTACACCGACCGCTCCAGCATGGCCGCGTCGACCGAGGTGCGGGTGCCGTACGTGGACGTCGACGTGGTCAGGGCGGCGTTCGCCGTGCCCGGTGATCGCAAGATCGTCGGACGACAGGGCAAGGCCGTCCTCAAGGAGGCGGCCGCCTCGGTCCTGCCCCGGGAGATCGTGTACCGGCCCAAGGGCCTGTTCAGCGCCCCGCTGCGCGCCTGGATGAGCCGGGATCTCGCGCCGCTGGTGCGCGAGGTGGTCAACGACGGCGTGCTCGTCAACTCCGGGATCCTGCGCCGTGACGCGCTGGCCCGGATGGTCGCCGAGGACGCCGCCGGGCAGCGGGACTTCTCCAAGCATCTCTGGCATGTGCTGACCCTCGAGTACTGGTACCGCGGCGCGACCTCCGGGTCCGGCCAGAACGCTCGCTAGACGGCGTAGAAAAACAAGGGGACTTCGGTGAAACAGGTTGTACAGAACTACAAGAGTGGCGAGCTGGCGGTGCTCGATGTGCCGGTGCCGGGATGCAAGCCGGGCGGTGTGCTGGTCCGCAGCGCCTACTCGCTGATATCCACCGGGACCGAGCTCATGAAGGTGTCCGAGGCCGGCATGTCCATGCTGGGCAAGGCCCGCTCCCGGCCCGACCAGGTGGCCAAGGTCGCGCAGAGCGTGGCCACCAACGGGGTGCCCGCCACGTACCGCAAGGTGATGGGCAAGCTGGACTCCTACACACCGCTCGGCTACTCGCTGTGCGGAGTGGTCGAGCAGGTCGGCACCGGGATCGACGACGTGAAGGTCGGCGACCTCGTGGCCTGCGCCGGCAACGAGCACGCGCTGCACGCCGAGCTGAACTGGGTGCCGAAGAACCTCTACGCCCCGGTGCCGGACGGCCTCGCGCCGCGGCACGCGGCCTTCGGCACCGTCGGGTCGATCGCGATGCAGGGCGTCCGCCGCGGCGAGTCACAGCTCGGCGACGTGGCGCTCGTCATCGGCCTCGGCCTGATCGGGCAGCTGGTGGTGCAGCTCCTCACCGCGTCGGGGGTCCGCGTCGTCGGGGTCGACCCCGACCCGGCGCGCTGCGAGCTCGCCGAGCGCCTGGGCGCCGCGGCTTGCGGCGATCCCGCGTCCGCGGCCGTGGAAGCCTCCGTCGCCGAACTCACCGACGGCCACGGCGTGGACCAGGTGTACCTGGCCGCGGGCGGCGGCAGCAATCAGCCCGTCGAGCTGGCCGCCCGGCTCTGCCGGGACCGCGGCCGGGTCGTCGACATCGGCAAGTGCCGCCTGGACCTGCCATGGAACGCGTACTACGAGAAGGAGCTCGACGTCCGGTTCTCCCGCTCGTACGGCCCAGGGCGCTACGACCCGGAGTACGAGCTGGAGGGGCGCGACTACCCGATCGGCTACGTCCGCTGGACCGAGCGCCGCAACCTGGCGTGCTTCCTCGATCTCGTCTCCCGCGGCCGCGTCGACGTGGAGCCACTGGTCTCCCACACCGCCGACTTCGATGACGCCGTCGAGACGTACCAGCGCCTGAAGGACGGCGACCTGAAGGCCGTGGCCGTGCTGTTCCGCTACCCCGAACAGGCGCAGGAGAAGGAGGAAGCGGCGGCACCGGCGGTGTCCGTGCCCGCGGTGCGGCGCGGTGGCGCATCCCCCGCCCCCGCACGGTCCGGCAAGGCGCCGGTGCGCCTCGCGTTCGTCGGCGCGGGAAACTACGCGACGTCGATGCTGCTGCCGCACCTCGCGCAGCGCGAGGGCGTCAAGCTGTCGACCGTGGTCACCACGACCGCGCTGTCCGCGGCCAACGCGCAGCGGAAGTTCGGCTTCGACGAAGCCACCACCGATCTCGACGCCGTCCTCGGTGACAAGTCCATCGACGCGGTGTTCGTGGTCACCCGGCACAGCTCGCACGCCGAGCTGACCCGAAGGGCGCTGCTCGCCGGCAAGAGCGTGTTCGTGGAGAAGCCGCTGGCGCTCACCGAGGACGAGCTGGCCGGTGTGCTCGCGGCGGTGGAGGAGTCCGGCAACGACCGGCTGCAGGTGGGCTTCAACCGCCGTTTCGCACCGCTGCTTCAGGAGGCCAGGAAGCGGTTCGGCACCCGGACCGGTCCGGCGAGCCTGCGCTACCTGGTCAACGCGGGACGGCTGCAGCACGGCAGTTGGTACCTCCAGCAGGGCAGCGAGGGCTCGCGGTTCGCCGGTGAGGGCGGGCACTTCATCGACACGGCGAGCTGGCTGCTCGATGCCGATCCGGTGTCGGTGTACGCGGTCGCCGCGTCCGGCAACGAGGACCTACAGGTCGTGCTGCGCTACCCGGACGGGTCCACCGCCACCATCAGCTATGTCACCACAGGTGCGGCCGGCTTCCCCAAGGAGACCCTTGACCTTCTCGCGGACGGCCGTGTGCTGCGGCTCGACGACTTCGTCCGCGCCTCGGTGTTCGCGGACGGCACGGTCGGCCGCAAGCGGTGGGTCAGTTCACGGCTGCCCAAGGCCCGGGACAAGGGCCAGAACGCCGAACTGGCCGCGTTCGTCAAGGCCGTGCGGACCGGCGGGCCGATGCCGGTGCCGCTGGAGTCGCTCGTCGCCACCACGGCGGCCACCCTCGCCGTGCAGACCGGCCTCGCCGGCGGTGCGCCGGTGACGTTGGCGAGGGCGCGATGACGATGAGCGCGGGCTGGTACTTACGGCGCCTTTCCCGGATGGGACCGCGGGAGGTCGGCGGCCGGGCGGCCGACGTGGTGCGCAGGCGGCGGTGGCGCTCCGCGCGGCCGGAGTGCCCGAGCGTGAGGGGCGCCCGGTTCACCGCCGTACTGCCCGCGGGGACGATCGCCGCGATACCCCCGGACGCCGCGAAACGTCTCGTCGCCGAGGCGGACCGGCTGATGTACGGGCACGCCGAGTACTTCGGGGTGGTCCGCGACGACCTGGTGGACCCGGACTGGTGGTGCGACCCGAAGACCGGGCGCCGGGCTCCCTGGGGCTACGCCTTCGACGTGCCGTACCGGAACGAGGACGCGGTCGGGGACATCAAGCAGATCTGGGAGCTGTCCCGGCATCAGTACCTCACCGTCCTCGCCGCCGCCTACGCGATCACCGGGAACGAGCGGTACGCCGAGCGGGTGGCCGAGCACCTGCGGTCCTGGTGGACGGCCAACCCGCCGCTGCGCGGCGTGCATTGGATCAGCGGCATCGAGCTGGGGATCAGGCTCCTGTCCTGGGTGTGGATCCGCAGGCTGCTCGACGGCTGGCCGGGGGCGGCCGACCTCTTCGAGGGCAACCCGGTGGCGCTGAACCAGATCTGGCACCACCAGCGCTGGCTGGCCGCCTTCCCCAGCCGGGGTTCCTCGGCGAACAACCACGTCATCGCCGAGACCGCCGGGCAGTTCGCTGCGGCCTGCGCGTTCGGGTGGTTCCCCTCGTCGCCCCGCTGGCGGGACGGCGCGCTGCGATCCCTCGAGCGGCATCTGCGCGGCAACACCTTCCACTCCGGCCTCAACCGCGAGTCGGCGACCGAGTACCACGGACTCGTCCTTGAGCTCGGCCTGGCCGCGCTGGCCGAGGCGGACGCCGCCGACGTGCCGGTTCCCGCGTCGATCCGCCTGGTCCTGCTGCGGATGACCGACGCGCTCGCGGCCGTCGTGGACGGCCGGCTGCGTCCGCCGCGGCAAGGGGACGCGGACGACGGGCACGGCCTGGTCGTGGACGGCGCGGGCACCGACCGCTGGGCCTCGCTCCTCGCCACCGGGGACGCCGTGTTCGGCAGGCTCGCCTGGTGGCCGGAAGTGACCGGCACCGATGTGCGCACCCCGCTCCTTGCCGCACTCATCCGGCCGTACTCGGACGATGCGACCGCACCGGCCGTGACCCGCCCGGCAGTTCGGCCGGCCCACTTCGCCGACGCGGGCATGACCATCCTGCGCGGCCCTGCGGAGATCTGGTGCCGCTGCGACGGTGGTCCGCACGGGTTCCTGTCCATCGCCGCGCATGCCCACGCGGACGCGCTGTCCGTGGAGGTCAGGCACGACGGGGTCGACGTGCTCGCCGACCCCGGGACGTTCTGCTACCACGGGCAGCCCGAGTGGCGGCAGTACTTCCGCTCGACGCTCGGCCACAACACCCTGCAACTGGACGGCGGCGACCAGTCCGTGTCCGGCGGCCCGTTCCTGTGGACCCGGCATGCCCGCAGCCGCGTCCTGGTCGCGGACACGTCCGGCGCCTCCGAAGGGGGCACGGCCCGTTGGTGCGCCGAGCACGACGGCTACCAGCGCTCCGTGCACCGCCGCCACGTGGAACTGAACGCCGCGGCCAAGGAGTTGCGGGTCGTCGACCAGGTGCGCGGCCCGCGCCGGGCCGTGCGCCTCGCGTTCCACCTCGGCCCGGCGATCGCCGCGGACCTGGTGGCGAACTGGGCGGTGCTCACCTGGACCCGGGACGGCGATGACCGCTCCGCGGTGCTCGACCTGCCCGGTCAGCTGTCCTGGCAGGCGCATCGCGGCGAGAGCGACCCGCCGCTGGGCTGGTACTCCCCCGGCTTCGGGCGCAAGGAACCCTCCACCACGCTGATCGGCACCGGCTTCGCCGACGGCCCGGAGGGGTTCACCACCGTACTCAGGTTCTGCGACTAAGGAGGACGCGTGGGGATCACGTGGCGGCACTGGGCGCTGCCGGCGGCACCGCTCGCGCTGGCCCTGCTGGCGACCGGCTGTACGAGCACGCCGGACGCCGGGGCGGAGCCGACCGGTGCGCCCGCCGCGTCCGGTGCGGCGTCGAAGTCCGGTGCGCCGTCCAAGTCCCTGGCCCGGGTGTGCGCCAAGCCCGCCGCCGGTCCCGCGAAGGCGCCGGCGGGCGCGGTGACGGTCGATCCCGGGGTGACCGGTGATCTGGCCGCGAAGACCAAGAGCAGCCCCGCGAACACCACGTTCTGGCTTCGCCCCGGCAAGCACAGGCTGGATCCGGACCGTTTCGCCCAGGTCATCCCCAAGAAGGGGAACCGCTACCTCGGCGCACCGGGCGCGGTGCTCGACGGCCGGAAGACCAACCAGTACGCGTTCGGCGGCACCGCCCCCGACGTCTCCATCCGCCACCTGACCGTGCAGCGGTTCGTGGCGCCGCCGGACGAGGGCGTGGTCAATCACGACTCGGCCGACGGGTGGGTGATCGAGCACTCGAAGATCCAGAACAACTCGGGTGCCGGGCTGATGGCCGGTGCACGCCAGCGGGTTCGCGCCAACTGCCTGCGCGACAACGGCCAGTACGGAATGAACGCGTACAAGGCGGGCGGCCGCATCAGCGGTCTGGTGGTCGAGGGCAACGAGATCGTGGGCAACAACACCGGCGACTGGGAGCGACGGCGCAAGGGCTGCGGCTGCACCGGAGGCATCAAGTTCTGGGCCGTCAACGGCGCCGACGTGCGCGGCAACTGGGTGCACGACAACCGCGGGACCGGTTTGTGGGCGGACACCAACAACAACGACTTCCGCATCGAGGAGAACGTGCTCGAGGCCAACGACGGTGCCGCGCTGATCTACGAGACCAGCTACAACGCGGTCATCCGGAAGAACACGGTCCGGCGGAACAACTGGGTCGAGGGCCGCAAGAACGCCCGCGGCGACAACTTCCCGTTCGCGACCATCTATGTGTCCGAGTCCGGCGGCGAACCACGGGTCCGGGCCCGCACGGACAAGATCGAGATCTACCGGAACGCGCTGGAGAACAACTGGTCCGGGATCACCCTGTGGGAGAACGCCGACCGGTTCTGCAACAGCCCGGCCAACACCTCGTCCGGTGACTGCACGCTGCTGGTGAAGGACACCGACAGCTGCGCGCGGCCGAAGATCGCCACCGCGCCGCTCTACTCCGACTGCCGGTGGAAGACCCAGCGGGTGGACATCCACGACAACCGCTTCGTCCTCGACAAGTCCGTCGTCAAGTGCACGGACAAGTGCGACCGGATGGCGGTCCTCGCCAACTACGGCACGTATCCGGACTGGTCGCCGTACAAGGGCGAGCGGGTGGCCGAGGCGATCACCCGCAAGCAGCGCAACCGCTGGCACGACAACGTCTACCTCGGACCGTGGAGGTTCGTCGCCCACGAGCCGAGCCGGGTGCTCGACTCCGGCGAGTGGCAGGGCACGCCGTACGAGCAGGACAAGGGCAGCACCTTCGACCCACGGGCCGGTGGTTGAGGTGGGCGGGCATCTGAGGCACGACGGGCTGCCGGGCGGAATCGACACGGCGGACACCCGGCCCGGCGTCGAACCGCGCCCTGCGGGCACACCGAGGATCGTCGGGACCGTCTGGGGACTGCTGATCCTCAACACGCTCGGCTCCGCCGGGGCGGAGACCATCATTCCGCTGCCCCGCTCCCTCATCCAGATGGTCACCATGGGGGCGCTCGTCGCCGCGTTCGCGCTCGCGCTCGCGGTCAATCTCCGGCTGCGCTTCCGGGCCAGCGCCTTCCTGTTCCTGCTCACGCTGCTGCTCGTGCCGAGCGTGATCTCCAGCGCGCACCTGGAGTCCGGGTTCGGCGCGCTCTTCCGCTGCGGCCGACTGGCTCTCTTCGTCGCCACGCTGTGGCTGCTCAGCCGCTGGTGGGACGGCGGCCTGACGTTCGTCCGGCACCACATCCGGATGTACTTCGCGGTGCTGGGGTCGGTGGCCGCGGGCGCGGTCATCTCACCGGGCGCGGCCATGCCCGAGATCTACGGCGGCCGTCTCGTCGGCGCGTTGTGGCCCCTCACCCCGCCGCAGATCGGTCAGTACGCCGCGGTGATCATCGGGCTCACCGTGCTGCTCGTGCTGGGCCGCAGGACCGACAGGACCAGCGCGGCGGTGGTCATCGTGCCCTCACTCGTCCTGCTCGCGCTGACCCACACCAGAACGGCCACGCTCGGCATGCTCATCGGCCTCGCGGTGGCGATCGGTTCGCTCGTCCTGACCAGCGCCGCCGCCCGCCGGTTCTTCGCCTGGGCGATGCTGTGCGCCGCCGTGGCCGTGGTGGGGTTCAGCTCCGCGATGCAGGCGTGGTACATGCGCGGGCAGACCCAGGAGTACTTCTCCAGCCTCAACGGCCGGGCCAAGGTCTGGGACGCCCTGCTGGCCGCGCCACGGACGACCTCGGAGAGGGTGTTCGGCGTGGGCCTCGGCGACAAGTCGTTCGGCGGGCTGCCGATCGACAACAGCTGGCTGGCCGTCTACCACGAGCAGGGGCTGACCGGCGCCACCATCGTGGCGGCGATCGTCGTCGTCCTCGCCGGCGTCGCGTTGCTGCGGCCGCCGTCGCTGTCGAGGGCCTGCGCGATCTTCCTGATCAGTTACTGCGCGATCGCGTCGTACACCGAGGCCGGTCTCGGCGACGCCTCGCCGTATCTGCTGCATCTGGCCCTGGCCGCCTCGCTGCTCGCGGCACCCGCCGCGGCCACGCTCCTGCCGACGCCCTCGGTACCGCGACGACGTGTCCCGCGCTGGGCCCGGAAATCGGAGGTGGCCTGAGCATGCACATCCTCGTGGTGCACAACCGCTACAACTCGGCGCAGCCGAGCGGCGAGAACAAGGTCGTCGACCAGGAGACGGCGCTGCTGCGCGCGGCCGGCCACCGGGTCGAGGCGTTCGAGCGGCGCAGCGACGACATCGCCGCGCTGTCCCTGCTCGCCAAGGCTGCGGTGCCGCTGCGCGTGCCGTGGAACCCGGCGGTCCGCAAGGAACTCACCGCCCGGCTTCGCGCCGAGCGGCCGGACGTGGTGCACGTCCACAACGTCTTCCCGCTCCTGTCGCCCGCGGTCCTCGCCGCCTGCGCCGACGCGGGCGTGCCCGCCGTCGCCACGCTGCACAACTACACCCAGGTCTGCCCGCCGGGCACGCTGCAGCGGGACGGCATGCCGTGCACCGAGTGCGTCGGCGGTTCACCGCTTCCGGCCGTCCGGCACGGCTGCTACCGAGGCTCCCGCCTCGCGACGGTGCCGCTCGCCGTCAGCCTGTCGGCCAACCGGCGTCGGTGGTGGTCCGGCGTGGAGCGGTTCCTGTGCATCTCCGCGGCGCAGCGCGACGTCCTGGTGCGGTCCGGCATGCCGCCCGAGCGCCTGGTGGTGAAGCACAACTTCGTGCCGGAGCCGGACGCCCGCCGCACGGGCGACGGCGAGCATCTGCTCTACCTCGGCCGCCTCGCGGAGGCCAAGGGCGTGCGGCTGCTCATGGCCGCGTGGGACGAGATCGCAGCGAGCGGCGGCGTGGGCGTGCCCCTCGTGATCGCCGGCGCGGGGCCACTGGAACGCGAGGTGACCGACTGGGCCGCGGGCCGGGACGACGTGCGGTACGTCGGCCTGTACGACCCGGCGGAGTGCCGCAAGGCCGTCGCGCGTTCGGTCGCCGTGGTGGCTCCCTCGACGTGGCTCGAGGCGTTCGGCCTGGTGGTCGTGGAGGCGATGGCGGCGGGGGTTCCGGCCGTCGCCGCCGGTCACGGCGCCTTCGTCGAACTCGTCGACGACGAGGTGACCGGGCTGCTGCACCGGCCGGGCGATGCCGCATCGCTCGCGTCCTGTATACGCCGGGTCGCGGCCGAACCGGGCCGCAACCGGGAGATGGGCCAGGCGGCCCGGCGCCGATACGAGCAGGGCTTCAGCCCGGCCGTCGGCCTTGAGCGCCTGGTGGACGAGTACCGCACCGCGATCGCGGGTCGGTCCGGCGGCGGGGACAGCCCGCCGCCGTTGGGGGACGGAAACACCGGCTCGCGACGGGGCACCCGCGCGAGCAGGGGGGATGGGGACAGCACATGACACGATGCCGACTCTGCGGCTCGGCGACGCTGGCGAGCGTCGTCGATCTGGGGGCGACCCCGCCGTGCGAGAGCTTTCTCGCCGCGGAGCAACTGGACGAGCCGGAACCTGCGTACCCGCTGCACCTGCGGGTCTGCACCGACTGCTGGCTCGCGCAGATACCTCCGCTGATCACGCCGGAGGAGACGTTCACGCAGTACGCGTACTTCTCCTCCTTCTCGACCTCCTGGGTGGAGCACGCGCGTACCTTCGTCGACGACGCCGCAGCGCGGGTGGGGCTCGGCCCTGACGCCTTCGTGGTCGAAGTCGCCAGCAACGACGGGTACTTGCTGAAGCACGTGGTGGACCGGGGGATCCGCTGCCTCGGCGTCGAGCCGTCGGTGAACGTCGGCGCCGCGGCGCGTGACGCGGGTGTGCCCACGCTCACGGCGTTCCTGGACCCGGCCACCGGCGCGGCCGTCCGTGCCGAGCACGGCCCGGCGAACCTGGTCGTCGCCAACAACGTGTACGCCCACATCCCTGACGTGGTCGGGTTCACCAAGGGGCTTCGCGCCCTGGTCGCCGACGACGGCTGGGTCTCCATCGAGGTGCAGCACCTGCTGACCCTGATCGAGGAGAACCAGTACGACACGATCTACCACGAGCACTTCCAGTACTACACGGTCGCGTCCGCGGCCCGAGCCCTCGCTAGCGGCGGACTCACGCTCGTGGACGTCGAGTTGCTGCCCACGCACGGCGGCTCCATCCGGCTGTGGGCCAGGCCCGCCGAGGTGGCAGGCGAGCCGACCCAGCGGGTGGCCGACGTCCTTGACCGGGAGAAGGCGGCCGGGCTGCAGGAGCTGGCCGGGTACGCCGAGTTCGCCGCCCGGGTGGCCAAGGTGCGACGCGACCTCCTGCGGTTCCTCATCGAGGCCGCCGAGCGCGGCGAGACCGTGGTCGGCTACGGCGCACCGGGCAAGGGCAACACCCTGCTCAACCACTGCGGCATCCGGCCCGACCTGCTCCCGTACACGGTCGACCGCAACCCCTACAAGCACGGCAGGTTCACGCCCGGCACCCGCATCCCGATCCTGGCGCCCGAGCAGATCGCCGCCGACCGGCCGGACTACGTCCTCGTCCTGCCGTGGAACCTGCGGGCCGAGCTGGTCGAGCAGCTGTCCTTCGTGCACGCCTGGGGCGGCCGCCTCGTCTTTCCCATCCCGGAACTGAGCATTGTCGAGGGGACATCATGAAGGTCGTACTCTTCTGCGGCGGTTACGGGATGCGGATGCGCAGCGGCGCCGCCGACGACGTGCCCAAGCCGATGGCGATGGTCGGCCCTCGACCGCTGATCTGGCATGTCATGCGCTACTACGCGCACTTCGGTCACACGGAGTTCATCCTGTGCCTCGGGTACGGCGCCCACCACATCAAGGACTTCTTCCTCAACTACGAGGAGACGACGTCCAACGACTTCATCCTGCGGGGCGGGCGGACCGAGCTGCTCTCCACCGACATCTCGGACTGGACGATCACGTTCGCGCAGACCGGCATCGAGTCGCCGATCGGGGAGCGGCTGCGCCGGGTGCGCCACCACCTGGAGGGCGACGAGATGTTCCTCGCCAACTACGCCGACGTGCTGACCGACGCCCCGTTGCCGGAGATGATCGAGAAGTTCGCCCTGCGTGACGCCGGTGCGTCGATGATGGTGGTGCCGCCGCAGTCCTCCTTCCACTGTGTGGAGCTGGGCGAGGACGGCCTCGTGGGAGGCATCACCCCGGTGAGCGAACTGCCGATGTGGGAGAACGGCGGCTATTTCGTGCTCCGTCAGGAGGTCTTCGACCACATACCGGAGAACGGGGACCTGGTCGCCGACGGATGCGCCCAACTGGCCAAGCAGGGCCGCCTGGTGGCGCACCAGCACCGCGGCTTCTGGAAGCCGACCGACACCGTGAAGGAGCGGGCGTCGCTCGACGCCGGCTACGCCAGGGGCGAGCGCCCCTGGGCCGTGTGGGAACGGGACGGCGCGGGAGCGAGGGCATGATCCGGCTCGGGACCCGCAGCCTTGACCGGGTCGTCGCGGTGGGCGCGCACTGCGACGACATCGCCATCGGCGCCGGCGGCACACTCCTTGCGATGTGCCTCGCGCGGCCGGGTGTCCGCATCGACGCGCTGGTGCTCTCCGGCGGTGGCAGCGAGCGCGAGCAGGAGGAGCGGGCCGCGCTCGCCGCCTTCTGCCCGGGGGCCGAACTGCACCTGACCGTACTCAAGTTGCCGGACGGCCGGATGCCCGTGCACTGGGACGAGGCCAAGGCCGCGGTCGAGGAGCTGCGCGCGCAGAGCGATCCGGATCTGGTGCTCGCGCCGCGTACCGACGACGCGCACCAGGATCACCGCGGCCTTGCGCAGCTGATGCCCACCGCGTTCCGCGACCACCTCGTGCTCGGCTACGAGATCGTCAAGTGGGACGGGGATCTCGGCCGTATGGCGGCGTACCAGCCGTTGTCGCCGGAGATCGCCGAACAGAAGGTGCGGCTGCTGCAGGAGCACTACCCCTCGCAGCGGCACCGGCCCTGGTACGACCGGGAGGCCTTCCTCGGCCTCGCACGGATCCGCGGCATCGAATGCCATGCGCGCTACGCCGAGGCGTTCGCCGTCACCAAACTCACTCTCAACCTGGGGGAATGAACCTTGCGCGTACTGCTGACCGGTCATCAGGGCTACCTGGGCACCGTGATGACCCCGGTCCTCGCGGCCGCCGGACACGAGGTCGTCGGGCTCGACGCCGGCCTGTTCGCCGACTGCGTCCTCGGCCCGCCGCCCGCGGATCCGCCGGGGCACCGGGTGGACCTGCGCGACGTCACGGCCGAACACCTGGCCGGGGTGGACGCCGTGATCCACCTGGCCGCGCTGTCCAACGACCCGCTGGGGTCGCTGGCCCCCGACCTCACCTACGACATCAACCACCACGCGTCCGTACGCCTGGCCCGGCTCGCCCACGACGCCGGCGTGCGGCGCTTCCTGTACGCGTCCACCTGCTCGGTCTACGGAGCCGCCGGCGGCAGCGACCTGGTGACCGAGGACGCCCCGCTGCGCCCGGTGACGCCTTACGCGGAGTCCAAGGTGCGGGTGGAGGACGACCTGCACGCGCTGGCCGACGGCGACTTCAGCCCGGTGTTCATGCGCAACGCCACGGCCTTCGGCTACTCGCCCCGGCTGCGCGCCGACATCGTCCTGAACAACCTGGTGGGCCACGCGCTCCTGTCCGGCGAGGTGCTGGTGCTCTCCGACGGCACGCCCTGGCGTCCGCTGGTGCACGCCGCCGACATCGCACGGGCCTTCGCGGCCGCGCTCACCGCTCCGCGGGAAGCGGTGCACGACCGGGCGTTCAACATCGGCAGCGAGATCAACAACGTCACGGTCGCCGAGATCGCCGAGCAGGTCGCCGACGCGGTGTCCGGCTCGAAGGTGGTGATCACCGGGGAGACCGGTGCCGATCCGCGGTCGTACCGCGTGGACTTCTCCCGGTTCCGTGCCGCGATACCCGGCTTCGACTGCGAGTGGACGGTGAAGCAGGGAGCTGTCGAACTCACCGACGCCTACCGCGCGTTCGGCCTGACCCGGGAGGACTTCGAGCAGCGCTTCACGCGCCTGGCCGTGCTGCGCGCGGCGTCCGAGGCAGGCACCGTCGACGACACCCTGCGGCGGCGCGGATGAGCACCGCCGGTGAGGAGATGCACGCGCTGGTGGAGCGGCTGTACCCGCTGTGCCGGAGCATCACCGGCGACGGCGTGCGCGCCACCCTGGAGATCGTCGGCGAGTACATCCCGTTGCAGGTGCACGAGGTACCGACCGGGACGCAGGTGCTCGACTGGACGGTGCCGCAGGAGTGGAACATCCGGGACGCGTACGTCGCCGACAGCGCGGGCCACCGCGTCGTCGACTTCGCCGCGTCCAGCCTGCACGTGCTCGGCTACAGCGTGCCGGTGTCGCGGACCATGCCGCTGGCCGAGCTGCGTGAACACCTGCACACCCTGCCGGACCACCCGACCTGGGTGCCGTACCGCACCAGCTACTACAAGCCGGAATGGGGATTCTGCCTGGCACAGGAGACCTTGGACGCGCTGCCGGACGGCGACTACGAGGTACGTATCGACTCCACGCTCGCCGACGGCCACCTCACCTACGCCGAGCACGTGATCCCCGGGCAGGTCTCCGACGAGGTGATCGTCTCCTGCCACGTCTGCCACCCGTCGCTGGCCAACGACAACCTGGCGGGCATCGCGGTGGCGACGTTCCTGGCGCGGGCGCTGGCCGAGCAGACGCCGTACTACACCTACCGGTTCATCTTCGCGCCCGGCACCGTCGGGGCGATCACCTGGCTGGCCCGCAACGCGGAGCGGATCGAGCGGGTCAAGCACGGCCTCGTCCTTGCCTGCGCGGGTGACCGGGGCCCACTGACGTACAAGCAGAGCAGGCGCGGCGACGCGGAGATCGACCGGGTGATGCGGCACATGCTGGCCGCGTCCGAACGCCCGCACCACATCGCCGAGTTCACTCCGTACGGCTATGACGAGCGGCAGTACTGCTCGCCCGGGTTCGATCTGGGTGTGGGCTCGCTCAGCCGGACCCCGTACGCGGGCTACCCCGAGTACCACACCTCGGCGGACAACCCGGACTTCGTCTCCCCGGACGCGATGGAGGACACGCTCGCGCTCTGCCGCGAGGCGTTCGCCGTGCTCGACCGGAACCGGCAGTACGTCAACCTCAGCCCCTACGGCGAACCACAGCTGGGCCGAAGGGGGTTGTACGAATCGCTCGGCGGCCGCAGCGACGCGAAGCAGGCTCAGATGGCCATGCTCTGGGTGCTGAGCCTCTCCGACGGCGGGCACAGTCTCCTTGATGTCGCCGAGCGGTCCGGCCTTCCGTTCGACACGGTCGCCGCCGCGGCCGATGCCCTGCACGGCGCCGGGCTGATCAAGGCGTGACACGGATGACCACCGAGGGGGAGAAGACGAGGCCGACCGTGGTGACCGCCAAGCGGGCCATGGTCGGCAGGCTGTCCTGGGGGCTTGCCGACCAGGCGGCCTCCAGCATGACCAACTTCGCGGTGGGGATCTACGTGGCACGCTCGCTCGGCGTGACCGCGTTCGGCGTGTTCAGCCTGGCCTGGGTGACCTACGGCGTGGTGCTCAGCGTCTCCCGCGGCCTCGCCACCGACCCGCTCGTGGTGCGCTTCAGCGGCGTGCCGGAGGCGTCCTGGCGCGGGGCGGTGGCCCGGTCGTCGGGTACCGCGCTCGGCGTCGGTGCGGCCATCGGCGCGGCGTCCGTGATCGTCGGCCTCGCTCTCGGCGGCAGCGTGGGGCCCGCGTTCGCCTGCCTCGGCGTCGTACTGCCGGGGCTGCTGCTGCAGGACGCCTGGCGGTACTCGTTCTTCGCGGCGGGCACCGGGCGGAAGGCGTTCGTCAACGACCTCGTGTGGGGCGTCGCGCTCGTCCCGGCCCTGGTGGTGGCGGCGCGCGTGGGCAGCGTGGCCGCCTTCGTGCTCGCCTGGGGCGCTGCCGCCTCGGTGGCCGCGGTGTACGGCTGCGTCCAGTCCGGCATCAGGCCCCGGCTGACCGGGGCGCGCGCGTGGCTGCGCGAGCAGCGCGATCTCAGCTACCGGTACCTGGTCGAGAACGTCGGCGTCAGCGGCGCGAGCCAGCTGCGGGCGTACGGGCTCGGCGCGATCGTCGGGGTCGGCGCCGTGGGTGCGGTCCGGGGCGCGGAGCTGCTGCTCGGCCCGTTCCTCGCGGTGCTGATGGGGCTGTCCCTGGTCACCGTCGCGGAGGCGGCACGGGTGCTGCGGCGGGCCCCGCACCGCCTTGCCAGGTTCTGCCTCCTGCTCGGCGCCGGGCAGGCCGTCGCCGCGCTGCTCTGGGGCGCGGCGCTGGTCCTGATGCCGGACCGGCTCGGCGAGGCCGTGCTCGGCGATGTCTGGAGCTCCGCGTCGCAGCTCATCGTGCCGGCCGCACTCGGCGTCGCGGGCGCCGGTCTCGGCACCGGTGCGGCGGCGGGGCTGCGCGCACTCGGCGCGGCCCGGCGCAGCCTGCGCAGCCAACTGATCGCCTCCACCTGCTATGTCGGCGGCGGGCTCGGCGGGGCGGCCGTGGCCGGCACGGTCGGCTCTGCTTGGGGCGTCGCCGCCGCGACCGTCTGCAGCTCGGCCGTGTGGTGGCTGCAGCTGCGGTCCGCCCTGCGTGAGCGCCACCAGAATCCCATTCCCGAAGTGAGGACCTCATGACCGCGCAACCCAGGCTGAGCATCGGCCTGCCCGTGTACAACGGCGAGGAGTACCTCGCCGAGGCGCTCGACGCCCTGCTCGGCCAGACCTACGAGGACTTCGAGCTGGTCATCACCGACAACGCCTCGACCGACGGGACCCAGGACATCTGCCGCAAGTACGCCGCGCGGGACTCGCGCATCCGGTACATCCGGCTGCTCAGGAACATCGGCGCCGCGCCGAACCACAACTACGTGTTCACGCAGTGCCGCGGCGAGTTGTTCAAGTGGGCCTCGCACGACGACCTGTACGCCAGGGACCTGCTGCGGCGCTGCGTGGAGGCCCTCGACGAGCGGCCTGACGTGGTCCTCGCGCACTCCGGCCAGGCGGTCATCGACGAGGAAGGGCAGGTGAAGGTCCCCTACGAGTACGGGATCGCCACCGACTCGCCGCGCGCGCCGGAGCGCTTCCGCAGCTTCCTCTTCGAGCCCGGAGGCGACGACTTCTACGGGGTGATGCGGGCCGACGTGCTGCGCCGGGTGAAGCCGCACGACAGCTACCACCACGCGGACCGCACGTTCGTCGCCGAGATCGTCCTGCACGGGCCCTTCCACCAGGTGCCCGAGCTGCTGTACTTCCGCCGCGACCACCCCACACGCGCCGAGCGCGCGAACCCTTCCAAGCGCTCCCGGTGTGTCAACCTGGACCCGCGCCGGGCGGGCCCGCTGCACCCGACGCCCCGGCTGCTCGCCGAGTACGTCTGGGGCTTCGCCTCGGCGATCCGGCGGGCGCCGCTGTCCTCCGCCGACCGTCGTGCGTGCTTCCGCCACCTGGCCACGTGGATGACCAGCCGGGCCCGGCCAGGCAGCGCCGGCGAGCGGGTCGAGGACCGCGCCCCGGTCGACCCGGCCAAGCTCACGGTCTCCGTCGACGCCCTCGTCGCGGGCCGTGAAGGCCGTGAAGGACTTGAGGGGCGGCAGGCATGACCGCCGTGCCCGAAACCCCGCTGCGCGTAGGGGTGTTCGGCCTGCTCGGCTCAGGAAACCTCGGCAACGACGGGTCGCTCGAGGCCGTGCTCGGGTACCTCAGCGCCGAGCACCCGAAGGCGGTCGTGGACGCGCTGTGCGGCGGACCCGAGGCCGTCACGGCCCGGTACGGGATCCCCGCGACGCGGCTGCACTGGTACCGCGGGGAGTACCGGACCGCGTCGCGTGCGGGCGCGATCGCGGGCAAGGGTCTGGGCAAACTCGTCGACGTCGTCCGCACCGCTGCCTGGGTGCGTCGGCACGACGTGGTGATCGTGCCGGGCATGGGCGTCCTGGAGGCCACGCTGCCGCTGCGGCCGTGGGGCTTCCCGTACTCGCTGTTCCTGCTCTGCGCGAGCGGCCGGCTGGTCGGCACCCGGGTCGCGCTGGTCGGCGTCGGTGCCGCCGCGATCGGCAACCGGTCGACCCGGGCCCTGGTGCGCTGGTCGGCGCGGCTCGCCACCTACCGGTCGTACCGCGACGCCCTGTCACGCGACGCGATGCGGGCGATGGGCGTGGACACGGCGCGCGACGAGGTCTACCCGGACCTCGCGTTCGCCCTGCCGACGCCGCGGGCGAGCACGCCCCCGGACTCACCCGGCACGGTCTGCGTCGGCGTCATGGCCTTCCACGGCGGCGACGAGGACCGCCCCCGGGCCGAGGAGATCCACCGACGCTACCTGGACGGGACAACTCGGTTCGTCCGTAAGCTCGTTGAGGACGGCAGGTCGGTCCGGCTGCTCACCGGCGACGCGTGCGACGCGCCGGTGGTCGCCGCGATCCTCGACGCGGTGGACTCGCCGCTGGTCACCGCCACCGAGACGGCCTCGCTCGCCGACCTCATGGAGGAGACGGCGGCTGCCGACACCGTGGTGGCGACCCGGTACCACAACCTGATCTGCGCGCTGAAGGTCGGCACGCCGACGCTCGCCCTCAGCTATGCGGCGAAGAGCGAGGCACTCATGGAGCGGATGGGCCTCGACGCGTACTGCCACCCGGCCCGCGAGGTCGACACCGACCTGTTGCTCAAGCAGTTCCGGGCCCTTGAGGAGCGATCGGCGGAGCTGCGGAGGACCCTCACCGAGCGGAATCTGGTCGTCGCCCGGCAGCTCGAACACCAATTCACCGCCTTGACCAAGGCCTTGTTCCCGGCAACCGACCACCCCCACGCCCTGCGGGAGGCCTCATGAAGGCGACCGAAGTCCCGGCGATCGCCGGCGCGTACCTGTTCGAGCCGACGCCGTACGCCGACGAACGCGGCTTCTTCTGCCGCACCTTCGACGCCGACGTGGTCCGCTCGGTGGGCCTCGACCCGAACGCGTTCATCCAGGACAGTCTGTCCCGGTCGGCGCGGGGCGTGCTGCGCGGTCTGCACCTGCGCTCCGGAGCGGGCGAGGCCAAGCTGGTGCGGTGCTCGTACGGCAGGATCTTCGACGTCGTCGTGGACCTGCGGCCGGACTCACCGACGTACCGCAGCCGGGCCTTCTTCGAGCTGTCGGACGAGACGCAGGCGACCCTGTACATCCCGGCGGGGTGCGCGCACGGCTTCCAGGCGCTGACCGAGACCGCCGACACCTCGTACCGGATCGACCGCCCGCACGATCCGGCCGAGGACGTGACGATCGCCTTCGACGACCCGGAGCTCGCCATCGACTGGCCGCTGCCGGTCACGTCGATGTCCGAGCGGGACCGGAAGGCGCCGGGCCTCGCCGAGGCCCTGAAGCAAGTCCTGAAGCGGAAAGAGAGCTGAAGTCAGCGTGGACACCGAAGAGTTCCTGCTGCCCCGGTCGCGGCAGGCGAACGAGCGGCTGCACGCCATGGTTCCCGGGGGCGCGCACACCTACGCCAAGGGCGACGACCAGTACCCCGAGAACCTGGCCCCGGTCATCAGCCACGGCCATGGTGCCCACGTGTGGGACATCGACGGCAACCGCTACATCGAGTACGGGTCGGGCCTGCGGTCGGTCAGCCTCGGCCACGCCCACCCACGCGTGCTCGAAGCGGTGCGGCGTGAACTCGACCGCGGCAGCAACTTCGTCCGGCCCTCCATCGTGGAGGTCGATGCCGCCGAACGCTTCCTGGCCACGGTGCCGACCGCCGAGATGGTGAAGTTCACGAAGAACGGCTCCGACGCCACCACGGCCGCGGTGCGCCTCGCCCGCGCCGTCACCGGGCGCCCGCGGGTGGCCATCTGCGGCGACCATCCGTTCTTCTCCGTCGACGACTGGTTCATCGGCACCACGCCGATGTCCGCCGGTATCCCGGCGGCGACCACCGAGCTCACGGTGGCGTTCCCTTACGGGGACCTGGCCGCCACGGAGGAGCTGCTCACCCGGTACCAGGACGAGGTCGCCTGCCTGATCCTCGAACCGGCCGGGCACACCGAGCCGCCGCCGGGATACCTCGCCGGGCTGCGCGAGCTCGCCGACCGGCACGGCTGCGTACTGATCTTCGACGAGATGATCACCGGCTTCCGCTGGTCCGAGGCGGGCGCCCAGGGCCTGTACGGCGTCGTCCCCGACCTCTCCACGTTCGGCAAGGCGCTGGGCAACGGGTTCGCCGTCTCGGCGCTCGCCGGGCGCCGCGAGGTGATGGAGCGGGGCGGCCTTCGCCACTCCGGCGACCGGGTGTTCCTGCTGTCCACCACGCACGGCGCGGAAACGCACTCGCTGGCCGCCGCGATGGCCGTGCAGACCACCTACGCCGAGGAGGGCGTCACCGCGCGACTGCACACCATCGGCGAGCGGTTGGCCGCCGGTGTGCGCGACGCAGCGGCCTCCATGGGCGTCGGCGACAACATCGTCGTCCGGGGCCGGGCCAGCAATCTGGTGTTCGGCACCCTCGACGAGTGCGGGCAGCCGTCGCAGCTGTACCGCACGCTGTTCCTGCGCCGGCTCCTCGCGGGCGGGGTGCTCGCCCCGTCGTTCGTGGTGAGCAGCGCGCTCGACGACGCCGACATCGACCACACCGTCGACGTGGTGGCCCAGGCATGTGCGGTGTACCGCAAGGCACTTGACGCCGGTGATCCCACGCCGTGGCTGGCAGGACGGCCGGTGAAGCCCGTGTTCCGCCGTCTCGCGTGACGTGACGTCAGTCTGACTCCGGCCGACCGGCATCGGCCAGCCGGTCGGCCGTCCGGTCGACCAGCCACGCCGTCGCCGGCACCACCGCCAGCGCGGTGCACCAGCCGCCGAGGACGTCGGTCGGGTAGTGCGCGCCCAGGGCGACCTGCGCCCAGCCCATGGCGGCGCCGGAGACCAGTGCCACGGCGAGCACGAGCGACGTACCGGCCGACCGGCCGAGGCCGAGCCGGCCGGTCGCGAGGAGCGCCACCACGAGGGCGAGCGCGGTGACGAAGGCGGCGTGCCCGCTCGGGTAGGACAGGTTCGCGTCGCCGTGGATGGTGCGTCCCACCACATGCTTGGCCAGCGTCGCCGTCCCCACGGTCAGCCCGGTGCCGGCGACGACGAGCACCGCCGCGCGAGGCCGCCGAAGCAGCAGGCAGCCCGTCACGGCGGCCACCACAAGCGCCGCCGCTCCGACGGGCTCCCCCAGGAAGTCCGTGGCCAGAGCGACGTTCCGCCACGGCGCCCGTACGCTGTCCGCCGTCGGATCGACGAACCACCTGTCCACCCTGCCGGGCTCGCTGTGACCGGCGTAGAGGACCCCGAGCACGACGACCACCAGCGTGGCGAGGGCCGAGATCAGCCCCAGCGACGCGCGCAGCGCCGGGGGCAGCACCGCGGGCGCCGGGTTCTCCGCGTTCTCCGCGTACAGACAGGCACGGAACAACGACGTCTCCCCCGAGCGATGAGGCCCAGCGCCCTGCAGGACCCAGGCAGTTGCGACCGCCTCAAGTCCCCCACCCACAAACGGTTCTGACGCATCATACGATCTGGCACACGGCGGGCTCCGCTTCCGCTGGGTCCGGCCGACCCCACCTACCCCGCCTACCCCACTCGCTCGATCCGTGCCTTGCGGATCAGGAACTTCCCGGCTTCGCGCACGTCCTCGAACGCCGCGTTGTTGAGCAGCACACAGCTGCCCGACGTCGAAGTGACCTCCACCGTGGTGGACTTGGAGTTGTCCAGGTTCGTCACCTTCAGCTGCGTACCGACGGGAAACTCGTTGCTGGACGCGGCCGGCGCACCGTCCTCGCCCGACAGCGTGACGGTGGAGCCTGCGCAGACGACCTCACCTTCCGCCCCCGCGTCCTCGCCCTCCCCGGGCGGGGCCGTGACCGTGGCCGTGGCACCGCCACCCGGCTCCTCCGCCGGCGGCTGAGCAGCGCCCTCGCCGGCCCCGGCACCCTCACCGGCCTCCCCACCGGCCTCCGCCCCCTCCCCCGCCCCGGCCGCGGCGCCCGCGCCCTCACCCGCGTCACAGCCCGACGCCGCCTGCTTCCGCTTGATCTCCTCGATCACCGCTTCCCGGTTGGCGATCCGCGCCGCGGACTGCGCATCGGGTTTAGCCCGCTGGCCCGCGATGAACTGCTCGTTGTTGCTCAGCGCGGTGGCCAGTCCGTCACACGCCACCGAGGCCTGGCTCGTGCCGGTCATCACCACCGCGGTTCCCGCTACCAGCGCGGCGGCGCCCACCATGAGGGCGACCTTCTTCTTACGACTGAGGGTCTTCTTGCGCGACACGTGCGACTCCTGTCCCCGGCGGTGTACACCACCGCCGGATGGGTTCCGTGTGCCGTCACGTACGCGCAGCAAACCCTTTCGTCTCAACCGCCCCACCAACACCTTCCGTACCAGGGCGGCTAATTCGCTCGCTCAGTGTCCGCGGAACGCCTCCTCGAGCCACCAGGCCCCGCGCTCCCGCACCACCTTGGCGTCGACGAGCAACGGCGCCGCCCGCGGGCCCTCGACCCAGTCCCGTACGCCCTTCAGGTCGGCGGGCGTGCGCACGGTCACCGCGTCGAAGCCGTAACCGCGTGCCACGGCGGCGATGTCGGTGGGCGGGAACTCGACCGTGTCGAGCGGGAATCCGTGCGGGCCGAAGTGGTGCACCTCCGCTCCGTACGCGTCGTCGTTGTAGACGACGATCACCATGGGCAGTCCGAGCCTGCGCACCGTGTCGAGTTCGACGGCGCTCATCAGCGCCCCTCCGTCGCCGAGTGCGGCCACCGCGAGGCGGTCCGGGCGGGCCAGGGCCGCGCCGATGGTGGTGGCGAGGCCGAGGCCGATGGACTGGAAGGCCTGGGTGAAGCACAGGCCCTGTTCGTCGGGGACGGACAGGTACATCGTCGGGTAGCCCATGAAGTTGCCCGAGTCGACGCCGATCACGCGCTGCGCCGGGAGGATGTCGTCGAGGGCGATGCTGAGCGTCCGCGGGTCGATGCGGTCCCGGGTGCCGGTGTCGTCGTACGGGACGTCGCGCCAGCGCGGTCGCGCGGCGAGCGCGTCGGCGGTGGCGGTGGCGCGGTAGCCAGGGCCGCCTCCCATGTCCCCCAGCGCGGTGTGCGTCCTCTCCGCCGTCAGGAGCACGTCGCCGGTGACCCCGAGATGGACGGAGCGGTGCGCGCCGAGCGCCGCGGGGTCGTCGTCGACCTGGACCAGGGTCGTGTCCGGGCCGATGAGCCTGCCGTGCCGCGTCGTCCACATGGTGAGCGAACAGCCGAAGGCCACGATCACGTCGGCGCCCTGGATCAACTCGGCGGCGAGCGGCGACGAGAACCCGCCCGCGACATCGAGCGACCACGGGTTGCCCCGGAAGAGGCCGCGGGCCACCGCCGACGTCGCGAGCAGCGCACCGCAGCGCTCGGCGAGCGCCTCGAGGGCCCGGCGGCCGTCGGGGCCGCGCGCGCCGCGCCCGGCGACGAACACCGGGCGCTCGGCGTGCGCGAGGATCTCGGCGAGGGCCGCGACGTCGTCGTCGGCGGGTGCGACGGCGGGGCGCGGGGGCGGCGGCACCACGGCGGCCAGGGCCCGGTCCACGTCCGGAACGTCCAGTGCCTGTACGTCGAGCGGAAGATTGAGCACGACCGTGCACCGGTCCTCGACGGCACGGCGCACGGCGGCGTACGACTGCGCGACGGCGTCGGCCGCAGACGTCACGCGGGCACTCCGCGCGCCGACGGCCTGCGCCAACGCCCCTTGATCGACATGGAAGTTGGAGCGCGGATTCGAGGCCTCCGCGGCGAGCACGACGAGCGGCGTACGGCTCTTGGCGGCCTCGCCGATCCCGGTGAGGGCGTTGGTGAACCCACACCCCTGGTGCACGCTGACCACCGTCACGGCGCCCCGCACGCGGGCGTACGCGTCGGCCATGGTGGCGGCGCCGCCCTCGTGGCGCGCCGCGACGAACCTCGCGCCCGCCGCCACCATCGCGTTGGTGACGTGGAAGTTGCCGGAGCCCACCACGCCGAAGACCTGGCCGACCCCCGCCGCGACCAGGGCCCGCCCGACCGCTTCGGCGACCTTCACGACGGTCGCCCCGCTCGTTCGACGAGGGCGAGGACCCGTGCGGGCGCCCCGGAGCCGGAGACGATGGGCAGCGGCCCCGCGATGACGACGGCCCCGGTCGGTGGCAGCTCCGCCAGGTTCTGCAGCTGCGTCAGCCCGTACTTGCCGCTGCCCATGAGGTACGAGTGACAGGGAAACGCCGGCTCGAACGCGTGCGCCCGGCCCGCGTCGGTGCCCACCGTCTCCACGCCGAGCCCGATCACCGGCGACTGCTCGGCGACCCAGCGGGCACAGGCGGCGGACAGTCCCGGCGTATGAGGTCCGTCCTCATCCCCATTGAGGAACGGCTCCTGCGCGTACGACCTGCTGCTCCACCCGGTGCGCACCAGCAACCACCCGCCGTCGGGCAACGCCCCGTACCGGTTCTGCCACGCCTCCACGTGCTTCACCTCGACGAGGAAATCGGGGTCCTTGGAGACTTCGTCGGTGAAGTCGAGCACCACCGCGGGAGCCACCAGCTGGTGGGCGGGCACCGAGGCGACGTCGGCGAGGTCCTTGCCGGTGACCCAGTGGTTGGGTGCGTCGAAGTGGGTGCCGGTGTGCTCGCCGGTACGGAAGTTGTTCCAGTACCAGGCGGGCCCCCGTTCGTCGTACCGGCTGATCTCCTCCAGCTCGAACACCTTGGTCTGCCCGAACTCGGGCGGCAGTTCAAGCACGGGCGTGGTGGAGGACAACGGCGCGGTGAGGTCGACGACGTCGATCGCGCCACCGCGCAACGCGTCGATCAGGGCGGCGAGGACGGAGGGGGAGGAGGAGGGGGCGGAGGAACTGGACGCGGTTGCGGTTGCGGTTGCGGGTTCTGCTGGCGCTGCGGGTCCTGCTTCGGCTGTGGTTCCCGCTTCGGCTGTGGCTCCCGCTTCGGTTGCTGACGTTGACTCAGACATGCCTGCATCCTGAAGCCGCTGAGAGGGCCGCACAAGCGTCCGGCGCCAGGCATCCGGCGTCCGCAGATCGGCGCCGGTCAACTCAGCGAATGAAGGAGGCGAGCAGGCCAACCGCACGGCGTGACGTCCTGGCCGACACGCCCGACCGCTTCAGCGATCCGGCCGGGCACCAGGCTGCGTAGCCTTCGTCACAAGATGAGGGAAGGGAGTTCCGCATGACGCCGAAGCAGCCCAAGACCGAGCTCGACGCCCGCTACAGCGCCGCGCTCAACCCGCGCCCGGGCGCGGACAACGTCACCGCCACCGACTGGGCCAAGGCCCAGGGCGAGCTGCGAGCCGCCGAAGTCTTCTGGATCACCACGGTCCGGCCGGACGGCCGACTGCACGTCACGCCACTGATCGCCGCCTGGCACGACGGGGCACTGCACTTCAGCACCGGGTCGGGCGAGCAGAAGGCGAAGAACCTGGCAGCCAACGCCCACTGCGCGCTCACCACAGGGAACAACTCACTCTCCGGAGGCCTCGACATCGTGGTCGAGGGCACGGCGGAGCGGGTGACGGATCCGGCACGACAGGAAGAGGTCATCACCGCGTTCGAGGCGCAGTACGGGGACCACGTCACCTCACCGGAGGGGACGTTCTACGGCTTCGCCGACAGTATCCGTAAGGGCAAGGACCTCCTGTTCGCGGTGGCACCCGGCACGGCATACGGCTTCGGCCACGACGGCCAGGTGTTCAGCCACACCCGCTACAGCTTCTAACGGCGGGCGCGCTTCATCGGCTGGGCCGACGGAGCACCGCCTCTTGGGGGAACCATCCTGGCCGCCCGGCGAGCGAGTTGGCGCCGTCGGCCGCCCGCAACCCCGCGCGCGGCCGTGCACCGGTAGCTCCCAGCTGAAATACGCCTTTCGCGCGAGGTGGTCGTGCGGCCGGCGATGCCACACTCTGCACGGTGTCTTGCAAGGGCCCGCAGGGCTGGGGGAACCATGACTGACGCAGCGGCATCGGCGAGGTCCAGCACCAGGCGGCGGTTGTGGCCGTGGTCTGCGCAACGGGCCCTGTTATCAGCACCGTTGATTCTCCTAGCGCTGGTGCTGGCACTGACGCTGTCCAGAGGTGTGGCGGATTGGCCGGATCAGGGCTACGACGGATGGGTGCTGCTGGGCATGGTTACGCTCAGCCTGCTGCCGGTAATACTGCTGTTCTTGCAGACGCTGAACGCCGGCAGCATCGAGGTGGCCGGGGTGTCACTGTCCTTCGCCGCGGCATCGGAGTCCGCCGCAGAAGTCGTACGCACCGCGACACTCACCGAGAACCTCGATACTCCCGAGGACATGCCGCTCGAGCGGACCTCGCTGCGGAGCATCCTCCGGGCCCTGCGACGAGCCCATGACAGCGAAGTCACGGTGGTCGATCTGCGGCAGGGCCAAACCTGGTGGGAGACCCGGCTGTTCATCCTCATCGCCGGGGCCGCGCGGCGGGACCGGCCGCAGGCCATCGCCTTCGTGGGCGAACGCAACGGAACGCCGGGCACCTTCCTGGGCTGGGCGCCACCGTCCCGGCTGCTGGCCGCACATCTCAAGTCCGATCCTGCGCTGAGCACGGCCCATGAGCGGGCCCGTGCAAAGACCGCCGCCTGGCAGCTCGGCCAGCCCCTTCCGAACCCCCACGCGTCCGTCGCCCCCTCCGTGATGCTTCCCTGGGGCGCCAACCAGAGCCTGCCGCCGGTTGAGAACCAGACACCGGACCCGGCGTTCGCCTTCGAGTTGTACCTGCAGCAGGACCTGGACAGACCGTCACCGGAATCAGGCCGCCTCGTGTCCATCCAGCGCCTGCGTGAGCTGTACGAAGTCTTTCTGGTGACGGACAGCATCGACGCCCAGGCCCCGGACGACGCTTGGGCCGAGGTCCTCACCGCCAGCCCGCGCCGCTTCTTCGCCGTCACCACGGCAGGCAGATTCAAAACGCTCATCCCTCGAGATGCCCTGGTCGCTGCTCTGGTGGCCCGCCTGGTGCGAGCCGAGGACAGATCGAGTTGAAGCGCAGGGAGCGACTCACAGCTCCCAGGAGCGCTCCCAAACACGAGAAGCAGGGGCCACCCGAAGGTCACCCCTACCTGCAACGTTTCCATCGGGACGACAGGATTTGAACCGCTGGCCCCCGGGGTGGCTGGCCTCCGGTCGCCGGCCCGCGGATGGACAGGTCAGGCCAGGTCGAGGAAGCTCCACCGGGCGTCCGGCTCGGCGCCGCTGAGCCACTTGCCGCAGTTCTGGAGCACGACCGGGTTCGACGTGATGTGCTGCGTGCCCGTGCCGAGGTCGCGCAGGAAGCGGTCCACCGGTCCGCGGCGGATCGCCGCCGAGCCGGCCCAGCGGTGTACGGTGCGGCCCACCTCGTACACGGTCAAGGTCGTGTGATTGAGCACGAGACGGATCAGGGTGTCCTGTTCCATGCTCGTCAACTCGCCCTGGTCCAATGTCTGTTCAATGTCCCGCCAGACGTCGTTCACCCAGGCTCGAGCCGCCCGCAGCCTGGCCTCCGCCGTCGCGTACTCGGCGTGGAACTGGGAGGTGTCGACCGCGGCGCCCCGCGAACCGCTCCGCGCCGCGGCAACCCGCTTCAGCTCGTCCAGGAGCCGCCGGCCGACGCCAAGGGCCCAGCCCGTGTGCCCGATCGCTGACATGTTGACCAAGCCGAGGCCGTAGACGGCTCCACCGTTGACCGGGGTGTCCGTGGTCGCGACGTAGGTGTACTCGTGCGGTACGTACACATCGGTGCAGTGGTAGTCGATGCTGTGTGTCGCACGCAGCCCGAGCACGTCCCAGTTGCCGTCCAGGGTCACCTGCGACTTCGGCATCGCAAGGACCCGCAGCTCACCGGTGTCCTCGACCTGGATCGCGCTGTGGATGTGGGTGGCGTGCGCCACTCCGGAGGCGAACTGCCAGGCGCCGCTGACCCGGTAGCCGCCCTCCACGGTGACGGCCCGGCCAGGGCGCGTGCCGTGCCCGGAGAGCAGCGCGTACTTCCCGTTCGGCACGTCGGGGAACAGCTCGGCCGCCGCCTTCCCGGCGAGGTACGCCGCGGTGGTCCCGGTCATCAGCTGCAGCGCGAACATGGTCCACCCGGCCGAGGCGTCGTGGTAGCTCGCCCGCTCCACCGTCTCGATCAGCTGCCGCGGCGCGAACTCGTACCCGCCCAGGCTCAGCGGAAGCTCGGCCCGCACGACCCCCGCGTCGAGCAGTGCCCGCGCGGTGTCCTCCGGCAGCCTGCCCAACTCCTCGGCAGCGCCGGCCTGTTCATCGAGCATCCGGCCGAGCGCGTCGATCCGCTCCAGCACCCCCGCCAGTTCCGAACTGACATGCAGCCGACCCTTGCCCCCCATGAAAATCCCTCCCCTTGCGACCTGTTTCCCGATCGTCTCACGCACGTCTCACGCACCCACGCGGTGACTCCGCCCCACGGCTCCAACAAGCCGTAACCGCCTCACTGTTCAAGCCGATGCCGTCAGCCCAGCAGGCGCCCACGAGGGTCACCGCGTCCAGACCATGCCGGTCGACGCAAATGCGTGCCGGGCTCGCCCGGACGGTCATGACCCTCCGGGCCGATCGAGGAACTACAGCGACGAGCAGAAGTCCTCTTCGCAACGCTCTGCGACGGAACCTCCTACCAACCACCGACCGCCAAGGGGACTCACAGGAGCAGCCACCCCAGCCGCCCTACCCCCGACCTGCCCCGCATCCCGCTACCGCGTTCAACCGCTGGATGACGTGTGCGCGGCAGGGGCGTGACCCCTACCTGCGACGTTTCCGTCGGGATGCCAGGATTTGAACCTGCGACCCCTTGGCCTCCAGTCAAGTGCGGGATTGTGGTTCGGAGTTCTGAAGACCCGTTGACGCCCGTACGACGCCGCACTCAGAAATGCGGCGCCACTGGGCCCGTACCGGACCGTCCGCCGGCACGTGACACCACTGCAGCCGCCCCTGCTAGACACACTCTCCACCTCCCAGCCGCCACACCGAACTTATTCTGAAGTGGTCAGTTAGCCGCGCCGCGGCTTCGGCTGTACCTGGTCCTCCCAGGCTCGGGCGAACCGTTCGTGAACGGGGATTGGGATGGCGACCGCCGCGGGGTCGTCCGCCGGGGCGGTCGGCGCGGGGCGGGGGGCCTTCGCGGCAGTGAGCTCCTTGCGGACGGCGCGGTGGTGGTCCAGGGTCCAGGTGTTCCAGCGGCGGACGGTGCGGTCGGCCGGGCGGTCGAGGGCGTGCAGTTGGAGGTGGAGGGCCGCCGCGTCGCGCCCTATGCCGAGAGCCGCCGCGGCCTGTTCCACCAGGGTCGGGACGCTGAACAGCGGGTTGGTCTCGTACTGGCCCGGCGGGACCGGGGTACTGGCAGACCGGTCCGCCAGTCGGCGCAGGGCTGTGCGGAGATCAGCGGGGGCGTCCGTGAGCCGGTCGATGAGAGCGCGGGCGCCTGCCGCTGCCGGGTCGCCGACCGGGCGTTCAGTGAGCGCCCAGGTAACGGTGGTTACGGCGGCCCGCACCCCGTCGGCATCCAGTGGCCCGGGGACGCGGCCGGTGAGCAGGGCAGTAGCCCAGATTTCGTGGAGGCCGCGGTCTGCGGCGAGGGCAGCGGCGTGGCTGCCGTCGTCGGCGTACGGTCCGGAATCAAGGAGCCCGGACCAGGCGGCGGCCATCCGGTCCGCGGCGGCGGTCATACCGCCGGGTGCCCACAGTTCGGCCGGGTCCGCGGGCACGGCTGCCGCGAGCACGGTGCGCCGGCCGACCGGGCCAAGCCGGGCCAGGAACTCCTCGTACGCCCAGACGGTGTCCCGGTCCGCCTTGTACGGCTTGGTGCGGAGCAGCTTGCGGTGCTCGTCGTAGTCGTCTCTGCCGGGGAGCCCGTCGAGGATGAGGGCGGCGATGGGCCGGGGCACTCCGGTGCGCCAGCGGAACAGGTCCACCGCCTCCTCGGGCACCGGCAGCGGGCCGTGCTCGGCGAGCAGGGCCAGCAGGCGGGGCAGTCGGGTGGTGTCGTCGCCGGTGATGGTGTGGGTCTCGCACTCCTCGGTGTCGGCGGGCTCCGGGTCGGCGGCGCGGTGGAGGAAGAGGGCCAGGCCGCTGCGGACCGGGCCGGAGGCGATCAGGGCGCCGCCGGCGCGGAGTTCGGCGATCCGCTGCTCGGGGGCGCGGCCGGTCCGCCAGGCGCTGTCGGCCTCGGCGAACGGCTGTCGGCTCCAAGCGCAGAGCAGGGCGGTGAGGGCCTGTCGCTCCGTGGCAGGGGTGGCGGCGGTGGCGGCACGCCAGGCGACTGCATCGATCCGGCCGGTCAGCACCGCCCACTCAGGCGGGGTTGCAGGCAGGGCGAGGACCCGGACCTCGTCCTCGATCTCGCCGCGTAGGTACCGGCCGTCGGCGGCGACCGACGTGAGGAGCGCGGGCTGCGGCTGCGGCGGCTGTGCCTCGAAGGACCGCAGTTCGGGCAGCAGACCGCGCAGGGCGGGGGTGAGGCGGGTGTCGAGTACCGGGTCGGGCAGGTCGACGACCGGCCCGGACCGCATGATGGCGACCCGGTGGGACAGTTCCTGGCGGCGGCGCAGTACGTCGACGGCGAGCCGGGCGGCGCGGTCGACGCCGGCCCGGACCCGCAGGTCGCTCACGCCGGGCAGGGGGTGGGGCGCGTCGTTGCCGCTCCCGGTGCCGGGGTGCAGTAGTCGGCGCAGGTCGGTGTCGGTAACGGCCCGCAGGGCTTGGGAGGATGCCTCGCAACGGGGGACCAGGAAGTGCCAATAGGCGGGCGGCGGCATCGGACCGGCCTGCTCGCCGAGGGTGGCGCGTGTCGGGGAGCGGTCACGGCTGCCAGGGAAGCCCCGGACCTGCCAGAGCAGGGAGTTGTCCTCGGCGGCGTGGCTGCGGATGGTGGTCCCGCCGGTCACGACGGCGTGCTCCCCGCCGAGCGGCAGGGCGAGGATGCCCCAGGGGCGGCGACCCCAGGTGCGGCTGCGGTAGGAGGCGGTGCGGCCGTCGATGGATTCCAGCACGAATTCGCGGGGCGATGGCCCGCCGTACGGCGTGCGGTAGCGGACCCGGCAACCGGTGAGCCGCCCGTCCTGGCCCAGCGGAGAGGGTGGGGCGCCCGGCGGCAGCACGGCGAGGATCCGGTGGTCGGTGAAGAGCTCGGTTCCGGGCGGGGTTTCGGCGGGGCGGTGGAATGCGGGCAGGGTGCGGTCGTCGGTGGGGGTGCCTGTGTCCGGGTCGAAATGGGCCCAGCCATTCCTGCGTTCACCAAACACCTCTGAGCTCCAGAAGGCCTGGCCGTCGTACATCTGGTAGTCGCGGTGGCCGATGCCCTCGTGGCCACCGGCGCGCAGGACGCGTTCACCGTCGAAGCGCCCACCGCCGTCAGGGGTCTCGAACTGATAGCCGAGACCGCCCTGGATGCTGCCGCCGTAGGGGGCCAGTCCGTACGTCTCCTCCGGTTCGAAGGTCTCGCCGAGCCGGTCGGACCAGTAGGCGCTTCGCGGCCGCCAGTCGTCCTCGGCCGCCTCCCACGCGACGAGGAACTGGCCACCCACCCAGTGCACGGTGTGGGAACGGGAGGCGTCGGGCAACTCCAGGGTGTGATCGCCGCGCCGTCCTGCGTGATCGACCGCGATGGCGCGCGCTTCCCCGTACACGGTGAGCACCGGCCAGGTGCAGGTGACATGCACGGTCTCGTCCGGCCGGAACTCGGCAAGGGCCTGCTCCAGTGCGGGCCAGCCCAGCTCTTCGGGCAGTCCGGCACGCAGGGTGCGGGCCAGCGGGCCGGTGAGGTCGAGGGCATCGAGGGCTTCCTCGATGCCGTCCAGGGCGATGGCGGTGGGCCGGTCGAGGAGGTCGCGCAGTTCGTCGACGGCTTCGTCGGCGGCGGCGAGGCCGCCCCCGCGCAGGGCGTCGAGCAGCTTCTCGATCCGGACGTGCACCTCGGCGGCCACGCCCGCGTTCTGTGGGAGTCGACTGATGGCGGTGCCGGTGCGGGGCCCGGCGGCGCCACCGGGGCCGGAGCGGAGCCCGGCATGCACGGTGCCCTCCAGGCGGGGCCCGAACACCGGGTCGGCAGCAAGCGCCTTGAGGTCCCGCCGCGAGCGCTCGTCCCAGAACTGCAGGCTGATGGCGGCGCCCGGGTCCTCGACGGGTATGCCCTCAGCGAGGCAAAGGTCGAGCAGGTCCGCGTCCAGGTGCTGCCATTGGTAGCGGTCCTCGTGCAGCCGAACAGGGGCACCAGCCGCCCGCAGCAGCGGTGCGAACCGGCCTACCAGGTCGAGAAGTTCGGTCGGCATGGGCTGGCTGGTCACTCCACCGCCGGCGACACGGCGGTGCGAGTAGCCGGCACAGTAGCGGCGCAGCCAGTCGCCGAGGCCGCCCTCGGGGGCGATCCGGCCGGCCGCTGCGGCGTCGGCAGCACCGCAGCGGATGAGCAACCGCAGCCAGGCAGCCGCGTCGTTCTTCGATTCGGGGAACAGGTCAAGCAGTCCGGTGGCCTGCTCGTCCGTCGGCGGGTGCACGGTGAGCGGTCCGGCGGCGTCGTCGAGCAGCCGGTCGGGTACGGCCTTACCTCGGGCTGCGGCCAGCAGCCCGCCCAGCACCCGGGCTTCCTCGTCTGTGCCGAGACCGGCGGCGCGGGCCGAGTCCCGAACCCGGCGGCCCAGGTCGGCGGGGAGCTCGCCGGGCGACGCCGCCCAGGTGGCCAGCAGACGGACGGACTCCCGGTGGGCGTCGCCGGGATCGAGGATTCCGGCCAGCCATGTGCGGTGACCACTGAGTTCGGTGGCGGGCAGGGCACCGAACCGGGCGAACAGCAGCACATTCGCCCGCCGCCAGTCGGAATCGACGTGCAGCCGGTGGTCGCGTTCGGCTGAGCGCGCCTGACCGTAAGCTCGGGCGGCCGAGCGGCGGTGCGTCTCCAACAGCCAGTGGCCGATGGTGTCCCAGAACCAGGGCAGATGGGCCGTCGGCAGACCTCGGGCCAGGCTCTCCATATCGTCCACGAACCGGCCGGGCTTCTCCCAGGACCGCCCCCGCTTTCGGTCGGCCTGGTCGAGCACAGCGCGCGCGGTGGGCTCGGCGCCCGGCTCCCGGGTGCGTGCCCAGTCGGCGTAGGTCTCGGAGATGCGATGGTTGGCCGGGAGCGGGACGGGAGTGTCGGTGCGGCTGGTCATGCCCTTGATCGTGCCAGTCGGTACTGACAGAGCGGGCGTGGCACCGACTTTGAACGTGAGGTCCTCCGATCGACTCTGCCCGCTCACAAGCACGCAACAGCGACCGCCACACTGGACCGGTCGTCACACTGGTACGCATCCATCTCCACCGCGGCGAGATAGAAGCAGCCCCCTCCTCCCACCGCCCATCGAGGGCACCTTTCGTGACAGCGCTTCACCTGCCTCGCACTGATGCGGCAGCATAGGACTCCTGCCGGCCCAGCTGCGGCCACAGAACATCGCTGCCCGTAGCGACGGGCCTCTGCGGTGGCGCACCTGATGGCACAGATCACGCCACCCCACCCCCAACCGCGTTGCGTCTGCAACGCCGTATGGGACAGGATGTTCGATACACTACGGGGCGTGAGTGACGCGTGTGCATGCCGTGACGGCAGAACCGCCCGCGGCGCACCACACAATCGGGGATACACGGGGGTGGACTCATGAAGTTCGACATGGGAGACACGACTCTCGCGGTGCTGGGGAAGAACACCGTGGGGTCGAGCGACGATCTCGGGACGCTGATCAGCTTGTTGGTCCAGGCGGCGGAGCCGCTGGAGGGCAAGTTCAACGGAGCGGGCAAGGCGACCTTCGACTCGTTCAAGTTGCGCGCGGACGAGATCACTTCAGATCTGAACGGGGCTCTGTCCTCGATCCTGGGCGGACAGGCGGGCATGGATACCGCGTTCGGTTCCGGTGACCAGGAGCAGTCGGACAACGCGCACCAGAACATGGGCGCGGCCAACTTCGACGGCGCCCGCTTCTCGGCCTGACCCTGCCGAATCGACTTGCCCGCACACCCAACACTTCGCACACAGGGGGAACTTCGCCATGGCTGGAAACCAGGACCGCCGCTCCTACGACACCGGCGCCTCGTCCGACGTACAGGGCGGCCTGCAGATCATCATCGGCCAGCTGGAGCGGGTACTCGGCGACCGCGACCGCGCGGTGAAGGCCGCCATGGCCGACTACCAGGCCGACGGCGTGTCAGACGACTACCACGGCAAGGAAGTCCGCTGGAACAAAGCGGCCAACGAGGTACGGGAAATCATCCGCCTCGTGCGCACCACGCTGGAACAGAACGACGGCACCGCACAGTCGACACTCGCGCGGGCACGCGCCGCGGTCGACAACATCGGCTGAGCGACAGCACCGAGCGGTTGGGCTGAATTACGGGGATCAGTAGGGGGTTTGGCATGCCTGCGTGGGACATTTCACCGTCCGGGGTGGATTCAGTGACGTCGTGGGTGGGGCTGGCGATGGACGACTTGGCCAAGGACGTCAAGGCGTACGGGACCGACGCCGAGAGCGCGGCAACCTCGGCCGGCACCATCAGCTCGGGGTACTGCGGGGACGTGCCCGTCGGGCCGATCGGCGTGGCTCTGGCGCTGTTCGTGGACAAGTCCGCGGAGGATGCTCTCTTCCCCGGCGCTCGGGCCGCGAAGTCGGTGAACGGAGCGATCGAGGCGACCAACCACTACCTGCACGGGGACCTGGAGCAAGCCGCGACCGCACAGCGCAATGCGGAGAAGGCCCCGGACATGAAGGCCATTCTCGCCGACGCCCGCAAGGGAACCCTTCCGTGACCGACCACATGGCCCGGCATGACCTGTCGGCAGGACCTGACGCCAAGCAGTTGGCGGAGCGCCTCAACACGCACTTGGTGAACGGCATCGATCACCTTGCGGACTCCGCCGGTACCGCGAGCTTGATCGACTCACATTTCGACACCGGGCTTCTGGTGTTGCGCGCTCGCTGTGTCGTCGATCCCCGAGCGGCGGCGTTGGAGACGTGGGAGGCCACGGTCAACGCGATGCAACTGGGATCAGCCTTGTTCGCCGTGACGGCGAGGGTCGAGGGCTCCGTCGAGTGCCGCATCAACCGGAAGGTGCGGACGCTTCCAGCCCTGGGCCTGCTGCCAACTGCCGATGCGGGAAACTGGCTGACGGCGTTCTGGCTGGCCGTCATCTGCCGCGATCAGCCGCGGATGACGCAGCTGTGCGAGATCCCCTTGGAGCGACTGCGTGCACGCGAGGGGAAGTATGACGAGTACATCTATCACTGGGTAGACACCCTGCAGACGTACTGGCTGCGCCGGCCTGGACTGGTGGAGAAACTCACCGCTACGTTCCAGGCGTCGGATCCTGCCGTCGCGCGAATCACCCCGCGAGATCTCCTGGATGGCCTGCTTTACCCACCGATCAACCTCTTCTACCACTTCGTACGCAAGAATGAGGAGGGGTTCAATCCCGCCCTTTTGGAAGCCTTGAAGCTGCACAGGACTTATTGGACGCTGAACGAAGATCGGGAAGCAGACATTGATGGAAGCGTCGCCTTGGGGCCGCTGGCTATCGCTTGCCTTGCCTACGACGGGGGGATTCCGATTGACGTCGAGTCGGAGTACTTGCCGAAGCATCTGCTGCAGCGCGGCTGGCTGGGCGAGTTCCCCACGTGACGCCGGTCGACCGTCAGCGCCTTCCTCATGGATTCCCCGCTGACAGAGCCACAGTTGAGCTCAATTAGGCTGGCCGACACAGACTTGACCAAGATGCCCACTGCGCACGCGCACTGCCAGCTCGAGAAATAGAAGTGGAAGATTGTGGCAGCCCAGGACTACGACAGTCAGTTGCTGGAGTCGGTGTCGGTACGACGCCGACGGCTGCGTGATGCGTCATTGTTCGGTGCGCAGCGGCAACGGCGCACGGTGGATGAGCGGTTGGGAAAGGTCTTCGCCGGAGTGGTGATCGCGGCGGTGTTGTGTGCCGGGTGCGTGGGGTGGTCGTTCATTTCGAACCGGCTCATCGGCAAGAGCCCCTACAGCACCTCCGTGCCTCCTTCCCCGCCCTCGGCACCCTCCCCCTCGCCCTCCGTAAGCCCTTCTTCTCGATGATAGGTTCGAAAGCGTGATATCTGCGGGGCCGTTGAGCCGCACGAGCGGTACCAGTCGCACCGCCTTGAGCCGGGTCACTCTGGTGGGAGAGCAGCGGCGGGTGGATCTTGTGCTTCCCTCGCAGGAGCCCATCGGGCTGCTGCTTCCGGAGGTTCTGCGGCTGCTCGATGACCGGGCTGCCGCCCGGCCCATGCTGCGGCATCTCGTCACCGCGGACGGTTCCGCGCTGGCGCACGACAGCACCCTGGAATCCGCCGGTGTCGCCGACGGTGCCGTGCTGCGGCTGGTATGCGTCGAGGATGCGCCGTCCGCGCCCGTGGTACATGACGTCACCGATGAAGCTGCCGATGATCTGGACGTGCGGGCCTGGCGGTGGCGGCCCGCTGCGCGGCGGGTGGTGGCTGGGCTGGCCACCGTGTTCTGGGTTGTTGTCGCGGGAGTGTTGGCTGCCGGACAGTTCGAGTCAGCGGCGGCAGGCGGCGCATTGGTGGCTGTCGCCATGGGGCTGGGTCTTGCCGGCGCTCTGCTGGGGTGGCGCAAGCAGCCCGGTCTTGCCACCACGTTGATTGTGTCTGCTGGTGCGCTGGGCATCCTCGGGGCCTGGACGTCGGGCGATGCCCATGGCTGGGGCCCTCCGGTGCTGTTGGCGGGCGTCGCCGTCAACGTCGCACTCGCGCTGTGCCTTCTGGGGTGGTTCTCACCGTTGGGGCGAGGTGCCCTGATCGGAGCAGTAGCCGCCCTGGGATGCCTTGTTCTGTGGGAGGCGGCTTTCGCGCTGCAGGACGGCGGCCGGACGGGCGTCGAGCAGTCCCGTATGGGGGCGTTGCTCGCCGTCGTGTCGGTGGTTGTGCTCGGTGTGCTGCCGCGGCTTGCCCTGATGGCCTCCGGGTTGTCGGGGCTCGATGACCGGCGTACCGGCGGGGCCTCGGTGAGCCGGTACCGGGTGGGTACGGCACTGACCGCCACGCATCGTGGACTGGCACTGGCCACGCTTGTGTTGGCTCTCTCCGCCGCGGCGGCAGGGGTGATGGTGCTGCGTGCCCCCTCGGTGTGGACGGTCCTCGTGGCTGTGGTCACCGCCGTGGTCCTTGGGCTGCGGGCGCGCGCCTACCCGCTCGTCGCGGAGGTGGTGGGGTTGTTCGCCGCCTCGGCCGTCGTCGTGGTGGCCCTTGTCGGAGTGTGGCTGGAGCGGTCGCCGGCCGAGGGGCCGTTGGCCCTGCTGGTCGCGCTGGCGCTGATTCCTCTGGTGGTCCTTGCGGTACAGCCTGCCGAGCACGTGCGGGTGCGGCTTCGCCGTGTCGGCGACGTGCTGGAGTCGATGGGGGTCATTTCCCTGTTGCCCCTGGTCATTGGGGTGTTCGGTGTGTACGGGCGACTGCTCGACACCTTCGCGTAGGGGTGCGGCATGGCTCAGCAGGAAAGTGATTGGCAGCGTGACGTGCTGCGGGAATTGGGGGCCGCTCCTGCGCCCGCTGCCGAGCTGCCTTTGGCCGCTTCAGAGCGAGCGCCGGAGCAGACACAACAGCGGGCGCAGGAGCCGCCGCGGACCACTGCTCCAGCACCCCGTCCGTCGTCAACCTCCCAACCGGCACCTCGCGACCCTCGCCTCCCTATGCCCACTCCCGAGTCCGTGCCGACGGTCGATCCGCGCCTGGCCCGCGCCCTGGGCGGCCCGCAGCACGGAGACTCCGCAGCGCGGCGCACCGGTCGCACGCTGCGCAAGCTGACCGCCTCGGCCGGCCAAGACGTCGCCGAGCAGACACGCCTCGCCCGTGAGGTCCAGCAGCCGGTGACCACCGGGCGGGTCATCGCGGTGACCTCCATCCGCGGCGGCGTCGGCAAGTCCACCGTCTCCGCTCTCTTGGCCCGCACGTTCAATCACTACCGCCACGACCCCGTGCTTGCCCTGGAGGCCGACGCCGCGCTCGGCACTCTGCCGGTCCGGCTCGGGGCGGAGTCGGTGCGCTGGGCCTGCGCCGACCTGGCCCAGCTTCTCAGCCCGGCCATGCAACTCACCGACGTCACCGGCTATCTGGTGCCGGTCACGGACGGCGGCTGGCTGCTGCCCGCGAGCCAAGGCAGGGTCGGAGCCCCACTCGACGTACCCACCTACCGCACCGTCACCCTCGCACTGCGCCGCTACTTCGCGGCGACCGTGGTCGACTGCGAGACGCTGCCCGGCGAAGTGGCACGGACCGCTATGGACACCGCCCACGCCCGCGTCATCGTCGCCCCGATGACAGCCGAGGGCGTCAACGGCACCCGCCTGGTCCTTGACTGGCTGGCCCAGCTGCCGCACTCGGCGTTGGCCACCACCGTGGTCGCGCTGTCCGCCAACTCCCCCGATACAACGCTCGACTTGAAGACGGCCGCCGCGCACCTGCGCGAGACGGGGGCTGCCGTGGTGCCGCTCCCCTACGACCGTCATCTGGCCCAAGGAGGCCCCATCCACACCGGCATGCTCAGCCAAAGCTCCCGCGACGCCGCCGTCCAACTGGCCGCCGAGGCGATGGGGCGGGCGGTGCGGGTGCGATGACCCAACACCTCATACACCGTCCCGCCCGCTCCACCCGGCCGCAGGCCGCCGCCCCCGAGCGCACCATCGAACCGCCCCCGAACCTGCCCGAAGGCAAGATGGGCAACGCGGCCACCGCGCTCCTTCCGATGGCGGGTGTCATGGGCTCGGTCGTCATGATGACCGTCATCCGTAACAGCCAGTTCGCCGCCATCGGCGCCATCGTCCTCGTCTTCGCCCTCCTGGGTGCGGTGGCCCTGTTCCTGTCCCAGCGCGGCAAGGCTCAACGCACCCGGCGTACCCAACGCGAGCGGTATCTCGAATACGTGGAGGAGCAGCGAGACGAACTCAGCGCCACCGAGCGGGAGTTGCGACGACAGGCGCGAGTCCTCAATCCGCCACCTGCCGCGCTGTACGACCTCGTGCGTGATCCGGCCCGGCTGTGGGAGCGGCGCCGTCTCGACGCGGACTTCCTGCGGGTGCGGCTCGGCACCGGCGACGTACCCGTACAGGGTCTTGCGATCGGCCAGAACCAGGGCAGCGGCGTACTGACCCCACCCGACCCGTTCATGCTCAACGAAGCACGGGCGCTGCAGCACCGGTTCACCACCGCGAGCGACTTCCCGCTGACCGCGCCGCTGGACAGGGCGGGCAACGTCAGCATCATCGGCGAGCGAGACGGCGTACTGCGCGTCGCCCGCGCCCTGCTGATCCAGACCGCGGTGACGCACGCCCCCGACGATGTCGCCATCGCCCTCGGCGTGCCCGGCGAACGCCTTCAGGAGTGGGAGTGGGCGAAGTGGCTGCCCCACGTCCTCGATGCGCAGCAGGACGACGGTCCGGTCGCCGCCCGGCGCATCGCACCGAGCGTGGACCAGCTCGCCCGGCAATGCACCCCAGACCTGCGCCGCCGCTCCTCCTACGCAGCCGAAGTACGCCGCGGCCTGTCCGACCGCAACGCACTGCGGATGAACGACCGGCTCCTGGTCATCAGCGACTGCCACGGCAACACGGCCACCGACCTCCCCCGCCCCGACACCGCCGTCGACCTGACAGCTATGGGCGTGACCGTGCTGCACCTGCTCGAGCAGCAGGTCCACGAGCCCGACCAGGTGAGCGTCCGGATCACCGTCGACGGCGACCACGTCACGGTCGAAGACCTGCGCGCCCCCGAAGCGCTGCCCGGGCAGGGCACCGCGGATGAGATGAGCCTGGCGGGCGCCGAGGGACTGGCCCGCATGCTCGCCCCGCTGCGGCTCTCCGCCGAGTCCGCCGCCGAGGGCACCCCCATCTCCGGCCCCGTCGACTTCCCCACCCTGCTGGGCATCGACGACCCGGCCGCCCTCGACCTCGACAAGCTGTGGGCACCACGCAGCGAACGCGACTTCCTGCGCGTACCCATCGGCCTCAACGACCGCCACGACCCCGTCCTGTTGGACCTCAAGGAATCCTCCGAGCTGGGCATGGGCCCACACGGCCTGTGCGTGGGCGCGACCGGCTCGGGCAAGAGCGAACTCCTGCGCACCCTCGTCCTGGCCCTGGCCGCCACCCACTCCCCCGAGGACCTGGCGCTCGTCCTGGTCGACTACAAGGGCGGCGCCACCTTCGCCCCCTTCACCGAACTCCCCCACGTCGCCGGTGTCATCACCAACCTGGAGAACCAGGCCGGCCTCGTCGAACGCGTCCACACCAGCCTCGCCGGCGAGGTCAAACGCCGCCAGCAGGTCCTCAAAGACGCCGGGAACGTCGCCGACATCGGCCACTACGCCGCCCTGCGCACCAAACACCCCGAACTCGAAGCCCTCCCGCACCTGTTCGTCGTCATCGACGAATTCGGCGAACTCCTCACCGCCAAGCCCGACTTCATCGACCTGTTCCTGTCCATCGGTCGTATCGGCCGCTCCATCGGCGTGCACCTGCTGCTCTCCAGCCAGCGCATCGAATCCGGCAAGCTCAAGGGCCTGGAGACCTACCTCTCCTACCGCCTGGGCCTGCGCACCTTCTCCGCCGACGAGTCGCGCACCGTCCTGGACACAGTGGACGCCTTCCAGCTGCCGCCGCTGCCGGGCTTCGGCTACCTCAAGGTCGACACCTCCACGTACGAACGCTTCAAGGCGGGCTACGTCTCCGGCGCCTTTCGCGGCCCGGCCCTGGGCGAACAGACCGACGTCGAACCCCTCGCCTGGCCCTACCCCACCTTCAACACGGGCCAGGACCCCACCACCGGCGCGCCAGAAGAACCCGCGATGCGGGAGCGGGAGACCGGCCCGACCGTCCTGACGGCGATGGTCGACCAACTGTGCGCCGCCGCCCCTCCCGTACGGCGCATCTGGCTGCCGCCGCTGCCCGACACGATCTCACTCGACGCCGCCGCCGGCCCCGTACAGGCCTCCGAGCGCGGCCTGCACCTGGCCACCGCCACCGGCCCCATGCAGATACCGCTGGGCGTCCTCGACGATCCGGCCAAGCAGCGGCAACAGCCCTGGACCCTGGACCTGACCGTCGCGGGCGGACACGCCGCCGTCATCGGCGGCCCCCAGTCCGGCAAGACCACCCTGCTGCGCACCCTCGCGCTCTCCCTGGCCCTGACCCACACCCCGGCCCAGGTTGCCGTCTACGGCCTCGACCTGGTCGGCGGCGGCCTGACCGCACTCTCCGGACTGCCGCACGTGGGCGGCATCGCGGGACGCGCCGACCACGAACGCGCCGCCCGCACCGTCGCCGAGGTCCGTGCCCAGCTCGCCCTGCGCGAAGAGCTCTTCCGCGAACACGGCATCGACTCCGTCGACCAACTGCGCCACCTGCGTGCCCGGGGCCGCCTGACCGAACTGGGCTCGACCGACATCGTGCTGCTCATCGACGGATTCGGCGCCCTGCGCGACGAGTTCGCCGAACTCGACGACACCATCGCCGAGCTCCTCAAACGCGGTAGCGGCTACGGCATCCACATCGTGGCGGGCATGCTGCGCTGGAACGACGTCCGCATCGCCACCCAGTCCATGTTCGGCACCCGCGTCGAACTACGCCTGAACGACCCCTCCGACTCAAGCGTCGACCGCAAGCTGTCCGAGACGCTGTCCGCCGACACCCCTGGCCGGGTCCTGACCGACGTCAAACTCTTCGCCCACACCGCCCTGCCCCGCATCGACGGCCAGCCGACCACCGGTGACCTCGGTCCCGCCCTGGAACGCGCCGCGCGTACGTTGCGTGCCAGCTGGCACGGCGAACTTGCCGCCCCCGTACGGGTGTTGCCCACCGCCCTGCCCGCCGCCAAACTGCCCTCGCCCACCGCCGAACCCTCGCGCATCCCGCTCGGCGTCGACCAGGACGCCCTCGCCCCGGCATTCCTGGACCTGACCGGCCAGGACCAGCATCTGCTGATCCTCGGCGACAACGAATGCGGCAAGACCAACCTCCTCAAGCTCATCACCGGCCAGCTCATCGACCGCCACAGCGACGAGGAACTGGTCTTCGGCGTCTTCGACCCGCGCCGCGGCCTGCGCGGCGTGGTCCCCGAGCCCTACCGCGGCGGCTACGCGCACAACGCCAAACTCGCCGCCGCACTGGCCACCGGTATCGCGGGCGAACTGGAAAAGCGCATGCCGGAGACCGCCGACCCGGACGCGATCACCGCCGGGCCCGCCTTCACCGGCCCCCGTATCGTCATCCTCGTCGACGACTACGACATCCTCACGACCGCCGGCCAACAACCCCTGGCGCCCTTCCTGCCCTACATCTCCTCCGCCCAGGACATCGGCCTGCACTTCATCGTCACCCGCCGCGTCGCCGGATCCTCCCGCGCCCTGTACGAGCCCTTCCTGACCACCCTGCGCGAGACCGGCGCCACCGCTCTGCTCATGACCGGCGACCGCACCGAGGGCCAGCTCTTCCCCGGCCTCTACGCCTCTGCCCAACCGCCGGGCCGCGGCACCCTGGTCCGCCGGGGCCGCCGCCACCAGCTCATCCAGACCGCCCTGGCCGAAGACGCCGCAGCACCGGAAGAGACACGACACCCGTGACCAAGGACGTCATCGCCCTCACCCCCAAGATGCCCGACATCAACACCTTGCTCGCCGGTCTCTTCGCCGGCGGCCCCGACCTGGGCGTCAACTCCCTGGCCGAGGGAGCTGTCGTCCAGCTCTGCGCCCCGGGCGGCCGCCCCCTGGTCTCCGTAGAAGCACCCCTGCTCATCCAGGTCCCCGGGGAGGCACAACGTCTGCTCGGCCCCGAGGTCATCACCCCCGAGGGGCCCTACTGGTGGACCGAAGCGCGCGCCTCCACTGCCGTCGAGGAGGGCGAGCGCCTCGCCGGATCCTTCGCCGGACGCCTGGCCGCCGTCCTGGGCGGCACAGTCTGGCCACCGGAGGCCGCCCACACCGACGTCGTCCCGCTCACCTCCGAGGACGTCACCGCCAACCCGGCCCCCGCCACCGCCTCACCGGCCGTCGACGTCCTCACCGACAAGGCCGCGGTCGTCATCCAGGACCGCCCGTTCGTTGCGATGACGACCTGGCTCGCCGACGCCCTGCGCGGGGCGACCGCGGACGATCGTGCCCTGCAGATCGTCACCCCGGCACACACCCGTCTGACCTTCCCCGCCCGCACGGCCCTGCAGGGCCACCCCAACCGGTGGGTCGTCCAGGACCCGTCCTGCGGCTACTACGACGGCCTGTCCGGCACCGAACTCCGCTGGCAGGAAGGCCATTTCACGCCCGTGAGATCCGCGAAGGGCAAGCCCCGGCTCGCGGAAGCCTTCAAGCCCCAACCTGCCGCCTCCGACACTCCGGGCGAGCGCCAACTACTCCTCTCCTTCCAGACCACTCATCCCGCCGACGAAGATCTCCAGCTCGGCGGCGCCCTGGAAGCGGCCTGGCAGGCGCTCACCGGCACCCCGCCGGCCGGATGGTCCACAGCCGAACCCATCGCCCTGCCCTGGTCCCCCCGCCAGTTGACCGAACTGGCCCGCGCCCGCGCCCAGAAGAACGCCCCCACGTGGCTGACCACCGTCGGCACCCTCGATCGCCCGGCCCTGGCCACCACCCGCATCACCCACACTTCGGCAGGCATCGAGGAACACATCACCCTCGCCCTCGGCTACGCCCCCGACGAAGCCCCACCCGTGGACGCCATCACCTCGCTGGCCGAAACCCTGGCCACGGAGCACGGTCTGGCGTCCATGCTCGCCACGCTCCGCACCGCCCGCCGAGACCTCACCGTTCCACCTCGGTTCGAAGCCCCGCCTGTGCCCCTCTCCTTCACCCTGGGTGCAGAGGCTGTGAGCGAGATCGGCCTCACCCACGCCCAAAACCCGCCGGGTGGCCTAAGCCCCACCCGACTCGGCGTTACCGCGCGCCCCTCACTCCACTACGTACTGGGCGACGGCACCGACCCGAACTCCTGGACCACCCTCCAGCAACTCACCCAACACCTGAAATCCACATAGCAATGCCGCGGGCAGCGGCCTGCGGCCTCCACATGCCCCGGTCCAGAGCCGCGGACTGGGTGACTGTGCGGCTTGGCCGTCGCGCCACGCGTCAACGGGCCCGTCTAGATACCCGTACAGCGTGCGATCAGCCATTTTTCGGCCCGCGCCTGGTGGTTTCCGGAAACAAGCCCGCCCGCTGTCGGACTGGCCGACTATCGTCGTCCGCTCGTGCCTCCGTCATAGGCAGTCATAGGCACGGCAGACCGAGGGGGACGCGCGATGACCACCACGCCCGAGGACCGGACCGGGTACCGGATCTCCATCGTCGACGACGATCCGCTGCGTGCACGCAAGGACGCACGTGAGCTGCTCGCCGAAATCACAGACGCCGACCCTGAGGCCGCCCTGGACATCCCCCGGCAGCGTACGACGGCCGACCCGACGGAGAAGGGCGGGCTGTCGGCCGAGATGATCGGCCTGGTGATCAGCGCTGGTTCGCTGGTCGCCGCCGGGGTGCAGATCTGGCTGGCACGGGCGCCGCAGCGGACGATCATCGTGAAGCGACCGGACGGCGCGACCCTGAACATCACCGGCACGGAGGCTCGCGAGGACAACGAGCGGATCGAGCGGTTCCTCGCGGGCGAAGGTACGGCGCCTCACCTCACGGACGACGACGGCCTCGGCACCACCCCCGCGGCCGGCTGAGCGCGCATGGCCGACAACGACCGGTTCGCCATGCTCGTCGGCGTGTCCACGTACGACAGCGACGCGTACCACGATCTGCCGCCTGTACGCGCCGATCTGCATTACATGCGGGCGGTGCTGCAGAACACCGAGATCGGGATGTACAACGACTGCGAAATGGTCCCCGAGCCGACCCGCGCGGAGATGCTGCACGCCGTCGAAACCTTCCTGAACGCGCGGCAGGCCAGCGAGACCGCCCTGTTGTACTTCAGCGGGCACGGGGAGTTCTGCGAGAAGGACAATCAGCTGTACTTCCTGACCCGGGACACCGATCCGGACGATCTGTCGGGTACGGCGGTCCCTGCGGAGTTCCTGGAGCGGATGCTCCAGTCGTGCCGGGCCTCCTCAAAGCTGGTGCTCCTTGACTGCTGCTCCAGCGGCTCCGTCGTGCAGGGCTGGACCTCGAAGGGCCCCGCGGAGGAAGCCGGGCGGCCCACACCGAGCACCTTGCTGCGGCCTACCGGCGTGTACTTCATCACCGCCTCCGACGCCCTCCAGTCCGCGTCCGCGATGGCTCCGGCCGGGTCGAGCCTCGGCACGTCCCGGTTCACCGGGGAGATCGTGGAGGGGCTGCGCAACGGGCTGATCAAGGGCAGCGGCTGGATCACGCCGGACGACCTCTTCGACTACCTGACGACGCAAATGGCGCGCGACGGCGTACCGGAGGAGCAGCGCCCCACCAAGTCCACGATCAGGGCCACGAACAGCCTGCCTTTCGCCCGGTCGGTGGCTCGCCCCGTGCACATTCCCGCGCTGCCCCGTGACGCGGCCGAGACTGCTCAACGCTCTCCCGCCCTGCTCAAGGCACGAGAATTGGCCGCGCTGGACGCGCGCGACGGCGTCGACCCTCAGCGGCTGCTGCGGTACTACGCGCACTGCCTCACCGCGCAGGCTGCGGCCGGCATGCGGCCCGATCGTGACAGCGGTCGCGACTCGAAGTACTTCCTGCTGGGTCAGGGTGAGGAGCGCATCCAGTCGGGTCAGGGATCCGCCTTCCCCGCTCCGGGAAAGCTGCCCAAACCGCAGAGCGGGCCGACCGGTGCGAGCGGCGGGGACGCCGGGGCTCGGCAGGAGTACTGGTACGGCTATCCGGCGATCACGCTGCCCGTGCGGGATGGTGGCGCGCGGGGGCGTCGCACGGCGGTCGAAGTGGCTCCGCTGCTCATCCAGCAGATGGAGCTCGCACCGGACGAGGAGGGGCGGGACGTACTCCGGCCCAGCGGTGTGCCTTCCCTGCACACCGGTGTCGTGTCGGAACTGCTCGACGCGGGCGACGCGGCCGACCTCGTCGCGCGCTGGCAGCCGTCCTGGCAAGAGGGCAACGAGGCGCAGATGCTGCGCGCCGTCCGTCAGTTGCTAGAGGAACTGGGGCTGCCGGAGCTCGAGCCACTCGATCCGTCCTCGCTCAGTGAACGGACGGTCATGCAGGCGCTGCGTCCCGGCGCACACAACGCGGCCGTACTGCAGGTGCCTTCGGGTGTGGAGGCCATCGCCACTCAGGCCCTGGTGAGCAACCTTCTTGAGATGTCGACACGGACCGGACACATCGCCGGCACCGCCCTGGGCACCCTGCTGAGCGGCGGGGAGGGTGGTGCGCACGAGGCTTCCGCCGCCGTGGTGGCTCCGGGGCCGTGCAACGAGAGCCAGGAGCTGGTGATCTCATCGGCCATGACGCGGCCGCTGACGGTGGCGACCGGGCCGCCCGGGACGGGCAAGAGCGAGGTCGTCACGGCAGTCGTCACCTCCTGTGTCGCCGCCGGTCAGTCCGTGCTGGTCGCCTCCACGAACAACGAAGCGGTGAACGTTGTCGCCGAACGCTGCGACGACATCGCACCGGGCCTGCTGATGCGGACGGGCAACGCCGAGGCGCTGGAGCGGGAGTCGGCGAAACTGGAGCGGCTGCTCGGCGACCCCGCCCAGGCTCCACGGCGCGGATCGGCCACCGTGGGCGGCCAGTTGCGCAGTACCCGTAAGACCGGCGACGGGCTGCGGGAGGAGGCTGCGCGCCGTGTCAGCGAGGAGGGGCAGCTGCTGGAGCTGCTCCGGGACCGGGAGGAGCGGGTGGCCACGCTGGAGTTGCCCCTGTCGCTCCTTGCCGGTGTGTGGGCCTTCAGCGAGGACGGCGTGGCCTCGCTGGGGCGTTGGGAGGACAGGGCACGCAAGGTGTCGGGGGCCCGCTGGTGGCTGCTCGGTCCGTGGCGCCGGGGGCGGGCGCTCGGCGCACTGGTCGCGGCAGTGGCCGACCCTGATGAGCCAAACCGGTCGGACGGGCCGTCGTGGCCGGCGTGGACGACCGGGCGGCCGGTGCCGTCCGAGCTGCTGGAGTCGCTGGCGGACGTGGTAGCCGTGGAACGGAAGGTGCGGGCCCTCGTACAGCGGCACTCGGAGTGGGACGAGGACGCCCTGAGACAGTCGCGGCTGAAGGCGGCAGGTGCGCTGTCCGAACTGTCGGCAGAGCTCTCCCGGGCCGTGTCCGCCGAGACATTGATGCGGGCACGCGGACTCATGGGGCAGCGGCTCCAGGCGCTCCGAGGCCGCTCGGGCTACCAGCGGAGTCAGAAGAACCTCATGGCGCACATCAAGGGCTGGGCCATCAGCACCCATTCGGTACGGCAACTGGAACTCGCCCCGAAACTCTTCGATCTGGTCGTCATCGACGAGGCGAGCCAGTGCTCCATCCCTGCCGTTCTGCCGCTGCTGTTCCGGGCCCGCCGGGCACTGATCATCGGCGACCCGATGCAACTTGGGCACATCCCCGGTGTGTCACCGCAGCAGGAACAGCAGGCGCGGGTCAGGAACGGACTGAGCGCCGCGCAGCTTGAGGACCACCGACTCACGTACCACGTGTACTCCTCGTACCACGCGGCCGAGCAGCACGGCGACTCCACGTTGCTCCTCGACGAGCACTACCGCTGCCACCCGCGGATCGCCGACATCGTGAACGGCCATTGCTATGCGGGGCAGCTGCAGGTGCTCACCGACGTACGGCGGCAGGTCCCGGCCTTCGACCCGGTGGGAGCTACCGACCCGGCGCCGGTCCTCGGCTGGGTCGACGTGCCGCACGGCGAGTCGGCGCGGGGCGGCGAGGGGCGGTCCTGGCGAAACTCGGCGGAGGCGGAGGCCGTACGGCGAGTGGTGGACGGACTGCTGGGTCGGCTGCCGCAGGACGCGACCGTGGGGGTGGTCACGCCCTTCCGAGCGCAGAAGGAGATGCTGGCGCGGGCGTGGCGCGACGACGACCGCGTGCGAGTCGGAACGGTTCATGCCTTTCAGGGTGGGCAGCGCGACGTCATGGTGCTGAGCCCGGTGGCCACGCACAACACCCCGCGAAGGACGGCGCACTGGGTCGCCGGCCAGGTCAATCTCTGGAACGTGGCAGTTACCCGGGCCAAGTCGCAGCTGATCACCGTGGGCGCTCATGCCTTCTGGCAGGGGCAGAGCGGTCTGCCGACCCTCCTCGCGGAACGCTCGGTCCCGCTGGGGGCAGACGCGAGTGAGGACGGCGGTCCGGTGACGACGGCCGCCGCGGTGCCCGCGTTCCGGGAAGAACTCACCGACCGGCTTCAGCAGTACCTCTCAGAGCGCGGAGTCACCGACTTGGAGCGGGCGACGACGGTCGGCGGACACCCGGTGGATCTGCTGTTCACCGAGGCCGGCGAGAACACGGCGGTACTGATCGACCCCGGCCCGCCTCACGGCGCCGACCAGGCACGGCACCTGCGGCTGACACACGCGCGGGGCGACCTCCTGACCGGCCTGCAGTCCGGTGGCCACGGGGCGAAGGCGGGGCCGGTGGGCCGGACGGTACGCGTCCCCGCGTGGCGCGTCATGGCGGGCGAGGACGTACTGGGGCCGCTGTTCGACTGAGCGTGGACGTGCCTCAGCCGGTGGGAGGAGGCACGTTCAGCTTCCGGGCAGGGACCGTACGACGTATGTCATGTGCTGGACGTTGCCCGCCCAAAGCCATTGGGTATGGCTGCCGGAGCCTTCGCTGTCCGTCATAGGTCCATCAGCGCAGTCGCGCAGCCAGGTCTCTCCGGCGCTCGCGGTCGCTCCCCGGAAGTCGGGCAGGTCACGGATCAGGCCTGCGGCGACCCGGATGGTCGCTGTACGGTCGGGCCCCGCGTTCAGCGTCTTGCACAGGATGAACGAGCGGTCGACGGTGTAGCGGAGGACACCCCAGGGCGGTCCTCCGCCTCCCGGCACCGTGGCCAGGGCCGCGGGAGACTGCACCCCGTAGTCGCCGTATCCGAGCCGTGAAAGGCGCGTGCGGTGGCCCGCGCGGATCTCATGCCACATGTCCCAGTCGGCGCGCGGCTCTTCGTGCGGCTCTCCCATCGGCATCATGTCGTCCGTGACCTGAGGGAACGCACCACCGAGTACGGCGACGGTCCGCCACGTGCCGACCAGGTCCACGAGAGCATCCAGCGCACGTAGCGCCTCCTTTCCCGCGTCAGGGCGGCCTGGCAGGACACTGCCCAGGTCCAGCAGCAGATCGACGGGCACCTCACGGCCGACGCGGTCCAGCAGCCTGCCGACGGCCTCGACGGTGGCCCCGTCGAATTCCGCGGGCATGCGGACGCGAACACCGACTCCACAGCCACAGAGGCGGGCGGTTTCCACAGCCACCGTCTGCTGAGCCTCACTGCGCTCGGGCCCGGTCACCGGGCGGAGCAAGCCGGAGAGCGCGATGTACTCGCCCAGGATCTCGGCAAGCGCCGACGTCTGCGCGGCTTCCGCGAAGGGGGCGTCGATCCAGCCCGGATGGCGTCGATGCGCGCCCCTGACCCGGCGCAGCTCCTTCTGCCAGCGTGCGCTCATCAGCTCCGCCGGAGTCACTCCGGGAGAGGGCGGGAGGTTCCAAAGGGGTGCAACCGCAGCCTGAATATCGGGCCGCAGACGTTCGTATGCGATCCGGCCATGCTGTCGGACGGGCAGAACGGGAACGTAGAGCGGTCCGGACATCGCGGTCCCCCTCCGGCACTGTCCGCGCGCCTTGGCCCCTCCAGGGTCCGCTTATACCAAGCCAGCCGGAAAGAGGGTCTTTTCAGTCCGAACGGCCGAAGTGCGCAAGCACCTGACGCCGGTGTGACACAAGTTGCGCTCTTCGTGATACTCGAGGGTCGGACTCCCAAGCGGACGTGACACAGGGGGAACTGAATGGCGCTCAGCCGGCCGCTTCAGGAGGACCGTCCGCCGTGCGCCGACCCACGCCCGACCGACACGAAACTGCTCCGGGCCTATGACCTCGTACACGGGCGCACCGAGAAGACCCACCGCGTTCAACCTCCGGATGCTGTGTGTACCCGGACGTGGAGTCCACACAGACATGGGGTGGGTCGGTAAAAGTCGTCAAGGGGGCGAGTGGGAGCGCGCCCCCGCTCCCAGAATTGCTCCCAACACGAAGTAGGGGCCACCCGAAGGTGACCCCTACCTGCGACGTTTCCGTCGGGACGACAGGATTTGAACCTGCGACCCCTTGCCCCCAGTCAGGTGCACGATTCTGGTTCGGAGTTCTGTCGGCACGTTGGCGCCCGTAGGACACCGTATGCGGAAGTACGGCGCTATTGGCCCCCTCACTCAGCAGACCCGCCGCCCACCAACCTGCACCTACCAGGCCCCCTCGCGCACGCTCTCCCGGTAAGCGCTTTGCAAGCACTCTTGGAGAGCTCAACCCGGCACCTGCAGACTGCGAAATCATCACCTAGCGCCCTCGTTCGGGACCCTGCCTGTCCCGTGCCAGAGGATCGGCTCCCGTCCCTTCGCCTCGCCCGAGCCGCCCACGATGAGCCGCTGTCCATCAGCTGGCCCGCGCGGTGGTGGGCCGGCAGTGTCTATCCGGGCAGTTCGGGCGAGAACCCCTTCACTCACCTGCGCACCTCGCGCGCTCTCGGCCACGGCTACCGTGCCCGGCGCCCCTCCTCGCCACAGCCTCCTCGTTGCACCTTTGATGACAGCGCCTCGTCGGCATGGCACCTACGCTGCGGCACAGCACTCCTACCAACACAACCGCAGCTATCGAGCTGCGCATTTCCCATAGCGGCAGGTCCTCGGCGTGGCGCACGCCATGGGCACAGATCACGCCATCTCACCCCCAACTACGTTGCGTCTGCAATGCTTCATGGGACAGGATGTTCGATACACTACGGGGCGTGAGTGAGGCATGTGCATGCCGTGACGGCACAACCGCCCGCGACGCACCACACAATCGGAAATACACGGGGGTGGACTCATGAAGTTCGACATGGGAGACACGACTCTCGCGGTGCTGGGGAAGAACACCGTGGGGTCCAGCGACGACCTCGGGACGCTGATCAGCTTGCTGGTCCAGGCGGCCGAGCCGCTGGAGGGCAAGTTCAACGGAACGGGCAAGGCGACCTTCGACTCGTTCAAGTTGCGGGCGGACGAGATCACTTCGGATCTGAACGGGGCGCTGTCCTCGATTCTGGGCGGCCAGGCAGGCATGGACACCGCGTTCGGCTCCGGTGACCAGGAGCAGTCCGACAACGCCCACCAGAACATGGGCGCGGCCAACTTCGACGGCGCCCGCTTCTCCGGCTGAGCCAGCCAACTCACACACCAGACACTTCGTACGCAGGGGGAACCTCGCCATGGCTGGAAACCAGGACCGCCGCTCCTACGACACCGGCGCCTCGGCCGACGTCCAGGGCGGCCTGCAGATCATCATCGGTCAGCTGGAGCGGGTGCTCGGCGACCGTGACCGTGCGGTGAAGGCTGCGATGGCCGACTACCAGGCCGACGGCGTGTCAGATGACTACCACGGCAAGGAAGTCCGCTGGAACAAGGCGGCCAACGAGGTGCGGGAAATCATCCGCCTCGTACGCACCACGCTCGAGCAGAACGACGGCACCGCACAGTCGACGCTCGCGCGGGCGCGCGCTGCAGTCGACAACATCGGCTGAACAACGGCAGCGAGCGGCCACGGTTGACGGGGCGAGGAACGTACCAGTCAGTTGAGTAACGGGGGTTGAATGTGACGGCGTGGGACATCGCACCTGCTGGAGTTCAGTCGGTTATCTCCAGGGTGCGTGAGGCCGAGAGCGGGCTCAATGCGGGCATCAAGCTGTACGGGAACAGCGCGCAGGGCGCGATGACGTCGGCCGGCACGCTGTCCTTCGACGGTGAAAGTGCGGGCGGTGGCGACAAGGTCGCGGGGTTGGTGGCCGTGGCGCTGGGTGAGTTCGTCCATGGCACCGAGCGGGACGTGGTGTCTCTGACGCTGCGCGCCAGCAACTCGGCCAACGGCGCCATCGAGGCGACCAACCATTACCTGGCGGGTGATCTGGAGCAGGCGTGGAACGCTCAGCGCCAGGCCACGTTGGCCCCTGACGTGACCGCGGTACTCGAAGCCGCCCGCAAGAAGGGCGCCGAGAAGTGATCAGCCCGAACGACGTGCCGACCTATACCGGCGACCTGGTCGAGCTGGAGCGCGAGATCATCCTCGCACGCCGAGCCGCAAAGGCCATCCGGGACCACGGCGATGACGTGCACAACCGCTTCCAGCGCCTGGACGCCTCCTATAAGGCCCCCGAGGCAGGGCAATTGTTCGGTACCACCCAGGCGGTACAGGAAGGCTCGGACTCCTTCGCAGAAAAGCTGGAGACGGTGGCAGAGGCACTAACCAGCTACGTGGCCTCGATCGCTCCGATCATCAAACAGCTTGACGTACTGCGCCACCAAGCGGCCATATTCTGCGAGTCTGTCAAAGGCGACGACGGCGCATTCACCTCCTGGCAGAAAGACCAAGACAAGGTCGACGAACACCAGGGTTTATGGAACAGCGTGAACGCGGCCGTGGCGGCCTTCCAGCGGGCCGAGGTGGCAGCCGCCGACAAGATCACGGGCACGGTCGGCGGCACCCAGTGGCACATCAACGACGGCAGCCCGAAGCAGAAGAACTCCTACGGGTTCAGCGCCGACCAACTCAGTGAGGCCACCTCTCTGCCCTGGGGCATGCCGGAGCACCACACCGCGCTTCCCTTCGGGATCGACTACCACCTCGGGCAGTTCGGGGTCAGCCTCGTCCAAGACAACATGATTGGCTCCGTCGAAGGCCTGGTCACCCTCTTCAGCCCCGGCGAGGAGGGCGGGGCCGCCCGCGAGGGCCTGGCCAAGGTGTTCATGGGCCTGGGCTCCTTCGCCACCGACCCCACGGGCAACCGGGAGGACAGCCCCTTCAGCCCGCGGTGGCAGGAACTCACCGATGAGGGGCGCGGGTACGCGAAAGAATTCGGCAAGTCATTCGTCGCCTGGGACGACTGGCAGGAAAACCCGGCCAAGGCCACGGCGACCGTGTTCTTCAACTTCGCCACCCTCGGCGCCGGCCCCCTGGGCGCGGCATCCAAGGCGGGTACGGCCGGCAAGGCCGGAGCCGGCGCCCGCGCAGCAGGAACCGCCGCCAGGGTCGGCGAGATCATCGATCCCATCGGCGCAGCCGCCAAGACGGTCGGGGTTGCGGCCCGCGCTCTGCCGAAGGTCTCCGGGATCACCGCCGGTGTCCGCGCGGCCACCGACGCTGCCAGCACGTCCAGGGCCGCACAAAGTGTCATCGAGTACCCCAACGGTTCCAAACTCGTCGTCTCATCCGGCGAGTTCATCGACAGCACAAACGGCGTGCGAAACACGAACCCGATCCCGCGCGAGCCGTCAGGCGCGCAGCTGGCAGAACCCGAGCCAGCACCTCCCCGGCGCGAGCCAGCCCTCGTCGGCGCAGGAGCACGCGCCCCCGAAGCCTCCACCCCCGCAGGCGAAAACCTGCCGCCAGAGGCCAGCCATAACACCCCTGACGGTGGCAGCGGCGCGGCCCATGGGCCTGGATCTGCTCGTGAGACATCCGGCACCGGCACTGGTCACACATCGGAAAGCAGGCCTTCCGGACCATCCCGAGACGGCGCAGGCTCTGGCGCGTCTTCCGGGCAAGGGGCGCATGCCGAGCCTCCAGGCTCTGGCACCACGCATCCGGATGCCCCTGGAGGGCATGCCCCCGCCCCTGATACAGCACCGGGGGGCCACGGAGCCAGTGACGGTGGGGATGTTCCGTCTGAGCCCAGTTCGCCTCCCCCAGCTAATGCTGGCGGGGATGGCTCCTCGAACCGCGAGCGCCCTCCACGCGAGGGAGATACAAATTACGTGGTGGACAACCCAGACAACTGGGCGGACACGATCACGGACATCGACAAGATCGAAGACGGAACACTCTGGGAAGAGAAAACTGCAACCGGACGTGACCCGCGGGTCAAAATTGACAAGTGGATCACCAAACACGTATTCAAGAAACTTGACTCCTACGTTAGGGCGCGCCCTCACATGAATGGATTCGAGGATGCTCCGATCGGCCTTAGTTTCACAGAACCGGGCGCAACTCCCGAGTTCAGATCTGCAGTAGAGTCCAGTGTTGCCGACTGGCAGGCCAGGAACCCAGAGGTCGACGTAAAGGTAAGGTGGGCCGAGTGAGCTGCTATTTCCAAGTGGACGAAGAAGACGTGTGGAACCCGTCCAACTCCCTAGCTAGAGCATTCCTGGGACAAGCTGCCGTTCTGTCTCAGTTCGCCAAAGTAGAGACGGGGCTGGGCGAAATCATCGAAGACGAATGCGAAATCGACCCTGATCTCTTTACCAGCTTCGCGGACGCGCTTGTCAGGGCTTATCAAGATTCCAACAACGAAGCCCTCATGTCTCTACTGAAGGGATTCACTTCGGTAGCGTTGGTGCTCGTCGATCGAATCGGTCGCGAAGTGCCTTCGATGACATCAGAATATTCGAGCATGTGGATTACCGAGCGTGATTCTCAGGCTAGGTCCATGCCTCAGGGTTAGCGACGGGAGCACGAGAGAAAGCTGGACTCCGAACAACGCATTCGCACAATTTTCGCGAAATAACCAAAACGCGGCGGACGTGCCGTCGAGAATCGAACGAATATGACATCCCAGGATTACGACAGCCAGTTGTTGGAGTCAGTGTCGGTTCGGCGTCGGCGGTTGCGAGATGCACTGTTGTTCGGGGCGCAGCGGCAACGACGATCGGTAGATGAGCGGCTGGGGAAGGTGTTCGCCGGGGTGGTGATCGCGGCAGTGTTGTGTGCCGGGTGTGTGGGGTGGTCGTTCATTTCGAATCGGCTTATCGGGAAGAGCCCCTACAGCTCCTCCGTGCCTTCTTCCTCGCCATCGGCGCCCACTCCTTCTCCCTCCGTGACCCCTTCTTCTCGATGATTGGTTCGAACGCGTGATATCTGCGGGGCCGTTGAGCCGCACGAGCGGTACGAGTCGTACGGCCTTGAGCCGGGTCACTCTGGTCGGTGAGCAGCGTCGCGTCGATCTCGTGCTCCCTTCGCAGGAGCCGATCGGGGTGCTGCTTCCCGAAGTGATGCGGCTCCTCGGCGATCAGGCCGGGGTCCGCCCCATGCTGCGGCATCTGGTCACTGCGGATGGTTCTGCGCTGGCACACGACAGCACCCTGGAGTCGGCTGGTGTTGCGGACGGTGCCGTGTTGCGGTTTGTGCGCGTGGAGGATGCGCCTTCTGCGCCTGTGGTGCATGACGTCACCGATGAAGCTGCTGATGATGTGGATGTGCGGGCCTGGCGGTGGGGGCCCTCTGCTCGGCGGGTTGTGGCCGGGTCTCTACCGTGAGGGTGGAGGAGGCGGCGCGTGGAGGTCGTGGCGGACGCGTCGTCGCCGATGCAGGCGAAGCAGATCGTGCCGCGGATCGGGCTGCCGGCAGTTACCGGAAAGATCGAAGGGACGCGGGGCAAGCTGAAACGTCTGGTGGAGCGGGGGTGGCTGGTCGAGGACCGGCCCGGGCGGTTCGCGCCGGCGCGGCGGGATCGGTGAACTCGCGGAACGATAAAGGCCCTTCTCTCTAACTTCGGAGGTAACCAGCCAGACCGGAGTACAGAAAGAAGAGCCGTTGTGGAACCCTACGACGCCTTGCATGCCATCGATGTGTTCGCCGCCGCGACAAGGGCCTTCGAGTGCCTGAAAGGCACGTTGGCCACCGCCGGCACGGCCGTGCTTGCGCACCACGAACACTGGAAGAACTGATCGAGGCGGAGGGGCGTGAGCCGCTGCGGCTGCTGTTCCAGGCCCACCTCGATCGACGCGAACAACGCGAGCGGAGTGCTCACCACGACTGTGAGCCGGTGCGGGGCCGGGACGGGCGGGTCCGCCCGCACTGCGAGCCGGGGCACGGCAGGCTGCTGGCCTGCGTGTTCGGCACGGTGACCGTGCGGAGAACGGCATGGCGGGGCAAGGGGCTGACCAGCGTCCATCCGGCGGATGCCGCACTGTCGCTGCCCGCCCGTCTGCACTCTTACGGACTGCGGCGCCTGGCCGTCCTCGAGGCGGTCCGCGGCTCCTTCGACCTGGCCAAGGCGGCGATCGACGACCGGTGCGGGACGGTGCTGGGCAAACGCCAGGCCGAACAGCTCGTCGCCCGGGCGGCGCTCGACATCGACTCCTTCTACCGGCAGCAGGTGCCGCTGCCGGCGAGCGCGGACACCACGCTGGTCCTGCAGTTCGACGGCAAAGGGATCGTGATGCGCCCCGAGGCCCTGCGGCCGGCGACCTTGAAGGCACACCTGACACGGCAGCGGGCGCTGCGGACCCGGATCGCGCCGGGTGAAAAGCCGAACCGCAAGCGCATGGCGACACTGGGCTGTGTCTTCGACGCCGATCCGGCTCGCAGAAGGCCGCACGACATCATCGCCCCGCCCGGCGGCCGCACCAGCGTCCGTCCGCCGCGGCCGGGCCCGGTGGCCCGGGAGAAGTGGCTGACCGGGTCCGTGATCCATCCGCCCGAGCACACGATCGCCGCCGCCTTCGACCAGGCCGAAGCCCGCGATCGCGACCATGCCCGCACCTGGCTCGTCCTCGTCGACGGCGCCCGCCACCAACTCGATTTGATCGGGAACGAACCGCCCGACGCGGCATCGAGGTGATCATTCTGTTGGACATCGTGCACGTCAGTGAGTACGTCTGGGCCGCCGCGCACGCCTTTCACCCGGCCGGAACCCCACAAGCGGAAGCCTGGGTCGCCGGTCATCTGTCCACGATCCTGCACGGCCAGGCTGCCCGCGCAGCGGCCGAGATCACGGCCGAAGCCCACTCACGCGGCCTGCGCGGAGCCAAACGCGACGCCGCCGACGCCTGCGTCCGCTACCTCACCGGCCACCTCGACCAACTCCACTACGACACCGCCCTCGCACGAGGCTGGCCCATCGCGACCGGCGCGATCGAGGGCGCCTGCCGGCACCTCATCGGCGACCGCCTCGACATCACCGGCGCCGAAGCAATCCTCAAACTCCGAGCCCTCATCACGAACGGCGACTTCGAGGACTACTGGACCTTCCACACATCACGCGAACACCAACGCCTCTACCCCAGCCCTGACCAGCAGAACTACAGCCGCACCGCCTGATCCCGACCATCACTTCAGAGGATCCACACCCAAATGCGTTTGGTGAGGCAGCGGTGGAGGCAGTCCCGTTCGCCTCCCCAACTGGTTGCTCGCTGCCTACTGCGGATGATGTGTCCGCAGTTGGATCTACTGCTGGTCGGGCTCCTCGTTCTGAGCGGCATCGAGCGTCTCCTCGACGGCTGCGTCAATGATCCGGTCGCGTTCGGCGGGGTCCAGCTGGAGCGTGGGTGCGGCGGACCGCTCGAGCTCGCGACGGATAGCACGCGCGAGGGCAGCGTGGCTGGGGACGGCGGCACTGCGGCCGCGGACGTCGTTGTAGACGGTCCAGGCGAAGGTAGCGATGCTGACCATGAGACCGCTGACGCTTACGGGGTCGGTGTACTGATCAGGCACGCGGGCTGCTTCGCGGGAGTGGAGAGCCACTTCCACGTCATCGGCCAGGTCGGGGTGTGCCGACGTGGTGAGACGCCTAGCCACTGCCCGGGCAACGTGAGTGGCAGGTTCGTTCATACGAGGTGTTCTCCTTCGGCGCGGCTACTCGGTGACGGGTTCGGTGAAGACGTACGCGCGTACGTCGGGGGGCAGCGGACTGCCGGTAGTGGCCTGCCAGGCACGTTCGACGGCTTCGATGCCCACGTGCGCGGTTAGGCGGCGAAGGTGGTCGGGGCCCGGTCCCGTGCTGGGGTGTGGAACCTCGTCGAAGAGGGCCACGCACCTGATCACCCACGTCAGCGCGCGTGCGGTGTCTCCCTGTTCTTCGGCGTGTAGCGCAAGTTGCCCATACGTGGAGGCCATGACGGGGCGGTTTCCGAGGTCTTCGGTGATGGCGAGAGACTTGCGGTACCACTCCTCGGCTTCCTCTGCTCGCCCCCGCTCCTGGACAATCATCCCGAGCTGGTGGTAGGTGCCGGCCATGCCGAGGCGATCGTCAAGGTCCTCGCTGATGGCGAGGGACTTGCGATACCACTCCTCGGCTTCCTCTACTCGCCCCCGCTCCTGGGCGAGCGGCGTGGACGGCGTCGCGTTCTTCGGGCAGCTCCCTCAGTCGGCACAGGCAGGCAGCCTGGGCATACTCGTCGATCACGTTGGAAGACAGGTCGTCAGTCGTCCACATGGCCCGCTGGTAGTACGCCGTGTGCTCCACGGCCGACTTGAACGTACCGGCGAGCAACCGGGCCCGGTCGGTGTCGTAGAGCACGTCGATGGGGATCGGCCGAGCAGCGTCCCGGCCCTGGCCACAATGCCGAACTCTGCCATCGGTGAGCGGTAGTACAACCCGTAGCCGCCAAAGGCGCTCTCCACCGATTCGCCTCGCGAATAAGGTCCTGGCCCCATCGCCAGGCCGCTCAGTCTGCGGGCCCCTACCGGGCTCGATCCGCAGTCTCGGGGCAACGCAGCACGGCCAGGCCGTACTCCCACTCTCGACGCTTGATGAAAGCCGACAGCGTGTTGCCGTCGGCCGCAAAGTGACGGTCCCGGTATTCGCCGAGCAGGAAGGCGTGAAAGGAGAAGTAGCGGGCGCGCCGTGACAACTCCAGGATGCCGGGCAGCAGTCGCGGCATCAGCCGGTCCTGTGTGGTCGTCTGGAGCCCGAGCGGGTCCCGGCCTTCCTTGAGCTTCAGCGAAGCCTCGATCCAACTGGGTGCAGGCACCCTCGTCCCATCTGCCCCCCCAGCTCCTCGAACTGCATGTCACCTGTTCGCGCCTCCCATCCACCGACCACAGGTTCACCGTAGAGGTCCGGTCGCGAGCGGGACGGCACGACCGAGAACTCGACGACAACGGAACTGGTTGTCCTCCAGGTAGATCGCGGCCGTGATGCCAGCGCTGTCGCGACGGTTCATGGACTGGGTGACCCCGCTGGCGTTCGATGAGCGCGGGCAGAAAGCTTCGCACCCGACTCCCCCACGAGCGTCTCCATACCGCGCTCTACAGATGCCAGCATCCACTTACGCCGCGACAAGGGGACCCACAAGAGCAGACACCCCCAGCCACCACCCCGTCCGACCTGCACCGCATCTCGCCACCGCGTTCAACCTCTGGATGACGTGTGCACCGAGACAGGAAGCCCCCGCAGATATGGGGTCGGTGAAAACCGTCAAGGGGTCGAGTGGGAGCACGGCCCCATGACGAGTATTCGGACAAGGGGGCGAACAGCACGACCCCTTGCCTCCTCCACCAGACCGGGCAGCGGAGATGCTCCCTGGGAGCGACCGGATCGGGTGACCATCCGTCGACCCCTGGTTGACGTTGCTCCCAGACTCCCGCTCCCAGGGAGCACTGGGAGCGGCTTCCCGCTCCCAGAATTGCTCCCAAACACGAAGTAGGGGCCATCCGAAGATGGCCCCTACCTGCGACGTTTCCGTCGGGACGACAGGATTTGAACCTGCGACCCCTTGACCCCCAGTCAAGTGCGCTACCAAGCTGCGCCACGTCCCGATGCGCGTGTCTCGCGGTGTTCTGCGTGATCGCGCAAACAGAACTTTACCCCACGTTCGGGGGTGGTCCGCTCCCCCTCCCGGACACCTCGCGAGGGACAATCTCCGTATGAGCACCGCACCTCGACCCGATGACCGTGACCGTGCCCGTGGCCGTGACCGTGACGCCGAAGGGCGGGCCCGTAATGCGCGGCCGCGTGATGGGCTCGGGCGGCCCTTGCCGTACGGGAGCGAAGGTGTGGAGCGGCAGCCCGAAGGCGTCACGCGTACGCCTGAGGAGACGGTCGCTCAGGCTCAGGCCCTGCTCGACGCGGGGCGGCCCTTTCACGCGCACGAGGTCTTCGAGGACGCCTGGAAGTCGGGGCCCGATGACGAGCGCGACCTGTGGAAGGGGCTCGCGCAGCTGGCCGTTGGGCTGACCCACTCGGCCCGCGGCAACCTCACGGGCGGGGCGCGGCTGCTGCTCAGGGGAGCGAGCGCCATCGGCACGGGGAAGTGGGGGGAGCGGCCCCACGGGATCGATGTGGACGGACTCGTCTTGTGGGCGCGGGAGTTGGCTCAGTCCCTCGCAGAGGACGCGCCGACGGTGGACGCTGCCGAGCACGCGCCTCGGCTGCGTGGGAGTGAGTAGCCCGCCGCCGGACACGCGGATGTGCCCCGCCCGGGGGACAAGCACGGCATCCCCGTACGGCAGACTCTCCGGGTGCGAAAGATTCATGTCATCGGTATCGGCGCGGGCGACCCCGACCAATTGACCCTGCAAGCCGTCAAGGCCATGAAGAGCACCGACGTGTTCTTCATCCTCGACAAGGGCGAGGAGAAGGACGACCTCGTCCAGCTGCGGCGTGATCTCCTCGACGCGCACTGTGCCGACGGCACCTTCCGCGTGGTCGAGGCGCGGGACCCCGCGCGCGACAGGAAGGCGGGCGGCGCGGACTACTCCCCCGCCGTCGTGGACTGGCGCAGCCGCCGTGCCGAGATCTATGAGCGGCTCGTCGCCGATGAGCTCGGTGAGGACGAGTGCGGGGCCTTCCTCGTGTGGGGTGACCCCGCGCTGTACGACGGCACCCTCGGGGTTCTGGAGGAAGTCCTCGACCGGGGTGCGGTGGCCTTCTCGTACGACGTCGTGCCCGGGATCAGCAGTGTCTCCTCGCTCGCCGCGAAGCACCGCACCGGCCTGAGCCGCGTCGGGCGCCCCGTGCAGATCACCACCGGGCGCCGGCTCGCCGACGGCGGCTTTCCCGAGGGCGTCGATGATGTCGTGGTCATGCTCGATGCTCAGCAGGCCTTCCGGCAGTTCCAGAGCAGTGAAGGCAGCCGTGAGGGGGGTGACATGTATGTCTACTGGGGGGCCTATATCGGGACCCCCGACGAGATCCTCGTCTCCGGGCCCCTCTACGAGGCGGCTCCCCGCATCGAGGCCCTCCGGGCCGAGGCCCGCGAGCGCAAGGGGTGGATCATGGATACCTATCTGCTGCGCCGCAATCTGGACTGAGCGACCCGCCGCCCCCCATCCCTCGCCGACACCGCCGGCAGCCCGTCACCGGACCGGACCGGCCCCGCATGCACACGCCCAGGCGCGGTGTGAGGGTGACCGTGTGACCACCACCGTCGAGCCCGCCGCCGAGGCCCCCGCCCAGGGGCCGCCCGTCCTGGACAAGCGCCGCCGCAACATCGTCTTCGTGACGATCATGCTGGGGATGCTGCTCGCCGCACTCGACCAGACCATCGTGGGCACCGCGCTGCCCACGATCGTGGCGGATCTGGGCGGCGCGGAGCACATGTCGTGGGTCGTGACGTCGTATCTGCTCGCGGAGACCGTCGCCACGGTGCTCGTCGGGAAGTTCGGTGATCTCTTCGGGCGGAAGATCGTCTTTCAGGTCTCGGCCATCGTCTTCATCACCGGCTCGTTCCTGTGCGGCCTGTCGACGAACATGACGCTGCTCATCGCCTGGCGCGCCCTGCAGGGCATCGGCGCGGGCGGTCTCATGGTGACCTCGATGGCGTTGATCGCCGACGTCATCCCGCTGCGCGAGCGCGGCAAGTACCAGGGTGCGATCGGTGCCGTGTTCGGCGTCGCCACCGTCATCGGGCCGCTGCTCGGCGGGCTCTTCACCGACCATCTGACCTGGCGCTGGGCCTTCTACGTCAACGTACCGATCGCGATCGTCGTGGTGATCGCAGCCGCTCGCACGATCCCTGTGGTGAAGTCGGCGGTGCGGCCCGTCATCGATTATCTCGGCATCGCGTTCGTCGCGATCGGCGCAAGCGCGCTGATTCTGGCGACGAGTTGGGGCGGCAATCAGTACGCGTGGGGTTCGGGCACCATCATCGCGCTGTTCGTGGGCGGTGCGGTCGCGCTCGCGCTGTTCTGTGTGGTCGAGACGCGCGCCGCCGAACCGATGCTGCCGATGCGGCTCTTCGCCAATCCCGTCTTCACCGTCTGCTCGATCCTCAGCTTCATCGTCGGGTTCGCGATGCTGGGCGCGATGACGTTCCTGCCGACCTATCTGCAGTACGTCGACGGGGACTCCGCCACCATCTCGGGCGTGCGGACGCTGCCCATGGTGATCGGGCTGCTCATCGCCTCGGTCTTCAGCGGCAATGTGGTGAGCAAGACCGGGAAGTACCGGATCTTTCCCATCGTGGGCGCCTTGGTCATGGCGCTCGGGCTCTATCTGCTCTCGCTCATGGGCAGTGAGACGAGCACCTGGCTCGAATCGCTGTACATGTTCGTCCTCGGCACCGGCATCGGGCTCTGCATGCAGGTCCTGACGATCGCCGTGCAGAACACCGTCGTCTACTCGGATCTGGGCACGGCGACCTCCGGAGTCACCTTCTTCCGTACGCTCGGCAGCTCCTTCGGCACCGCCGTGTTCGGCACCATCTACGCCAACACGCTGAAGCCGAATCTGGAGGACGGGGTCGCCGCGGCGGCCAGGGCCGGGGGCGGCGCGGATCCCGCTGCGGTGGCGAAGGCCGCGCAGAGTCCGCAGGGGCTGCACGACCTTCCCGCGGAAGCGGCCGCGCCCATCATCAAGGCGTACGCCGACACGCTGCACACCGTGTTCCTGTGGACGGTTCCCGTGGCGCTGCTCGGGTTCGTTGTGGCCCTCTTCCTCAAGCAGGTGCAGCTGCGGGACAGCGCTCGGATGAGTTCCTCGGACATGGGCGAGGGCTTCGCGTCACCGACGTCGAGCGGCAGCTCGGACCAGGTCCTCGAGCTGACGGTCGGCAACATCATCCGCAGTACCGGTATGGACACCGCCCGTCGTGTCATCCGCGCCTCCGACACCCGGCTCGACGTCGCGGGCGCGTGGGCCGTGATGCAGGTCGCGCTCTTCGACCGGATGGTCGGTCACGCGAGTCTCGGCCTGATCGCCGCCCGGCGTCAGCTGCCGTCCGAAGTCCTGGTGCCGGTCTTCAACCGCATGGTCGAGGAGGGCTTCCTCACCCGCTCCGGGCTGCTCTTCTCGCACACCCCGGCGGGTGCACGCGAGGCGGATGTGATCGGCAAGGCATGGGCCAAGTGGCTGGGCGAGCAGGTGGAGAAGGACAGCGGCCGTCCCGCGGACCAGGATCTCGTCAAGGCGGTCGACGCGATCGCGAAGCGGTTGCTCGTCGAGGACCTGGAGCACGGTCTTGCCCCCGAGGCGAGGCAGGCGGTCCCCATGGGCAAGGCCTAGGCCGCCGCCTGCGGCCACTGCTCCGTCAGCGCAGCAGCAGCTGGAGGCCCCCGAGGACCGTGGCCCCGATCACCAGTTGCTCGAAGAGCCGCTGGTTGATCCGGTGCACGGCCGCCTTGCCGATGAGGGCGCCCGGCAGGACGAAGAGCACGAGCGCCGCGTCGAGCAGCAGCGAGTGTGCGTCGATGAGGCCGAGGCCCACGCTGAACGGCACCTTGGAGGTGTTGACGATGAGGAAGAACCACGCCGACGTCCCCAGAAAGCTCAGCTTCCGGAAGCCCGCCGAGAGCAGATACATCGACATCACCGGGCCGCCCGCGTTGGCGACCATGGTGGTGAAGCCGCCGAGCACGCCGTAGGAGGGGGCCTTGAGCCGGGCGCCGAGCGAAACCTCCGCCGTACTCGACTCACCGGCCTCACCCGCCCCGTCCCCGGGAGTCCTGCGGCGCCACAGCGTGACCGCCGCCATCAGGAGCAGGATCGCCCCGATCGACGTACGGACGATGGCGTCGTCGGCCCACATCAGGAAGACCGTGCCCACCACCACGCCCCCCGCGACGGCGGGGAACAGCCGCCACAGGGTGGGCCAGTGGGCATGCCTGCGGTAGGTCAGGACCGCAAGTACGTCGCCCGCGATGAGGATGGGCAGCAGGACGCCGGTCGACTCCCGGGCCGGCAGGACCGCGGCGAAGACGGCGAGGCTGACCGTGTTGGCCCCGCTGACGGCGGTCTTCGAGAAGCCGACGAGCACCGCGGCCGCGGCGAGTGCGGCGAATTCCCACAGAGATACGTTCGGAGAAATGTTCAGAGATATGTCCATGCCGGGGACAGATGCTAGGCCCAACTATCTCCGTGTCGTCAGGGGCGGCCACATCTTGGACGTCCGGCCAGCACGGGCCTAGGCCCCGCTGTAGGTGACGCGCAGCTCCCGCTTGAGGACCTTCATGCTGGGGCCGAGCGGTAGCTCGCCGGTGAACTCCACGCGGCGCGGGTACTTGTGGCGGCCCAGGTGCTCCTTGGACCACTCGGCGATCCGCGCGGCATCGGGCGCGGCGCCGGGCGCGGCGACCACGACGGCGCAGATCTCCTCGCCGTGCACCTCGTCGGGCAGACCGATCACGGCGACCTGCGCGACGTCCGGGTGGCGCATGAGCACCTCCTCGACCTCGCGCGGGTAGACGTTGAAACCGCCGCGGATGATGACGTCCTTCTTGCGGTCGACGATGGCCAGGAACCCGTCGGCGTCCTTGGTGCCGAGGTCCCCGGTGCGGAACCAGCCGTCGACGACGGCATCGGCGGTCGCCTCCGGGCGCCCCAGGTAGCCGGAGAAGACGTTGTGGCCGCGGACCACGACCTCCCCCAGCTCGCCGGTGGGCAGCAGCTCGATCCGCCCCTCGACGTCGGCGCGGGCGATCTCCACGTCCACGCCCCACAGCGGGTGGCCGATGCTGCCCGCCTTGGTCCCGAACACGGGCTGGTTCACGGAGGCGGTGGGCGAGGTCTCGGAGAGCCCGTACCCCTCGTAGACCGGTACGCCAAAAGCCTCCTCGAAGCGCTCCAGTACGGCAACGGGCAGCGAGGCGCCGCCGGAGATCGCGAGCCGCAGCGTGGGCAGTTCGGGGGCCGTCGCCGCGGCGGCCACGAGGTTGACGTACATCGTCGGCACACCGTGGAAGGTGTTGACGCCCTCCGCCGCCATCAGCGCGATGGCCCGCGCGGCGTCGAAGCGCGGCAGCAGGACGAGCGTCGCGCCCGCGCGCCAGGTGGCGTTCATGGAGACGGTCTGGCCGAACGCGTGGAAGAGCGGGAGCGCGCCGAGCGCGACGTCGTCGCGGCGCACGTCGTGGGCGTCGAAGGCGCAGACGGTCGCGTTCATCACCAGGTTGAGGTGGCTGAGCACGGCGCCCTTGGGGACGCCCGTGGTGCCGCTGGTGTAGAAGACGACGGCCGGGTCGTCGGCCTCACGCGTGACGTAACTCGGGAGCGGTTCGGCCGCGCCCGCCAGGGTCTCCAGCTCGCCGCCCTCGCCGAGCGTCAGCATCCGTACGCCGGTGGCGGCGGCAGCGGCCTTGCCCGTCTCGGCCTGCGCGGGGTGGCAGAGCAGCAGGGTGGCGCCGCTGTCCCGCAGGACGTGCTCGACCTCCTCGGCGGAGAGCAGGAGGTGTACGGGGACGACGACGCCGCCCGCGGCGAGGATCGCGTAGTAGGCGCGCGGGAACTCGGCGGTGTTGGGCGCCATCAAGGCCACCCGGTCCCCCGGCGCGACCCCGAGCCCCACGAGCGCTGCCGCCTGCACGCGGGCCTGCTCCCACAACTCGCCGAAGGAGAGCCGCAGTTCACCCTCGACGAGGGCGGTGCGGTCCGGTTGGCGACGTGCGGGCTCGGCGAGGATCGCGGCGAGGGACAGCGTGGCCATGGGTGGTGCTCCGTTTCCGTGCGTTTCGTGCGTTCGTACGTTTCGCGCGTTCCGTGTGTTCCGTGCGTTGTTTCCGTTGGTGAGGGAATGGGTTCAGCCGCGCTCGACCAGCAGCGCGCTGCCCTGTCCGACGCCCACGCACATCGTCGCGAGGCCGCGGGCGGCGCCGGTGCGGCGCATGCGGTGCAGCAGCGTGGTGAGGATGCGGGCGCCCGAGCAGCCGAGGGGGTGGCCGAGGGCGATGGCGCCGCCGGTCGGGTTCACCAGCTCCGGATCGATGCCGAGGGCGTCGACGCAGGCGAGGGCCTGGGCCGCGAAGGCTTCGTTGAACTCGGCCTCCTGCAGGTCGCCGATGGCCCAGCCGACGCGGGCGAGTGCCTTCCGCGTGGCGGGGACCGGCCCGATACCCATGACGTCCGGGTGCACACCGGCGGAGGCGCCTGCGACGTACCGCCCGAGGGATTCGAGTCCGAGGTCGTTCAGGGCCTCCTCGCTGACGAGGATGAGCCCGGCCGCGCCGTCGTTCATCGGCGATGCGTTGCCCGCGGTGACGGTGCCGTCCTTGCGGAACACGGGGCGCAGACTGCTGAGCTTCTCGTACGAGGTGTCCTCACGGACGCATTCGTCGAGGTCGACGACCGTGCCGTCGGGCCGGGTGACGGGGAGGATCTCGTCGTCGAAGTGGCCGTTCTTGCGGGCCTCGGTGGCGCGCTGGTGGCTGCGGAGGGCGAAGGTGTCCTGGCGCTCGCGGGAGATGCCGTGGCGCTCGGCGACTTCTTCGGCGGTCTCGCCCATGGCGAGTACGCCGTGCAGGTCCTTCATGGCGGGGTTCACGAGGCGCCACCCGAGGCGGGTGTCGACGGTCTCCAGCTTGTGCGGCAGCGCTTCGTCGGGGCGGGGCAGGACGAAGGGGGCGCGACTCATCGACTCGGAGCCGCCCGCGAGGACGATGTCGGCTTCGCCGGACGCGATGGTGCGGGCGGCGGCGGTGACTGCCTCCATGCCGGATGCGCAGAGCCGGTTCACGGTGGCGCCCGGCACGGATTCCGGGAGGCCTGCGAGGAGGGCGGCCATGCGGGCCACGTTGCGGTTGTCCTCGCCCGCCTGGTTGGCGGCGCCCCAGTAGATGTCGTCGATCCTTGCGGGATCCAGCTCGGGTGTTCCTGCGAGGAGGCCGCGTACGACGCCGGCGGCGAGGTCGTCCGGGCGGACGGAGGAGAGAGTTCCGCGGAGCTTGCCGATGGGGGTGCGGCGGGCTGCGGCGAAGTGGACTGGGCGCACGATACGGCTCCGGATCGTTTGCGGTCGTCGTCTGCGGGGCTGCGAGGCAACGCGTGACGTTAATTAGCACTGCTAGTTTTTGCAGTGTACGGGGAGGTTGCGCTGGGTGGAAGGGTCGCTTTCTCTCCCCGACCCCATCCCTTCCCGGCTGCATCCATCGGCGGCTCCGCCACGGGCCACTCCGCCACGGGCCGCTCCGCCGCAGGCCGCTCCGCCGAGGGCCGCTCCGGCGCGGGGGCCTTGGCTGCCGTCATCACCGGCTTCGCCGAGTTCGCCCTCAGACGCCGGACAGGCTGACCAAGGGGGGCGCAGGCACGGTTTTCGAGAAGGGGCGGGCTTGGGGAGCGAAAGGTCCTAGCCGACCATTACCCGCACCGGCCCCCCACCCGCATCAACCTTCCCGACCCAGCCCCCCGAGAGATACACCCCCTGGTTGGGCAGAACCCTCCGTCGCACCCGCTGCCGGTACAGACACCGCCCGTCCTGCACCACCACCAGAACAGGGCACACCAAAGCCTCCGCCGTCCGCAGGGCAAAGCGGCCCCCGGCAACACCGGGCACGAGCCTGTTCGGTGCCACCCACCGCAGTGGGGGTTCCGCCTCCACCGATAGCGCGCCGCACGGCCACCCCGCACCCCCGAGATGACCCCGCACCGCCTCCGCGACCCGCGCCCCCTCGCCCTCCGCCACCCGCGCCGGCTCCACCGCGTGCACCGCGTTGCCCACCGCGAAGACACCCGGCGAAGCCGTGCGGAACGAACCGTCCACCGCCGGGCCCCGTGTCCCGGGGTCGAGGAGCACGCCTCCGCGGCGGGCCAGCTCGTGGTCGGGAACGAAGTCCCCGGTGAACACCACCGTGTCGCAGGCGAGCACGCTCTCCCGCCCGTCGCGCCGCCGCAGCCGGACCCCCGACAGCCGCCCACGCCCCAGGAGTTCCACCACCACCGCCCCTGTCACCAGCGGCACCCGGGCGACCCCGAGCCGGGTGACCGCGGCCCGCGCCCGGCCCACCTGTGCCCGCGTCTCCTCCGTGACGAGCGCGGCCACCTCCACCCCGGCGCGCCTCAGGGCGGACAGCGCCGCGTAGCTCACCGGTTCCGCCCCCACGACGACCGCCCTGGTGCCGATCTCCTGCCCGTAGACGTGGACCGCCTGCTGCAGCTCCCCCGTGGTCAGCACTCCCGCCGGGCGCGTCCCCGGCACGAGTCGCGCCGCCCGCGGCCGTTCCCGTGCACCCGTGGCCAGGACCACGGCGCGCGCGGTGATCCGCTCCAGGCCGTGCGGCCCCGTCGTCTCCAGGGAGAGCGGCCCCGCCCACCCGGTGGCGCTCACCCCGGTCCGTACCGCCGCTCCGCCGCCGAGCGCGGCCTCGACAAGGCTCTCCGCGTACTGCGGCCCCGTCACTCCCCACCGCCCGAACCCTCCGTGGTGGCAGTGGCGCGGCACACCGCCCGCGCGCGGATCGCGTTCCAGGACCTCCACCGTGCCCGCGCCCGAAGCGGCGAGGCGCGCGGCTGCCGTGAGTCCCGCGGGGCCCGCGCCGACGACGAGGACGTCCACACTCCGCTGCCGCCTCAGCACGCCGCCCCCGACTCGCCCCAGCCGTCGAAGAGTTCACGCACCGCGGCCCCGCAGTAGAACCCCTGGCAGCGCCCGCCCCGCGCCCGTGTCCGGCGCCGCAGGCCCTCCAGCGAACCGGGCGGGACGGTGCTGATGAGGGCGTCCCTGATCTCGCCTCGGGTCACGCGCTCGCAGTGGCAGATGATGCTGCCGTAGGCGGAGTCGGTCGCGATGAGGTCGGCGCGCTGGTAGGGGCGGGGGAACGCCTCGCCGAGGTTCGGCATCCTGACGGGGTCCAGGTTTCCTGCCGCCGTCAGGTCGAGGTCGGGGCCCGCCGCCTCGGCGAGCAGCCCGACGACGTACTCCGCGATCGCCATCGACGCGGTGAGACCCGTGGACCGGATGCCGCCGACGGTGATGTACCGCGCCTCGGGGGAGCTGTGGATCTGGTAGTCGTCGTGCTCGGTGGCCGCCCGCAGCCCCGCGTAGACCGCGGTGACCTCCTCGTCGAGCAACGAGGGCAGGATGCGTCGGCCCTTTGCGCGCAGTCCGGCGAGGCCGTCCTCCGTCGTGCCCGTCGCCCTCTTGTCGTCCAACTCCTCGGCGGTGGGGCCCAGAAGGACGTTCCCGTACACGGTCGGCGCGACCAGCACACCCTTTCCGAGCGCCGTCGGCACCGGCAGGAGGATGTGGCGGACCAGGTCGCGGGCGAGCTTGTCGAAGACGATGAGCTGGCCGCGGCGCGGGGTCACCGTGAACGCGCCGTGCCCCAGGAGCCGCCGGTCCAGCACGTCGGCGTGCAGACCCGCGGCGTTGATGAGGTAGCGGGTGCGTACGACGCCACGGGGCGTCGTCAGTTCATGACAGTCGGAGCCTCCCGACGATGCCGAGTCCGATGCCAGCGCCGATGTCGAGTCCGATGCCGATGCCGATATCGCTGGACGTTCCGGTGAACCCACCTCCTCCACCTCACAGTTGAGGTGCAGGTCCACCCCTCCCCGCACGGCCTGCGTGGCGTACGCCAGCGTCGTCGTCCAGGGGCAGATGATCGACTCGCCGGGGACGTCGAGCGCGCCCAGCGCGCCCTCTCCCAGGCGCGGTTCGCGGGAGCGGACCTCGTCCGCGTCGATGATTCGGGCGTCTTCGTACCCGTTGGCTTCCGCCTTCTTCAACAGGCCCGGCAGCGCGGCCAGTTGTTCCTCGTCCCAGGCTACGAGCAGCGCGCCGACCGGTTCGACGGGGATGCCGGAATCGGCGGCGTACGCGGCGAGCAGGCGCTGTCCATCGCGCACCAGGCGGGACTCCAGGGAGCCCGGCACCGCGTCGAAACCGGTGTGCAGGATCGCGGTGTTGGCCTTGGACGTCCCGTCGCCGACGTCTCCGGATGCCTCGACCAGGGCGACACGCAGGCGGTGGTGTCCCGCCAGTTCGCGGGCGATGGCGGAGCCGACCACCCCGGCGCCGACGACGGTCACGTCATAGGGGTCGGACGGCAGCGGCCCCTTGGTGGTGACGGTCATGACGACGGCGCGGGCGTGCGGTCGAGGAGGGACGCGACCGCCGAGCGGAAGCCGCCGAGGCGCTCGGCGGCCTGCGTGGCATCGATCTTCGGCTCGTACACGGTGGCGGGCCGCCACCGCGGGACCGCGTCCCGCACCGTGAGCTTCGGATCGATGCCCATGCGTGCGACCGCGCCCACGCCCAGGGCTGTCACATCGGGCAACGCCGATACTTCGACGGGGATTTGGAGCAGGTCGGCCTGGGTCTGCATCAGGAGGGCCGAGCGCGTCAGACCGCCGTCGACGCGCAGGCTCGTCAGGGGCTCGCCCAGGTCGGCGGTCACGGCGTCGGCGAGCGATGCGACCTGGGCCGCGATGCCCTCGCACAGGGCGCGGACCAGATGGCCGGGGGCGGTGTCGAGGCCGAGGCCGGTGATCGAGCCGCGCAGGTCGCCGCGCCACCAGGGCGCCGCGAGCCCGGCGAGCGCGGGCACGAACGTGACACCGGCCGTGTCGGGCACCGACGAGCCCACGAGGTCGAGGTCGGCTGCCCCTTCGATCACCCCGAGGTCCGTGAGCCAGCGGACGGCGGACGCTGCCGTGTAGACCTGTCCGTCGAGGCAGTAGCTGCTCTCGCCCGCAAGCCGCCAGGCGACACAGCTGACCAGGCCGGAGTCGCCCCTGCGTGGCCGGGAGCCGGTCTGGGCGAGCAGGAACGCCCCTGTGCCGTACGTGCACTTGGCGGTTCCCGGTTCGGTCACGTCCTGGGCGAGCAGCGCGGCCTGCTGGTCCACGAGGAGTCCGGTCAGCGGGAGTTCGGGGCCGAAGGCCTTCGTCGTGCCGACCGGGCCCGCCGCGTCGACGACGCGCGGCAGTCGCTCGTCGGCGAGACCGAAGACGTCCAGCGCGCGCGGCGACCACGTGACGTCGTCCAGGTCGAGGAGCTGGGTGCGCCCGGCGGTCGCCGCGTCGGTGACGAACTCGCCGGTGAGCCGGTGGATCAGCCAGGCGTCGCTGGTGGTGACGACGCCCTCCCGGGTGAGGTGGCGGCGTATCCACGCCATCTTGGGCGCGGCGAAGTAGGGGTCGAGGGGAAGCCCTGTCAGATGCGTCAACTCTTCTGCGTACGGGGCCAGTTCCGTGCACAGTGGCTCCGCCCGCCGGTCCTGCCAGACGATCGCCTCGGTCAGCGGGCGGCCTGATTCGGGGTCCCAGGCGAGCACCGTCTCGCCCTGGTTGGCGAGGCCGACCGCGGCCACCGGCTCCCCCGCGTCGGCCAGGGCGCGGCGTCCCGCGTCGACGACGGAGGCGAGGAGCGCCGCCGGATCCACCTCGACCCGGCCTCCGGGGAGATGGCGCGGACGTACGGGAGCGGCGCCGGAGCCGATCACCCCGCGTTCCGGGCAGAGGACGAGAGCCTTCGTGCCGGACGTGCCCTGGTCGATGGCGAGGACTGCCTCGCCGCGCGGTCCTCTGCCATTCGTGATCACCGCGGAAGCCTGCAACAGGGGCCCGGAAGGCGTCAAGAGCCCCCTGCACGAGCCGATCCCGGCCCCCTTCTTCCCCAAATTGCCAACCGGCGCGCCGAGTTGAACATAAGTCGACACCAAAAGATCCAAGAATCGCACTGAGAAAGGAAGTTACGGATCTACACTGACCGCCGAACAACATCACCGATCCATAGGCCAGTTCACGCCGTCCACCCTCCGCCCTCCTCCCCCACAGAGGATTCATGCCCAATCCGTCAGGCCGCCCCGTGTACCACCCGGCGGGCCACGACGAACAGTTGCGCGCCGTGCTCCAGGACCTCAAGACGGGTCGCTGGGTGTCGACGCGCAACCTGCTCGACTCGACACCCGACTGGGGACTGTGGACGCAGCGCACGCAGATCCTGGCCGCCGCCGTCGCCGGCTCAGACGTCGTCAAGGCCTGGCAGGCCGAGGAGCCGCACAGTGCCGCCGCTTCCGTCCTGCACACCCGGGTCCTGGTCGAGCGGACCCTGCGCGCCCATCGCGCCGGACACCGGCACACCAACGAGCTGTGGCGCGAGGCGGCAGCCGCGTGCGGATCCGCCATCGACGCCTTCCCCGAGGATCCCGTGCCGTGGGTCTGCCTGCTCGCCCTCGCCCAGCTCGACAAGGGGCAGCGGTGGGACGAACACCGGGTACCGGCCCCTGAGCCGATGCTGTTCCCCGGCCCCTGGCATCTCCTCGCCGAGGCCGACAAGCGCGACCCCGGCAACCGCGAGGCCTACCACCGGATGCTGCAGTTCGCGTACACACGCCGCCCCGGAGGCCCGCTCACCGAAGCGGTCAACTTCGCCCACTGGGCGTCCGGTTCGGCCTACGCGGGCTCGGCGCTCCACGTACTGCCCCTGTATGTGCGCGTCGAGCGGTACCGCAAGGACGGCGGCAGCGAGCACGCCCTGGATCTGCACTGGATAGGGGAGGACGCGACCCGCTCCGCCCTGCGCGCGCTGCACCTGTGGTTCGAGCACGCGCTGCCCGCGGCGACCTCGCTCCTCGACCTCAGCCATCTGGCCCACGCGCTGTGGGGAGCGCATCAATTCGAGGACGCGACAAGGGTGTTCGAGGCCCTCTACCCCTTCTACACCGTGGCGCCCTGGACGTACCGCACGCGCTCGCCCGGCGACGCGGACGCGGCGGCCGAGGCCTTCACGCAGGCACGTACGCGCTGTCTGAGCGCCGCACGAGATCCGGGCTGAGGCTCCCGCCCCCGGGCCTTCCCAGTCAGCACCACCCGCTCCCCGACCCACCGCTCCCCGACGGAGGTACATCCGTGTCCCGCACCACCTGGTCGAGCCCGACGTCGACCGAAGTGCCACTGCCCGACGAGGAACAGAGGCTCAGGGAGCTCGGCTATCAGCCGGTCCTGGCGCGCCGGATGGGCGGCTTCGGCAACTTCGCCATCAGCTTCTCCGTCATCTCGATCCTCTCCGGCTGCATGACCCTGTACGGATTCGGGCTTGGCACGGGCGGCCCCGCCGTGATGCTCTGGGGCTGGGCGGGCGTCGGCCTCTTCGTGCTCTTCGTCGGCCTCGCACTCGCCGAGGTCACCAGCGCGTACCCGACGTCGGGGGCGCTCTACTACATGGCCGACCGGCTCGGCGGGCGTCGCTGGGGCTGGTACACGGGCTGGTTGAACCTGCTCGGTCTCCTCGGCGCGATAGCGGGCATCGACTACGGCGCCGCGCTCTTCACCGGAGCGTTCCTGAACCTGAAGTTCGGCTTCACTCCGACGCCGGAGAAGACCTTCCTGATCTTCCTCTGCATCCTGCTGCTGCACGCCGTCCTGAACCTCTTCAACGTGCGCCTGGTGAGCCTGCTCAACTCGATCAGCGTGTGGTGGCACGTGGCCGGCGTCGCCGTGATCGTGGGCGTGCTCGCGATCGTGCCCGACCACCACCAGTCGCCGGGGTTCGTCTTCGGTGAGTTCGTCAACAACACCGGCTGGGACAACCCGCTCTACGTCACGGCGATCGGTCTGCTCCTCGCGCAGTACACCTTCTGCGGGTACGACGCCTCGGCGCACCTGTCGGAGGAGACCTCCAACGCCTCGGTGTCGGCGGCGCGCGGCATCGTGCGTGCCATCTGGGCGTCGTGGATCGCCGGTTTCATCCTGCTGGCCGGGCTGACGTTCGCGATCCAGGACTACGCGGGCACGGTCGGTACCGACACCGGCGTGCCGCCCGCGCAGATCATGATCGACGCGATCGGCGAGTCCGGGGCGACGGCGCTGCTGCTCATCGTGATCGTGGCGCAGCTGTTCTGCGGCAACGCCGAGACGGCGGCGGCGAGCCGCATGGTCTTCGCGTTCAGCCGCGACAACGCGCTGCCCGGCTCGAAGATCTGGCGCAAGGTCAGCTCCCGTACGCAGGTCCCGGTGCCCGCGGTGTGGCTCTCGGTGGGCCTGGCCGCCGTCATCGCGCTGCCTTCCCTGTACTCGGCGACCGCGTACACGGCGGTGACCGCCATCAACGTCATCGGGATCACCCCCGCGTACGCCATCCCGATCTTCCTGCGGCTGCGGGCGGGCGACCGCTTCCAGCCGGGCCCGTGGAACCTGGGCCGCTGGAGCAAGCCGATCGGCTGGGTGGCCGTGATCTGGGTGGCGTTCGTGACGGTCCTGTTCTGCCTGCCGCAGGCCTCGCCCGTGACGGTCGACACGATGAACTACGCGTCGATCGCGCTCGCCGTGGTGCTGATCCTCGCCACCGTGTGGTGGTTCGTCGCGCGGCGCTCCTACAGCACTCCGTCGGCGTACGGGTCGGAGCGGGAGCAGGCGGAAATCGCCGAGGACATCATCTAGCCGCCGGTTCCCGGGCGGCCGCGCCTCATCCGCTCAGGGGGTGCGGTCGTTGAGGATCCGCTGGAAGAGGCGGTGGTCGCGCCAGGCGCCGTTGATGTGCAGGAACTCCGGCGCGACACCGAACTCCTCGAAGCCGCACTTGGCGAGGACCCGCTGCGACGGCACGTTGTCCAGGAGGGTGCCCGCCTCGACGCGGTGCAGGCCCAGCTCGGCGTCCGCGGACGCGCAGGCGTACATGACTGCGGCGGTGGCGAGGCCGCCGCCGATGTGGTCCACGTCGATCCAGTAGCCGAGGTTTCCGCTGCGCAAGGGGCCGAGGACGATGCCGGACAGGGTGACCGAGCCGACGATGTCCCCTTCGCGGTCGAGCACCCAGGGAGCCACCCGCCCCGCCCGGCACTCCTCCAGCTGGGAACGGAGCCGGGCGGCCTGCGCCTGCGAGGTGAAGTAGTCCTCGGGCCGGGTGGGTTCCCACGGCTCCAGGTGGGCGCGGCTGCGCAGGCGGGCGCGGGCGAGACCGCCCGCGTCCTCCAGCGTGACGGGACGCATGACGACGTCCGGGGTGATCCGGGCGGATTCGGTGATCATGCGCCAAGCGTAGGCACTGCGGCAGGTGCGCGGGCCGGTTGCCTCACCTTCCGCCCGCCACCCGCAGGATGGTTCCGCTCGCGTAGGACGCCTCGTCCGAGAGCAGCCAGGCGACGGCCGCCGCGATCTCCTCGGGCCGGCCCGAGCGTCCCAGCGGAATCCCGGCGGCGAGCTTGGCCGGGCGCTCGGGGTCGGCGTGGAACTCGGTCCAGATGACGCCGGGAGCGACGGCGTTGACGCGGATGCCGTCCGCAGCGACCTCCTTCGACAGACCGACCGTCATCGTGTCGACGGCCCCCTTGGCGGCGGCGTAGTGGACGTACTCGCCCGGGGCGCCGAGGGTCGCCGCCGCGGAGGAGATGTTCACGATGCCGCCGCCCGCGCCGGTCCGCGTCATGTCGCGGATCGCGCGGCGGGCGCAGAGGAGATAGCCGAGTACGTTCACGTCGAGCGCGCGGCGCATGGCGGCGGCGTCGGCCTCGGCGAGGGGGCCCACCGGGGCGCCGATCCCGGCGTTGTTCACCAGTCCCGTGACCGGGCCGAGTTCCGCGGCGGCGGTCTCGAAGAGGCGGTCGACGTCCGTCTCGTCCGCCGTGTCCATGCGGACGGTGACGCAGCTCGCGCCGGTCGCACGGACTTCCGCGGCTGTCTTCTCGGCGGCGTAGGCGTCGGAGTGGTAGCCGAGGGCGATGTGGTGGCCGTCCGCGGCGAGGCGGGTGGCGATGGCCGCGCCGATGCCGCGGCTGCCGCCGGTCACTACCGTGACGGGGTGGTGCTGCACGTGATCCTCCGGGGGTGCGGGGTGGACGGGGTTGCCGTTTGATCGATCATTCCTAAGTTTGATCGATCATTCCCCAACCCCGCCCCTTCCCGATACCCACTCCGGCGCGGGAGCCGTGGTGCCGTCGATCACCGGCTCCGCCGAGTTCGTCCTCAGACGCCGGACGGGCTGGGGAGCCCCGGAGGCGGACCTCAGCCCCGACTGTCCCGCACGAAATCCGCCAGCGTCCCCGGTGCCCTCCCCCCGAACCGCCCGATCGACTCCGTCACCTCGTACAGCTCGTGGTGCGAGCCGATCAGGCGGAACAGTTCCCACAGCTTGTCCAGGTGGGCCACCACGTGCGCGTCGCCGTACAGCCGCACCGCCCGCTCGTGCCACGCCTCCGGTGACTCGTCCACGTACTTCAGGCCGCCGCCGAACGTCTCCACGACCTCGCCGACCGTCAGCACCTGCCCCGTCAGGAGCACCACGGGATCGGGGCACTCCGGCATCGGATCGGCGAGCAGTCCTGCTCCCACTCGCGCCACGTCCGTGCCCGCGATCAGCGGAAGCACCGTGTCAAGGGAGCCGAGCGGCATCACCAGCTCACGGCCGCCGCCCGCCCGGACCAGGAAGTCCAGATTCTCGAAGAAGACCCCGGCCCGCAGATGCACCGCCCCGATCCCCGCCCAGTCGAAGACCTCCTCGGCGACCCAGTGCTGCCGCATCCGAGGCGTGCCCGCGTCCGGTGCCGCCGCCAGCTGGGACACCTCGACGACGCGTTCGAGGCCCTCGCGCCGGGCCGCCGCGGCGAACGCGCCGGTCGCCTCCAGCAGGCCGTCGGTCACCGGGTACGTGAAGAAGGCGCGCCGCACTCCCCGCACGGCCGCGAGCACGTCCGTGATCTCGCGGAGGTCGCCGACGACCACCTCCGCCCCCGCCTTCCGCAGCTCGGCGGCGCGTTCGTCGTCGGTGCGCACGAAGGCGCGTACCGCCTGACCCCGCTCCAGGAGCAGCCGCACCACATGTCGCCCTGTGGAACCCTGCTGTCCCCCTGCCGCTCCGGTGACGAGGACCGGTTCGCCCGACGGCGTCGCGGCGCTCACTCCTCTCGCCCCGCACCGCGCGGCAGCGTGAGGGTGAACGCGCCCTGCCGCTCCAGCTCCCTCAGGAACGCCTCCGCAGTGAAGGCCTCACCGGGCGCGAGGACCCCTGTCTTCGTCGGCCCCCTGCCCTCCGCGATCCGCACCGCGGCCTCCACCGAGGCCAGCGCTCCGGCCCGCCACAGGTCGTGGCCGGTCAGCTGCCCTGCCGCGGCGCCCCCTTCCCACATCGCCTGGACGGCGACGGTGAAGTCGGTGCCCGCCCGTTCCGCGGCGCCGATGTGCTCGCTCGCGAAGGCGTCCGTCGCCTCGAAGGCGCTGGTGCTGAGCATCAAGTCGATGTTGCGGACGGGGACATGGCGCGGCACCGTCACGGTCTCGAAGGACGGGAACGGCGCGATCATCGTGCGCGGGCCGAGCGGCGGCGGGAAGGGGAAGACGGCATTGCGGGGTTCGACGTAGCCCGCGTGCAGGGCGCCGTCGCTGAAGGTGAGGCGTTCGGTCTCGGCCAGGAGGTGGGTCGCGGTGTTCTTGGCTCCGGTGGTCAGGCGCCAGCCGTTCACGGCGTACGCGACGACGATCCGGTCGATGCCCGCGATGCCGTCCGACACCGCGCCCGCGAGGAGGTCGCCGAGGCCGCCGTAGAAGCTGACGCCGGGGATCATGACGGCGCCGGTGCGCTGCGCGGTGGCCTGCGCGGTGTCGAAGACCGCTTTCACGTGGTGGGGTTCGAGGGCGTGGTCGACATAGTGGCAGCCGGCTTCCGCGGCGGCGGTGGCGACGGCAGCGCCGGTGACGGCGAAGGGGCCCGCGCACTGGATGAGGACGTCGGCGGCCGTCATCACCTCGCGCAGTGCAGCCGCGTCGTCCACGGAGGCGGTACGGATCCGTACGCGATCCCCCGCGTCGAGTTCGTCGGCCAGTGTGCGCAACGCCTCGGCGTTGCGGCCGACCAGGAGTAACTCCTCATCCCTGGCGAGTAGTTCGTCGGCCACCAGGCGGCCGGTGTGCCCATAGGCTCCGTAGACGGCGAAGAGCGACTTTGTCATGCTCAACTCGCTTCCATACCGAAGGTATGCAACTGGTGCGGAACCTACGTACCCTGAGTATGTTCGTCAAGAGGAGCCGACCCGTGATCCCGCCCGCGCACCCAACTGCCCGCCGTACACAGGCGGAACGCTCCGACGCGACCACCGCGCAGCTGATCACCGCGGCGCAGCGGCTCTTCGGCCGGGACGGGTACGCGACGACCTCGATCGTCGCCGTGGCGGCCGACGCCGGGGTCACCAAGGGTGCGGCCTATCACCACTTCGAGGGCAAGGCCGCCCTCTTCCACGCGGTGTTCGTCCGCGAACAGGAGGAGATCGCGGCGGAGTTGGAGCGCGCGGCGGCCGAGGAGCCCGACGCCTGGTCCGCGCTGCGGCGCGGCTGCCGCCGCTTCCTCGAGCACTGCCTCGACCCCGGATTCCGGCGGATCGTGCTGCTCGACGCGCCCGCGGTCCTGGGCTGGGAGACCGTCCGCGAGATCGAATACGCCCATACGCTGCGGGTGTTGACCGGCGGCATGCGTGCGGCTGCCGCCGCGGGACACATCGGCGAGGGGGATCTGGACGTGCGCTGCCAGATGATGTTCGGCGCGCTGTGCGAGGCGGGCATGCTCCTGGCCCGCTCGCCCGACCCTGCCTCCGCCCTCACCTCGGTGACGGCGGAGGCCGAACGGCTCCTGTCGGCGCTGGCCGGGCGCGCCCCCGGCCTCGCCCCTTAGGCCTCGCCCCTCAGGCCGCTCTCCCTAGACCGTTTCCCCGACTTCCTCGGCCGACTGCTCGGGAGCCAGGCTGTCCATGAAGGAGGAGACGGAGAACACCGCGCGCCCCGGCCCCGCGGGCCCGTAACCGGGCGGCGACGTCAGGCCGTTGTCCTCCATCGTCGCGCGGTACGCCTCCAGGAGACGGACGTGGTACTCCAGCGGGGCGCCCTGCGGGTTCGCCTTGCCGAGCGGTGTCGTGGGCTCAGGGCACCACGTGGTGAAGCGGGGCGTGATGCCGCGCGACATGAAGTACTGCAGCCCCTCCACGGTCGAGTCGATGGCCTCGCCGACCGTCTTGAAGCCGAACGGCTCCGCCATCTCCACGCCCGCCACGAAGTTCGGGATGACGTTGCGCGGCCCGAACACCTCCGCGGAGTCCAGGATGCGGCGGTGCCACTCGTCCCGGCCCACGTAGCGCTCCTTGCCGGGGCAGTACCGCTCGAAGAGATACGGGTCCCACACCTCGTAGTTGGGGTGGTAGATCCGCACGCCGTAGTCGTGGAAGCGCTGCACGTCCGCCTTGGGCAGGGCCTGGGCGACGACCTTGCCGATCCAGCGGCCGGGGAAGCGCTCCTCGATGGCCTTCGCGTACTGGCCGTAGAAGTCCGCCTCGTCCTTGCCGCCGATCTGCGAGGTGATGGCGCCGCCGGTGAGCGTGTACGCGGTGGAGGACTTCGCGGTGTCGTACTTGTCGATGATGGCGAGGGCCTCAAGGACCTCGTCCATCGGCTTCACACCCGTGTAGGGGCGGCCCGCCGCCTTCTGCTGGCGCCAGTTGTGGTTGATGTCGCAGTACTGGCACTCCTCCTTGGCGCCGAAGTACTGGCAGACCCGGAAGACCGTCAGGTAGATGAGGTAGCCCCATTGGATGGTGGGCGCCACCTCCATCACGGACTTGCCGTTCTCCAGCGTGTGCCGGTAGTAGTCCGGCATCGGCGGCAGGCCCACGTCGGAGATGCGGACGCCGTCCAGGTAGAGACCGAGGACGCCGTTGTCGTCGGCGGCCACGCGGTAGGGCGACGAGGGGTTCACGCGGACCGAGACGACCGTGCGGCGCAGGTCGTACGGACCGCCGGTGAGGACGATCTCCTCGGGCGGGCGGCGCAGGGCTGCGGCGCCGAGCTCGGGCAGCGTGCTGTGGTCGAAGGAGAAGATGAAGTACGACTTCGGCTTGACCTCGCCGGAAGCTTCGTTGACGGTGTCGCTGAGCGCGGACTCGTCGAACGCCATGCCTCCCCTGAGCAGGTCCTCCTTGATCACCGCCTCTCGCGGCACCTGCGGGAACCGCTCCATGAGTCCCTCGACGAGCTGGGTACGGCTCTCGCTGCGGCTTGCCATCTGCCGGGCACCTCGGATCCTGTCGGTGAATTGTGCTTTCCCGTGGCCCCTACGCTAATACGCGCCTTTCGCGGCGCGGATCCGCCTCCGGTCTCAGCCGCCCTCAGCCTTGAGGCGGTCATGCGCGGCGGGCCTCCCCGGCGGGAACCTCGCGGGGCCGGCCTCGCGTTGTCCTTGCATGAACGAGCTGGTTGCCGGGGGGAACGTGCCGCTGCCGGACGGGGCCGTCACCCTCCGGGTGCCAGGCCCCTTCGACCTGTCAGTGATCGTCACGGACGACAGCGGGAAGGTCGCGGGCGACGGCGACTTCGTCTTCTACAACCAGCCCACCACCGCCGGCGCCCGGCTCCAGGGCGACACGGTCACGGTCGACGGACGGCGTCTGCGCGCCGGTGCGAGCCGCGTCACCGTGGCCATCAGCCCCGCCGAGCCGGGCACTCCCCTGGGCCGGCTGCCCGCCATCGCGCTCCAGGTGCACGGGCCCGGCGGCCGGCAAGTGGCCCACTTCACACCGCCGCGCCCCGACCGCGAGACGGTGCTGCTGCTCGCGGAGATCTACCGCCGGGGCCCGGGGTGGAAGCTGCGGGCGCTCGGCCAGGGGTACGCGGACGGGCTCGCGGGGGTGGCGCGGGACTTCGGGGTGGATGTGGCGCAGGACGAGACCGCGCAGCCTCCGGCCGCTGCCGGGCCGCCCCCGGGCGCTCCGATGGCTGCTCCGATAGCTGCTCCGATGACCGCTCCGACCGGCCCGCCCGCGACCGGCCCCGACGGCTTCCTCCCGCTGGTCAATGCCGCACGGGCGTCGGTGGGCGCGCCTCCCGTCACCCTCGACGCCCGGCTGACGGCCGCCGCGAGCGCGCACGCCGCCGGGATGGCGGCGCGGGGCGCGCTCAGCTCGGAGCACGCGGACGGCACGTCCCTGTACCAGCGCGTCGTCGCGGGAGGGTACGCGTACCTGGCCGTCGGCGAGCATCTGGTCTCCGGGCCGCGCACACCCGCCGACTTCGTGGAGTACTGCCTCTCGGGCGAGCAGTCGCGGCGTACGGTGCTCAGCCGCGCGTACGCACAGGTCGGCGTGGCCCACACCACCGACGCGCGCTCCGGCGACATCTACTGGACGGCGGTGTGGGCCACCCCGTTCAGCCAGCAGGGACTCGCGGAGTGGGGGTCCGCCGTGCTCCGTCTCACCAACGCCGAGCGGACGGCGGCCGGTCTTCGCCCCCTGTCCCCCGATCCGCTCCTGACCGTGGCGGCGCAGGGCCACAGCGCGGACATGATCGCCCGCGCCTTCTACGCCCACACCTCGCCCGACGGCGGCGAACCCTGGCACCGCGCGTCCGCCGCGGGCAGCACGCACCGCGCGATCGGCGAGAACATCGCCTGCGGGCAGCGCACGCCCGCCGAGGTGGTGGACGGCTGGATGAACAGCCCCGGCCACCGGGCCAACATCCTCAAGCCCTCCTTCACCCACCTCGGCGTCGGCTTCGCGGGCGGCGGCTCGGCGGGGACGTACTGGACGCAGCTCTTCGGCGGCTGAACGCCCCCCGGGACCTGCGCCCCGCCCCGGTGTCTCAGCCCACCGCCACCGGCTCCCCGCTCCTGGCCGACGCATAGCCCGCCGCCACGATCCTCAGCGTCCGCAGCCCGCCCTCGCCGTCCGCCACGTCCATGCCGCCCTTCTCGGGCCCGTGGAGGAACGCCCGCAGCATCCGCTCGTCCAGATCGGCACCGAAGGGCAGTTCCAGCCCCTGCCGGTGGCGTTCGCTGTAGCCGTGCACCGACTGGTCGAAGGCGTCCATCTCCAGGGTCGCCCGCTCGCCGACCACCGTCAGTTCGAGCCCGCCCCAGGAGTGGTGCGAGCGCGGGTGCGACCAGCTGCAGTCGATCGTGGCCACCGAGCCGTTGTCGTAGGTCACGGTGACCAGGCCGCTCGTCTCGGCTTCGACCTCGTCCTCGTACATGCGGTTGTTCGTCTGCGCGTACACGTCCACGGCTCGGGCGTCGCCGAAAAGGTCGTCCAGGAGGTCGGCGATGTGGACCGTGTGGTCCATCAGGGCGCCGCCGCCCGCGAGTTCGGGGTCGGCGAACCAGCGCCGCGAGGCCGGCATCGAGCCGTTGTTCGCGCCGGACACCGTCAGGATCCGGCCCGCCTCACCCGACGCGACGGCCGCCTTGACCGCCGCGTACGCGGGGCTGAAGCGGACCGGGAAGGCGACCGCGAGCCGCACCCCGGCCGCCCGGCAGGCCGCGAGCATCGCCTCGCCGTCCGCGACCGTCGTGGCCAGCGGCTTCTCGCACAGGACGTCCACGCCACGGGAAGCGGCGAGCTCCACCAGCGGGCGGTGACGCGCGTTCTCGGAGCAGACGATCACCGCGTCCGGGCCCCAGGCGAAGACCTCGTCGTACGAATCCGCGTACGCGACCCCCCTCTCCTCGGCGAAGGCGCGTCCCCGCACCTCGCCGGGCGCGGCCGACCCGGCGTCCGGGTCACTGCCGATGACCTCGACACCCGGCATACGGGACAGGAGCCGCAGATATCCGGCCGCGTGGACATGGGCGAACGACAGGACGGCGACCTTCATCGCGTGACCTCCTTGATGTCTGTCCGGACCTCGTCCGCCCGGCTCGTTCCGATGCCGCTCGCCTCGATCGCGACCGCCCGGCCCGTACGGCTCGACTCCACCGCCGCCTCGGCGATCCGCACCGCCTCGATCCCGTCCCGCGCGCTCACCCGCGGTTCACCGCCGCCCTCCTCCCACGAGGCCGCGAACTCCCGCAGCTCGGCCAGGTAGGGACTCTCCGACATCGGGCTCGACGGGATGCCCTCGTTGGCCGCGCGCACCCCCTGCGCGGTGATCCGGTAGCCCGGCACGGACGTGGAGTCGTGCCGCAGCAGCCCGTCGCCGCCCGCGATCCGGAACGTCGTACGGAACTGCTGGTCCGGGAGGCCCCAGAGGCCGGTGATGTGGCTGATCGCGCCGGAGGCGTGGGTGAGGACGGCGGTCGCCGAGACGACCTCGGCCTCCGGGCCGCCCGTGGCGTGCTCGACGCCGCGCGTCTGTGCGTGCACGCGGACCACGTCGCCGGCGATCCCGCGGGCGATGTCGATGTCGTGCACCATCAGGTCCATGATGACGCCGCCGGACTTGGCGGGGTCGCCGAACCAGGGCGCCCACCGCGGGCGCGCACCGCCGCGCGTGAACCGCAGCACCGCGAGGTCACCCAACTCACCGCGCTCTACGGCCTGTTGCATCGCTGCGTACGCCGGGAAGTACCGCACGACATGGGCGGGATGCAGCCGGACGCCCGCCGCTTCGGCGGCTGCCGCGATCTCCTCGGCGTCGGATGCTTTGAGCGCGAGGGGCTTCTCGCAGATGACGTGGCGGCCCGCGGCGACGGCCGCAAGGGCGAGCTCCTTGTGGGTGGGGGTGGGGGTGCAGATGTCGACGGCCGTGCAGTCGGCGAGCAGCGCGTCGAGGCTCGCCGACGCGGCGACCTCGTGCCCCGTGTACTCGGCGGCGAGCTTCTCCGCCGAGCCGTCCACGGTGTACACGCTGACGCGCGCACCCAGTTCGAGCCAGCCGGGGAGATGGGCGCGGGCGATGCCGCCCGCGCCGATCAGGCCGATGTGAAGCGGTCGCATGAAGGGGGTTACCTTTCCTGGTTCCTGAAAGGGGATCGGCTTCTTGACGTGCGGTCGGCGGGTCAGCTCTTGGAGCCGGAGAGCGCGACGCTCTGCACGAAGTGCCGCTGCAGGAAGACGTAGACGATGAGCATGGGCAGGCTCGCGATGAGCGAACCGGCCATCATCACCGGGTAGTTGGTCTCGAACTGGCCCTCCAGCGAGGTCAGTCCCGCACTGATGGGCATCTTCTGGGGGTCGGTGTTGACGATCAGCGGCCACAGGAGGTCGTTCCACGACCACATCGCGGTGATGACGGCGAGCGCGGCGAGCGCGGGCCGCACAAGGGGCAGCATGATCGACCAGAAGATCCGGAACGGGCCCGCGCCGTCGATCCGCGCGGCTTCCTCGAGCTCCTTGGGGAGCGTGAGGAAGAACTGCCGCAGCATGAAGGTCCCGAACGCGCTGAACATGCCCGGCAGGAACAGCGCCGGTGCCGAGTTGAGCAGGCCGAGCCGCTGGATGATGTCGTACTGCGGCAGGACGAGCAGCGAGCTCGGCACCATCAGCACGGAGAGGAAGAGCGCGAACAGGACGTTGCGGCCCCGGAATTGCATGCGCGCGAAGGCGTAGGCGGCGAGCGAGCAGAACACCAGCTGCCCGACCGTGCGCCCCACGGTGTTGAAGACGCTGTTGAACAGCATTTCCCGGAACGGCAAGGCGCTGAAGACCTCTTCGAAGCTCGACCAGTTCCAGGTGTCGGGCAGGAAGGTCGGCGGCACTTTCGCCGTCTCGGCAAGGGACTTGGCGGCGGTGAGCAGTTGCCACAGGAAGGGGAACACCATCACCAGGGCGCCGAGCGAGAGCGCCGCGTGGGTGGCGACCGAACCGGCGTGGGAACGACCGGTGCCAGGACGCCGACGGGTCGATGACTCACGCATAGTGCACCCACCTCTTCTGCAGCCTGAACTGCACCAGTGTCAGCGCCGCGATGATCAGCATGAGCAGGAAGGCGAGCGCGGCGGCGGCGCCCTGGGCGTTCTCGATGAAGGCCCATTTGTAGAAGAGGCTCACCACGGACTGGGTGTCGCCGATGGCCGGGTTCTTCTCGGCCATCATGATGTAGATCAGGTCGAAGGTCTGCAGTGAGTTGATCATGCAGATGATGGACGCGAAGAAGATCGTCGGGCTGAGCAGCGGCAGCGTGATGGTGAAGAAGCGGCGCAGCGGCCCGGCGCCGTCCAGCTCGGCGGCTTCGTAGTAGTCCTGCGGGATGCCCTTGATGCCCGCCATGAAGATGATCAAGTAGTAGCCGGTGGTCGACCAGACCATGACGGTGCCGATCGCGTACACGGCGGTCGAGGGGTCGGAGACCCAGTAGCGGCGGTCGGCGCCGAACCACTCGAAGACTTCGTTGATCAGTCCGTAGTCGCCGTTGTAGAGCCAGTTCCAGACCAGGCCGACGGCCACGGGCAGCGTCACGAACGGGATGAAGTACAGGGCGCGGTAGACCGCGACACCGCGCAGTCCGCGCCGGTTGAGCAGCGCGGCGACGCCGATGGCGAGCGGCAGGGCGAGCAGTCCGATGACGCAGTAGATCAGCGTGTTGCCGAGCGCCTGCCAGACGGTGACGTCCTTCAGGACGCGCACGTAATTGTCCGTGCCGACCCAGGTGTTGCCGCCGAACGCCCCGAACTCGGTGAAGCTGTAGAAGAAGGTCTGCAGGAGCGGCCAGAAGTAGAAGACGGCGAAGCCGATGCCGAGCGGCGCGACGAAGAGGTAAGCGGCTTTCTGGTTGCGGGACTTGGGTGCGGAGGCCGCCGCCTTGCTGCGGCCCGCCTTCTTCGCCGCGGCCGTGGAGGGAAAGACACTCATCATGCGCGCTCCCCCTTCAGGGCTCGGTCCATCTGCTCGCCCAGCGTGCGGGCCGCGCTCTCGATGCCGCCCTTGCCGCTGAACGCGGCGCCCAGGAGCGGGTATTGGAGGTTCTCCCAGACCGCGGTGTTCCTCGAGCTCGGGTACGGCACGGCGTACTCCAGCATCTCGACGAAGCACTTCAGGTCGTACTGGGGCATCGACTTGAACCAGGCGTCCTGCGTCCCCTCGTACGAGGAGATGGTGACGCCCGCCGATGCCTGGATCTCCGCGGCCTCGCGGCCGGCCATGAAGTGGACGAACTTCCAGGCCGCCTCCTTCTTGCGGCTCTTGGCGGAGATGACGTTGGCGAGGCCGTGGATGATCGTGGCGCGCTCCCGGCCCTTGGGCAGGACGGTGACGCCGCCGTGGTCCTTGATCGCGGGAACGGCGTGATACTGCCCCGAGAACGCGGATATCTCGTAGACCATGGCGGCCTTCTCCGACCAGAAGCGGTTGCGCGCCTTGGACTCGACCATCGCGCTCTGCGGGGGTGACCAGCCGCGGTCGATCATGTCGGTCCAGTAGCGCAGGCCCTCGATGGAGCGCTCGTCGCCGAAGCCGGACTTCCCGTCCTTGAGGACGTGGCCGCCCGCTCCGTGGATGGCCGGGTAGAGCTGGGCCTGGCGGTCCATCTCGGCGGCCATGCCGTGCACCCGCTCGCGCGGGTTGGTGAGTTCGGCGGCGGCGTCGCGCACGTCGTCCCAGGTCCACGTCGTGTCCGGGTACGTGATGCCCGCCTTGTCGAAGAGCGCCTTGTTGTACCAGAGGCCGATGGTGTCGAAGTCCTTGGGAATGCCGTACTGCGTGCCCTGATAGGCGTAGATCTGCAGGAGGGAAGCGGGGTGGCGGTCCACGGGGGTCGCGTCGCTCCTGATGTGTCCGCTCAGGGGTTCCAGGACTCCGTTCGAGGCGTACAGCTGCAGGTTGACCGCGTTCATCCAGAAGACGTCGGGGGCCGTGCCGCCGCGCATCGCGGTCTTCAGGGTGGTCCAGTAGCTCGACCACGGCGTGAGCTCCATGCGTACGGAGATGCCGGGGTTCTCCTTCTCGAAGGCGTCGATCACCTTCTGCAGGCCCGGCACCTGGGCCACGTCCCACACCCCGTACGAGAGAGTGGTCCGGCCGCCGCTCTTCCCGTCGTCACTCTGGCCGGAGCAGGCGGCGAGCAGCGGCGCCGCCATCGCTCCGTACAGCAGAGTTCTCCTACGCATGCGCGCCTCCGCTTCCGGATCTTCCGCGGGGGCCCTGGTGCTTCCCAGAGCCGCCCTGGAGCTTTCCTACGACGCCGAATCCGTCAGGAGATCGGATTCGACCTGGTCAAGTGCCTTGCGTACGGCGCCGATCGCGACGCCCTGTTCGCCGAGCGTGCTCAGCGCGATGCGCGGGACGTGCAGGGTCAGCGGTCGCAGCCTGTCCTCGATCAGCGGCACGAGATGGCCGCCGAGCGGGGTCGCGCCGCCGGTGAGCACCACGAGCTCCGGGTCGACGGCGAGGGCGAGGGCGGCGATGCCCGGCGAGATGCGGTCCGCGAAGTCGGCGACGGCTGCGAGGGCACGCGGGTCCCCGGTGTCCGCGGCGCGCGCGAGGGCCGCCACCTCGGACTCACCGGTGCGCCGTGCGCCCTTCCAACTGAGCGCGTCCTGCGCGGTGTTCATGCCGAGCAGCGGAAGCAGCCCCAGCTCGCCCGCGCCACCGCGCCTGCCCCGGTGCAACCGCCCGCCGATGGTGAGACTGCACGCCACGCGGTGTCCGGTCAGGACGCAGACGACATCACCGGCGAGGGTGGCCGCGCCCTGCCAGCGCTCGGCGAGCACGGCGAGGTTCACGTCGTTCTCGACGAGGGTGTGGCCCGGCTCCCCGTCGGCGAGGAGCCGCCCGAGGTCGACGCCGGACCACTCGGGGACGACGTGGGAGGTGATGGTGCCGCCCGCGTCCACGACGCCGGGTACGCCGACGCAGCGGGCGAGGATGTCGTCGCGCCGCACGGAGTGCGCGTCCAGAAAGGATTCGAGCCCCTTGCGGAGAAGGCCGAGCCGCTGGGCTCCGCCCAGCTCCGGGTCGATGTCCTCGCGCCGCACGGCAAGGACCGTCCCGCCGAGATCGGCGAGCAGCAGCACCATCTTGTGCAGGCCGATGTCGGCGCCGACGACACGGCCCGCCTCCACACGGAACCGGAACCGCCGTGCCGGGCGCCCCGGCGCGCGCTCGCCGTCGTCACGCTCGGCCTCGCCCGCCCAGCCGTGCGCGGCCAGCTCCTCGACGGCGGATTCCACGGTGGGCCGGGAGAGTCCGGTGCCCGCGGCGAGCTCCGCGAGGGTCTGCGGGCTGCGGTGGTGCAGGGCGCGCAGCACGACGGTGGTGTTCAGCCGGCGCAGCGAGGCCAGATCGTGCCCCCGTGTCCCGTTCCGCAACACTTCTTCACCCCATGTCGAGGCCAGGGCAGCCCTGTTGACCAGTGGGTCGACGGCTGCTCCCGGAGATTTAGGAGGAGACTTGCATATCCATGGCCGACGGGGAACCCCCTTCGCACGGGCGGAAATCGCGGGGTCGACCGGCGGGGCCACCACCCGATCCTCCTGATGCCTCGTCAGGAAACACCCGGGTTAACTCCGTGCGCGACCCCTTGCCAAGGGAGATAGTACGTGTTCGGATTATCTCCGTCGGGCGGTCACCCACCGCCTCGTAACCGCAGCTCAGGCCCTACACAGTGGGCCAGTCAGGCCTGCCTGAGCACCCCACAACTTCCCTCGCACGATGTGTCCGGAGTCGTGCTGCCCGCATGTCCGCGGCAGCCCGAAAGAAGGGATCCCCCGTGTTCGATCTTTCGTCCGTCGATCTGCTCGACGCGTTCACCCGCGAGCTGCGGCTGTGCAAGCTGCGCGAGGGCGAGCACGTCGTCGTCCTCTCCGAGCCCGGCAGCCGCGGCGACTACGTGGCGGCGGCGTTCGGCGCCGCGAAGACGTGCGGCGCCCATGTCATCGCCGCGACCGTCCCCGGCGGCAGCCCCGCGCCGATGCCGAGCACCCACACCGGCGCGGGCCCCGGACTGGTCTCCGTACTCAACGACTCCACCGCGCAGGACCTGCTGAAGTCCGCCGACCTGGTCGTCGACCTCACCCGCGAGGGCTTCATCCACGCGCCGGTCCAGCAGGAGATCCTGCGCGCGGGCACCCGCATCATCTTCGTCTGCGACGCGCCCGACGTCCTCATCCGCAACCTGCCCAAGGAGGCCGACAAGGACGAGGTACTCGAAGGCGTACAGCTGCTGAAGCGGTCGTCCGTCATGAAGGTCACCTCGGACGCGGGCACGGACCTGACCGTGCAACTCGCGGGATCCAAGCCCGAGTTCCAGTGCGGCTTCGCCGACGACCCGGGCCGCTGGGACCACTGGCCGAGCACCATGGTCCTTGCCTGGCCGGAGATCTCCGACGGTCAGATCGTGCTCGCCGAGGGCGACATCCTGCTGCCCTTCAAGGAGTACGTCCGCCAGCCGGTCACCCTGCAGATCGCGGGCGGGCAGATCGAGAAGGTGTCGGGCGGCGCCGAGGCCGAGCTCCTGAACACGTTCTTCGAGGACGCCGACGACCAGTGGGCGCGCAGCCTCTCCCACATGGGCTGGGGCCTGATGCGTACGGCCGACTGGTTCGCCACCGCGATGTACGGCAAGGACGACCTGATGGGCATGGACGCCCGCGCCTTCGCCGGGAACTTCCTGTGGTCCACGGGACCGCACCCCGTCCTCGGGCGTGAGTCGTACGCCCATCTCGACATCGCCATGCGGGGCTGCACCGTCCGGGTCGACGACACCGAGGTCGTGACGGGCGGCCGTCTCACCGAGCGCTGACCGCGCACCAACTGCCCTTACGCACCAGGAAGATGGAGGAAGTGTGGCGTCCAGCCAGTCGTACGAAGTCACCGTCGTCGGAGGCGGTCTCGGTGGCCTGACCGCCGCCCTCGCGCTGCGGCACCGCGGCCTGCGGGTCACCGTGCTGGAACAGGCGCCGCAGCTGGGCGAGGTGGGCGCGGGCATCCAGACGGCGCCGAACGCCAGCCGCATCCTGCTCGGCCTGGGGCTGCGCCGACAGCTGGAAGCCATCCACACCGAGCCGCTCGACCAGGTGCGGCGGCGCTGGAAGGACGGCAGCGTCGTCGGCCTGACCTCGCTCGGGCGGCGCTGCAAGGAGCAGTTCAACGCGCCGTACTGGCACTACCACCGGGCCGATCTGCACCGCGTCCTGATGGACGCCTGCGTCGACCCGGCAGGTCCTGGACCCGTCGTCGCGCTGCACACCGCCAGCAAGGTCGCCGAGTTCGACCGCACGGACCCCGCGCGTCCGGTGGCGATCACGGACGACGGGCGGCGGTACACCTCCGACGTCGTCATCGGCGCCGACGGCATCCGCTCCCAGGTGCGCGACCTGATGGGCGCGCCCGACACCCTGCAGTTCTCGGGCGAGATGGCCTACCGGGCGCTCATACCGGGCGAGTTGATCGCGGCCGACCCGGCGACGCGCTGGCTCGTGGACCGCTACCAGTCCACGATCTGGTACGGGCCCGACCGCCATCTGGTGCACTACATGATCCGCGGCGGCGAGTTCCTCAACATCGTGGCCTGCGTGCCCTGCACGGACGAGGTCGCCGAGAAGTGGTCCGTCGCCGCCACCGCGCAGGACCTCGTCGACGCCTTCCCCGGCTGGGACGACCGCGTCCCCGCGATGCTCTCCAAGGCGAAGGAGGACGTCTCCTGCTTCGCGCTCTACCACCGGCGCCGTGACCCGGTGTGGCAGGACGGCCGGGTCGCGCTGCTCGGCGACGCCTGCCACGCCATGCTCCCCTACCAGGCGCAGGGCGCCTCGCAGGCCATGGAGGACGCCGCCGTGCTCGCCGAGGAACTGGGCGCGGTCACGACGGACGGCATCGAGGCGGCGCTGCGCCGCTATGTCGACCGGCGCGCCAAGCACGCCGGGATGGTCCAGGACGCCTCGCTGCAGAACAAGACCTTCTACCACTTCCCCGACGGCCCCGAGCAGCGGGCCAGGGACGAGAAGCTCCGGCGGGACTTCGACGGCGAGTCCGATCTCTCCTACGACTGGCTCTGGGGCGGCAGCCCGCTCAACGACCCCGATCTCGGCGCGTTCTCCTACCAGTTCACCCGCTGAGCACATTTGGAGCGAACGTGAAAACAGGCGATCAGATCGTTCAGGAACTTCCCTGGAGATGGTCGGTCCAGGGCAAGATCTTCATCATCGGCGGCCTCGGCTACCTCTTCGACGCGTACGACATCGCCTTGAACGGCTTCCTCATGCCGCTCCTGGGCAAGCACTTCGACCTCTCGCTCAGCGAGCGCGGCCTCGTGGCCACCGCGAACCTGGTGGGGATGGCCGTGGGCGCCGTCGCCTGGGGCGCGGTCGCCGACCGGATCGGCCGCAAGAAGGCGTTCAGCGTCACGCTGCTGATCTTCGCGATGTTCTCGGTGCTCGGTGCGCTCGCGCCGACGTATCCGGTCTTCCTCGCGCTGCGGTTCCTCGCGGGCGTGGGGCTCGGCGGCTGCATCCCCGTGGACTACGCCCTGGTGGGCGAGTTCTCGCCGCGCAAGTACCGGGGCAGGATCCTGACCGCGCTCGACGTGTGGTGGCCGGTGGGCGTGACCCTGTGCGGACTCGTCTCGACGGCGATGCTGACCCTCGACGGCAACTGGCGGTGGATGCTGGCGACGATGGTGCTGCCCGCGCTCCTGCTCTTCTGGGCCCGGCGCGGCATCCCCGAGTCCCCGATCTATCTGACGAAGAAGGGCCGCGAGGCCGAGGCGCGCAAGGTCATCGATGACCTGGTGGCGCGGACGGGCGCCCCCGTGGAGCCCTACGTCATCCCCGAACCCGTGCCGGACGACGGGCCGCGCGGTGTGGCCGCCGCCGTCGACCAGCTGCGCCGCATCTGGGCCTTCAGCCCGCGCATCACCTCCGCGGCCTGGCTGCTCTTCTCCACGATCATGCTCGTCTACTACGCGGCGCTGAGCTGGATGCCCTCGATCCTCAAGGAGGAGGGCCAGGGCGACACGGCCGCGTTCATGAGCACCACCCTGATGAGCGGCGTCGGCATCGTCGGCGTCCTGGTGTCCACCGCCCTGGTCGACCTCGTCGGCCGCAAGTGGCTGATCGGCGTATCGGCCCCGGTCGCCTCGCTGGCCCTGGTGGTGTTCGCCCTGGTGCGGGACCTGCCGACCGGCTCGGTCGTGGCCATCGGCGTCTTCGGCTTCCTGGCCCAGCTGGCCATCCCCGCCCTGTACGCGTACGTCTCCGAGCTCTACCCCACTCCCCTGCGAGCCAGCGGCTTCGGCTGGGCCTCCTCGGTCAGCCGGGCGCTCACCGGGTTCGCGCCGCTGCTCTTCGGCTCGGTGATGTGGCCGGTGCTCGGTCTTCCGCTGACGTTCGCCGTGCTCGGCGCGACCGTCCTGGTGGCCGTCGTGTGGATGGCGGTGGCGGCACCGGAGACCAAGGGGCGCGCCCTGGACGGGGACGAGGAGCCCCCGGCGTCCGCGTCGGCGTCACCCCTGCCGGTCACCGAACAAGCGGTGCTCTGACCGCCGACGAACGCACCGAACGTACGACAGGAGGATCATGAAGCCCGCCCCCTTCGCCTATCACCGGGCCCGCGACCTCGACGGCGCCACGCGGCTGCTCGCCGAGCTCGGTGACGACGCCAAGGTCGTCGCAGGCGGCCAGAGCCTGGTCGCGATGATGAACTTCCGGCTCGCCCGGCCCCGGCACCTGGTCGACATAGGCGGCCTGCGGGAGCTCGACCGGCTGCACACGGATGCGGACGGCGGGCTTCGCCTAGGGGCGCTCACCACGCACCACACGGTGGAGAGGGACCCGGCGGGGCGGCTCGGGGCGGACTTCGCCGTGCTGCGCCGGGCCATGCCGTGGATCGGGCATCTGCCGATCCGCACCCGCGGCACCGTCGGCGGCAGCATCGCCCACGCGGACGCCACCGCCGAGTGGTGTCTGCTCGCCCTGGCGCTCGACGCCGAGTTCGTGGCCCGGGGGCCGCGCGGCGAGCGCAGGATCGCTGCCGGGGACTTCTTCCTCGGCTACTACACCACCGCCCTCGACTTCGACGAGATCCTCGTCGAGATCGTCTTCCCGCGCCCGGCACCGCACGCCGCGCTGACCGAATTCGCCGAGCGGCAGGGGGACTTCGCGCTCGTCTCCGCCGCCGTGGACCTCGACGTCGAGGGCGGCGCGGTACGCGGCGGGCGCGTCGCGCTCGGCGGGGTCGCGGCGGCCGTGACACGGGTGCCGGACGCTGAGGCCGTCCTCGCGGGCGGCGGCTCCTTCGCCGAGTGCGCGGCCGCCGCGGCGGATGCCGTCGATCCCCCGGCCGTCGCGTCCGGCAGCACGCACTACCGCAAGCAGCTCGTCCGCACGCTGGTCCTGCGTGCCTGTGAGGAGGCGACGGCCCGATGAACGAGCCGGCGAAGGAAGGCCAGTTGGTCGGGAGGTCCGTCTCCCGGCGCGAGGATCCACGGCTCCTCACCGGCCGCGGCCGGTTCGTCGACGACATCGCGCTGCCGGGCATGCTGCACGCCCAGTTCGTGCGCAGCACGGTCGCGCACGGCGAGATCACGTCGATCGACCTGACGGCGGTACGCGACGTGCCGGGCGTCGTCGCGGCGTTCACCGCCGACGACCTGGAGCTCACCGACATCACGGCCGAACTCGGCCGCCCGCTCTCGGAGTTCGTGCCGACAGCGATGCCCGTCCTGGCCCGCGACCGGGTGCGCTACGTCGGGGAGCCCGTCGCGATCGTCGTCGCGAGGAACGCGTACGCCGTCGAGGACGGCCTGGAAGCAGCCAAGGTCAGTTACGCGCCCCTCGAACCGGTCACCTCCGAGGAGGCCGCCCTCGCGCCCGGGGCGCCCCTGCTCCACGAGGAGGCCGCGCGCAACACCCTCGTGGACGTCTCCCTGTTCGCCACGGACGGCATCGACGACATCTTCGACGCCGCCGCCTGCGTCGTGCACGTCGCGTCACGGACCGGCCGGCAGAACGCCCTACCCCTGGAGACGCGCGGTGTCGTCGCCCACTGGGACGACCGCGATGAGCAGCTCGTCCTGCAGACCTGCACCCAAGTCCCGCACCAGGTAAGGACGGTGACGTCCCGCTGTCTGCGCCTGGACGAGAGGGCGGTGCGGGTCGTGGTGCCCGACATGGGCGGCGGCTTCGGCCAGAAGTGCGTGGTCGGGCGCGAGGAGATCGCCGCTGCCGCCGCCGCGCTGCGGCTGCGCAGGCCGGTGAAGTGGATCGAGGACCGCAAGGACGCCCTGTCCGCCTCCTTCCTCGCGCGCGAGCAGCACTACGACGTGCGCGCGGCCTTCGACGAGGAGGGCAGGATCCTCGGCCTCGACGCCGATGTGGTGTGCGACATGGGTGCCTACTCCTGCTATCCGTTCACGGCGGGCATCGAGCCGCTGATGGCGTCGGCGGAGATGCCCGGGGTCTACAAGGTGCCCGCCTACCGGGTGCGCGGCCGGGCGGTCACCACCAACAAGGCGCCCACCGCGCCCTACCGGGGGGTCAGCCGTCCGCAGTACGTGATGGTGGTGGAGCGGCTCTTCGAGCGGGCCGCGCGTGAACTGGGCCTGGACGCGGTCGAGATCCGGCGCCGCAACGTCATCACCGAGTTCCCCTACACGGGCGTCAACAACATCACGTACGACCCGGGTTCCTATCTGGAGTCCCTGAACCTGTGCGAGCGGCTCGTCAAGGACGAGGGCTGGTACGAGAAGCGCGCGGCGGCGGCAGCCCAGGGGCGGCACATCGGCATCGGCTACTCCTGCTTCAGCGAGCGCACCGGATACGGCTCCGCGGCCTTCGCGCAGCGCAAGATGCGGGTCGTCCCCGGCTTCGACCTCTCCGAGGTCCGGATGGACACCAGCGGCGCGGTGACCGTCACCACCGGCACGATGAGCCACGGGCAGAGCCACGAGACGACGATGGCGCAGATCGTCGCCGACGAACTCGGTCTTGACATCGGCAAGGTGAAGCTCCATCAGGGCGACACCGAGCGCATCACCTACGGCTGGGGCACCTTCGCGAGCCGCTCGATCACGGTGGGCGGCAGCGCGGTGCGGCGCGCGGCGACGAAGCTCGGCGAGAAGCTGTGCCGGATCGCGGCGGCGCGCTGGGAGGTGGGGCCGCGGGAGGTGGAGATCACGGAAGGGGGCGTACGGCGCCGCGACGGCACCATCCTCACGTACGAGGAGCTGGCCGATGTCGCCTACCTCCAGGCGCACTTGCTGCCCAAGGACATCGAGCCGGGCCTGAGCGCCACCGCCACCTTCGACGTCTTCAACGACGGCACCTTCTCGAATGCCACCCACGGCGTCGTCGTCGAACTCCACGAAGGCACCGGGCAGGTGGAGATCCTGCGGTACGTCTGCGTCGAGGACTGCGGTGTGGCGATCAACCCGCAGGTCGTGGAGGGCCAGTGCCGGGGCGGCATCGCGCAGGGCATCGCGGGCGCGCTCTTCGAGCAGGTGACGTACGACGCCCAGGGCGAGCCGTCGGCGACCAGCTTCATGGACTACAAGGTGCCCACCGCCCACGAGATCCCCGATGTGCTCATCCACCACCTGGAGACTCCGTGCGCGTTCACCGAGACGGGCGCGAAGGGCGCGGGCGAGGGCGGCACCATCGGGGCGCCGGCCGCCGTGCTCAACGCCGTCAACGACGCCCTGCTCCCCACGGGCGTCGAGCTCGACCACACCCCCATCACCCCGGAGACGGTGCACCGCGCCCTGAACCTGGAGCTATCCTCATGACCGACACCGGCCACCTGACCGACACCGGCAACGCCGCCGACGTACTGCTGCTCACGCTCGACGTGAACGGCGAGCGGCACGAAGTGATCACCGAGCCGCGGCGCACCCTCGTCGACGTGCTCCGGCACGATCTGCGCCTGACCGGCACCCACGTCGGCTGCGAGCACGGCATCTGCGGTGCGTGCACGGTCCTTGTCGACGACCGGCCCGTGCGCGCGTGTCTGATGTTCGCGGCGCAGGCCGACGGCGCTCGGATCCGTACCGTCGAGTCGCTCTCGGACGGCGCCGAACTGAGCGTTCTGCAAAGGGCGTTCAGCGAGCACCACGGCCTGCAGTGCGGCTTCTGCACCCCCGGCTTCCTGATGCTCGCCGAGGGGTTCCTCGCCGAGCGGCCCGAGGCGACCAAGGACGAGATCCGCGAGGTCGTCGCCTCCAACCTCTGCCGGTGCACCGGCTACCAGACCATCGTCGAGGCGATCGACGGGTGCGCCGTCGCCCGGCGCTGCCCCAAGGAGATCTGATGCAGCTCACCAACTCGGTCCCCGTCAAGGCCTCGCCGGACGAGGTCTTCGCCCTGATGAACGACGTCGAGCGGGTCGCCTCGTGCATGCCGGGCGCCGCACTCGACGGGCGCGACGGAGACTCCTGGCAGGGCTCCGTGAAGATCAAGGTCGGTCCGATCAGCGCCGCGTACGCCGGTACGGTCCGCTTCCTGGAGGTCGACCCGCGGGAGCGGCGGCTGCGGGTCCAGGCGCGCGGCGCCGACACCCACGGCAGCGGCGACGCGGAGGCCGAGGTGGCGCTCGACGTGGTCGCGGCGGCCGATGGCACGCTGCTCAAGATCTCCACGGATCTGGTGATCCGGGGCAAGATCGCGCAGTTCGGGAAGGGCGCCATCGCGACGGTGTCCGACCGGATCCTGCAGCAGTTCGCGCAGAATCTGGGGAGCCTGCTCGACCAGGACCGGGCGCCTGCCCCTTCACCTTCATCCGCACCTTCACTTTCACCTTCACCTCCGGGCGTTCCCTCCGCTGCGCCCGGAGCGGTGCGGGAAGCGGCCCGCCCCGCGCCCGTGGCGGAGGCCGAACTCGACGGTCTCTCCATGCTCCTGGGACCGGCCGCCGCCAAGTACGGCGTCGTCGCCGGTGCCTTCGCCCTCGGTCTCTTCGAGGGCTGGCTGCTGGGCCGGCTCGGCGCACAGGCGCGGGAGCTGCGGACTCTGCGGGCCCTGCGCGCGCCGGGGAGGGCCTCGTGAACTACGGCCAGGAGACGGAACGTACCTACGAACGAGCCGGATTCGGCGCTCCCGTGCGCCGGGGAATCCGCCCCGCGATCCTGGTCGTCGACCTCACGCGCGGCTTCACCGAGGAGGGATTCCCCTCGGGCGCGGACCTCACCGAAGTGGTGAGCGCGGTCGGCGAGTTGATCGGGAGCGGACGCCCCGCCGACGTGCCCGTCATCTTCACCGCGATCACCTACACACCCGCCGAGGCCACGGGTGAAGCCGTCACCTGGCTGCACAAGGCCCAGGGCATGCGGTCCCTGGTCGAGGGCAGCGAGGAGGTGGCACTCGACCCCCGACTACCGCGTGAACCACGGGACTTGATGGTGGTGAAGAAGGGGGCCTCCGCCTTCTTCGGGACCTCTCTCGCCGCGCTGCTCACCGGTCTTGGCTGCGACACGGTCCTGGTGTGCGGGGCGACGACCAGCGGCTGCGTACGGGCGACGGCGGTCGACGCCGTGCAGAGCGGGTTCTCGGTGCTCGTGCCGCGCGCCTGCGTCGGCGACCGCGCCGCGGGACCGCACGAGGCGAGCCTCTTCGACATCCAGGCCAAGTACGGCGACGTCATCGACCTCAAAGAAGCAGTCGACTACCTCGGCACCCTCACGCACGCCAGGAGGAACGCATGACCCCGCCCGACCGCTGCCTGCCGCAGGCGGCCCTCGCCGACCTGGCCGACGTCCCCGCGACCGGCCGCTGGGTCCGCTCGGGCGCCACGCGGCTGCACGTCCTCGACTACGGCGGCCCCGGTGTCCCGCTGTTCGTACTGCCCGGCATCACGAGCCCCGCCGTCACGATGGACTTCGTGGCGCGCGAACTCACCGACGTCGTACGGCCGTTGGTGCTCGACGTCCGGGGGCGCGGGCTCTCCGACGGCGGCGGCGCCTGCTCCCTCGATGAGTACGCCGAGGACGTCGAAGCCGTCGTCACCGGGCTCGGCCTCGACCGCCCCGTCCTGTTCGGGCACTCCATGGGCGCGCGCATCGCCGCGGTGACCGCGGTCCGCGGCAAGGTGGCGCTGCGCGGCACGGTGCTCGGGGACCCGCCGATGAGCGGCCCCGGACGCGGGCCCTATCCGACACCTCTGGAGACGTTCCTCGACCAGCTTGCGCAGGCCCGGCGCGGCACCGACGCGGACGAGGTGGCCCTGTCCTGGCCGCGCTGGCCGCGCCGGGAGCAGGAGCTGCGGGCCCGCTGGCTCGCGAGCTGCGACGCGGAGGCGATCGCCGCCACGCACCGCGGCTTCGAGACCGAGGACTTCTTCTCCTGGTGGCCCTCCGTGCCGGGACCCACGGCGCTCCTGTACGGCGCGGACAGCCCCGTCGTCACCGCGGCGGGCGCCGCCGAGGCCGCACGGCTGCACCCGTCGGCCGTCATCGGCAGCATCCCGGACGCGGGTCACATGCTGTTCTGGGACAGCACCCGCGCCGCCCTTTCCGCCCTGCGCGAGGCGCTGCGCCCGATGCTGACCTGACCGCCCGATCCGATCAACCACCGTGCTTAAGTGGGCTCCATGGCTGACGAAACCTCCACCACGACGTCTGCGCAGGACGGGCGGCCCGGTCCGCCCGCCGCCCTCACGGCAGCGCCCGGCTATCAGGTACGGCGCCTGTACCAGGCGTACCTCGCGGTCTGGATCCGCGCGGTGGACCCCACGCTCACCGGGCCGCAGTTCGCCGTGCTGCAGGCCGTGGACGCATCGCCGGGCCGCGACCAGCGGTCGATGGCGTCGGCGGTCGCCCTGGACACGTCGACGATGGCGGACGTGGCACGGCGCCTGGAGAACCGGGGGCTGCTCCTGCGCAGGACGGCCGCCGACGACGGCCGCCGCAAGCTGCTCTATCTGACCGAGGAGGGTGAGCGCACCCTCCACGACTCCAACCGTCGCGCCCGCGAGCTCGACGAGCGGCTCCTGGAGCCGTTCGGCGGCGAGCGGCGCGAAGAAGTCATGCACCTCCTCACGTCCCTCGCCGATCACTGGGAGGGACTCACCGAGGACTCATAGCCGTACGCGCAGTCGTACGAGAACATCCGGAGGATCCCGTGGCAGTGACCGCGACGACAGCTACGACAGCTACGACAGCTACGACAGCCACCGACCACCACATCGGCATGATCGTGCCCAGCTCGAACCTGACGATGGAGACGGAGCTGCCGCGCATGCTGCGCGACCGTGAGTCCGTGGCCCCGCAGGACCGGTTCGTCTTCCACAGCAGCCGGATGCGCATGAAGCACGTGACGCCGGAGCAGCTCAAGGCCATGAACGCGCAGACCGAGCGCGCCGCGCTCGAACTCGCCGACGCCAAGCCCGACGTGGTCGCCACCGCCTGCCTCGTCGCGATCATGGCGCAGGGTCCTGGCCACCACTGCACGGCGGAGGACGAGATCACCGCCGCCCTGCGCTCCGAGGGCGCGCAGGCGCCGGTGATCTCGAGCGCGGGCGCCCTGCTCGACGGCATCAAGGCGCTCGGAGCGTCGCGGGTCGCGATCATCACCCCGTACATGAAGCCGCTCACGCGTCTGGTCGCCGACTACATCGAGGACACCGGGATCGAGGTCGTGGACGCGCTCAGCCTGGAGGTGCCGGACAATCTGGCGGTCGCCCGGCTCGACCCCGCCGACCTGCGCGACCACTGGCGCCGCGTGGACCTCGGCCGTGCCGACGCGCTCGTCCTCTCGGCGTGTGTACAGATGCCGTCGCTCGCGTCGATCCAGGCGGTGGAGGACGCGGCCGGCCTTCCCGTCCTGTCGGCGGCCACCGCGACGGCGTACCGCGTCCTGACCGAGCTGGGTCTGCCGCCGCATGTGCCGGGCGCGGGCAGCCTGCTGCGCGACCCCAGTGGCGCCTGAGGGAACCCCAGTGGTGCCTGAGCCAGGAGACGCCTGAGCCGGGAGGTGCTTGAGCCGAGTGGTGCTTGAGCCGGGTGGGACGAGCGGGCACGATGACCGGACGCACGCGAAGTCCGTCTGAACGCCCGCCTTCTCACTGGGAGTTGACGCATGACCGCGATCCCCCCGCCCGCCACCCACCCGATCGACACCAGCAAGGCACACCCTGCCCGGGTCTACGACTGGTATCTGGGCGGCAAGGACAACTACCCGGTGGACGTGGAGCTGGGGCTCCAGATCGTGTCGCTCGAACCGCAGGCCAAGTACTACGCACAGCACAACCGCTGGTTCATGCAGCGCGCCACGCGGCACCTCGCGGGAGAGGCCGGGATACGCCAGTTCCTGGACATCGGCGCCGGGATCCCCACCGAGCCGAACCTGCACCGCGTCGCGCAGTCGGCGGCCCCCGAGGCGCACGTCGTGTACGTGGACAACGATCCGACCGTCCTCGCGCACGCGGAGACGCTGCTGCGGGGGACGCCCGAGGGGGCGACGGAGTTCCTCCAGGTGGACGCGCGCGAACCGGACAAGATCCTCGAACAGGCCGAGGGCGTACTGGACTTCACCCGGCCGATCGCCGTTTCGCTGAACGCCCTGCTGCACTTCATCAGCGATGACGACGGTGCGTACGACGTCGTGGAGCGGCTCGTGGCCGCCCTCGCGCCGGGCAGCCATCTGGTCCTGTCCCAGATTGCCGCCGACTTCGATCCGGAGCGGACACGGCAGGCGGTGGAGATGTACAGGGCGGGCGGCGTCACGCTCGTGCCGCGCTCACGGGCCGAGGTGGAGCGGTTCTTCGAGGGCCTGGAACTGTTGGACCCCGGCATCGGCTGGCTGCCGGACTGGCATCCGGAGCTCGGCGTCGACGAGGTCCGGAACGGGACAGCGGTGTCGATGTACGCGGGAGTCGCGCGCAAGCCGTAAGCGGTGACGGGATGCGGGGAGAGGGGAGCGGGAGAGGAGAGCGGGGAGCGGCGCCGTGGAACTGACCTGACCTGAGGTCAGATGGTTCGGCGCGGGATGTCGGATTTCGCCCTGCGCCCGCCGAGTTGACGGCAGGCTGTGTGCGGGCCCCCGGCAACGGCGCCGCACCCATGGGGCAGGATGACGCTCGCGCCGGACCACGAACATACGTCCGACGCGCCCGCACAACCTGGAGAATGAACTGATGGAGCGAGCCCTCACATGGCACGACCTGATCGCCGCCGGTATCGCGGTGGCCGTTGGCATCGCGGCGGGTCTGCTGCTGCGCATGATCCTGCGATGGCTGGGCGAACGGGCCAGCAGGACCCGGTGGAGCGGCGATGACGTCATCGTCGACGCCGTGCGCACGCTGGTCCCCTGCGCGGCGATAACCGCGGGCGCGGCCGTAGCCGCCGCGGCCCTCCCGCTCACCCCCAGGACCGGCCGCAACGTCTCGATGACGCTGACCGCCCTGCTCGTCCTCGCCGCGACGCTGACGGCGGCCCGCATGGTCACGCGCCTGGTGAAGTCCGTCTCGCAGTCCCGGTCGGGCGTCGCGGGATCAGCGACGATCTTCGTCAACATCACCCGCGTCGTCGTGCTCGCGATGGGCTTCCTCGTCGTCCTGCAGACGCTCGGCGTCTCCATCGCCCCCATGCTCACGGCGCTCGGCGTCGGCGGCCTCGCGGTGGCCCTGGCCCTCCAGGACACGCTGGCCAACCTCTTCGCGGGCGTGCACATCCTCGCCGCGAAGACGGTGCAGCCGGGCGACTACATCAAGCTCAGCAGCGGCGAGGAGGGCTACGTCGTCGACATCAACTGGCGCAACACGGTGGTGCGTCAGCTGTCGAACAACCTCGTCATCATCCCCAACGCCCAGCTCGCGGGCACGAACATGACCAACTTCAGCCGCCCCGAGCAGGACCTGTCGATCATGGTCCAGGTCGGCGTCAGCTACGACAGCGACCTGGAACAGGTCGAGCGCGTCACGACCGAGGTCGTGGAGAACGTCATGAAGGACGTCGAGGGCGCCCTTCCCGACCACGAACCGGCCGTGCGCTTCCACACCTTCGGCGACTCGCGGATCAGCTTCACGGTGATCCTGGGCGTCGGCGAGTTCAGCGACCAGTACCGCATCAAGCACGAGTTCATCAAGCAGCTCCACCAGCGCTACCGCGCCGAGGGCATCCGGGTGCCGTCCCCGGTCAGGACCGTGCACGTGCAGCAGGGAGAGCTTCCCTCGCCCCTGATCCCGCACCAGCGTGAGTCCACCATGCCGACGAAGTCGGTGCCGCGGCCGTAGCGGGCGCGGCGTGGTCGGCAGCCGTGGTCAGCTTCACTCCGCCGACACTCCGCGAACGGGCGAATTGACCAGGGACCGGGACATTGCTGGATGTACTGGCCCTTCTGGCAACTGACTTCCGTTCTGGAGTGACATGAGTACCCGTAACCTCCCCCTCGCCCTGAGCCTCGCCGCTGTCGCCCTGGCCGGCAGCGCCGGGAGCGCGGCCGCCGTCGGCGACGACACCGGCACGACCTCGCTCAGCGGCAACGGTGCCGAGCAGGCGTTCGGCAACAGCACCACCGAGGGGGACATGAGCGCACAGGGGCGCCTGGTCGACAGTTCCCTGAACAAGCTCTGCGCCGGTGTCCCCGTCAAGGCGAACGTGGGCCCCCTCGTCGGCATTCTCGTGCCGGTCGCGGTCCAGGACATCCCGGTCCTCTCGGCGCCCCAGAACCAGCAGTGCGCCGAGAACTCCACGCAGGCCAAGCAGGACGAGCCGCTGTCGCACCTCCTCAGCGACATCCCCGTGGCGTCGGGCAACGGCGCGAAGAACGGCTGACCCGACCGCTCCCCCCTCCACCTCTCACGGCCCCTGCGCGAGCAGGGGCCGTCGTCGTTCCCGGGCCCGTGAGCCGACGGAGGGGCGTCCCGGCGGTTTGACAGGTCCGCGCCGCGCAGATCATGATTCCATTAATTGTTTAATGGAATCGAGAGAGGCGTGCGTGGACATGACCCTTGCCGACCCCACCGAGGCCACCGGACCCCTGGGCGCGACCGCGCTCGAGGCCCGCGGCCTGGGCAAGCGCTATCGCCGCGGCTGGGCGCTGCGTGACTGCTCCTTCCGGCTGCCCGCCGGACGGATCTGCGGTCTCGTCGGCCCCAACGGCGCCGGAAAGAGCACCCTGTTGGGGCTCGCGACCCACCTGGTGACCCCGACAGAGGGTGAACTGCGCGTCTTCGGGATTCCGGTGGACGATCCCTCCGCGATGCCCCGCTTCGCGTTCCTCTCGCAGGACAAGCCGCTGTTCAAGCGGTTCACCGTGGCCGACACGCTGCGCATGGGCCAGGAGCTCAACCCCGGCTGGGACATGGCCGCAGCCGAGCGGATCGTGCGCTCCGGCAACGTCCCGCTCGAGGCCAAGGTCGGCACGCTCTCCGGCGGTCAGCGCACCCGCGTCGCCTTCGCGCTCGCCTTCGGCAAGCGGCCCGATCTGCTGCTGCTCGACGAGCCGATGGCCGACCTCGACCCGCTGGCCCGTGACGAGATGGGCTCCCTGCTGATGTCCGAGGCCGTCGAGCGCGGCACGACGGTGGTGATGTCCTCCCACATGCTGGCCGAGTTGGAGGACATGTGCGACTTCCTCCTCGTCATCGCGGACGGCCGCCTCAGGATGGCGGGCGACACCGACGAACTGGTCCCGGCCCACGCCCTGGTGACCGGACTCGCCCCCGACGGCGCCCCGCCCGCGGATCTCGCCCCGCACTCGGTGGTCGAATTCCGGGTCCAGGGGCGCCAGTTCCGCGCCCTCCTGCGTCCGGGCGGCCCGCTGGCCCCGGACTGGGAGGTCTCCGAGCCGAGCCTGGAGGAAGTCCTGCTCGCCTACCTCCGCTCACCCGACGCCGAGCCGCTGTTCACGCACGACGCACGCATCGAGGACGCACGCATCCGGACCGAGGGGATCGCCGCCGCATGAGCACCACCCTGACCGAGCAGCCGCGCACGGGGCAGACCGCCAAGAAGCCGGGCCTGGTGCACGGACTCACCTGGCTCGTCCTGCGCCAGCACCGCACCACGACGTGGATCGTCGTCGCCCTGGTCGCCCTCGGCGCGGCCACGATCATCTACGAACGCGGCGCGATGGCCGACATGCTCGCCGGCCTGGGCTGGCCGGATAAGGACGTCAGTCTGGAATCGGCGCCGCAGAGTTACGAGTACATCGCCGAGGCGCTCGGCGCCCTGCCCGTCGTCCTCGGTGTCTTCCTCGGCGCCCCGCTGATCGCGAGCGACCAGGAGCACGGCACCGCGCAGCTGGTCACCACGCAGTCCATGCCGCGCCGCCGCTGGCTCGCGGCCAAGCTTGGCTGGTGCCTCTCGCTGGTCCTGGTGTCCACCGTCGTACTCGCCACGCTGTTCTTCTGGTGGTGGGAGCCCTACCGCGGTCTTCTCCTGTCGGAGTGGCTCTCGGGCTCGGTGTTCGACAACACGGGCCCCATGCTGACGGCGCTCTCCCTCTTCCTCACCGTCAGCGGCATCGCGATCGGCATGCTGCTGCGCAGGGTGCTGCCCGCCATGCTGGCCACCTTCTTCTTCGCCCTGGTCGTCCAGGTGGCCTGGGGCGAGTTCCGTGACCGGCTCGCCACCCCGCGCCTGATCACGTGGCCGCTGAACGCCGACACCCCGGCCCTCGTGAACAGCAGCAACGTCGTGGAGACGGACCGCTGGATCGGCACCGCCGACGGGCAGCTCTTCGGGTGGGGCACCTGCGCGAAGCAGACCGAGAAGGCCTCCGACGCCTGCGTCAAGGACCACGGCATCGTCAACAACGTGGTCGAGTACTTCGGCTACGACCAGATGCCGGGCATGCAGTGGACCGGCGCCGCGCTGCTGCTCGGTGCCACCGCCGCCGTGGCGGTCTTCGTCCTGTGGTGGTCGACGCGGCGGCCCCTCTAGGGCGACCAGGGACCGCAGGTACGTAAAGTGTCCGCAAACGAGCAGAGAGTGGGGACAGTGGTCGAATTCCGCATCGACCGGCGCAGCGGTGTGGCCACATACCTCCAGATCGTGCGGCAGGTCGAACAGGCCCTGCGCATGGGCGCGCTGGTGGAGGGCGACCGGCTGCCGACCGCGGCCCAGGTCGCGGCGGCCACCAAGGTCAACCCGAACACGACACTCAAGGCATACCGCGAGCTGGAGCGCGCCGGCCTCGCCGAGGTCCGCCAGGGAGCGGGCACCTTCATCACCCGCTCCCTCGCCCGCCCCCAGGCGGGACCGGATTCCCCGCTGCAGACCGCGCTGACGGAGTGGATGCACGAGGCACGGTCGGCGGGGCTCACCGGGCAGGACGTGACGGCGCTGTTCGAGGCGGTCCACGCGGCGACATTCGAGGCCGCGGCGCAGGACTGACCCGCCCGCCGGGGAGTCCCGCTCGGGGAGACACTCGACAAACCCCATAAGCGACCGCTTAGTATCGGGGGTGCGGGGCTCCTTGCCCCGGGATCGGTTCCGCCGTCACCGCATGGAGAATCCGCATGGCATCCCTGCTCCTTTCCCGCCGCGATCTCGAGTTCCTGCTGTACGAGTGGCTCGACGTGCCCGCGCTCACCGCCCGGGAGCGCTACGCGGACCACTCCCGCGAGACCTTCGACGCCGCACTGGAGCTGAGCGAGCAGATCGCCACGCGGCACTTCGCCCCGCACAACAAGAAGAACGACGCCCAGGAGCCCACCTTCGACGGTGAGCGGGTGCACGTCATCCCCGAGGTCAAGGAGGCCCTGCGGATCTTCGGGGACTCGGGGCTCCTGGCCAGTGCCATGGACCACGAGATCGGCGGCGGACAGCTGCCCGCCGTGGTCGCGCAGGCCTGCTTCGCGTGGTTCCAGGCGGCGAACGTCGGCACGGCCGCGTACCCCTTCCTGACCATGGGCAACGCCAATCTCCTCCTCGCGCACGCGTCGAAGGAGCAGATCGAGACCTTCGTACGCCCGATGGTGGAGGGCCGCTTCCTGGGGACGATGTGCCTGTCGGAGCCGCAGGCCGGTTCGTCGCTCGCCGATGTGGCGACGCGGGCCGAGGAGCAGGAGGACGGGACGTACCGCCTCTTCGGGAACAAGATGTGGATCTCCGGCGGCGAGCACGAGCTCTCGGAGAACATCGTGCATCTGGTGCTCGCCCGCATCCCCGGCGGCCCGCCCGGCGTGAAGGGCCTCTCGCTGTTCATCGTGCCCAAGGTCCTGGTCGGCGACGACGGTGCGCTCGGCGAGCGCAATGACGTCGTGCTCGCGGGCCTCAACCACAAGATGGGCTACCGAGGGACCACGAACACCCTCCTGAACTTCGGCGAGGGCGCCCACCGGCCCGGCGGCGAGCCGGGCGCGGTCGGCCACCTCATCGGGGAGGCGAACCACGGCCTCGCCTACATGTTCCACATGATGAACGAGGCACGGATCGGCGTGGGCCTCGGCGCCACCGCCCTCGGCTACACCGGCTATCTGCACGCCCTGGACTACGCGCGCACCCGCCCGCAGGGCCGTCCGGCAGCCGCCAAGAACCCCGCGTCGCCGCAGGTCCCGATCATCGAGCACGCCGACGTACGCCGGATGCTCCTCGCCCAGAAGGCGTACGTGGAGGGCGCCTTGGCGCTCAATCTGTACTGCGGGCGGCTGCTCGACGAGCAGAACACCGGTGCCTCGCAGCAGGCGCGCGAGGAGGCCGAGCTGCTGCTCGACGTGCTCACGCCCATCGCCAAGAGCTGGCCCTCGCAGTGGTGCCTGGCGGCCAACGACCTGGCGATCCAGGTCCACGGCGGGTACGGCTACACGCGCGAGTACAACGTCGAGCAGTTCTACCGCGACAACCGCCTCAACCCCATCCACGAGGGCACGCACGGCATCCACGGCCTCGATCTGCTCGGCCGCAAGGTCGTCATGAAGGGCGGCGCGGGTCTCGCGCTGCTCGGCGCGCGCATCGCGCGGACCACCGCACGCGCCACGGAGGCCGGCGGTGACGCCGCCGGGTACGCGGCAGCGCTCGACGCGTCCGTGCGCCGGGTGGCGACCGCGACCGGCAAGCTCTGGTCCACCGGGGACCCTGGGACGGCGCTGGCCAACGCGAGCGTCTACCTGGAGGCGGTCGGGCACGTGGTCGTCGCCTGGATGTGGCTGGAGCAGCTGCTCGCGGCCGAAGCGGGCACCGAGGACGTCCACGCGGGCAAGCGCGGCGCCTGCCGCTACTTCTTCCGCCATGAACTGCCGAAGACGGAGGCACAGTTCACGCTCCTGGAGAGCCTGGACCGGACCGCCGTCGAACTGGCCGAGAGCGCCTTCTGACCCAGAAGTACAGGACCACCGAGCAGACCGCCGCGAACGCGCACCACGTGGAGATGTACTCCCGCCGCCACAGCGCCACGCACACCGCCGCCCCGACGGCGACCAGGACGCCGAAGCGGACAAGGCCCCGGTCGCCGGAGAGGAGCAGGGAGCCGATGGTGGCGACGAGATATCCGGCGACGATCAGCTCGGGGTGGGGCAGGCCGAGCGAGTACCCGACCGTGTGGCCGCGGATCTCTGCGTCCACGGTGCGGGTGGCCAGGCTGTAGGAGAGCGCCGCCGCTGTGGCGACGCCCGCCGCGAGCGGGATCAGGAGGCGGCGGCGCGCGCTCGTCGGCGCCGCGCACAGCACCGCCACGGGCATCCACAGCGCGAGCAGCGGCATCGCGATCACGGCCCAGGCGACGGTGGCGGGGCCCGTGCCGCCGTCGCCCCGCCACACCTGGGCCTCGATGATCTGGTGAGCTCCGAGCAGCAGCGGGAGCGCCGCGAGCGGCAGGTCACCCGGGCGGGCACCGCGAGCCGCCCGGGTGACACACGCGACCCCGACGGCGGCGATGCCCGCGCCCGCCACGAGGTCGGCCGTCGCGCTCCAGCACATGACGATCACGCTACGGTCCCCGCCGCCCCGCAGCGCGCCGGGCGGGCCGCCGGGGTTACGCGGGCCCGCGCGGGTCGGGCTCGATGTTCTGGTTCAGGCGGAAGACGTTGTCCGGGTCGTACGCGGCCTTGACGCGGGCCAGGCGCGCGTAGTTGTCGCGGTAGCTGGCCCGTACGCGCTCCTGCCCCTCGTCCATCATCATGTTCACGTAGGCGCCGCCCGCCGAGTAGGGGTGCAGCGCGTCGAAGTAGTCGACGGTCCAGCGCTTGATGAGGTCGGCGCCTGCCGGGTCTGTGTCCACTCCCGCGTAGACGCAGGCCCAGCGAGCGCCGCGGTAGCTCCAGGCGGTGTCCGTGGAGCTGGGGTCGTGCGCGGCGCCGTCGATGGGGTACAGGTGCATCGTCGACTTCATGGTCGGCACCTCGGGACCGAACTTGGCGTGCAGGGCGACGGCCTCGTCCGGGATCGCGTCGACGAAGTCCGCGCGCCAGTACCACTGGTCGCCGGGCGGGTAGAGCCCGTCGAACATGGACTGCAGCACGGGGTGCGGCATCTCGCCCACCGCGTGCAGCAGCGGTTCGGGCAGCGCGTCGAGCAGGGGCGCCATGGCATGGGCCGCCGCGTCCGGGTCCCCCGCGGTGTGGCACCACACGACGCCGCAGACCTTGCGCAGGTGGAGGTTCTCGGGGAAGGGCGGGGCCGGCGGCACGGTGCCGTACATGAAGAAGCCGTTCACCTCGCGGGGCGCTCCCGGCAGGAAGTCGCGGTAGGCGGCGAGGACTTCGGCGCCCTGCTCGGCGGGCCAGAAGGTGGGGCCAGCGACGACCGTGCTCAGCTCGTGGAGCCGGAAGAGGAAGGAGGTGACGACGCCGAAATTGCCGCCGCCGCCCCGGATCGCCCAGTACAGGTCGGCGTTCTCGTCGGCGCTCGCCCGCACCTGGCGGCCGTCGGACAGGACGAGGTCGGCCTCCAGGACGTTGTCGATGCTCAGCCCGAACCTGCGGGTGAGGTGGCCGAGACCGCCGCCGAGGGTGAGGCCGCCGACGCCGGTCGAGGAGATGATGCCGCTCGGCGTGGCAAGGCCGTGCTCGTGCGTGGCGCGGTCGACCTCGCTCCAGACGCAGCCGCCGCCGACCCGTACCGTGCGGGCCGGGGCGTCGACCTCGATCGACTTGAGCGGTGACAGGTCGGCGACCACGCCGCCTTCGACGGTGCCCAGGCCCGCTCCGTGGTGGCCGCCGCCGCGGACCGCGAGCGGCAGGCCGTGCGCGCGGGCGAAGCCGATGACGCGGGACACGTCGTCGGCGTCGGTGCAGCGGGCGACGAGCGCGGGGCGCTTGTCGGCCATGGCGTTGTAGACGGCGCGCGCCTCGTCGTACCCGGCGTCGTCCGGACCCTTCAACTCCCCCTTGAACCCTGCGAGTTCACTGCGCGCTGCCTGTGCGGGCGTGATGGACATGTGCTCCCCCGTTGGATCGGTGCATCCGATCAGCCCGTTCTAGTGCCGCCCTGCGCGCACCGGTATCCGTGCCCACCACCCAGCTCGGGTCCGGCGATTGCCTACTTTTCGCGGCCGATTTCCACCCCCAGCTGCGCGGCGCGGGCGGCGACGTCGCGCCGGGTGCGGGCGCCGAGCTTCTCCAGGACCGCACGGACGTGGTTGTCGACCGTGCGCACGGACAGGAAGAGCCGCCCGGCGATCTCGATGTTGGTCAGGCCCTGTGCCAGGAGCCGTCCGACCTGGAGCTGGCGGCCGGTGAGGCCCGCGGGGTTGCGACGGGTCGCCGCGTGCGGGCCGCGCGGGATCCGGGCGACGCCGAGGGCGCGCAGTTCGGCGCGGACGATCCGGGACAGGGGTTCGGCGCCCAGCGCGTCGAGGCCGGCGAGCGCGGTGAGCTTGTCCGCCGGGGCGGGGCTCTGCGCGAGGGCGGCGGCGTGTTCGTAGGGGCAGCCCGCCGCCCGCCAGGCCTCGGCGGCGAGGCGCCACTGCCCCGCGGCCTGCAGGGCGTACGGATGGTCCGAGTCGTCGGCGGGGACGGGGCGCCCCGCCATGACGAGCCAGTGGCCGAGCTCCGCGCGGTACGGCGTCGCCGCCAGGCCGCGCGCCTGTCCGTACAGGGGGCCGACGGCGTCGATCACGGCCGCGTGGTCACCGCGCAGCCAGGCCGCCTCCGCCCGTGCCGCCGCGACGGGGGCCGTGCGCTGGAGCTCCCGGGTCCGCGCGGCCACCTCCCAGGCCCGCGCGAGGAGTTCGTCGCCGCCCTCGGCGCCGCGCCGGATCCGCACGCGGGCGAGGACGGTCAGGGCGGGGCAGCGGGCGGGCGGGAACTCCTGCGCGTCACCGGACTCGGCGTGCTTCTCCGCCTCGTCCCACTTGCCTGCGGCGAACTGCCGCAGCGCCAGCTCCACTTGGAGGTAGCGCAGGAACCCCAGATGCTCCGTGCGGTCCGCGAACTCCATGGCGGGCGCCAGGAAGTGGTCCGCCTCCGTGAACCGGAGGTTCTCCAGAAGCGTCCAGATGACGTTGGCGTAGGCGCGGCATGCGTGCTCGGCCTCGTCGGCCTTCAGCGCGACCGCCAGGCTCTCCTCCAGCTGCGGGCGCCCCAGCGGGTCTCCGCCGCGCCAGCGTGCGGTGCCCACGTTGTTCAGGGCGTGCGAGAGGATCGCCGCGTCGCCGGTGCGCCGGGCCAGCGTGATGGCGCGCTCGCCGTACCCGATGGCCTCGGCGTACCGGTCGGAGAGCATGCGCAGCTGCGAGGTGTTGCTGAGCGCGAGCGCCAACAGCCGCTCGTCCCCGGCCTGTTCGAGTACGTCGATGGCTTCCCTCGCGGCCTCCTGCGCCGCGTCCGCGTCGCCCGCCCACCAGTGGATCCGGGACAGCCAGCGCAGATCGGCGCCGAGCGCCCGCAGGTCGCCCAGGGAGCGGCGCAGGGCGACGGCTTCGCGCTGGGCGCTGACGGCGGCCGGGGAGTCGGCGATGGTGTAGCTCTCCACGGCGAACCGCTCCAGTAGGTCGGCGAGTTCGGCCGGGCCGTAGCGCCCGCGCTGCCGCAGGACCAGGCGCAGCTGCGCGGCGGCCTCACGGTGCGCGCCGGTGCGGGCCGCGTCCCTTGCGGCGTCGGGTCCGTGGCGCGCGATGGCGTCCTGGTCGCCCGCCTGGGCGGCGTGGTGGACGACGCGCGAGGAGTCGGCGCCGGGCTGCGCGACCAGGACGGCGAGCACCTTGCGGTTGAGCTCGATCCGCCGCGCGGCGGGCAGCGAGTCGGCGATGGCCCGCCGGATGATCTCGTGCCGGAACACCACGCGCTCGGGGGTCACGACGAGCAGCCCGCGCCGTTCCGCCGCGGTCAACTGGCATACGCCGTCCGCCAGAAGGGCGTCGGTCAGGGGCCGCTCGACCGCCGACGGCAGCACGGCGAGCTGTTCGAGCGCGTCACGCGCGGTGTCGCCGAGGCCGCGCAGCCGGGCGAGGACGGCGTCGACCACGGTCGGCGGCACGTCCCCGGTGCCGCCCGCCGCGACGACCTCGGCGACGTAGAAGGGATTGCCCGACGTCACGGCGTACACCTGGGCGGGGTCGAGGCGGCTGGCCGCGCTCAGCGTGCGCACGGCGCTCCGCGAAAGGCGCGGCAGAGGAACGCGGTGCACGCGCGCCGCACGCGACACCTGGCCCAGGAGGTGCCGCAAGGGGTGCTCGCGGCTCAACTCGTCGTCACGGTAGGTCAGCACAAGGACCGCGGGCATCCGGTCCACACGGCGTACCAGGAACCGCAGTGCGTCGAGGGAGGCCTCGTCAGCCCAGTGCACGTCCTCTACGACGAGGACCGTCGGGTGCGGCGGGTCGCCCAGCTCGGCCCGCAGCGCGTCGTACACCCGATGCCGGTCGCCGCCCTCGGTCACCGCCTGCGCCAGCTCGGCGCGCACACTGCCGACCAGGTCGCGGAAGGGTCCGAGCGGGCGCCGTGTCGCGAGGTCGTCGCACTGCCCGACAAGCACCCTGGCCTGCGCGGACAGCGCACCCGGCAGGGCGTTCACGAGGCTCGACTTGCCGATCCCCGCCTCACCGAAGACGAGCGCCACCGAACCCGCCCCGTCGGCCGCTTCCCGTGCGGCGGCGGTCAGTCGAGCCAGTTCAAGATCCCGCTCGAGGATCCCCCCGTCCACGCGGCGCATTCTCCCACGCGACCGCGTATTTCCGTCGCCCGCAAGGAGGTTCCGTCAGCGTCGGCCTCGGTCCCGCAGATGGCCGAGCACCAGCCGCCCCCGGGGCGAGAGCCGGTATCCCGTCTCCAGGGACTCGGTGAGGCCGCGCTCCTTGAGCTTGCGTACGTCCGCCTTGAAGGGCTGCGTCTCCCTGCCGAGCCGGGCAGCCAACTCGGCCGCGCGCACGCCTGGTTGAGCGTGGATCAGTTCAAGGATCCGCGCGGTCCACGGCTCCCGTCGGCTCCGGGCGTCCATGCGGCCGAGCTCCGCGACGATCTCGTCCAGTTCGGCGGCGGGCAGGTCCGTGTCCTGCCGCAGCCGGATCCGTGGGTCGTCACCGGCGACGCGCAGTCCGATGCGGTACAGCCGCCGGTCGTCGCCCGGCCGCTGGTCGGCGAGGAGCCGGTCCCGGTCGGCGAATCCCGCCCGGCGTGCGTCGCGGTCGGTGACCGCCGACTCCGGCACGATCTCCACCTCGCCGACCACCAGGACGCCGACCTCGGTGCGCAGCTCGGTGCCGGGCCGCACCGCCGGCCTGCGCCAGCGCCGGAAGGCCAGATCGATCTCACCGGACGCGATGGCGCCGAGCACATCGCGCTTGAACAGCATCACCGACTCCGATCGTGGACAGCGACGGCCTGTGCCGATCCCCCCATTCTCGCCTCGTTCCGGGCCCCCGGCCTCGTGCGGGGCGCGAAGACCGCGCCCCGCAGCGGCCGAAGCCACCGTCCGGCGGTTCGTTCCCGCCGTGGGGCCCTCCGGCAAGCGACAGGAGTAAAGCGCGTACGCTTACGTCATCGATCGCAGGATGATCGCACCCCTCGTTCCCTGCCAGGAGGACGCATGACCTCGGCGTCGCAGACCGCACGCACCCCCCAGACCCTCGACCGCCCCTTCGGCGTCGGCAGCCTCAACCTGCCCAACCGCATCGTGATGGCACCGATGACCAGGGAGTTCTCACCGGGCGGCGTGCCGGGCGCGGACGTGGCGGAGTACTACGCCCGCCGGGCCGCCGCCGGTGTCGGCCTGATCATCACCGAGGGGACGTACGTCGATCACGCCTCGGCCGGTACGAGCGACCGGGTCCCGCGCTTCCATGGCGACGACGCCCTCGAAGGCTGGCGCAAGGTGGCCGACGCCGTGCACGCCGCGGGCGGGAAGATCATTCCGCAGCTGTGGCACGTCGGCATCACGCGCGAGGAGGGCACGGGCCCGGTGCCCTCCGCTCCCCCGGCGGGCCCCTCCGCGATCGGCCTCGACGGACAGCCCAAGGGCAACGCGCTGACGGCCGACGACCTCGACGACGTGATCCGGGCGTTCGCCGACGCCGCGGCGGCCGCCGAGCGCATCGGCTTCGACGGCGTCGAACTGCACGGTGCGCACGGCTACCTGATCGACCAGTTCCTCTGGGAGCGCACCAACCGGCGGACGGACGGCTACGGCGGCGACATCGAGTCCCGCACCCGCTTCGCCGCGGAGATCGTCGCGGCCGTGCGCGCCGCCGTCTCGCCCGACTTCCCCATCGTCTTCCGGCTCTCGCAGTGGAAGGCCGGCAGCTACGACGCCCAGCTCGCCGAGTCCCCCGAGGAGCTGGAGCGCCTGCTCACGCCGCTGGTGAACGCGGGCGTCGACGTACTGCACGCCTCCACCCGCCGCTACTGGATCCCGGAGTTCGAGGGCAGCGACCTCAACCTCGCGGGCTGGGTCAAGAAGGTGTCCGGCAAGCCGGTGATCACCGTGGGCTCGGTCGGCCTCGACCAGGAGTTCATCGGCCCGAAGGGCTGGGCCGCGCCGTCCGCGTCCACCGGCATCGACCCGCTCATCGACCGCATGGAGCGGGACGAGTTCGACCTGGTGGCGGTGGGGCGCGCCCTCATCGCCGACCCGGAGTGGGCGGCCAAGGCCCTGGAGAACCGCCTCGGTGACGCGCTGCCCTTCGACAAGTCGCTCCTGAAGAGCCTGGCCTGAGCGACAGCCACCCGAGGGCGGTCCCGGCAGGTGCCGGGACCGCCCTCGCGGCGCCAGCCGACCCAGTGGGCACAGCGGGCACGGCAGGCACGGCGACGGCATCTAAGGCCGTACGCTGCTGTCGCCCGCGGTCGCGTACGATATGCGCATGACCTGGCCTGCCACCGAGCGCTATTTCCCCACCGCCGTCCCCGGCGGCCTGGGGCTGGTGCAGGACATCCTGAACACCGCGCCCTCCGGCGGCGGACCCGATGCCGATCTCCTCGGGGACGTGGCCGCCGCGCAGGACTGGGTCTCCGTGGCGCTTCCCGCCTGGGCCGAGGCGACGGGACGCACGGCGGTGCGGCTCACGCTCACCGAAGAGGACCTGCCCAAGCTGCGGCAGCTGCGCGAACAGCTGCGCCGGGCCCTGCTCTCACGGTGCGGCACGACGAGCGGCGAGACCGCGCGCTTCACCTCATGCGCCCTCCAGGTCAATCTGCACGGCGACGCCGCCCTGACCACCGAGCCCGAGGGCGAGGGCTGGCGCTGGCTCACCTCCGCCGTGCTGTGCGAGGCACTGCTCGCCCAGACCACCGGAGAGTGGCGGCGCCTGAAGATCTGCCGCAACGAACGCTGCGCCACGGCGTTCTACGACCGCTCCCGCAACAACAGCGGCGTCTGGCACTCCACGCGCGGCTGCGGAAACGCCGCGAACCTGCGGGCTTCGCGCCAACGCCGCCGCGCGGGCGCCGAGGCGGAACCGGCTCCGGACGGCCAGGCGTGAAGCCACCGCGCCCACGGGCGGATGCGGCAGGGAGCACGGCGCCGACGCGGATACTCGACTGGCGCCACCCGCGCGTCGCCGAACTACTCCGGAGCGTCGAGGCCGCCGCGTCCGGATCCCCCGCGCTGCCTGGCCCCTCCCGCCCCGCCGACCAGTTGGCCACCCTGCGCCGTGCGCACGGGCGGATCGCCGCGACCGTGCGGCCGGTGTACTCGGTGCACGACGAGCGGCCGGTGTCGGAGGTGCTGCGGCGCGGCCGGGGCTCGTGCAGCCAGCGGCTCGCGATCCTGGAGTCCGTGGCGCGGGCGTCCGGCGTCGCCACCCGGGTGCGCGGCCTGCGCGTGGACGGCGCGTTCTGGCACGCGCGCTTCCCGCACCTTCGACGGCTCGTCCCCGAGCAGGTCCTGCTGGCGTGGCCGGAGTTCCGCTTCGACGAGCCGGCGCACGGCGGGGCGGCGCACGGCGGGGCGACCACCGCCTACTGGCTCCCGGTGTCCGAACTCTTCGGCGGTCTGGACGAGTTGAGCGAACGCCGCGCCGGCGGCTTCACGAACGAGGGAGCGGAGACGCTCTTCGAGGCACTGTCCCGGACGGCGGTCGACTGGGACGGGGCGACGGCCTGCGCGGCCGACGCCGCATCCTGCGACCTCTCGGCCCATGTCCTCGCGGACCTGGGGCACTTCGACTCACGCGACGACCTCTTCGCCCGGCACGGCCAGACCCTGTGCGGTCCCGCGCGCTGGGTGGCCGAACCCGTCCTCGGCCGCCGCTCGGCAGGCGCCCGGCCGTCGGCCGCGCCCCTCACACCGGTCACCTGAGACCGGCCGCCGCACCACTCAACTCCCGTACTCCACCAGGCTGGTGCGTGTCACGATGCGTCGCGCGGGACCGGGTTCGGGCTTCTTCCCGGCGTCCGAACCCCTCCCCCGCATGCGGTCGGCGAGGAGGCGGCCCGCCACCCGGCCGAGCTCGTCGCTGTCGTACGCGACGAGGGTGATCGGCAGGCCGAGCGCGTCGGCCAGTTCGAAGTCGTCGAAGCCCGCGAGCGCGGTGTCGGTGCCGGACGCGCGCAGGGCACGGAACGCCCCGATCGTGTTGCGGTTGTTGGAGCAGAACAGCGCGGTGGGCGGCTCGGGCAGCGCGAGGAGTCCGGCCGCCGCGCGGCGGGCTTCGCGCGGTTCGGTCTGTCCTTGTCGTACGTAGCGTTCGTCGTAGGGCAGGCCATGGGCGGCGAGGGCCGCCGCGTACCCGCGCAGGCGCTCGGTTCCGGTGTAGACGGCGGGCGGTGAGCCCAGGAACCCGATCCGGCGGTGGCCGCGGGTGATCAGCCGAGCGGTGGCGGCGAGGGCCCCGCCGAAGTCGTCGACCAGGACGCAGTCGGCTTCGAACCCCTCGGGCGGGCGGCTCGCGAGCACCACCGGCACGCCGTCGGCCGCGGCGGCCGCGAGATGGCGCTGATCGGCCGATGCGGGGACGGCGATGATGCCGTCGACGCGGCGGGCCACCAGGTCGGCGACGAGTTCACGCTCGCTGTCCAGGTCCTGGCCGGTGTTGCCGATGACGGTCTTGAAGCCGTCGTCCGCGATGACGGAGTCCACGCCGAGGGCGAGACGGGAGTAGAAGGGGTTGGCCAGGTTCGTGACGACGAGTCCGACCAGGCCCGTGCCTCGGCCCAGGCGCAGGCTGCGGGCCACTTCGTTGGGCCGGTAGCCGAGCTCGGCGGCGGCGGCGCGGATGCGCTCCCGGGTGGCGGGGAGCACGCGCGAGTCGTCGCGCAGCGCCCTGGACGCGGTCATCGCGCTGACTCCCACCCGCTCGGCGACGTCCCGCAGGGTGGGCGGGCCGTCCACGGGGGGACGCGGTTCGGGCATCGTCACGTGTGTCCTTTCCCTGGGGACCGCCTCACCGCCCGGCAGCCCCCACAAACTCCGCCGCTCCGATCAGCGCCGCGTCCGCTCCCAGCGTGCCGGGGCGCGGTCTCACCGGAGTATCCCCGAGGCCGGTGCCGAGCGCCGGGCCGACCAGGTCCCAGGAGAGCGCCATGGCGCCGCCGAGGACGACCGCCGACGCGCCGAAGTCGCGGACGCACGGGGCGAGTACGGTGCCGAGGGCCGCGAGGGCCTCGGCGATGACCTGCCCCGCCCACCTCTCGCCCTCCCGCGCCCGCACGGCGATGTCCCGCACATCCACGTCATGGCCGCCGTAGCGGGCGAGGATCGCGCGCCGGGAGACGGAGTGCTCCAGCGGGGCGCCTGCCCAGGCCAGCAGGTCGACGCGGCCATCGGGCGGCACCCCGGGGCCCTCGCGGCACACGGCGCCGTCCACGAGGAACGCCGACCCCACCCCCGTCCCCAGGGTGATCCCGACACAGCGCCGATGACCGGCCGCGGCTCCCGCGCACCACTCCCCGAGCGCGAACGCGTGCGCGTCGTTCAGGAACACCACGTCCGCGGGCCTGGGCCACACGCCGTCGAGGAGCACCGCGCGCACATCGATGCCGTACAGGTCGTCGAACTTCCCCACCCCCTCGAAGCGGGCGATCCCCTTCTCGTGGTCGAAGGGTCCCGGCACGGCTGCGCCCCACACCTGACCGGCGGGCGCCTGGAGCTCCCCGGCACAGCGCACGACCGTGCCGAGTATGTGCTCGGCCTTGCCCCGCGCATCAAGCGGCCGCCTCACACGCCGCCTCACGCGGGTGCGCAGCGGGTCCACCAGAGCGGCGGTGACATGGGTGCCGCCGATCTCCAGGACGGCCCTCACGAGGGGCTCGCTCCCGTGGCACGGCGGTCGCGCACGAGCGCCTTCACCACCTTGGCCGGGCCTCCCCGCGATGCGATGCGGTAGCCGCCGACCGCAGCGGGCACCGTGAGCGTCTCCGCGTACGACAGCGCGTGCCGCTCGCCCGCCGCGGTCAGCACGGTGACCCCTTCGCCCTCCACCACGTTCAGGACGTGGAACCGTCCCGCCGTGTCGTCGGCGGCGACCGCCCCCGCGTCGAGCGCGTAGCGCCGTACCTCGTAGAACATCTCGTCGAGCGCCCCGAGCAGTTCCTCGCACCAGCCGTCGCCGCGCCGCAGGACGTACGGCTCCTGGACCAGATCGCGTGCCACCGCGTCGCCGCGCCGCTCCGTGTCCAGGTTGGCGAGGCCGTGTTCGTAGGGCAGGGGGCGCGGGTTGCCGTCGGCGTCCGGTCGCAGCCAGTCGTAGAAGCGCAGGCTGTAGAGGTACGGGGTCGCGCTGATCTCCAGTACGAGGTTTCCGGCACCGCTCGCGTGCGGGGTGCCCGCCGGGATCATGAAGAGCCTGCCCTGTTCGGCCGGGAACGTCATGACGTGGTCCTCGGGCTCCATCGGCACCCCGTCGCGCGCCGCTTCCTCGACCTCCTTGCGGAAGAGGGCGAGGTCGGCGTCCTCGCGCAGGCCGAGGTAGACGCGCGTGTCCGCGCTGCCGAGGGTCATGTAGTACGTCTCGTGCTGCGTGTAGTGCCAGCCGAACCGCTCGCGCATGTACGGCTCCCTGGGGTGGCAGTGCACCGACAGATTGCCGCCGCCCACGGTGTCCAGATAGTCGAAGCGGATCGGGAAGGACGTGCCGAAGCGGGCGTGCGACTCGGGTCCGAGCACCTCGTCGGGGTGCAGGACGCACAGGAGCTGGAAGGGCACCTCCGCCTGGGCATCGGGGCCGTGTCCGACGAGGATGCCCGCTTCGGGGGCGATGAGTTCGTAGCCGAGGGCGGTGTTGCGTGCGCCGGGGCCGAAGCCGAGCGCTCGCTGACCCCAATGCCCACCCCAGGGCGTGGAGTTGAAGTACGGCCTGGTGCGAACGGGGCGACGCGCGAGACCGGCGTAGCTCTCCCGCAGGCCGTGGCCGTCGAGGAACACGGGCCGCCCGGGGTCCTGCACGTCCACCCAGCCGTCCAGCTGGCCGACGACCGCGTCACGGTGGCGGTCGAGCATCGGCCAGTCCACGTAGAAGAGCCGCTTCAACTCGGCCCGCTCACCGGGCAGTCCGAGGTTCTCCCCCGCACCGGAGGCCACGGCGGACTCCGCGTACCGCTTGGGCAGATCGGCGTACCAGAGCACGTCGTGCAGGACCAGCGAGGCGCCGGGGCCGTAGACGAGCAGCAGCCCCTCCAGGTCGCCGTCGTCCCGCGGGAGTTCGTCGAACAGGTCGGACAGGGGGTTCTCCGCGAGCCTGCAGTAGTAGGGGTCGTCGGCGTCCGGGGCGCTCATGGTGCGGCGACGCACCACGGCGGGGGACGCGTAGCGCGTACGGATGTCGAGACTGCGTACGGGCAGGGAGCAGGCGGCGGTGAGCCGGGCGGCGATGGTCTCCCAGTCGGCGGCCGGTGGCCCTTCGACCGCCACGACCGCGGGCTCGGAGGGCAGTTGGGCGGCGACGGCCTCCCAGCCGTCGGCCAGTACGGTCCCCGGTGCCGGGGGGTAACGCGGGTCGAGCCGGTACACGCATGCTCCTTCTTGCGGTGGTTCTTCACGGGCTGCGGTGGTGCTTCACGGGCGTGCGGTGGTTCTTCACGAGGGATTCAGGGACGACGTACGAACAGCACCGCCGTCGTACCGAGGGCAGGGATGCCGACGGTCACCAGGCCGTCGGACAGCGGCAGTTCGCCGCCGGTCGACCCCAAGTAGTCCGCGCTGTGCGCCGACGCGACCGGGAAGTGGACCCGCACCGGGCAGGCCACCGGCTCCTGCGCGAAGGACTGGAGCCGGAGCAGGACCTCGCCCGGCCCCGGCGCCGTGACCCCGACCAGGCGGACCCGCGCGTCCCCGAGGTCGGCGAAGGAGAGCGACGCCTCGCCGCCGCCCTCCGCTCCCCTGGCCCGCACGGCCCGCAGCGGGCGGCTCCAGGCCGCGGCGGTCCGGGGGCCGAGTCCGTCGGCGGTGGGGCCGCAGGCCAGGCTGTAGCGGTAGGTGAACTCGAAGCCCTGCTCACTGGGGAAGTTGGTGTCCCACAGGTTGTTGTGGATCCAGGAGAAGACGGTGGCGGGCTCGTCGTGCCCCATCGTCTTCGGGAACGGCGCGTACGGCAGCGCGATGTTGCCGAACTGCACCAGCGGCGCGTCCTGCGTGGACCAGGCCACCGCGAGTCCGTCGTCGGCGAGGGTCACCCAGCGGCGTACGGCCCGCATGTGCAGCGCCGAACCCGGCACCACGGGCAGGGAGGTGCCGGTGAGGCCGCCGGATGCCTCCATCCGGACGACCGGCTCGTCGAAGGCGAAGGGGAACGCGAAGTAGGCGCTCTCCTTGCGCAGCGTCGCGTCCTTGTCGATGCGGTTCTCGATGTCGAGGCGGGGCACGCCCACGGGCAGGGTGAGGGTCGTGCGCAGCCGGTTGGCCCCGGCCGGGCGGGTCTCGTAGGTGATCGACTCGGCGATCGCGGTGGAAGTACGGGCGATGAGCGCGGCGGGCGGGGCGACGGCGCGGTTGCCGAGGTGTTCGAGGCGGTCGGAGGCCGTCGTGCGGCTGGAGTTGTGGTTGAAGGCTCCGGCGGTGGTGTAGCTGTCGTGGATGTAGCCGTTGAAGCCGACGGTCGCGTCGGGGCGGACGAGTTCGCGCCCTGTCGCCTTGTCGACGACGGAGGCGATGCAGGCGTGCGCCAGGTCCACGCGGACGGCGAGGTGTTCGTTCTCCAGGAGCGTGGGTTCGGGGCGGGCGAGCGCCGCGGCGGCGGTCCGCGCCGGGTCCTCCCTTTCGGTGCCCCCGGTGGGGTTCCAGCCGGTGGCGGCCTTCACGACCGTGGCCGCAGACCGCTCGGCGGTGCGCGAGGCGTCGGCCGTGATGTCCAGGCGCACCGATCCCGCGGGCGGCACCTCGTCCACGCGCACCACCAGGAAACGTCCTGCGTCCCGGTGGTCGTCATTGGTCTGCGGCTGCTCCTCGTGGGCGAGCCGCCGTCCCTCGCGGGCGTCGAGCACGGCCACCGGCTGCTCCAGCGGCACGCTGCTCTCCGGCAGGAAGATCCGTACGACGTCCGTGCGCGGCCAGGAGCAGGTGTTGATCACGTGGTACGTCGCCATGGCGCCCGGCGTCGCCGCGAGCCGCTGCCCGAGCCGGGCGCTCGCCCTGCTCAGGAGCGCGTTCCCGTCGTCGTGGGCGCGCATCGCCTGCCCGTACTTCCAGTGCCACTGGTGTTCACCACAGTGGCCGCCCTCGTCGCCGTGGGTCCACGGGTCGCCGGCGCCCCAGGTGTGCTCGTCGAAGAGCGACACCGCCTCGTAGACCCCGGCGGCGTCCGCACTGTCCTCCTCGGCCCCCGTGGCGCCGAGGATGCCTGCGAACGTGCCGATGGTCTGGGCGTCGGCGACCACGGACTGGGCGGTACGGGCCAGGGAGAGCGGCCGCGCACCGGAACCGACTCCGTCGACCCACCAGTCGGTCCAGTCGCCCTCGAAGGTCTGTATCGCGTCGCCGATCCTGGCCTCGGCGTCGGTGAAGAAGTCCTCGTTGCGCGAGAGCCGCAGCTGGGGGTGGGCCCAGGTCTCGTTCCAGCGGCGGACGGTGTCGGCGATGATGCGGCGGGGCGGCGCGTTGTCGCCGAACTTGCCCTGGACGCGCAGATGGAGCACGTCCCAGGGGTAGGGCTCGCGCTTGATCTCGGCCTGGTCCATGGCCCAGCCGAAGATGCCGCCGCGGTAGGGGTACGGGTTGGTGGCGAGGGAGGTCAGATAGGCGGGCAGCAGGTCGTCGACGTCCCGGTAGTCCGTGTCGAAGCCGAGCAGCGGGCCTTCCATGTAGGCGAGGCCGTGCGGGGTGTCGGTGACCCAGACGAGGACGCTGTTGCCGCTGGGGGCGCGCCAGCGGAAGAGCCGGGGCAGCTTCTCGCCACCGACCAGATGGGGCACGGAGCGGCCTGCCCAATTGTGCGCGACGGAGAGGTACTTGACCCCGGCGGCGGACAGGGCGTCGACCAGGCCGACGACCGCGCCCGGCACGTCGGTCTGCATGGCGGAGGTGAACGTGACGCCGTGCCGGTCGCGCACGTCGTGGGCGAGGCGGAGCAGTTCGTGCAGTTCGTCCGTGGAGCAGGTCTCGGTGTGCAGGTTGAACGGCAGGGCGGTCAGCTCGATGCGTCCTTCGCGCACACGGCGTACGAACTCATCGACCTGCTCGGCGGGCCGGGCGTCCGCCCACTGCTGGAACGACCACAACGACTCGACGCACCACCGGAATCGGGACTCGGCGGGCCGGTCGTCGGTGGCCCGGGTCAGCTCCAGGCAGGAGTCGAGGAAGGAGAGGTGTTCGGCAAGGACGTGGCCCTGGGGGTCGGTGTAGCCGATGTCGAGGTGGGAGTGGTGGATCAGGTGGAGGGTCCACCGGCGCTGCGGGGTGAGGCGTACCTCGATGCCCTCTGCGCCCTCGCCCGCGTCCGGCAGGCAGACGGTGAGGCGGGTCTCGGTATCGACGGCGGGCACCATGAGGCGTACGGAGCCGCCGGGCCCGGGGAGCCGCTCGACGGGCAGCGCGGTCCCTGACTCGGTGCGGACGGTGAACTCGGCAGGCAGGACGGACCCGTTGACCGCTTCGATCCGCAGCGACTGCGTGAGGCCGTCGCCGTCCGCCGCCCTGCGCAGGAGCGGTTCCTCCGTGAGCCGCAGCGCGCTGCCGCCGAGGCTTCCCTCCGCGGTGACGACGGAGGAGCGCAGGCTGTCGCGTATCCGGTCGTTGTCCCAGTCGGTGGTGCGGACGAGGGCCCGTGTCGTCATGCGGTTGACTCCCGGAGGGTGGTCGGGTCGGTGGTCAGCGGGCGGATGCGGTGACGCCGCGCAGGAACAGGCCGCGGAACACCAGGAAGAGGAGGAGCGTGGGCGCGGAGACGATGAGCGCGCCGGCCAGGATGACGGGCGGTCCCGTCGAGGAGTAGGCGTTGTTGAGGGTGGTCAGGGCGGCCATCACCGGCTGGACGTCGGGGCTGCGGCTGAGCGTGATGCCCAGGAGCAGGTCGTTCCAGACGGCCGTGAACTGGAAGATGAAGGCCGCGGCGAGCCCCGCCTTCATGAGCGGTACGTGGATGCGCCAGAAGATCCGCCGGAAGGACGCACCGTCGATGAGCGCCGCCTCGGTCAATTCGGGAGGCATGGTGGTCATCTGATTGCGGATCAGGAAGAAGGCGAACGGCACCGCCCACGCCGCGTAGATCAGCATGAGCCCGAGCCTCGTGTCGTAGAGATCGGCGTCCGCGTACAGGCCGAAGAGCGGGGCGAGGAACATCTGCAGCGGGAAGAGCGTGCCGGAGTAGATCAGCCAGAACCAGAAGGCGGGCCTGGGGATCGGCAGGACCACGACGGCGAACGCCGCCATGGCCGCGATGAGCACCGCGGCGAGTCCGCACACCACGGCGTAGAGCAGCGAGGCCTGGAAGCTGTCGCCGATCCCCGCCACGTTCCAGGCGGTCCTGAGGTTCTCGACGAGGTCGAAGCCCTGGACGGTCCAGTCGGGCTTGCCCGTGTAATCGGCGGCGGGCGTCAGCGCGTTGACCACGAGGAGGTAGAGCGGGATCAGCCAGAGCAGCACGCATCCGGCGATGAAGAGATGGCGCACGGTGCGACCCATCAGGTGCCTCCTCAGGCCTTGGCGGTGGCGGCACGGGCGTCGGCCTCGGGCATCTGGCGGCGCAGGTACATCCAGGAGGAGGCGACGACGATCACCGACAGGACGAGGGCGATCGCCGATCCGTAGCCGATGTGGAAGAGCCGGAACGCCTCGCGGTACATGCTCAGGGCGAGGGTCTCGGAGGAGCGCGACGGGCCGCCCTTGGTGAGGATCCAGATCATGTCGAACGCCTTGAGGCTGTTCACGACGGCCATCCCGACCACGACGACCGTCACGGCCCGCAGCTGGGGCAGCGTGATGTACCGGAACATCCGCCAGCCGCTCGCCCCGTCCAACTGGGCGGCTTCGACGGTGTCTTGAGGGATGGCACGGAGTCCGATCGCGAAGAGGACGACATTGAGCCCGGTGGCCTGCCACGTACTGGCGACGATCATCGAGAGCGTGTTCTGCGGCCACTCCAGGAGCCAGGTCTGCGCCCACGAGTCGAGGCCGACCCCGCGAAGCACCTGATTGACCGCGCCGTCGGAGGTCAGCATGAAGTTCCACAGGACGGCGGTGGCCGCGGCGGAGATCGCGTACGGCAGCACGATCACCAGCTGGGCGATGCCGCCGAACCGCGTCCGGTGCGTGGCGACGGCGATGAGAAGACCGGCGAGGACGGGCAGCAGCAGGGTCCCCGCCACCCACATCAGGGTGTTGAGCAGCGACCGGCCGAAGATCGGGTCGTCGGCGAGGCGCGCGTAGTTGTCGAAGCCGGTGAAGCTGCTGGTGAAGCCGTTGTCCTCGAAGAAGCTGTCGTAGACGCTGCGGAAGAACGGATAGACGAGGAGTACGCCGACGAAGGCGAAGGCGGGCAGCGCCCAGGGCAGGGCGGCGAGCGGTCCGCCGAGTCGGCCGTTGCCGCGGGCGGCGCGGGTGGCCTGGTGCGGGGTGCGGGTCGGGACGCGGCGGCGCACGCGCACGGGCTTCGCGGCCCGCTGGGCGGGGGTCACGATCTCGGTCATGTCTCCTCCGCCTCCCGCCATACCTGCCATGCCTCGTCCGCGCGGTCCTGCATGGTCCGCAGCGTCCCGCGGGCCGATGACGGGTTCAGCAGGAATCCGGCGAGATCGTCGACGGTCGCCTCGACCAGTTCGGGCGGGCCCTGCTCCCAGAAGCGGTTGAGCAGCCAGAGCCTGTCGCCGCGGACCTTCTTCGCGAGCCCGGCGATCATCGGGTTCGGGGGCTCCACCTTCGGGTTGGGGCAGCCGTCCTGGAGGCTGTGCGAGAAGGCCTTCATGACGGCGGGCTCCAGCCAGTGGCCTGCCGCCTCCAGCGCCTCTGCCCGGTCGGGCCCTTTGACGGTGGAGACGAGGGCGCTGGACTCGAAGATGACGCAGGGCCGGGCCTTCGGGTCCGCCATGGGCAGCACGAAGGCACCGAGGTTCTTGCCGGGCCTTCCGCCCGCGCCCACCAGCGTCGAGCCGAGCCAGGTGCCGCAGGGCACCATCCCGACCTTGCCGTGGACGAGCGCGGCGGCGGCGTCTGCGTGGCTCATGTCCATGGAGGTGAACCAGTCCTTGTCGAAGAAGGACTCCAGGGTGCGCAGGGCGCGTTCGGCGCGCGGGTCGGTGTATCGCTCCCGGCCGTTCATCAAGTCCTCGTAGAACTGCGGGTCCTGGCGGCTGAGGACCTCCTGGAACCAGATGAAGGCGGGCCAGCGGTCGGCCGCCGAGCCGTGCAGCGGGGTGATCCCGCTCTTCTTGAGCCGCGCACTGACGGCGAGGAAGTCGCCCCAGGTCTCGGGGACTTGGAGGCGGTGCTCCTCGAACACCTCGATGTTGTAGAAGAACACCCAGTACGCGAGGTTCATCGGCAGGGCGTGGACCCGGCCCCGATAGGTGAACGCGTCCCGTAAGGAGGCGTCGACCCACCCCTTCGCGACGGCGCTGTCCCACTGCCGGGTCAGATCGACGATGCCGCCGGTGCGGGCGAGGTCCTGGAGCCGGTAGCCCGACCAGTACTTGAGCATGTCCGGCGTCTTGCTGGTGCGCAGCGATGACTTGACGACCTGCTCGAACGACTCAAGGGACGGATTGACCTCCGGCACGAGCCGCAGGCCCGCCACCTTCTTCATCGCGGCCCCCGCCGCGGCCATCGGCTTCTCCCAGGCGGCGCTGTCACCGAGCACGGCGACCTTGCCGGGAGGCTGGCCGCTCGCGGTCCCGCAGGCCGTGGCGAGCGCTCCGGCGGCGGCCGCGGCGAGGAGGGTGCGGCGGTCGAGCGGGGTGCCTGGCGCGGGATGGAGGCGGTGACGACTACCTGACATGGGTGGCTCCCCCAGGTGTGTGTCGGCCCGGTGTTAGCGTTAACACGGGCGTGATGGAGCTTCTCTACGCCGGGATGGGATGTCAATGGTTCGCGCAGTGGGCACGGCGCGTCAGGCCTGGCCCCTGGGTCCGCCGAAATCGCATCGCGCAGGCCTCGATAGCCTCTGACCATGGCCGACACGCAATCCCCCGCCTACGAGGCGCACTTCACCCGCAGCCCCGCCCAGCTCTTCGGCGGCGCGGGCTGGAAGCGTCTGACCGCGTTCCGGGTCGACGGGACCGGCGTGCTGCTCGGAGGCGCTCCGGCCCGCTACCCCACGCAGACCGCCCAGGTGCCGTGGCAGGACATCACGGCGCTCGTGACGTGGCAGCAGCGGATGACGGGCTCGGCGATGCACTACATCGGCGTCCGGCGCCGCCCCGGAGCACCGCTCCTGCCCGGCCCTAACTCGGCGCTCACCCCGGAGAAGACGGCCGCGCTGGCCCCGCACGTCGACCACGAGCTCTTCCTGGCGAGCCGCGCGGTCAACCTCTGGCGCCTGGACCCGGAGGGCCTGCGGGCCGCGGTCCAGGCGTTCGCTCCCAACGTGCCGGTCCTGGACGCAGGCTGAGGCCCATGACGGCCCTCTAGGCGGGCACGGAGTCCTGGGCGACGGGCTCCGGCAGCTCCCGGGTGCCCGGCACGGGCGACGGGAGCAGCCACAGCACCGCGAGGACCGCTCCGGCCGTGCCGATCCAGAGCGTCGGGCGCAGCCCGATGGCCGAGCCGAGAAAGCCCCCGAGCAGGGCGCCCAGGGGGCGGAAGCCGTGGTTCAGGGTGCGGAAGGCGCCCATGACGCGTGAGCGGATGGCCTGCGGGATCAGCACCATCTGGAGGGACGCCGCGGCGATGTCGATGACCATCACACCGACGCAGCTGAGGAATTCGGCGAGGAAGAGCGTGCCGACGATCAGCGGCAGCGGACCGTCGGCGAGCGGCACGAGCACCAGGGGCAGGGTGAATCCCACGGAGCCGCAGAGGATCGAGGGTCCGATGCCGAAACGGCGCACGATCCTCCCGCTGCACGCCGCGCCGATGAGACCGCCGACGGCACCGGCGCTCAGTATCGCGCCGAGAACGCCCGCGCCCAGGCCGAGTTCGACCGTCACGTAGAGCACGAAGAGCGTGTGGAACATGTAGTTGAAGAACTGGATGGTCCCGGACCAGGCGAACAGCGCCCGCATCGAAGGCTCCTTGACCACCCATCGCAGGCCCGCCGTGAAGTGCCCCTTGCCCACGGGTTCGGGCACGGGCTCGACCGGTTCGATCCGCCCGAGGAAGTGGGCCGAGACGAGGTAGGTGAAGGCGTCGGCGAGCAGGGCGAAGGGGGCGGTGAGGATCTGCACGAGAAGCCCGCCGGCCCCGGGTCCCGCCAGCCAGGACATCGAACGGCTGCCGCTGACCAGCGAGTTGGCCCGCACATAGTGCTCGGGGGGCACCAGCGCCACGAACAGGGTGTTGTTGCAGGCGTCGAAGAGCACGGTCAGCGCACCGATCGCGAACGCCGTCGCATAGAGCTGCCCGAGCGTGAGGACGTCGAGCAGATACGCGACCGGAAGCGTCACGAGCAGCGCCGCGCGGGCCAGATCGGCGGCGATCATGGCGCGCCGCCGCCTTGCCTGCCGGTCGGCCCACGCGCCCAGCGGGAGATTGAGGAGCAGCGCGGGCAGCAGCTCGGCCGCCTTGAGCCAGCCCATCTCGGCGGCGTCGGCGCCGAGGACGAGCACGGCGGCGAGCGGGATGGCGATCAGCGAGATCTCGCCGCCGACGAGGGAAATGGTCTGCCCGGTCCAGTAGCTCCGGAAGGTCCGCTCGCGGAGGAGGCCGGGTATGCGCTCCGCGAGCTTCACCGGTCGGCGTCCGCGTCGCCGCCGGGGTCGCCCCCGGGAATCTCCTGGTCCACGAAGGCGATCCGCAGCACGCTGACGTGCCGCGCTCCTTCGGGGCGCAGGGACGGGTCGACGGCGCGGTCTTCGTAGGGACGCAGCAGGTCGTCCATCCCCTCACCGATGTCGGCAAGCTCCTCCGGGGTGAGGTAGAGGAACGTGTCGCCGAACTGCTCCGCCTCCTGCCAGTCGCGTGACAGGAGGTGCCGTTGCTCCTTGGCCCGCATGATGCGCTCGAAGTACCGCTCGGCGACGGCGGTGTTCAGCGCGTCCGACGCCTCGGCGACGGACGGGTCCTCGCTGTAGCCGGGCCAGTCGGTGAACCGGGCGGTCGCCTGCCACGGCTTCTCGCGCCCCCGGCCGCCCGGCGCCTCCTCGACGAGCCCGTACTTCGCGAGCATCCGCAGGTGGTACGAGCAGCTGGCCACGGACTCGCCGGTCAGCTCGGCGGCGCGGGTGGCCGTGAACGGCCCGCTCCGCCGCAGCAGGCCGACCAGGGCCATGCGCGTGGGGTGGGCGTAGGCCCGCAGGGCGCGGGGGTCGGTGAGGCGAATACTGCGGGGCGGCGCGCCGTCCGGGGAGGCGGGTCCAGAGGTCTCCGACATGATGTAAAGGTACCTTTAGAAAGGTTTCTTTACAAGGCTTGCCCGCAGGCCTGAACTGAGTGGCGCACCCCAGCCCGCACGGCGACCATCGAGGGAAACCAGAGGAAGGGTTCACTCAGTGGCCAAGGACAAGAAGAAGAACAAAAAGGACGGCGGAAAACCCGGAAAGGCCCCCGCCCCGCTCCGCGAACTGCTGCGGATCCCCGAAGGCGAGCGCGTCGACCTCTCCTCGTACGCCGCCGACGCGACCCCGGCGGGACCGGCGGACAAGGCCGCCGGGGTCCTGGCCACCGCACGGATGGGCGAACACCTCGCCGACCTCCAGGAGCGGCTCTACGCGGCGAGCACCGCGGGTGACCGCCGCCGCATCCTCCTCGTGCTCCAGGGCATGGACACCAGCGGCAAGGGCGGCACGGTCAAGCACGTCATCGGCCCGCTCAATCCCTCCGGCTGCCGCATCAAGGCCTTCAAGACACCGACGCCCGAGGAGCGCAGCCACCCCTTCCTCTGGCGCATCATGCGAGCCCTGCCGCTGCCCGGCGAGATCGGCATCTTCGACCGCTCGCACTATGAGGACGTCCTCATCGCCCGCGTCCACGAACTGGCCCCCCGCCGCCAGCTAGGCCGCCGCTACGGCCAGATCAACCGCTTCGAGCAGAGCCTCGCCGACGACGGCGTCACCGTCATCAAGTGCTTCCTGCACATCAGTTACGAGCAGCAGCGGCGCCGCCTGCTCGAACGCCTCGACAACCCGGACAAGCACTGGAAGTTCAACCCGGGCGACATCACGGAGCGCGCCCTGTGGCCCGCCTATCAGGAGGCGTACGAGATCGCGCTGGAGCGCTGCTCGACGGCCCACGCCCCCTGGTACGTCATCCCGGCGGACCGCAAGTGGTACCGCAACTGGGCGATCAGCAGCCTGCTCCTGGAGCACCTGGGCGAGCTGGATCCGCAGTACCCGCGAGGAGACTTCGACGTCGACCTGGCAAGGAAACAACTCCTGGGCGACGGTGGCGCATAGGTACAAGATCGGACAGAAGTTACCTCTAGGTATGCAGTGACTTAATGAGCCAGTAGCAGTAGAACTCGTTCCCATTCCTACGAGAGTGAGGAACGTCACATGAGTGGCACTACCACGCGCATCACCGATCCAGAGGGCGTCACGCGGCGAAGATTCTTAGCTGGAACTGGTTCTATTCTCGGCGCCGTCACCCTCTCCGCTCAGACCATCCCCGCCGCCGCCCAGGCGGACGCCCTGGCCGCGGCCGGACCCATCGGCGACGGAGCCCGCGTCCCCGTCCTGGTGATCGGCACCGGGTACGGCGGCTCCGTCGCCGCCCTGCGCCTGGCCCAGGCGGGCGTCGACGTCCACATGATCGAGATGGGCATGGCCTGGGACACCCCCGGGTCCGACGGCAAGATCTTCGCCCACACGACCTCGCCCGACGGCCGTTCCTACTGGCTGCGCACCAGGACCAAACAGCCCCTGAGCAACTTCCTCGGCTTCCCGATCGACAAGGACATCCCCCGCTACACCGGGATCCTCGACGCCGAGGAGATGGGCGGCATCATCGTCTACCAGGGGCGCGGTGTCGGCGGCGGCTCACTGGTCAACGGCGGCATGGCCGTCACGCCCAAGCGCGAGAACTTCGGCGCCATCCTCCCGTCGGTCAACGCCGACGAGATGTACTCCACGTACTACCCGCGCGCCAACGCCGGTCTCGGCGTCAGCACCATCGACCCGGCCTGGTTCGACAGCGTCGACTGCTACCAGTACTCCCGCGTCGGCCGTAAGCACGCCCAGCGCTCCGGCTTCCCCTTCGTCTTCGTGCCGGGCGTCTACGACTGGGACTACATGAAGCAGGAGGCGGCCGGAACGGTCCCCAAGTCGGCGGTCGCCGGCGAGATCCTCTACGGCAACAACTACGGCAAGAAGTCGCTCCAGAAGACCTACATCGCCAAGGCGAAAGCGACCGGCAAGGTCACCATCTCCCCGCTGCACAAGGTCACCACGGTCTCCCCCGCGTCCGGCGGCGGGTACACCGTCGTCATCGAGCAGCTCAACACCAGCGGCGCCACCACCGCCACCAAGTCCGTGACCGCGGACCGGGTGTTCTTCGCGGCCGGCAGCGTCGGCACCAGCAAACTCCTGGTCAAACTGAAAGCCACCGGCGCGCTGCCCCAGCTGAACGGGGAGATCGGCAAGGGCTGGGGCGACAACGGCAACGTCATGTGCGGCCGCGCCAACCACCTGTGGGACCCGACCGGCAAGGTCCAGTCGTCCATCCCCACCGCCGGCATCGACAACTGGGCGGCCGGCGGCGCGTTCGCCGAGGTGGCACCACTGCCCACCGGGATCGAGACGTACGCCTCGTTCTACCTGTCGATCACCAAGAACCCGAACCGTGCGTCCTTCTCCTGGAACGCCGCGGCGGGCAAGGCGGAGCTGAACTGGCAGACGGCATGGAAGCAGCCGTCCATCGATGCCGCCAAGACCATCTTCGACAAGATCAACTCAAAGGAGGGGACGATCTACCGCACCGATCTGTTCGGCACGTACAAGATCTGGGGCGACCACCTCACCTACCACCCGCTCGGCGGCGCCGTCCTGAACAAGGCCACCGACAACTACGGCCGTCTGCACGGGCATCCGGGCCTGTACGTCATCGACGGCTCGCTGATCCCCGGCAACACGAGCGTCAACCCGTTCGTCACCATCACGGCGCTCGCCGAACGGAACATCGAGAAGATCATCGCGACCGATCTGTAGCCGCGTCCTCCCGGTGCCGGGGCAGCAGGCGTCAGTGCCCCGGCAGGACGCACACCGCGTCGAGGCCGAGCACGTGGTTGAGTCGGCCGAACGCCAGCCAGGAGCCGATGCTCATGCTCAGCTCCACGATCTCGTGCTGGCTGTAGTGCGCGGTCATCCGCGTCCAGAACTCCTCGTCGAGGCCGTGGTGATCCAGGGCGTACCGCTCGGCGTACTCGGCGGCAAGGCGTGTCCGGTCGTCGAAGGCGTCGGTGGTACGCCACTGGGTCACCGCTTCGGCGAACTCATCCTCGACCTTCTGCCCCTCGCGTTCGGTCCGCCAGTCGAGGCAGAAGAGGCACCCGTTGATCTGTGCGACACGCAGCCGCGCGGCCTCGAACTCCCGCAGTCCCAGGGTCGTGTGCTCGTACACCGACAGGGAGAAGTTCGCGGCGGCCATGCCGATGCCGGGGACCATGTCACCCCACACGTACCCGATCGGCTCCTGCCCCTCGGGGATGTCTATCTTCATTTCTGGCTCCTTCCGAGCTTGCCTGTCGCGGGGCGCAGCGGGATGTCGAGCGCGTCGTAGAGTCCGGGCTCCGCGGCCACGAGCCAGTCGATGGCGCCGACCAGACGGCCGACCGCGGTGGCGTTGCCGCCCGCTGACCGGTTCTCGCCCTCGTCGGTGGCCTCGACCGTCACCTCGATGCGCGGACGGCCCTCGATGATCACCCGGTGCGCGCCCGCGCCGTCCGGCGGCGTCGGCCAGTCCGGTGCGCAGGACGGGTGGATGCGGGTGACGTGCTCGATGACGATGCGGGGCTCTCCCCCGACGATGCCCTGCACCTCGAACCGCACGGCGCCCTGGGTGCCCTTCTCGAAGTCGCCCATCGTGCGCGTGGTCACCGAGGCGTCGAGCGCGCGGCGCTCCAACGTCTCGCGGATGTCGTCGAGTTCGACGCCGAGCGCCCTGGCCATCAGCCGTATCTGGCCGCCCCACACCATGGTCGGGACGGTCTCGGCGAGCATCAGGGGCTCGTAGTCCATCGGATGCCCCATGCCGATCAGGTGGCGTACGGAATCCTCCTGGTCGTACGTGGAGTAGTCGAAGATCTCCTGGCAGCGGATCGCGTCGACGGTGCTGCCGAGTCCGCTGATCAACAGCGGCAGTACGTCGTTGCCCCAGCCGGGGTCGACGCCGGACACGAAGAGGGAGCCGCCGCCCTCGGCAATGGCGGCGACGACCGGATCCCGCAGCTCGGGCGGGGCGTTGCGCTGGTCGTAGAGCGCGTAGAGCGCGGGGGTGACGACGACGGCTCCGGCCCGGATCGCCCGGCCGACGTCGTCGAGGGCCTCGTCGGGGCGGATGTCGCCGGAGGCCGCGTACACCACGGCCTGGGGCGAGGCCGCGAGGACGGCGTCGATGTCGTCGGTCGCGGCGACGCCCGACGGCCCGTCGAGCCCGGCGAGGTCGGCCGCGTCGCGGCCGACCTTGTCGGGACTGTGGACGAGCACGGCCGTGAGCTTCAGCGCCGGGTGGGCCTCGACGGCACGGATGGCCGCGCGGCCGACATTTCCGGTACCCCAGACAACCGTGGAAATCATGCGGCGGAGGGTAGCCAGAGGACGTATCAGTTCATAGGGCCATGACCGGAGAGATTTACGTCAAGGACGCCTGGCCCAGACACCTGCCCTAACGGATGTTCACGTCGATGCACGCGTAGAAGGCGTTCGACGTGTCGCCGATGTTCCAGACGGCGAGCACCTTGTGCCTGCCGGTGGCGCTGCCGAGGTTGACCTGGTGCGAGACGGTGGCGGGCGGCTGCTGGTTGCCGCCGTCGATCGTGGCGACCTTCGTGCCGTCGACGAAGTACTCGTAGTTCGCGGTGCGGTGGCGCGCCGTGAACGTCCAGGTGAAGGTCTGCGTCCTGCTCACGTCGCTGACCCGCCACCCCTTGCTGTCGTTGTCCAGCTCGGCAAAGCGCGCGTTGCCGCCGCTGCAGCTGCGCAGGCCCTTGGGCCCCTCGACGCTCTGCGGTTCCCATTTGATCTCGCCGCACGCGACCGTGCCTGCGGCGCACTGCGCCTGCCGGCTCGCCGGTGCGTTGACATATCCGTGCGCGCTCGCCGAACCGGTCGGCAGCGTGAGGGCGAGGACCGGTGCCAGGCCCGCACCTATCATCGCGGCCAACTTCCGCTTCCTGTGCATGCGTAACTCCTTCACGGCGCTGGGAGTGGGGGTGTGCGTGAAGTGCTTCTGCAGGTTGCGCGACGTACTCGGGTGGGGGTGTACGTGAAGAGGTGGGGCCAGATGTTCGCGATGGCCGATTAGTCCAGACCATAGACTTCGGCGAGCCTCGGTCAAGGCCGGTTTCGGGCCACGTACGGGCGGCGGCCGCCGCGCGGCCTACGCCGTGCGCCGCAGCCGTGCCGAGAGGTGGTGCTGCAGCGGCTGGCCGACCGCCTCCAGGTCGTGGACGAAGGTGAGTTGACCGTCGTCGGTGAGCGTGTAGCGGCGGCGGGTGGCCCTGACCTCCTTGGCGGTGGGGGTGCGCGCCACCTCGCTGGTGGAGAGGTCGATCGTGTCGCCGGTCGCGTGGCCCACCGCGATCTCGGCGATTCCGGTGGGCTGGGTGATCAGCGCCTCCACCCGGCCTTCGGGCTGCAGCCGCCACCAGCCGCTCTCCCGGGCGGAAGGACGCAGCGGTGCCTCGTCGGCGTCGAGCAGCCAGGCCCTGGCCTCGTAGTGCAGGAAGGGCCGGCCGTCGTGGCTGAAGGTGACTTCCTGGGCGTACGTGAAGTCCGCGTCGAGGGTCGGGTACTCGCCCTGGCCCCGGCCGTGCCAGGTGCCCAGGAGGCCGAGCACGGGCGTGAGCAGCGGATGCGGTGCCGGTGCCTCGTCCGGTCGGTGACCGTCGGGGTACGGGTGCTCCGGTGCGGGGTCGAACACGGTGTGCGCTCCAGGGGTTGGGGGCCGATGCCTGGAGGAAGCCTAGGGGCCCGCGGGGGCGGAGGCCGGAAGGCGGCGGCAGCGGCGGGAGCCCTCACCGGTGGTGGCCGAAAAGTTAGGGTAACCTAATCGACCGGCCCGGCTTCGGCGGATCTCGCGTCCCGCACCACGCCCAAGTCCCGCCACCCCCAAGGGAGTTGGCTGTTGGAGACCGCAACGTGACGCGGAGCATGAAGGTCCGTCCGGCCCTTCTCGTGGCTACGCTCGGCGCCGTCCTGGCCGTGCTCTGCGTGCTGTCGATCGCCCTCGGCGCGGCAAGCATTCCGCCGGACCAGGTCGTGCGGGCGCTGTTCGGCCACGCTCCGAGCGGACTGGTGGAGAACATCGTCTGGTCGGCGCGCGTACCCCGCACCACCCTCGGCATCGCGGCGGGCGCGGCCCTGGGTCTCTCCGGCGCGCTCATGCAGGCCCTGACCCGCAATCCGCTCGCGGACCCGGGCATCCTCGGCGTCAGCGCCGGTGCCTCCTTCGCCATCGTGCTGGCCGTCGGGGTGATCGGCGTCGGCTCGTTCCAGGGGTACGTCTGGTTCGCCTTCGCGGGCGCTCTCGTGGCGAGCGTCCTGGTCTACCTGCTCGGCAGGCTGGGCCGGTCCGGCCTGACGCCGGTCAAACTGGCGCTCGCCGGTGTCGCGGTGACCTCGCTGCTCTCCTCCCTCACCAGCGCGATCGCGCTGACCGACCCCGACGCGCTCGATCGCTTCCGCTTCTTCTCCGCCGGTTCGATGGCCGACCAGGACGGCGCCACGGTCCTGCGGATCCTGCCCTTCATCGCGGTGGGCACGGCCCTCGCCCTGGCGTGCGCACCGGCCCTCAACAGCCTTGCCCTGGGCGACGACGTGGCGGCATCGCTCGGGCGGCGGCTCGGTCTTGTCCGGCTCCAGGGGGTCGCCGCGGTCACGCTCCTGACCGGCGCGGCGGTCGCGGTGATCGGTCCGGTCGTCTTCATCGGACTGATCGTTCCGCATGTCGCCCGCGTGCTCGCCCAATCGGCGGGGATCGGCCCCGACCACCGCTGGCTGCTTCCGCTGTCGGCGGTGCTCGCCCCGTGCCTGCTGCTCGCCGCCGACATCGTCGGACGGGTCGTCGCACGGCCCACCGAGATCCAGGCGGGTGTCGTCGTCGCCTTCATCGGCGGCCCGTTCTTCATCGCCATGGTCCGCCGACGCCACCTGTCGGAGGTATGAGGATGAGCGGCTCGAAGACCGCGCGCGGCACCTCTGCCGTCCGTACCCGCGGGTCCTCCGTCCGTCCGTTCCGGCTGACCGTGCCGCCCGTCTCCGGGATCCTGCGCCCACGGCTCGTGGCGCTGGGCGCGGTGCTCGCCGTCGGTGGCTTCCTGCTGTTCTGCTGGGGCCTGACGATCGGCGACTACCCGATCGCCTTCGCCGATGTCGTACGCGCCCTCGCGGGCTCCGGCGACCCGGGCACCGTCCTCGTGGTCGAGGAACTGCGGCTGCCCCGCGCCCTGGTCGGACTGCTCGCCGGGGTCGCCTTCGGTGTGTCCGGCGCGCTGTTCCAGACCATGACCCGCAACCCGCTGGCGAGCCCCGACATGATCGGCCTGACCCAGGGCGCGGGCACCGCCGTCGTCGCGGGGATCGTCCTCGGCTGGGACGGCGGCCTCGGCACCCAGGCCCTTGGGCTCTTCGGCGCCCTGGCCACGGCGCTCGTCGTGTACGCCCTGGCCTGGCGCCGCGGCGCCACCGGCTACCGCATCATCCTGGTCGGCATCGGAGTGGCCTGGATCTGCACCAGCGCGACCGACCATCTCCTGGCCAGGGGCGGCCGGTTCCAGGCGCAGGCCGCACTCGGCTGGCTGGTCGGCAACCTCAACGGCCGTACGTGGGCCCAGGTCGGGCCGCTCGCGATCGCGCTCGCGGTGCTGCTGCCCGCGGCGCTGCTGCTCGGGCGGCTGCTGCGCACCCTGCAGCTGGGGGACGACGTGGCGACCGGGCTCGGCACCCGGGTGCAGCCGGTACGCCTGGCCGTCCTGCTCTGCGGGGTCGGGCTCGTCGCCTTCGCCACCGCGTCCGCGGGACCCGTGGCCTTCGTGGCGCTCGCCGCGCCGCAGATCACCCAGCGCCTCGCCCGCACGGCGTGGCCGCCCACCCTCGCCTCGGGTCTGACCGGGGCCGTGATGGTCCTCGGCAGTGACCTCATCGCCCGCACACTCGTCTCCGGCACGGAACTGCCGGTCGGCATCGTCACCGGCGTGCTCGGCGCGCCGATCCTGCTCTGGCTGCTCGTCCGCGCCAACCGCGCGGGTTCAGGAGGTTGATCCCATGTCGGCTGACTCCCTGTCGACCGACCCCGCTCCGGCAGGACCCGCGCCGGCCACCGACGTGGACCTGCGGGCCAGCGACCTGCGCCTGGCCTACGGCAACCGGCTGGTGGTGGACGGCCTCGACCTGTCCGTGCCGCCGGGCCGCATCACGGCGATCGTCGGCGCCAACGCCTGCGGCAAGTCCACCCTGCTGCGCGCCCTGGCCCGGCTGCTCGCACCTCGCGACGGCGCCGTCCACCTGGACGGGCGTGCGCTGCACTCCATACCGAGCCGAGAGCTGGCTCAGCGCCTGGGCATCCTGCCGCAGAGCCCGGTCGCGCCCGAGGGTCTGACCGTCATCGACCTGGTCAACCGCGGCCGTTCACCGCACCAGACCTGGTGGCGGCAGTGGTCGAAGTCCGACGAGGACGCCGTCCACCAGGCCCTGGCCGCGACCGGCATGACCGATCTCGCGGACCGCCCCGTCGACGAACTCTCCGGCGGACAGCGCCAACGCGCCTGGATCGCCATGGCGGTCGCCCAGGGCACCCCCGTACTGCTCCTCGACGAGCCGACGACCTATCTCGACCTGGCGCACCAGATCGACGTACTCGACCTGATCACCGACCTCAACCGCCGCGAGAACCGCACCGTCGTGATGGTCCTGCACGACCTGAATCAGGCCTGCCGCTACGCCGATCACGTCGTCGCCATGAAGTCGGGGCGGATCGCGGCCGAGGGCACCCCGGCCGAGGTGATCACCGTCGACACCGTGCGGGACGTCTTCGAGCTGAAGTGCCGCATCACCCCGGACCCGGTCAGCGGTACACCGCTGGTCATTCCCATGGGCCGTCACCACGGCGAATCGACTTAGGGTAGCCTCACCTAGATTTTCTGCATCTGCATTGTCCGGCCCTGGAGAGGTGGCGGGTGAGTACATCAAGTCCGTCGGGGCGGGACGTCCTGAGAGAGTCCATACGGGGGCAGCGGCGCGACGTCGGCGTCGGCGCACTGCTGGGTTCCGGCCACCAGATAGGCGAGGCGCTGGTCCCCGTCCTGATCGGTGTCGCGATCGACCAGGCCGTCACCGACTCCGACACCGGCGCCCTGCTCGTCTGCCTCGGCGTCCTCGCCGTCGGCTATGTGGCACTCGCGCTGAGCTTCCGCTTCGGCGCCATGGCCGGTGAGCGGGCCGCGGCCCGCGCCGAGCACACACTTCGCATCTCTCTCGTACGCCGCATACTCGACCCGGGCGGCGGCGCCGAGGAAGGCCGGCTGCCCGGAGCCCTGGCCAACATCGCGACCGAGGACGCCAAGCGCGTCGGCGCGGTCAACATGGCCCTGATGGCCGGGATCTCGGCGCTGACAGGCATTCTCACCTGCGCCGTCGTCCTGCTGCGCATGTCGCTGACGCTCGGCCTCGTCGTGCTGCTCGGCACACCGGTGCTGCTCTGGCTCGGGCACCTCCTGAGCAAGCCGCTGGAGCACCGCAGCGAGGCCGAGCAGGAGCGCGCCGCGCACGCGTCGGCCGTCGCCGCCGACCTGGTGACGGGCCTGCGGATACTCAAGGGCATCGGCGGCGAGTCGGCGGCCATCGCCCGCTACCGCACCACGAGCCGCGACTCCCTCGGGGCCACCCTGAAGGCAGCACGCGCCCAGGCCTTCCAGAGCGGTGTGGTCCTCGCCCTCACGGGGTGCCTGATCGCCGCCGTCGCACTGGTCGGCGGCAGACTCGCCGCCCAGGGCAGCATCAGCCTCGGCGACCTGGTGTCGGCGGTCGGCCTCGCGCTCTTCCTGCTCGGCCCCCTGGAGACGCTCTCCTGGGTCAACGCCGAACTCGCCCAGGGCCGTGCGTCGGCCACCCGGATCGCGGAGGTCGTCGCCACCCCGCCCACGATCACCGCCGGGGAGCGGAGCCTGTCCCAGCCGGTGCGCGGCGCCGTCCGGCTCGACGGCGTGCGGCACGGCGGTCTGCGCGGAGTGGACCTGGACATCGCGCCCGGCGAACTGCTCGGCGTGGTCGCGACCGACCCCGCGCACGCGGGCGACCTGCTGCGCTGCCTGGCCCGGCGGACCGACCCCGACACCGGGACCGTCGAACTGGACGGCATGTCCCTGCGAGACCTCGACCCGGCCGAGCTGCGCACGGCGATGCTCGTCGCCGATCACGACGCGGACCTCTTCGCGGGCACCGTCCGCGAGAACGTCACGGCCGCCGCACCGGACGGCGCCGACCCGGAACAGGCAATGGCGGCCGCCGGAGTGACCCAGGTCGCCCAGACCCTGCCCGACGGCGAGCACACGCCGGTCGGCGAGCGCGGCCACTCGCTCTCGGGCGGGCAGCGCCAACGCGTCGCCCTGGCCCGCGCCCTCGCGGCCGAACGGCCCGTCCTCGTGGTCCACGATCCGACCACCGCGGTCGACGCCGTGACCGAGGCCCGTATCGCCGCCGGTCTGCGCGAGATCCGCAAGGGCCGCACCACGATCCTGGTGACCACGAGCCCCGCGCTGCTCTCGGTCACCGACCGCGTGGTGCTCCTTGACGAAGGCCGGGTCATCGACACGGCCCCGCACGCCGACCTGATCCAGCGTCACGAGGCCTATCGCACGGCGGTGTTGGCATGAACGAGACCTCGAACGAGCAGCATCCGGACACCCGCGAGCTGCTCCCCACCGCCACCGCGACCCGCACCCGCGCCGCGGTCCGCGAGCTGGTGCGACCGCACCGCGGCCTGGCGGTCGGCGGCTTCGCGGTGATGATCGTGGCGACGGCGGTGGGACTGCTCGTCCAGCCGATCCTCGGCCGCATCGTGGACCTGGTCGCCGACCAGCGGCCCGCGGGAGACCTCACGCTCCCGGTCGTCCTGCTGGTCCTGGTCGCCCTCGCGCACGGCGGCACCACCTCGCTCGGCCTGTCGCTCGTCTCCCGGCTCGGCGAGACCGTGCTCGCGCAGCTGCGTGAGCGGTTCGTGGAGAAGGCCCTGCGGCTGCCGCTGGAGCAGGTGGAGAAGGCCGGTGCCGGAGACCTCACCGCGCGGGTGACCCGGGACGTCTCGGTGGTGGGCGAGGCGGTGCGCAGCGCCCTGCCCGAGCTGGCCCGTTCCCTGCTCGCCATCTTCTTGACGCTGGCCGCGATGGCTGCGCTCGACTGGCGTTTCCTGGTCGCGGCCCTGCTCGCGGTGCCCGTCCAGGCGACCACCGCCCGCTGGTACGTCCGCCATGCCGTGCCGCTCTACGCCCAGCAGCGCATCGCCACAGGGGCCCAGCAGCAGCAGCTCCTCGACACCATCGCCGGGGCGGGCACGGTGCGGGGCTTCCGCATCGAGGAGGAGCACACCGAGCGGGTGACCCGGCGTTCGTCGACCGCGGTCGCGCTGAAGATGCGCGGCATCCGGCTGGTCCTCGACTTCTACAACCGCCTGCACGTCGCCGAGTACACCGGCCTCGCCGCGGTCCTCGTCACCGGTTTCCTCCTGGTCCGCGCGGACTCCGTGTCCATCGGCACCGCGACCGCCGCCGCGCTCTACTTCCACAGCCTGTTCACGCCGGTCAACTCCGCACTCGTACTCCTCGACGACGCGCAGTCGGCGACCGCGTCGCTCGCCCGCCTCGTCGGGGTGGCCGACGAGCCGACCCCTGAGCCCACGCGGGTACAGGGGACCGCCGAGCCGTCGCGGCCCGGTGCGGCGCCGGACGGCACCGTCACCGTGACCGGCATCGACCACGCGTACGTACCCGGCCGTCCCGTCCTGCGACACGTAGACCTCACACTCCGTGCCGGGGAGCGAGTGGCGCTCGTCGGACCGAGCGGCGCGGGCAAGACCACGCTCGCCAAGCTCATCGCGGGGGTGCACCAGGCGACATCGGGATCGGTGCGCCTGGCCGGAACCCCGGGCGGGGGCAGCGGCCTTCCGGTGGCCCTGGTCACCCAGGAGACGCATGTCTTCGCCGGGCCGCTGGCGGACGACCTGCGGCTGGCCCACCCCGACGCCACCGACGACGAACTGCGCACGGCGCTGACCGACGTCGACGCGCTGGAGTGGGTCGAGGCACTGCCCGGCGGCCTGGACACGGTCGTGGGCGACGGAGGCCACCGCCTCACCTCCGCGCAGGTGCAGCAACTCGCCCTGGCCCGGCTGATCCTCGCCGATCCACCGGTGGCCGTGCTCGACGAGGCGACGGCCGAGGCCGGCAGCACCGGCGCGCGTCTCCTGGAGAAGGCGGCGGACCGGGCGGTCGAGGGACGCACGGCGCTCGTCGTCGCACACCGCCTGACCCAGGCCGCGACGGCGGACCGGATCGTCGTCATGGAGGGCGGCCGGATCGTGGAGAGCGGCACCCACGACGAACTGCGCGAAGGCTCCGGGCCCTACGCCTCCCTGTGGCAGGCGTGGTCCGGCACCCGTACCGCGAGCGACAAGCCCCCCACGCACCCCGCAGGCCCGACACCACCACCGTGAAGGACGACGACTGATGCTCGGCTCTCCAAGACGCACGGCACGCATCACCACAGCGCTCGCCTCCGCGCTCCTCCTGCTCGCCACCGCCACGGCCTGCGGCTCCGGAGACGACTCCGGCACGGGCTCGGACGGTGCCGCGTCCGCGGACGGCGCCTTCCCGGTGAACATCGCGCACAAGTACGGCAGCACCACCGTCGAGTCCGAACCCAAGCGGATCGTCACCGTCGGCCTCACCGACCAGGATGCCGTGCTCGCCCTGGGCAAGGTGCCCGTCGGCACCACCGAGTGGCTCGGCGGCTACAAGGGCGCCATCGGCCCCTGGGCCGCCGACGAGCTCGGCGGCGCCAAGGCGCCGACCGTCCTGAAGGACACCGGCACAGGGCCGCAGACGGAGAAGATCGCGGCCCTCCACCCGGACCTGATCCTCGCCGTCTACGGCGGTCTGACCAAGGAGCAGTACGCGACCCTGTCGAAGTTCGCCCCGGTGGTGGCGCAGCCGAAGGAGTTCAACGACTTCGGGGTGCCGTGGCAGCAGCAGACCGAGACCATCGGCAAGGCGCTCGGCCAGAAGGACAAGGCCAAGAAGCTGGTGGCGGGCGTCGAGGCCGACTTCAAGACCGCGGCCAAGGAGAACCCGGCGTTCGCCGAGTCAAGTGCCGTGATGGCCACTCCGTACGAGGGAATCTTCGCCTTCGGCAGCCAGGACCCACGCTCCCGGGTCCTGACCGGCCTCGGCTTCACCCTGCCGGGCGACCTGGACGAGGTCATCGGCGACGAGTTCGGCGCCGACATCAGCAAGGAACGCACCGATCTGCTGGACACCGACGCGATCGTGTGGATCGCGTCCGACCCGGCGAAGGACGAGGCCAAGCTCGGCGAGAACCCGCTCTACGCCGATCTGGACGTGGCCAAGGAGGACCGTGAGGTCTATGTCGCGGAGGCGAGCGACTACGGCAACTCCGTCTCCTTCGTGTCGGTCCTGAGCCTGCCGTACATGCTGGATCGCCTGGTTCCGCAGCTGGCGTCGGCCGTCGACGGTGACACCGCGACGAAGGTGAAGCAGCACGCCGGGAGCCAGTGAACGTATGATCAGCCGATGTCTGACACGACCGAAACCACGCCCGGCTGGCTGACCTCCGACGAGCTCGAGCAGGCCCGTAACCGCATGCCGATCCTGTACGTCGAGGCCGTTCCGGTGCGCGTCGACGACAGCGGCGAAGTCACCAGCATCGGACTGCTGTTGGGGATGGGGCGGGACGGGTCGGTCAGCCGCTCCCTCGTCTCCGGCCGGGTCCTGCACCACGAGCGGGTCCGGGACGCCCTGCTGCGCCACCTGGAGAAGGACCTCGGCCCGGCGGCGCTCCCCCGCGTCCCGGCCTCCCTGCAGCCCTTCACCGTCGCCGAGTACTTCCCGACGCAAGGCATCACGCCGTTCCACGACCCCCGCCAGCACGCGGTGTCCCTCGCCTACATCGTCCCGGTCGCCGGCGACTGCCGTCCGCGGCAGGACGCTCTCGACCTGGCGTGGTTCAGCCCGCAGGAGGCCTTGTCCGTGGTGGTGCAGAACGAGATGCCGGGCGGCCACGGCGTCCTGCTCAAGCAGGCCCTGGCGCACGCCGGTTGCCTGTCCTGAGGAGACCCGGGATCCGCGAAGAGCTGACGGGAGGGGCCTGACGGATTAGGTTAGGCTCGGCTAAGTTGATCGGCGAGTGCCTTCCTCCGGAGGCACATCTGCCAAGGAGATCGACGCAGCATGAGCTCAACCATCCGCCGGGCCCGCCGTACCACCGCGATCACCGTGTCGCTCGCCGCAGGAGGTGCCCTCGTCTCGGCGGGCACCGCGGACGCCGACACCGCGAGGACCGGCTCGCCCACCGAAACGGCGCCGATCAGGCAAGGCCTCTACCAGTCCGCGTACTCGGAGCGGAACGACGCGCTCTGGATGACCTCTTCCGTGGGCATGCCGCCCGCCACGGTCACCGACTCCCGTCTGCTGAGAGTCGACCCGGACACGCTGAAGGTCGAGAAGGCCTACACCCCGCCGGTCACCGACGCGGCCACCGGTGCCGTCGAGTCGGTCTACGGCGTCGCCGTCGACGACGAGCACAACACCGTCTGGACGACCAACACCCGCGACAACTCCGTCGCCGTCTACAGCCAGCGCACCGGCAAGCGCCTCGCCACGCTGCCGAACGTGAACCACGCCCGCGAGATAGTCGTGGACGAGCGGCGCGACACGGTGTGGGCGAGCTCGTTCGCCGACGGCAGCCTCGTCGCGTTCGACTCCGGCACCTTCAAGGAGAAGAAGCGCGTCACCGTCCCCGGCACGGGACCGACGGGCATCACCGTGAACGAGCGGACCGGTGCGGTGTACGCCGCCGACTACCACGGCGCCCGGATCATCGAGTTCTCCCGCGGCGCCAAGAGCCCGCGGCTCATCCCGGCCGGCCAGGGACCGCTCTCGATCGCCCTCTCCAGGAACGGCCGCACCGCCTACACCGCCGATCAGACCTCCGGCACCGTCACGGTCGTCGACCTGCGCAAGGGCGCCGTCACCCGGTCCGTGGCCACCGGCGGCGGCACCAAGTCCGTGGCCGTCGACCACCGCTCGGGCCACGTCCTTGCCGTCAACCGCACGACCGCCACCGTCACGGTCGTCGACCCGTACAAGGGCGCGGTCGTGAAGTCCATGGCCACCGGCGTGAACCCCAACCACGTCCATGTGGCCGACGGCCACGCGTACGTGGCGGACAAGTCGGGCTCGGGTCCCGCGGGCGAGGACCTGCTGACCCGCGTCCACCTGCACCGCTGAGAGGCTCGGGGAGCGTTCAAGGAGAGGTCAGTGTGAGGGCTGCGGAGTCATCCGGTGCAGTCCCTTGCGGTCGTAGTAGCGGGTCATCGCGAACCCGAAGACCGCGGCGATGACACTCCCGATCGCGATCATGGTCCATGCGCGGGCGAGGCCGGCGTCGGCGCGGGCGTCGAAGAAGAGGATGGCGCGGACGCCGCCGCTGAGCTGGCGCATGGGCTCGAAGATGCCGAGGAAGCGGTAGAAGGCGGGGACCGCCTCCAGCGGGATGGTGGCCCCGGAGGAGGGCAGGCCCAGGACGATGAACACGAACATGGACACCAGCTGGCCGATCCCGCCGAAGGCCGCGTTGATGGCCTGGACCCCCAGGCCCACCGCGAGGCTCGCGCAGTAGGAGAAGATCCACAGCAGCGGCAGGCGGGTGGCGTCCATGCCGAGGATCGCGATGGTGGCCAGCATGATCAAGGTGGTGGTCAGGACCGTGATGCCCGCGGTCATGGCCATCTTCAGGAGCAGCGTCTGCGTGCGGCTGATCGGCACGGTCGGGCGGCGGGTGTGCCAGGGGCCGATCTCACTGTCGGCGTAGCCGAGAGCGGTGTCCACGCCCATGCTGATGAGGTTGGCTCCGAGGAACCCGGCCAGGACGAGCAGCAGGGTGTAGTAGAACGCGCTCAGGCCCAGGCCGCTGTTGTCACCGATGGGGTGGCCGACCTCGGTGGTGATGCCGACGGGGTCGGTCAGCAGCAGGCCCGCCGTGGAGCCCGCTTGCTTGTCGGCGCCCGCCGCCTTCAGCTGCTCGCCGATGCCCTGGGAGGACTGCTGCGCGGCCGTCGTGGCGATCCTGCTCGCCAGGGAGGAACCGAGGCTGCCCATGCCGGGGTTGGTGAGGACCGTCATCGTCGGCCGCTCCGTCGCGCGCGGGGTGGTGAGCGCGGCGACGGAGTCGCTGAAGTCCGCGGGGACGACCAGGGCGCCGTAGATCTTGCCGGAGTCCAGCTCGTCCTGGGCCTGGGCCCGCGTGAGCCCGCGCCAGTCGGCCTTGTCGCTCGACGTGTCGGCGAGGACGGTCTGGGCGACCTGCGTTCCCAGGTTCTGCTTCTGCCCGGCCGGGGGCTTTCCCTGGTCGGAGTTGACGATCGCGATGGGCAGGTCGCGCAGGTCGCGGTCGGGGCTGATGATGCCGCCCATGTAGAGCAGGGAAAGCAGCAGGGCGAGCAGCCCGGTCAGGACCGCGGGCACCAGCCACAGCTTGGGGCGGCGCAGGAGCGCTGAGGCGCGGGCCTCGGTGCCGGAGTGACGGGGAGCGTTGTCGTCGTCCATGGTGCCCACCATCGGTGCCGCGCTCGGCGCCCGGAGCGAACAACACGTGCGGGCCGGGGCGAACAACACGTTCAGGAGCGAAGGACCAGGCGAATGGGGCCCCCGCCGTGCGCCGAGACCCTGGGCTAGCCGCCGACGAAGGCCCGCACTCCCTGTGACACCCCGTCGTCGCCCAGCAGGTCGTTGTGCTTCAGACAGCCCGCCGCGTTGTTCGTCGCGCCGTCGATCCGCACGCTGTCGTCGGGGTTGATGACCTCGTCGCAGTTGGACCACCAGGTCGCGTAGGCGACGTCTCCCGGCGTCTCGTCGCCCTCCGCGAGCCCGTCCTGTACGTACGAACCCGGTGTCATGTCACGGCAGGCCTGGGACCAGGCGGCGCAGGCCCAGGCCGTGGTGGTGCCGTGGTTGGGGCCCGCGAGGGAGGCCCAGTGGGCGACCGTCGCGGTGCCGCCGCCGTGCTTGACGTACCAGCGGGTGACGAGGCTGCCGAAGGAGTGGGCGACGATGTCCACCTTGGCGGCGCCGGACCGCGCGCGCACCTCCTCGACGTACGCGGCGAACCGCCCGGAGAGCACCTCGTTCACCGACCGGCTGGTGTCGTACCCCCAGGAGAACAGCTCCGCGTCCGTGTAGCCGGACGCCTTGAAGTCCTCGCGCAGGGAGCCCCACACGCCCGGGTCGGCGTTGTAGCCATGGACGAAGATCACCGGAGTGCGGGCGGTGGCGGCCTTCTGGGCCTCGTCCGCCTGGGCCGTGGTCAGCGGCGTCAGCAGGGCGGCGGCGGCCGCGATGGTCAGCGGGACGGAAATTCGGCGCAGCACAGGTTCCCCCTCGGGCCGGCGGACGTCACACGCTCGCGGACTCCAGGCCCGGTTACGCGTGAGTAGTGCCGAGAATGGTGAGGTCTGCGGCGACGAATGAACAGCCCTGTGCGGCAGGGAAGTTACCGCGGGTACGGCTGCACCCCGCTGAGGCCTCACGCCTCGGCGTGATCCGGAGCGCTCGTCTCGTCATCCGGGTTCCAGTCGAGGAGCCGCACTTTCGCGACCGTCCGCACATGCCGGCGCATCGCGGCCGCCGCCGCCCGGCCCCGGCCGGCCTCGATCGCGTCGAGGATCTCGTAATGCTGGGCGAGGGAGCGGGCGGGGCGCCGCACCTGGCGCAGCGACTCGTTGCGGCTCTCGGTGATCTGCTCGGCGATGGAGCGCATGAACTCGGCGAGCAGCGCGCTGTGGGCCGCGGCGGTCACGGCGGCGTGGAAGAGCCGGTCGCCCTCGACCCCGCGCTCGCCCGCCTCGATCTCCCGCGCCATCGTGTCGAGGGCTCCCCGCATCGCCCGCAGGTCCTCGTCCGTGCGCCGCTCGGCGGCCAGTTCGGCGAGTTTGGTCTCCAGGGCCTCGCGCGCCTCCAACACATCGGGCAGCCGCCGCTTGCGCTCCACGAGCCGCTCCACGGGCTCCGCGTCCAGGCTGTTCTTGACCAGATAGGTTCCGCCGCCGTGCCGCACCTCGACCAGTCCCTGCACTTCCAGTACGACGATGGCCTGCTTGACGGAGGCGCGGGACACGCCGAGGCGCTGGGCCAGTTCGCGTTCGGGCGGCAGCCGGTCGCCGGAGCGCAGGCCGCCCTCACCGACGTAGGCACGCAGCCGGTCGAGCACCTGCTCGTACAGCCTCGTCCTGCCCATGGGGCGCAGCGCGTCAGACATCCCAACCCCCCATTTCGGTCCCCGTGCCGATGGATTCGCAGCCTAACAGCGCGGCCCCGCCGATGGACGAGTGGACAAGTGGCTCAGCCAATTACGTCCGATCTCTTGACGGCCGAAACCGATACCCCGACGCTGAGTTCCGCCAACAGCCGGATTGGCTCAGCCACTTGGCCACTCACTCAACCACCGCTCGACACCGCTCGCCCATCCGATCGACCACCCGCTCGGCCGCTCGTGGCCGAATCACGCCTCCCAAGGACGGCCCCAGGGACGGGAGCCCATGATGTCCGCCGAACTGATCTCCATCCTCGTACTCGTGGTGGTCTTCGTGATCGCCACCACCCGCTCCATCAACATGGGCGCGCTCGCCTTCGCCGCCGCCTTCGTGGTCGGCGAACTGGTCGCCGACCTCGACGCGGACGGCATCTTCGCCGGCTTCCCCGGCGATCTGTTCGTCGTCCTTGTCGGTGTCACCTATCTATTCGCCATCGCCCGCGCCAACGGCACCACGGACTGGCTGGTGCACGCGTCCATCCGGCTCGTGCGCGGGCGGATCGTGCTGATCCCCTGGGTGATGTTCGTGATCACCGGGGCGCTCACCGCGATCGGCGCCGTCAGCCCGGCCGCCGTGGCGATCGTCGCGCCGATCGCCCTGAGCTTCGCCGCACAGTACAGAATCAGCCCGCTCCTGATGGGCGCCATGGTGGTGCACGGGGCCCAGGGCGGCGGCTTCTCCCCCATCAGCATCTACGGCTCGATCGTCAACGGCATCGTGGAGCGCGAGAAGCTGCCCGGGAACGAGGTCGCGCTCTTCCTCGCCTCGCTCGTCGTCAATCTCCTCATCGCCGGGATCGTGTTCGTCCTCTTCGGCGGGCTGAAACTGGGCCGTCTGGGAAGCGTCGGGGCGAAGGCCGGGACGGAGGACCGGACGGAGAGCGGAACGGAGAACCGAGCGGAGGACCCGGGGGTGAGCGCCGGTCCTGAACAGGCCAAGTCGGCCGATAAGTCGGCCGGGACCGAGGCGGGTTCGCGGCTCGATCCGGCCAAGATCGCCACCCTCGCCGCCCTGGTCGCCCTCGTCGTCGCCGTGCTCGGCTTCGACCTCGACGCCGGTCTGAGCGCCATCACCCTGGCCGTGATCCTGAGCGCGTTCTGGCCGGACTCGAGCCGCAAGGCCGTCGGCGAGATCGCCTGGCCGACCGTGCTGCTGATCTGCGGTGTGCTCACGTACGTCGGTGTGCTCGAAGAGATGGGCACCATCGACTGGGCCGGTGAGGGCGTGTCCGACATCGGTGTCCCGCTCCTCGCCGCACTGCTCCTCTGCTACATCGGCGCGCTCGTCTCCGCGTTCGCCTCCTCCGTCGGCATCATGGGCGCGCTGATCCCCCTCGCGGTGCCGTTCCTGGCCCAGGGCGAGATCGGCGCGGTGGGCATGATCGCGGCGCTCGCCGTCTCCGCCACCGTCGTGGACGTCAGCCCCTTCTCGACCAACGGCGCCCTGGTGCTCGCCGCCGCCCCGGACGTGGACCGGGAACGCTTCTTCCGACAGCTGATGATCTACGGCGGGATCGTGGTGGCCGTGGTACCGGCTGCGGTGTGGCTCGCCCTTGTGGTGCCAGGATTCGGGTAGGACACACCGCCGACCGGTCCCGCGACCCGGACCGACGGCGGCTCGAAGGCACCTCCACGACGGACCACGACCACCACGACGACCACGACGACCAAGGAGATACGCAGCGTGAGTTCTCCCCACCCGCCCCTCTTCCCCTCCCTCGCCACGGGCCAGGACCTGCCCGCCCTGCGCTTCGGCGAGCGCTCGCTGACGTACGCCGAACTCGCGGCCTCGGCCGGTTCCCTCGCCGCGTCCATCGGCTCGGAGCGCCGGGTCGCCCTGTGGGCGACACCGACCCTGGAGACCGCCGTCGGCGTCGTGGCCGCGCTCATCGCCGGTGTGCCCGTCGTGCCGCTCAACCCGAAGATCGGCGAGGGCGAGCTGGGGCACATCGTCGCGGACAGTGCCCCGACGGCGGTGCTCGCGGCGCCGGGTGACGAACTCCCCGCGCCGCTGCGGGCGTTGAAGCGTACGGACATCACGTTCGCCGACAGCGCTCCGGCAGCGGAACCGGCCCCCGCCCTGCCCGGCGAACCCGGCCCCGAGTCCCCCGCCCTGATCGTCTACACCTCGGGCACCACAGGACCTCCCAAGGGCGCGGTGCTGCCCCGCCGGGCCCTGTCCACCACCCTGGACGCCCTTGAGGACGCCTGGCAGTGGACGTCCGACGACGTCCTTGTGCACGGACTTCCGCTGTTCCACGTGCACGGTCTGATCCTCGGCATCCTGGGGCCGCTGCGCCGGGGCGGTTCGGTGCGGCACCTGGGCCGGTTCTCCGTCGAGGGGGTGCGGCAGGAACTGTCCGACGGGGCCACAATGCTGTTCGGCGTGCCCACCATGTACCACCGCATCGCGGAGGCGCTGCCCACCGCCCCGGGTCTGGCCAAGGCCCTGTCCGGCGCCCGGCTCCTGGTCTCCGGGTCCGCCGCGCTGCCCGTGCACGACCACGAGCGCATCGCGACGGCGACGGGACGCCGGGTGATCGAGCGGTACGGCATGACGGAGACACTGATGAACACGAGCGTGCGGGCCGACGGCGAGCCGCGCGCCGGAACCGTCGGAGTGCCGCTGGGCGGTGTGGAGTTGCGGCTCGTGGACGAGGCGGGCGCCGAGACATCGGACCGGCAGGAGGTCGGCGAGATCGAGGTGCGCGGCCCGAATCTGTTCACCGAGTATCTGAACCGGCCCGACGCCACCGCCGCCGCGTTCACCGCCGACGGCTGGTTCCGCACCGGCGACATGGCGGTGCGCGACGAGGACGGCTACGTACGCATCGTCGGCCGCAAGGCCACCGATCTCATCAAGAGCGGCGGCTACAAGATCGGCGCGGGCGAGATCGAGAACGCCCTGCTCGCATACCCGGGCGTGCGGGAGGCCGCGGTGACGGGCGAGCCCGACGACGACCTGGGCGAGCGCATCGTCGCCTGGATCGTGCCGACCGACCCCGAACAGCCTCCACTGCAAAGGGACTTGGCGGATCATGTGGCCGCGCAGCTCGCCCCGCACAAGCGCCCGCGGACCGTGCGCTATCTGTCGGAGCTCCCCCGCAACGACATGGGGAAGATCATGAAGCGGTCGCTCCGTGCCTGAGTCCACGCCCGGCGGTCCGGCCCCGCGCCTGACCGCCCGCGCGACGGTCGCCGCCGTGGCGGACCAGGACAGCTTCCGCGAACTCTCGTACCCGGCACGGGAGTTCACCGAGGAGGGACGACAGGACGGGCCACTCGGCTGGCAAGGCTATGCCGACTCGCGCGCCCGAGCCGAGGAACGCACCGGCGAGCGGGAGTCGGTGGTCTGCGGCACCGCGACCGTCGGCGGCACGCCGGCGGTGGTCGTCTCCTTCGAGTTCGGCTTCCTTGGCGGATCCCTCGGCGAGCGCACCGGGGACCGTCTTGAGGCCGCGCACCGCCACGCCCGGGACCACCGGCTGCCCGTCGTGTCGCTGATCGCGACGGGCGGCAGCCGTATGCAGGAGGGGATGCGCGCCCTCGTCCAACTGCAGCGCGTGGCACGGCAGTCCGAGCTCACCGGCGCGGCGGGTCTGGCCCGGATCGCGGTCCTGCGCGATCCGACCACGGGCGGCGGCTGGGCCACCCTGGGCGCGGGCGCCGACCTGATCCTGGCGCTGCCCGGCAGTCAGGTCGGCTTCGCCGGGTCTCGCGTACGCCCGCCGGACACGGATCCGGCGGCGTACACGGCGGAGGCGCAGCTGGCGGCGGGCGCGATCGACGAGGTCGTACGCCCCGAGGAGCTGCGCGAGTCACTGGCGCTGCGCCTGAGGCTGCTGGCCGCCCCCGACAAGGACGCCCGCACGCGCACCGAATCGCCCGAACCCCCCGAGCCCCCCACCGCCCTGGGCCGCACCGACCTGCCCGCCACCGGCTGGGAAGCCGTCAGCCGGGCGCGCTCCCCCGAACGCCCGCACGCCACCGCCTACTTGGACGCCTATTTCACCGACCGCGCACCGCTGAGCGGCGACCGGTGCGGGGGCACGGACCCGGGGACCCTCTGCGGGTTCGGGCTGCGTGAGGGGCGGACGGTGGCCTACGCGGCGCAGTGCGGGACGGCGACAACGCCCGCCGGATACCGCACCGCGGCCCGTCTCGTCCGGCTCGCGGGGCGGCTCGGCATTCCCGTGCTCACGCTCGTCGACACACCGGGGGCCGCGAACGGGGCGGAGGCCGAACGCGCGGGCGCGGGCGCGGCGATCGCCGATCTGTTCGCCGCCGTCGCCACCTCACCGGTGCCGGTCACCTCGCTGGTCATCGGCGAGGGCGGCTCGGGCGGCGCCCTCGCCCTCGCGGCACCGGACAACCTCTGGGCGACGCCGGACAGCTACTTCTCGGTCATCGCCCCGGAACTGGCCACCGCGATCCTCAAGCGGGGGCCCGAGGAGACCCGGTCGACGGCGGAGCAGCTGCGGCTGCGCCCACAGGATCTGGTCGAGCTCGGCGCGGCCCGGGGAATCGTGCCGGGACGACACCGATAGGGCCGGGCCCAGGGGTTCGCCACCCCCGGCGGCAGTCCTTACGGGCCGGTGACGGAGCCCCGTCGGTGATCGTGAGCCCGGCCCGGCGCTCCTTCCGGCGGCGGGCAGGCGCCACTGGCTCACTGCACAGGCCGTACTCGCGCTCGCCGTCCATCACTTGCTGTTCACGGGGTGGTGAGGGGGAATCGGTGCAATCGGTGCGGGGGAATCAGCGCGGGGAATCGTTGCGGGCGACGTCAGTCGGCCTTCCGGAACACCTCCGACATCCCGCCCCCCGCGTCATGGGCCAGCAGCCCCGTCGTGTCCGGCCCGAGCAGCCCGACGCGCGTGGCCAGTTCCCTGCCGTGGACGTCGACGGCTGCCTCGGTGAGGCCCGCGAGCGCGTCGAGGGCGGCCCGTGAACGGGAACGGGCCACCGCCCCGCACCCGACGGCGACCAACGCGGCGGGCCACCACCAGCAGGCGAGCAGGGCATAGCCCACGGCCCAGGCGGCGAGGCGGGCGGCCGCGCTGAAGGAGTCACGGGCCGCCTGGATCTGGCGCACGGCGGGTTCGGGGAGGATCAGCCACAGGCGCGGCCACAGGGCGGCGAGGTCCACTCCGTAGGCGGCTTCGACGCGGTCCGCCGTCGCCTGCATGCGGTCGCCGTACCAGGTGGGGCGCTTCGGTGCGCACAGCGAGATACGGTCGCGGGCCTCACCGAGGGCCTGGATCCGCGCGCCCGCGCTTCGCTCGACCCGCACGGCACCGCCTGCCGCCGAACCGGTCGGCGTGGCACGCGCGACGGCGTCATCGAGCTGCGCGTCCACTGCTCGCCACTGCCGCTCGCGCCGTGCGGTGAGGGCGCGCGAGAGCGGGTCACGGCCGAAACGCAGCCAGTACTTCTCGATCGCGCCGCCGAGGAACTGCGAGGCGAGTGAAGCCGCGGCCGCGGTGAGCAGGACGAGCGCCACCAGGAGCGCGGCGGTGCCGGTCCGGTCGAGTGCGGGGCGGGCGGCGAGGTCGTCCAGCGTGGCGCGCAGCCGGTCGACGTCGTGCCAGTGGCGGTGCCCCAGGGTGGTGCCGACGGCTGCGGCGGCGAGGAAGAGTGCGCCGGGCAGCACCAGGAGGTTCAGCCAGCGTTCGGTGAGCTTGCCGCCCAGGGTGGCGAGGAGTGGGTTCATGAGGCCGCGGGACCGGAGCCGGTCACTGCCCGGGATCCAGTCGGCCCTTGCGCATGCGCGCTCCGTTGACCGTGCAGTGCGGGGCGGGCAGCAGGTCGCGGGCGCGTTCGAGCCTGCTGCAGTGGGCCGGTCCCGGGCACACGGCCACCCTGATGTGCGGCGCGAGGCCGGGGGGCATGGCGCCCCGGGAGCCGTTGATCAGCCCACCCGCGTCCCCGGCCCTGCGCATCGCGTGGTCGAGGGTCTCGTAGCACTCCGCGATCGCATCGGCGCCCGCACCGGACCGCAGCAGGTCCCTCGCCCGCTCCGCGGCCTGCCGGACCCCGGGCTGCCGCAGGTCGTCGGGCGAGCCGAGCAGGGAGCACAACGCCGCTGTGCCGTGGGCGAGTTCGGGACGGTCGGGCGATACGGTCATGGTCCAAGTGTGCCGGAAAGCAAGCACAGTTGAGCATGAGTCGGCGCGCTACCGGAGTCGGCGAACGCCATCCGGGCCGAACACCATCGGAGCCGAACGCCATCGGAACCGGCAAGAGGAGGAGCGACGGAGTGAGGGACGACCGGGACCGGCATGTACGAGCGATCCGCGCGCGCCTGGCACGGGCCGGGGCCTCCGAGGGCGTGGTGCACGCGAACGTGGTGTTCGACCCCGAGGCGAACGCCGAACTCCGGGCACTGCTGTGCGGCACCGACACCGGCGCCGACCTGGAGGCCCGGCACGTGGCCGGCTGGCTCTGCCTGGCGCGCGCGGCGGCCTCCGACGACGCGCGGGGCAGCGTCCACGGAAGCATGGCCGGAACGCTGCTGTTCCCGGTGTGGATGGCCGACCCGGCGCTCGTGCCACCGCAGTTGGCGGCAGGCTATGAAGCCACCGACCCCGCGGACCGCCCCGACCCGGCGCACGCGGACGGTCCCGCCGAGTGGTCGGCGGAGTGTGCCGCGGCCGTGATCGCGGCCGAGGGCCGGCAGCACCGCCCGCCGCCGGACGCCACCGAGGACGACCTGCGGCTGTACGACCTTGCCGTGCGGGTGGGCAGCTCGACACCTTCGCGTGAGGTGCTGCTCGGCCTGGCGATCGGGATGGGCAGCCTCGCCGTCCTCGCGACGCCGGAGCACGACCCCACGTACGCGACCCGGGTCGCCGATCTGACCCACGTGCTGTCCCTCGCCGGGCAGCGGAGGCCGAGCGCCGACGGGGACTCCGACACGGCGCTGCTTCGCACCCACCGCACCCTCAAAGGCCTTCCTGCCGACTCACCCGACCGGTTGCTCACGCTCAGCAACCTGGGCATCCAGTTCCTGGATCGGTACAAGCAGTCGTACGACGCCGACGACCTGCACGAAGCGGTCAGCACGGCCCGTGACGTGCTGGCCCAACTGCCGGCGAGGAGCCCGCATCTGGCCCATTGCCTCAGCACCCTGGGCGGCGCCCTGCTGGCGCTGCGGCAGCGGGAGGGCGGCACGCCCGAGGAGCACGACGAGGTGGTGGACCTGTTGCGCCGCGCCGCTCCCGACGACCCGAAGGGCCCGGCGGCGGCAGGCCTCAACCTGGGCCTCGCGCTCACCCTGCGGTACCAACGCGGCGGCAGACCGCACGACTTGCACCAGACGGTCGCCGTGCTGACCGCAGCGCTGGATGCGGCGCAGGAGGACCCGGCCCTGCGCATCTCCGTCCGCAGCACCCTCGGCAACGCGCTGCGCGCACGCTTCGCGCTGACCGGCGATCCGGCCGATCTGGACGCGGCGATCACGCATCTGTCCGCCGTGGTCGCCGGGTCCGGGGAGCCGACGTCCCGCACCGCACCGCGCCTGATCGCCCCCGCGATGGCCCTGCACGCGCGGTACGTCCTCGACCCGGAAGGCAACAGTGCGGACCTCGTCGAGGCCCTGCGGTTGCTGCGTCGGGCCGAGCCGCTCCTGCCACCGCACCACCCGGAGCGGCCCGTGACGCTCAGCGACCTCGGGATGGTGCTGAGCACCAGCCACCAACACACCGGACGTCCAGAGGAGTTGAACGAGGCGATCCAGGCTCTCAGGGAGGCGGTGGAGCTCACCCCCGAAGGGCACGAGATCCTCGGCGTACGACTGCTCAACCTCGGCATGGCCCTGGGCCTGCGCCACCGCCTGACCGAGGACGGCGCGGACCTGCGGGAGGCCCAGGCGTGCCGGAGCCGGGCCGCCGAGCTGCCCGGTCTCGGCGTCGCCCACCGTGCGGCCCTGCTCGGCTCCACGGCGATCAGCCGGATGAGCGGACTCGGGCGTGCGGCCGACCCGGCGGCCCAACTCGACGAAGCCATCCGGCTGTTCAGGGAGGCGCTCGCCCTCACCCCGGCCGATGACCCCAAGTTGCCGCGTCGGCGCCACAACCTGTCCATGGCCCTGATCAACCGCAGCCAGGCGGCGCGGAGGCCCGGCGACGCGCGGGAGGCACGCACGCTCGCCGACGCGGTGATCGCCTCGCTGCCCGCGGACTCCCCCGAGCTGCCCGGTGCCCTGACGGCGGCCGCCGGCGCCCGCCTGTCGGGCCGTGGCGCCCTGTTGTCGTCGACGGTCCGAGGCGAGGCGATCGCGCTGTTCCGCCGGGCGGCCGAGGTCACCCCGCCCGGCCATGCGAGGCGCACGCTGCGCCTGACGAACCTCGGCAAGATCCTGCGGGTCCTGTCGACCGGCCGCGGCCGCCGGGCCGCTCTGGCCGAGGCGGCCGACGTGTTCCGGGCAGCGGCCCTTGAGCAGCAGTGCGCACCCTCCGAGCGCCTGGACGCCGCCCGGTCCTGGGGCGACACCTGGGCGGAACTCGGCGTCTGGGACCGCGCCCTTGACGGCTACGTGGTGGCGGTCGACGTGCTGCATTCCGTCGCGCCCCGCCATCTCGTCCGTGACGACCAGGAGTTGCTGCTCGGCCGGACCGTCGGTCTGGGGGCAGCGGCCGCGGCGTGCGCCGTGCGCTGCGGACGGCCCCAGCTGGCGGTGGGGCTCCTCGAACAGTCCAGAGGCGTACTGCTGTCCCACGCCTTCGACGCCGACAGCGATCTGACCCGGCTCCGGGAGAGGGCCCCTGACCTCGCCGACCGCTTCGAGGAACTCCGCGAGGCCCTCGACACCGCGACCGACGGCCGGGACCCGCTCGGCGCGGACTTCCTGGGCGAAGGCCCCTTGCACACCTCACGGACGCCGGACGCCCAGGCCGACCGGCGTCAGCAACTGGCCGCCGAATGGCGGGAGCTCACCGACCGGATCCGCGCCGCGCACCCGGAGCTGGGCCTGCTGCGTCCGGTGCGGGAGTGGCACGAGCGGGAACTGCGCGCGACAGCATCGGCGGGGCCGGTGGTCCTGGTCAACGTGTCCCCGTACGGCAGCCACGCGCTGGTCGTCGGCGAGCGCTCCATCGACACCGTGCCGCTCCCGGGGCTCACCCCCGAGGCAACGACCGCACACCGGACGGCCTTTCAGGACGCGCTGGAACGACTGGAGGCGCCCGGGACCTCCCGAAAGCAGTCACTGCGCGCCCAGCACGTCGTGCGGGAGACGCTCGCCTGGCTGTGGCAGGTGGTCACCGGCCCCGTGCTCGACCACCTGGCTATGCGCGCCACGCCCACCGGGCCACTGCCCCGCGTGTGGTGGTCGCCCGCCGGAGCCCTGGGCACGATGCCGCTGCACGCGGCGGCTCCCGCCGACGGCGCGTCCGGGGCGCTGGACCGGGTGATCTCCTCGTACACGCCGACTCTGCGCGCGCTGCACCACGCCAGGCAGCGGGCCGCGCGCCCTGCGGGTACCGGCGCGCTCGTCGTCGCCGTCGGCGAGGCGACCGGCTTCGCACCCCTGCCCGCCGCGCACCGCGAGGCCGAACACCTCGCCCGGCTGCTGCCGGGCCCCGAGGTGCTCACCGGCGCGTCCGCCACCCACTCCGCGGTGGTCTCCGCCCTGCACAAGCACGCGTACGCGCACTTCGCGTGCCACGCGGTGGGCGATCTGGAGCGTCCGTCCGGCAGCCGCCTCGTCCTGCACGATCACACGGAACGCCCGCTGACCGTCCGCGATCTCGCCCGGCTCAGGCTCCCGTCGGTGCGGCTCGTCTACCTCTCGGCCTGCGACACCCTGCGGACCAGCCCCGAACTCGCCGACGAGGCCGTCCACATCGTCAGCGCCTTCCAGGTCGCGGGCTTCCCCCATGTCGTCGGCTCGCTGTGGCACGTCGACGACACGATCGGCGCCCGTGTCGCCCAGGACGTGTACGAGGCACTGAGCGAGGGTGGCGGAGTGCTGGACGTCGACCGTACGGCCGAGGCCCTGCACTCCACGGTGCGCGCGCTGCGCGACACGTATCCCCTGACCCCGAGCCTGTGGGCGTGCCAGGTGCACGCGGGCCCCTAGAAGCTCCCGCCGTCAGGCGTTGGGGTCGAACGAGATCCCGGCGGGCTTGGCCTTCTCCAGGTGGTAGTTGAAATTGCCGTCCTTGAGCCCGAAGACGGCACTGCCGAAGTCGGCCCGAGTCAGCTTCTCCCGCACGCCCGCGGGATAGCCGTTCCATCCGACGAGCCCGGGGAATTGCCAAGTCCGCTCGTGATTCTCCGGCGGCTCGTCGTTGGAGCCCGCGGGCCGGAAGCAGTGCGTGCTCACACCGTCCTTGTGGTAGACGACCTTGGGGTGCGTGCCGTCCCAGCGGATCTGGTCGCGGCCGTATACGTCGAAGTTGCCGTGGGCCGAGGTGGAGACGTAGCGGGCTTCGTTGTTCTGCACCCACACCACCACGTGCTCCCAGTCGTGCCGGTGCCCGCCGAGGCCGCTGCCCGCCACGGCCTGGTCCTTCTCGAAGTACAGGCCGTACATGATGGCGCACCAGTCGTTGTTGCACTTGGACCGGGCGTACCCATTGGTGTTGTCGAGGTCCCAGGAGTCACGGCACTGACCGTTGACGGCCCCCGACGGATTGAGGCCTCCATTGACACTGCCGTCGGGCCCGATGGCGGGCGTCGGATAACAGCCGTCGGTGTCGTAGTCGTAGGCCGGCTGGAACGTCTGCTCAAGACCGTCCGCACTGGCGGGCAACGACGTGGGCGGATCCGCGAGCGCACTGCCCGGAAGAGCGACGACCAGCGCGAAGGCGCTGCCGAGGATGAACGACGCTCTGCGGATGCGTGAGGCCTTCTTCACCATGTCCTCCTGATCCGTCGCGGTGTGGGGCCGCGACCAGAAGTGACATGCCCACATCACACCCTTCACACGCGTAACTCACGCCCCCGGAGAAAGTTCCAGGAAGCGCGCGGAGTCGACGTCAAAGGTCGTCGATCTCCAAGTGGTCGAGAACGTCTCTGTACAGTCGCTCGCCCGTCGCACGCCCCTCACCCACGCTCGGCATGGAGACCGCCAGCCAGTAGCGCACTCCCCCGTCGTTGACCACGATCATGTCCATCCGGTGGAGGAGGGTGGTGACGTCGGCACCGGTGCGGTTCCGAAAACTGAACTCGAGGGCCGCAGCGGGCCTGGACCGCACCGTGGTCTCGTCGACGGTCACGTTCGTGACGTCCTTCTTCCGGCCACCGGCGCTCGCGCCTTCCTCACGGAGCTCGTCCCCTGCCGAATTGGCTGACGCCAGTGCGGTGTCGTGGACGCCCGTTTCCCGGTAGAGCTCGACGGTGAAGGTCTTTTCAGGGGCGTTGAAGACAACACCCTCGTCGACGATCCGCTGCTCGTACGTATCTGGAGCAGCGATCCTCACATGCAGTCCGTCAGGACTGTGCGATGCCCAGCCGTCGGGCAACCCGTCCCCCGACGGAAGCGTCCATGCCAGCGTGAGCGCGATGAGTACGGTCACTGCCACCCCGGCCACGAATATCTGATTGCGACGGCGCTTCCACCATCCTCCGGCGCCTGGACGGTCCTTGATGCCGACCCCGGCGCCGTTCCTGATGCCGCCGCTCACCGAGGACTGAACCGGGAACTGAACCGGCAGCTGAACCGGGAACACCGCCGTCGACGACGACCCCGAGGGGGACGAGACCCCACCGGGCTCGGAGCCGACAACTCCCTTCAGCCGCTCACGCACCTGATCCGCCGTCGGGCGACGGGACGGCTCCTTGTCCAGCAGGTCGACGATGAGATCACCCAGCGGGCCTGCGCAGTTCACCCGCGGCAACGGGTCATCCCGCACGGCAGTGAGCGTCGCCAAGGGGCGGCCTCGACCGAACGGCCGCCACCCCTCCACCGCCACGAAGAGCAGCACTCCCAGCGACCACAAGTCGGCCGCCGGACCCGGCGCTTGGCCCCTCACCCGTTCCGGTGCGATGTAGTCGGGCGAACCCAGCAGGTCACCGGTCCGCGTCAGAGGTGTCTCGCCTTCCGTCCGTGCTATCCCGAAGTCCGTCAACACGACTCGCCCGTCCGGCCCGATCAGTACGTTGTCCGGCTTCACGTCGCGGTGCAGTACGCCTGCCCGGTGCGCGGCGGACAGCGCCTCCAGGACGGGCAGGGCGATCTGCGCGGCAGCCCTGGGATCCAGACTGCCTTCCCGCAAGCGGTCGTCGAGGGACTGCCCAGGAACCCATTCCATGACGATCCAGGGCCGGTCGTCCTCCATGACCACCTCGAGGATGGTCACGACTCCGGGATGATGGACCCTGGCCGCGGCCCGCGCCTCACGCTCCATCCGATGGAACAACCGGGCCCGCTCCACCTCGGGCAGGCGATGGTCGAGGCGCGGCTCTTTGATCGCGACGTAGCGCTCGAGCTGTTCATCCGTCGCCTTCCAGACAGTCCCCATCCCGCCTTCACCGAGCCGCACCCGCAGCCGGTAGCGGCCACCCACCAGACGCCCCGCCCCGTCATCCGACGCGCGGTCGAGACCCTCCCCAGCCATGGGCACATCATGACGACAGCGGGACGTCGCATACAGCCTTTACCGGGAAGAATCATTCAAAGCGGTCCGCGGGATCGCTGAGTGCGGCAAAGCAGGCAAGAAGGTGTTCTCCGCGCGCGTTGTCCCGGATGATGGGTGTCCAGCGGGGGGGCAGCAGCCGAGGTTGGTTCGACCGAGCAGCGGCCAAGGGCGGGAACACTGGACGCCTTCCCCCCGATTCCCAGGCTGCAGGCTGCATGTGCCCCCCCTTCGCCGGGTCGGGACGCCCCACCCGGCCCCCGGAAGCCTCGACCTGCCCCAAGGCCCGCCTCTCCTTACGCTGGACACAGAGGTGAGGAGGGCCGCCATGTCCGCCGTCGCCGTGCACGAGGCAACGCTGCGCGCGGGTCTTGTCCTGCCGTACGCCGAGGTGGGCGACCCCGCAGGTACGCCGGTCGTCCTGGTCCACGGCTACGTCGACTCCTGGTGGACGTTCGAGCCGCTGCTGCGGCGCATGCCCTCCTCCCTGCACGTCTACGCGCCCACACAACGAGGTCACGGAGACGCCGACAAGCCTCCGGACGGCTACCTGCCCGAGGACTTCGCGACCGACCTCGTCGCCTTCATGGACACCGTCGGAATCGAGCGCGCCGTACTCGTCGGGGCTTCGAGCGGTGGGGTGCAGGCGCGCATCGTCGCGGGTCGCTATCCCGACCGGATCGCCGGGCTCGTACTCCTGGGCGTACCGGTCACCCTCGCCGACAAGCCCGCCGCCGCTGAACTATGGCAGGCCGTAAGGGAGTTGGAGGATCCGGTGGACCGTGGCCTCGCGGAACGGTTCGCGCTCGGCATGACGGCCGAACCCGTCGCTCGCGGTTTCTTGGAGACCATCGTCGAGGAGAATCTGAAGGCACCCGCCCGCGTGTGGCGCGAGACGCTGCGCGGCCTCCTTGAGACGGATCTGCGGGCGACGCTGTCCGGGATCCTCGTACCCACGCTGGCCGTCTGGGGCGACCGCGACCCGATTCTGAGCCGCGAGGAACAACAGACGACCCTCGACACCGTTCTCGGCTCCCGACTGATCGTCCACGAGGGAGCGGGGCACGTCGTGCACTGGGAGAGGCCGGAACGCGTGGTGAGGGACATCGCCGCCTTCGCCGCCTCCGTCGACGGCAACGGCAACGGCAACGGCAACGGCAACGGCTGATCGGCCGGGGTCGAATCCCCGGTCCTGCCGTGCTCGCCGTAATGCTTGCGGGTGCCATCGGTGGACGGGCGTGCTGTCCTGGCCATAGGACAGCGGCCGCCGTGCGGCGACCCCCTCCTCAAGACTCTCACCGCACTCCCTCCTCCCCCTAAGGAGCAGCCGCCATGGCGATCTTCATGCATGCTTCCCTTCCGGGTGTCACCACCGACCAGTACGACGCCCTCAACGCCAAGCTCCAGCAGACGCCCGGTATTTTCGACGGCTGCATCGCCCACGTCTGTGTCCCGAGCAGCGACGGCCTGGACATCTACGACGTCTGGGAGTCCGAGCAGCACATGCAGGCGTTCGGCGAGAAGATGATGCCGATCGCCGAGTCGGCCGGCCTGTCGGGGCCCGCAGGACAGCCCGAGGCGTTCGCCGTGCACAACTACTGGCTTCCCGGAGCTTGAGAGCCGCAAAAAGTCCATTGCCCTGCGGGCCCGACCCGCACGGGCGACCATGGAGGCATGGAGCGGACGTCCCTGGGTGATGCCAGCGCACCGGCACGCGTCGCCGCCCCCGGCGAAGGCATCAGCGAGGAAGAGCTGGCGCTCGCGGCACGCAATCACGGGCTGCCACTGGAGGCCCTGCGCCATGACGTCACCCCGCCCGGCCTCCACTATCTGCTGATCCATTACGACATCCCCGCGATCGACGCCGACACGTGGCGCCTCTCCGTCGGCGGACGTGTCCGCACCCCCCTGGAACTGGGGCTCGCCGAACTGCGGGCGCTGCCGTCCGTCACCCACCGGGTCACGATGGAGTGCGCGGGCAACGGCCGCGCCCTGCTGAGCCCGCGGCCGGTCAGCCAGCCCTGGCTGGTGGAGGCGGTGGGTACGGCCCACTGGACGGGCGTACCGCTGCGGACGGTGCTCGCCAGGGCGGGGGTCGAGGACGGCGCTGTCGAGGCCGTGTTCACGGGCGCGGACCATGGAGTCGAGCGCGGCGTCGAGCAGGACTACCGGCGCAGCCTGCCGCTCCCCGTGGACGCGGACGTGCTGCTCGCGTACGAGATGAACGGCGGGCCCCTGCCGCCCCAGCACGGCTACCCGCTGCGGCTCGTGGTCCCCGGCTGGTACGGCATGGCGCACGTCAAATGGCTCCGCGCCATCGAACTGGTCGACGCCCCGTTCACCGGCTTCCAGCAGGCCGTGGCGTATCGGATCCGGCAGTCCCCCGACGAACCCGGCGAGCCCGTCACCCGGATCGCCCCGCGCGCCCTGCTGATCCCGCCCGGCTTCCCGGACTTCATGTCACGCGTACGGGTCGTGCGCCCGGGGCCCGTGAAGCTGGAGGGGCGCGCCTGGTCCGGGTACGGGCCGGTCACACGGGTCGAGGTCAGCGCCGATGACGGCCGCACCTGGACCGACGCCGAGGTCGCTCCCCGCGGCCCGCACCGCTGGGGATGGCAGGCCTGGCACACCACCTGGACCGCGACCGCCGGCCGCCACACCCTGAGCGTCCGGGCAACCGACGCCGACGGACATGCCCAGCCCGTCGAACAGCCCTGGAACCGAGGAGGCTTCGGGAACAACCTCGTGCAGCGCGTCCCTGTCCTGTGCGCATCGCCGCTCACGGACACGAGGCAATCGCCGCTCACGGACACGAGGCAGTAGGGCCAGCCACCCGAAGATTCCCGCCTCCCTGCGACGTTTCCGTCACCGGGAGACGAAAACGCGCTCCAGCAGGGTGTGCAGCGTTTCCCGGTCCTGGTCGCTGAGCCGCTCCAGGCCCTCCTGCGTGGCGCGCATCTTCGCCCGGAGCGCGTCGGTGACGCGCTCGCCCTCGGCCGTGAGAACGACGTTCTTGACGCGCCGGTCGGAGGGGCTGGGTTCGCGGCGCACCAGGCCGCGCTTCTCCAGCCGGTCGATGATCCCGGTCATGTTCGACGCGTCGCAGGTCAGGGTGTCGGCCAGGGAGCGCATCGCCGCGGGTCCACGGCGCAGCACCGTCAGCGCCTTGCCCTGGCTCGCCGTGAGGTTCTCGCTCGCCGCCGCGAGCGTGAAGTCGCCGTAGTAGGCGCCGAGCGACACCGAGAGCAGCTCCATGAGCCGGCCCGTGTCGGTGCGGGGAGTGCCTGTCATGAGAGTCACTTTACCTCCTGAAAGTTGACTACCTCAAATATCGGCGTTTACCTTCGACTCATTGCTTGAGGATCTCAAGCATCAAGGTTGTCAAGTAACTGAGAGAGAATCACCGTGTCCCACGCACACCGCGCCGCGCCCCCACGGGCCTCCGGGCAGACCCTGCTCGTCCTGGCGCTCGGTCTGGCCGCCATGGTCGTGTCGATGATGCAGACGCTGGTCGTCCCGGTGCTGGGCATCATCCAGGACGACCTGAACGCCACCACGGCGAACGTCAGCTGGGTGACCACCGCCACTCTGCTGTCGGCCGCCGTCTTCACCCCGCTGCTCGGCCGCTTCGGGGACCAGCACGGCAAGAAGCCCACCCTTGTCGGCGTCCTGCTCGTGATGATCGCGGGCTCGGTGCTCGCCGCCACCACCAGCTCGCTGACCTGGCTGATCATCGGTCGCATCATGCAGGGCGCCGCGACCGCGATCTTCCCGCTCGCCCTCTCCGTCCTGCGCGAGGAGATCAAGCCGGCCAAGCTGCCCGGAGCCATGGCCCTGGTCAGCGGCACGCTCGCCTTCGGCAGCGGGCTCGCGCTTGTCGGTGCCGGACTCCTCACCCAGGGCGCCGACCCCGACTACCACCGGGTCTTCTGGCTCGCGGTGGTGCTCGCCGTCGTGGCGCTTGCCGGAGTGCTGTTCGTCGTGCCCACCTCCCGGGCGAAGACCGGAGGACGGACCGACTGGCTGGGCGCGCTCTCCCTCGCGATGCTGCTCGTGCTGCTGCTCCTGCCCATCTCGCAGGGCCACGAGTGGGGTTGGACCTCCGGCCGGACGATCGGCGCCTTCGTCGGCGCGGTCGTCATGGCGGGTGTGTGGGTCGCGGTCGAGCGCCGGGTCAAGGAGCCGATGGTCGACATGCGGATGTTCGCCCACCGGCCCGTCCTCTTCACCAACCTGGCCGGACTGCTCCTCGGCTTCGCGATGTTCGCCCAGTTCATCGGCGTCTCGTACCTCGTGCAGATGCCCGAGAGTGTCGCGGGGTACGGATTCGGCGCCTCGGTGCTCGCCGCCGCCGTCGTCTACCTCCTGCCCACCACGCTCGTCTCCCTCGTGGGCGCCCAGGTCGGAGGGCTGCTCGTGCGCCGGATCGGCGCCCGCCCCACGCTGGCCATCGGCGCCGCCTTCGGCGCGCTCGGCTTCGCCTGGCTGACCGCCGCGCACGGCACCAGCGCCTCGGTGATCGGCGCGGGCATGATCATCGGCCTTGCCATCAGCTTCGGCTACGCCTCCATGCCGGCGCTCATCGTCGCCTCCGTCCCGGCCCACCAGACCGGAATCGCCAACGGAATCAACTCAATCTCCCGCTCGGTGGGCAGCGCCGTCGCGAGCGCCATGATCACTACGCTCCTCGCGTCGAAGACCATCGAGCTGCCCGACGGCATGCCCACACTGCCGCAGGAGAGCCAGTTCACGCTGAGCTTCGCCATCGCCGGAGCAGCCTTCGCCCTGGTCGTGATCGTTGCCCTGATCGGACTCAAGGCTGAACACGCGCCCCGCGCATCCGCGGTGCGCAAGGTCGAGGCAGCACAGTCGGCGGAGCCCGCGCAGCCCTCGCAGCCCGCGGAGCCCGCGGGATCGAAGCCTGCCGCCGAACTCGTCTGATCGGACCGGCTACTGGAGTGCCGCTGCGCTCAGCGGAACCGCACCCCTCGGAAAGGCACACCCCGATGAAGACTCCGGACCCCGCGAACCACGTGAACCATGTGGACCCCGCGGACCACGTGAACCCCGCGGACCACACCCCGGCACTCGTCGACCACCGCGCGGCGGTCGCGGCGGAGACGGCGCGCTTCGTCACGGCCGTCAGGGGCGCCGACCTGGCGACCCCAGTGCCCGGCTGCCCCGGCTGGACACTGGCCGACCTGATCAGACACACCGGCAGCGTCCAGCGCTGGTTCGCCACTCTGCTGCGGGCACGCATCCAGGAACCCCCGCGGAGCCGCGAGGTGGACCTGCGCCTCCCGGACCAGGAGGACGGATACGCCGACTGGCTGGCCGAGAGCGCGACGGTGGCGGCGGACGCCTTCGCGGCCACCGGTCCGAACCTGCCCATGTGGGCGTGGGGAGCCGACCAGCACGCCCGGTTCTGGGCGCGCCGCATGCTCTTCGAGACCTTGCTGCACCGGGCCGACGCCGAACTGGCACTCGGCCTGCGGCCCGCGATCGACCGAGCGGTAGCGGTCGACGGGGTCGACGAGTTCCTCGTCAACCTCCCCTTCGCCGCCTCCTTCGCCCCTCATGTCGTCAACCTGCGCGCTTCCGACAGGACCATCCGCTTCCACGCCACCGATGGCACCGGCGACTGGCTGGTCCACCTGCGGCCCGACGGCTTCGCGCTCGCCACGGCCGACGCGGAGGCTCACACCGCTGACGCGACCGTACGGGGAACCGCCCGCGACCTGCTGCTGCTCGTCTACGGCCGCCTGCACCACGACGATGCGGTCCTCTCGCACGAGGGAGACGAGAGCCTCCTGGCACACTGGTTCGCCAACTCCGCCTTCTGAGGCGGCAACCTCAGCCGGGGCGGCCAAGTCGCGTTGCCCGCGCCGCCGGTTCCCTGCGCACCACACCAAGGCGGGCACGCGTCAAGTTACTGTTACCAACGTCGTGTTGGGCAGTCGAACGGGCCTGGCCTCCGTCACGTAGCGGCAGTAGTGCCGTGTTCGTGGTTCGCGGCGGGAAGGCCGGTCGGGAGGATCCGGTGCGGGGAAGCGCGGCCGGGAGGGGAAACGCCGCCGGGCGGACGTTCCGCGTCGCCCTTGCGATGGCTGCCGGTGCGGTGGTCGGTGTCTGCGTCTATGCCATCAGCCGTACCGGAGGCACGTACCTGTTCGCCATTGCCGGCGGACTGGCCGGCGCACTCGTCGCCGTCGGCCTCGATGCCTACCGGCGCTCGGCACGGCTGACAGAGGTCCGTGTCACCGTGCCGCAGCTGAGCGAGCTGACCTTCGTCGTGAACAACGATGCCCGGCAGGTCGCGTGGCAGCTCTTCATTGAGTCGGTGACGCGTGTGTCGGTGCAACGGCTCAACGACGACGAGGGGTTGCTCAGGGAAGCCATGACATCGCTGTACGGGTTGTTCGCGACCACCCGGGAGACGCTGAAGGTGAGCCGCCCCTCGACGCAGGTGAGTTCGGGCCTCACCGTGGAGGCCCTGGCAGTGAACTTCCTCAACGCCGAGCTCCGTCCGTTCCTTTCACAGTGGCACCCCCGCTTGCGTGCCTTCGAGGACACTCACCCCGACCGGCCGGAATCGGAGTGGCCACAGGCCGCGGAATGCCGTGCGGATCTGCGCGAGGTGCAGGCCCACTCACGGGAGTACGTGCTGGCGTTCGCCCGTTTGGCGGGTGTCCGAGACGCGGCCGCCATGCTCGGCGCGGCGGCACCCGGCCCCGCCACCCACGACTCACCGATGGTGCCCCGCGCGCGGGAGTAGCGCCGGGGGAGCGATCCCGTACGGTTCCCTCCATGGAGCACCGAGGGCCATGGACACGTCACGATGGGGAGCGGCTCCTCTCCACCGAGCACTTCGGGGTGCGCCGCGACGCAGTGACGCGTCCCGACGGCGCACGAGGTCGCTACGACTGGGTGGAGATGCCGGACCAGGTGCGGATCGCGGCCGTGGTCGACGGCTGCCTGCTGGTCGTCGAGCAGTACCACTACCTCGTGGGCCGGTTGTGGCAACTCCCGGGCGGGGCCGTCGATCCGGACGATGCGGACGCACAGGCGGCGGCGCGTCGGGAGCTGGCGGAGGAGACGGGGTACCGGGACGGCATCTGGAGCAGCCAGGGCCACCTGTTCCCCCTTCCCGGCACGACTCCGACACGGGTCCATCTGTGGCGCGCCGAGCACCTCGCCCCCGGGCCGGCGGGCCCCGAACCGGGCGAGGCGGATCTGCGCGTCCACCACGTCCCCCTGGCCGATGCCGTACGGGCGACCCAGGACGGCCGCATGCGCTGCGCCCCCAGCACCAGCCTGGTCCTGGCGGTGGCGTCAGATCCGCGCGGCTGAGCCCGGTCCGCACGCGCGAGTCGAGCCACGGGCTAAACGGCGCATGGCACGGCCCTCGACCTGACACGTTCCGCCGGTTGCGCGCCGATGATGTCCTCGAGTTCCGCGGCCCCCAGCCGACGCCCGGTCAGCGCGCACGCCGCGTCTCGCCAAGCGTCCTCCCGCAGGTCGACGGAGAGCAGCTCAATGCGTGCCGCCGCCAGGACCAGCATCCGGCGGGCGCCGGGAACCTCGGTCACGAAGAGGTACGTGCCGGGCTCACGCCACCCCAACTGGTCGGCCACCGGCACGCTGAAGGAGCCGAGCCTGCGGCCCGAGTCGAACTCCCACATCTCGACGGTGCCATCGATGCGCACCCCGGTGATGACGTTCGCGGCAGGCAGGGTGACCACCTTGACGAACCGCCCGGCGTGCAACTCCCGGGCCGGGCGCCGCGAGGCCACGTCCCACACCACGACCTCGCCGTCCGTCAGCACCAGGCTGACGGTCAGCCCCCGGTGGTCCATGCCGATGTCGGCGATCCCCTCCCCCACCGCACGACGGTCCTTGCGCCACAGCGTGGCAAGGTCGCCGTCCTCCACCCTCACCAGAGTGACGGAACCGTTGTCGTGTCCGCAGGCCAGATACTTTCCATTCCCGCTGACGGCCAGCATGGAATCCGGGGTCAGCCCGGGCACCCGTAGCCTCCTGAGCACCTCGCCGTCCCGCAGCCGGATGCGGGTGAGCCGGGACCGGCTTGTGTCCACAGCCAGCATCTCCTTGTCGCCGTGGGCAAAGGACAGGGCATTGGTTTCACGCGAGGGGAGGGGGACCCGCGCACTCTGCCGGTAGCGGGCGCCGTCCCAGGCCCACACGAGCAGCGTCGCCGTGTCGTCCGTATAGGCGTGGGTGACGACGCGCCGTGCGTGATCGGTGAACACCGGTCCGCTGCCCTTCAGTTTCTGCCTTCCGCCCTGACGCGCAACGGTCGTACTGGTGCCCTGATCGGTCCAGAGGAAGGGGCGCGAGGTGGAGGCGCCCGCCACGCCGCTGCTCGCGACCGAGGGATCGGCCGGTCCCGGCAGCCGCGCCAGGGAGCGGACGATGCGCCCGCGGCGGCCGAGGTCCCAGATGGCGAGGCGCTGCCCTGTGGCGGTGACGAGACGCCGCCCTCCGTTGTCCAGCGCGAGCAGCCGCGCCCCCGGTACACCCGTGAGACGTCCGGCATCCGATTCCCCGCGCTCACGCACGGAGAAGACCTGGACCATGGTCTGGTTGCCGGCGGCCACGCGCATGCCGTCCCCGCTGACGGCGAGGTCCCACCCCGTTCCACCGTCGTCGCCCGGAAGCGCGAGGTTGGCGACCCGGCGGCCGTCGGCCACGCGGCGGACTCCTACCCGGGCTGCCCCCGAGGCGCTCCGGTTGACGTAGTAGCGCTCGTTGGCGGAGAACTCCCCGCCGAACTCCCCTTGCGGGCGCTCGCGCCGCGGAAATGACACCGTCCCGGGTCCCGCGATCCGGCCCGTGGTGAGGTCGATGACGCGAGGCCCCTGATCGTGGGCCCACGCTGCCACGTATCGACCGTCCGCACTGATCCGCAGGTCACTCGTCTCCGACTTCATGCCCGGAAGCCGCGTCACCGCACCGTCCTTCAGGCGCACTCGGCGCAGCGATCCGTCCTCCGCCCCGACAACGGCGTGGGCACCGTTCGGTGCGACGGCCAGCGCGGTGAGGCGTACATCGGTATGCACGAACCGTTCCAGCAACGGGCTGGCCGCGGCCGCCTGGAAGAGGGCGGACCTCGTCTCGGACGACGGGTCGAGGGAGTGGCCCGCGACCGCCTCGAGGGACGCGAGATCGAGCCGGTCCGCCATGTCCCGGTCCGCCGATGAAGCCAGCAGCCGCGCCGCAGCGACATCAGCTGCGCGCCGGGCCTCATCACGCTGCTGCACGGCTACCGTCGCTGCGATCGTGGCCGTCACGGCCAGGGCCGTCACCGTGGCAGCCGCAGCCACGGCAATCCGTTTTGTCCGGCGGTGCTGACGCAGTTCCTCACCGATCAGATCGTCCTTGGGGCGTCCGGTGAGGGATGCCACGAGACTGGCCACGCGGTCCAGGAAGGCGGGGTCACGCCGGACCGTGAGCCGCTCGGCACGTATCCCGCGCAGGTCTACCCACAACGGCTGTGAGGGGAAGGCATGCAGCAGAGCGGGAGGGAGCGTGTCACCACTCCGCAGGTCGAACTGCCCCCGCACCGGGTCCCAGCTCAGTTCCCCCTCGGTGAGAACGATGTACAGCCGCGACACCGGGCGGTGTCGCAGCCACCAATCGACTTCCCGGATCACCCAGGGCGACCTCGCGGACCCCGGTGAGGCCATGAGGATGAAGCACGAGGACTCCGCGAGCGCGGACTCGATCGTGTCCCACAGACTCGATGTCGCGTGAACGTGCGTCGCGTCCCGGAACACGCGCAGGCCACGTCGCCGGTACCAGGGCTTCGCGAAGGTCTCGACGGCACGCTGCAAGGCGGGAGCAAGCTTTTTTCCTGCTTCTTGGCTGTACGACAGGAATGCGTCGTACGCGCATTCGGGTACCTCTTCGCCGTCCGACACAGCTCCCCCAATGCCGCCTGTCCCCCATCGCGCGGCTTGCCCATCAGCGTACGCGCGGGGAAGCCCGCCGGAGACGGCAAGGACCGCACCGATCGCGTCATCAAGGACGTGAAGCTGCCCCCGCCCCACCCCACCCCACCCCGATCCGCTCCCGAACAGAGAGAAGTGCCGCCCCTGGATCTGCGCTCGCGCGGCGCAGCGTTTCCGCTCCGGGACCTTGCCCATTTCACGAACCGTGTGCGATCTTAAGTCCATCGAGTTCATGGAAACGTTTCCACAAGGAGGTGGGGCGGGTGGCCACGATCAAGGACGTCGCCGCACGAGCCGGGGTCGCGCTCGGTACCGCGTCCCGCGTGCTCAGCGGCAGCAGTCAGACCTCGGCCGACTCCCGGTCCCGTGTGCTCGCGGCCGCGGCCGAGTTGGGGTACATCGCCAACGGCCCCGCCCGTTCCCTCCGCCGCGCCCGCACCGACGTACTGGGACTGCTCGTCTCGGACATCCGCAACCCGTTCTTCTCCGAGCTGGCTCACGCCGCCGAGCAAGAAGCGCGCCGCCACGGGTACACCGTGCTGCTGGCCAACGCGAACGAGGACGCCGAGCAGGCCGACGCGTACCTCCGGACCTTCGCCGGCCAGCGCATCGACGGCCTGTTGTTCTCACCGCAGAGCAGCGTCTCGCCACAGCTCGCGGCCACGCTCGCGTCCGGACTGCCGCTCGTGTTCCTCAACCGCAGGATCGAGGGCGTCGACGCCCCGCTGTACGGCACGGACAACGCGCAGGGCGTGGAGCAGGTACTCGCCTGGCTGCAGCGCCGCGGCCATCGTGACGTCGCCTTCATCGGCGGCCCGGACGCCATCTCCACCGGAGCCGAGCGCAGCGCCGCCTACCTCGCCGGGCGCCAGGCACACGGCATCAGCACCGACGAGAGACTGATCGAGGCCGGTGACTTCCTGGCGGGCGGGGCGGCCGATGCCATGCGCCGCCTCCTCGACCGCGGCGCCCCGTTCACGGCCGTGTTCGGCGCGAACGGTCCGACCACCCTGGGAGCCGTGCGCGCGCTGCGCGAGCGAATCGGCGCTGCGCAGGCCGCCCGCATCGAGGTCGTCTCCTTCGACGACCTCGACTGGTTCGAGTTCGCCTCGCCGCCCATCAGCGCGGTGCGCAACGGGGCGTCGTCGATCGGCCGGCTCGGTGTACGAGGGCTCGTCGACCTCATCGCCGGCCGCGCCGCACCCGGGCAACGCATCCCCACCACGTTCGCCGACAGATCCTTGCCGGACATCCGATGAGCGCCCGTATCGCCATCGGCACCACTGCCACCGAAAACGCCGGCTCCCCCGCCGTATGTCCGGCCCCGCGAAACCGTCTCGGCGCGCTCGGCCAGGACGCTCCTCGGCGACCACGGTGCGCCCTCCCTGAGGCCACCCGTGCGCCCCCTCCTTGAAAGGAACAGCAGTTGAAGATCGCCCTCGGCGCGGACCACGCCGGATACGCACTCAAGGACACCGTCCGCAAGGCCATCGAGGCTCTCGGGCATGAGGTGATCGACTGCGGCACCCACAGCAGTGACCCTGTCGACTTCCCGGACATCACCCGCATCACCTGCGAGGTCGTGCTCTCCGGAACCGCCGATCGAGCCGTGCTCGTCTGCGGCACCGGCCAGGGCGCCGTCATGGCAGCCAACAAGCTGCCCGGCGTCCGCTGCGGTCTGGCCCACGAGCCCTACTCCGCGCACCAGGCCGTCGAACACGACGACGCCAACGCCATCGCCATGGGGGCCTGGCTGGTCCCGCACGCGCTCGTGCCCGACATCGTCCGTGAGTTCCTCGGTGCCGTCTTCGACGACGACGAGGAAACCCGGCGCCGGGTCGCCAAACTCAACGCGCTCGACGATCTGAGCCCGGCCCCCTGACAAGCCGTCCACACGCCCGTTGAGCGGGTGAACTCTCTCTTCCGCTGACACCGAACGCCCTGCCCACGCACGACTGCGCCGGGCGCGTCTTCGGCATGCCCCGAAACACCAGAAATACCCGGTGAAAAGGAGAACTCCCATGCCCACCAGCGTCCCTGCCGGACGGCGGAGCGTGCTCGGCTCCAAGGACCGCGTCAAGACCGCGGTCGCCGCGGCCTTCGGCACCAGTGTCGAGAACTACGACTTCATCGCGTACGGCACCGCCTCCGCGCTCTACTTCGGAGCGGTCTTCTTCCCTGAGAGCGATCGGTTCGTCGGCACCTTGCTCTCCTTCGCCACCCTCGCGGTCGGCTTCGTCATGCGCCCGCTCGGAGGCGCCATCGGCGGCTACTTCGCCGACAAGTTCGGCCGTAAGCCCGTCCTCGTCGCGGCGATGATCGTCATGGGCGCCGCCACGTTCCTCATCGGCGTACTGCCCACCTACGAACAGGTCGGCGTGCTCGCACCGATCCTGCTCGTGGTCATCCGAATGATCCAGGGCCTCGCGTTCGGCGCCGAGTGGGGCGGGGCGATCACCATGGCCTACGAGCACGCGCCGTGGCACCGCCGAGGCATGTTCGCCGCGATCCCCCAGGCCGGCAACCCGCTGGGCATCGCCCTGGCCAGTGGCGTGTTCGCGTGGAGCGACACCCTCGACGGCAGCTGGCAGTGGAGGACTCCGTTCCTGCTCAGCGCCATCATGGTGATCGCCGCGCTGATCGTCCGCTCCCGGCTCTCCGAATCCCCCGAATTCCAGGAAGCCAAGGCCAGCGGCAAGACCGAGAAGAACCCGTTCCGTGCCACGCTGGCCGACGACTGGCGCGGCATCCTGCGCGTCATCGCCTTGCGCGTCGTCGAATCCTTCGCCTACTACTCCACCGCCACCTACCTGCTCAGCTACATCACCGAACGCCACCCTGACCTCAGGTCCGTCGCCCTCGGCGCGATCACCGTCGCCAGCATCCTCGCCATCGCGGTCACCTTCCTCGCCGGCTCGCTCACCGACCGCATCGGGCGCCGCCCCATCTACATAGCGGCCTGTACGGCGGCGATCCTCTTCGCGTTCCCGATGTATCTGCTCACCAACTCCGGCCAACCCGCCCTCGTGGTCGCGGTGTTCATCGTCGGCATCGGCCTCATCCACGCATCACTCACCGGAACCCAGGGCTCCCTGCTGACCGAACAGTTCCGCACCGCGACCCGCACATCGGGAGCCTCGCTCGGATACCAGGTCGCAGCGGCCATCGGCGGCTTCGCCCCGCTGCTCGCAGCCGCTCTGGTAGGTTCCTTCGGCTGGCCGGGCGCCGCGGTGCTCTACCTGGCCGCGGCAGTGATCGGCCTCGGCGGCATCCTCGTGACCAAGGAGACGTGGGGCCGCCATGAGCGGGAGCGCGTACTCGGCCTCGTGGCAGAGGAGCAGCGCGCTCTGACCGCTTCCGGGACGCCGACCGGAGACGTCGTGCCGCTCCCGTCCGAGTCCCGGTGACCTCTGCTCGGCCAGGACCTCTACTCGGCCACTGACCTCCGCCACGGGCCTCTGTCCCTCACCCCGCCGTCTCGGTCATGTGCTCTCTATGTGAGACGGTGTTCCAGGATCCGAGACGGCGTTTCAGGATCTTTGCGGGATGCCTATGGTGGTGCGCATGTTCGGACCCGCTCGTCAGCTCGCTCTCGCGCTCTTCGCGGCCACGCCGTGGAGCGTCGACGACGCGCTCTGTCGCCGCTGACGCCTCGCTCAGCGCCCAACTCTCAGCGCCCAGCTCTCGGCTGTCAGCTGTCATCTCTCGGCTGACATCTCTCGGCGCTCACGCGACCACCGCCTGTCCGGCCCACCCCTCCCGTTCCCGGAGACCCTCTTGACCACCGCTCCCGATGCCGGGGCGCCGCCCCGGGCCGCCCTGCTCGCCCCTGCTCCTACCTCCGCCTCCGCCCCTCCGGCCGAGGCCTCGCCACCGGTCCGGCGGGTGCCGCTGGCGGTCGCCGCCGCCATCGGTGTCGCGCTCGCCGGGTACGTCTTCGCGGAGCACGGGGCCAAGCCCGGCGTCCTACTGCTGCTCGGCATCGGACTCGGGTTCGCCCTGTTCCACTCCCGGTTCGGGTTCACCTCCGCCTGGCGGCAGCTGGTGGCCGTCGGGAACGGCACCGGGCTGCGTGCCCACACCTTGCTCCTCGGCACCACCGCGACGCTCTTCGCCCTGATCATCGGCACCGGCAGCGGCCTTTTCGGGTCGGTGCCCGCCCCCAGCGCCGGGCCGATCGGGGTGGCGCTGCTCATCGGCGCCTTCCTCTTCGCCATCGGCATGCAGCTCGGCGGCGCCTGCGCCTCCGGGACCCTCTTTGCCGTCGGTTCCGGCCAAGGCACCATCGTGCTCACCCTCCTCGGCTTCATCACCGGCTCCACCCTCGCCGCCTGGCAGTTCGGCCTCTGGAACGATCTGCCGGCGCTCGACCCGTACGTCCTGTCCGACCACGTCGGCTGGTTCGGTTCCTGGGCGGCTACGATCGCGGCGCTCGCCGCGATCTGGTTCATCGCCCGCACCGTGCAGGCCCGCCGCAATCCCCCGCCGGTCGGCACCCCACCGTCGGCGCGCGGTGCCCTCCGCCGTACGGTCAGGGGCTCCTGGCCGCTGGCCGCGGGCGCCGTGGCCCTTGCGGTGCTCGGCGCCGGCGTGCTGCTCGTGTCGGGCGGCGCCTGGGGCGTCACCAGCGCGTTCGCCCTGTGGGGCTCGAAGGTCGTGGGCGCACTCGGCGGCATGCCGGAGACCTGGGCGTTCTGGCAACAGCCCGACAGCGCGGCCCAGTTGTCGGGGCCGGTGCTTGCCGACAAGAACAGCCTCACCGACATCGGCATCATGGTCGGCGCGGCCGTCGCGGCGGCCGCCGGTGGCGTGTGGCAGCTGCACCGCACCATCCCCGCCCGCACAGCGCTCGCCGCCGTCATCGGCGGCATCCTGATGGGCATCGGCGCCCGCCTCGCCGGCGGCTGCAACATCGGCGCCTACCTGGCAGGCATCGCCTCCGGTTCCCTCCACGGCTGGATCTGGGCGGCCGTGGCCATCCTCGGCACCTGGGCCGGCCTGCGCCTGCGTCCACTGTTCGGCCTGGGCAACCCGAAGCCGACGGACAGCGTCTGCTGACCTGCCGGGTTCTGTTGTCGCCGGTGGATGTCTCCGCTCCCATCCGCACCCGGCGTCGTATAGGCGTATAGGTATGGGCCCTCCGGAACGCGCATGCGTGGGTGCCGGAGTCCCGTCCTCGGGCGTCCGGCGGCCCGTGTCGTGCGGCCGACCGCGACCGATGGGAGCCGCAGGCCGCCTACTTCTCCCACCGCCCGGTGGCGGCTCGCGGCCTCACACACGCAGCGGCCTAGTCGGGTCCGTGGCCCTACTTCTGAGGACTCAGGGCGTACTTCCCGGCGAGCGGGGCGAATTGTTGGATGACACAGGCTGCTGCCGCAGCGGCGCTGTCGGTGTCGTCCGCTTGGCGCACGACGAACTTGCATTCCTCCGCGCCGGTGGAGAAGGCGTGAGCGTGAGCGGCCTGCGTCATGGCACTCATATAGACACCCGCCGCCCCGGGACTGGTCGGCCCCTCCGTGCCACGGAATGTGCGCGGCACACCTACGAGCGGCTGCTGGCCGTAAAGGACAATGGTCGTGGGATTGAATACGTTGATGAGTGTCGCAACAGCACGCCCCAGGGCCTCCCCCGCATGGACGAGAGTCTGGTGGACGACGCCACCCTGGCCGTTGCTCGTGGTTTCGTAGCCTTCCTTGACGCCTTCGCCCTTCAGGGTGCGCGTGATGGAGTAGGGGGCGGCGGCCGCTTCCAGACAACCGGAGCTCTGGCAGCGGCATTTGGTGGTGGATCCCTGGACACCGGTATCCACAGGAATATGGCCGAGTTCGCCCGCCATGCCGTGGGCGCCCCGAAACACCTGACCGTTGAGGACGAGCGCGGAGCCAACTCCCCTGTCAGTGATGAGGATGACGATCATACTCTCGTCATCGACGCTGCCCAGGAACCGCTCTCGCACCGCAAGGGAGTTGGCGTCGTTCTCCAAGACGACTGGCACGTCAAGGCGCTGCCGAATCAGCGACGCCAGAGGAAACCTGTGCCAGCTGGCGTTCGGTGAGTTGATGATCGTCCCTCGATGCACATGCCCACCGACCCCCAACCCCACGCCGGTCAAGTGCTCGTGCCCCGGAACCAGTCTGGCTTGGAGATCTTCGATCAGATCGAGAATCTTTGCCAGAACCTTCCCCCTGTCCCAGTCGGGCAGCGCCATTTCGATCGGGCCATGCACAGTGCGGGCGAGCATGTCCGTGTGCCAGGCGCGGGGCGGGGTCGGCTCGGGCGGCGTCCCGTTCGCCGTTGCCGTCGAGAGTGGTGTGCGTCAGACTTTCTGGCAGGTATTTCGCGGTAAATCGTGGCTGGGTAAACCGTGGCCGGGAGTTCGATCTTGAGCAGGAGCGACGACCCGGCGCCGGTCGAGACGTGGCTGTTGACCACAAACGGAGGAGCCCCATGCTGAAGCAGGTCGCGGAAGGCGTTCTGATCCACCAGAGCGAGTTGCTCCAGAACAACACTGCGGTCGTGCAGGGCAGGGGCGGCGTGCTGGTCGTAGACGCCGGGATAACAGACGGTGAAATGGCCTGCCTGGCGAACGACCTTCGTCAGTTGGGGCAGCCCGTCATCGCAGGATTCTCGACGCATCCTGATTGGGATCACGTTCTCTGGCATGCCGACCTCGGCGAAGCGCCTCGATACGGTACAGCGCGCTGCGCGTCCTACATGCAGGATCTGCTGTCGAACGCGGGCTGGAAGGCCCGCGTGGCCGATGGATTGCCGCCGGAAATCGCCGAGGAAACACCGCTGGACCTGTTCGGTCTCATTACGGGTCTGCCTGCTGAAACCGCGCAGGTCCCTTGGGACGGCCCCACGGTCCGGATTATTGAGCATCCGGCGCATGCACCGGGCCATGCGGCGCTGTTGATCGAAGAACGCAGGGTTCTCGTCGCCGGCGACATGCTCTCCGATCTCTTCATTCCGATGCTCGACGACTCCGCCGACCCGATTGAGGACTACCTCGTCGGGCTGCGGCTGCTCGAGGACGTGGCGGACGACGTCGACGTCCTCATCCCCGGTCACGGGTCCGTCGGCGTAGCTGATCAAGTACGCGCGAGGATCAATCAGGATCGAGCGTACGTACACGCCCTGCGTGACGCCCGTGTTCCCGACGACCCGCGCATCGGCCCATCGGTCAAGCCCGGCTGGGAGTGGGTGAGCGACATACACGAAGGGCAATTCAAGCGCTTCGCCCAGAGAAGTCCGCGCGACGAGACGCCCGACCAGAAGTGATCGGGTGGGTGGTCACGACGCGCGGTCAAAGGCTGCGGCGAGGTCGACCGCGGTCCAGGCCATCGCGATGGCGCCGTCGAGGACGGCGCGGTCGGCGGCCGGTGTGATGCATGCGGCGGTGAACTCGCGCTGGTGGTTGACCGCGGGCGCGCAGTCCAGGCCGAGCATGGGATGGATCGTGGGGACGGCGTGCGAGACGTTGCCCATGTCGGTGGCGGCTCCGACGGCGGCGCCGCCGGGCAGGTCCAGGAAGGTGCGGCCTAGGGCCTCTGCGTTGGCCCGGTACAGGGCCAGCATCGCGGGGTCGGGGCGCAGGTCGGCGTAGTCGGGGCCGACGGGACTCACGGTCAGTTCGCACCCGGTGGCCACCGCACCGGCATCGAAGCAGCGCGCCACACGGGCTTTGAGGGGGGCGAGCGCCTCCAGGGTGTCCGAGCGGACGATCCAGCGGCCGCGGCTGGTGTCAGGGATGACGTTCGCCGCGCTGCCCGCCTCGGTGACGATGCCTTGGATGCGGTCCGCGCCCGTGGTCTGCTGACGCAGCAGTCCGATGGCCACTTGCGCGACGGTCATGGCGTCGGCGGCGTTGACTCCGCGCTCGGGGTAGGCCCCCGCGTGCGCGGGCGTGCCGCGGTAATGGATGTCGAACTGGGAGACCGCGGTGCCGGGCATGGCATCCATCTCGGCGGCTGCGGGGTGCACCATCATCGCGGCATCCAGCCCGTCGAAGGCTCCGCGTTCGAGCATCTGGATCTTTCCGCCGCCGCCTTCCTCGGCCGGTGTCCCGAGCACGGTGACCGTCAGTCCGAGGTCGTCGGCGAGTTCGGCAAGCCCCAGTCCGGCGCCCACCGCGGCGGCGGCGATGATGTTGTGCCCGCAGGCGTGGCCGATCTCCGGCAGCGCGTCGTACTCCGCGCAGACGGCGAGGTGCAGCGGCCCGGAGCCCACAGTGGCGCGGACCGCGGTGGGCATGCCGTAGCAGCCGTGCTCGACGTCGAAGCCTGCCGCGCTCAGGTGCTGGGCGACCCAGGTGCTGGCCCGGACCTCTTCAAAGGCCAGTTCCGGATGGGCGTGGATGCGATGGGAGAGGTCCACCAGGTCGCGCTCCGCAGCGCGGATCCGCTTCTGGATGAGGGTCTTGGGGTCCGTCGGCGCGGAATTCACGAGGCGGTCCCGGCGGCGATGTGGACGGAGGCGGGGCGGGTTGCGGCGTCGTAGGCCGCGCTCGCACCGGTGGCGCCCATGCCGCTGTCGCCTGCCGGTTCGTAGAGACGTTCGGGGCCGCCGCCCTGCCACTGATTGATCCAGACGACGCCCGCGGGGATCCGGGTGGCTGCGGCCACATGGTCGGGGTCGCGGGTGTAGACGGTGGCCGCGAGGCCGAAGCGGGACCGGCCTGCACGCTCGAGCCCTTCCTCGAAGGAGGAGACGACCACGACCGGGGCGAGCGGTCCGAAGGTCTCCTCGGTCATCACCAGCATCGACTCGTCGACGCCCGTCAACACCGTGGCCGGGTAGAAGAAGCCCTTTCCGTCCTGTTCGTCTCCCCCCGCACGGACCGTCGCACCGCGCTCGACGGCCTCGGCGACATGCCTGCGGACCGTGTCGCGTTGCCGTTCGTCGACCAGGGGCCCCATCATGACGCCCTCGTCGTGACCGTCGCCGACGGTGTACGTCCCCGCCGCCTCCACCAGGGCCTCGACGAACTCCTCGGCGATGTCCTGGTGCACGTATATGCGTTCCATGGACGTGCAGATCTGCCCGGTGTTGATGAACGCGCCGAACGCCACCGCTTTCGCTGTCGCGCCGGGGTCGACGCCGGCGTCGACGACGACGGGATCCTTGCCGCCTAGTTCGAGGACGGCGCGGTGCAGCAGCTTCCCGGTTCCCGCGCCGACCTGCCGGCCGGCGCCGACGGATCCGGTGAAGTGCACGAGCTGAATGTCCGCGTGCTCGGCCAGCGGCGCTCCGGCACGCGCGTCGCCGAGGACGAGGTTGACCACGCCGGGCGGCAGGCCGAGCAGTTCGAAGAGCCTCACGGCCGACAACGGCGATCGCTCGGAGGGCTTGACGACGACGGTGTTACCGGCGGCGAGCAGCGGGCCGAGCGCTCCGAGCACCATGGCGACGGGGAAGTTCCACGGCGTGATCACCGCGGTGGCCCCCAGCGGATGACGCAGGAGTTGCGTGGCGCTGCCGTCGGGATGGCTGATGGTCTCCTCGAAGCCGTACGACAGCGCCTGGGCCGCGGACGCTTTGAGCCCGGCTACCGCCCCGTCGATGAACGTACGGCCGACGCCGACCGGCTTGCCCATCTCCCGGCACTCCAGGTCGGCGAGTTCGTCCGCGTACGCGCCGACGGTGTCCGCCCACGCCGAGATGTGCGCGACGCGCTCGGTCACGGGCAGGGCAGCCCACGCGGGCTGCGCCTTCACCGCTGCGGCCACGGCCCGGTCCACGTCGGCCCGACAGCCGCCGGGCAGGCGGGCGATGACGTCCTCGGTCGCGGGGTTGACGACGTCGAGCAGCGTGTCCTCGAAGGAGTCTCCCCAGACCCCGCCGGTCAGGTTCTGCAAGGTCTTCATCGGGAATCTCCTCCATGTGAAGACGCGGCTTCATGTGAAGACGCGGCTTCATGTGAAGACGCGGCGGCGCGCCCGCCTCGGTCGAGCAAACGGTGTCGAGCAAACGGAACCGGGTCACGAGCGTGCCGAGTCAGGCGATGCGGTCGGCCATGAGTTCACCCGCCATGATCGTGGCCAGGTTGGTGTTGGCCCGGGGCACTGACGGGAAGACCGAGGCGTCGACCACGTGCAGGCCGTCGACGCCGAGGACGCGGCACTCGCTGTCCACGACGGTGCCGGGGTCGTCGGTCGGGCCCATGCGGCAGGTGCTGGTGCCGTGTTGCGCGTCCATGACCGTCGTCAGCAGGTATTCGTCGAGACCGCTGTCGCTGTCCAGAACGGAGAACAGTGCCGCGTTCTCCTTCTCGAGCGATCCTTCCGTGATGGCTGCCGTCTCGGGGCGGCGCGCCAGCTCGACGAGCGCTCGTATGCCCTGGCGCATTCGGCGGAGGTCCCGTTCGTCGGACAGCATCCGCTGCCGCACCAGCGGCTGTTCGAAGGGGTCGGTGGACGCCAGCGTCAGTACGCCTCGGGAGTGGTTCTGGTTCAGCCAGATCCCGAACGCCCCGGAAGCGGTGGTGGTTGTGGCAGCGGCCATCGCCAGCACGTTCTGGTTGAGCGAGACGAACATCAGGTCGTTGTCGGGGGCGTCGTCGCCGCTGGTCCACCGGACGCAGACGTTGGTGTGCCGGTCGTGCGGCGTCTTGACCGCCGCCGACTCCCGCAGCGGGATCGACACCAGCGCCATCGGATGGTCCTGCATGCCGCGGCCCACCGGCAGGTCGTGGCGCACGTCGATGCCGAGCGCGTGCAGGTGCGACGCGGGTCCGATGCCCGAGCGCATGAGGATGCCGGGTGAGTGGATGACGCCCGCACTGAGCACGACCGTGTCGGCGTGCTCGGTCGTCACCTGTCCGTCGACGAGCAGCCGCACCCCGACCGCCCGGTCCCCGGCGAACACCACCTTCTCCACCAGGGCGTCACCCAGCACGGTCAGCGTGCTCAACTCCCGGGCCTGCTCCAGGTACGCGTCGTTGACCGACACCCGGCGGCCGCCCCGCGAGTTGATCGGATAGGGCGAAACCCCTTGCGAGGAAGGGGCGTTGACATCCGCGGCCCAGCCGAACCCCGCCGCGAGCGCGGAGCGGGACAGCGCTGTGTCGACTCCGCCCCACTCCTCCTGCGACGTCCGGTGGATCGGTGTCGGTCCACCGCGGCCGTGATGCGGCTCGTCACCGAACTGCTCGTCGTCCTCCAGCTTCGCGAAGTACGGCAGGACATCCGCCGGAGACCAGCCCGTACACCCGAGCCCGCTCCAGTCCTCGAAGTCCGCCATGGGGGGCCGGATCGCGATCTGCCCGTTGATCGACGAACTGCCGCCGACACCCCGGCCGCGCCAATACGGCGCTTTCGTCTGCGAGTCGGTCCGCGAGGAGTTCAGGTCCGCCCACAGCAGCCCCTCGGCCGCGGTGGGGTTCATCAGCGCGACGGCGGGATTGGGTGAGCGCCACGCCTCGTGCATCTGCGCCGAGCGGTAGTCGGGCCCGGCCTCCACGAGGAGGACGCGCTTGCCCTTCTCCGCCGAGCGCGCCGCGAGCGCGGCACCCGCGGACCCCGCCCCCACCACAATGACGTCCCAGCTCGTGCTCGTCATGCTTCTTCTCCCGCCGTAGGGCGAACTGAGGGCGATGTGACGCGGCCTGGGTATCGGGCCGGAGAGCTTGTAATATCGACCTTGTAGTGAGTTCAGTCAAGACTGAACGTTCATCTTCTACTGACTTCCAGGAGTTCCGTGTCCGATCAGGGCGGCCAGGCGACCGAGCACGGCACAGACAACTCGCACACCTCACGCACCTCACACAACTCGCCCGATGCGCTGGTCGAGGAGTTCGGCACCCACGTCGGCAGAGCCATGGGCTGGCCGCGCATGGCGGGCCGCGCCGCAGGACTGCTGATGCTGAGCGACAAGCCACTGACCCTCGCCGAACTCCAGGAAGCCCTGGACGCCAGCAAGGGATCGGCCTCGGAGATGACACGGCTGCTCATCGCCAACGGCACCGTGGAGCGCTACAAGGAGGCAGGAGCGCGGCACTTCGTCTACCGATGGCGCGACGACGCCTGGGTCGGCTGTCTGCGTCACATCGTCGCCGCGACCACCGAACTGCGCGAACTCGCCGCGCACGCACAGGAGCGCGGCGCCGACATGTCCGAGGAGCAGCGCGGACGGCTGCGCGACATGCACGACTACTACCGCTTCATGGTGGGGCACCTTGAGTCGATGCTGGCGGAGTACACCGCGACCTGGACGGCGAGCAAAGACCGTCCGTGACAGCCGGCCGGACAGAAGGCGTTACGCACGCCCGGCCGCCGAGCGCACCCATACCCGGGCGCCTCGGCACCCGATGGCTCACCCCACGGGAAGCCCCCACAACGAAGTAGGGGCCACCCGAAGGTGACCCCTACCTGCGACGTTTCCGTCGGGACGACAGGATTTGAACCTGCGACCCCTTGACCCCCAGTCAAGTGCACGCATCGGGTTCTCGAACTGCGGCACCAACTCGTCGTGCTCCGCCGACAGATCCACCGCCCGCAGCCCTCGTGGGCAGACCGGGCAGCGATAACGGCACTGACCCGGCCGCTGCCCAAGGCCCTGTGAGGGCACCTGTCTGGGTGCGGATCGAGCCGTTACTCCCGGACCGGACGCCAAACGGGGTGGCCGGTGGAGAGATCACCGGAGGGAGTATCCCCGGCACGCACGTTCCCTCGTAGTGCGTTCTACCGCGGCGCCCCTACGGTCATTGAACCCATAGATTCCGACAGAGCGTCAAGAATTCGCTTCGTCACGCTTGTGTACCGGGAGGGGTCCAGTGCTGCCGGAGCATCCAAGGGGATAGCCGTGATCCGGGCGGCCGTTCGTCCTACGCCCACACGGACAATCACGGTACGCGTGGCTGTGTCTCCCGGCCCCGGGTAGACCATGAGGCACCGTCCGGCGCCGTCGGTGGCCGGGCTTGCCGAGAGTGCCTGGGCGTAGAGGAATGCCTGGTAGAGGTCGGGCGTGGCGAGCTTTCGGTCGGCGTACAGCTTGTACTTGACGTCCAGCGGGCAACTGCGGGCGGCGGGCCCGTGCCCTGACGTCAGGAGGATGTCGGGGATGACCTCGGAGTGGGTAGTGCCGGAGGCTTCATGGACAAGGACGTCGCGGTGGCGGGACTGGCTGTGCGCAGTGATGCCGAAGGGCGTCACGGCACGTGTGACGAACCGGGTGACAAAGTCCTCGAAGAGGGTGTTCATGTCGAGGAGGAAGACGCGGGCGTCCGCCGGGCCGTCGGCGAAGAGGCTGCGTACGCCTCCATGGTCGAGGAGGAGCAGGGCCCAGCGGTGAGCCGGGCGGTAGTGGGTGTTGTGGCGGCCGTAGTGCAGGGTCTCGGTGAGGGTGCGGTGGTCGAGGCGATCTGGGGTGCACATCGCATGGAAGTCGGTGGCCAAGCGCCGGCAGTCGGCTCGCAACGCCGGGTCGGAGGCGGTGCGGGCTGCCAGTGTCAGCGCTTTGGCGCACAGTTGGTTGTCGGGGATGTCGGTGGAGTGCTCGTCGTAGCGGCATTCGAGACGGTCGACGCGGCCGTGGAGGCGTAGAAGCTGACGGTCGGGCAGCAGCCGTCCGCGCAGCACGGGGAGGGGTTCGCTGCGGGTTCGGTAGTCGTGGCGCAGGCCTCCGCGCAAGAGGTGCGCGCAGGCTCGGGCGAGCAGTGCGCACAGCAGGTCGCGCAGGTGCCTGCCTGCCGTGTCCATGGTGCGCGCTGAGGGGAGTTGGTGCGAGGCCGACGTGACGTCGGTGTATTCGACCATGCGCAGGACGTCCAGGTCGCTGCCGATGAGTTTGGGCACGATGCGGATCTGCAGAGCGTCGAGTTCCACGACGCCGATGTGGCAGTCCGTCTGGATCTCCAGCCTGTCGCGGTCCAGGACGCGGAGGCGAAGTCGTGAGGCCAGTGCCGGACTCTCCAGCAACTTACGGTCACGGGCGGAGAGTTGCATGTCATGGACAACCTGGGTCCGGTACTCCCCGACCGTGACCGTGCGTCGCTGGGCGGGGGCATTCATGCCCCGTCGCCCGTTCCGACCTGGAGTTCGGCGTAAAGGGCCGCGACGAGTTCGTCGTCGGTCAGGTCCCGCAGTGTGTGGCGTTCTGCGTTCACGATCTCGGCCCCGAGGAAGGAGGCGAGGACGCTGTAGTCGTCGTAGGCGTACTCCTGGAGGAGTGGCATCAAGTCGTTGCGGACGACGGCGGCCAGGTGGGTGGCGGTGGCCAGCGGGGCGCCCTCGTCCAGGAAGAAGGCGTGGCCGATCTGTGCCTCGCGGCCGGCCTGGGCGCGGATGCGGTCGTTGAGGCCGTTGAGGAAGTCGGCGAGATGGAGCTCGCCGACGTGGCAGCCTTCAAGTGGTGTGGCGTCGGGCATGAGTTCCAGGAAAGCGAAACGGCGGCGCAGCGCGGAGTCCAGCAGGCGGATGCTGCGGTCGGCGGTGTTCATGGTGCCGATGACCCAGACGTTGGGCGGTACGGCGAAGGGCTCTCCGCTCTGTGGGAGCCGGACGGTCAGCCCCCGCTTGTCCCGTTCCAGCAGGGTGATCAGCTCACCGAGGATTTTGGGCAGATCACCGCGGTTGATTTCGTCGATCAGCATCAGGTACGGGCGCTCGGGGTCATCCGCGGCGGCCTGGCAGACCCGTTTGAAGGCGCCTGGCGTGAGGACCAGGTCGAGTCCGGAGCTTCCCTGCCGGGGCCGGAATCCCTCGATGAAGTCCTCGTACCCGTAGGACGGGTGGAAGGTGAGCTGCGTGAGGTGGGCCGCGGTGCGGTCTCCGGGGGCGGACAAGGTGTTGATCGCGTCGCGGAAGGCGGGTGTGCCGTAGTCGGTGAGCGGGTCGAGGCCGAGGTGGTCGAGGTGCTGCGCCAGCCACCATAGGGCGAAGCGCAGGACGGTGTACGTCTTGCCAGTGCCGGGCGGCCCGAAGAGGACCGCCTGGCCTTTACGGGCAAGCGCCTCGCCCAGGGCCAGCAGGGCGGGATCGGAAAGGGCTGCGGGCGCAAGGCCTGTCTGCCGGGTCTCTGCCGGTTCGGTCGCTGCCGCGGAGTCCTGCGCCGTTGCGGCGCCCCGCGTGAGTGTGCGCCACAGCCGTTGCGGGACGTCCGCGACGGTCACCATGCCCCAGCGCTTTTCCGGTTCGGGGAGCTGCTGGGCGTAGGAGGTGTCCCAGTCGACGGCCACGGTGTGCTGAAACTCCTCCCTCTCGGGCCGCCACTGATAGCCCACTCCCGTGACGGTGCCCACGGCCAGCACCTCGCGGGTCCCCTTGTTGGCGACCACGAGATCACCGGGCTGGAGGCAGGATGCCTTCCACAGCTCGCGCGCCTTGGTGGTGATCGTCGGCTGATGGCCTCGGTACTCTTGCGCGTACGCCTGCTGGAAGGCCGCGCGCAGCTCCTGCTCGTCGGCGTACTGGCTCATGTCCCCGACGGCGTCCCAGCCCACGCAGATGAATCCCTCGCGCAGGCAGTCGTCCCACTGCGCCGCACCCTCGCCCGGGGCGATCTTGACAACGGTCCGGGAAGGGCGCGGGTCGTGCCACCAGTAGAGGAAACGTGCCACTTCGATGGGGTGCCAGCCGGATAGAACGGAGTGCTGCGCGACGAGCTCCTTGAGCCGCGCGTGCGCGGCGAAGGGCTCCATTCGAGAGGGTCGCTCCCCGGTGAGCAGCGTGATGAAGTGGTGCACGTGCTCACGGCTGTAGACCGGCAGGCTCCGGTCCGGGCAGTAGACGTGCACGGCCTTGGCCGTCAGCGCGGGGCCCCGGCGCAGGGCGTCTATGTCGTCGATGTCCGCCAGGCGGCCGTCCTCGGCGGCAGCGAAGGCCCTCCCAAAGCTGCGGCATACGTCTGCCCAGGCCAAGCCGACGTCGTCGTACTGCGGATCGAAGCGCCACTGGTCCTCGTTGCGGCGGAAGTAGATGATGTGCTTCCCGGCGTTCCCGCCAGCGATGCTGCCCAGCTGCGGACTCTGGAACTCCATCCGGTGGCAGAACGACCCGCGGTATCCGTCATGCCCCAGCGCGAAGCGCTCCAGCGGCAGCTTCTCCCAGGTCTCGCGGGGGAAGTCCGCCCTGATGGCCGCCGCCTCGGCCTCTGCGGCCGCCGCGTCGGCCGTCCAGGCGGAACGGTCCGCGACGGCGACGGCCTCGTGCAGCGGCAGAGACCGGCGCACACGGGCGTCAGCGGTGTCGACCGGTGCCAGCGCGCAGCTCGTGCAGGGGTCGGTCACCGGGCGTCCCGCCCCGTTCAGCAGCCCCGCTTCCTGCGCGAACTCGGCGCGGTGCGTCTCGTCGGGCCCGGCCTCCAAGAGGCGCAGCCAGGTCTGTCCGTCGGGGTCGGGGGCAATCGTCCAGCGCGGCCTGTCGGTCGGCGTCAGGTGAGTGCAGTCGGCGCGGTGGTGCAGCGTCAGGCCCGAGACAGAGCAGATCGCTTCGCCGTGTGAAGGTGTCAGCCGGTAGTGCTTGCCATCGTGCATCACGATGCTGGTTCCGCCGTCCACCGGCGTCTTGGGATCTCCGACTGGCTGTGCTGTGTGCTCCACCTGTCGCTTCCTCGCTTCCCCATGAGCTCGATCCGTCAGCATCGCGTAACGGGCAGCGCTCCGTCGTGCTTTTCCGAATGTGGCTGCACGCGCCCATGCGAGGTTGGAAAACCCTCACTCATGCGCTCAGGCACCGCACGCGGTTTCAGCCACGGCCAGCCGCGCTTGTTGAGCATCGCGTCGCCCGTAGCAGCAGCATCCCGCCGTGGCGCACGCCATGGGCACAGATCACGCCGTCTCACCCCCAACTACGTTGCGTCTGCAACGCCGTATGGGACAGGATGTTCGATACACTACGGGGCGTGAGTGACGCGTGTGCATGCCGTGACGGCAGAACCAGCCGCGGCGCACCACACAATCGGGGATACACGGGGGTGGACTCATGAAGTTCGACATGGGAGACACGACTCTCGCGGTGCTGGGGAAGAACACCGTGGGGTCGAGCGACGATCTCGGGACGCTGATCAGTCTGCTGGTCCAGGCGGCGGAGCCGCTGGAGGGCAAGTTCAACGGGGCGGGCAAGGCGACCTTCGACTCGTTCAAGTTGCGCGCGGACGAGATCACTTCAGATCTGAACGGGGCTCTGTCCTCGATCCTGGGCGGACAGGCGGGCATGGATACCGCGTTCGGTTCCGGTGACCAGGAGCAGTCGGACAACGCGCACCAGAACATGGGCGCGGCCAACTTCGACGGCGCCCGCTTCTCGGCCTGATCCTGCCGATTCGATCTGCTAGCACACCCAACACTTCGCACACAGGGGGAACTTCGCCATGGCTGGAAACCAGGACCGCCGCTCCTACGACACCGGCGCCTCGTCCGACGTGCAGGGCGGCCTGCAGATCATCATCGGTCAGCTGGAGCGGGTGCTCGGCGACCGTGACCGTGCGGTGAAGGCCGCCATGGCCGACTACCAGGCCGACGGCGTGTCAGACGACTACCACGGCAAGGAAGTCCGCTGGAACAAGGCGGCCAACGAGGTCCGGGAAATCATCCGCCTCGTGCGCACCACGCTGGAGCAGAACGACGGCACCGCGCAGTCGACGCTCGCGCGGGCGCGCGCCGCGGTCGACAACATCGGCTGAGCAACCGGCCGCTACGGGCGGGCTGGCGCGGATACGGGGTCACGGGGCTGTAGTAGGGGGTTGGCATGCCGAAATGGGATATTGAGCCGGGCGGGGTGAATCTCGTCCTGTCGCACGTGAACGAGGTACTGGGCGCTCTGGACCGGCACGTCGGCGGGTACGGCGAGGACTTGGGGGGCGCCGCGAAGTGGTCGGGCGCCCTGGTATCGGGGGAAGGCGGCGGGGGCCAGAGTCCGGTCGGGGGTCTGGTCGCCTCGGCACTCGTCGAGTTCGCCGAAGGCACCGCCGAGGAAGTGCAGTTCATTGGTGCGCGAGCAGGGCAGTCGGTCAGCGGCGCGGCACTGGCCACAGCCGCCTACGAGGCGGGCGACCTGGAGATCGCGGCCGAGATTCAGCAGTCCGCGGCCAGTGTCGTCGACCCGGTCCTGGAGCGACCCACACCTCTTACGCGAGGCTCCCTGTGATCAGCGCGAAGGACATTCCCCACTTCACCGGTGACCTGGAGCAGCTGGAACAGCACACTTCCGGACTGCGGGCCCACGCAGGCGCCCTGCGGCAGGCGGGCGGTGTGGCGCACACCAAGTTCCAGGGTCTTGGGGCCTTCTACCGGGCTCCCGAGGCGGAGGAGCTTTTCGCCTCCACGGCGCCGGTACGGGATCGAGCGGACTTGTTCGCCTCGAAGATCGAAACGGTCGCCGGGGCGCTGGATGACTACGCCAGCGCGGTCCGACCCATCATCGCCCGCCTTGACCGTCTGCGGACCCGGGTGGCCGACTTCGTGGCGGGTCTGAAGACCGACAGCGGCGAGATCGACGACGAGTGGACCCAGGACCAAGACAAGGTCGACCAGCACGAGGCTCTCTGGAGCGAGGTCGGCCAGGCCAAGGCCGACTTCACCGCCGCCGAGATCGCCGCCAACAACAAGATCACGGCTCTGGTGGACGGCACCCAGTACGTCCCGCAGGGCTACGAGGGCACCTTGGTCCCCCGCGGGTCGCAGGTCTACGGCTACACCGCCGAAGCGCTCAAGCACGCCGACAAGCTGCCGTGGGGCACCCCGGAGACCCTGACCTATGACAAGTTCGACCTCTCCCACCACGCGGAGGAGGCCGGCGTCAGCATCAAGGACAACATCGTCGGCACCGTCACCGGGTTCGTGGACCTTTTCAGCCCCGGAGCGGACGGAAACGCGGCCCGCAAGGGGCTTGGCATGACGGTCCTGGGCCTGGAGTCCTACCTCTTCGACCCGTTCAACCAGCAAGACTCACCCTGGAAGGAACAGGTCGCCGAGGGCCGCCCGTACACCAAAGCCTTCGCCAAGGCCCTGGTCGGCTGGGACGACTGGGCCGACCGTCCGGGCAAAGCCACGGGCACTGTCATCTTCAACGGCGTGACCCTCGCCTCGGGACCGCTGGCCGCCGTCTCGAAAATCGCCAAGGGCGGCGCCGTCGCCAAAACCGCCGGCACCCTCGCCAAGGTCGGCGAGGCCATCGACCCGCTCAGCGCGACAGCCAAGGCCGTCGGCGCCACCACCCGCGCCGTACCGAAGATCGCAGACGTCACCGCCCGCGCCCGCGCCGGATTCGGCAACACGCCAGGCGCCGGATCCACCAGCACCGTGCTGCGCGTCTCCGCCACCACCGAACTCCACCTTGTCGACGGCAAGTTCGTCATCCTCAAGGACGGCGTCCCCGACACCACACCGCCCCGCGTCGAACTCTCCGCCGACGCACGCACCCCATCCGTCACGGCGCCGCGCGAGCACCAGTTCGTCGGTGCGGGTGCGCGAGCGCCGGAAGCCGGTACTCACGCGGGCGAGAACCTGCCGCCGCAGGCAAGCCATGGGGCTTCAGCCAACAACAGCTCGCACAATCAGCCATCGACTGGCCCTTCTCACCACACTGGTGCGGGCAGCTCGGGGGGGGCAGGGCTCGTCCGGGCAAGATGCGTCAAGCTCCCCACCCGCCGCAGATAGTTCCGGTAACGCTGGTGCCCCCGCCGCCGGGCATACACAGGGCCCGGGCAGCACCGCACCAGAAAATCCCGGAGGCGACGGCTCCACACCCCCTGGGACGTCCGCAACCAATGGCGAATTGCAACTGGATCCCCAAGTCGTCGACGACCGAATCAAGGAACTCGACGACCAGCAGGGCGGCGAGGGACACGCTCCCGGTCGGCATCTCTATCCAGATGAGGCCGCTTTGCAGGACCGTCTGGGCACCCCCAAGCTCGACCCCAATGGAGACCCGAAATTCTTCGGTCCGAACTCAAATAACGCCGGGCATGTCAAATCAGAAAACAATATCGACCCGATCACCGGAACTACAGTCGATGGTGTGCACGGCGGCGTGCACAATGTCGGCCCGTACGCCACGCGGTTCGACAGCGCCGAGGACATGGTAAGAGCCGATGCATACTTCCGAGACGAGATTTCGCGTACAGGCGAGCCCCCGGACACGGGCGTGCCGATAGAGGATATCCTGGGCCCTGACGGGTACAAGCGGTTCAGTGGCTTCTATCGGAACCCGGCAGACCTCAACGAGTTTCTGCCAGTCAACTTCGAGAGCGGAACCATCTTCCCGGTTTACCGTTTGAGAAACGGAAATTGGAAGCTCATAACCATGTACGCGAACCCTGCACCGGGCCGTCACCCATAATCCTAACGAAGGTTGCTAATGAACAGGGAACTCGAGAAGTTCATTAAGGTGTACCTCAATATGGAGCAAGCTCCTGATTTGAGCGGAGAACTGCGCCCGACACTGCACGCATTCAGGAAAGAATATGTCGACGCCGTAAACAACGGACTAGCAACCGTACTGCGCACGCGAGAACTTTCCATTGCTGACTACGAACGACTTACAGATATTGAGTTCGACAACGAAGAATCCCTGTACGACTATCTCCAGAGGATGTATCAGTATCTATTCGAAGACGGCGAGCAGCAACCTGCCCCGCCTATGTAGCAGGGCAACGCCGACGCCGATGCCGCACCTCTGAATTAGCTTCGCTGCAATATCTCAGAAGTCACGACCAATCACCTATCTGGGTTCTTCTGGTGCGCAGCCGGGTGGGTGAATATGGCACCTGAGCACAGAGACGAACAGGTAATCGTGAGCCTCACTCAAAATTCACGTAGTAGCGAACCGGCGAAATAGAAGCGGACACCAGTGGCAGCTCAGGATTACGACAGTCAGTTGCTGGAGTCGGTGTCGGTTCGGCGTCGGCGCCTGCGGGATGCTCTGTTGTTCGGTGCGCAGCGGCAGCGGCGGTCCGTGGATGAGCGGTTGGGGAAGGTGTTCGCCGGGGTCGTCCACGCAGCTCGGGAGCCTGGTCGGGCGTGGTGCGGCAGGAAGAACACTCCCCAGGCCGACGCCATCCTGGCCTGCGACTTCATCGAGCCAGGCGACCTGACACGACTGGGCGGTTATGGCCCTAACTCACCCTGGCCGCTGGTCGTGACCAACACCGATCCAGGCACCCTGCCGGAGAAGGCCACCTGGCATTTGGCCACCAACCCGCCCCACCCCAACGCAGCTTGCGCCGCCACTAGCCCGCACCCGCCGGCTGACCTCGCCCGCCTCTACGGCCTCCGACCATGGACCGAGCAGAGCTACGAGCAAGTCAGGGGTGATCGGCTACCGCCGCGCCAAGCCCGCGTCCCGGTGAGGGGTCAGAGAGGAGGCCAGCTCCGTCTCACCAGCATAAACAGCCCTGCTGTGTACCAGGCCCTACGGGCGACCCCCGGACTCATCCCCAACCGATGGTGGCGGGCCTGGACTGACAAGGGACCGCCCTCTGAGCTCGAGATCCTGATCGAGCGGTCACCACTGGACACGACATTGGCCTCCGCCGCCGGATTTGACGAAATACCTGTAGTCGCCGAGCGCTCCGACGCACGACCCCAGCCATGCCGGGCGACACCACACGCACTCGGAGCATCTCCGTATGGCGCCCTACAGACGCCAGCGGCCACTTGCACGCGACAAGGGGACCCATGAGAGCAATCACCCCCAGCCCGACACCCCCTCCGAGCTGCACCGCATCTCGCTGCCGCGTTCAACCTCTGGATGACGTGTGCACCGAGACAGGGAGCCCCCGCAGACATGGGGTCGGTGAAAGCCGTCAAGGGGTCGAGTGGGAGCGCGACCCCTTGTCTCGAACGTCAGACCGGGCAGCGGAGACGCTCCCTGGGAGCGACCGGATCGGGTGACCAGCCGTCGACCCCCGGTTGACGTCGCTCCCAGACTCCCGCTCCCAGGGAGCACTGGGAGCCGCCCCCGCTCCCAGAATTGCTCCCAAAAACGAAGTAGGGGCCATCCGAAGATGGCCCCTACCTGCGACGTTTCCGTCGGGACGACAGGATTTGAACCTGCGACCCCTTGACCCCCAGTCAAGTGCGCTACCAAGCTGCGCCACGTCCCGGTGCCCGTGTGACCTGGGGTTTCCCCTGGCCGAACGCGCACCGAAACAATACCGCACTCCAAGCCGTGATCGCTCACGCCTTTCGCGCCCTGTTGACCTCAAGCCCGCTTGAGGTTGCACGCTCGGTGTCATGACGACGACAGCGGAACGCGGATACGGACATGGATACGCAGACCTGTCCCGCCTCATGGGGCGGATGACGGGCGACGAGAAGCACGGGCCCGCCGCGACGTCCACCTTCGACGCGCTCTGGGTTCTGTACGACCGGGTGCTCAGGGTCACACCCGAGCGTGTGGACGACCCGGGGCGCGACCGGTTCCTGCTCTCCAAGGGGCACGGGCCCATGGCGTACTACGCCGTCCTCGCCGCCAAGGGATTCATTCCCGTCGACTGGCTGGAGGGGTTCGGGGGCTACGACTCCCCGCTGGGGCACCACCCGGACCGCGTGCTCGTGCCGGGGGTCGAGATCGGGAGCGGGTCCCTCGGGCACGGGCTGCCGATCGCGGTCGGGACGGCGCTGGGGCTCAGGGCACGGGGCGCCGCCGACGCCCGGGTGTGGGTGCTCGTGGGGGACGCGGAGCTGGACGAGGGCAGCAATCATGAGGCCATCGCCTTCGCCGGGCCCTCCGGGCTGGAGCGCCTGCACACCGTCGTGATCGACAACGCCTCCGCCCGGCATGCCAGGCCCGGCGGGATCGCCGCGCGCTTCGAGGCCGCGGGGTGGTCCGCCGAGACCGTCGACGGGCGTGATCACGACGCGTTGTACGCGGCGTTCACCGCGCCGCATCCGGGGCGGCCGCGGGTGGTCGTGGCCCGGGTGGAGCCGAAGGTCGCCGTGGGCGAACCCAAGGTCGCCTGAGCTACCGGCGACCTGTGTACCGATCTGAACGCCCACCTGTGCGCCCGCCTGCGCGCCCATTCTTCAGTCTCTAGTGGAGGTTTCTCTGTCATGGACACCATGCGTGATCGCTTCGGCCCCGTCCTCTCCCGGCTGCTCGACGAGGATCCCCGCGTCGCCGTCGTCCTCGCCGAGATCGGCGCGGACGCGTTCACGGCGGCGCAGCTCAAGCACCCGGACCGGGTGATCAATGTCGGGATCCGGGAGCAGCTGCTCGTCGGGACCGGCGCCGGGCTCGCCCTCGCCGGGCTGCGGCCCGTCGTGCACACCTTTGCGAGCTTTCTCGTGGAGCGGCCGTTCGAGCAGGTGAAGCTGGACTTCGGGCATCAAGGCGTGGGCGGGGTGCTCGTCAGCGCCGCCGCCTCCTTCGACTGGCCCGCCGGCGGCTTCACGCACATGTCGCCGGGCGACGTGGCCCTGCTCGACACCCTGGACGGCTGGACCGTGCACGTGCCGGGGCACCCGGACGAGGCCGAGACGCTGCTGAGGCACGCTGTCGCCGCGGGTGACGACAAGGTGTACGTCCGGCTCTCGGTGCAGTCGAACGCCCAGGGGCTGCCGGTCGACGGAGCACGCTTCCACACCGTGCGTGAAGGGCGCGACGGAGTCGTGATCGCCGTCGGGCCGATGCTGGACAACGTGCTCGCCGCGAGTGAGGGGCTTGATCTCACCGTGCTCTACGCGACCACCGTGCGGCCCTTCGACGGCGAGGCACTGCGCCGCGCGACGGGGGCGGGCACGGGGGCGGGGGCCGGGGCGGCTGCCGATGTCGTCGTGGTCGAGCCCTACCTTGCCGGGACCTCCACCGCCGCCGCGAACGATGCCCTCGCCGATGTCCCGCACCGGGTCCTCGGGCTCGGCGTCGGCCGTGCCGAGCTGCGCCGCTACGGTCAGATCGACGAGCACATGGCCGCGCACGGTCTCGACGTCCGCTCGCTGCGGGAGCGGATCACCGGCTTCCTGGGGGCGCGGGCTCTCGTATAGCGGCCTTCCGGTCCGGCCGTCCGTGACCCGCTCCCCCGCCCGAGACGGGCGCCCTTCCGTCCACCCGCACCAACCCGCGTATCGCGGGCACCGAGAGCAGGGCCAGGCAGACGACGACCGTCGTCACGGCGCCCGTGATCAGCACCTGCTCCGCGCCGAAGGCACTCGCGGCGGGACCCGCGAGTGCCTGGCCGACCGGGAGCAGGGCGATCGATCCCGCGACGTCGTAGGCGTGGATGCGGTTGAGGACGTCGGGCGGCACCTGGGTCTGGACGCTCGTCGCCCACATGACGCCCCAGAAGGAGAGCCCGGCGCCCGCGACCGCGGCGCCCACCGCCATCAGCGGGACGCCGAGCTGGGCGCCGACGGCTGCCGGGAACGCGCAGTAGCCGATCAGGGCGAGGGAGCCGGCGCGGAGCATGCGGCGGGGGCGCAGGCGCAGGGCGACCAGGCCGCCGAGCACGGTGCCCGCGCCCAGGGCGGAGTTCACCAGGCCGTACGCCCCCGAGCCGTGCTCCTGGACGACGCGCGTGGCGACGAGTGGCGTCAGCGGGCCCGTGGTCGTGATCATCAGGACGCAGAAGATGGCGATGACGCCCCAGAGCCAGGTGCGGGACCTGAACTCCCGCCAGCCCTGCACCAGATCAGCCCGGAAGCCGTTGCTGTGCGGGAGCGAGCCTGGCAGCGCGGGCGGCAGCCGGAGCAGCACCAGGCACAGTGCGCTCAGTCCGTACGTTCCCGCGTGCGCGGCGAAGACCGCGCCCGGCGAGGCGAACGCCACGAGGACGCCCGCGACGGCCGGTCCTGCCAGGGCCGCGGCCGACTCCGCGACACGTATCGCGCCGTTGGCCTTCTGGACATCTGAGGCCAGGCGCGGGACCGTGCTGGCGACGCCGGGCTGGAAGAGTGCGCCCGCCGCGCCGTTCACCGCGCCGATCACGCAGATCTGCCAGAGGACGACGTGATCGGTGAAGAAGAGGACCGCCGCGACCGACTGCGTGCCGAGCCGGACCACGTCCGCGCCGATCATCAGGAGGCGGGTGCTGAACCGGTCGGCGAAGACCCCGCCGAAGATCACCAGGCCCGCGAAGCAGACCGTCGTGGCCGCCATCGCGAGGCCGACGGCGCCCGCTCCGTGCCCGTGCTGGAGCAGTCCCGCGGCGAGCGCGACGGGCAGCATGGTGTCGCCGAGCTTGGCCACGGTCCGTGCGCCGAAGAAGAACCCGAAGTCCCGCGACCAGATGCCCTGACGCTCGCGCTCAGCGGGCATCGACAAGGCCGCGCCGCTGGCCGGCGGCATGACCTTGCGGCGGCCTCGTGGCACGACCTTCCGGCTGGTCGAGACGGTCGTGCGCCCGGTCTGTACGGCCTTGGGGTCGTGATGCACGTCCTTGCAGCACCCCGTCTCTACGGCCTCGGGGTCGCCAGGCAGGGCCGTGCGTCCGGTCGCCATGGCCTTGGGCTCGCGCGGCGCGCCCTTACGCCCGGTCGCGATGGCTTCGGGGTCGCGCGGGGCACCCTTGCCGCCGGATGAGCTGCGCTTGCCCGGCCCCTCCACCGGGTCCGTCGCACGCCCACCCTCGTCGAAACGCCCGCCCTCAACGAACCGCCCGCCGTCGGCGAACCGTCCGCCCTCGCCAGGCCGCCCGTCCTCGTCAGACCGCCCGCCCTCGCCAGACCGCCCGTCCTCGTCAAACCCGTCCCCTGACAGCACCCGCACCCCTGCCCCTCCCCTGGCGACTGCGCCCGGCCCGTCATCCCACGAGCCCCACCCGTCCCCCCTTCCCGGATCATGCCACGGGGCACTGACAGCGGCCGGACCACGAGCGCGCGGGCACTGTTGGCTCGGCTAGCTGCTCGGCGGGAGCCCCAACTCCGGGTAGGCGTCCAGGAGTCGGGTGGGAGCCGCCTGGCGCCAGGAATCGGCGAGGATGTCCTTCAGCTCGGCGGTGTCCAGGGCCGAAAGCCGTGCGCGCACCCAGGCGAACATCGCCTCGTGGTCGGCGATCCAGAACTTGTCCGGCTCAGCTAGGACCAACTCGTCGCGCTCCTCCTTCGGACACCGCACGGCGATGGAGGTCTCGTCCTCGGGGAGTGTGGCGAACATCTTTCCGGCCACCCGGAAGGTGGGCATGCTCCAGGCGATCTTCTCCGTCGTATCCGGCAGGGCCAGTGCCACACGGCGTACATCGTCACCCGTGACCTGGGCTTTGGCATGAGCTCGAGACATGCCACGAACGGTAGCCAACACCACTGACAACTGCCCCCGGACAACGGCACCCGGACACCGTTCACGCCAACGGCAACGGCAGCGGGCCCGTCACCCTGGAGGAGGTGGCGGGCCCGCTGTCGTACCGCAGAGAGGAGGAATCAGGCCGCGAGAGCCCAGACCTTCACGTCACCCGGCATGCCCTCCGGCGGGGTTCGGCCCTCACACTGCCCATCGGCGGCGCACTGAGCACAAGCCCGTGGTTGGGCGGGCTCTTCCTGGGCCTTGCGTGCGGTCAACCAGACCGCGATATAGGCAGGACCGGTCGTTATCACGGCTACGGCGATCTCTGTGATGGCCATCGGTCTCACCCCCCGGGGCACGGTGTCGTATCCGTATCACCATAGGGACGGGGGGTGTTGAGGGGAAGCAGCTTGGCGAGAAGGAGCCACTGAGGCCGAATCGGGCCAGGTGCATGGCTGGATGCGGGTGCCGAAGCGCGCCGCTCAGGCCGTCCTCCCTCACAGCACCCGCTTGTCCAGCCAACTCCGCAGGTCCTCCTGCACCTCGTCCCTGTTCGTCTCGTTGAGGATCTCGTGGCGCGCCCCCTCGTACCCCCTCCAGGTGAGGTCGTCCAGGCCCACGTACCGGAAGTCCTCCAGGAGTTCATGGACCAGCGTCATGCCCTGGTTGCAGGGGTCCTCGGTGCCGACGGCGATGTGGACGGGCAGGTCCGTCGGAACGCGGGCCAGATTGCGTGGGTCGTTCATCTTGCGCACGGCACGCACCCAGTCCAGGCAGAGCCCGGCGGAGAAAGGGAACCCGCAGCGCTCGTCGGCCACGTACAGGTCGACCTCGGCCTCGTCGCGGGAGAGCCATTCGAAGCCGGTGCGGTGGGGGTACGGGTCGTTGAAGGCGGCGAAGAGTTCGGGGAGGTAGGAGGAGAGGGTGTCGCGGCCGTCTTCAGCGATCTCGCGCTCCAGGCGGGTGATCGACTCCTCGATCCCGACCCCGGGCAGGGAGCGGAAGGTCCCGGAGAGGATGAGGCCCGCGAGGTCGTCCGGGTACTCCTGGGCGTAGTCCCTGGCCAGGTGCGAGCCCATGCTGTGGCCGAGCAGGAACAGCGGGGTTCCCGGGTGCAGGGTGCGTACCTGGTCGCCGATCGCCTTGAGGTCGTCGACGATGGCGCGCCAGCTGTCGGAGGCCGCCGCGTCGGACGACGACTCGGACGACGACTCGGACGGCGACTGGGACAGGGCATCGGACGGCTCGGCGGACGCCGCGTCGGTGGGCGCCGCGTCAGCGGACGAACCCGTCACCCCGTACCCACCGGTCGCCTGCGCCGTCGCGCCATGGCCCCGGTGGTCGGAGGCGATCACCCCATAGCCGTGCGCCGTCAGATGGTGCGCGAACCGGTCGTAGCGCAGGGCGTGCTCACCCGCGCCGTGCGCGATCTGCACGAAGGCGCGCGGCCGGCCGCCGTCGGGCAGCCAGGTGTACGTGGCGACGGGCACGCCGTCCGCCGCGTTCACGAGTCCGGCGGTGTACGCGGCGGGGGCGGGCGTCGAGGCTTGGTCAGGCATTGCGGAAGGCTCCCCTGGACGGCTTTCTACGGCTTTTCTACGGTCTCTGCGGCTTCACTGCGGCTTCCGTGCGGCTTCCTGCGGCTTCCGCACAGAAGCCGTACAGCTGCTGCACGGCCGCTGCACAGCAGCAGTTCCTGGCCCTGCCCTGAAACCCTCCCCCGCACACGCGACCTCATACCACCGCCGCGCGGTGACTCCCTTCTCACGCCAGTCGACGCCAGGCCCTTCCGACCCATTGACCCCCCGTCAGAGCGGAACCTACGCTGAACCACGCGCAGGAGAAAGCGCTTTCTAGGCAGACTCTCTGGACCCCGCACCCCAAGGCCCAGGTCAAGCGCCCAGGTCAAGCGCCCAGCGCACCGCACCCCCGCGCAACTCGCACTCACCGCACACCCGGCTACCGGCAGCCGTCCACCCGCCCAGCCCAGGGAGCGCCATGAGTTCCACGAGTCCCGCCGCGCCCAGACGCGGCCCCGTCCGGCCGAGACCAGGCCTCACCACGCCGAGCCCCTGGCTCGCGCTCATCGCCCTGCTGGCCCTCGTCATCGGCCTCGGCCTCACCGCGCCGCACCGTGCGACCGCACAGGCGGATCCGAAGCCCGCAGCGGCCCCTTTCCGCGTCCTGGTCTTCTCCAAGGTGACGAACTTCCCCCACGACTCGATCCCCGCGGGCGTCGAGGCCATCAAGAAGCTCGGCGCCGAGAACGGCTTCGAAGTGGAGGCCACGGACGACGCGGCCGCCTTCACCGACGCCAATCTCGCCCGCTTCCAGGCCATCGTCTTCAACAACACCAACTCCACCCCGGAGAAGGGCGATCTGCTCGACACCGAGCAGCGGGCGGCCTTCCAGAAGTACGTCCGCGCGGGCGGCGGCTACGTCGGCCTGCACGCGGCATCGGCCAGCGAGCGGGACTGGACCTGGTACGAGGGTCTGGTCGGCGCGATCTTCGACAAGCACCCCGAGGTGCAGACCGGACGGGTGAAGGTGCTCGACCACGCGCACCCCTCCACCAAGGGGCTTCCTGAGCTCTGGGAGCGCACGGAGGAGTGGTACAACTGGCGCACCAATCCGACGGGCAAGGTGCACACGCTCGCGCAGGTCAAGGTGCGCGACGGTGTCACCGGCCTCGACGAGGGCGTCGACCAGCCCTGGTCCTGGTGCCAGAACTACGACGGCGGCCGCTCCTGGTACACGGCGGGCGGGCACGCCGCGTCGGCCTTCCAGGAGGAGGGCTTCCTCAAGCACGTCCTCGGCGGCATCGAGTGGGCCGCGGGCAACAAGCCCGGCGACTGCACCGCCACCAAGACCGGCGCCTTCCAGCGCACACCGCTCGCCACGAACGACCTGGCCGACCCCTTCGAGCTGGCCGTCGCCCCCGACCGCCGGGTGTTCTTCATCCAGCGCACCGGGAAGCTGAAGATCATCGACCAGGAGACGCTGAAGGTCTCCACGGCGCTCGACTTCGACTACACGCCCGAGATGACGAGCCAGTCGGACGGACTGCTCGGCCTCGCGCTCGACCCGAAGTTCCAGGACAACCACTGGGTGTATCTCCTGAACTCCGACAAGACCGAGAAACGCATCAATCTCTCCCGCTTCACCGAGGCGGGCGGAAAGGTCGATCCGGCGTCGGAGAAGCGGCTGTTGACCATTCCCACGTGGCGTGGTGAAGGCCGGGCGAACTCGCACATGGCGGGCTCGATCGCCTTCGACAAGAAGGGCGACCTGTACATCGCGACGGGTGACAACACCGATCCCTTCGCTTCGGACGGGTTCAGCCCGATCGACGAGCGCGAGGGCCGCCGCGCCTGGGACGCGCAAGGCACATCGGGCAATACGAACGACCTGCGCGGAAAGGTCCTGCGCGTCACACCGAAGGACGACGGGACCTACGCCGTTCCCGAGGGGAATCTCTTCGCGCCTGGCACGGACAAGACCCGTTCCGAGATCTACGCGATGGGCATGCGCAATCCCTTCCGCATCACCACGGACCCGGTGAGCGGTGCCCTCCTCATGGCCGACTACGGGCCCGACTCGAAGAACGCGGTCCCCGACCGCGGCCCCGAGGGGACGGTCGAGTACAACCGCATCACCAAGGCGGGCAATTACGGCTGGCCCTACTGCGTCGGCGACAACACCCCGTTCAACGACTACGACTTCGCGACGAAGACGTCAGGCGCGAAATTCGACTGCGCGAAGATCGTGAACGATTCACCGAACAACACAGGACTGCGCGAACTGCCGCCGGCGCAGCCCGCGACCGTCTGGTACGCCTACTCCGCCTCCGAGAAGTTCCCCGAACTCGGCACGGGCGGCGGTGGCCCGATGAGCGGTCCCGTCTACGACTACGACGCGGACAACCCGTACAAGACCAAATTCCCCGAGTACTTCGAAGGAAAGTGGTTCAACTACGAGCTGACACGGCAGTGGTTCAAGGTCTTCTCGATGCAGGAGAAGGACCAGACGTTCACCGATCCGCGCTTCGATCCTGCCAAGTCGGGCGATCTGAACTCGATCAACTCCATCTTCCCCGACCTGAAATGGAACCAGCCCTTCGACGCCGACTTCGGTCCTGACGGCGCGATGTACGTCATCGACTTCGGGCTCGGCAGCGGCACGGGCCGCGGCGGCAGCAACGAAGGCGCGGGCATCTACCGCATCGACTACGTGGCGGACGGACGGCTGCCGGACGCCCGTGTCACGGCCACTCCCGACAACGGCGGTACCCCGCTCAAGGTCTCGTTCTCCAGCGAGGGTTCGGGGCTGCCGGGCGACAAGCCGGTCACGTACGCGTGGGACTTCGACGGGAACGGCACGACCGACTCGACCGAGGCGAACCCGACGCACACCTACACCAAGAAGGGGCAGTTCAGCGCGCGCCTGAAGGTGACGGGACCGGACGAGCTGAGCGGTCTGGCCGTGCAGGAGATCACCGTCGGGAACACCCGGCCCTTGGTGACGATCCAACAGCCGCCGAACGGCGGGACGTTCAGCTTCGGGGACACCATTCCGTTCAAGATCAAGGTGACGGACAAGGAGGACGGGCCGATCGACTGCAAGCGGGTCGTCGTCCAGTCCCAGCTCGGGCACGACACCCATCTGCACCCGCTGGACAACTACACCGGCTGCGCGGGCGAGATCGTGACGGACGCGGGCGACAGTCATGGCGCCGGCCAGAATCTCTACTACGGGATCACGGCCCAGTACGAGGACAAGGGCGCGTCCGGTGTGCCCGCTCTGACGGGTTCCTCCTCGCTGACCCTGCGGACCTCCTTCCGCGAGGGCGAGCACCGCACCGCCACCGGCGGCGCGCACGAGGGTGCGGTCATCGGTGACCGCGCGGACGCCTCCGGCGGCAAACGGCTCATCGAGATCGAGGACGGCGACTGGGTGTCGTTCGACCCGGTGAACTTCAAGGGTGTCGACTCCGTGACGGTGGGCGCCGCATCGGGCGGCCTCGGCGGTGACATCGAGTTCCGCGCCGGTTCTCCCACGGGCACGCTGCTCGGCAAGGTGAGCGTGCCGAACACGGGCGGCTGGGGCAACTTCATCTCGCCGACCACCGAACTGGCCGACCACGACGGCACGACGAAGCTGTACGCCGTCTTCACCAACCCCGAGTGGTCGTCCGACAAGGAGGACCTCCTGACGGTCGACTGGCTGCACTTCAACGGCCCCGGAGTCGAGAAGAAGGCAGGCGCGAAGGTGACGGCCAAGGCGGCACCGGCCAGCGGCAGCGCGCCCCTCGCCGTCAAGCTCACGAGCACGGTGAAGCTCCCGGAGGGCCGCACCGCGGCCTCGTACCACTGGGACTTCGGCGACAACGCCAAGCCCTCCGGTACGGAAAGCGGCAGCGCCGAGCACACGTACGCGCGCAAGGGCACGTACACGGCGCATCTGACCGTCACCGACGACAAGGGCGACACGACGACCGGCGCTGTCCGGATCACGGCGAAGTGAGGGCACCCATGGCAGCCATGAAGAGATCAGGACTGAACGGGACCAGACGTGCCTTTCTCGGTACGTCGATGGGGCTCGCGGCAGCCGTCGGTACCGCACTGCCCGCGCGCGCGGGTGAGGCGTCGCGGTGCCGGCGCATCCCGCGCGGCGGCATCGGCATGCACCTCTACACGATGCGCGACGTCCTCGCACAGGACTTCGCGGGCACGCTGGAGCGGCTCGCCGACATCGGCTACGCGACCGTGGGGGTGAGCGGCCGGCACGGGAACAGCGCGGCCGACATCCGGCGGATGCTCGACGCGGTGGACCTGAAGGCGGTCCTGGAACACGTCGCGTACGACACGCTCAAGGGCAGCGGCCTGCCTCAGGCCCTCGATGATCTGCACACCCTCGGCGCGAAGTGGCCGGTGGTGCCGAGCCTGCCCGGCGCGCTGCACACGCCGGACGGATTCCGGGAAGCGGCACGGCAGTTCAACCGCATCGGGCAGGCGTCGCGCGACGCGGGCCTCGGTCCGGTCCTGTTCCACAATCACGGCACGGACCATGTGGTGGTGGACGGCACGAGCCTGTACGACATCCTCGTCACCGAGACCGACCCGCATCTGGTCGGCTTCGAACTGGACGTCTACTGGGCGGCGAAGGGCGGCGCGGATCCGGCGACGTACTTCGTGCGGCACCGGCGGCGCTTCCCCGCGCTCCATGTGAAGGACATGGCCGCGGACGGCGGCTTCGCCGATGTCGGCTCGGGGACGCTGGACTTCGCCGCGATGTTCGACCACGCGCGCGTGGGCGGCGTCAAGCAGTGGCTGGTGGAGCACGACACCCCCAGCGATCCGTTCGCCACGGCACGCAACAGTTACGCGTATCTGGCGGCGCTGCGGTACTGACGTGCCGGGTCGTCCGGCCGGGGTGCGCCCGAACCACCCACCTTCTTGAAGAAGAGGGTCGTCGGGTGGAGCACCCCGGCCGGATCGGCCGCGTAGTCGGGAATGACCCCGGCCGCCGTCCAACCTCCGCTCCGGTAGAGGGACTCGGCGGGGCTGCCCGTCTCCGTGTCCAGGACCAGGAGGGTCACGCCCGCTTCGGCCGCCGCCTGTTCCGCCGTGGCCAGGAGGGTGCGGGCGAGGCCCTGTCCGCGCGCGGAGCCGTGGACCATGAGCTTGAGGATCTCGGCGCGGTGCCTGCCGTTGGGCTTGTCCGTGAAGCCGACGCTGACGGTCCCGGTGACCCGCCCGGCGTCGCGCGCGGCCCAGACGGCGAGGCGTCCTTCCGCCACCGCGGGGGCCAGGCCCCGCCACCAGTCGGCCGCGGCCGTCAGGTCGAGGGGTGCGAGGAAGCCGAGGGACGAGCCGCCGTCCACGACGTCGGCGAGCAGGGCCCCCAAGTCGTCCGCGGCTGCGATGAGTTGTTCCGCGCGGAGGCGTCTCGGCGTTCGGTCGCCCCTCATCGCGCGACCACCACCAGGGCGTACCGCACGGCCCGCTCCCCCACGCACCGGAACCGCGTGGGCCCCCACAGCCGGAAGCGCAGGCAGTCCCCGGTGTCCAGGGCGTGCGGATCGCCCTGGACGGTGACCTCCAGCGCCCCCTCGAGCACCCAGATGTGCTGTTCGATGCCGGGCACGGGAGGCCGGTGGTACGCGACGTCCGCGCCCGGTTCAAGGCGGCCCTCGACGAGTTCGCCGCGCAGTCCCGCGTGCGGCGGCGACACCGATCGCCGCACGAAGCCGGACGCACTGTCGGTCCACACGCCCTGCTCGGCCGCGCGCACCAGCTGCGCGGGCTCGGCCTCCACCTCGCTCAGGAGCTGCGACATGGTGCGTTCGTAGACGGCACAGAGCCGGTTCAGGAGGGACGCGGTGGGGCTGATCTCCGCGCGTTCGGCCCGTGACAGGGTGGAGCGGCTCACGCCGCTGAGGTCCGCCAACTCGCCCAGGGACCAGCCGCGTTCCGCGCGCAGCTCGGCGAGTCGGGCGGCGAGCCGGTCGTCGACGCCATCGTGTTCCATATCTGGCACGCTATCCCGAATATGAGACGCACGCATGGCCATTTACGAGACGCATGGCTGTCGCGGACCTCTGTGGCTCACACCTCACTCGTGCGCGGACACCGCCCCGAGCAGCTCGCGGATCCGACCGGTGGCGTCGCGGAACTCGGCTGTCGCCAGCGTCGTCGCGTACGAACGCTCCGCGGGCAGGCCGACGTCGATGATCTCCTCCACCGTCCCGGGGCGGGGGCTCATCACGACGACGCGGTCCGCGAGATAGACGGCCTCCGGGATCGAGTGGGTCACCAGGAGCACGGTGGTGCCGGTCTCGCGCCAGATCCGGTTCAGCTCGACGTTCATCTGCTCGCGCGTGAGCGCGTCGAGCGCCCCGAAGGGCTCGTCCATGAGCAGCACCGGCGGCTCGTGCAGGAGCGCGCGGCACAGTGCGACGCGCTGCTGCATGCCGCCGGACAGCTCGTGCGGGTAGGCATCCTCGAAGCCGCCGAGTCCGGTCATGCGGATCAGGTCGTCGGCACGCGCGCGTGCCTCGGCGCCGGGGATCCCGCGCATCTCCGCCTGGAGCAGGATGTTGCGGCGTGCGGTGCGCCAGTCCAGGAGCGCGGCGCGCTGGAAGACGTAGCCGATGTCGCGCCGTGGTCCGCGCACCTGTTCGCCGCCGAGGAGCACGTCGCCCGAGGAGGGTGTGAGCAGCCCGGCGACGAGCTTCAGGAGGGTGGACTTGCCGCAGCCCGACGGCCCGACGATCGCCACGAACTCGCCCGCGCCGACGTTCAGCGAGACGTCCCGCAACGCGGTGACGTCCTTCTTCTTCGTACGGAAGCGGACGGCGACGTCGTCGATGCGCACCGCGGACGGCCGCGCATCCCCCGCCGTGGCACGTGGGTCGTCGCTCATCCTGAGAGTCGCGTCCTTCGTCATTCCCCTGCCGCCCCTCAGCCCTTGATCCCCTTGGCCGCGTCCCAGTACTCCGCGACGGGCTTGGCCTTCTTGACCATGCCCGCCTCGGAGAAGACGTCGATGGTCTGCTGCCAGTCCGCTTCGGTGTTGGCGCCCGGCGCCTTCCCCTTCGTGGCGTCGGTGTGCAGCAGCGTCAGCGTGGTCTTGAACTGCTCGGACAGCACTTCCTTGGGCGGCAGTTGCTCGGACGCGCCGTCCATGGAGGCGACCGCGGGCTCCGGGCTCTTCTCGGCGGCGGCCCATGACTCGCTCACGGCGGCGGTCATGCGCTTGGCCAGATCGCCCCTGCCCTGAAGGGTCTTGGGCCCGGCGATGAGGCCGTTGGAGTAGAAGTTGAGGCCGTTCTCGGAGAAGCGCAGATACGAGACGTCCTTCTTGGCCTTGTTCTGCATGGTGGGGCCCTGGTCGCTCGCGTACCCGAGCAGCGCGTCCGTCTTGCCGGAGATCACCGCGGCGATCTTGCCCGCCGGGTCGGTGTTCTGGACCTTGACGTCGGAGAGCTCCATGCCGTTCTTCTCCAGGAAGATCGGGAACGTCTTGGTGAGCGCGTCGCCCGCCGTGCCCGCGATCATCTTGCCCTTGAGGTCGGCGGGCGCCTTGATGCCCTGCGCGTCGAAGAACTGCACGGAGGCGGGCGTCGTCTGGAGGAAGACCCCCAGGCTCTTCACCTTGACGCCCTGGTCGACGCCCGCGAGCACCGCCGGTGTGTCCGCCCAGCCGAAGTCGGTCTGCCCTGCGCCGGTCGCCTGCACCGTCTTCTGCGAGCCCTGGCCCGCCCTGATGTCCAGGTCGATGCCGTGCTTCTCGAAGATCTTCTGCTGCTTGCCGTAGTAGAACGGCGCGTGTTCGCCGTAGGGATACCAGTTGAGCGTCAGCGTCACCTTGTCGAGCTTCTTGCCAGAGTCGCTGGTGCTCGTCTTGTCGTCGCCGCCGCCGCAGGCCGTCGCGGTCACCGCGACGAGGGCCAGGGGGACGATTCCGGTGAGCAGTCTGCGCGCGTGCATGGGACGGCCCTTCTCGCTTACGTCGAACATCGGACATGGCGGGGTGGGTGCGCCGGCACCGCGTGGTGGGTGTCAGTAGGCAGGGGTGGGTGTCCGTAGGAGTGGCGGGTGTCCGTAGGAGTGGAAGGTGTCAGTAGGCAGTGGTGGCGGCCACGTCCCTGCGGCTCGCGTGCCACGGCAGGAGCAGCTTCTCGGCGATCTCGACGAGCACGAAGAGGACGACGCCGATCAGCGACATGACGAGCAGCCCCGCGAAGAGCATCGGGGTGTCGAGGTTTCCGTTGGCCTGGAGGATCACATAGCCGAGGCCTTCGTTCGCGCCGACGAACTCGCCGACGACGGCGCCGGTGACGGCGAGCGTGACGGCCACCTTCAGACCGGAGAACAGGTGCGGGAGCGACGCCGGGAAGCGGATCTTGAGGAAGGTCTGCCAGGGCCGCGCGCCCATGGTGGCGGAGAGCTGGAGCATCTCCGGGTCGACGGCCTTCAGGCCGGTCACCATCGAGATGACGACGGGGAAGAAGGCGATCAGGACGGCGATGAGGATCTTCGGGGCGATACCGAAGCCGAGCCAGACGACGAACAGCGGGGCGATCGCGATCTTCGGCACGACCTGGGCGAAGAGCAGGATCGGATAGAGCGTCTTCTCGACGGTCGTCGAGTAGACCATGACGACCGCGGAGAGAATGCCGACACCCACGGCGATGAGGAAGCCGAGCAGGGTCTCGTAGGTGGTGACCCAGGTGTGCTGCCACAGGTAGTCGGGCTTGTCGAGGATCACGTCGAGGGTCGCGCCGGGCGAGGGCACGAGGTACGCCTCGACCATCTCGGTGGCGGCGATCAGCCACCAGGCCCCGAAGCAGACGAGCAGCAGGACCAGCGGACGCCAGCTCTTCTCGGCCGCCTCGGCGGTACGTTGTCGCAAGGTGGGGCGGCTGCGGTCGACAACTCCAGCCGCCTTGACGGGAGTTGCCTGCAGTGCGCTCTGGCTCACGGTGAACTCCCCTGGCATTCAGCGAACTTCGGAGGCAGTTGCGGAGCGTCGGTGGTGCGGAAACCGCTTTCAGAAAGCGCTTTCTGATAAGGTGTCCGCCACGCTAATGACTGGCTGACCGCAGGGTCAATAGGTCGGCTCGAAGTTTCGCGGTGCGAGACGAGGGGGGCGCGGTGCGGGCGCTAGGGCGCGGGCAGGAACCGGGGGCGGGGCGGACAGGCGGGCAGGAACCTGGGGCGGGGCGAGCAGGTGGGCGGGTGCCTGGGGCGGGGCGGACAGGTGGGCAGGTACCCGGGCCGGGCCGGACAGGTGGGCGGGTACCCGAGGCGGGCCGGGCCGCTGAAGAGCAACCCGAGGACGGGCGGGCAGGCGGGCAGGAACCCGGGGCGGGGCGGACAGGTGGGCGGGAACCCGGGGCGGGGCTAGCCGCTGAAGAGCGACCCGGGGGCGGGCGGGCGCGCGGGCGAGAACCCGCATCCGGACGGGGCCGAGAGCAAGGCCCCGGCCGCCCTGCTCTCGGCCCCGCGATCGGGCGAGGGCGCGAGCACGGGCCTCACGTCACTCTGCACGCGGTGGCCCGCACCGCCGGGGTCTCTCCCGCCACCGCGTCGCGTGCCCTGAACGGCACGACGCGCGTCCGCGAGGACCTGCGGCGCCGGGTGCTCGAAGCGGCGGACCAGCTGGGGTACATCCCCAACGCCCATGCGCAGGCGCTCGCCAGCTCGTCGAACAACACCGTCGGCGTCATCTGCCACGATGTCGGCGACCCCTACTTCGCGGCGATCGCGAGCGGGGTGATGGCGGCGGCGGCCGAGCAGGACCTCCTTGTGATGCTGGCCAGCACCTTCCGCGCGCCGGCACGGGAGATCGCGTACGTCTCGATGCTGCGGGCGCAGCGGGCCCGCGCGATCCTGCTCATCGGCTCGGGCTTCCAGGACCCCGCGTGGGAGCGGTCGTTGGAGTCGGAGCTCGCTCCCTACATACGTGACGGGGGCCGCGTCGCCGTGGTCAGCCGGCACCGCAGCCTCCGTGTGGACACGGTGCAGCCGGAGAACCGGGCGGGGGCGGGTGCGCTGGCGCGGGCGCTGCTGTCCCTGGGCCACCGGGAGTTCGCCGTGCTCACCGGCCCCGAACGGCTCACCACGGTCGCGGACCGCCTGGCCGGGTTCCGCGCGGCGCTGACCGACGCGGGGGTCGCCCTTCCGCCGGAGCGGATCGTGGAGGGCGCCTTCACTCGTGACGGGGGCCATGCGGCGGCGGTCGAACTGCTGCGCCGGGGGCAGCGGCCGACGTGCGTCTTCGCGGTGACGGACGTGATGGCTGTAGGGGCGCTGGGTGCGCTGCGGGAACGGGGGCTCCGGGTGCCGGACGACGTGTCGCTCGCGGGCTTCGACGACATCCCCCTGGTCGGGGAACTCACGCCACCGCTGACCACTGTGGCACTGCCGCTGACACGGATGGGCCGGGACGTACTGGCCCTCGCCCTGCGCGAGCGGGGCGTGCGATCGCGGGTGGAACGGGTGCGGGGCGAGGTGGTGCTGCGGGCGAGTACGGGGCGGCCTGCGGTCTGAGGGTTCGGAGCGGGGGGCCTGCGTGCCCGGGGCGGGGGCGGTCTGCGGGCTCAGGGCGGTGGGCGTCCTGCGGCCAACGCCGCTGAGCCTGGCCTCTGTTGGCGGGCAGCTGGCTACGGACTACCGCACGGGGTAGGGGCTACGAGCACTGCGGGCTGCGGCTCCTGGGGCTCCGGCAGGCTCACCCCCACCCAGCCCCCCGCCGCCCCGGCAGCGCAGGTTCCGAGGTTGATGCCTTGCGCAGGTGGTCGGCCAGTGACTTTGTCGCCGGGGATGCCGGGCCCGTTTTGGCGCCCCAGGCCAGCAGGTGGTGGCGGCGGGCCCAGGGGTCCTGCAATTCGCATACGTCCAGGGGCTGGGTGGGGTCGATCACTCGGCGCGGGACGATCGCGAGGCCAACGCCCGCTGCGGCCAGGGCCACCAGGACGTTGAGGTTCGCGACCGTGGTGCGGTGGCGCACCACCGGTGCGTGGGGGCCGACATGTCTCTCGATCCAGCGGCGCAGCGACGCGCCGGGGTCGAGACCGACGAGCGGGTGCTCTGCGGCCTCGCTGTAGGTCAACGACGTACGCCCCGCGAGGATCCCGCCGGGCTGGCCGACCACCACGAGGGAGTCGTCACCGAGGGGTTCCATCGCCAGACCGCAGTCGCGTGCCTCGTCGTCGAGGACGATGCCCAGGTCCGCCTCGCCGTCGGCCAGCATCCGCACGATCTGCGGCGTGCGCTTCTCGGAGACGCGGACGTCGGTGTCCGGGTGCGCCCGGAGGAACGAGACCAGGGCCTGTGGCACGAGTCGGTGCACCGCCGAGCCACCGCCGAGCAAGGTCAGCGGCGCGGTCGGGGATCTCGTGTAGCTCGCGACCGCGCTTTCGAGCCGCACGGTCTGGGCGAGGACCTCGCGCGCGTGCCGGGCCAGCGTGGACCCCGCCGGAGTGGGGCGCACTCCCCTCCGGCCACGGATCAGCAGTGCCACTCCGGCCTGCTGTTCGAGGGAACGGACCCTTGCGCTGGCCGACGGCAGACTCAGGTGCATCCGGCGGGCACCCGCCGTGATCGACCCCTCCGTCACGATGTCGAGGAAGAGCCGCAGATCGTCCAGGTCGTAGCGCACCTTCGCGAGCCTAAGGCACAGCCTTAGGCTGGGTACACCGATATCGCATTGTGGGCCCACCCGTCACAGGGCGATGCTCGGCGGGTGTCCGAAATTCTGCTCGTCCTGCTGGCAGGCACCGCCGCCGGAGCGCTGAACTCCGTCGGCGGCGGAGGCACGTTCGTGGCGCTGCCCGCGCTGGTCGCGGTCGGCCTGTCCCCCGTGACGGCGAACGCCTCGTCGACCATCGCGCTCGTGCCGGGGGCCGTGGCCAGCGGATGGGTCTACCGACGCGAACTCACCCCGGTCGGGGCGACGTCCACCAAGGCGCTGACGGTCATCAGTGTGGTCGGAGGCGGACTCGGCGCGGCCCTGCTCCTCACGCTCCCCGCAGCTTCGTTCGACGCCGCCGTGCCCTGGCTGCTCGCCTTCGCCACGGTGGTTCTCGCCTTCGGCCGCCGCCTCTCCCGTGCGGTGAGCAGTGCGCTCGGCCGCGAGATCGGCATCAGCTCCCGGGCCGTCCTGATCGGCCAGTTCTTCCTCGCTCTGTACGGGGGATACTTCGGCGGTGCCGTAGGCATCATGATGTTCGCCCTGTGGGGCATCGGCCTCGGGCTCGACACCGCGGTCAGCAATCCGATGCGGGTCACCCAGATCGCGGCCATCAACCTCAGCGCGACCGCACTGCTGCTCGTCGCATCGGACGCGCTGAGCTCCCCGCTCGTCCTGGCCCCCATGTTCGTCGGCGCACTGGCGGGCGGCTTCGCCGGCGCCCACTTCGCGCGCCGCCTCTCCGACCGGCTGCTGCGGAGCATCATCCTGACCACCGCCGTGACGATGACCGTCCTCTACTTCGTGCGCGGCTGAGGCCGATCGACGTGAACGACATGGACGACGTCAGCTATATGGGCGACGAGGACTCCGGTGCCGCCCAGCCGCAAGAATCGCCGTACACCGAATCGCCGTACGCCGAATCGCCCTACACGGACGCGGCACGCGCACGTCTCGCCATGGCTCACGAGGCGTGCGAGCTCGCCGGCCTCGCGCGTGCCGCCGTACCGATCGGCGAGCACGAGCTGCGCCCCGACGGCACCGCCGCCTCCCCCGGATCCGTGCTGGCCGACGCCGCGCTCGTGCTCAGGGCCGCGCACCGGTTCTTCGATGCCGCCGCCGTGAGCGAGCGGACGGGCGGCGCGAGCTGGCAGGTCATCGGGGACGTCCTGGGCGTGGACGCGCAAACCGCGCGGGCACGCTTCACCACGGCCGAGTCCCGCTTCCGGGAGGAACTGCGCTCCCCCGACGGGACCTCCGCCGCCAAAGGACCCGGCGGGGCAGGCTGGTGGCGGGCCTACACCACCGGCAACCCGCTGGAAGCCGCACGCGACCTCGACGACTGGTTCCTGCGCCACGAGGACGGCGACGCCGACCTCGGCACCGCTCCCGTCTCCGGTGGCCTGACACAGAGCAGCAAGTGGGGCCCACTGGAGGGCAGTTGAAGCCCCCCGCCACGGGTGAGAACCGGCCCCGCCCACTCCGGGCGCACCCTCCCCGCCGCACGCCCCGCCAACGGACTTAGAGGCGGGGAGAGTTGATGCCACCTGAGTCGACGCCTGTGCGAATGGCCGCCACGCGTCACGGTAATTGAGGGGTAAATAGCAGCCGAAATCCACCCGTATCGGCAAACCGGCTCAGCTCCTACTCTGTGAGGCGCACACGCGGGGGATCACTGTCCGTCTTCCACGGAGGTTGGCAATGTCTGCGTTGTCCGAGGGGATCTACCTGCTCAAGAACGAGGCGAGCGGGCTGTACGCGGGAGTGCAGGGAGCCAAGACCGCACAGAGCGTCCCGGTCGTGCAGCAGGAGCTGAACCCGCAAGGAGCCGCCCGGCACAGTCAGTTGTGGCATCTGCGGCCCGACGCCGCCAAGGAGGGCGCCTGGACGCTGCAGAACGTGCACAGCGCCTTGCGCATGGACATCATGACCGGCCGCGGCCGCGTGGGCTCGCCGGTGCAGCAGTGCCCGGCGGAGACCCGGCAGGACCTCCTTGTGTCCCAGCTGTGGCGGCCGGTGGCGGTCGGCGACGACCGGTACACGCTGTCCAACGTGAACAGCGGCCACCTGCTCTCCGTCCACGACGACAGCAGCGCGCCCGACGCGGCCCTGGAGCAGGCGGGCAAGCCCACCATGGGGCCCCGCCCCGCACAGGAGTGGCGCTTCGAGCGGGTGCCGAGCCGCGGCGAGGTCAAGGCGTTCGACGCGCTGACGGCCACCGTGGTCTCCGCCGGCGGCGGCATCCTCGGCTCGGTCCTCGGCTCCCTGAGCGGCGCGGCCAAGCAGGCGCTCGACGCGGGCGGCGGGATCTTCGAGTCGGCGGCCAAGGCGATCCCGGACAGCGGCACGCCCTACGTACGCTTCGAGGGCTTCCGCGGCGACGAGTTCATCCGCTTCTCCAGGCGGCGCGGCATCGAGGCAGGACCGCGGAAGCTCGCCGACCAGTTCCCGGACCTGCCCAAGCCGTTCAGCGACGGTTTCGACGCCGTCGGTCCCGCCGCCAAGCGCGGCGGTCACACGTACCTGGGCTTCACCGGGGGCCAGGCGGTCGAGTTCTCCGGCAAGGGCCACGGGCCCGTCCAGGACGCCGAGCACTTCCTGCACCACGTCCTGCTGGAGCAGGTCGGCGAGCTGTGCGACGTCACCGGCTTCGGCGCCGAGGGGGGAGGGCTGCTGGTCTTCGGCCGCAGGGACACCTGCACCACGGGGATCGGCCCGGCGCGTGGACCGTCCCACCAGCGGTTCCAGTTGACGGCCGCACCCGATGCCTTCGGGTTCGGGCCGGACGCGGCGACCACGGCCGTCAGCGAATCCACGGCGCACTATTTCCTCACCAAGGGCGACGAATTCGTCGTCGTCTCCGAGGACAAGCTCATCCAGGGGCCGTCCAGGCTCACCGACGCCTACCCGTTCCTCGACGGCATCTGGATGTAGCCATGTGTAGGCATGGAGCCATGTAGCCACCCGCGCCGTCGCCGGCGTCCGCACCCGGCCCGGTCCCGTCGGGCGCACCGCCGACGGGGCCGGGTCGCAGTCCCGTACGACCGCTATCCCGCGGCTTCGCCCAGAGCATCGAGCACCGGCCGGATCAGCGGGTGCTCCTCGGCCCCGCACCGCACCGCCGCGAACACCCGGCGGGTGGGCGCGACGCCCTCCACCGGGCGGATCACCACCCCCGAGACGTCCATGCCCCGCAGCGCCGACCGCGGCACCAGGGCCACGCCCGCCCCCGCCGATGCCAGGGCGACCACCGCCCGGAAGTCGTCCGACCAGTGTTCGAGCAGGGGCTGGAAGCCCGCCGCCTCGCAGGCGAGTATCACCACGTCATGGCAGGGGTTGCCCACGAAGGGACCGATCCAGGCGTCCTTGGCGAGCTCCGCGAGCGGCACGCGCTCCGCCGCCGCGAGGCGATGCGTCTCGGGGAGCACCGCGTCGAACGGCTCCGCGTACAGCGGGACCCGCGTGAGGCGCGGATCGTCCGCGCCCGGAGCGCCCCGGTACTCCACGGCCACGGCGACGTCCACCTGCCGGTCGAGCACCATCGGCAGGCTCGCGTCGCCCTCCGCGTCCTGGACCCGCACCCGGATCCCGGGGGCACTGGACGAGAGACGGGCCAGGGCGGGGCCGACCACCAGGGCGATCCCCGTGGCGAAGGACGCCACGGTCACCGTCCCGGCCGCGCCCGAGCTGTACGCGGCGAGCTCCGCCTCGGCCCGTTCCAGCTGGGCGAGGACCGCGTTCGTGTGGGAGAGCAGGATCTCGCCCGCCGGGGTGAGCCGGACCCCGCGGGCACCGCGCTCGACCAGGCGGTGGCCCGTCTCCTGCTCCAGTGCCGTCAGCTGCTGGGACACCGCGGACGGCGTGAGGTAGAGCGCGGCGGCAGCGGCCGTGACCGTGCGGTGGTCGGCCACCGCACGGAGGATGTGCAGCCGCCGCGCTTCAATCATGAGGCCGATTCTCCCAAACCACCGGACCCGCCGGTACCAGCGGCCTCACCCGGCGGCTCAGGTGCCCGAGGCGTCAAGCTCCGCGCGCGCCGCCACGAAGGCCTCCACCGCACGGTTCACGTCGTCCGTGGAGTGCGCGGCCGACAGCTGGACGCGGATACGGGCCGCGCCCTGCGGCACCACCGGGTACGAGAAGCCGATCACGTACACGCCGCGCTCCAGGAGCAGCTCGGCCATGCGTCCCGCGACCGAGGCGTCCCCGATCATCACGGGGGCGATCGCGTGGTCGCCCGGCAGGATGTCGAAGCCCTCCTCCGTCATCCGCGAGCGGAAGAGCGCCGTGTTCGCGGCGAGCTGTTCCCGCAGGTCACCGGCCGACTCCAGGAGGTCGATGACCTTCAGCGAGGCCGCCGCGATCACCGGGGCGAGGGTGTTCGAGAAGAGGTAGGGGCGCGAGCGCTGGCGCAGCAGCGCGACGATCTCCGCGCGGGCCGCCACATAGCCGCCGGACGCACCGCCGAGCGCCTTGCCGAGGGTGCCCGTGATGATGTCGACGCGGTCCATCACACCGTGCAGCTCGGGCGTGCCGCGTCCGCCGGGGCCGACGAAGCCGACGGCGTGCGAGTCGTCGACCATCACCATCGCGTCGTAGCGGTCGGCGAGGTCGCAGATCTCCCGCAGCGGGGCGACGTACCCGTCCATGGAGAAGACGCCGTCGGTGACGATCAGCTTGCGGCGCGCGCCGCCCTCGGAGGCCTCCTTCAGCTGCTGCTCCAGGTCCGCCATGTCGCGGTTGGCGTAGCGGAAGCGGCGGGCCTTGCTCAGCCGGATGCCGTCGATGATCGAGGCGTGGTTGAGGGCGTCGGAGATGACGGCGTCCTCGGCGCCGAGCAGCGTCTCGAAGACTCCGCCGTTGGCGTCGAAGCAGGACGAGTAGAGGATCGTGTCCTCCTGGCCGAGGAACGCGGAAAGGCGCGCCTCCAGCTCCTTGTGCACCTCCTGCGTACCGCAGATGAAGCGCACGGACGCCATGCCGTAGCCCCAGCGGTCCAGGGCCTCGTGGGCGGCGGCGACCACCTCGGGGTGGTCGGCGAGGCCGAGGTAGTTGTTCGCGCAGAAGTTCAGTACGTCGCCGGGGCGGCCGCCCGCGGTGACGGAGACCGTGGCGGACTGCGGGGTGCCGATGACGCGCTCGGGCTTGTGCAGGCCGGCGGCGCGGATCTCGTCGAGGGTGGTGCGCAGATCATCGCGTACGGAGTCGAACATGCTTGATTCCTTTGGGAGTTAAGCCGTGGAGAGCCGAGAGGTGCCGTGGGATGCCGTGGGTTCAGGAGGTCCAGTCGAGGATGACCTTGCCGCCGCGGCCGCTGGCCGCGTCGTCGAAGGCCGCCTCGAAGTCACGGTGGCCGTAGCGTCCTGTGATCACGGGGGCGAGATCGAGGCCGCCTTCGAGCAGCACGGACATGGAGTACCAGGTCTCGAACATCTCGCGGCCGTAGATGCCCTTGATGGTGATCATGGAGGTGACGATCCGGGACCAGTCGACGGCGAATTCCTCGGCCGGCAGACCGAGCATGGCGATCTTGCCGCCGTGCGTCATGTTGGCGAGCATGTCGCGCATCGCGACGGGGTTGCCGGACATCTCCAGGCCGACGTCGAAGCCCTCGCGCAGGCCCAGTTCGCGCTGTCCTTCGGCGATCGAGGTCTCGGCGACGTTCAGGGCCAGGCTCGCGCCGACCTTGCGGGCGAGCTCCAGGCGCTCCTCGCTGACGTCCGTGATGACGACGTTGCGGGCACCCGCGTGCCGGGCCACGGCCGCGGCCATCAGGCCGATGGGTCCCGCCCCGGTGATCAGGACGTCCTCGCCGACCAGCGGGAAGGAAAGGGCGGTGTGCACGGCGTTGCCGAACGGGTCGAAGATCGCGGCCACGTCGAGGTCCACGGGGACGCGGTGCACCCACACGTTGGCGGCGGGCAGCGCGACGAACTCCGCGAACGCCCCGTCCCTGCCGACGCCGAGGCCGACCGTGGCGCGGCACAGGTGTCTGCGGCCCGCCTGGCAGTTGCGGCACTTGCCGCAGACCAGGTGGCCCTCGCCGCTGACCCGGTCGCCGATCTTGATGTCCGCGACGTCACGCCCGGTCCCGACGACCTCGCCGACGAACTCGTGCCCGACGACCAGCGGGGCCTCGATCGCCTGCTGCGCCCAGCCGTCCCAGGCCCGGATGTGCAGATCGGTGCCGCAGATCCCGGTGCGGAGCACCTTGATCAGGACGTCTCCGTGGCCGATCACCGGCTCCGGTACGTCCATCAGCCGGAGCCCTGGCTCCGCCTTCTCCTTGACCAGCGCCTTCACCGCAGCGGCTCCTGTCGTACGTCGCTTCTTCCCCCGACGACACAGGAATCTTCCTTACGGCGGCGCCCTGGTCCATCGAGGATTTCTTAAGCGCCGCCGCAGCTTTCCTTCAGGCCCTGCTAGGACCCGGCCTCCTGCCGGGTCTGACCCCGCTCGAAGTACGCGACGAGCTCCGGATCAAGGTCAGGAACCTCCCGCGGAACGCCCCCGTCCCGCAGCGACTGCGTGGCGCGCACACCCGCCGCCACCGCCATCCGGGCCGCGACGGGCGAGGTGTCGGTGCGCCCTCCCTCGCGCACGAACCGTACGAACTCGTCGATGAGCAGCGGGTCGGAACCGCCGTGCCCGCCCTCGTCCTGGGCATCCGGCACCGGGTACTCGGCGTCGGCCTCGGGGCGGTAGGACGAGCGCCGCTGGTTCCAGACCTTCACCACTCCCCCGGGGCCGTCGCCGAAGTTCTCCAGGCGGCCCGCGTCCCCGATGACGGTGTAGTTGCGCCAGTAGTCGGGCGTGAAGTGGCACTGCTGGTAGGAGGCGAGGACTCCGTTGTCCAGGCGCATGTTGACCAGGGAGACGTCCTCCACGTCGATGACGGGGTTGAGGTCGCGCTGGGTGTGCGGCGGCCAGTGGCCGTCCTTGGTGTACCAGTCGTCCGTCTTGGGCTCGCCCGGCTCACGGCGGTGCGGATTGTCGCCGTAGACCATGAGGTCGCCCAGGGCCTGCACCTGGCGGGTGTAGCCGTCGGCGAGCCAGTGCAGGACGTCGATGTCATGGGCGGCCTTTTGGAGCAACAGGCCGGTGGTGTGCTGCCGTTCGGCGTGCCAGTCCTTGAAGTACCAGTCGCCTCCGTAGGCGACGAAGTGGCGTACCCAGACCGTCTTGACCTCGCCGATCTCGCCGCGCCTGATGATGTCGCGCATCAGCCTGACCACGGGCATGTGGCGCATGTTGTGGCCTACGTAGAGCCGCGTTCCCGTCTCGTACGCGGTCCGCAGGATCTCGTCGCAGGCTTCGATGCCGATCTCCAGCGGCTTCTCCACGAAGACGGGCTTGTTCTCGCGCAGCGCCTCGCAGGCGAGCTGGGCGTGGGTGTGGTCGGGGGTGAGGATCACGACGGCGTCGACGTCCGGGTCCTCGACGACCTTGCGGTGGTCGGTGGATATCAGGGCGCCGGGGAAGGCCACGGCCGCCTCCGTCCGGGCGGTCACGTCGTGGTCGGCGAGCGCGGTGACGCGGGAGCCCGCGCCGGGCCGGTGGGCGGTTCGGGCGAGCGAACCGCGCAGGCCGTAGCCGAGGACGCCGAGACGGAGGTCGGTCATGGTGTGCCTTTCCGTACAAATACCTGTGCGAGTGCGGGTGTTGCCTATGTACGTGCAGGGTGCACGAGTACGTGCGCGAGCGCCACGCGTCCCGTGCCGGTGAGCTTGATCCTTATGTATCTGGCTTCCGCGTCCGTGTCGAGGAGTGTGGGCCGAAGGGATCGTCCGGTGACGTGCAGGGTCGTGGCGTCGGCGAAGTCCGCGGTCCTTGCGAGCTGCACGTCGAAGTCGGCCGTGGTCATGGAGGTGTCGTTCCAGACCTCGACCTGTCCCACGCGCCGCGCCTCACCCAGGTCGACCTGCCACCAGGCTCCCGGTTCGGACAGGGTGCGGGTGTCGGTGGAGGTGTCCCCGTCGGTCGCGTACGACGCGTCGGCCGCGCCGTCCGTGGAGGACTGGGACGCGGTGCCCGCGCGGGCGAGGTCCGGGCGGAGCTGCTCGGCCGGTGCTCGGTGCGCGCCCGCGCGTGCCGCCACGGCGAGCGCTGCGGCGGGGAGCCGGTCGAGCTCGGTGTGGTTGCCCTCCATCGTCGATCCGGTGCCGGTGAGGGCCGGGGCGTCGGTGTCGGTCCAGTTGCCGGTCGCGTGGTTCTCGATGCCGTAATCGGCCCAGTTCGAGACCCACTTGTAGCCGATGCGGGTGATGACGTTGCCTTCGACGCGGATGTGCGAGGACTGCTCGTCGAGGTAGATGCCGTTGCCGTCGCGCTCGGTGTTCCCGTAGGCGGAGCGGTTGATGTAGTTGCCGGAGACGACCGTGCCCGGCTGGGCGCCCTGGGTGTAGATGGCGCCGCCGTCGTGCTGGGCGTGCTCGACGCGCATCACGTTCGTGATCCGGTTGTTCGTGACCCGGTTGTCCCTCAGGACCGACTTCTGGGCCTCGGGCTGGTTCCAGCCCCAGCCGACGGAGATCCCCGAGTAGGGCAGGTCGTCGAGGGTGTTGTGGTCGACGGTCAGCTCGGCCTCGTATCCGGCCCAGATGCCCACCGCGTCGGTGTACTCGACGCCGGTGCGGCGGATCGTGTTGTACGCGACGGTGTTGCGCTCACCGGCGAGTTCCGCCTGCGGCTTCGGCTCGGTGTCGCCGACGTACACGGCGCCGGACGACAGGTCCGTGAAGCGGGAGCGGGTGACGGACGTGTCCTTGGTGCCGGCTTCGAGGACGACTCCGGCGCCGCCCAGATGCGTGAACTCGGCGCCGGAGACGGACACATGACGACCGCCGCGCACGGTCAGCGCCGCGCTCGGCTTCGTGTAGTGACGGCCCGCGTGATCGACCGGACCGCTCGCCCCAGTGAGGGTGAGACCGGCCTGGGTGCCCGCGTATCCCTCGTCGGTGGAGGGCTGGCCGTACGCCGCGTAGGCGAAGCCGATGCCCTGCACGCGCAGGTCGTGGGCGCCGTCGACGACCATGAGCCGCTCGGTCACCGGGGTGAGCACGCGCGCGCGCCGCATGTCCTCGCCCTTGCGCGGGAGGTAGGTGACGGTCCGCTCCTCGGAGTCCCAGACGAACTCGCCCGGCTTGTCGAGGAGTTCGCGGGCGTTCTCGAAGAAGGCGACCTGGGAGTAGCGCGACGAGTCGACGGTGGTGGAGTCCCAGGCGGGGCCCGTACGGTTCGTGCCGCTGGCCGAGTTGATCCAACAGGGCTGCGCGAAGGTGAGGTTGTCCCCTTCGACGCCCGCGATCCGGCAGTGGTAGTCGCGCCAGCGGACCTTGATGACGGCCTCCGCGTCGGTGGGCCGCTGCCACGTGGCGATGCCGGTGGCGGTGGCGCCCGTCATGCCGGTCTTCGTCGCGTCACAGGTGCTCGCCGCGCAGGCCGCGCCCCGCGCGCGCCGGGCCCGGTCGCCGTTCACGAACAGCTGGCGCGGTGTGACCCCTTCGGGGACATCCGCCGTCCAGGTGCCGTCGGCGCCTTTGTCCCACCCGGTCAGCGCCCGGCCGCCGGACAGGACGGGGCGGGCACCGCGCGCGGCGGTCCAGGTGACGGTGTGCCCGTCACGCCCGGAGTCGGCCGCGCCCAGCTTCAGCGGCTCGCTCATCTCGTAGGTGCCGCCCGCGAGTTCGACGCGTACGTCACGCCCGCTGATGGTGCGGGCCGCGTCACGGGCGGCCTGCGGGGAGCAGGGGCGGGCGGTGGTGCAGGACTCTCCCGAGGCGTTCGGGGCGACGTGGAGGATCTTGGGGCCCGGGGCCGACTGGGCGGCCTGGGCGGTGCTCTGCGGGGTGATGACCGCTCCGACGGCCGCGACGGCGATGACTCCCGCGGCGATACCGATACGTGGACGCTTCCCCGCGCCCTGTCGCTGCCTCACTTCGCGACACCCCAGTCCGGGTGGCCCGGCATGGGCGGGTTGTCGAGGTCGAAGAGCCAGTGGTTCAGGAACGTGCCGACCGAGGCGTCGCCGGTGACCTTGACGGCGTTGTCGATGAAGTCCCGGGTGGTGGCGTTGCCGTGCCGGTGCTTGCCGAGCCAGGACTTCATGACGGCATCGAACCGCTCCTGCCCGATCTGCTGGTTGAGGGCGTAGAGCGAGACGGCAGCGCCGTCGTAGATGTTGAAGCCGCCGAGTCCGGTGGGCTTTCCGGGCGGGCCGTCGGTCTTGCGGACCGCGTCGAGCTTGGCGTACGCGGTCTTCATCTTCTCCTCGATGGGCTGGAACCCCTTCTGGTCCGCCCACACGGCCGCGTAGTAGACGGCGGGCCCTTCGTTCATCCACGCGTCCTGCCAGGTGGCGGGGGTGACGGAGTCACCGAACCACTGGTGGGTCAGCTCGTGGACCATGGTGGTCGAGTAGGTGGGCTTGTCGAACCACGAGGGGCCGAAGAGCGAGAGGGTCTGGTTCTCCAACGCGTCGCTGTAGCCGTCCCGCACGATCTGCACGCCGTACGTGTCGAACGGGTAGCGCACGCCGAGGGTCTTCTCCAGCCACGCCAGCTGCCCGCCGGTCTCCTCGGCGATGGGCTTGTACTTGGCCTGCTGGTCCTCGGGGACGAGGTGGCGCAGCTTCACTCCGTGCGGGCCGCGTCCGTAGAGGTAGGTCTGCTTGTTGACGGAGATCCCCAACAGCTCGGGCGCCATGGGTGACTTGAGGGAGAAGTCCCAGGTCTTCTTGGCATCGGCGGCATCTCGGGTGCCGGTGAGGTTGCCGTTGGCGCCGGGCGTCCAGCCGTCGGGGGCGGTGAGGTGGAAGGACCAGGTGGCCTTGTCGGAGGGGTGGTCGTTGACCGGCGCGAAGGTGTCGGCGCGGGAGGCCTGGGCGGCGGAGGCGAAGCCGCCGTCGGACATGTGGCGCCAGCCCGGCTGGCTGACCGGCTTGGTCTTTCCGTTGCCGTGGTAGGTCAGTTCGACGTCGAATGCCCGGTGGTCGCGCAGGCCGCCCGCCGGGGTGACGGTGAGCTCCTGGCCGCTCTGGCCGGGGCCGATCGCCCACGTGGCCTTCCTGCCATTGACCTTGATGGCGTCGATCGCCAGCGAGTCGACGTCGAGGTTGAAGGACGACAGGTCCTGGGTGGCTCTCGCCTTGATCTTCATGGTGCCGGTGAAGTCGTACGTCACCGGTGTGAAGTCGAAGGAGAGGTCGTAGTGGCGGACGTCGTAGCCGCCGTTGCCGAGCGTGGGGAACAGCGGGTCGCCGACGCCGTCCGCGCCCGGGGCCGGGTCGAAGGGCGCCGCGTGGGCGGGGAGGGCGAGCGCGAGGGTGGCGGCCGCGGCTGCGGTCGCCGTCGCGGCGCGGAGGGTCGTCCGGGAACTGCGAGCACGGACGGTCCGGGTACTGCGAGCACGTACGGTTCGGGTCCTGTTCTCAGCCATGGGGCCGCAACGTAGTAATCGCTTACTGTCGCCGTCAACACCCAGGACCCCCTCCACTCTTGGACTTTTCCGCCCCTCGTCTCTGGCGCCATGGGCCGAGTTCGGTACACGCTTACCATCTATGCCGGGTGGGGCGGTCCCGCAAGGGGCGCGGGGAACTGCGCGACAAGCCACGACGATCCCGTACGAGAAGAGGGGCGAGCACATGGCAGAGGCGGCAGCGGCTGCGGCAGCGCGGGGCCCGGAGCGGCGACGGGCGACGGTCATCGACGTCGCGGCACGCGCCGAGGTCTCGTCCGCCACCGTCTCCCGCGTCCTGAACGGCAACTACCCGGTGGCACGGGCCACCCGCGAACGCGTCGAGGAGGCCGTCCGGGAGCTCGGGTACGTCGTCAACGCCCACGCGCGGGCGCTCGCCGGGACCTCGAGCCGGACGGTCGGCATCATCGTGCACGACGTCGTCGACCCGTTCTTCGCCCACATCGCGCGCGGCGTCGAACGGGCGGCATCGGAGGCCGGACGGCTCTGCATGGTCTGCTGCACCCACGGCGACCCGCGCCGCGAGCTGGCCTTCGTCGACCTGCTGCACGAACAGCGTGCGAACGCGGTGGTCCTGGTCGGCGGCGCGCACTCGGATCGCGCGTACGCCCGTGAAGTCGCCCGCAGGGCACGCGATCTGCACGCGGGCGGGGCACGCCTGGTGCTGTGCGGGAGGCCGTCGGTGGGCCGCGACGTGCCGACCCTCTCGGTGGAGTACGACAACGAAGGGGGCGCCTTCGCCCTCACCGACCATCTCCTCACGCAGGGCCACGACCGCATCCTGTATCTGGGAGGACCGCCCGACCTCTCCACCACCCGCGACCGCATCGCAGGACACCGCAGGGCTCTGGAGCTGCGCGGCGTCCCCTGCGCGCCCGAGCTGGTGCACACCGGCGCGTTCAGCCCCGCCTTCGGGCACCGCAGGCTGACCGAACTCCTGGCGTCCGGGCTTGTGTTCAGCGCGGTGTTCGCCGCCAACGACATGGTGGCGATCGGGGCACTGCAGGCCCTGGAGGAGGCGGGCCTGAGGGTCCCGGAGGACGTCTCCCTGGTCGGCTACGACGACGTGCCCACGGCCCAGGTCCTGCGCCCGCGCCTGACGACCGTGCACGTGCCGCTGGAGGAGATGGGCCGCCATGCGGTGCGGCTCGCGGTTCCGGGCGCGGGAGCGGGAGCGGAGGCCGACGCGTGGCAGCAGCCGTCCGATGGCGGACTGACGCTGGGCACGCACATCGTGGTGCGGGATTCGGTGGCGGCGCGGCGAGGCGGACCGACCTCGCTGTAACCGGTTAACCCTCGGCCGCGCCGCACGGAGGCGGTGCCAGGACAGAAAGAACGTAGAAAGATTCCTGGCCCTCTTGCCCTCACACAGCAACCGCTTACATGCTGTCGCCGAGTCGCTCACGCCTCTCGCCCCCCACCTGATGCCTGACGCCCGCCGATGCCCTGCGATGCCCTGACGCCTCATGGGAGTTCCCTATGCGCATGCCCCACTCCGGCTCCACCGGGCCACGACGCCGCACGATCCTCGCCGCGAGTGCCGCGTCCGCCTTCGTGCCGCTCGCCGCGGGTGGTGCCGCCTGGGGCGCGTCGGACGCGGACCCGTACGACACCTTGCTCGCCCGCGCGGCAGCGCAACTCACCGGAGGTGCGTTCGACGCGGCCGACCCGGACTTCGCCGCGGCGCTGAAGGTCCTGGACACCCAGGCGTCCGGCTGGTGGAAGGACTTGGACCGGTCGGCGGGGCGCACCGCCCTGTGGGCCGACCTCTCCCCCGCGAAGGACCCGGGCAACTTCGGCCAGAGCTACACCCGCCTGCGCACGATCGCGACCGCCTGGGCCACGCCCGGCACCTCCCTCAGCGACAGCGCCGAAGCGGCGGACGCCCTGCTCGACGCCCTGCGCTTCCTGCACGCCGACGCCTACAACCCGAGCCGCCCCGAATCCGGCAACTGGTGGTTCTGGGAGATCGGCGCGCCCCGCGCCCTGATGGACACCTGCGTGCTGCTGCGGGAGAAGGTCCCCGCGGCCGACCTGGCGAAGTACGTCTCCGCGGTGGCCAGGTTCTGCCCGGACCCGGACCGCCGCACCAACGCCCCGACCCTGTCCGAGACCGGCGCCAACCGCGCGGACAAGGCCGTCATCGTGGCGCTGCGCGGGCTCCTCGCACAGGACTCCGCGACCCTGGCGCTGGCCCGCGACGGCCTCTCCGACGTCCGGGACGAGGGAAAGAACAGCCTGTTCACGTACGTCACTTCGGGCGACGGATTCTACGAGGACGGGTCGTTCGTGCAGCACGGCTCCGTCGCGTACACGGGGACGTACGGCAGCGTCCTGCTCGGCAGCACGGGCCAGCTGATCGCGCTGCTCGCGGACTCCGAGTGGGCCGTCACCGATCCGAAGACGTCCGTGCTGTACGAGGCGGTGGACCGGACGTTCTCGCCGGTGGTCTTCGACGGCCTGATGATGGACGCGCTGCGCGGCCGTGCGACATCGCGCGAGAAGGCACCGGACCACAAGGACGGCGCGGTCACCCTCACCAACATCCTGCAGCTGGCGGACGGAGCCCCCGCCGCGTACGCCGAACGCTGGCGCGCCCTGGCCAAGGGCTGGATCCTCCGCAACACGTCCCACCCCTACCTGGGCCTGGTCGGCGTCCCCGCCCTCGCCCGCGCCAAGGCCGTACTCGACGATCCCGGCGTACCCGCCACCGACCGGCTCACCGGGCACTTCGCGTTCGCGGACATGGACCGGGTGGTGCACCGGCGCCCCGGCTGGGCGCTGACGCTCTCGCTCTCCTCGAAGCGCATCGCCGCGTACGAGGCGGGCAACGGCGAGAACCTGCACGGCTGGTACACCGGCGACGGCATGGCCTATCTGTACGACGGCGACGACCTGGGGCAGTTCGGGGACGGCTTCTGGGCGACGGTCGATCCGTACCGCCTGCCGGGCACCACCGTGGACACCCGCACGCGGGCCGACATCGGCTCGGGCGGCGGGACGGGGACCTACCGGCCGAAGAACGCCGTCGCGGGCGGCGCGGCGCTCGACGACCGGTTCGGCGCCGCAGCGATGGAGCTCATCGCCGACGGCAGCACGCTGCGGGCCAAGAAAGCGTGGTTCTTCCTCGACAACGCGGTCGTCGCCCTGGGCGCGGACATCACCGCGAGCGACGGCCGGAGCATCGAGACGGTCGTCGAGAACCGCAATCTGTACGAGGACGGGGCGCCCCGGCTCACGGTCGACGGCCGTCGGCAGCCCTCACGCACGGGCTGGTCGGCGCCCCTGCCCGGCGCCCGCTGGGCCCACCTGGAAGGCACCGGCGGCTACATCTTGCCCGACGACCCCGCGCAGTCCTCGTCCGGCCGGGGCGGCGCCCGCCTCCACGCCCTGCGCGAGGAGCGGACCGGCACCTGGCGCGACATCAACACCGGCGCGGACACCGGCGGCAGCACCACTCCGGTCACCCGGCGCTATCTGACCCTGTGGCTCGACCACGGCGTCTCCCCCGGCGCGTCCTCGTACGCGTACGTCCTTCTGCCCGGCGCGAGCGCCGCCGCGACCGCCGTCTGGTCCCACTCTCGGCCGGTCCGCGTCCTGGCCAACAACGCCACCGCCCAGGCCGTCGAGTCCCGCCGCCACGGCCTCATCGCCGCGCACTTCTGGCAGCCGGGCAGCGCGGCCGGGCTCACGGCATCGGGCCCCTGCACCGTGCTCGCGCGACGCGGCGGCGACGGCATATCGCTGGCCGTGGCCGACCCGGGCCGCACGGGCACGAGCGTCACCGTGGAACTGCCCTTCGCCGTACGGAAGGTGGTCCGCGCCGACGACACGGTCACCGTCACTCCGGGCCGCCGCCCGGTCGTCACCGTCCGCGTCGATGGCTCACGAGGCCACACGCACACCGCCCACCTGCGGTGACCGGCGCCCCGCCCCACCCCTGGGTCCCGCACCACCCTTAGGTCCCGTCCATCAAATCCCCACCGAAGGAGTGCACCATGAGATCCACTCCGCCCCGCCGCACCGTCCTCACCGGCCTGTCCGCCCTAGCGGGCGCGGCCCTGCTCCCCTCCCCCGCCCGAGCGGCCGGCCGGTCCCGCACCCGGGCAGCCGCCGCGATCAGCCTCACCGCGCGGGCCTCCGCCGAGTCCCAGCGCATCCGTCTCGGCGCGGCCCAGCGGGCGAGCGACTTCTTCACCACGGCGGCCCACGCCCCGGCCAACACCCCCGTGACGGTCACCGTCTCCGCCCCGGACGGCGTCCTGCCCACGCTGTACGTCGGCATCCCCGACTACTACGCCACTCCCGACGCCCCGCGTTCGTACGCCCTCAAGTCCGGCGCGAACACCGTCACGGACCCCAGGGCGGCCCGATCCACCTCACCCTGACCGGCAGCGGTGAGCGCGCGACGGTCACCATCGGAACCGGCTCCGTGCCGATGCCCACCTTCGTCCACGGGTCGACATCGGAGTCCGCCTTCCAGTCCCAGCTGGACTCGGCGACGGCCTCCGGATACGTCCAGCTGCGGTCGGCCCACGCCATCGTCACCCTCGCCCGCGCGACCGCCTTGCAGTACCGCGCCGAGGACCACGCGGCCCTGCTCGACACGTACGAGCAACTCCTCACCTCGCACGCGACGTTCAGCGGACTGAGCGGCAGCACCGGCACCCACGCCCGCAATCCGCTGCCGTACCACTTCGTGAACGTCACGAAGGTGGCGTCCGGCGTGGGTGCGTACGCGACGCACGGATACACGGGCTACCCGAGCGGCGCGATGGCGTACATCGCGGGCGTGAACGGTCTGCGCACCGGTGGCTGGGGCATGTACCACGAACTGGGCCACCAGCATCAGCAGTTCGCGTACAAGCCCGGCGCGCTCACCGAGGTCACCTGCAACCTCTACTCGCTCGCCGCGCAGCGCACGCTCGGCCAGACCTCGCGGCTGCTGACCAAGGACTCCGGCGGCAAGGACGTGTACGACCTCGCCTTCACGGCGCGCGACTCCGGCACGGAGTACACCGCGCTCGACGTCTGGCAGAAGCTCGTGCCGCTGTGGCAGTTGCGGCTCGCCTTCGGCACCGGCGTCTGGCCCGAGCTGCACCGGCTGATCCGCACCGACAACCCCGCGTCGGCGGCGGACGCCGACCGCTACGACAACCTCGCCGTGTACGCGAGCCGGGCCACCGGGCGTGACCTCTCGGAGTTCTTCGTCACCAAGTGGCGCTTCCCGGTCACCGCTTCGGGCAAGGCGCGCATCACCGCGCTCGGCCTGGACAAGCCCTCCGTCGACGCAAGCACCTACCGCGAATAGGAAGCACGGATCCACCATGCCCGCACCGCACCTGGCCCTGCCGCCCACCGACCGGATCCTGTCCCCGCGCACGGGCTGGACCCGCGCTCACTGGGAGGCGCTCGCCGACCGGCAGTTGGAAGCGCTCGTCCCTTACGCGACGCCCCGCTTCGCGCAGTACCGCCTGCCGGGGCGGAGCAGTTGGTCAGGGGTGGTGTCGGACGGCCTGGAGGGATACGCACGGTCATTCCTCCTCGCCTCCTTCCGGATCGCGGGAGCGGGCGGTGAAGTGGACCCCCACCTCGTCGAACGCTACGCGCAGGGTCTGACAGCGGGCACGGACCGTGACGGCGCGGGCGGCGAGGCCTGGCCCGAACTCACCGACTGCTCGCAGCAGATGGTGGAGGCGGCGTCGATCGCGATCGCTCTGCACGAGACCCGCCCCTGGATCTGGGACAAGCTCGACACCCGGGTCCAGGAGCGGGTCGTCGACTGGTTCTCCGGCTTCGTCGGCGGCAGGACGTGGGACAACAACTGGCGTCTGTTCCAGGTGGTGTCCGAGCAGTTCCTGGCCTCCGTCGGCGCGCCGTACAGCAAGGCGGACATCGACGGAGGCCTGGACCGGATCGAGGACTGGTACCACGGCGACGGCTGGTACAGCGACGGCGACGGGCGCAACTTCGACTACTACATCGGCTGGGCGATGCACCTGTACCCGCTGCTCTGGGCCCGCATGGCGGGCCCGGACGACGGGGGCCGCGCCCAGGTGTACCGCGAGCGGCTGTCCCAGTTCCTCACCACGTACCCGCACTTCTTCGGCGCCGACGGCGCACCCGTCCACCAGGGCCGCTCCCTGACGTACCGCTTCGCGGCGAGTGCCCCCCTCTGGATGGGCGCCCTCGCCGACTGCACCCCCCTGGCCCCCGGCCTCACCCGGCGCCTCGCGTCCGGCACCGCACGGCACTTCGTGGAGCGCGGCGTCCCCGACGAGCGCGGGCTGCTGCCGCTCGGCTGGTACGGGACGTTCCTGCCGTCCACCCAGGCCTACTCGGGTCCCGCGTCCCCGTACTGGGCCAGCAAGGGCTTCCTCGGCCTGCTCCTGCCCGCCGATCACCCGGTGTGGTCGGACACCGAACTCCCGCTCCCCGTCGAGGAGTCCGACCAGTACACGGCCCTCCCCGAGCCCGGCTGGCTCCTGCACGGCACCCGGCACGACGGCATCGTCCGCCTGCTCAACCACGGCAGCGACCACAACCCGCTCGAAGGCCCCGCGGCCGACGACCCGCACTACGCCAAGTTCGGCTACTCCACGGCGACCGCCCCCGAAACCGCCCCGAGCGCGTGGGAGCGCACCGTGGACAACCACCTCGCGCTCATCGCGCCGGACGGCACCCCCTCACGCCGCCGCCGGATCCACCCGGTGCGGTGCGAGGGACGCGTGGCCGCTTCCCGGCACGACGCACAACTGCCGGGCATCGAAGGCGAGTTCCCCGTCGAGACGACCAGCGCGCTGCACGGGCCGTGGGAGATCCGCGTCCACCGGGTCCAGGCCCCGGCGGGCGTGACGGTCCGCGAGGGCGGCTACGCGGTGGCCGACGCGACACGGCCGTACGCCGAGCAGGGCCCCGGCTGGGCGCTCACCCGGACGGAATCGGGTCTCACCAGCGCCGTGGTCGCACTCCACGGCTGGGACGAGGGGGCGGGCATCGCCCGTGAGGTGGCGGCCAACGCGTACGGACCGCACTCGGCGACTCCGTACCTGACGTGTGCCGGGCACGAGGGCGGGACGAGCGTCCACGTCACGCTCATCGCCCTCTCCCAGGACGCCGTCCGTCCCGTGGCGTTGCGGCAGGCCATCTCCTGCGAGGTGGAAGGCGGCGCGGTGCGCGTCCGCTTTCCCGACGGCGATGTGCTGGAGGTGTGAATCAGATCCCGCCGTCCTCGCGGCGGTGAATCTGCTCGATCAGCTCCGCCGCCATCGCCTTGATCGTCTCCAGGCCCGCCCTGCCCCAGGGCCGGGGCTCGACGTCCACCACACAGACCGTGCCGAGCGCGATGCCCGTGCGGTCGATGAGCGGGGCGCCCAGATAGGAGCGGATCCCGATCTCGTCGACCACCGGGTTCCCCGCGAACCGCGGGTAGTCGCAGACGTCCTCCAGGACGAGGGCCTTGCGCCGCACGATCACATGCGGGCAGTAGCCGTGGTCGCGCGCCATATAGCGGTGCGCCGTACTCTCCGTGGCCGCCGTCGAGGTCAGTTCGGAGCCGGCGCCCATGTCGTCCGGGGTGTGCAGGCCCGCGAAGAACTGCCGGTTCTCGTCGATGAAGTTGACCATGGAGTACGGCGCGCCCGTGACCTCGGCGAGCCGGTCCGCGAAGGCGTCGAAGGCGAGGTCGGGCTGGAGTCCTATGCCGAGCCTGCGCAGCCGCCGCACCCGGTGCGGCGCCTCCTTGTCGACGGGAGTGAGCAGCAGGTTCGCGGTCGCGTCGTACATCAGGTGTGGGCTCCGTAGCTCGGGGCGGCCGGGGCGTGGGCGAGGAGGTGCTTGACGAGGGTGAGCAGGGTCGCGATGCCCGAGCTCGAGATCCGTGCGTCGCACCGCACGACGGGCACCTGCGGATCCAGGTCGATGGCGGAACGCACCTCTTCGGGTTCATAGCGGTGGGCGCCGTCGAATTCGTTGATGGCGACGATGAATCCCATGCCGCGCTGCTCGAAGAAGTCCACCGCCGCGAAGCAGTCCTCGAGGCGGCGGGTGTCGGCCAGGACCACCGCGCCGAGCGCGCCTTCGGAGAGTTCGTCCCACATGAACCAGAAGCGTTCCTGGCCGGGCGTCCCGAAGAGATAGAGCACGTGCTCCGGGTCGAGGGTGATGCGCCCGAAGTCCATGGCCACGGTCGTCGTGGTCTTGTTCTCGACGCCCGACAGATCGTCGGTGCCCTCGCTGACCGTGGTGAGGAGCTCCTCCGTGCTGAGCGGCGCGATCTCACTCACCGCGCCCGTGAAGGTCGTCTTACCGACCCCGAAACCGCCCGCGATCAGGATCTTCAACGCGGTGGGGAAGGGGTCAGAGCTGTCGTCGTAGTCCATCGAGCACTGCCTCCAACAGGGACCGGTCAGTGGGGTTGTGGTAGAAATCCGGGGCTCTCAGGGTGAGCGCCCCGCAGTCGACGAGATCGGAGAGCAGCACCTTGGTCACGACCGCGGGCAGCTTCAGCTGGGCCGCGATCTCGGCGACCGACGTGGGTGCCGCACAGAGCCCGAGCGCCTGCGTGTGCTCGGGCCCCAGATAGCCGATGACCGGCCTTCCGGTGGCCATCACCTGGGTCAGGAGGTCCAGTTGGGCGGTGGGCCTGGTCCGCCCGTCACTGACCGTGTAGGGGCGCACGAGCCGCCCGGCGGATTCGTCGAGCCATGGCCCGTCGTGCGGGGCCGCCACGCTCAATGCCTCATCGGGGCGGGTTCACCGGCGGCCTGCCGGGGCGCGGTCATCAGGTAGGGGCGCACGCTCTTGACCAGCATCGTCATTTCGTAGCCGAGCACCGCCGCGTCCGCGTCGCGCCCGGCGAGCACCGCCAGACAGGTGCCGGAGCCCGCCGTGGAGACGAACAGGAGGGTGGAGTCGAGTTCCACGACGACCTGGCGTACGTCGCCGCCGTCACCGAACCGGATGCCCGCGCTGCGCCCCAGCGAGTAGAGCCCGGAGGCGAGGGCCGCCATGTGGTCGGCGCTGTCCGGGTCGAGGCCATGGACCGACTTCACGAGTCCGTCGGAGGAGAGCAGGACCGCACTGTGGGTGTGCGGCACGCGCTGCACGAGTCCGCTCATCAGCCAGTCGAGGTCGGATACCTGCCCGGTCGGCGCATCGCTCGCCATGGTGGATCGACTCCTTGGGGTACGAGGGTCTGCCGGGGCAGACGTGGTGCTTGCGGGGTGGTGCGGTTCAGCCACCCTGGTCGCCCCCGTCGCGGGGGCCGTGGAGATCGGGTTCGGGCGCCGGGTCGCGCATCTCCTGCGCCGCGGCGAGTCCGATGCCGCGCTGGAAGGCGGCCATCAGGCCCGGGTCGTGGCCGATGTGGTGTTCGCTCTCCGGGCGGGGGGACGGCGCGTCGCGCAGTTGGGGCGCGATGTGTTCCTGGGCGCGCCGCTTGGGCAGTCGGGGCTTTCCCACCCGGCCGCGCACGGCGCCGTTGAGGGGCGTCGGCGGTGTCCCGGCGTGCTCGGCCGCGGCCTGCCGGTCCTCCGGCCGGATCCCCGGCACGGCGTCGGCCGGGGTCGGCCGGTCCCCCCTGCCCCGTACGGGCAGCGGGGCGGGACCGGAGCCGTTCGCCATGGGGGTGTGCGCCGCGCTCGGCGGCACGTCCGGCTGCGTCTGTGGCTGCGGCTGTCGCGGCACGGCCACCGGTTCCGGGTGGGGTACCGGGTGGGGTGCCGGGTGAGGTGCCGCGGCGGGTGCCTGAGGCGGGTGCTGTACGCCGCCTGGGGCGGCCGGGGGTGCGGCTTCCGGGGGCCGCTGCGGGCGCCCGGCGGCGACGGGCTCGTTCTGCGGCTCGGTGCCCAACAGGCCCTGCGGAAGGATCAGTACGGCCTGCACGCCTCCGTAGATGTTGGTCTGCAGGCGGACCGCGATGCCGTGCCTGCGGGCCAGCGCGGAGACCACGTAGAGGCCGATCCGTCCGTCCTGGAGGAGGCTCGCGACGTTGACCTGGTCCGGGTCGGCGAGCAGGTGGTTCATCTTGTTCTGCTCGGTCAGGGGCATGCCGAGCCCGCGGTCCTCGACCTCGACGGCGAGCCCGGCCGTCACCAGGTTGGCGCGCAGCAGGACCTGGGTGTGCGGGGCGGAGAACACCGTGGCGTTCTCGACGAGTTCGGCGAGCAGGTGGATGACGTCGGCGACGGCGTGGCCGCGCAGGGTGCCGGCGATCGGCGGCACCAGCTTGACCCGGGAGTACTGCTCGACCTCCGCGATGGCCGAGCGGAGCACCTCCGTCATGGAGACCGGGTTGCTCCACTGGCGGCGCGAGATGGCGCCGCCGAGCACGGCGAGGTTCTCGGCGTGCCTGCGGATGCGGGTGGCCAGGTGGTCGACGTGGAAAAGGCCCTTGAGCAGCTCCGGGTCCTCGACCTCGTTCTCCAGGTCGTCGAGGATCGAGATCTCGCGGTGCACGAGGGACTGCAGCCGCCGGGCCAGATTGCCGAAGACCTCGACCTTCTGTTCGCTGCCCGCGTGGCTGGAGAGCTGCGAGGCCTGCACGACGGCGGTGACGGCGACGTCCTGGGCCCGGGACAGCTCGTCGGCGAGCAGCCCGAAGTCGTCGCCGTCCGGGGCCGATCTGGCCGGCGCCCTGCGCGGGGGCGGGCCGTCGCCGCGGCGCAGCTTCTCCACGACGTCGCGCAGCTCGGCCTGGCCGCGTGCGGTGGTGCGGCGCAGGGCTCCGACCCGCTCGCGTACAGAAGTCGCGGTGCGGTCGGCGGCGACGGCGGCGATCACGACGCTGGCCAGGCTGATGGCTCCGGCGGCGGCGAGGACGAGGAGCAGCCGGGGGGCGAGCGGTCCGGGGGCCGAGCGGACGATGAACAGCACGGCACCGCCGGCGCAGAGCAGCACCGCGACGACGGGCAGTACGGCGATGCGCAGGAGCTGGGGTCGTATCCGGGCCTCGGGCAGCGGCGTGGTTCGGCTCCCGGGCTTGCCGTGCCTCCCGCCCTCGCGGCGGTCTGCGCGGGCGGCCGGTGCGCGAAGGTGAGACATCAGCGTCCTCGTTCAGGGTGCGGGCTCCGACGGGCGCGCGACGCGTGGCTTCGCGGCATCGCCGTGCCGGTCGGGAGGGCGCAGGCGTGATCCCTGCCATGATCCCTGCGTCGACCGGCGGACACTCACGGTAGTCACCAACGCTTCATGTGCGGGAGGCAGTTGACAAAGTCCGGCACCCAGCGTCCCGCTCTGGTATGAGGCGTCGCACGGCCGTCCGAATGCACCTTCGGACGTCAGTTCCAGGCATGCGCGCGTCCTGTTGCCGCCTTGTCACCAAACTCCGTTGAGCCGCTGAGGCATTCGGGAGAGTCTGCGTTCATGGAGTTCTTCTGCTACCACCGCGATCGGCCCGCCTCCACCACGCTGCGCGAGAAGCTGCTGGAGGACCACTGGTCCTACATGGACCAATACGCGCGCGAGCTGATCGCACGCGGCCCGACGTTCGCCGCCGACGGCGAGACGCCCACCGGCAGCGTGCACATCGTGGACCTGCCGGATCCCGCCGCCGCCCGCGCGTTCGCCTTCGACGAGCCCAACTACCAGGCGGGGGCGTACCGCGACGTGCTGCTGCGCCGGTGGCGCAACACGCTGGGGCGGACCATGTGGGACTTCCCCGGTGGCGCCACCGGCGGCAACCGCTATCTGGTCATCGGCCTCGGCTCGGGCCTGGACGCCGCCCTCGACACGCCACCCGGCCTCGACGACGGACTGATCGCGTACGGGCCGCTCCTGTCCGACGACGACACCACCTGGGTGGGCACGGCGGCACTGGTCCTGGCCCCGGACCCGGACGCGGCACGCGCCGTCCTGACCCCTGACCGGTACGCCGGGATCGAGGTCCACGACTGGGAGTTCGGCGGACGGCGGTAGCGGGTCGGCCAGGGGCCACCGTTTCGGATGGGGCCGACAGTCCGGCGCTCCTGCCGGCATCGGAACTCCTGACGAACGCGTTCCGCCACGCGCGCGGGCCCCTGAATCTGCGGGTGTGGCACAGCGTCCGCGAACTCGGCGTGGAGATCACCGACCACAGCACCCCGCGGCCACGGGCCCGGCTCGCCGGGAGCACGGAGGAGGACGGCCGCGGCCTGCTCCTGGTCGCGGCCCTCGCCGACGCCTGGGGCACGCGGCCCACCCTCAACGGCAAGACCGTCTGGTTCACCATGCTGCTCGCGTCGGCGTCGGCCGAGCAGGGCGCCGGCACCGGGACCCTGACGTCCGCGCCCGGCTGACCCGCTTCGGGGGGGGCGCGTCCGTCGTGCTCTTCTGGTCAGCCGACCCGCGCTGCTTCTCCGCCAGCCGACCGCGCCGCTTTCCAGTCAGCCGACCCGCGCCGCCTCGGGCTCTCCGGTGCCCTCCGTGCGCTCAGGGCGTTCGGAGGGCTCGGCGTGCTCGACGCCCGCCGTGACGTCCTGCGGGCGGGTCCACCCGCCCTCCGGTTCGATCGAGACGCCGCGCCACCACGGCTCGGCCGGAGCGGAGTCCGACCCGGGCTCGAACGGCTCTCCCGGGACGGGCAGCGCGACCTTCGCCCCCACGCGGCCCGCAGCGGCGACCGTGCCCTCGCCCGGCGCGGACCACGGGTGGGGCGCGAGGTTGAACGTGCCCCAGTGGATCGGCAGCATCACGCCGTCGGGCCGCCCGCCCTGGAGGTCCAGGTGCGCGCGCACCCCTTCCTCGGGCGTCATGTGGATGTCGGGCCAGAACTCGCTGTAGGCACCGATCTGGATCATCGTGATGTCGAACGGTCCGTGCTCGGCGCCGATGTCGCGGAAGCCGCCGAAATATCCGGTGTCCCCGCTGTGATAGATGCGGTGCTCGGGCCCCGTGACGGCCCAGGACGCCCAGAGCGTGTGCTGGAAGTTGCGCAGGCCGCGGCCGCAGAAGTGGCGCGCGGGCGTCGCGGTCAGGGTCAGGCCCGCCACCTTCGCGGATTCGTTCCAGTCCAGCTCGCGCAGCCGGTCGGCGGGGACGCCCCAGCGCTCCAGGTGGGCTCCGACGCCCAGCGGCACCGCGAAGACCGTGTCCGTGCCTGCCAGGGCCCTGATGGTGGGCATGTCGAGGTGGTCGTAGTGATCGTGCGAGATCACCACGACGTCCACCGGGCCGAGCGCCGCGAGCGGCACCGGTACGGGGTGCAGACGCTTGGGTCCGACCCAGGAGAAGGGAGAGCACCGCTCGCCCCAGACCGGATCGAAGAGCACCCGCTGCCCGTCGATCTCGGCGAGCACGCTGGAGTGCCCCATCCAGGTGATCCGCAATCCGCTCGACGGGGGCTTGGCGAGGTCGGCGAGGGTCGTGGCATGCACCGGGATGGTGCCCGCAGGCCCGCGCCGGATCCGCTCCTCCTTGCGGAAGTAGATCTTCGCGAACTCGAGCGTCGACCCGGTGGGCCGGGTCCGCGCTCCCTCGGGGTTCTGGAAGGACCCGTCGGCGAAGTTCGGCGATCTGTGGATCCTCGCGAGCCGCTCGCCGGCCGGATCCGCGCCGAAGGGGGCGGTCCTGAGCGAGCGGAGCCCAGAGCTCAGCGAACGGGACACAGCACCTCCTGGAATGGGTGGGTCAGATCTCCATTATGTGCACCGCCTCCGACAGCGGCCGTCCGGAGGGGTCCGCATCGGCCACGCACGCGCCGGTGCGTGATGTACTCCTACTGATCCCCCATTCAGTAGGAGTGCGCTCCATGCCAGCAGTGCCAGCAGTGCCTACGGGCCCCGTCGCGCCCGCCACCGTCGCACCCGCCACCGATCCCCCCACCCCCCTGCTCTCCCTCACCTGGACCGACCACATCACCGGCCACAGGGGTTTCCTGGTCATCGACCGTCTCGTACGCGGTGTCTGCAGCGGCGGCCTGCGGATGCGCCCCGGCTGCACCCTCGACGAGGTCGCGGGGCTCGCCCGCGGGATGACCATGAAGGAGGCCCTGCACTACGACCCGAGCGCCCGCTACATCCCGCTCGGCGGCGCCAAGGGCGGCATCGACTGCGATCCGCGCGCCCCGGAGGCGTACGACGTCCTGGTGCGCTACCTGAGGGCGATGCGCCCGTACATCGAGAGTTCCTGGACGACGGGCGAGGATCTGGGCCTGACGCAGGACCTGGTCGACAGGGCGGCCGCGGAAGCAGGCCTGATCTCCTCCGTCCAGGCCGTCTACCCGCTCCTGGACGACGAGGCGGCGGCCCGTGGGCGCCTGGCGGACGCGTTCGCCGTGGAGGTCGACGGGATCGGCCTGGACGAGCTGGTCGGCGGCCATGGAGTGGCCGAAGCGGTCCTCGCGGCGCTTGACCGGGCGGGTCACGCGCACGCGGGCGCGCGCGTGGCCGTGCAGGGCCTGGGCACCATGGGCGGCGCGAGTGCCCGTTTCCTCACGCGCGCGGGGCTGCGGGTGGTGGCCGTCGCCGACATCAAGGGCACGATCGCCAACCCGGCGGGACTCGACGTGGAGGCGCTGCTCGCCGCCCGCGACGCGCACGGCACGGTGGACCGCTCCGCCCTGCGCCCCGGGGACCGCGAGCTGCCGGGCGAGGCCTGGCTGTCCACGGAGGCGGAGATCCTGGTCCCCGCCGCGGTGTCGTACACGATCAACCAGGTCAACCAGGCGCGGATCACGGCCCGTTGGATAGCGGAGGCGGCCAACATGCCGGTCCTGCCTCAGGCCGAGCGGCTTCTCGCGGAGCGCGGTGTCACCGTCCTGCCGGACGTCGTCGTCAACTCCGGGACCAACGCCTGGTGGTGGTGGACGCTCTTCGGGGACATCGGGGCCGACGCGGACGAGGCCTTCGCGCACACGCGCCGCTCGATGCGGGCCCTGGTCGAGACGATGCTGCGCCGCGCGGAGGCGGACGGCACGACGCCGCGCGCCGCGGCCCACGCGCTGGTGGCCGACCGTCTGCCGGTGATCGGAGAGCGATTCGGCTGGTACGGCCCGTAGCCGGGAGGTGGATAGGCTGCCCGGCGTGGCGAGAGTGCGGTTGAGCGTGGCGGAACGGCGGGCGGAGCTCCTGGCCGCGACCGTCGAACAGATCGAGGTGCGCGGAGTGGCCGCCGTGCGCATCGCGGACGTGGCCGCGGCGCTCGGGGTGAGCAACGCGCTGGTCCTGTACCACTTCTCCACGAAGGAGAAGCTGGTGGCAGCCGCCTTCGCGCACGCGGCGGAGGGCGACCTCGCCCATCTCCGCACCCTCCTGAGGCGCCGCACGACGGCCCTGCGCCGGCTGCGCGCCGCCGTCCGCTGGTACGCCCCCACGGGCCAGGCCAAGGGCTGGCGCCTGTGGATCGAGGGCTGGTCCGCCGCCCTGCGCGAACCCACTCTGCGTACGGTGACGCGCGACCTGGACCAGCAGTGGAAGGCCGCACTGGCCGAGGTCATCGGGGAAGGCGTCGCCGCGGGCGAGTTCACCTGCCCCGACCCCCGGAACACCGCTCTGCGCCTCACGGCACTCCTGGACGGCCTCGCGGTCCAGATGACGGCCTACGAGGGCACGCTGCCGCGGTCCCGCATGCTGGCCTGGGTGGACGAGGCCCTGACACGGGAGCTGGGCCTGCTCCCCGCGGACTCACCGGCCGGCTGACGCCACCCGCTCAAGGCCCCGCCCCGCCCCTGCCAAGGACACGATGCCCTCAGGACGCCGACTCGATGTGCATCCTGACGGTGTACGGGTCCACGCTGCCCTTCGCCGACACGTGATCGCCCGACGACTCCCCCCGCAGCCGTCGCCCGAACCACGGCACCAGGTACTCACGCGCCCAGTTGATGTCGTCGCGCCGCACCTCGAGCGTGCCGCGCGGCGGCTCCGGGGGCCACGGCTGGTCCGGGTCCGCGGGGACCTCGAGGCCCAGGACCTGGGCGGCGCGCAGCGCCACGCGGGTGTGCCCCTCGGCCGAGAGGTGCAGGCGGTCGCCGTCCCAGGCGCGGCGGTCCTGGATGGTCTTGAGGGACCACAGGTCGAGGACCGGGCAGCCATAGCGGTCGGCGATCGCGCGCACATGGCCGTTGTACGTGGCGATCTTGCCGCGCAGGTGCTTGAGGACCGGCACCCCGCGGGTGTCGAAGCCCGTGGTCACCATGACGGTGCCGACCGCCGACGTGAGGTCGGCGACGGCCCGCTCGAAGCGTTCGGCGACCTCGTCCGGGTCGGTGCCGGGACGGATGATGTCATTGCCGCCCGCGCAGAACGTCAGGAAGTCGGGGCCCATCTTTTTGGCCAGGGGCACCTGGTCCGCGACGACCTGGTCGAGCAGCTTGCCGCGCACGGCGAGGTTGGCGTACCGGAAGGTGTGCTCCGGCATCCGGTCGTCGAGCAGCACGGCAAGACGGTCGGCCCAGCCGACGAACGTTCCGTCAGGTCCGGGGTCCCCCACGCCTTCGGTGAAGCTGTCGCCGACCGCTGCGTAGGAGGTGAATGTGTCAGGGATGAAGGATGTCGACTCTGCTCTCACGTCGTCATATCTTTCACCTTGCTAAGTGACCTACGCCACCGTAGGGAGGGGTTGACGGGGGGTGAGATAAGCCACCGGTCAAGATTCGTCCAAGCCAGGAATACACGGCGGGTCCCGCGCCACTCATACACGGCGGAAGCGGAACACCGCCGCGTCCAGGTCCCCGCGCAGCCCGGTCCGCAGTCCGTGGTGCAGGAGCACCGCGCCCCGGTGGGCCTTCCCCGTCTCCTGACACACGTACGTCGCCGTGGAGTCGAGCCCCCGCAGCCGCACCCGGGGCGGCTCCTCGCCATGGGCCTGCGCCCGCAGCCACGCGAGGACCACGACCTCGTCGCCGTGGACGTACTGCACCGCGCTCAGCGGCTGAGACGGCGGGCGCAGCCGGTAGAGGTCCCCGAGCTGCACCACGGGCCTGATCTCCTTGTAGAGCCGTACCCAGTCGGCCGCTTCGGCGAGCTCGTCGGCGCTCCACTCCATGAGGTCGCCGCCGATGCCCAGCACCCCTGCCATCGCGCTCACGAAGCGGAAGCGCAACGCACTGACCCGGCCGTTGAGCTGGGTGTTCGGGCTGTCCGTCACCCAGGCGGCCATGACCCGCGCCGGGTGCACCTGGCTGAAGCCGTCCTGGATGGCGAGCCGGTCGAGGGGGTCGGTGTTGTCGGAGGTCCACACCTGGTCGGTGCGGGAGAGGATCCCCAGGTCGATCCGGCCTCCTCCGCCCGAGCAGGACTCGAAGGCGACGGACGGATGCGCGGCCCGCAGGCGGTCCAAAAGGCCGTAGAGAGCGTGCACATGGGCGTTCCAGATCCCCTGCGGATAGCGTTCGCCCGGCCAGCCCGGGTCGGTGAAGCTGCGGTTGAAGTCCCACTTCACGTAGTCGATCGGCGCACTGGAGAGGAGCGCGTCGAGCTGCTCCCACAGATGCTCCTGGACGTCCGCGCGGGCGAGGTTGAGCACCAGCTGGTTGCGGAACTCCGTGCGCGTACGGCCGGGTTGGTGCTGCACCCAGTCGGGGTGCGCACGGTAGAGATCGCTGTCCGGGTTGACCATCTCCGGTTCCACCCAGATCCCGAACCGCATGCCGAGCGCGTGCACGTCGTCGGCGAGCGGCTTGAGGCCGCCGGGAAAGCGGTCCGGGTTGGGCGTCCAGTCGCCGAGCCCGGCCCGGTCGCTGACGCGCTGCCCGAACCACGCGTCGTCCACCACGAACAGCTCGACCCCCATCGCGGCCACCCGCCCGGCGAGCGCCCGCTGCTGGTCCTCGGAGATGTCGAACCGGGTGGCCTCCCAGGAGTTGTAGAGCACGGGCCGGGGCGCGTCGGCGTCCGGGATCACGTGCGCGCGCTGATAGGCGTGCCAGGCCCTGCTCGCCCCGCCGAAGCCGCCGTCGCTCCACAGCCCGGCGAAGACCGGTGTCACCGTCTCGGCGCCGGGCGCGAGCAGCTCCTGTCCGGAGTCGTCGTGCCCCCGGCCGCCCGTGATCTGCACGGCGCCGTCCGGGAGTTGACCCACCGCGATCCGCCAGGAGCCCGACCAGGCGAGCGCGCAGCTGTGGACCTCGCCGCGCTCCTCGGTCGCCCCCTCCGCGTCGAGCGCCACCCAGGGCAGGTGCTGATGCCCGGTGTGCCCGCGGCGGCTGCCGATGACCTGCTCGCCGTACGTGATCTCCGAGCGCACGAGCCGCGACTCGGCCGCCCAGCGCCCGTGCAGCTGCGAGAGCCGCCACCGCTCGCGCGAGGGCAGTGTCCAGGTGGCGGAGTCGGCGCGGAGCAGTTCGACGGCGGGTGCGTCCGCGGGCCCTTCGTGACGCAGGACGGCGAACCGCTCGATGACGTCCGCACGTGTCCGGTAGACGAGCGTGATGCCCAACTGATGTACGGCATCGGCGAATTGGACCCGCAGTTCGTCGCGCTCGACCACGGCCGCCGCGAACCGCCACTCGCTGCCGCGCACCCCGGCGCCCCGCACGGAGAGCGCGGGACGCACGAAGCGCCGCCCGCCCTCGACGGGATACTCCTCGCGCCCGTCGAGCCGCGACTCGAAGGACCGCTCGGCGGGCAGCGGCTCCGCCGCGAGCGCCTCGGCGTCGGCGAGCTCGATGCGCGGCCCCCAGTGCAGGTGCAGCAGCTCGTCGTCGTCCGTGAGCCGCAGCGCATAACTGCTGGTGGGCCCCGAGAGCAGCCACGTACGCCCGTCTTCGCCGACCTCGATCATCAATCCCCCACAGATACGGACATGGATTCAGAACGAAACGAACAGGCGCGCGCGCCTGCGCACATCATCGAGGCGTTCCACCTGTGAGGCAACGCTCATGCACCAGCAGTGATTGCCTCAGGAACCCATGTCGTATGGTCGAAGTCGCACCCCCACCGGCGAGTCGCGCCGGCGGCCGGACGGGAGGAGCCCCCGTGACGCAGGAAGTCCCGCCGACGAAGCTGACCGAGCCCGAACTGGCCGGAGTCCGCAACTTCCGTGACGTGGGCGGACTTCCGACCGTGGACGGCCGCCGGGTCCGGCAGGGCCGACTCTTCCGCAGCGGACACCTCGCGCACGCCACGGCGTCCGACGCCGCGTTCCTCTCCACCCTCGGTCTGCACACGATCTACGACTTCCGCAACGCGGCCGACCAGCGGCTCGAAGGCCCGGACGTCGAGCTGCCCGGCGTACGCAACGTGAACCTGCCGCTGACCGACCCGGCCCACGGCGCCGAGTTCTGGACGATGGTGCGCGACGGCAACCTGGACGAGCTGCGCGCGGCGCTCTCCGACGGGCAGGCCGCGGGGCGCCTCTCCGACACGTACCGCGAGATCATCAGGGACCGCACCGCCGAGCACAGCCGCGTGCTGCACGAGCTGGCCGCCGACAGCGTGCCCGCCCTGATGCACTGCGCCGCGGGCAAGGACCGCGCGGGCCTCTCCATAGCCGTCACGCTCCTCGCCGTCGGCGTCGAGCGGGACGCCATCGAGGCGGACTACCTGGAGTCGAACGCCACCCACCGCCGCTACAAGGTCCGCCGCGGCGACGACTCCCCGAGCGCGATGTCCCCCGAGGTCATGCAGCTGCTCAGCCCGCTCTTCGAGGCCCGCGCGGAGTATCTGGCCGCCGCCTTCGAGACGATCGAGCAGATCTGGGGCGACACGCAGACCTACCTCGCCGAGGGCCTCGAGGTGACCCCGGAGATCCGCGAGCGGCTGCGCGAGCACCTCCTGGACTGAACGGGCGGGCCCACGGCTGCTGGTTCCGGCTACTGGTTCTGCGCGCCCAGCGAGAACAGCAGGTAGATGAAGGCCGCGAAGAGGTGGCCGACGGCCACGTAGATGATCAGCCGGATCCAGAGCCCGCGGGGCAGCTTCTCCTCCATGGACATCGCCTTCTTGGCGGGCACGGGCGCTGGAGCGGGCACGGGCACGGAATCCGTCCGGTCGGGCTGCTGCGCTTCAGGTTCCGTCATCGCGGGTCTCCCGTGGTGGGGCTGTGCGGGGTCCCGCCGATGCACAGCGCGGTGGCGGGACTCTGCAGCAGGGTGTGGACGAAGAGCAGGTCGGTGCCGAGGTGGTCCGCGGCGGCGATCCGGTGCGGGGTCAGCGAGTCGAAGTGCGCGCTGTCCCCGGGTTCGAGCGTGTAGGCGGTGTCGCCGAGCCGCAGCCGAAGGCGCCCCTTCAGGACGTACAGCCACTCCTCGCCCGGGTGGACGCGCACGATGTCGCCCTGCGCCCCGTGCGGCACGTGCACCCGCAGGGCCTGCATGCCACGGGCCTGCGCGCCCGCCTGCCAGTACGTCCAGCCGCCCGCCCGCGTCGGCTCCATGTCCGCGGCGCGGACGATCGCGTCCCGGTCCGCGGGCGTCTCGCCGAGGAGCTCCGAGACCGTCGTACCGTAGGTGCGGGCGAGTGCGAGCAGCAGAGGCAGGGACGGCTGGCGCTGACCGGTCTCCAGGCGCGAGAGATGGGCGGGCGAGAGCCCGGCGTTGCGGGCCGCGGCCTCCAGGGTGAGGGACGCGCGGCGGCGCAGCTCGCGCAGCTGGGGCGCGACGGCCGGCAGCGCTTCTGCCGCCTCCGGCGGCTCGACGGGCTCAGCGGTGCTCATACGTCGATTGAGCCAGGCCCTTGCCTCCGAGGCAACTTTCTTGCCTCAGAGGCAAAAGCCTCCGGCGCCGACGACCTGCGCGACCTCGGACGGCCTCAGCGGTTCGCGACCGCCTGTTTCACCAGCGTCTTCCCGAAGTCCCACATCAGGGTGCCGCCGCTGTGCGCCTCGTCCATCACCTCGGTGAACGCCTCCACGAACCGGTCGACCTCCCGCTCCCCGATGGTCAACGGCGGGATCAGCTTGATGACCTCCAGATGGTCGCCGGAGACCTGGGTGAGGATGCGGTGCTTCTGCAGCAGCGGCACGACCACCATCTGCGCGAAGAGCCCCTTGCGCGCCGCCTGCAGCATCGTCCAACGGCTGCGCAGCTTCAGCGACTTGGGGCGCCCGAACTCGATGCCCACCATCAGGCCCCGGCCGCGCACCTCGCTCAGGAGCTCATAGCGGTCGACGAGCGCGCCGAGCCGCGACTTCAGGAGCTCGCCGGTCACGCGCGCGTTCGCGACGATCTCCTCGTCCTCCATGACGGACAGGACCGCGAGCCCGGCCGCCATGGCCTGCGCGTTGGACCCGAAGCTCGCCGAGTGCACGAGCACCCGGTCCATGGACGAGAAGACCTTCTTGAAGATCCAGTCCTTGCCGAGCGTCGCGCCCACCGGCACATAGCCGCCCGACAGGGCCTTCGCGACGCACACCAGGTCCGGCTCCACGCCTTCCTCGTGCTGGTAGGCGTAGAAGTCCCCGGTCCTGCCGAGGCCCGTCTGCACCTCGTCGGCGATCAGCAGCGCCTTGTGCCGGTGCAGGAGCTCCTGGGCGGCGAGCAGATAGCCGGGCGGCGTCTCGTGCACGCCCTTGCCCTGGATGGGCTCAAGGATGAGCCCGGCCACGTCGCCCTTCTTCAGCTCCTCGCGCAGGGCGTCCAGATCGCCCAGCGGGATCGCCGTGTCGGGGAGCAGCGGCGCGAACCCGTCCCGGAAGCCGGATTCGCCGTTGACCGAGAGGGAGCCGGTGGTCAGGCCGTGGAAGGCGTGCGTGCAGTACAGCACCCTCGGCCTGCCCGTCGCGTACCGCGCGAACTTCAGCGCGGTCTCGACGGCCTCCGTGCCGCTGTTGCCGAAGAACACCCGGTCCAGGTGCGGGCTGTGGGTCAGCAGCTGCTCGGCGAGGAGGCCGGGCAGCGGCTGGCAGTCGAAGCGCGTCAGATCGGCGAGCGAGGCGTCCAGGACGTCGTGCAGCGCCTTGCGTACGACGGGGTGGTGGCGGCCGAGGCCCATCACCCCGAAGCCCGCGAGCATGTCGAGGTAGTCGTTGCCGTCCGCGTCCCAGAAGTACGCGCCCTCGGCCCGTTCGTAGACCTTGTCGAAGCCGATGGTGTGCAGCATGCGCGGCAGCTGATGGTTCAGGTGCCGTGCGTGCAGTTCGTAGCGCTCGGCGCCCCGCTCGGCGAGGAGTCTGCCGAGGTCGAACTCCTTGGTCATGCTCCGTGCTCCTTGACTGCCAGGGTGGCGCTGATCCGCCCCGCGATCTCGACCGGGGTGAGCCCGAGGTCCGCGAGCACCTCGCCCCGCTTGGCGTGTGGGAGGAACTGCTCGGGGATGCCGAACCGCCTTACGGGTACGTCGACTTCAGCCTCGCCGAGTGCGAGGGCTACGGCCGAGCCGACCCCGGCCGCCCGGCTGTTGTCCTCGACGACGCCCACGACGCGGTGGCGCGCGGCGAGGGCGGGCAGCTCGGCGTCGACCGGCTTGACCCAGCGCGGGTCGACCACGGTGCAGCCGAGCCCCCGCTCCCGCAGCAGTTCGGCGGCCTGCAGGCAGACGGCCGCCATCACGCCGACCGCCACCAGCAGCACCTGCGGGTCCGGGTCGTTGCACAGCACGTCCATGCCGCCGATCCGGTCGACGGCGGGAATCGCGGGCCCCACCGACTCCTTGGGGAAGCGAAGGAGCGTCGGCGCGTCGTCCACGGCCACCGCCTCCCGCAGCTGCGCGCGCAGCTGGTCGGCGTCGCGCGGCGCGGCGATCCGGAGCCCCGGCACGACCTGGAGGATCGACATGTCCCACATGCCGTTGTGCGAGGCCCCGTCGACGCCCGTGACCCCGGCCCGGTCCAGGACGAAGGTGACGCCGCATTCGTGCAGCGCGACGTCCATCAGGAGCTGGTCGAAGGCCCGGTTGAGGAAGGTGGCGTAGACGGCGACGACGGGGTGCAGGCCCCCGGTCGCGAGCCCGGCCGCCGACACCGTGGCGTGCTGCTCCGCGATGCCGACGTCCCACACCCGGTCGGGGTAGGCCTGGGCGAACTTGGTCAGGCCGACGGGCCCGAGCATCGCCGCGGTGATCGCGACCACGTCGTCCCGCTCGGCCCCGATGCGCACGATCTCGTCGCCGAACACCGAGGTCCAGGAGGGCCCGTTGGAGGGTGCGAGGGGCTCGCAGGTCAGCGGGTCCATCACGCCGACCGTATGAAAGCGGTCGGCCTCGTCCGCGAGCGCGGGCTCGTAGCCGCGCCCCTTCTCGGTGAGGCAGTGGATGAGGACGGGCCCGTGGAAGCGTTTCGCACGTCGCAGTGCCGACTCGACGGCCCCGGTGTCGTGGCCGTCGATCGGCCCGACGTACTTGAGCCCCAGGTCCTCGAACATCCCCTGCGGCGCGAAGGCGTCCTTGAACCCCTTCTTGGCGCCGTGCAGCGACTCGTACAGCGTGTGACCGACGACGGGTGTGCGCTGAAGTATGTCCTTTCCCCAGGCCAGGACCCGTTCGTAGCTGTCGGTGGTGCGCAGCGTGGCGAGGTGGTTGGCCAGGCCGCCGATGGTGGGGGCGTACGAACGCTCGTTGTCGTTGACGACGATGATCAGCGGCCGGTCCTTCGCGGCCGCGATGTTGTTCAGCGCCTCCCACGCCATGCCGCCGGTGAGCGCGCCGTCACCGATGACGGCGACGACATGGCCCCGCTCCCCCAGGACCTGCCGCGCCTTGGCCAGGCCGTCGGCCCAGCCGAGCGCCGTCGACGCATGGCTGTTCTCGACGATGTCGTGCTCGGACTCCGCGCGCGAGGGGTAGCCCGAAAGGCCGCCCTTGCCGCGCAGCTTGGAGAAGTCCTGCCGGCCGGTCAGGAGTTTGTGCACATAGCTCTGGTGGCCGGTGTCCCACACGATGCGGTCGAGCGGCGACTCGAAGACCCGGTGGAGGGCGATGGAGAGTTCCACCACCCCCAGGTTGGGCCCGAGGTGACCTCCGGTCCTCGCGACCGCGTGCACCAGGAACTCCCGTACCTCCTCGGCCAGTTCGTCGAGCTCGGCCTCGGTCAGCGCCTTCAGGTCGCGCGGCCCCCGAATGGTTTCCAGAATGGTCATGCTCGGGCCCCCTCTCTGGTTCTTCGGTTCTTCTCAGCTCACGGTGACGTCGGGCACCCCTGAGGTGACGCCCTCGTCCTCCATCTGCGCGGCGATCTTCATCGCCTCTTCGATGAGGGTCTCCACGATCTTCGACTCGGGCACGGTCTTGATGACCTCGCCCTTGACGAAGATCTGCCCCTTGCCATTGCCGGACGCCACACCGAGATCCGCCTCGCGGGCCTCCCCCGGCCCGTTCACGACACACCCCATGACCGCGACCCGCAGCGGCACCTCCATGCCGTCCAGGCCCGCCGTGACCTCGTCGGCCAGCTTGTACACGTCCACCTGGGCCCGTCCGCAGGACGGGCAGGAGACGATCTCCAGGCGCCGCTGGCGGAGATTGAGGGACTCCAGGATCTGGATGCCGACCTTGACCTCCTCGGCGGGCGGCGCGGACAGCGAGACCCGGATGGTGTCGCCGATGCCCTCGCTGAGCAGCGCGCCGAAGGCGACCGCCGACTTGATCGTGCCCTGGAAGGCCGGGCCCGCCTCCGTCACGCCGAGGTGCAGCGGATAGTCGCACTGGGCGGCCAGTTGCCGGTAGGCGTTGACCATGATCACCGGGTCGTTGTGCTTGACCGAGATCTTGATGTCACGGAAGCCGTGCTCCTCGAAGAGCGACGCCTCCCACAGGGCCGACTCGACCAGGGCCTCGGGAGTGGCCTTCCCGTACTTCTTGAGGAGGCGCGCGTCCAGGGAGCCCGCGTTGACCCCGATGCGGATCGGCGTACCGGCGTCGTTCGCGGCCCGCGCGATCTCCTTGACCTTGTCGTCGAACTGCTTGATGTTGCCGGGATTCACGCGCACCGCCGCGCATCCGGCGTCGATCGCCGCGAAGACGTACTTCGGCTGGAAGTGGATGTCGGCGATCACCGGGATCTGCGACTTGCGCGCGATCGTGGACAGCGCGTCCGCGTCGTCCTGCGTCGGGCACGCCACCCGCACGATCTGGCAGCCGGACGCCGTCAGTTCGGCGATCTGCTGCAGCGTCGCCCCGATGTCGGACGTACGCGTCGTCGTCATCGACTGCACCGAGACGGGCGCGCCGCCCCCCACGGCCACCGGCCCGACCTCGATGCGCCGCGAGACGCGACGCTCCGCGATCGGCCGGACCGGCAGCTCAGGAAGGCCCAGTGCGACAGGCGTTCCAGGGGTCATGGCGTCACCCGCGGTTTCCGGAGACCGTCTCACGGGCGGCGCGGATGGACTCCTTGAGGGAGCCCATGGTGGCGAGGACGGCGGTCGGCTCGTAGCCGCAGTGCGCCATGCAGTTGGCGCACCGCGGGTCCTTGCCACGGCCGTACTTGCTCCAGTCGGTCTCCTCGATGAGCTCCTTGTACGTGGGGACGTACCCGTCGCTCATCAGGTAGCAGGGGCGCTGCCAGCCGAAGAGCGAGTAGTTCGGGATCGCCCACGCGGTGCACGGGAAGTCCGCCTTGCCCTCCAGGAAGTCGAGGAACAGCGGCGAGTGGTTCAGGCGCCAGCGCCTCCTGTTGCCGCCCGCGAAGGCCTTCTTGAAGAGCTCGCGGGTCTGCTCGACGCCCAGGAAGTGCTCCTGGTCCGGCGCCTTCTCGTAGGCGTAGGCGGGTGACAGCATCATCTCGTCGACTTCCAGCTCGTCGTTGAGGAAGTTGAGGACCTCGATGATGTTCTGCGGCGTGTCGTTGCTGAAGAACGTGGAGTTGGTGGTCACCCGGAAGCCGCGCTTCTTGGCTTCCTTGATGGCCTCCACCGCCTCGTCGAACACGCCCTCCTTCGCGACGGATTCGTCGTGCCGCTCCCGCATCCCGTCGATGTGCACGGCGAACGCGAAGTACGGGGAAGGCGTGAACTTCTCCAGCTTCTTGCGCAGCAGCATGGCGTTGGTGCAGAGGAAGACGTACTTCTTCTTCGCCACCAACTGGCGCACGATCTCGTCGATGTGAGGGTGCATCAGCGGTTCGCCACCGGCGATGGACACCATCGGCGCACCGGATTCCAGCACGGCGCCCACGGCCTGGGCCACGGGCATGCGCTGCTTGAGCACTCCGGCCGGGTGCTGGATCTTTCCGCATCCCTCGCACGCGAGATTGCACGCGAAGAGCGGCTCCAACTCGACGATCAGCGGAAACTTCTCACGCTTGCGGAGCTTCTGTTCAAAGAGATACGTCGCGACCTTGATGGTCTGGCGCAGCGGCATGGCCATCTGGCTCACCTCCGGGGGAGCAAAGAAGAACGGTGCCATTCGAAAAATGCGGGAAGCACGGCACGAAGGACGCGGAAAGCCGATATTCCACCGCGCACCGTGCCGATGCGGACGAGTTCGTGCTGTGGGGCGTCCACGACCACCCGGACGGCGGCAACCGGCCGCTGTCCCGCCCGCATCGCGCTGTGCAGCGTCGCGGCGGACTCCATGTCCACCGCGATCGCTCCCGTGGCGAGCAGGTCGGTGCGTTCGTGTCCGCGGACGACGTGGTCGGAGCCGATGAGCGGGCCGGTGTGGACGGTGCGGCCGGGCACGGCGCGCACCAGTTCTTTGACCAGCAGATCGGTGCCGACGCAGGTCGTGTGGCCGTGTGCGTCGCGGGTCTGCTCGGCGACGACGAGGTCGCCGGGGTGCATGCCGGGGGCGAGCCCGGCACAGAAGCCGGTGGCCACGACGGCGGCGTGGCGCATCGGTTCCTTGCCGAGCGCGCCGGTGACGGCCCGCTCGGCGTTCTTGGGGCCCATGCCCGTACGGAGCACGGTGACCTGTCCGTGCGCGCCCGCGCGGTCACCCGTGCGCAGGGCGAGGCGTTCGATGCCGAGCGCGCAGGCGATCAGCAGCGGTGCGGTGCCCGGCACTGCCGGGGTCCGTTCCATCAACCCCCCTTGGCGGAGAGGCCCGCGAACGGCTCCCCGTTGACGTAGCGGCCAAGGGCGGTGAGCGGGAACACCTGCCGGTAGAGGTGGTAGTTGATGGAGAAGTCCCAGGGGAAGCCGGTGCCGGTGAAGTACGGCTCGTCCCAGGAGCCGTCGTCCCGCTGCGTCTCGGCGAGCCAGGTGACGCCCCGCTCCACCGCCTTGGAGTCCTGCTCCCCGGCCGCGAGCAGCGCGAGCAGCGCCCAGGCGGTCTGCGACGCGGTGGAGACGCCGTGGCCCCGCCACTCCTCGTAGCGGTAGGAGCGCAGGTCCTCGCCCCAGCCGCCGTCGTCGTTCTGCACCGACTCCAGCCAGTCGACGGCGCGGCGCAGCGCGGGGTGCGAGCCCGGCAGTCCTGCCGCGGTGAGCGCGGGCACCACGGACCCTGTCCCGTATACGTAGTTGACGCCCCAGCGGCCGAACCACGAGCCGTCCGGCTCCTGTTCGGCGAGCAGCCACTCGATGCCGCGCCGGGTGCGCGGGTCGTGTGCCTTGCCCTCGATGGCGAGCATCTCGACGACGTGCCCGGTGACGTCGGCCGACGGCGGGTCGATGACCTCGCCGAAGTCGCAGAACGGCAGCCGGTTGGGGAACGGGCTCGTGTTGTCGGCGTCGAAGGCGGCCCAGGCGCCGTTCTTGGACTGCATGCCCAGGTTCCAGCGCACGCCGCGGGCGATCGCGTTCTCCATCCGGGCGCGGTCCGGGTGATCGACACGGCGCAGCGCCAGGATGACCTCGGCGGTGTCGTCGATGTCGGGGTAGTTGTCGTTGTGGAACTCGAACGCCCAGCCGCCCGGGGCCAGTTGGGGCCTGCGTACGGACCAGTCGCCGGGGCGCACGATCTCCTCGCCGAGCATCCAGTCGGCGGCCTTGACGAGCTGCGGATGGTCGGCGGGCACGCCCGCGTCGGCGAGCGCGATGGTCGCCAGGCAGGTGTCCCAGACCGGCGACTGGCATGCCTCGATCATCCGGGCACCGTCCTCGCGCCAGACCGCGAACCGGTCGAGCGACGCGAGGCCCGCCTTGAGGACCGGGTGTTCCAGGTCGTAGCCGAGCAGGTGCAGCGCGATCACGGAGTAGACCGCGGGCGGCTGGATGCCGCCCCAGCAGCCGTCGTTCTCCTGGCGTTCGATGATCCAGCGAGCGGCACTGTTCATCGCCGCCTTGCGTACTTTGCGCGGGGCGACCTTGTGGTAGAGATGCAGCGCCTTGTCGAGACGCTGGAAGACGCCGTCCCAACTCGCCACAGGTGCGAGGGGCTTGCTCGGATTCGGTACGCGCGCGTCGCAGTGCAGCTCGTCGAGCGGGAAGGGCGCGGGCCGCACCGGGCGCTTGGCGGAGACGACCGTGAGCGGCACGATCGTCTGCCGGGCCCAGCACCCGAAGTCGTAGATGTTGAGGGGAAGCCACTTGGGGAAGTAGATGAGCTCCGGCGGGAGTTCGGGGAGGTCGTCCCACTTCCACCAGCCGAACAGGGCGAGCCAGATGCGGGTGAAGACCCGGCTCTCGGCGATGCCGCCCTGGTCACGGATCCAGGCGGAGGCCTTCGCCATGTGCGGGGCGTCCGGCGTGTCACCCGCAAGACGCAGCGCGACGTACGCCTCGATGGTGGTGGAGAGTTCGCCCGGACCGCCGTAGAACGTGGCCCAGGTCCCGTCCTCGCACTGTTCGCCGCGGATGAAGAGCGCGGCGGCGCGGGTGGTCTTCTCGTCCCGGATCCCCAGGAACTGACGGAGCAGCAGATCCTCGGCGTCCATCGTCACGTTCGTGTCGAGGTCGCCCTTCCACCAGCCCTGGACGTCCTGCTGCGCGAGCAGGAATTCGGTGGAGCGTTGTATGGCGCGCGTGGCGGCGTCGAGCGGCCCTGCCGTCGCTGCGGCCTTGTCGAGTGGCTGGCTGGCCGAGGCTGCGCGGGGCGTCACCGCTCCGGTGCTTCCGTCGGTCGTCGCTGTCATGGCTTCCCCTTCGTGCAGTCGTCTTCTCTGCTGTGGGTCCGCCGTCGGCCGACGCGCTGGGCGCCGGCCGGCGACTGCGAGTCATATCTGCCCGATAGTGATCATCTCTTTCGTACGACGACGAAGTCGGCGAGCGCGACGAGCTGTGCCCGCACCCGGTCCGGCATCTGGACGGTGTCAAGCGCCTCGATGGCGATGGTGTGCTGGCGCCGGGCCTCCTCGGCGGTCCACTCGCGGCCGCCCGCCTGCTCGATCAGGGCGGCGCGCGCGGCGAACTCCTCCTCGGAGAAGCTGTCGAAGTCGTTGCTCTTGGCGTCGGCCGCGAGCAGCTCGCCGAGCTGCTCGGACGCGGGCCCCCCGGCGGCGAGGGCGGCCACGACCGGCAGTGACTTCTTGCGCTGGCGAAGGTCGCTCCAGGTCTGCTTTCCGGTGGCCTCCGGGTCGCCCCAGATGCCGAGCAGATCGTCCACGGCCTGGAAGGCGAGGCCGAGGTGGTAGCCGTACTTCTCCAGGATGTCGGCGGTGCGGTCGTCCGCGCCGCCCAGGACCGCGCCGATGGAGACCGCGCAGGCGAGCAGGGCGCCGGTCTTGTTGCCCTCCATCTCCAGGCACTCCTCGACGGTGACCCGCTCGCGGTGCTCGTAGGAGATGTCCTGCGCCTGGCCGTCGATCAGGGCGCGGGTCGCGGTGGTCAGGCGGCGCGTGGCGCGGCCCGCCTCGACGGTGCCGATCTCCAGGAGGATCTCGTTGGCGAGCGCGAAGAGTGCGTCGCCGACGAGGATGGCCTGGGCCGGGCCGTGCACCTTCCACACCGTGTCGCGGTGGCGGCGCTGTTCGTCGCCGTCCATCAGGTCGTCGTGCAGCAACGAGAAGTTGTGCACCAGTTCGACGGCGACAGCTCCCGGTACGCCGACCTCCGGGGCGGCGCCCGCGGCCTCCGCGGAGAGCAGGGCGAGCGCGGGGCGCACGGCCTTGCCGCCGTCGCCGTCCGACGGGTTGCCCTCGGCGTCGATCCAGCCGAAGTGGTAGGCGGCGACGGTGTCCATGGGCGGCGCGAGGCGGTCCACGGCGGACCGCAGCACCGGGGTGGCCAGCGTCCTTCCCCGCTCGAGCAGTGAGGTCACGTCCACCGTGTCGGCAGCCGATTCGGCCGAGGGCACAGTCGGCACAGTCTCTCCTCTTGTTCCGGTGCTGGATTTCTGGGGACCTGACCCCAGAAGGTCGAGCATCACGCGGCCTCCTCGACGTCGAAGAGGTGGTCACGGGGGCGGTCGAGTGCACGGAGAGCTGCGTCGGCGGCACTGATGCCGCTGCGGACGGCGCTCTCCATGGTCGCGGGCCACCCGGTGGCGGTCCACGCCCCGGCCAGGTACAGGCCGGGAGCCTTGGTGCGAGCACCGGGCCGCAGCCGGCCCACACCGGGAGTCGGCGCGAACGTGGCCGTGCGCTCCCGAGTCACGAAGAAGTCCCTCACCTCGGCGCCGTGCGCCGCGGGCAGCAGCCGCTCAAGCTCCGGCAGATAGCGCTCGCGCAGCGCGGCGACGGGCGCGTCGATCTCGTCCTGGGCGGCGGACTGGGACAGCGCGAGGTACTGCCCTTCGGTGAGTCCGGAGGCATCGGTGCGGTCGAAGACCCACTGCACCGGCGAGCCGATGGCCGCGAAGAAGGGCCGCTTGAGCACCTTGCGGTCGTACACGACGTGGATGTTGAGGATCGGCGCGGTGTCGATGTCGAGCAGCCGGTCGGGCTCGTCGAGGACACCCTCCGGGAGCAGGTCGTGGGTCTCGTGCTGCGGCACCGCGAGCACGACGGTGTCGGCATCGAATTCCTCGCCGGGAACTTCGACCTTCCAACCCCCGTTCTGAGTACGGGAGATGGAGGTGACTCGTGTCCTCAGTTCGGTTCGCACGCCCGCGGAGTCGAGCGCCTTGCGGGCGAGCGTGTCATGGAGATCACCGAGGGGCACGCGCGCCCAGCCGATGTCGGCGGCGCCGGCTTCCGAGAGCAGCCCGGTCTTGAACACCATCGCGGCAAGACCCAGCGACGAGTCCCCCGCGACGGCGTTCAGCGTGGCCACGCCGACCAGGTCCCACAGGGCCTCGACGGCGCGCGCCGACTGACCGTGCGCGGCGAGCCAGCTGCCGAAGTCCTGGCCGTCCAGCTTGGGGTCGGTCGGGTCGAGCCCCTTGAGGGCGAGCGCGGCGCGCCCCACGTTGGCGCGCTCCGCGAGCGACAGGTGCGGATACGTGGCGAGGCTCGCCGCCAGGTGCAGCGGCACGGGCAGCGCGGTGCGGCGCAGACGGCCGAGCCTGTTCCGGTCGGCGTCGAGTACCGGCACGTCGAGACGTTCCTGCAAGGGCGCGAGGGCGGCGCCGTCGACGCGGTCGAGGAACCAGCGGTAGGCGGTGCAGCAGCGCAGATAGACGTGCTGGCCGTTGTCCACGGTCAGCTCGCCGCGCTTGAAGGAGAAGGCGAGCCCGCCCAGGCGCGGCCGTCCTTCGAGCAGCGTCACGCGCAGCCCCGCGTCGGCGAGGGACAGCGCCGCGGTGATGCCGGCGAGCCCTCCGCCGACCACCACGGCGGCCCCCCGGCCCGCATGGCCGTCGGCGTCCTCAGCCGACCGCATGTCGTCGTCGCTCATGCTCTCTCCCCCTCGGCCGTTGCAGTCTGGGACGCCGGGGCGGAGCGGAGGGTTGCCCACCGGTTGGAGGAGGTTGCCCTACGTTCGGCGCATTCGCCGCGGATGCCCATCACGTACGCCTCCTGACGGTCTGTCGGGAGATGGTGCGTGCGTCGAGACCGGAGAGACCGCGCACGGCGACATACGCCTTTTCATGGCCCGGCAGCGAGACGCGACCGCGCAGGACCGCCTCCGGCTCGCGCTCGATGCGGTCGAGAAGCCGCCGGTAGATGCCCGCCATGGCGGCGACACAGGCCCCGCTGCGCCGGTCGAGCATCGGCAGCAGGCGGTACCCCTCGGCGAACAGCGCCCGCGCCCTGCGCACCTCGAAGTGCACGAGCCCGGCGAAGTCGGAACCGGCGGGCGGCTGCGGGCCCGAGAACCCGGCGGAGCAGCCGAACTTGGCGAGGTCGTCGGCGGGCAGGTAGGTGCGCCCGCCCTCCGCGTCCTCGCGAACGTCACGGAGGATGTTGGTGAGTTGGAGCGCGAGGCCGAGCGTGTCGGCATACTCCGGCGCGCGCTCGGCGTTCAGCGCCCCCCGCTCCGTGCCGAACACGCCCAGGGAGAGCCGCCCGATGGCCCCCGCCACGCACCGGCAGTAGACCTTGAGGTCCTCCCACGTCTCGTACGTCTCACCGCGGACGTCCATCAGGACACCGTCGATCAGCTCGTCGAGCCCGCCGAGCGGGATGGGGAAGTACGTCGCGGCATGCGCGAGTGCGACCGCCACGGGGTCGGTGTCGTCCTCGTCCACCTCGCCCTTGCGGATCCGGGCGAGCAGCGCCCGGGTCTCGTCGAGGCGCTCGGCCTTGACGTCCGGCGCGAGCGTGCCGTCGCCGATGTCGTCCACGCGCCTGGAGAGGGCGTAGAGCGCCGACATCGCGCGGCGCTTGGGCATCGGCAGCAGCCTGATGCCGTACGCGAAATTGCGTGCCTGCTGTCCGGTCACGGCCTCGCAATAGCTGTATGCGGCGAGTACCGGCGCGGACACGTTCGGGCCTGACTCCACGGTCCGGCTCACCCCTCTCCTCGCAGAACCGCCCCCACCTCGCGCAGCAATCGCGCCTTGGTGGGTTTCGGCGGTCCAGGAAGTACGTCGTATCCGGCGGCGGCGATCCCATGAACCGCCGCCCTCCCCCCAGCCACGAAGCCCGCAAGCAGCACCTTCAGCCTGCCGTGGACGCTACCCACCAGGGGGGTGCCTTCATACAGGAGGCAGCGGGCGCGTTCTGCTTCATATGCAACCAGTGCGCGCACCGACGCGCCTGCTGTCGGTGCGGCCAGGTCCCGCTCCTGGACATGAAACCGCTTCATGTCCTTCGCCGGCAGGTAGATGCGGTCCCGCCCCAGGTCCTCGGCGACGTCCTGCAGGTGCTCGACGATCTGGAGGGCGGTGCACACCGCGTCCGAGCGGCGGATCCGCTCCGGGGTCGCGGTGCCGGTGATGCCGAGGACGAGCCGGCCCACGGGGTTCGCGGACAGCTCGCAGTAGGCGAGGAGGTCGTCGTACGTCTCGTAGCGCGCGACGAGCTGGTCCTGGCGGTTGGCCGCGATCAGGCCGAGAAAGGGCTCGGGTGTGAGGCCGCAGCGGCGCACGGTGGGCTGGAGCGCCCGCATCAGGGGGTGCCGCGGTGTGGCGTCGAAGACCCGGTGCAGATCGGCCTCGAAGGCGTCGAGAAGGGCGATGCGGTCACCGGCGGCCTCGGGGTCCACCCCGAGATACCGGGCGTCGGCGCCTCCGGGGGCCAGGTCGCCGTCGCCGATGTCATCCACCAGACGGGCGTAGCCGTACACGGCCATGAGGTCGTCGCGCCAGGCGCGGGGCAGGAAGAAGGGCGCCACCGGGAAGTTCTCGTCCGCGGCCTTCGCGAGGACGGCGGATGCGTCGCGTAGCTGGAGATCATCCGTAGCCATTGCCGTCACATCTCCCGTTCTACACTGCCGACCCAATACATCCTATTTCGGACACGCCGCCCGGCACTCCGCGAGGCGGACCGAGTCATGAGCCGGGGCGCCGCGCGATATCGCCCCACTTGCCGCGAATCAGCACCGGTACAGCTTACGTTGTACAACGCAGCCTGCATCGTCGGGGTGTTCCGCGCATCACAACAACACACCGATTGGCGTCAATCTTCCCTGGGCCAGAGGGACTTGAGGTAGCACCGGGGCAGTCGAAGACTCAGGACGCAGCAGGGCCCCACCGGGTTGACTCCGGTGGGGCCCTGACACATTCGGACGTACGGGCGGACTACTTGCCCGTGAACTTCTCGTACTCCTTGATGACCTCGTCCGTCGGCCCGTCCATGCGCAGCTCACCGCGTTCGAGCCACAGCACGCGGTCACAGGTGTCACGGATGGACTTGTTGTTGTGACTGACGAGGAAGACCGTGCCGGCCTCCTTGCGCAGCTCACGGATGCGGGCCTCGGAGCGCTTCTGGAACTTCCGGTCGCCGGTCGCGAGCGCCTCGTCGATCATCAGTACGTCGTGATCCTTGGCGGCGGCGATGGAAAAGCGCAGGCGGGCGGCCATGCCGGAGGAGTACGTACGCATGGGGAGCGTGATGAAGTCGCCCTTCTCGTTGATCCCCGAGAAGTCGACGATGTCCTGGTAGCGCTCCCTGATCTGCTCGCGCGTCATGCCCATCGCGAGCCCGCCGAGTATGACGTTCCGCTCGCCGGTGAGGTCGTTCATCAGGGCCGCGTTCACGCCGAGCAGCGAGGGCTGGCCGTCGGTGTAGACCTTGCCCTTCTCCGCGGGCAGCAGGCCCGCGATGGCGCGGAGCAGGGTCGACTTGCCGGAGCCGTTCGAGCCGATCAGGCCGATGGCCTCGCCGCGGTAGGAGGTGAAGCTGACGCCGCGCACGGCGTGCACCTTGCGTACGCCACGCTCCTCGCCGCGCCTGATGATGCGGCTCAGCGCGGACGTGGCGCTGCCCTTGCCCGTCTTCGCGCCGTTGACGCGGTAGACGATGTGCAGCTCGTCGGCGATGACGGTGGGGATGTGCGTCTTGTCGGGCTTGTCTGCGCTGTTGTCGTCAGCCACGGCCGTATCGCTCCTCAGCCTTCCAGAAGTACACGAAGCCGACCACGCCGAACAGGACCGCCCAGCCGGCGGCGATGAACCACACGTGCTCCGGCAGGTACGACGAGCCGTAGTCGTCGATCATGGCGAAGCGGATCAGGTCCATGTAGACGGCGGCCGGGTTCCACTGGAGCACGTCCCCGATCCAGCTGGGCACGCTCTCCTTGGTCGCGAGCATCGCGGGGATGCTGAACATGACGCCCGAGGCGTACATCCAGGTCCGCATCACGAACGGCATCAGCTGCGCCAGGTCGGGGGTCTTGCTGCCCATCCGGGCGAAGATCAGCGCCAGGCCCATGTTGAACACGAACTGCAGGAGCAGTGCGGGCAGGACCAGGAACCAGGACCAGTCGGGGAAGATCCCGAACGCACACATGATGATGACGAGCACGATCATCGAGAACAGCAGCTGCTGGAGCTGCTGGAGCGCGAAGGAGATCGGCAGTGAGGCGCGCGGGAAGTGCAGGGCCCTGACCAGGCCGAGGTTGCCGGAGATCGCCCGCACACCCGCCATGACGGAGCTCTGCGTGAACGTGAAGACGAAGACACCGGTCACCAGGAACGGCACGTAGATGTGGTGAGGAATGCCCTCCCTGGCGCCCAGCAGCAGTCCGAAGATGAAGAAGTAGACCGCGGCGTTCAGGAGCGGCGTCGCCACCTGCCACAGCTGGCCGAGCTTGGCCTGGCTGTACTGGGCGGTCAGCTTCGCCTGCGAGAAGGCGAGGATGAAGTGGCGCCGTCCCCAGAGCTGGTGGACGTACTCGAAAAGTCCGGGCCGTGCGCCGCTGACGGTCAGACCGTACTTGGCGGCGAGATCGGCCCGGGAGAGCCCGTCATCGGGCGACGGAGGCGCGGTCACCGCGACTCCGCCGTCATGCGTTGTCTCACTCACGAGTGGAAACTTTCGTCTTCAGATGCGCAGCCGGTCGGGCGTAGGCGTGGGCCAGGGACCGGGGTATGGCCCAGATGTTCTCAGACCCGAGCTTGTCAGATGACAGGAGGTCGGCCCAGTCGGGTCAGGCGCCACACCGTACGCCACCTCATCGGCCGGCGAGGTCCGCAGGGCGTCGTCCAGCCCTCCTTGAACCCGCCGAACCAGGCCTTGAGCGCGGGGCCCGAAGGCTTCCTGGCCAGGGTCAGGAGCATCCACACACCAAGGTAGACCGGCACCAGGAGCGCGGGCAGATTGCGGCGTGCGAGCCAGACCCGGTTGCGCGCGACCATCCGGTGGTAGACCGCGTGCCGGGACGGGGCGGTCGTGGGGTGGAAGAGCACCATGTCGGCGCGGTAGTCGATCATCCAGCCCGCGTTCAGCGCACGCCAGGCGAGGTCGGTCTCCTCGTGGGCGTAGAAGAACTCGTCGGGCAGACCGCCGACCTCGGCCATGACCTGTGTACGGACGGCATTGGCGCCGCCGAGGAAGGTCGTCACGCGCGATGAGCGCATCGGGTCCGCCGCGCGCAGACGCGGGACGTGGCGGCGCTGGGTCTCGCCGGTGTCCGGGTCGGCGATGCGGAAGCTGATGATGCCGAGCTTCGGGTCGGCCTCGAAGGCCTCGCGGCACAGCTGGGCCGTGTCCGTGTTCGCCAGGAGGCCGTCGTCGTCGAGGAAGAGGAGCACGTCGACGTCGGTGCCGCCGGGGCCGAAGGCCTCGATGCCGACGTTGCGGCCGCCGGGGATGCCGAGGTTCTCGGGCAGCTCGACGGTGCGTACGCCTTCAGGGACGTCGGGCACGGGAGCGCCGTTGCCGACGACCACCACCTCGACCGGGTCGCCGTCCTGCTTGGCGACCGAGTCGAGCAGGGCGCGCAGCTCCTGCGGCCGGTTGCCCATGGTGATGATGACCGCGCCGACCTTCAGGGGCCGGCTCCCCGCCGCACTCACTTCAGCCTGCTGGAGGCGAGGATGGACACGAGGTGCAGCAGGGTCTGCAGCATCGCGATGCCGGCCAGGACGGCGACACCGATCCGCGAGAAGAGCAGGTCGCCCCGGACCGAGTCCACGATCGCGAGGACCAGGATGAGCAGGGACGCCTCGATGCCGAGCACGAGCCGGTGGAACTTCAGGGCGCCCGCGGCCCTGCGCGCCAGGGCCATGCCGGAGGAGCGCGGCTCGGAGGCCGACTCCTTGACCGGCGCCAGGCCCTGCTGGTGACGGGCGACACCGACGAGGTCGGTCTCCGCCTTGATCAGGATGGCGCCGAGCGCGGCGAGCGTGCCGAGGAAGGCCCACAGCCAGTCGATGCGGCCCGAGCCCCACAGGTCGGCGGCGCGCAGGCCGAAGCCGACCAGGACCGCGGCGTCGCACAGGTAGGCGGCGACCCGGTCCAGGTAGACCCCGGCCATGGAGTACTGCTTGCGCCAGCGTGCGATCTCGCCGTCGACGCAGTCGAGCAGGAGATACAGCTGGACCATGATCACGCCGAGCACGGCGCCCGTGATCCCCGGCACCAGAAGCGCCGGGGCGGCGAGGGCGCCGGCCACGGTCATCAGATACGTGAGCTGGTTGGGCGTGATCCTGGTGTTCACCAGGTAGCGGTCGCAGCGCAGCGAGATCTCTCGCATGTACAGGCGTCCCGCCCAGTGCTCACCGCTGCGCCGGTCCTTCACCCCTGCGGGGTGAACGACGGGGCGGAGTTCAGCTACCGATGGCCTTGGCATAGTCGGCGTATGCGTCCTTGATCTGGTCGGAATTCAGATTGAGGTGCTCGAGGATCGTGTAGCGCCCGGGGCGCGTCTGCGGGGCGTACTCCACGACCTGGACGAACTCGTCCACGGTGAAGCCGATCTCCTCCGGCGTCACGGGGAGGCCGTGCCTGCGCAGCACCTCCACCATGTACAGCGACTCCTCGCGCGCCCCACGCAGGAACATCGCGAAGGCCGCGCCCAGGCCGCACTGCTCGCCGTGGCTCGCCGCGCGCTTGGGGAAGAGGAGGTCGAAGGCGTGGTTGATCTCGTGGCAGGCGCCGGACGCCGGGCGGGAGTCGCCCGACACGGACATCGCGATGCCGGTGAGGACCAGACCCTCGGCGAGTACCTGCAGGAAGGCGTCGTCGCCGACACCGCCGGGGTGGCGCAGGACGGCTTCGCCGGCCTGGCGCGCCATGGCGGCCGCGAGCCCGTCGATGTCCTCGCCGCGCTCGCGTGCGGCCAGCTCCCAGTCCGCGATCGCGGAGATGTTGGACAGGGCGTCACCGATGCCGGAGCGCACGAAGCGCACGGGGGCCTCACGGATCACGTCGAGGTCGATGACGACCGCGATGGGGTTCGGCACTCCGTACGAGCCGCGGCCCGCGTCGTTGTCGAGCGTGGCGACCGGCGAGCACAGACCGTCGTGCGACAGGTTCGTCGCGACGGCGACCAGCGGCGCGCCGACCCGCGCGGCGGCGAACTTGGCGCAGTCGATGATCTTGCCGCCGCCGAGGCCGACGACCGCGTCGTAGCGGCCCTTCTTGATGGCGTCGGCGAGCTTGATGGCGTCATCGAGCGTGCCACCGCCCACCTCGAACCACTCGGCGGTGGGCAGCGACGGTTCGAGCCGCTGGCGAAGGACCGCGCCGGAGCCGCCGCTGATGGCGATGGCGAGCTTGCCGGTTGACGAGCAGATCCGCTGGTCGGCCAGGACACCGGCCAGGTCGTTGAGCGCCCCCGGCCGGATGTCCACGACGACCGGCGAGGGGATGAGCCTCGTCAGTACTGGCACGCGATCTCCCGGCCCTTGGCGAGGTCGTCGTGGTTGTCGATCTCGACCCACTTGACGTCGCCGATCGGCTCCACGTCGATCTTGAAGCCGCGGTTGACGAGCTCCTGGTAGCCGTCCTCGTAGTAGAGGTCGGGGTCGCGCTCGAAGGTGGTCTTCAGGGCGTCGGCCAGCTGCTCGGCCGCGTCGCCCTCGATGAGCGTGACACCGATGTACTCACCGGTGGCGGTCGCCGGGTCCATCAGCTTGGTGATCTTCTGGACGCCCTTCTCGGGGTCCACGATGACCTTCATCTCCTCGTCGGCGAGGTTCTTCACCGTGTCGAGGGCGAGGATGATCTTCTTGCCCTCGCCGCGGGCGGCGAGCAGCGTCTTCTCGACGGAGACGGGGTGCACGGTGTCGCCGTTGGCGAGGATCACCGTGTGCTTGATCGCGTCACGACCGCACCAGAGGGAGTAGGCGTTGTTCCACTCCTCGGCCTTGTCGTTGTCGATCAGCGTGAGCTTGAGGCCGTACTTCTCCTCGAGCGCCGCCTTGCGGTCGTAGACCGCCTCCTTCTTGTAACCGACGATGATCGCGACCTCGGTCAGACCGATCTCCGCAAAGTTGCCGAGGGTCAGGTCGAGGATGGTGGTGTCACCGTCGACCGGCACCAGGGCCTTGGGAAGCGTGTCGGTGTAGGGGCGAAGACGCCGTCCGGCGCCGGCCGCCAGCACAAGGCCGATCATGCGGGTTCTCCTTCATCGTGTACGGCGGGTGCGCCGCGCTTGTGAGCGGTCACCCAGTAGCGGATGCTCTCGACGAGCACCACGAGTGCCACGGCCACGGCGAGGGCCGTGAGCGCGACGGTGAAATCTGTGTCGGTGAGCAGTGCGGCGGCGAGAGCGACGACCAGCGTCCTGCCCTCGTGCCCGCCGATCGCCCGCACCAGCCAGTGCGGCGGCGCGCCTGCGTCGCCGCGGATGCGGTACACCGTGTCGTAGTGATGGTAGGCGACAGCGGACACCAGTCCGAAAGCCGCGGGCAAGGCACCGTTCACGTCCGCGTTGGCGGCGAGCAGCAGGATGGTGCCGTACTCGGCCGCGCGGAAGAACGGCGGGACCAGCCAGTCGAGGGCGCCCTTGAGGGGGCGGGCGACGGCCAGACCCGAAGTGATGACGTAGACCACCGCGGCGACGACGATCCACGGGCTGCCGTAGGACGTGAAGCCCGCCACGCAGACCACGACCGCGCCACCGATGAAGGCGAGGACCGGCGCGGGCAGGGACACGCGGCCGAGCCTGAGCGCCGCGAAGGCGGACGCGAGCGGTCCGGTGTCGGCGAGGTCCGCGAGTGCCTGTGCGGCGCGGTCGGTGCGGGTAGCCCTGCGGGTCAGCGAGCGCAGGACGCGCCCGGCCGTGGTGTAGCAGGCGGCGAGCCCGCAGCCGATGAGCAGCACGATCAGGGTGATGCGCGGGGTGGTGAGAGCGGTGAGCACGGCGATCAGCGCCCAGCGCTCACCGATCGGAAGGACGATCATCCGGCGCAGCCAGACAGTCCAGCCGACGCTGTCGAGCTTGTCCGAGAGGGCCGCGGTGGGGCTGGTGTTGGCGGTCGCGTCGTGGTTCGCCTCGTTGAAGGAGAAGTCCACGACGTGCCTGCTGGTCTGCAGGACCATCGCGCCGAGCGCGAGCGCCCACACGTCGTCGCCGCCGCGGGCCGCGCCGAGCGCGAGGCCCGCGTAATAGGCGTACTCCTTGGCGCGGTCGAACGTCGCGTCCAGCCAGGCGCCGAGCGTCGAGTACTGCAGGGAGTAGCGGGCGAGCTGCCCGTCCGTGCAGTCGAGGACGAAGGAGAAGAGCAGCAGGAGGCCTGCCGCGACGAATCCCGCGCGGGTGCCGGTGGCCGCGCAGCCCGCCGCGATCAGGGCGACGAGCAGCGATGCGGTGGTGACCTGGTTCGGGGTGAGGCCGCGGCGCGCGCACCAGCGGGCGATGTAGCGCGAGTAAGGGGAGATGCAGTACGTCGTGAAGAATCCGTCCCGCGACTTGACGGCCGTCCGCAGGCGTACGGCTTCGTCGTCCACGGCGGCGACGGCCTGCCGTGCCTCGTTCCGCGTCTGCGGGTCGCTGGGCACGGTGGCGACGAGGGTGCCGAGGTCGGGGCGGTGGAGCGCGCGGCCCTCGGCCTCGATCGCCTCGGCCACGTGGTCGGCGATCGCCTCGACCGTGAGCGCGGAGCCGCCGCCGTTACCGGAGCCGGTGGTGGCGCGCAGCGCGCTCGTCAGGTCCGCCCTGGCCTCGGGCTGCGCGGTGACGGCGCCGGGGACGGCGGAGGCGGCGAAGCGCGGGTCCGTCAGGCCGAGGCGGAGCGCGTGGACGTGGCCCACGAAGCGTGCGTCGACGATCGCGACCCGCTGACCTGCGGGGACGGCACTCAGCAGCGTCTCGGTGTCCGCCGCGTCGGAGGCGACCCGGACATCAAACCCCAGGGACCGCAGATCGCCTTCGAGCGGCGACCCGGGGACCGGCTGACCGGTCAGGATGGCGGTCGACAGACGAACTCACTCCTTGATTGCCGGCGCGGCTCGCGCCGGGCACGTGCGTGATGAGGGGCGCCCCAGGCCGGCAGCGGCCGGGCGGCACGTCGGCAGAGGCTATCGGATGATGGGAAGCGGGCGTTCACCGCCCGTTTACGGCCCGATAAGCACGGACTGCGAGAGCCTGCGCCAACTCGATCATCATGGTCGATCGGAGGCGGCAGCCACAAACCGCACGTCGATCGACCGGCACAAACGACATAAAGTCGACGCCCATGACATGGATGATCACAGGTGGAGCGGGATATATCGGGGCACATGTGGCGCGGGCGATGGCCGGCGCCGGGGAGCGGGTCGTCGTCCTGGACGACGTGTCGTCCGGGGTGCCTGAGCGGCTCCCCGCGGACATCCCTCTCATCAGGGGCTCATCGCTCGACGGTGAGCTGTTGCGGAGGGTCTTCGCCGAGCACGGCGTGACGGGTGTGGTGCATCTCGCGGCGCGCAAGCAGGTCGGCGAGTCCGTGGAGCAGCCGCTGCGCTACTACCGGGAGAACGTCGGCGGCCTGGTGACGCTGCTCGAAGCGGTGGCCGACGCCGGGATCAAGCGGTTCGTCTTCTCCTCATCGGCCGCGGTGTACGGGAACCCGCCCGACGTGGACCTGGTGGCGGAGAACACCCCCTGCGTGCCGATCAACCCCTACGGCGAGACGAAGCTCGCCGGGGAGTGGCTGGTGCGGGCCGCCGGGCGGGCGCACGGCATCGCGACCGTGTGCTTGCGCTACTTCAATGTGGCGGGCAGCGCGTCGCCCGAGCTCGCGGACACCGGGGTCTACAACGTGATCCCGATGGTCTTCGACCGGCTCACCCGCGACGAGGCGCCGCGGATCTTCGGCGACGACCACCCGACCCCGGACGGCACGTGCGTCCGTGACTACATCCATGTCGCCGACCTCGCCGACGCGCACCTCGCGGCGGCCCGCCGCGTCCAGGCGCACCCCGAGGGCGACCTGACGGTGAACATCGGCCGTGGCGACGGCGTTTCCGTACGCGAACTCGTCACGCTCATCGGCGAGGTCTCCGGCGACCGCCGCCCGGCGCTCGTCGAGCCGCGGCGCGAGGGCGACGCCCCGCGCGCCGTCGCGGACGCGGGCCTCGCCGCGAAGGAGCTTGGCTTCAAGGCCAGGCGCGGGGTACGCGAGATGGTCGAATCCGCGTGGGAGGGCTGGTGCCTCCACCACCCCGAGGCACGCCGCGCCTGAGTGCCTCAGCACCGGCCAACGCTCTGACCTGCGGTCATTTCCGCAGGTCAGAGCATATGACAACGGTGTTCAGTGCCGTGTTGCCGGATACCCCCCACCCGTAGTTCACTGTGATCGCGACAGACGCACGACCGGGGAACAGAAGACCGATACCGATCACACGGAGGCGGCTTCCATGGGGGCTGGGCACGACCACGGACACACACACGGGGGGACCGCGACGGCCGCGTACCGGGGGCGGCTGCGCATCGCGCTCTCGATCACGGTCACCGTCATGGTGGTCGAGATCGTCGGCGGCATCATGGCGGATTCGCTCGCGCTCATCGCGGACGCGACGCACATGGCGACGGACGCCCTCGGCCTGGGCATGGCGCTGCTCGCGATCCAGTTCGCGAACCGCCCGGCGACGGAGAACCGCACCTTCGGCTACGCCCGCGCCGAGATCCTCGCCGCGCTCGCCAACTGCCTCCTGCTGCTCGGCGTCGGCGGCTACGTCCTGTACGAGGCGATCCAGCGGTTCATCACGCCCGCCGAGACCGAGGGCGGACTGACCATCGTCTTCGGCGTCGTCGGCCTGGTGGCGAACATGATCTCGCTGTCGCTCCTGATGCGCGGCCAGAAGGACAGCCTGAACGTACGCGGCGCCTTCCTGGAGGTCATGGCCGACGCGCTCGGCTCCCTGGCGGTGATCGTCGCGGCGGTCCTGATCCTGACCACGGGCTGGCAGGCGGCGGACCCGATCGCCTCGCTCGTCATCGGCCTCATGATCGTCCCGCGTACGGTGAAGCTGCTCCGGGAGACCCTGAACGTGCTCCTGGAGTCCGCCCCGAAGGGCGTCGACATGGCCGAGGTCCGCTCGCACATACTGGATCTGCCGGGCGTCGAGGACGTCCACGACCTGCACGCCTGGACCATCACTTCGGGGATGCCGGTCCTCTCCGCACACGTGGTCGTCAGCACCGAGACGCTGAACGCGATCGGCCACGAGAAGATGCTGCACGAGCTGCAGGGATGCCTGGGCGACCACTTCGACGTCGAGCACTGCACCTTCCAGCTGGAGCCGGTCGGCCACGCGGAGCACGAGGCGAAGCTCTGCCACTGACGCCCCTGAGGGTGGCTTCCGGTGGTTCCTTGCGAGCGGCACCGGTCTTGTGCGGCAGACTTGAGGCTCGAAGACCGAAGCGAAGGATGGGTATGCCGACCACACCTGCCACCGCGGCGAACAGTTCGTCGAACGGCACCGGAGAAGCGATCTTGCTGGAACTCGTGGACGAGGACGGCAGGACGATCGGCACAGCGGAGAAACTCTCCGCGCATCAGGCGCCCGGGCAGCTGCACCGGGCGTTCTCCGTTTTCCTCTTCGACGAGCAGGGGCGGCTGTTGCTGCAGCAGCGCGCCCTGGGCAAGTACCACTCCCCCGGCGTCTGGTCGAACACCTGCTGCGGCCACCCGTACCCGGGCGAGGCTCCGTTCGCCGCCGCCGCGCGCCGGACCCATGAGGAGCTGGGTGTCTCGCCCTCACTGCTCGCCGAGGCGGGCACCGTGCGCTACAACCACCCGGACCCCGACTCGGGCCTGGTGGAGCAGGAGTTCAACCATCTCTTCGTGGGGATGGTCCAGTCGCCGCTGCGGCCCGACCCGTCCGAGGTCGGCGAGACCGCGTTCGTGACGGCCGACGAGCTTGCGGAGCGGCACGCGAAGGGGCCGTTCTCCGCGTGGTTCATGACCGTCCTGGACGCGGCGCGCCCCGCGATCCGCGAGCTCACGGGGCCCTCCGCAGGCTGGTGAGTCAACTCCTCCTCCAGGAAGAGCCGTTGGCCTTCTAGGAGGTGCCGTTGGGCTTCAGGGGCAGGGCCGCCCAGATGACCTTGCCCCCGCTCGCGGTGTGTTCGACGTCGCAGGCGCCGCCCGCCTCCTGCGTGATCTCGCGGACGAGGAGGAGGCCGCGGCCGCCGGTCTGGCCGTGGTCGGCCACCAGGGCGGTCGGTCGGTAGGGGTGGTCGTCCTCCACGGAGACCCGCACCCACTCGGCGCCGACCGCCACCTCCACCGCGAGCATCGGCGAGAGCAGCGCCGCGTGCCGGACCGCGTTGGTGACCAGTTCGGAGACGATCAGGAGCAGGCCCTGCACGAGGTCGTCCGCCGCGGGCACGCCCTGCCGGGCGAGCAGGTCGCGTACCGCGTGCCGCGCCTGGGGCACCGAGGCGTCGACGGCGGCGGCCGTGAACCGCCACACGCCTTCGTACGGCACCTTTCCGGTCTCCCGTCCGGTCTCCCGAGGGAGTGGGCCGGGCCCCCTCCCGTCGTCGTCCATCGTCCGGTCGCCGCCCTTGCGCTCGATTGTCACCACACATCGAGTGTTGGGAATGCCCTGGTCCGGACCGCATAACTGACCAGAAGTCAGCGACTATCGACGACATTTGATCGCTGACGCCCGACCGAGTCAGTTGTGCGACTGTTCCTGTCCCTCTGGTTTCGCTTTCAAGCTTTCTTCGGGTTGTACGGGTTCGGCCACCATGCTCACGATCCGGCGCCCGCCCAGGCCCGTGGCGAGCAGGCCGAGGCCGTCGAAGAGCAGCGCGAGGGAGAAGAAGCAACCGATCACGTACTGGCTGCTGCTGGGCCAGTTGCCGAGCACCAGGATGCCCAGGAGCAGCCCGAAGGCGCCCTGCACGAGCGTCCAGCCGAACTGCGGGCCGCGCACCACCAGGCTGCCGACAAGACGGAACACACCGCCGGTCAGGAACAGCAGCGCCGCGAACATCGTCAGCGCCTCCGCCGCCACATCCGGCCGACGGATGATCACGACACCGGCGGCGAGGTTCAGGGCGGCCACGACCACGCCGAGCCAGAAGAAGTTCGTGCCGCGCGACTGCACCGCGTGCAGCAGGCCGACGCAGCCACCGATCAGGAGCAGCCAGCCGAAGAGGAGCATGGAGGTCAGCGTGGCGACGCCTGTGTAGACGAGGCCCACGATCCCCGCCACCGCGAGGATCGCGCCCATCAGGGCCAGCCAGCCGAGGCTGCGGTTGAGCTGCTTGGCGCCCTGGGCCTCCGGTGCGGCGGCCTTGGCGCTCTTGGATCGGGCCATCAGCGTCTCCGTCCTGCTCCCCCCGGTACGCAGAGTTCTCAGGGCCGCCCCTTCTTGATCGTACGTTCGAGTAGTACGGATAGCATCCTGCGCATGGAGCCGCAGCTGAGGCAGGCCGTCACCCACGGCGTCGCCACCGTCGTCATCGACCATCCGGCCAAGCGCAACGCCATGACGGCCGACATGTGGCGTCAGGTGCCGCCGCTGCTCGCCGGGCTCGCGGCCGACCCGGCCGTACGGACGGTCGTGCTCACCGGCGAGGGCCCGACCTTCTGCGCGGGTGCCGACATCTCCTCGCTGCGCCGGTCGCCCGGCGAGGCCCAGGAGCTCGCGGTGCGGGCCGAGGAGGCGCTCGCCGCCTTCCCCAAACCGACCCTTGCCGCGGTGCGCGGGTACTGCGTGGGCGGGGGGAGCCAGCTCGCGGCGGCCTGTGATCTGCGGTTCGCGGACGAGGGCGCCCGGTTCGGGATCACCCCGGCGAAGCTCGGGATCGTCTACCCGTCCTCGTCCACCCGGCGCCTGGTGTCGCTCGTGGGGCCCGCCACCGCGAAGTACCTGTTGTTCTCGGGCGAGTTGATCGACGCCGGGCGCGCGCTGCGCACCGGTCTCGTGGACGAGGTGCTGCCCGCGGGTGAACTGGACAAGCGGGTCGCGGAGTTCACCAGGATCCTCGCCGCGCGCTCACAGCTGACGCAGGCGGCGGCCAAGGAGTTCGCGGCGGGTCACACCGACCGGGACGCGTACTGGACCGGGCAGGCGCGCGCGGGCGGCGACACCGCCGAAGGGGTCGCCGCCTTCCTGGAGCGTCGCGAGCCGCGCTTCACGTGGACGCCCGGCGACACCGCCGCTGACTGAAGCGGCTCCCCGCCACCGGGCTACTGGCCGAAGCGGCTGCCCGCGCGGAACTTCTCGACCAGGTGCGCGGGCGCCTTCCGCGGGGACCCGGCGTCGTAGGGCGGCTGGGGGTCGTACTCCGTCAGGAGCTGCACGGTCTGGGCCTGTTCCTCGCCCGCGATCCGGCCGATGAGGGCGAGCCCCATGTCGATCCCGGAGGAGACTCCGGCCGCCGTGACGTACTTGCCGTCGAACACCACCCGCTCCCCCGTCGGCTCCACGCCGAACCTCCCCAGCTCCGCGAGCGCGAGCCAGTGCGAGGTGGCGCGGCGGCCCGTGAGCAGCCCGGCGGAGGCGAGCAGCAGGGAGCCGGTGCACACCGACGTCGTCCAGGTACTGGTGGCGTCCGCCGAGCGGATCCAGTCCAGGAGCGTCTCGTCCGCCATGTGGTCGCTCTGGCCGGGGCCGCCGGGGACGACGAGGACATCAGGACGGGGTACGTCGGCGAAGGCGCGGTCGGCCACCAGGGCGAGGGAGCCGTTGTCGTTGCGGACCGGGCCGGGGCGCTCCGCCACGAAGACCGTCTCGGCGCCGGGCAGCCGGCTGAGGGTCTCGTAGGGACCGACCGCGTCCAGCGAGGTGAAGCGTTCGAACAGGGCGATGGCGATCTGCATGAGTGCTGCCTATCCGTTGAGGGCGGGTGCCGGCTGAGCGGCGAAAGGGGCGTGGAAGCGCCGCCGGTATTCGGCGGGAGCCGCGCCGAGGATCTTGACGAAGGCCCGGCGCATCGCCTCCGGGGTGCCGTAGCCGCAGGCGCGCGAGACCTCCTCGACCCCGTCGGAGGTGTCCTCCAGGAGGCGGCGCGCATGCTCGACGCGCACGCGCTCGACGTACTTGCCCGGCGTCATCCCCGTCTCCGTCTGGAACGCGCGGGCGAAGTGCCGGGGCGAGAGCCTGGCGCGGGCCGCGAGCGAGTCCACGCAGAGGTTCTCGTCCGGGTGCTCGGTGATCCACTGCTGGACCTCGCGCAGGGGCTCGCGCTGAGCGGTCTGCGCGGCGAGCTGGGCGCTGAACTGCGCCTGGTTCCCCGGGCGCCGCAGGAAGACGACGAGATACCGCGCGACCATGAGCGCCTCGTCCCGGCCCAGGTCCTCCTCGACGAGGGCCAGGGCGAGGTCGATGCCGGCGGTCACGCCCGCGGAGGTCGCGACATGGCCGTCGCGGACGAAGATCGGGTCGGGTTCGACCTCGATGGCGGGGTGGTCGCGGGCGAGCCTGTCGCAGTACGCCCAGTGGGTCGTCACCCGGCGGCCGTCCAGGAGCCCGGCCTCGGCGAACAGGATGGCGCCGGTGCAGACCGAGACCAGGCGCTGCGCGCGCGGGGCGTTCGTCCGGAGCCAGTCGATCAGGCGGGGGTCGGCCTCGCGGGTGCCGAGGCCGCCCGGGGCGAGCAGGGTGTGCGGCTCGGGGGCGTCGGCGAGGGAGGAGTCCGGCACGAGCGTGAGCCCGCTGGAGGTGCGTACGGGGGACCCGTCCAGGGACGCGGTGCGGATGCGGTAGGCCAGGTCGCCTCCGCCGCGGACGGCCGCGGCGCCCGCGAAGACCTCCACCGGGCCCGTGACGTCGAGACTCTGGACCCCGTCGAAGAGGACGACCAGGACAGTTCGCTGCTCCATGCCCTGATTCTTGGCCCCGCGCGGGATAGCCGCAATGACGAATGACCCACCCTTTCTGCCATCGGTGGACGCGACGCCGGGCCGGACCGCCCGCGTGAGCGCCCCGGACTTCACCTCATACCAACCAGTCGGTAACGTGCCTCCATGACTTCTCTCACGCCCCCCGCCCCGGCCTCCGCACTGCACCCGCGCGCAGGACGCCGATGTCACAACGTGCTCAATTCGCTGCACTCGACGCACTACTTCTCGCCCGACGCGGGGCGCGAGCTGGCCGAGCTCGGCATCACCAGCCCCCGGGCCGTCAACTTCGCCGTGCGCACGGCGGCCATGGGCCCGGTCGGCGCCGGAGTGGTCACGGCGGCGTTCTACAACTACAAGCACGACATGGTCGCCCGGCACGTGCCCGGCATCTGGCGCACCGCGTCCCCCGAGGACGTCCTCGCGGCACGTCTGCGGGCCGTCGACACGACCCTGCGGCGCCTGCTCGGCGAGGACGCCATCGCATCCCCGGAGATGGCGGAGGCCGCCGGGCTCGCGCTGCGCGCCACCGAGGCCTGCTCCCGCTCCGCACGCCCGCTGTACTCCGCCCACGCGGACCTGCCCGTCCCCGAGCAGCCGCACCTCGCGCTCTGGCACGCCGCGACGCTGCTGCGCGAGCACCGCGGCGACGGGCACCTCACCGCCCTCCAGTACGCCGAACTCGACGGCCTGGAGGCCCTGGTGAGCCACACGGCGACCGGCAAGGGCATGACGCCGAAGTGGAACTTCACCACCCGCGGCTGGGACCAGGAGGACTGGGACGCCGCCGTGCGGCGGCTCCACGCCCGCGGACTGCACGACGGGGTGACCGAGTTGACGGAGGCGGGCGTCGAGCTGCGCCGGGACGTCGAGGAGGCCACGGACCGCCTCGACCGGGCGCCGTACGAGCACCTGGGCGCGGCGGCCGTCGAGCGCCTGACGGAGCTGGGGACCGTGTTCGCGGGCGCGGCCCTGAAGGCGGGGGCGTTCCCGGCGGACCTGCTCGGCAAGGAGTAGACGCCGGGACCTGCTCGGCAAGGAGCAGACGCGGGGACCGGCCGGGCCGGGCCGCGGCGGGCGCATGGACGGCGCCGTCCGAGGTACTCGTCCGTCTCCGGCCCCGCGCACATCCGTGCCGGGCCGGGCGACGAAAGGGGAAATCCCGTGTTCCGAGCGATCGCAGATGTCCTGCGTCAGATCGGCGCGGCGCTCGCCACCGTGGTGACGCTGCCGTTCCGCGCCGTTGCCCGGCTCTTCGGCGGTGCCTCCGGCGCCACACGGCGAACGGGGCGCCGGTCGGGAGGACGGTCGGGGCGCCGGTCGGGGCGGGCACGCCGGGTCTGATCCCCCCGCTGTCGGCGCCACCTGCCACAATTGCCCCGCAACCCCAGTGAGAAGGCGGGAAACGTGGCACCTCTGCAGACGTCCACTCCAGCATCGATCGAAGGCAGGATCGCCGAAGAACTCGGCGTACGGGAGCGGCAGGTGAAGGCCGCCGTCGACCTGCTCGACGGCGGCTCGACGGTGCCCTTCATCGCTCGCTACCGCAAGGAAGCGACCGAGATGCTCGACGACGCGCAGCTGCGCACGCTCGAGGAGCGGCTGCGCTATCTGCGGGAGCTCGAGGAGCGGCGCGCCGCGATCCTCGAATCGGTGCGTGAGCAGGGCAAGCTCACCGACGAGCTGGAGGCGCAGATCCGCGCCGCCGACACCAAGGCGCGGCTTGAGGACATCTACCTGCCGTTCAAGCCGAAGCGGCGCACGAAGGCGCAGATCGCCCGCGAGGCAGGCCTTGAGCCGCTGGCCGACGGCCTGCTGGGCGACCCGTCGGTGGAGCCGCTCGCCGCGGCGGCGGCCTTCGTGGACGCCGACAAGGGCGTGGCGGACCCGCAGGCCGCGCTCGACGGCGCCCGCGCGATCCTCGCCGAGCGGTTCTCCGAGGACGCCGACCTGATCGGCGAGCTGCGCGAACGCATGTGGGTGCGCGGCCGTCTGGCCGCGAAGGTCCGCGACGGCAAGGAGGAGGCGGGCGCCAAGTTCGCCGACTACTTCGACTTCGCCGAGCCCTTCAAGGAGCTGCCCTCGCACCGCATCCTCGCGATGCTGCGCGGCGAGAAGGAGGACGTGCTCGACCTCGTCCTCGAACCGGAGGAGGCCACCGAGGGACCCTCCTCGTACGAGGGGATGGTCGCCCACCGCTTCGGGGTCGTCGACCGCGGCCGTCCCGGGGACAAATGGCTGCAGGACACGGTGCGTTGGTCCTGGCGGACCCGCATCCTGGTGCACCTGGGGATCGACCTGCGCCTTCGGCTGCGCACAACCGCCGAGGACGAGGCCGTGCGGGTCTTCGCGTCGAACCTGCGCGACCTGCTCCTCGCCGCACCGGCGGGCACACGCGCGACGCTGGGGCTCGACCCCGGTTTCCGTACGGGCGTGAAGGTCGCCGTGGTCGACGCGACCGGCAAGGTCGTGGCCACCGACGTCATCAACCCCCATGTCCCGGCGAACAAGTGGGACCAGTCGCTGGCCACCCTCGCGAAGCTCGCCAAGGAGCACGCAGTCGACCTGATCGCGATCGGGAACGGCACGGCGTCGCGCGAGACGGACAAGCTCGCCGGTGAACTGATCACGAAGCACCCGGAGTTGAACCTCACGAAGGTGATGGTCTCCGAGGCGGGCGCCTCGGTGTACTCCGCGTCGGCCTTCGCCTCGCAGGAACTGCCCGACATGGACGTGTCGCTGCGCGGCGCCGTGTCCATCGCCCGGCGCCTGCAGGACCCGCTCGCCGAGCTGGTGAAGATCGACCCGAAGTCCATCGGCGTCGGCCAGTACCAGCACGACCTCTCCGAGGTGAAGCTCTCACGCTCGCTCGACGCGGTCGTCGAGGACTGTGTGAACGGCGTCGGCGTGGACGTGAACACCGCGTCCGCGCCGCTGCTCTCCCGGGTCTCCGGCATCGGGGCCGGACTCGCCGAGAACATCGTGTCGCACCGCGACACGAACGGCCCCTTCTCGTCCCGCAAGGGCCTCAAGGACGTGGCGCGCCTCGGCCCCAAGGCGTACGAACAGTGCGCCGGCTTCCTGCGCATCCGGGGCGGCGACGACCCGCTCGACGCGTCCAGCGTGCACCCCGAGGCGTATCCGGTGGTGCGGAAGATGGCGAAGAAGACGGGCGGCGAGGTCGCCTCGCTCATCGGCGACACGGCGACACTGCGCTCGCTGCGGGCCGACGAGTTCGTGGACGATTCCTTCGGTCTGCCGACCGTGAGCGACATCCTCAAGGAGCTGGAGAAGCCCGGACGCGACCCGCGTCCCGCCTTCAAGACGGCGACCTTCAAGGACGGCGTCGAGAAGCTCTCCGACCTCGCGTCCGGGATGGTCCTCGAGGGCGTCGTCACGAACGTGGCGGCGTTCGGTGCCTTCGTGGACATCGGCGTCCACCAGGACGGTCTCGTCCATGTCTCCGCGATGTCCAAGACGTTCGTCAAGGACCCGCGGGACGTGGTGAAGCCGGGCGACATCGTCAAGGTCAAGGTGATGGACGTCGACATCCCGCGCAAGCGGATCTCGCTGACGCTGCGCCTGGACGACGAAGCCGCGGCGGACACCACCGGAGAGCGCCCCAAGCGCGGCGGGCGTCCCCCGCAGCAGCGACAGCAGGGCGGCGGCCAGCGCCCCCAGCGCCAGGGCGGCCAGGGGCAGGGCCAGCGCAAGGAGCGGCAGGGGCCGCCGCCGGCCAATGACGCGATGGCGGACGCCTTGCGGCGGGCCGGGCTCCTGGACCCCAAGAAGCGCTGACCCGCGGAGCACCGACGGAGGTCAGGGCGACAGTTCGGTCACCTTGCCCTCCGTCACCTCCAGCCTTCGCGTGACCCGGACCGCGTCCAGCATCCTGCGGTCGTGCGTCACCAGGAGCAGCGTGCCCTCGTACGCCTCGAGTGCCGACTCCAGCTGCTCGATCGCCGGCAGGTCGAGGTGGTTCGTCGGCTCGTCGAGGACCAGGAGGTTGACGCCCCGGCCCTGCAGGAGCGCGAGCCCCGCCCGGGTGCGCTCTCCCGGCGAGAGGGTCGCCGCGGGGCGCAGGACGTGGGCGGCCTTCAGGCCGAACTTGGCGAGCAGCGTGCGCACTTCGGCCGGTTCGGTGTCGGGCACGGCCGCGCAGAACGCGTCCAGGAGCGACTCCGGGCCGTGGAAGAGCGCGCGGGCCTGGTCCACCTCGCCGACGAGCACCCCCGAGCCGAGCGCCGCGTGGCCGGCGTCGGTGGGGATGCGGGTCAGCAGGGCGCCGAGCAGCGTCGACTTCCCCGAGCCGTTCGCGCCGGTGATCGCGACGCGGTCCGCCCAGTCGATCTGCAGCGTCACGGGGCCCAGCGTGAAGTGGCCGCGGTGCACCTCGGCGTCGCGGAGGGTGGCGACGACGCTGCCGGAGCGCGGCGCCGACGCGATCTCCATCTGCAGCTCCCACTCCTTGCGGGGCTCCTCGACGACGTCGAGCCGCTCGATCATGCGCTGCGTCTGGCGCGCCTTCGCGGCCTGCTTCTCGCTGGCGTCGCTGCGGAAGTTCCGGCCGAGCTTGTCGTTGTCGCCCGCCTTGCGACGGGCGTTCTTGACACCCTTCTCCATCCACCCCCGCTGCATCTGGGCGCGGCCCTCCAGGGCGGACTTCTTGTCGGCGTACTCGTCGAACTCGTCGCGGGCGTGGCGGCGCGCGACCTCGCGCTCCTCCAGATAGGCCTCGTATCCGCCGCCGTAGAGGTTGATCTGCTGCTGGGCGAGGTCGAGTTCGAGGACCTTGGTGACCGTGCGGGTGAGGAACTCGCGGTCGTGGCTGACGACGACCGTGCCCGCGCGCAACCCGCGTACGAAGCTCTCCAGGCGGTCGAGGCCCGCCAGGTCGAGGTCGTTGGTCGGCTCGTCCAGGAGGAAGACGTCGTAGCGGGAGAGGAGGAGCGAGGCGAGGCCCGCGCGTGCGGCCTGGCCGCCGGAGAGGGAGGTCATGGGCTGATCGAGGCTGACATCGAGGCCGAGGGAGGCGGCGACCTCCTCGGACCGCTCGTCCAGGTCGGCTCCGCCCAGCGCGAGCCAGCGCTCCAGGCTCAGCGCGTACGCGTCGTCCGCGCCGGGGGTTCCGTCGACCAGGCCCTGGGTGGCCTCGTCCATGGTCCGCTGGGCCTCGTCGACGCCGGTGCGGCGGGCCAGGAAGCTGCGGATGGACTCACCGGGGCGGCGGTCGGGCTCCTGCGGGAGGTGGCCGACGGACGCGCTGGGCGGGGAGAGGCGGAGTTCGCCGGTCTCCGGGGTGTCCAGGCCCGCGAGGAGGCGGAGCAGGGTCGACTTGCCGGCGCCGTTGGCGCCGACCAGGCCGATGACGTCGCCGGGGGCGACGACCAGCTCCAGGGCGGAGAAGAGGGAGCGGTCGCCGTGGCCGGCGGCGAGGTTCTTGGCGACGAGGGTTGCGGTCATCAGGGGGTCGAGTTTAGGCGAGACCCGGGCCCGCTCGCCCGGCAGCACAGGTCACGGCGGCCCGGCGCCCGGTCCGACCCAGGCGGTGACGCGGTGACCAGTGGCGCTGGTGAACCCCCCGCCCCTGGTGCGGCGCGCGGGGCGGATCGCACACAGCAGGCCGGTACAGACCGCGCCCACGGCGACGATCCGCGCTCGCTCCCCGACTTCCCGGCTTCCCGACTCCCCGGGGAGTGCCCGTCGTGTCGGTGACGCCCCTGGGCGGATTGGCGGGCTACCTCACTATCGGCGCCACCAGAACACTGTCCGTCGTCCGTGCCACCACGAACGACTCCCCCTTGGTCGCCTTCCCGTCCAGCGCGACACGGTGCTCCCCCGGCTCCAGAACCCCGTCGAAGACCTGGTGGACCTGCGTGCGGGAGAGCCGGTCGAGGCGGTACGCGATGAGCTGGATCCGGCAGGTCGAGGTGATCTCGACGTCCGCCGAGCCGTCGGCCGCCGCGAGCCGCGTCAGGCGGCGCTGCGCCAACGGGCTGCGGTCCAGGGCGTGCTCTATCTGCGCGACCAGGAGCGGGATGATCGAGGCCAGACCGTCGACGTACGCCACCTGGACCCCCGCGCCCTCGAACGCCGCGCGCACCGCGTCGCGCGTCGCCGCGGGGACGGACCGCCCGAAGGCCACCGCCCCGTACGTCCGCAGCTCGTCCGGCGGCACGCCCGCCGCGTCCGCCGCGATCTCGGCGCCGACGCCGATCGTGCGCAGCGCCGCCGCGAGCTTGGCGAGCACGGCGACACGGGCGCCGATCAGGAGCACCCTGCGCCGGGCCGCCGGTTCACCGCGTGCCAGCAACCGGCCCAGCGCGCCGCGGTATTCGGCGCCGTCGAAGCGGAAGGGCCCTATGCCGTGGTAGCCGTTGAGCTCCAGGTCGGCACGCTCGGCGGTCTGCCAGGCGAAGTCACGCCAGACGTAGGCGTCGGTGCCGTCAGGGGCCCGCTCGATGACCGCCGTGACCGCCCCGCACTCCAGGCCTTCGCACTCGGGACAGCCGTAGATGACGTGGCGGTCGTCGCGCAGCGGCGCCTCGGTCTCCAGGAGGAGTCCGCGTACATGGTGGGTGAAGATCGCGGGTGGTACGTCGGAGGCCAGGGGGGAAACGGCGTCGAGGTCGGAGAGCTGGAACAGCAGCGGGCGCCCGTTCACGATGAAGTCGACGAAATCGCGGTGGACTTGATACTCGCCGTTGGCGAGGACTCCACCGGCGCGCATGGCCGGTGCCAGACCGAAGGTCGCGTACTCGGCAGACATGGTGTGAGTATCCCCATCTGGGAGGTGATGTGAGCACGGCATGACGCATTCCGCTACGTTCCTGGGATGGACGGGACGCATGACAGCGATGTGATCGTGGTGGGCAGTGGCGTCATCGGCCTGACGACCGCGGTGCTCCTGGCCGAGCGCGGGCGCCGGGTGCGGGTGTGGGCGCGGGAGCCCGCCGAGCGGACGACCTCGGCCGTCGCGGGTGCGCTGTGGTGGCCCTATCGCATCGAACCGGCGGCTCCGGTCGGTGACTGGTCGATCCAATCCCTGCTCGTGTACGCGGAGTTGGCCGAGCGTGCGGAGCAGACCGGCGTACGCATGGTCGATGGCGTACAAGGCGGGACCCGGCTGGACGACCTCGGCCCGTGGGCCGCCCGGGTGCCGGGGCTGCGGCCCACGACCCCGGAGGAGTACGCCGGTCCCGGTGTGCGGGCGCGGGTGCCGCTGATCGACATGCCGGTCCACCTGGGGTGGCTGCGCGAGCGCCTCGCGCGTGCGGGCGGGACGGTGGAGGCGCGCACCGCGGGGAGCCTCGACGAGCCGCTGACGGAGGCCCCCTGCGTGGTCAACTGCTCGGGGATCGGGGCGCGCGGCCTCGTACCCGACCGTTCGGTGCGGCCGGTGCGGGGCCAGTTGGTGATCGTGGAGAACCCGGGTGTGCGGAGCTGGTTCGCATCCGCCGACGGCACCGGGGACACCTCCACCTATTTCTTCCCGCAGCCGGGCCGGCTGGTCCTCGGCGGCACGGCGCAGGAGGACGACTGGTCGCTCGACCCCGATCCGGCGGTGGCCGCGGCGATCGTGGAGCGGTGCGCCGCCGTGCGGCCCGAGATCGCGAAGGCGCGGGTGCTCGGCCATCGGGTGGGGCTGCGGCCCGTCCGCCCCGCGGTGCGGATCGAGCGCGAACACCCCGCTGGAGGCGGGGTGTTGGTGCACAACTACGGCCACGGCGGTGCCGGGGTCACCGTGGCCTGGGGATGCGCGCAGGAGGCGGCGCGCCTCGCGGACGAAGCGGCCGCCTCCTGAATCGGCGGGAACTCAGACCGATTTGGCCGGAGTCTCCTCCTCGTTGCCGTTGTCGCTGGTGTCGCTCGGGCCGATGCGGAGCTCGAAGTCACCGTCGTACTGCTCGTGGCCCGCGATCACGGCCTTCTCGACGGCGTCCGTGCCGTGCTCGCCCCGGACGATCAGCGGGTCGTGGCGCAGGTCCCGCATCATGGCCACACACATCCCGATCATCACCAGGGTGAACGGTGCGGCGACCAGGATCGTCAGATTCTGCAGGCCCGTGAGGGCATTGCCCGACCCGTCGCCGATGAGCAGCATGATCGCCGCCACGGCTCCCGTCACGACGCCCCAGAAGACGACCACGAGCTTGCCCGGTTCGAGCGCGCCCTTCTGCGAGAGCGTGCCCATGACGATCGACGCGGCGTCGGCACCCGAGACGAAGAAGATGCCCACCAGGATCATCACGAGAAGGCTGGTCACCGTGGCGATCGGGTACTCGTGCAGCAGGCCGAAGAGCTGGCCCTCGGGGGTCGACTCGCCGCCGAGGCCGCCGCCCTCCTTCACCTTCATCGCCGATCCGCCGAACACGGCGAACCAGATGAGGCTGACGGTGCTCGGCACCAGGATGACCCCGCCCACGAACTGCCGGATCGTCCTGCCCCGGCTGATCCGTGCGATGAACATGCCCACGAAGGGCGTCCAGGAGATCCACCAGGCCCAGTAGAAGACGGTCCAGCTGCCCAGCCAGTCCGACACGCCCTTGCCGCTCGACGCCTCGGTGCGTCCGACCAGCTGGGGCAGATCGCCGATGTAGGCGCCCAGCGAGGTCGGCAGCAGGTCGAGGACGATGACGGTCGGGCCCGCGATGAAGACGAACACGACGAGCAGCAGCGCGAGCACCATGTTGATGTTCGAGAGCCACTGCACGCCCTTCTCCACACCGGAGATGGCAGAGGCCACGAAGGCCACCGTGAGCACGGCGATGATGGCGACGAGCAGACCCGTGCTCGCGTTGTCCATCCAGTCGAGGACCTCGAAACCGCTGCCGATCTGCAGGGCACCGAGGCCAAGGGAGGCCGCGGAGCCGAAGAGCGTCGCGAAGATGGCGATGATGTCGATGACCCTGCCCCAGGCGCCGTTCGCCCGCTTCTCGCCGATGAGCGGCGTGAAGACGGCGCTGATGGTCTGCCTGCGCTTGCGCCGGAAGGTGCTGTACGCGATGGCGAGACCCACGACGGCGTAGATCGCCCATGGGTGGAGCGTCCAGTGGAAGAGGGTCGTGGCCATCGCCGTTTCCATCTTCGCCGCCGAGTCGGCGGGATCGGTGCCCGGCGGGGGCGTGGTGAAGTGGGCGAGCGGCTCGCTCACGCCGTAGAACATCAGACCGATGCCCATACCGGCGCTGAACATCATCGCGACCCAGGAGATGGTCCGGAACTCCGGCTCCTCGCCCTCCTCACCCAGGGTGATCTTCCCGTATCGGCTGATGGCGAGCCAGAGCGCGAAGACCACGAACCCGCTCGCCGCCAGCATGAAGGCCCAGCCGCCGTTGTGGATCAGGCCGTTGAGCATCTTCGTGGAAGTGCTCTCCAGCGAGTCCGTGGCGACGGCGCCCCAGACCACGAAGGCCAGGGTCAGCACGGCGGTCACACCGAACACGATGCGGTCGGTCTGGGGATGCCTGCCGCCATGAGCGGCATGCATGAGGTGCCCGTCCCCTCCCCCGTCATCCGCTTTCTGTTGGTCTTGCGTCACAAGCACACCTCTCACGGTTTCGCATTCGTACAAACTCTGTGGTCCGCTACCCAGTACCACATGTGACGCACCTATCAACCACTCAACAGTCGGTGTCGGGTGAACCTGTGACCAGGTGATAGGGAGCGCGCTCGTCGAGAAGCAACGGTACGAGCGAACGAGCGGATTGCCTCATCGGTACGTAGGCGCCCTTTCCCTCCTTCTTGACCTTCACTCCGTGCAGGGCGAGTTCGTCCTTGATGCCGCCGTACTGTGCGGCGTCGAGCCGGTAGCCGCAGGGCGGATCCTGGATCACTTCGGACGGCTCGGCGGGGTCGTTGTCCGCGCCGCCGAGATAGATGGGCCCCCGGTCGCGGAACCCTTCGAGGCGGGCCGCGCCGGTGGCTGCCTCCAGTTGGCCGCGACGCTCGTCGGCGTAGGCGAACAGGCCTCCCAGCGCGGAGAGTTGGGACTCCACGCGGCGCCGGTTGTTCAGCGCCTCGTCCTTCTTCTCCGCGTCGGTGAGCGGGTCGACGCGGCTCTCGATGAGCAGGCCCGCGGCGTGCTTGATGCCGGAGACGTTGCGCAGGATGCGCTCCTGGCCGTCGCCCGCGGTCTGCTTGATCGGGTCACCGGTCACGGGATCGGTCCAGATTCCGTACGTTCCCGTCGTGTATCCGGACTTGTTGGCGGCGGGCCTGACATACGCCTCCGAGAGGGTCTTCGCCTCGCCGTGCACCGCCTCGTCGGTGTTGAGGTTGCGCGGCCACAGGTCGAACAGGTCCTTTTCGTAGTACTTGGGGGTCGCCCCGTACTCGTGCAGGTCGTAGATGGAGTCCGGCTGCCGGTCGCGGATGACGGCGGCCATGGCGCGGGCCTCCGCGGTCTGCAGGGAGATGTGGTCGCGGTTGATGTCGACGCCGTCGGAGTTGCCGCGGGTGTCGGCCGCGCGGCCGTCCGGGTTGGCGGTCGGGACGACGAGGAGCGTGGTGCGCGAGAGGAACTTCCGGGTCTTCCTGTCCTTCGCGTACGCCAGGTCGCGGATCGTCGACAGACACGCGTCGCGGCCCGACGGCTCGTCGCCGTGCTGGCTGCAGATCAGCAACACGGTGTTCTTCGTGGGGCGTTCGCCGATGCGGACGAGCTGGACGGGCCGGTCCTGCTTGGTGGTGCCGATGCGGGCGACCGAGACCCGGTCGGTCGACCTGTCGATCGCGGCGAGGAACTTCTGCTCCTCGGGCTGGCTGGTCCAGCGCGCGCCGTTGGTCTCCTCGAATCCGGTGCGGGGCGGGGTCGGCGTCGCCTGCGCGGGCACGGTCAGGAGCGGTGCGGCGAGCGCGGCTGCGGCACAGGCGAGCGCCAGGGTGCGGACGCGGGGCGTGAGGCCGGTGCGGGGTCTCATGAGGTGCTACCTCCCGGTACGGGGCGGAACGGACGCGGCGGGGCCACGCCGTCGAGACGGGACTCGCGGGGGGTGACGGTCTCGGAGGTGCGGAACGCGCCGGCGCCGCCGACCAGCGGGACCTTCGCCGACGTGCGGGACAGGTCGATCGCGAGGGTCGGGGTGTCGGCGGGGGGATCGATCAGGTCCTTGTCCGTGCCCGCGACGATCAACGCGAGGCGGTGCCCCTTCGGTACGACGTGGTCGCTCGCGGCGAGGTCGAGGGTGATGGTGTGCGGCCTGCCCGGCGTGAGGGGGCGGCCCTGGTGGTCGTCGGCCCAGTTGCCGAGGTCGGCCCAGCCGCGGCTGAAGACCGTGTAGTCGACGTCGGTGGTCTTCGCCGCCGTCTCCTTGAAGCAGGAGCTGTCACCGCTGGTGCTCGGGCCCCAGCAGGTGCGTTCGGGGAGCGTGGTGATGCCCTCGCCCGCGCTCGCGTAGTCGCGGATGGTCGCGGGGCCGAGGTCGACGAGGACCGCGGAGAGGTGGGCGGTGCGGGTGGTCGGGGTCGCGGTGACCGTCACCTCCGAGGAGCCGGAGAGGCGCAGGTCACGCCCCAGGGGCTTGCTGACGAACCCGGCCTTCGACGGGGTGGAGGTGTCGATCTGCGCGGCCCAGTCGGTCTCGCTCAGCTTCGGGTCGTCGGTGAAGGTCTCGCTGCCGGTCCCGGGGCGTGTGCCGAGGGTGCCGACGCCGGGTGAAGTTCCCTTGCCGGGGCGCAGCTTCACCGTGTCCGTGGCGCGCGGGGGCCAGACGCGGTCGGTGCTCCACTGCCCGGGGGCGCGCTCGATGTCGGCCATCGGCTCGCGGTCGATGCCGTTGTCGTAGCCGAGGAGCTCGTGGTCGAACCAGCGGTGCAGGGTGCGAACCCAGTCGCCGCGGCGGAAGTCGAAGGGGTCGACGTGGCCGGTCTGGCTCAGCCAGACCTTGCGGTCGACGCCCTCGTCGGCGAGCGCGTCCCACCACTGGCCGAAGTGCTTCATCCGGACGTTCAGGTCCTGCATGCCGTGCACGGCGAAGACGCTGGCGCGCACCTTGTCCGCGTCCGGTGTGTGGTCGCGCTCGCTCCACAGCCGGGTCCAGTCGCCGGTGCGGGGCGCTTCGTCGACAAGTCGTTTCTGTACGGCGCCGCAGCGGGCCCGCGCCTCGGGGCTCTCCACGTAGTCCGAGAGCCAGTCGGGGCCGCTGTCGTAGAGCGGGGCGCCCTTGGCGAAGTAGTAGTCGTACCAGGAGGAGATCGCGCCGATCGGGACGATCGTCTTCAGGCCCTTGACGCCGGTGGCGGCCACGCCGTTGGCGACGGTGCCGTCGTAGCTCTTGCCGATCATGCCGGTGGCGCCGTTCGTCCAGGACGCCTTGGCGTTCTTGCCTCCGGTGCGGGTGGTGTAGCCGCGGGCGCGGCCGTTGAGCCAGTCGACGACGGCCTTGGCGGACTGGACGTCGGAGCGGCCGCCGACGTCCACACAGCCGTCGGAGCGGTTCGTCCCCGCGAGGTCGACGGCGACGAATCCATAGCCGCGGGGCACGAAGTAGTTGTCGTAGTAGAGCGGGAACTGGACGGGGTTGCCGTCCGCGTCGTACGTCTTCTTCTGGCTCTCGTTGCCGCGCCCGCAGCAGGAGTAGTACGGGCTTGCGTCCATGATCACGGGTATCTTCCGGCCCTGCTGAGCCGGTTCGCGGGGCCGGACGATGTCGACGGCGACGCGGTCGGACTTCCCGTCGCCGTCACCGTCGATCTTCGTGTCGACCCAGACGGACTCGCGGACCGCGCTCTCGTACGAGTAGACGGGCTTGCTCTCACGTGGGGCGCTCGGCGCCCCTTGGGCTGCTCCCGGGGCCACGAGAGTGGCCAGGAGGGCGGCAAGGGCCGCCGTCACCAGTGGTCTGATGATCAAGCGTGTGCGTCGCGCACGTATCGGCATGGCGCGGAAGGTACACCGGTCAACTCCCTCGCGACAGAGGGCCGTACGTGCCGACGACAGGCTCATGGGGCGTTTTGGCACATGTCGGCCGAATGGCGATCGTGTGACAGCAGCGACCATGGACATGACGCGTGGCCCCGGGGCTCAATATGGTCGACCCATCTACCGAAGTGCCCCTACGACTTGGAGCTCTTGTGCACCGCAGACTCATCGCCCCTGGCGCGCTCGCGGCCTCTCTGCTGCTGGCGATCCCGGCTTCGGCCGCCGACTTCACGCCCGGGGCCCCGGGAATCGGCGATCCCTATTACCCGGCGAGCGGCAACGGCGGCTACGACGTCTCGCACTACGACCTGCGGCTGAAGTACCAGCCGAAGACCGACCTGCTCGAAGGCACGGCGACCATCAACGCCACCACGACGCAGGCTCTTTCCCGCTTCAACCTCGACCTCGGCCTGAAGGTCAGCGAGGTGCGTGTCAACGGCAAGAAGGCCACCTTCAAGAAGTCCGGCGAGCAGGAGCTGGAGATCACTCCGGCGGCCGGCCTGCCCAAGGGCACGCCGATCACCGTCGTCGTGCGGTACGCGGGCAAGCCGTCCGAGGTGAAGATCAACGGCTTCACCGCGTGGGCGCGTACGCCGGACGGCGGCGTGGCCGCGCAGGAGCCTGAGTCGGCCGCCTGGTGGTACCCGTCCAACGACCACCCGCTCGACAAGGCGACGTACGACGTCTCGGTCTCCGTGCCGGACGGCTCGCAGGCGATCTCCAACGGCGTGCTGCAGTCGCAGAGTTCGAAGCTGGGATGGACGCGCTTCAACTGGCGCTCGAACAAGCCGCAGGCCAGCTATCTGACGACGCTCGCCGTCGGCAAGTTCGACATCACGACCGACAAGACCGCGGACGGCCTGCCCGTCCTGAACGCCTACAGCAAGGACCTCGGCGACAACGCGGGGGCCGCGCGGGCGAGCATCGAGCGGTCGGTCGAGGTCACGGAGTGGCTGGAGACGGTCTTCGGCAAGTACCCCTTCAACGCGCTCGGCGGATACGTCCCGAACGTGACGAGCGGCTTCGCCCTGGAGACGCAGACGCGGCCGTTCTACAGCCCGAAGCAGTTCGCGAACGGGTCCAACGTCTCCGTCGTGGTGCACGAGCTGGCCCACCAGTGGTACGGCGACAGCGTGTCGGTCGACGGCTGGAAGGACATCTGGATCAACGAGGGCTTCGCGCGCTACAGCCAGTGGCTGTGGTCGGAGAAGGAGGGTGAGGGTACGGCGCAGGAGCTGGCCGACTACGTGTACGCCCAGCACCCGGCCGACGACCCGTTCTGGAAGGTCAAGCCGGGCGACCCGGGTCCGGAGAACCAGTTCGACATCGCTGTGTACGACCGCGGGGCGCTGGCCCTGCAGGCGCTGCGCAACGAGATCGGCGAGAAGTCCTTCTCGGCGATCTTGAAGGGGTGGCCGAAGCAGCATGCGTATGGGAACGCGAAGGTGAGTGACTTCGTGAAGTACGCGGAGAAGGTGTCCGGGAAGCCTCTCGCCGCGCTGTTCGATGCGTGGCTCTTCCAGCCCTCCCGGCCGGATGCGCCCGCCGCGAAGGGGGCGGGTATCGCTCGGTCCTCCGCCGCGGGTTCGGCCGCCAAGCCGAAGTCGTGGAAGTCGATCGCCGCGACGAACGGTGTGCACGACCACGGTCACTGATACTGAGCCGCCGCTTCGCGGCGGATGGTTCCCGCCCACCCACCTGATGACCCGGCGTCAATCGGATGGGTGGGCGCGGTGCCGTGCCTCGTACGCCGGCGGCAGGTAGCGGAGGCGTTCCGGCAGGCGTGGGACCACCGTGCGCACGACCCTGCCGAAGCGGCGCAGCCTCCGTTCCTGGGCCGCCGTCCACGGGAGGCCTATGGCCGACCTCGCGTCCGGCGGCATCAGGCCGATCGTGATGAAGCGGCGGAAGCGGGCCAGCGGCGGCAGGAGCAGGGGCCACAGGGTGCGCAGGGTCACCCGGAGCAGGTAGGGGCCGCGGTCCGGTGGCGGGACCGGGCGGTCCGTGGCGACGAGGTCGCGGACGACCTCCGTCTCCTCCAGCTCGTCGGCCAGGACCTTCGCGTAGTACGGCCAGAACTCCTCGATCGACTGCGGCATGTCGCGGTCGTGGATGCCGAGGATCCGGCCGACCTGCAGCCACTCCGCGTACAGCTGCCGCTCCTGCGCCTCGGTGAAGGGGCGGCCCAGGTACTTCTGGGCGTGGTGGTAGACGGGGAAGCCGGTGGCGTGGACCCACGCGTAGTAGGCGGGCGTCAGCGCGTGGTAGTCGCGGCCGTGCGCGTCCGTGCCCCGGATGTGCTGGTGCAGGGCGCGCAGCCTGCGGCCCTCCTCGGCCGCGCTCTCCCCGCCGTACACCCAGGTCTGCAGCGACCGCAGCGACCGCTCGCCGCGCCCCCACGGGTCGGTGCGGAAGACGGAGTACGTGTCGACGCCGGCGCCCACCGCGGGGTGCGCGACCTGCATCGTCAGGGCGGCGGGCAGGGCGAGCAGGGCGCGGACGTCGCCCGCGATGTCCCACAGGATCCCGCCGGGCGGTGGCGGCTCGGGAGCCTGGCTGCGGCTTGGCATCACACGGCTCCCAGGGGTCGGCGGGCCCGCCGGTCGGTGCCCGGTTTGTGTGTGTTCCAGTATGCGACGGCCATGGTCAACGCGATCCGCAGGGGCGGCGGCACCAGCGCCATCGCGATCCGTACGAGCCGTGCGACGCGGCGCAGTGCGCGCTCCTGGCGCGGGGTCCAGGCCAGGCCGAGCCGCTCACGGAGCACCGGCGGCAGCGTGCCCACGTTCACGAGCAGCGCGTATTGCGCCGACAGTGCCGCGAAGGGCCGCCAGAGCAGGGACGGGATCCACCGCACCGGCGGCTTCTGCGGGCGCGCCAGCTCGTCGAGCACGTCACGCACCGACTGGTTCAGCTCAAGGCGCTCGCGCACCATCTCGTCGTAGTACGCGCAGAACGCCGCCCAGTCCGGCGGGAGATGGTGCTCCTTGAGCCCCCATACGCGCCCCACGTCCCGCATCTCCTGGTAGTACGCAGGTGCTCTCCATCGCGATGTCGGAGCCGGACGCCGGGTCGGACGTGGCGGCGCTGCGGTGCCGTGCCGAACGGGCGGCGGACGATGGGTGGTTGATCAATGGGCACAAGACCTGGATCTCCAACGCTCATCTGGCGTCGTACATCCTCCTGGTCGCGCGCACGGACGCGAGCGGCCCCAGGCACGAGGGCCTGACGATGTTCCATGTCCCCGCGGACACACCGGGGATCGAGATCCGGGGCATCTCCACGATGGGCGGCCGCGAGGTCAACGACGTCCACTTCACGGACGTACGGCTGCCCGCGGACGCGGTGGTGGGCGTCGAGGGCAAGGCGTGGCCGCAGCTGATGGCGGGGCTCGACGCGGAGCGGCTCTTCCTGGCGGCGAACATGCTGGGACTCGCCGAGCGGATCCTCGACGACACGCTCACGTATGTGCGCGGGCGCGAGCAGTTCGGGCGTCCGGTCGGCTCGTTCCAGGCGCTGCGGCACCGCATCGCGGACCTGGCGACGGAGATCGAGTGCGCGCGGCTGCTCGTCTTCGACGTGGCGGCGCGGTGCGACGCCGAGCCGGAGCGCCTCTTCCCGCGCGAGGCCTCGATGGCCAAGCTGAAGGCCACCGAGACGGCGAAGCATGCGGCGCTGGAGGGCATGCAGATGATGGGCGGTTACGGCTACGCGACCGAGTACGACATGGAGCGGCATCTGCGGGCCGCGGTGGTGTCGACGGTGTACGGCGGCACCAGTGAGATCCAGCGGGACATCATCGGGAAGAGCTACGGCCTGTGAGAGCCGTCGGCTGAAACTCCCGACTTCCCCCGCTGCCGCGCCTATCGCGCGGCTGCGTACGCCTCCCGGACGATGTCCACGACCGCGTCGGGCTCGCGCAGGGTCGGGAAGTGGTCGCTGTCCCGCAGCCGCACGAGGCGGCAGCCCGGGATGCGTGCCGCCATCTCCTCGTTGCAGCGGATCACCTCGGGGTCGTCCCGCTCCCCCAGGGCGAGCACGCACGGCACGTCCAGCTCGCCGAGCCGGCCGAAGGCGGGCGGGTCGGGCACCTGGTGGGGATGGACGGCGAACCAGGACGGGATCACCGCCTCGATGAGCACCTGCACCTCGGAGTCGTCCCCGGTCCCCGCGGCGGCCGACGTGCGCCTCACCAGGGCCGCGATGCCGTCCATGTCGCCCGCCTGGGCGAGACGGCCCACCTCGGCCGTGAACTCCCCCATGAGGAAGTCCGGGTTGCCGGTGATGCCGGGGACCAGCAGGGCGAGCCCGGCCACCCTGGCGGGGTCGGCGAGCGCGAGGCCGATGGCCGTGGTGCCGCCCATGCTCGATCCGACGAGGAACGCCCGCGCGACGTCGAAGTGGTCGAGGACCGCGGTCAGGTCCTCGACGAGCGAGAACGCCGCGGTGGGGGCGGGAGACCTGCCGTACCCCCGCGCGTCGTAGCGGATGACCCGGCGCTCCTGAGCGAGGCGCGGCAGGATTCCGTCCCAGACGCGGGAGTCCGCCACTCCCGGATGCAGCAGCACCAGCGGCAGCGCGTCACCACCCGGGCCGCTCGCGCCTCCCGGCTCTCCCGAGTCGTGCGCCCAGAGCTCGCCGTCCTTGACCGGCACCATGAGTTCCATGGTGCGAGCCTGCCGCGAGGCCGCCCGGGGCGCCAGACCGGTGGGCCGCACGGCCCCCGGTGGGACGCGAAAGCGTCCCCCTAGCGGCCGGAACCCGTCCCCGCAGCGACCGGCTCCCCCACGATCCTGCTCGCCAGGCCGGACGCCAACTCCGCTACGTGGCCGCGCAGTTCGGCACCCGCGGAGGCGCGCTCGGCCTCGATCGCGACCCTGCCGCCCGTCAGCACCTCGTCGCGTTCGCGGACGCCCTCCGCACGGGCGGCGGCGATCAGGGCCGCGCCTTCCTCCCGGGCTCGCTGCCGCACCAGTGCGGCCTCGTGACGAGCCTCGGCCAGCGTCGCCTCCCGGTCGGCGGCTACGCGCTCGGCCTCGCTCCGCAGTTCCGCCGCCGGCCCCCCGGCGACCCCTTCGAGGATCGTGTCGCGCACTTCGAGCACACGGTTGACGCGGAGGATCATGCGCCTGATGAAGAGGTAGAGGGAGCCGAACAGCACGGCTCCGACGGCGAGGTGCTCGACTTCCGGATTGATCGGCCCCAGCGGCATAGGAATGAGCTGCATGCCGTCGATCTACCCGCTCATCAGTGCGCAACAACGCGCATCTGCACGGCAGTTGAGTGATGCCCGCCACGTTCCGGCCGAACGAACCGGCCGAACGAAGCGGTGGCGCCGCCCCGGGGACATGTGGTCTCCGGGGCGACGCCACCGTCTCGGGCCGTCGCTTCAGGTGCTGCTTCGGCTACTTCATTCGGCTACTTCGTGAGGCCCGCGGCCTCACGGTCCACGTTGCGGCGGATCCCGTACCAGCCGGCGACGAGCGCCGCCCCGATGATCGGGATGAGGTAGAGCGTCTTGCGGCCGATCTCGGGGTCCTTCCACATCAGGCCGAGCACGGCCAGCAGGAAGGCGATCGTGACGATCTCCGTGACCGGGCTGCCGGGGAGCCGGAAGCCGGGCCGGGTGATCAGGCCCTCCTTGGCGCGGCGGACGAACGCCAGGTGACAGATCATGATGATCACCCAGGTGCTGATGATGCCGAGGGACGCCACGTTCAGGACGATCTCGAAGGCCTGGCTCGGCATGAGGAAGTTCAGGCCGACGCCGAGCACGCACACCGCGGAGGTGAGCAGGATGCCGCCGTAGGGGACCTGGCTCTTGTTCATCCGCGCGGTGAACTTCGGCGCCGAACCCGCCATCGCCATCGAGCGCAGGATGCGGCCCGTGGAGTACAGGCCCGAGTTCAGCGACGACAGCGCCGCCGTGAGGACCACCAGGTTCATCACGTCACCGGCCGCCGGGACGCCGATCTTGGACAGGACCGTCACGAACGGGCTCTGGTCCGCCGAGTACACCGACCCGGGCAGCAGCAGCGCGAGCAGGACGACCGAGCCGACGTAGAAGAGGCCCACGCGCCACATGATGGAGTTCACCGCGCGCGGGACGACCTTCTGCGGGTCGGCGGTCTCGCCGGCCGCGACGCCGACCAGCTCCAGCGAGGCGTACGCGAAGACGACGCCCTGCATGACGATCACGACCGGCATGATGCCGTGCGGCAGGAAGCCGCCGTTGTCGGTGATCACGCTCAGGCCCGGCGTCTGGCCGCCGACGTCGTGCTGGGTGACCAGCAGGAAGATGCCGATCAGCATGAAGGCGATCAGGGCCGCGACCTTGACGATCGCGAACCAGAACTCCATCTCGCCGAAGTACTTCACCGAGATCAGGTTGATCACGAGGACGACGGCGAGGGCGATCAGCGCGAGCACCCACTGGGGGATGTCGGTGAAGAAGCTCCAGTAGTGCGTGTAGAGCGCGATGGCGGTGATGTCGGCGATGCCGGTGGTCGACCAGTTGACGAAGTACATCCAGCCGGCGACGTAGGCGCCCTTCTCGCCGAGGAACTCACGCGCGTAACTGACGAACGATCCCGACGAGGGCCGGTAGATGACCATCTCGCCGAGGGCACGCACGACGAAGAAGGCGAAGATGCCGCACACGAGGTACGCGACGGCGAGCGCGGGGCCCGCGGAGTGCAGGCGGCCGCCCGCACCGAGAAAGAGTCCAGTTCCGATCGCGCCACCGATGGCGATCATGTTGACGTGACGGGCCTTGAGGTCCTTGCTGTAACCGGCGTCGCCCGCGTCCGCGGGGGCCTGGGACGCATCTGTGCGGGATGCGTCCGCAGCGGCCGTGTCTACGGCTTCCTTGCTCACGTGGGGGGTCTACTCTCTGGTGCCCGGAAAACTCCGGTGTCCGGATGTGCTCCGGTCCACGACACCCCTGACGTGCGTGGACCGACGCGACACCTTCCCCCAGAGATCGCCCGACATGCGGTGGCGCACGTCACATAGCGGCACTTCTCACATGGTGGGCAGGGGGTGTACACCCGCTGATCACCGGGTGTACAGCGTATGGATCAGCGGGTGCACGGCCCGTGGGTCACGGTGCGTAGAGCGCCTTGATGGCGTCGTCGTACTTCTCCCTGATGACCCTGCGGCGCAGCTTCAGGGACGGTGTCAGCTCCCCTGTCTCGGGGCCCCACTCCTCGCCCAGGAGCCGGTACCGCTTGATCTGCTCGGTGCGGTTGAGGCGCGCGTTGGCCGCCTCGACGGCCCGCGCGACCTCTTCCCGCACGGCATCGCTCGCCAGCAGGTCGCCCGTGACCCCCCGTGCCGCCGCCCACGCGGGCGCCATCTCGGCGTCCAGGACGAGCAGCGCCACCAGGTAGGAGCGGCCGTCGCCGTGGACGAGGGCCTGGCCGATGAGGGGGTGCTCCTTGAGGGTGTTCTCGACGAGCGCGGGCGAGACGTTCTTGCCCGTCGAGGTCACGATCAGTTCCTTCTTGCGGTCGGTGAGCCAGAGGTAGCCGTCCTCGTCGATCCGCCCGACGTCGCCGGTGGGGAACCAGCCGTCCGCATCGCAGGCGGTCGCGACACCTCCGTCGGGGAGCAGATAGCCGTCGAAGACGGTCGCGCCGCGCACCAGGATCTCGCCGTCGTCGTCCGTGCGGATCTCCAGGCCCTCCAGGGGCTTGCCCACGGAGCCGAGCCGGAAGCCGGCCGGGGTGTTGATGGTGACGACGCCGGTCGTCTCCGTCAGGCCCCACGCGTCCATGATCACGAGGCCGAAGCCCGACCAGAAGCGCACGATGTCCATCGGCATGGACGCCGCCGCGCTCGCCGTCCACACCAGGCGGTCGAACCCGGCCAGGGAGAGCAGCGGATCGAGGACGTTCTGCTTGGCCTCGCGGTAGGCCGTCTCGATGTCGGCCGGGGCTTCCTCACCGCGTTCCATGTACGCCACGCGCGCGCGTACCGCCTCGTTCGCCGTCTCGATGGACTCCTGCTGCTCCTGGGGCAGCCCCGCGAGCGCGGCCCGTACGGACGCGGCCAGCTTCTCCCACACGCGCGGGACCCCGAAGAACTGCGCGGGGTGCAGCTCGCGCGCGGTCGCGGCCACGGCGTTCGGATCCGCGCACAGGTGGACGTGCGAGACGCGGAACACCGGCAGGTAGATGCCGAGCATGCGCTCCGCGACATGGGCGAAGGGGAGGTAGCTGATGTGCTCCACGAAGTCGGGGAGCTCGACGACGCCGTCCAGGGCGACGGCGTTGAGGACGACGTTGCGGTGCGTGATGCGGACGCCCTTGGGGTCGCCGGTGGTGCCCGAGGTGTAGACGACGGTCAGCGGATCGTCGGCCCGCGACTCGCGCCAGCCCTTCTCGAAGGCGTCCGGGTCGAACAGCCGGCCTCCCGTCGCGTACAGGGAGCCGTATGTGCGGTGCGGGCCCGCCTCTGCCGCCTCGACGACCACCAGGCGCTCCAGCGGAGCCGTGTCGTCCGTCAGGAGGGGCTCCCACCGGGCCAGCTCACGGGTTCCCTCGACGATCGCGAAGCGGGCGCGGCTGTGCCGGGCGATGTGCGCGATCTGTTCCGGGGCCGATGTGTTGTAGACGGTGACGGGGACCGCGCCGAGGTGCACGAGGGCGAGATCGCTCAGCCAGTGTTCGGGGCGGTTGCCCATCATCATCAGGACGTGCTCGCCGCGCCGCACGCCGAGCGCCGCGTATCCGGCGGCGAGGACGGCTACCTTGCGGCGCGCATCGCACCAGGTCAGCGTCGTCCACTCTCCTTCAGGGGTGGCACGCCAGGAGAGTGCGGGGCGGTCGCCGTGGTCCTCGGCGTTGCGGAGCAGCAGGGCGGGGAGCGTGATGTCGGCGGGTTCCCCGGGGAGTCGCAGGATCGTGGTCATGACCGCCTCCTGGCGTCATCGACGAAGCAAGTGACTGGGCCGGACGCTTTCACAACAGTGGTGAGACAGCAATACTGTTGCACCTGATCGGTGCACAACTGTCAGTGCACAACTGTCGGTGCACAACTGGGGAGGCGAAGCGCTGCCATGACGATGACGACGACGTCGGACACCGACGAGCCGACGCTCACGGTCGACGAACTGGCCGCACGCGCGGGCGTCACCGTCCGCACCATCCGCTTCTACAGCACCAAGGGCCTGCTTCCGCCACCCGTGATCGGCCCGCGCCGGGTCGGTCACTACGGCCAGGAGCATCTGTCCCGGCTCGGTCTCATCGAGGAGCTGCAGCACCAGGGCATGACGCTGGCGGCGATCGAGCGGTACCTGGAACAGCTGCCGCCCGACCTGAGCGCCCACGACCTCGCCATCCACCGCGCCGTGGTGGCCTCCTGGGCCCCCGACTCGGCCGAGGACACCGACCGCGCGGAGCTGGAGCGCAGGGCGGGCCGCTCGCTGACCGACGCGGATCTGGACCGGCTGTCGGCGATGGGGGTCGTCGCGCCGACGGAGCTCCCGGGGGCCTACCGCGTCGATCCGGGGCTGCTGCGCCTGGGCGTGGAGCTGCTCGACGTACCCATCGCGCACGAGACGATCCTGGCGGCGCGCACGGTCCTGATGGAGCACACCCGCTCGGCGGCCGTCGAGCTGTCCCGGCTCTTCCGCGACGAGGTGTGGGGCCCCTACCGCGAGCGGGAGTCGGACCCGGAGCACGTGGCGGCGATGCGGTCCCTGTCGGCACATATGCAGCCGATGGTGGTGCAGGCCCTGGTGACGGCGTTCCAGCGGTCCTTGAAGGAAGAGCTGCGGGAGTGGCTCACGGAAGGCTGAGCCACTCCCCCGACTCCCTTGCTACACCTTGACGTTGGCCGCGGTGGCGGTCGGCGCCTCGTCCCGCGTGGCCTGCCGCAGCCGCGTGGCGTAGACCTCGGCCAGGACGCTCAGGTCCTCCCTGGCGTTCGCGGGACCGGAGTTGTCACGGAGCTTGAGCGTGCCGACGAACTTGCCCTGGAGGATGACGATCTCCTGGGTGTTCTTCTCGGCGGGCCGCGTGAACCCGAAGGCGACGCTGTCGGCGCCCAGCCGCGGCCCGTCGAGGACCTTCAGCTCGTGCTTGTTGTGGCGCACGTAGCTGTCCCAGGCGGCGAAGGCGCGCTGGGCGGCCCTGTCGTTGCGGTACACGATCACGTCGTAACCGGCGCCCTCGCCCTTGTCGTTGCTGTGGTAGCCGACCTGGCCGTTGGCGACGGCGTTCCTGCACTTGCCGCCGGGGTCCTTGCACACGGACGGCGCCTTGGCACGGCTGTGCAGCTCCGTGCTGACGTTGCGCAGGGCGGCGGGCATGGTGTCGGCGGGCGGCAGGATCGCCTCGGCGTCCTGTGCGCCGCTCAGCGAGCCGCCGCCCTTCGCCGCGGATCCGCCGCCCGTCGCGCCGCCGATGGTGCGGCTGTGCGACGAGCCCGAACCCGACTTGTGCTTCTTGTTCTTCTTCTTTCCCCCGCAGCCCGTCAGGGCCAGCGAGAGGACCAGCACTCCGACGCCCACCGCTCGCGTCGTTCCCCCAGTCGTCAACCGCACAGCGGTCATCCTCCGTTTGTCGTGGTCATGATCTACGGCAGGATACGACGCGGGCGGGAGAGGCCCCCGGTTCCGCCCCCGACGGGGGCGGAACCGCAGCTGAGCGGGTCAGTTCACGTCAGTTGTCGCTGAACTTCTCGCCCTTGTCGGCCTTTTCGACCAGCAGCGCGGGCGGCGTGAACCGGTCGCCGTAGCGGTCGGCCAGCTCACGCGCGCGGGCCACGAACCCGGGCAGGCCGCCTTCGTAGCCGTTGATGTACTGCAGCACGCCGCCGGTCCAGCCGGGGAAGCCGATGCCGAAGATCGAGCCGATGTTGGCGTCCGCGACGGACGTCAGGACGCCCTCCTCCACCAGGCGCACGGTGTCGAGCGCCTCCGAGAAGAGCATGCGCTCCTGCATGTCCTCGAACGGGATCTGTGTGCCCGCCTGGGTGAAGTGCTCGCGCAGGCCCGGCCACAGGCCGGCGCGCTTGCCGTCCACGTAGTCGTAGAAGCCCGCTCCCCCGCTCCTGCCGGGACGCTCGAACTCGTCGACCATGCGGTCGATGACGGAGTCCGAGGGGTGCCCGGCCCAGGTGCCGCCCGCCTCCTCGACGGCGCGCTTGGTCTCGTTGCGGATCTTGCGCGGCAGGGTGAGGGTCAGCTCGTCCATCAGGGAGAGGACCTTCGCCGGGTACCCGGCCTGGGCCGCCGCCTGCTCGATCGACGCGGGCTCGATGCCCTCGCCGACCATCGCGACGCCTTCGTTGATGAAGTGCCCGATCACGCGCGAGGTGAAGAAGCCGCGCGAGTCGTTGACGACGATCGGCGTCTTGCTGATCTGGCGTACGAGATCGAAGGCGCGCGCGAGCGCCTCGTCCCCGGTGCGCTCACCCTTGATGATCTCGACGAGCGGCATCTTGTCTACGGGCGAGAAGAAGTGCAGGCCGATGAAGTCGACGGGCCGCGTGACGCCCTCGGCGAGCTGGGTGATCGGCAGCGTCGAGGTGTTGGAGCACAGCAGCGCGTCCGGCTCGATGACGTCCTGGATCTCCTGGAACACCTTGTGCTTGAGCGAGGTGTCCTCGAAGACGGCCTCGATCACGGCGTCGCAGCCCGCGAGGTCCTGCGGGTCGGCGGTCGGCGTGATGCGGGCGAGCAGCGCGTCGGCCTTCTCCTGGGTCGTACGCCCCCGCTCCACCGCCTTGGCGCACAGCTTCTCGGAGTAGGCCTTGCCCTTGGCGGCGGCCTCGGCGGAGACGTCCTTCAGGACGACCTCGATGCCCGCGCGAGCACAGGAGTAGGCGATGCCCGCGCCCATCATCCCGGCGCCGAGCACCGCGGCCTTGCGGACCGGACGCGGCTCGATGCCCTTGGGCCGGTTGGCGCCGGAGTTGACGGCCTGCAGGTCGAAGAAGAACGCCTGGATCATGTTCTTCGCGGTCTGCCCGGTGACCAGCTCGGTGAAGTACCGGGCCTCGATGGTCAGCGCGGTCTCGAAGTCGACCTGCGAGCCCTCGACGGCGGCCGCGAGGATGTTGCGCGGGGCGGGGTAGGGGGCGCCGTTGATCTGCTTCTTGAGGTTGGCGGGGAAGGCGGGCAGGTTCGCCGCGAACTTCGGGTTGGCCGGGGTGCCGCCGGGGATGCGGTAGCCGGGCTTGTCCCAGGGCTGCGCCGACTCGGGGTTGGCGTCGATGAAGGCGCGGGCCTTCTCGATCATCTCCTCGCGGGTGGCGGCCACTTCGTGGACGAGGCCGTTCTCCAGGGCGCGCTTCGGGGAGTACTGGGTGCCCTGGAGGAGCACCTTGAGCAGCGCGTCCGCGATGCCCATGAGGCGCACGGTGCGGGTCACGCCGCCGCCCGCCGGGAGCAGGCCGAGGGTGACCTCGGGCAGGCCGATCTTGGATCCGGGCGCGTCGAGCGCGACGCGGTGGTGGCTGGCCAGGGCGATCTCGTAACCGCCGCCGAGGGCCGCGCCGTTGATGGCGGCGACGACCGGCTTGCCCAGGGTCTCGATGCGGCGCAGGGAGCTCTTGATGGCGACGCCCGCCTCGAACGCGTCGCGCGCGTTCTCGGGACCGGCCTGCATCATGTCCTTCAGGTCACCGCCGGCGAAGAAGGTCTTCTTGGCGGAGGTGTAGATGATGCCGCGGATGGAGTCCTTCTCGGCCTCCGCGCGCTCGGCGATGGCCGCGATGGAGTCCTTGAACCCCTGGTTCATGGTGTTCGCGGACTGGTTGGGGTCGTCGAGGACGAGAGTGACGACGCCGGTGTCGTCCTGTTCCCAGCGGATGGTTGAGCTCTGCGTCATGGTGCGTCTCCGTGAAGTCTGTTGCGTCCGGGGTGGGCGGCTACTGGGGTGGGCTGTGCCGTTGCTTGCCGACTGACGGTGGGTGGGGGCTGGTCGCGCGGTTCCCCCGCGCCCCTGAGATGCGCACTGCATGCGGCACCTCGGGGCGCGTGCCGGGGAAGGCCGCGCGCAGCGCACGCCTTCAGGGGCGCGGGGAACTGCGCGAGCAACCACGGCGTACCCGCGGTCGTCGACAGCCCTCGGCCCCAGCGGCGCTACACCCGTTCCACGATCGTGGCGATCCCCATGCCACCGCCGACGCACAACGTGGCGAGCCCGTACCGCAGGTCACGCCGCTCCAGCTCGTCCACCAGCGTGCCCAGGATCATCGCCCCGGTCGCGCCCAGGGGATGGCCCAACGCGATCGCGCCGCCGTTGACGTTGACCTTGTCCAGGGACAGGCCCATGTCCTTGACGAAGCGCAGGACCACCGCAGCGAAGGCTTCGTTGATCTCGACGAGGTCGATGTCGTCGATGGTCAGACCCGCCTTGGCGAGCGCCTTGCGGGCGGCCGGTGCGGGACCGGTGAGCATGATGGTCGGCTCGGAGCCGGAGACGGCCGCGGAGACGATCCGGGCGCGCGGCGTGAGGCCGTAACGCTCGCCGACCTCCTTGGTGCCGATGGCCACCAGGGCCGCGCCGTCCACGATGCCGGAGGAGTTGCCCGCGTGGTGGACGTGGTCGATCTTCTCGACCCAGTGGTACTTCTGCAGCGCGACGGCGTCGAAGCCGCCGAGGTCGCCGATGTCCTTGAAGGACGGCTTCAGCTTGGCGAGCGAGTCGGCGGTGGTGCCGGGGCGCATGTACTCGTCGTGGTCGAGGACGACCAGACCGCTGCGGTCCTTCACCGGCACGACGGACTTCTCGAAGCGGTTGTCCTTCCAGGCGGCCGCGGCGCGCTCCTGGGACAGGGCCGCGTACTCGTCGACGTCGCGCCGCGAGTAACCCTCGACGGTGGCGATCAGGTCGGCGCCGATGCCCTGCGGCACGAAGCCCGTCTCGTAGTTGGTCATCGGGTCGGCGAACCAGGCGCCGCCGTCCGAGGCCATCGGGACGCGTGACATCGACTCGACGCCGCCCGCGAGGACGAGGTCCTCCCAGCCCGAACGCACCTTCATCGCGGCCATGTTGACCGCTTCGAGACCCGAGGCGCAGAACCGGTTCTCCTGGACGCCCGCGACGGTGTCCGGAAGACCGGCGGCGATGGCCGCGATGCGCGCGATGTCGGAGCCCTGGTCGCCGACGGGGCCCACGACGCCGAGGACGATGTCGTCGACGGCCGCCGGGTCCAGGTCGGGGAAGCGCGCCCTGATCTCGTGGATCAGGCCGACGACCAGGTCGATCGGCTTGGTGCCGTGCAGGGCGCCATTGGCCTTGCCGCGTCCGCGCGGGGTGCGGATCGCGTCGTATACGTACGCTTCGGTGGTCAAGACAGCAGCCTTTCGCAAAGAACTGTGAAGGTGAGGGTGGGGGCGGGCTCAGGCGAGCAGGGAGCGGCCGATGATCTCCTTCATGATCTCGGTCGTGCCTCCGTAGATCGTCTGGATGCGGCCGTCCGTGAAGGCCTTGGCGACGCGGTACTCGGTCATGTAGCCGTAGCCTCCGTGCAGTTGCAGGCAGCGGTCGGCGACGCGTTTTTGCAGCTCGGTCGCCCACCACTTCGCCATCGACGCGTGCACGGCGTCGAGTTCCCCGTTCGAGTGATCGACGATGCAGCGGTCGAGGAACGTACGGGTGACCGCGCACTCGGTCGCCATCTCGGCGATCTCGAAACGGATGTGCTGGAGCTTGGAGAGCGGACGCCCGAAGGCCTCGCGCTCCTTGACGTACGTCGTGGTGATCTCCAGGAGGTACTCGGCGGCGGCGATCCCCGCGACGGCGATGCCCATGCGCTCCTGCGCGAGGTTCGTCATCAGGTGGATGAAGGCGCCGTCGAGTTCGCCGAGGAGGTTCTCCTTGGGGACGCGTACGTCGTTGAAGAACAGCTCGGCGGTGTCCTGGGACTTCTGGCCGATCTTGTCGAGGTTGCGGCCCCGCTCGAAGCCTTCCGCGCCGCGCTCGACGACCAGGAGGGACAGGCCCTTCGCGCCGCCCTCCGGGGAGGTCTTGGCGACGACGATGACGAGGTCGGCGAGGATGCCGTTCGAGATGAACGTCTTGGAGCCGTTGAGCAGCCAGTGGTCGCCCTGGTCCGTGGCGGTGGTGCGGATGCCCTGGAGGTCGGAGCCCGCGCCCGGCTCGGTCATCGCGATGGCCGTGATGATCTCGCCGGAGCAGAAGCCGGGCAGCCAGCGCCGCTTCTGGTCCTCGGTGGCCAGGGAGGTGAGGTACGGGCCGATGATGTCGTTGTGCAGGCCGAGCGCGAGCCCGGATGCTCCCGCGCGCGTGAACTCCTCGGCGAGGACCGCGCTGTAGCGGAAGTCGTCGTTCCCGCCGCCTCCGTACTCCTCGGGCACGGCGAGGCCGAGCAGCCCCTGCTTGCCCGCCGCGCGCCAGGCGTCACGGCTGACGATCCCGTCCTTCTCCCACTCCTCGTAGTGGGGCAGCACCTCCTTGGCCAGGAAGGTGCGGACGGTCTCGCGGAACGCCTCGTGTTCGGCGGAGAAGATCTGTCGCTTCACGTACGGCCTCCTAGAGCCAGCCCTTGACGGTCTCGATCAACTTGGCCGGCTCGGGGCCGACGGGAATGACGTTGAGCATGTCGACGCCCGCCTCGCGGAAGGCCTCGACACGCTCGCGGACATAGCTCTCCGGGCCGCACAGCGACATGAGCTCGCAGAACTCGGCCGGGACGGCGGCCTCGGCCTCCTTCTTCCTGCCCGAGAGATACAGCTCCTGGATGAGCTCGGCTTCCTTCTCGTAGCCGTACGCGACCGCGAGGTCGTTGTAGAAGTTCTTCCCCACCGCTCCCATGCCGCCTACGTAGAGGGCGATCTGGGGCCGGGCGAAATCCCGTACGGCCGCCGCGTCGTCACCGATGGCGAGCAGTCCGCCCGCGACCGTCTGCAACGGTCCGAGCGCCGGATCGCGCTTCTCCTTGCCCTCGGCGAGCGGAGCGCCCCACACCTGGTGGGCCTTCTCCGGGATGAACAGGGTGGGCAGCCAGCCGTCGGCGATCTCGGCGGTCATGCGGACGTTGGCGGGACCCAGGGAGGCGACGTACAGCGGCACTTCGGAGCGCACCGGCTTGGTGAGGATCTTGAGCGGCTTGCCCAGCTTGCCGCCCTTCTCCGCGGGCAGCGGCATGTCCGTGATGCCGTGGTGGTCGATGACCTCGCGGCGCAGGATGCGGCGGGTCAGCTCGATCGCCTCGCGGGTGCGGGCCAGGGGCTTGTCGTACGGCTTTCCGTGCCAGCCCTCGACGACCTGCGGGCCCGATGCGCCGAGCCCGATGATCGCCCGGCCCCCGGAGATCGCGTCGAGTCCGGCGGCGGTCTGGGCGATGAGGGCGGGGGTGCGCGAGTAGACGTTGAGGATCGCGGCGCCGATCTTCATACGCTCGGTGCGCGCGGCCAGGTAGCCCATGATGGTGGGCGAGTCGAAGCCGTACGCCTCCGCCACCCAGACGGCGTCCAGACCTGCGGACTCCAGGGCCGCCAGGTCGTCGGCGGCCTGGCGCGGGTCGCCCGCGTAGGCGAGAGGTGCGGAGAGTTGCATCAGTCGTCTTCCTTCGTGGGGATGCTCGTCAGGGCCGGTACGTCCCAGTCGCGGGCCACGTCCTCGGTGTCGGCGCCGGGCTGGGCGGGGCCGCTGCGGACGTCCGTCGGGGTCGCGGAGAAGCGGGGCGCCGGAGCGGGCTGGGTGATGCCGCCGTGGTCGACGAAGGTGCCGCGGGCGGCGAGATGGGGGTGGCCGGGGGCCTCGGAGAGCGAGAGCACGGGCGCGACGCACGCGTCGGAGCCCTCGAAGACGGCCGTCCACTCCTCGCGCGTGCGCTCCTTGAAGCGGGCGGCGACCGCCTCGCGCAGCTCGCCCCAGCGGGCGAGGTCCTTGCGTGCGGGCGCCTGTCCTGTCAGGCCGAGCAGCTCGATGAACTCGTCGTAGAACTGCTGCTCAAGGGCGCCGACGGCCATGTAACCGCCGTCGGCCGTTTCGTAGTTGCCGTAGAACGGGCAGCCGCCGTCCAGGAGGTTGGCGCCGCGCCGGTCCTGCCAGCCGCCGGCCGCGAGCATGCCGTGGATCATCGACGTGAGGTGTGCGGTGCCGTCGACGATCGCGGCGTCCACGACCTGGCCGCTGCCGTGCTCGCGCGCGTGGTGCAGGGCCGCGAGGATGCCGACGACGAGATAGAGCGAGCCGCCCGCGTAGTCGCCGACGAGGTTGGCGGGGACGGTGGGCGGCTCGCCGGGGTTGCCGATCATGCCGAGGGTGCCGGTGATCGCGATGTACGCGATGTCGTGCCCGGCGCGCTGGGCGAGCGGGCCCTCCTGGCCCCAGCCGGTCATCCGTCCGTAGACGAGCTTCGGGTTGCGGGCGTGGCAGTCCGCGGGCCCGACGCCGAGCCGCTCGGCGACGCCGGGGCGGTAGCCCTCGATGAGGACATCGGCGCGGTCGACCAGGTCGAGGACGCGGTCCGCGCCGTCCGCCGCCTTGAGGTCGACGATCACGGAGCGTTTGTTGCGGTTGGTGACGTCGTACTCGGGATTGATCGCGAGACCGCCGCCGCCCGGTCGGTCGACGCGCACGACGTCGGCGCCGAGGTCGGCGAGGAGCATGGCCGCGAACGGGCCGGGCCCGATGCCCGCCAGCTCGACCACGCGCACCCCGGCGAGCGGTCCGCGAACGCCCTTGTCCGGCACTGCCATTGAGCCCCCAGCGCTATGACACAACTGATGTAACACCAGTGATGCTAAGAACGTGTTCCACTCCGCACAAGACCCTAGCAAGCAAGCGCTTAGACAAATCCGGTGACAGTCGGTGCGGCGGCTAGCCTGCGGTCATGGATTCCGTACTGGTCAGCGCGTGTCTACGCGGGGTGCCCTGCCGGTTCGACGGCCGCGACAAGGAGTCACCGGAACTCGACGACGCGGTGGCGGGCCGCGGGGTCGTCCCCTTCTGCCCGGAGGCGGCCGGCGGGCTGCCCACCCCCCGCCGGCCCGCCGAGCTCGTCGGCGGCGACGGACACGACGTGCTCGACGGGACGGCCCGTGTCGTCGACGACACGGGACAGGACGTGACGGCCGAATTCGTGGCGGGAGCCCGGCGCGCGCTGGCGGCGGCGCCGGCCGCCGGCTGTACCGAGGCGCTGCTGATGCCGCGCAGCCCCTCGTGCGGGCACGGCACGGTCCACGACGGTTCATTCGGCGGGCGGCTGGTGGCGGGCGACGGAGTGACGGCGGCGCTGTTCCAGCGGAACGGGATCAGCGTGCGGGCGGCGCCGGGCGTGTGAGGCGGGGCGGCCGCGCACGGATCACGTGGCGCGGGCGTCCAGCTCCGCGACGAGCTTCTTCGTGGCGATCGTGCGGTAGCTCTCCTCGACCCAGTCGCAGAGCAGATCGGCGGCCGGTGCGCCCTTCTCCTCCAGGGGGACGCGCACCCAGCCCGCCTTGCCCAGGCCGTACCCCGCGGGTTCCGCGCCCGGCGCCGTCAGGGCGTGGGCGTGCGTCGCCTCGTCGGTGAGCTTGACGGTGATGCCGAGGGGATAGCTGCCGTCGTCCATTCCGAGGAAGACGAACACCTTCTTGTTGACCTTGGCGACGCTCTCGCCCCAGGGGAAGTCCTCGGCCGCACCCGGCATGCCGAGCGCGAAGCCGCGCACCCGCTCCCACTTCTTCAGGGCAGTTTTCGGGACAGCCATGGGGTACCTCCTGGTAACCGCTGCGACTCCTCACGCTAGCCTCGGCCACCGACATCGGCGCGGGGTGCACGGCAGAGAGGTGCCATGACCAGTCAGAACGGCAACGGCAAGGAGCGTGCGGAGGACCGCACGTACGACATCGTCCTTTTCGGAGCGACCGGTTTCGTCGGTGTGCTCACCGCGGAGTACCTCGCCGCGCACGCGCCCGAGGGGCTGCGCTGGGCGATCGCGGGGCGCGACACCGGGAAGCTGGAGCGGCTGCGGGACAAGCTCGCCGAGGCCCACCCGGCCTGCGCGGAACTCCCCCTCGTCCACGCGGACGTGGCGGACGAGGCGTCCCTGCGGGAGATGGCCGGCCACGCGCGCGTGGTGGCCACGACCGTGGGCCCCTATCTCGCGTACGGCCAGGATCTCGTCGCCGCGTGCGCGGAGGCGGGCACGGACTACGTGGACCTCACCGGTGAGCCGGAGTTCGTCGACCTCGTGTACGTGCGGCACGACGCCCGCGCACGGGAGACGGGCGCACGCCTCGTGCACTCCTGCGGCTTCGACTCCGTACCGCACGACCTCGGCGCGTACTTCACGGTGCGCCAGCTCCCCGAGGGCGTGCCGCTGCGTGTCGACGGGTTCGTGCGCAGCAACGCGACCTTCTCCGGGGGCACGTTCGCCTCCGCGCTCGCCCAGTTCGCGCGCGGCCCGCAGATGCTGTCCGCCGCGCGGGACCGGCGGCGGCACGAGCCGCGCCTGGTGGACCGCAAGGCGTACGCGCCGCCGAGCGCGCCCCGGTACGCGGGCGAGGTCGGCGCCTGGGCCCTCCCCCTGCCGACGATCGACCCGCAGGTGGTGCAGCGCTCGGCGCGGGCCCTTGAGCGCTACGGGCCCGACTTCCGCTACCGGCACTACGCGGCGGTCAAGACGCTGCCGTTCGCCTTCGGCGGCGCCGCGGCCGTCACCGGCCTGGTGGCCGCGGCCCAACTGCCGCCCGCACGGCGGTGGTTGTCGTCGCGCCTGAAGCCCGGCGAGGGGCCGAGCGAGCAGCGGCGTGCGGAGAGCTGGTTCTCCGTGCGGTTCGTCGGCGAGGGCGGCGGCAAGCGGGTGTTCACCGAGGTCTCGGGCGGTGATCCGGGGTACGACGAGACCGCGAAGATGCTGGCCGAGGCGGCGCTGTGCCTGGCCGTCGACGACGACCTGCCGGACGTGGCCGGACAGCTGACCACCGCCGTGGCGATGGGCGACGCGCTGACGGCGCGGCTGACGGCGGCGGGGCTCAGGTTCCGGGTGGCGGCGACGCGGTAGCCGCCGCTGGGTCCGGTGCCGCGCCGGTCGCCTCGCGCAGGGCCGCGCGGCACAGGGCGTCCGCGCGCCGCGTCGACTCGGGGAGGCGGTAGCGCGGCGTCAGGCGGAGCGTGTGGGCGCAGGCGTTGTCCAGGCTCACGCGGTGCCCGACGGAGACGAAGACCGGCTTGACGTCCTCGCGGGTGCGCAGGGCGCGGCCGATCTCCTCGGCTCCGTCGAGCAAGGGGGCCGCGCTGCCCCGCGGTGCGCCGGGAGCCTCGTACGTGAACGTGAAGGGGTTCTTGGCCACGCCGATCGTGGGCAGTCCCGTGAGGACGCCGAGGTGGCTGGCGAGGCCGAACCGGCGGGGGTGCGCGATGCCGTAGCCGTCGCAGACGACGAGGCCCGGATCGGCTTCGAGCGCCCCCAGGGCGACGAGGACGGTGGGGATCTCACGGAACGCGAGCAGGCCCGGCACGTACGGGAAGGCCACGCGGCCCACCGCGGTCGCCTCCTCGACGACGTCGAGCGTGGCGGCGTCCAGGACGACGACCGCGGCGGCGACGATGCCGCGCTCGTCGTCGTAGGCGACGTCGACCCCCGTGACGTGCCCCGTGCCCGGCCGCGGCCCTTCTTCGTCGAGCACGACCCGGGCGCGGAGTCCGTCCTGGACGGCGCGGGCGGCCGGCTCGTCCGTGGGCCAGTCGGCGGGGGCGTGGGAGGGGGGTGCGGTGTGCGTCGTCATCGTGCGGGCAAGCCTAGGCCTTGCGCCGTCCCGGCACGGAGTACGCCCCCGAACGCGCGCAGGCTGCGGGCGGCCCGCCCTGGCGGTGCGGTGCTGGCCCGCCCTGGCGGTGCGGTGCCAGGGCGCCGCGGCAGTGGAGTGCCGGGGCGCCGCGGACTCGCACCCGCACATCGCGCCGTCCAGGCACGGAGTACGCCCCCGAACGCGGGCAGGCCGCGAGCGGCCTGCCTTGGCGGTGCGGTGCTGGCCCGCCCCGGCGGTGGAGTGCCGGGCCGCCGCGGACTGGCACCCGCACTCCGCACCGTCCCGACACGGAGTACGCCCCGAACGCGCGCAGGCCGCGGGCGGCCCGCCCCGGCGTGCGGTGCTGGCCTGCCCCGGCGGTGCGGTGCCAGGCCGCCGCGGCGGTGCGGTGCCAGGGCGGCCCGGACTCGCACCCGTACTCGCCCAGACCTGCCGCTTCGTCTCCTCCGCGCGAACGCCCCGGCCCCGGGCCACGCCTGGTGACGCCCGGAGGTAGCCTCGCGATCATGTTCGTTCTCGAATTGACCTACACCGCGCCCGTGTCCGCCGTCGACAAGGAGCTCGAGGCCCACGTGGCCTGGCTCGGCGAGTTGTACGCGCAGGGCGTCTTCATCGCCTCCGGGCGCAAGAACCCGCGCGACGGCGGCGTGATCCTCGCCGTGGCCGACGACCGAGCGGCGATCGAACAGATCGCGGCGAGCGATCCGTTCGTGCTCGCGGAGGTCTGCGAGTACCGCATCACCGAGTTCATCGCCACGAAGACGGCCCCGGAACTCGCCCCCTACCGGCAGCAGCTGCCCTAGCCGGGCCGACGGCAAGGGGCCCTGGTGCCCTAGTTCCCCTCCCAGCGCGCGATCCGGCCCTTCTCGCCGGACGCCCAACAGGCCCGGTCCCGCGTGCAGTCCACGGTGTCGTACGACCCCGGGTCGACCGTCCGCCAGGTGCGCCCGCCGTCCGACGTGACGTCCGTGCCGGTCGGCCCGACCGCGAGTGCGCCCCGGCGGCTCCCCGGCAGCCAGGCCACCCCGGAGCGGTAGGCGGGCGGGGGCTCGGCAGCCGTGGTCCAGGTGCGGCCGCCGTCGCCCGTGGTGGCCGCGGCCTTCGGGGACGGCTCGCCGGGGGTGTAGTCGCCGCCGACCGCGATGCCGTGCGCGCGGTCGCGGAAGGCGAGACCGAAGACTCCGCGGGCCGGGGCGCCCGCCGGGATCGGAGCGTCGGTGGCCGTCCAGGTGCGGCCTCGGTCGGCGGAGTGCAGGACACGCGCGCGTGCCGCTCCGCCCGTGGCCAGCCACACGTCGCGGGAGCCGGAGCTCACCAGGCACTGACCGCTCGCGGCGAAGCCCGCCTCGCCCTCCTGCGCGGCGGGCATGCCGTCGCTGGGCAGGACCTTCCAGGAGCGGCCGCCGTCGGCCGTGGACAGGATGCGGTACTTGCCGTCCACGGGGTCGCTCATCGCCAGGCCGTGGCTGCGGTCGAAGAAGGTCATGCAGTCGTAGAAGGCCTTGGGGTCGGTGTTCCGGAAGGACTCCGTCCAGGTCGCCCCGCCGTCCGCCGTGCGAAAGACCCGCGACGCCTCGCCCTCACCGATGGCGAGGACCACCGCGCGGCGGCCGTCGAAGGCCTCGACGTCACGGAACTCCAGCCCTTCGGCTCCGGGCGGGGAGACGTCGCGCCACTTCCGCCCGCCGTCCGAGGTGCGCAGCACGGTGCCTTTCGCGCCGGCCACCCAGGCGGTGTTCCGGCTGACGGCGGCGAGACCGCGGAAGCGCGCGTCGGTGCCGCTGTCCTTGAGATCCCAGCCTCCGCCGCGCGGCGACTGCCCCTCCGGGGCCGCGGGGGCCGCCTGGGCGAGCCCTGGCGCGGTGAGCACCGTCGCGGCGAGAGCCGCCCCGCACAGCCCCACCGACACCGCACGGCCCGCGGACCGCGCCCTTCTCCTCTTCCCCAAGGACTTCATGGCGGGCGAAGTTACCACCGGAACGCAGGATTCCTTCCGGGAATTCTGTGAAGACGGTGAAGAGCGCGCGGTGACCGAGGTCACTCGGTGTTCGCGTGCACGGATTCCGTCATTCCGACGTCTATCCAAGTGCCGACCCGAGTCGTCCAGCTGTAGTTGAGGGAGCAGGCGTTGTCCAACAGCATCGAGCAAGCCGTAGAGGCCCGCCTCGTCGCCGCCGCGCCGCGGATGCAGTCCATCCCCGCGACGCTGCACTACGACCGGGGCGATCCGTTCGCCGTCCGGATGAGTTTTCCCGCCCCCGCGACCCTGGAGGGCATCGAGGTCTACTGGACCTTCGCCCGCGAGCTGCTCGCCCAAGGCATGGAGCAGGCGGTGGGGGACGGCGACGTCCGCGTGCGGCCGTACGGCTTCGACCGCACGGTCGTGGAGTTCCACGCGCCCGAGGGCACGGCGATCGTCCACATCCGCACCGGCGAGCTGCGCCGCTTCCTGCACCGTTCCCTGACCCTGGTGCCCGTCGGCGATGAGCACCTGCACGTCGACCTGGACCAGGACCTCGCCGACCTGATGCGGGACGCCTGCTGAGCCGGAGCCCGGTGCCGGGATCCGCGGTGCCGGGACCGGGTGCCGGGGTCAGCCGCCCCCGCCCCCGCCGCCGGACGACGCCCTGGCCGCCTCGGCCGACGACACCGCTGAGGCCAGCGCCTTGCGCAGCCCCCGCATCAGCTCGGGCAGCTCGCGAGCCGGGGCCCCGCTGCGGTCGGTGAGCGCATCGAGCCGCTCCTTGTACTGCCTGCGCTCCTTGCCCGAGATGACGCCGCGCAGCTTGCCCGTCGCCGCGCACACCACCAGGGCCGCGTCGCCCGCGGGAACCTCGGACACCGGCACCGGACCGCGCAGGACCGCGAGCGCCTCGGCCTGCAGGACCTCGACGTATCCGGCGCGCTCCAGCTCGTAGCGCCGGGAGGGAAAGATCCCCAGGATCCGGGTGCGCTCCGTGCGCAGATAGCCCTCGGCGGCCAGCTGGTCACGCACGCCGTCCTGCGTGGCGCGGGCCTTGTGCGTGATCCAGCCGCGCCATTTGCGGGGCCTGGACTCCTCGACGAGTTCCAGGACGCCGTCGAGCGCCGGGTCGCCGGTGCGTGCGCCGAAGACCGGTGTGACGATGCCGTCCACGTCCGAGAGAAGTCCGCGCTGGGCCAGCTCCGCGAGCGCGCAGGCCCGCACCGCGAAGTGCAGGTCGGGGGCGCCGGCGATCTTGTTGCGACCGGTGTCCCAGGCCAGCAGGAAGATCCGGGTCGGCAGTGAGAGCGAGCCATAAGGCATGGGGCCTCCTTGTTCGCGGTCACGATAAAACGTTGACAGCCCTCGGGGCGCAACCTACGGTGTATAACGGTTCTGTTGTCGCCGATAGGAGTAGGACGTTGCTCGTCTGAGGTCTGGAGTCACCGCGTCACACGGCTCGGCCGTGTGCGTAGCGTGCGACCTCGGCGTACGAGCCGTCTGCCTGACGCAGGGCCCATTTTTCTGCCCTCGCCTCCCTTGACGACGCTGCTCCCGTCCTCTTGTCGCGCCCCGCGGTGTCCCGAAACGCGTTGCCCCTGACCGCGCTTCATCTCACGCAACCGCGAGGACCACATGTCTACTTCCCCCACCTCCATCACCTGCACCTCCCTCGACTTCGACTGGCCGGACGGCACCCATGTCTTCGACGGTCTCCAGGCGGCCTTCGGTCCCGGCAGGACCGGGCTCATCGGCGTCAACGGATCAGGGAAGTCAACCCTGTTGAAGCTCGTCGCCGGTGAGCTCACGCCGAGCCAAGGTACGGTCCGCGTCGCGGGCGACATCGGGTATCTGCCGCAGAACGTCACCCTCGACACCGGTCTGCGCGTCGACGAGGTCCTCGGCATCGCGCCGACCCGCGCCGCCCTGCACGCCATCGAGGCGGGCGACGTGGCCGATGAGCACTTCACGACGGTCGGCGACGACTGGGACGTCGAGGAGCGCGCCGTCGCGACCCTCGACCAGCTCGGCCTCGGCCACATCGGCCTCGACCGGACGACCGGGGAGGTCTCGGGCGGCGAGTCCGTGCTGCTGCGCCTCGCCGCGCTGCTCCTTCGCCGACCCGACGTGCTCCTGCTCGACGAACCCACCAACAACCTCGACCTGTACGCCCGTCGGCGGCTGTACGCGGCCGTCGACGCCTGGTCCGGAGTCCTGGTCGTGGTCAGCCACGACCGTGAACTCCTCGACCTGGTCGACCAGATCGCCGATCTGCGGGACGGAGAGGTCACGTGGTACGGAGGCAACTTCACGGCGTACGAGGAGGCGCTGGCCGCCGAACAGGAGGCGGCGGAGCGCATGGTGCGCGTCGCCGAGTCCGACCTGAAGAAGCAGAAGCGCGAACTGGCCGACGCGCACGTCAAGTTGGCCCGGCGCAAGCGCTACGGCCAGAAGATGTGGGACACCAAGCGCGAGCCGAAGGTCGTCATGGGCGAGCGCAAGCGTCAGGCCCAGGTGTCCGCGGGCAAGCACCGCATCATGCACGAGGAGAAACTCAGCGAGGCGAAGGAGCGCCTCGACGACGCCGTGGAGGCGGTGCGGGACGACGACGAGATCCGCGTCGACCTGCCGTTCACCGCGGTCCCTCCGGGCCGCACCGTGCTCACCCTGCGCGAGCTCACGCTGCACTACGGCGCGCGCGTGCAGGGCGAGTTCGAGCTGCGCGGGCCCGAGCGTGTCGCGCTGGTCGGCCGCAACGGCGCGGGCAAGACCACGCTCCTGCGGACGATCGCCGGAGAGCTGGAGGCCGTCGAGGGAGAGGCGCTCGCACACGTCCCGCTGCGTTTCCTGCCGCAGCGCCTCGACGTGCTCGACGAGGAGCGAACCGTCGCCGAGAACGTGGCGCGCTTCGCCCCCGACGCCACCAACAACCGGATCCGGGCCCGCCTGGCCCGCTTCCTGTTCAAGGGGGCGCGGGCCGACCAGCCCGCGGCGACCCTGTCGGGCGGCGAACGGTTCCGGGCGACGCTGGCCGCGCTGCTGCTCGCGGAGCCCGCGCCGCAGCTCCTGATGCTCGACGAACCGACGAACAACCTCGACATGGCGAGCGTGAAACAGCTGGCCACGGCCCTGGAGTCGTACGAGGGAGCGCTGATCGTGGCCAGTCACGACGTGCCGTTCCTGGAGTCGATCGGCATCACACGCTGGCTGCTTCTCGACGGAGAAATGAAAGAAATCACGACAGAAGCTGTCGGGTATTTTGGCTAGCTTCGGGTGTATGCACCAATACATCACGATCACCGGAGCCCGTGAGAACAACCTCAAGGAGGTGAACCTGCGCATTCCGAAGGACCGGCTCACGGTCTTCACCGGCGTCTCGGGGTCGGGGAAGTCGTCGGTCGTGTTCGACACGATCGCGGTCGAGTCGCAGCGCCAGCTGAACGAGACCTTCACGTGGTTCGTCCGCAACCGGCTGCCGAAGTACGAGCGGCCGCACGCGGACACCATCGAGGAGCTCTCGCCCGCGATCGTCGTCGACCAGCGGCCGATCGGCGGCCACTCCCGGTCCACGGTGGGCACGATGACGGACATCTACTCGGTGATGCGCGTGCTGTTCTCGCGGCACGGCACACCGAGTGCCGGTCCCGCGACCGCGTACTCGTTCAACGACCCATCAGGCATGTGCCCCCGGTGCCACGGCCTGGGCAAGACGGTGCGGCCCGACTACGACCGCATCCTGGACCCCGACAAGTCCCTGATGGGCGGCGCGATCCTCTTCCCGCCGTTCGCCGTGGGCACCTGGCAGGGCCAGACGTACACCAACACACCCGACCTGGACACGCACAAGCCGGTGGGTCAATTCACCGCGGGGGAAAGGGAGTTCCTCATGCGCGGCGGGAAGGGCGGCGGCAAGGTCAACGTCGACAACACCGGCGGCGCACGGGACATCGACTACGAAGGGCTCGCCGACCGCTTCGAGCGGCTCTACCTCAACCGCGATCTGTCGACGCTCAGCCAGAAGACCCGCGATCTGGTGCAGCGCTTCCTCGTCGAGGGCGAGTGCGACGCCTGCGACGGGGCACGGCTCAACGAAGCGGCGCTCGCCACCCGCATCGAGGGAATGAACATCGCCGACTGCGCACGCATGGAGGTCACCGACCTCATCACCGCCCTGGAGCGGATCGACGACCCGGTGGCGGGCCCGATCGCGGCGGCCGCCGTGGCCGCCCTGGAGCGGATCGAGGCGATCGGGCTCGGCTACCTCAGCCTCGGCCGCGAGACGTCCACGCTCTCCGGCGGCGAGGGCCAGCGCCTGAAGACGGTGCGGCACCTCGGCTCCAGCCTGACCGGCATGACGTACATCTTCGACGAACCGAGCGTCGGCCTGCACCCGCGCGACGTGGGCCGGCTCAACGACCTGTTGCTGCGCCTGCGCGACAAGGGCAACACGGTCCTGGTCGTCGAGCACGACCCGGACGTGATCGCCGTCGCCGACCATGTCGTCGACATGGGCCCGACGGCGGGCACGGGCGGCGGTCTGGTCGTCTTCGAGGGGACACCGGACGAGCTGCGCCGCGCGGACACGCTCACGGGCCGGCACCTGCGGCGCTCCACCGGCGTCAAGGAGAGCCCGCGCGAGGCCATCGGCGGGCGATGGGTCAAGGGCGCCGATCTGCACAACCTCCAGGACGTGAGCGTGCGCGTGCCGACCGGGGTGCTCACCGCCGTGACGGGCGTCGCGGGCTCGGGCAAGAGCACGCTGGTGTCGGGGGCGTTCGTCGCCGAGCATCCGGACGCCGTGGTCGTCGACCAGTCGGGCATCGGCGTCTCGGGCCGTTCGACCCCGGCGACGTACCTCGGGATCATGGACTCGCTGCGCAAGCTCTTCGCGCGGCAGACCGGCCAGGACGCGGGCCTCTTCAGCTTCAACTCCAGTGGCGCGTGCGAGAGCTGCCAGGGCCGCGGGATCATCTACAGCGACCTGGCGTTCATGGATCCGGTGACCACGACCTGCGAGGCGTGCGAGGGGCTCCGCTTCAAGGAGGAGGTGCTCCGGCTCACCGTCGGGGGCAGCTCCATCGCCGACGTGCTCGACATGACCGCCGAGCGCGCCCTGGACTTCCTGGCCGCCGTCGACGACACGGCGGTACGCCGCAGGCTGCGGGCCCTGCACGACGTGGGGCTCACCTACCTCACCCTCGGACAGCCGCTGAGCACCCTGTCGGGCGGCGAGCGCCAGCGCATCAAGCTCGCCACACAGCTGCACCGCACGGGCACCACGTACGTCCTTGACGAGCCGACGACCGGCCTGCACATGGCGGACGTGGACGGCCTGCTCGCCCTCCTCGACCGGCTCGTCGACGCGGGGAACACCGTGATCGTCGTCGAGCACAACCTGGAGGTCGTCAAGCACGCGGACTGGGTGATCGACCTCGGCCCCGACGGCGGCAAGCACGGCGGCCGGATCGTCTTCGAGGGCACTCCGGGGCAGCTGCTGGAAGCGGACGGCTCGTTCACCGCCGCTCATCTGCGACGAGACCTGGGCCTGGACCCCTCCCACGCTGCATGATGTGCGGCAACACCCCGGTCCGGCGCCCCGCCGGGCGGGGGCACCCCCGCCGCTCCACCCCTATGGAGAGCATCCCGTGCCCAGCAAGAAGGCGCTGATCCGCCGCCCAGGACCGCGCATCGCCGAAGGCCTGGTCACGCACGTCGAGCGGACCCCGGTCGACGCGGGGCTCGCTCTCGGACAGTGGGAGGCGTACGCCGACGCGCTGCGGGCGCACGGCTGGGAGACGGTCGAGGTGGAGCCCGCCGACGACTGCCCGGACGCGGTCTTCGTCGAGGACGCGGTCGTCGTCTTCCGCAACGTGGCACTGATCGCCCGGCCCGGCGCCGAGTCCCGGCGGCCCGAGACGGAGGGCGTGGAGGAGGCGGTGGCGCGGCTCGGCGCCTCCGTGAACTGGGTGTGGGATCCGGGCACGCTGGACGGCGGCGACATCCTCAAGGTCGGCGACACGATCTACGTGGGCCGTGGCGGACGCACGAACGCCGCCGGGGTGCGCCAGCTGCGGGCCGCCTTCGAGCCGCTCGGGGCACGGGTCGTGGCCGTACCCGTGGCCAAGGTCCTGCATCTGAAGTCGGCGGTGACGGCGCTGCCGGACGGCACGGTGATCGGCTACCCGCCGCTGGTGGACACGCCCTCGCTCTTCCCGCGCTTCCTGCCGGTGCCCGAGGAGTCCGGGGCGCACGTGGTACTGCTCGGCGGCGCGAAGCTACTCATGGCGGCGAGCGCGCCCAAGAGCGCGGAGCTGCTCGCGGACCTCGGTTTCGACCCCGTGATGGTGGACATCAGCGAGTTCGAGAAGCTCGAAGGCTGTGTGACATGCCTCTCAGTGCGGCTGAGGGAGCTGTACGCCTGACCAGTCCTGGGGCGGGTGGGGCGAGAGGGGCACATGAGCCCCGCTGCCGCAAGCACTTTACGGAGGGCTTAACCTACGGCAACGTAACCTACGACACCGTAGGTAGATAGCACCCGCTCGTGCTACCGCGTAACCCCTACGCACGTAATCCGTAAAAAAACTCCCGTCCCCCTGGAGCCCCCGTGACGATCACCTCTCCTCATCTCGGCAGCACGGACGACTGGACCGATGCCCGGTTGCTGTTCGCCCTGGAAGAAGTGGTCGAGAAGGAGCTCAACCGCCACCTGAAGGTGGCCAAGGACTGGATGCCGCACGAGTACGTCCCGTTCTCCGACGCCCGGAACTTCCCCGGCTACTTCGAGGACGGCGAGGCCTGGGAGCCCGAGCAGTCCAAGGTCACCGACATCGGCAAGGTCGCCCTGGTGGTCAACCTCCTGACCGAGGACAACCTCCCCAGCTACCACCACGAGATCGCCTCCCTCTTCGGCCGCGACGGCGCCTGGGGCACCTGGGTGCACCGCTGGACCGCCGAGGAGGGCCGCCACGGCATCGTGATGCGCGACTACCTCCTGGCCTCGCGCGCCGTGGACCCGGACAAGCTCGAGCAGTTCCGCATGGCGCACATGGCCGAGGGCTTCGAGTCGGACAACCGGCACTCGATGCTGCACTCCGTCGCGTACGTGGCCTTCCAGGAGCTCGCGACCCGCGTCTCGCACCGCAACACCGGTCACCAGTCGGGCGACCCGGTCTGCGACCGCATGCTGGCGCGCATCGCGACCGACGAGAACCTGCACATGGTCTTCTACCGCAACCTCCTGGGCGCGGCCTTCGAGCTCGCCCCGGACCTCACGATGCAGTCCGTGCGCGACGTCGTCGTCAACTTCCGGATGCCCGGACACGGCATGCCCGGCTTCGAGCGGGCCGCCGCGCAGATGGCGATCGGCGAGATCTACAACATGCGCATCCACCACGACGACGTGATCCAGCCCGTCCTTCGCTACCTCAAGGTCATGGAGATCGGCGGGCTCGGCCCCGAGGGTCTCAAGGCACAGGAAGAGCTCGGCCTGTACATGAACGGGCTCGACAGCGAGGCCAGCAAGTTCGACGCGAAGCTGGCCGCGCGCAAGGCGCGGATGGCCGCACGGGGGAAGTAGGCACCCCGGGGTGGGTGGGGCCTGAAAACCGCCGCTTCGCGGCGAGTCTCTCCCGCCCACCCACTCGATTGCCCCGCATCACTCGTACGTCGTCGCCACCACCAGCGCCGCGTCCCGCACGTCCGGGACGCGGTGGGCCCGCAGGTGGTCCAGCAGGTCCCGCCACGGGACCGGCCAGTCCATCCGCTCCCCGAGGGATTCCACCGCCGCCACGGCGAAGAGACCCGAGGCATGACCTCCGTCCTCGACGAGCCCGCGAGCCACGGGCAGCAGCGAGGCCGTCTCCCCCTCCGCGTCGGCGAGGCGCGCGCCGAGCGTCGACGCCGTCGCCACGGCCAGCGCGGGCCGCCCCTCGTGCAGCCGCGCAAGGCGCGACAACGCGGCCCCCACCTCCGCGGGCCCGCCGTCCAGCGCCACCGCCCCGGCCAGCACCTCGGCGGCCTGCGGCACGAAATCCCCGTACCCGGCGAGCAGCCCGCCCGCCCGCAGGGCAGCGCCCCGGTGCACCTCGCCCGCATCGGCCAGCGCCCCCGCCAGATACTCGATCCGCCGCCGCGCGGGCAGATCCCGGTCCTGCGGCATGGCCCCGTCGGCCCCCGCCAGCGCCGCGAGCGCCCCGCACAGCGCCTCGTCCCCGCGCGGCGCTGTCGCCGCCGCCGTCACGAGCCCCCGCGCCGCCACCTGCCATGTCGCCCGCCGGTCAAGGTCCGCGACCGCGTCCGCGAGCACCGAGGCCGCGTCCGGCGACCAGGGAGCCCACCGCGCAAGGGCGCCCAGCGCGAGAGCCGCCGCCTCGTCGTCCTCCGTGCCCACCGCCTCGCGCACGAGACGCGCGTACCGCTCCCGATGTGCCTGCGCCAGATCCAGCGGCCGCACCCGCAGCACCGCCGTCCGCAGCACCGCATCGCCCCCGGCCGCGTCCCGCAGCAGCCCCCACACCCGCTCCTCGCCGAGCAGCGCGCCCGCGAAGGCGACACACGCCGCCCGTACGTCGCGGTGGGCGCCCGGTGCCTCGTAGGCGTCGCCGAGCAGCGCAGCCGCCCCGGACGCGGGCAGCCGCACGGCTGCGAGCCGCGCGGCCTCCTTGCGGCTCGTCACCTTCTTGCCGGGGCCGCACAGGACCTCCCGCAACAGCATCGCGAGCCGGGACGGCGGGACATGCCGTGACGCCTGCGTCGCCGCGTACACCGCGACCCGCGCCCGCTCTCCCCCGGCGTGCGCGAGCAGCTCCGGCAGCGCGTCCCCGGGCCGCGCGATGTGGGCGAGCGCGCCGAGGGCCGCCTCCGCGAGCGCGGTGTCGGGCGATCCGGTCCAGCGGCGGACGAGCTCCTCCCCCGCGCCGGGAACGGCCGCACCACGCGCGATCGCCGCGGCGCGGTTCCACCGCGGGAGCCCCGCGTCACCGGCCGACCGCTCCAACTGCCTTGTCAGTGCCTCCTGTTGACGGGGAAGCCAGCGGCGGATCTGCCAGGCATGGGCTTCCACCGTCCACGGCGCACCCTTGGTCAGGAACCGACCGTACGGAGGCGTGCCGGACAAGAGGTGATCGAGCAGGTCCGTGCGGCGGGCGCACAGCAGGGAACGGACCGTGTCGAGCGCGCCCGTCGACGGCTCCTGTGCCAGGACGCGGGCGACACGTTCGTCGCGGGTGGCGGGCGGATCGAGCCACAGGTCGATCGCCCTGGACACGGTCGCGTTGCTGCCGAACCGGATGGCCTGCCACAGGAGTTCCTGCAGCTCCGCCATCCCGGCGGCCCGTCGGCCGACCGCGCGGGCCAGCGCGAAGGCGAGGCTGTAGTCGGACTTCTCGGCCCCCGCCTCGATCCAGGGGCGCAGCGCATCGAACACGTCGTGCTCCTGGCCGCGGCGCAGGGTGTGGTCGAGGCGCCCGAGGTCGGCGCCGCCGGTGTTGCCGGAGATCCGGACGAGCGTGCGCAGCGCCCAGTTCACCAACTCCCGCTGTCCTCCCGCCGCGTGCTCGCGCAGAACGGCGACGGCCAGGCGGCTGAGGCTGCCGCGGGTGCCGTGCGAGGAGTCGCGGGCCGCGACGGCGTCCGCGGAGATCCGGTCCAGGAACGGTTCGGCGTCGGCGCCGAAGAGGGCGGGCCGGGTCTCGGCGAGCGCGGACAGGGCGGCGGCCCGCACCGGGTCCTGCTCGTTCGCGAGCCGGGTCATCTCCTCCAGGACGGCGGTGACTTGGGCGGGTTCGCCGGAGCGTGCGGCGTTGCGGACGAGCAGCGGCCACGCCTCGGCGCGGTCGTCGGCCGCGGGCCGCCGGGTCGCCGCCACCAGACGGTCGCGCACCTCCGCGCACGGCAGGAAGGACTCGGCGAGCAGCACGGAACTCCAGTGCCCGCCACGCTCCTTGACCCGCTCGGCCATCCGCCGCGCCTCGTCGGCCACGGCACTGCGGGGCAGCGCGCCCAGGACCACCCCGTCGACGGTCACGTACCCCGCGCCACGCCCCTCGACGGCCCGCGCGTACACGGCGGCACGCTCAGCGGGCGGGTGCGCGAGCATCAGCCGGGCGAGGTCGGCGGAGTCGTCGGCGACGGCTCGCGCGTATGTGAGGAGTTCGGGAGCGCCCGAGCGGGCCAGCTTGTACAGCACGGACGTGGTGAGGGCGCCACTGCGCCGCAGCGGCCATCCCCAGGTCCCGCAGAGGATCGCCAGGACCCGTCCCGGCGCCGCGTCGGCCAACACGCCAAGGCGCGGCCGGAGTTGATGGGGAAACGCGCTGGGCGCGAACCGGTCGAGCAGGTCGAGCACCCGGACCGGCTCCGCCTCCGTGGCCGCCGCGATCCCCGCCGCGTACCGCTGCCACCACCCGTCCCGCAGCGCATCGGGCAGCGCGCCGAGCTCGCGCCCCGCCACGTCGAGCAGCGCGTTCGCGTGCCGCCTCGCCAGCGGCCGCCACCCCCGCACGGCGTGGAAGAGCTCCGGCAGCAGCCGCCGCACCACCGGGTCCGAGCAGCCGGGCAGCAGCCTGGCCGCCTCCGCGTCACCCCAATCGCTCCGCAGCGGGCCGATGAGGCGGTCGGCGAGCGCGGTGCGGCGCCCGGCGACGATCGCGCGCAGCAGCTGCCGCCGCACCGCCTCGGGAGCGTCGTGGAGCGCGGCCTCGAACGCGGCGTCCGGCACCCCGTGGCTCCGCGCGGCCCGCAGCGCGTGCCCGCGCACGAAGGGGTCGGGGTCGGCGAGCCGGGCCGCGGTCCACTCAGGGTCCCCGCCGGCACAGGCCAGCACGACGGCCACCCCGCGCTCGTACGGGCCGCCGCTCTCCAGCTCCTCCAGGACGGTGCGCAGCGCGCCGCGCCCCGCGAAGTCCCGTGCGCTCTCGGCGATCTCCCGCATCCGCCGCGGATACGGCAGGGGGTCGAGGTCGGAGAGCAGATAGCGGGCGGCGGTCTTCTCGGGCAGAGCCATGCGCGGATTCTGCCCGGCGGGACCGGCTCGGGGACAGCGGATTACCGAGGTGCCGTGAAGCCGATCTCCGAGGCATGGCAGGGCCTGGCCCGCCGGAAGACCCCGGCGGTACCGCCGGCGCCCGCCGCCCCCTCCGCGACCAGCGGCGCGTCCTCACGGCGGTCGCCGGCCCCGGTGGCGGTGGCGGTGGCGGCCGTCACGGCGGCATCGGCGGCATCGGCGGCGGAGAGTTCGGCCCCGCGCGCCTTTCGTCTGCGCAGCCGACCGTCGCGGGCGAAGGAAGCGGCGACCTGCTCGGCGCGCAGCCGCACCGGGTCGTCGACGAGCAGCTCGCGGAGCCTGCCGATCACGTCGTGGAAGACCGCGAGGTCCGCCGCGCCGATCCCACCGCTCTCATGCATCCGTCCCGCCACGCCCGTGCCGTCCGCTCGTGGTCCCGGCCGGATTCGAACCGGCGTATCCGCCCTGAAAAAGCGGCGAGTCCGCCTCTGCTCCACAGGACCCGCACCCGCGCGGACCAGGGGTTTTCGCTCCGCCCGCGCCTGCGGATCGCAGCCGCGCGCGGAGCGCCGTGCCGAACCGATTTACGACCGCCCGCCCCGGTGCAACGGTGGGCAGCGGGGGTGGAACCCATGGCACAGACCCATGAATGGATGTTCTACGAGGTCATGTGGCGCGGCTGGGCCGGGCGGGCCCGGGTGCCCTATCCCGTTCCGTGGTGGGCGCAGGCCGCCTTCCGGCGCTGGAGCGACGACTTCGACTCGGGAACGTACGAATCCAAGGAGGCCGCCTTCGCCTCCAACGCCCTGTACCGCTACTGGCACATGGTGGGCGTCAAGGACCACCGCCAGGAATCCCTGATCGGGCAGGCGGGCGAGATCGAGCCGGTCTACGACAAGTACTGCCTGTCCTTCTTCCTCTACTCACCGTCGACCGGCTCCGTGCGGCTGCCGCAGCTGACGGACGCCGGTGCGCTCGGCCAGCGCATGGAAGCGCCCCATCTGCCGGTGGTCCTGACGACGTTCCGCACCGCTGACGGCACCGAGTTCGTGCAGCGGACCTTCGGCACGGCCATCGGACCCCGGCAGCGGGACCTCGTCGTGACCCGCCTGACCGTGGGCAGCGCGACCGGGCAGCCGCGCGACGGCTGGCTGTGCGCGGCCGTCATGCCCGCGGGGCCGAGCGGCTTCCAGCGGCACGACCGCAACGGCCGCCAGATCACGGACCGGCGCCTGACGTTCCTGCGCCATCTGCCCGACGAGGGACGGGTGGAGACCAACAGCGGGTGGGGGCCGGTGTTCGACACGCCTCCCGAGCAGTACGGCGTGTACGGCAACCCGGACTTCACGTACGACCCGGATTCCTATCTGACCCGCAACCCGTTCCACGACCTCGTCATGGGCGGCAAGCTGAACGGCGCCCCGCAGGCCCAGGACCAGATCGCGGGTCTGTGCAGCGCGGCGTTCGCCTGGCCCTACCGGGTCGCGGACGACGAGCTGTTCGAGCTCGACGTCCGCCTTCCGGTCGATCTCTACAGCGGCGCCGCCGACCTTGCGGAGATCAAGGCCACTCCGGCCGCCGCCCTGGAGGAGGCCAACCGCCTCTTCTGGACGGGCAAGCTGATCGCACAGGGCGTGCAGCCCGAACTGCCGCAGCCCGTGGCGCACTTGGCGGACCAGTGGCGACAGTGCCGCTCGCAGCTCCTGATCCTCTCCGACCACGGCGAGATCCATCCGGGCCCGACGGTGTACGACTCCTTCTGGATCCGCGACTCGTCCGTCGAGGCCACGGCGTGCTCACTTGTCGGCGACGCAGCCCTGGCCGAAAGGCAGTTGGGCACGCACTATCCGCTCAAGTTCAACCGCGGCTCGGGCCGGATCGGACCATGTGCCGAGTACGGCTTCTACGGCGGGCCGCACGAGAAGGACGACCGAGAGTGGGACAGCAACGGCCAGGCGCTGTGGGCGATCGGCCGCTTCGACCGGACCCACGGCCGGTCCACCGCGTTCGGCGCCAAGCTCTACACGCCGTACGTCATCGACGGCGCCCGGTGGCTGCGCGACAACCGCGATCAGTACGGCCTGCTGCACAGCGGCTGGAGCGCCGAGCACCTCGGTGAGCGCGACAAGCCGCACTACTGGGACGACCTGTGGGGCCTGGCCGGTCTGTACGAGGCCGCGCGGCTCGCGGAGCGGATCGGCTCCCCCGACGTGCCCGAACTCTGGGGGGCGTTCGACGACTTGAAGCGGGCCACTGCGGCATCGGTGCGCTGGGTCCTTGCGGAGCAGCGCAGGCGCGGCGCCTGGGAGACGTACATCCCGACCGGACCCGGCGACGTCGGCCGGCTCGACTCGACGATGATCGGCACGGCGGCGTTCTTCCACCCGCTGCGCCTGCACATGGGAAGCAAGCTGGGCGAGGACATCGACCGGGCGGCCCGCTGGACACTCGACACGATGTACGCGCACTTCGTGACCGGCGGCTACCGGCACGAGGCGGCCTGGAACGCCTACGGCCCCTACCTCACGACACAGTTGGCGCACGCCTATCTGCTGGCGGGCGACGCCGCGCGGATGGACACGCTGCTCGGCTGGATCGTGGGCGCGTCACTGCCGCGGACCGAGGAGCGGGCGGTGGCGCTCGGCGCGTGGAACGAGCAGCACGCGTTCCCCATCGCGTCCGACTACCGCGAAGTCCCCTCCCGCCACTGGTACATGGGGGACATCCCGCACGGCTGGGCGGCGGCCGAGTATCTGCTCCTGATCCGCGACATCCTCTTCTTCGAGGCCGACGAGGACAGGGACCCGCATCTCTACATCGCTCCGGGCATACGTCCCCACTGGGTGCCGGACGGAGCGTCGGTGGCCGTGGACGACGCCCCGAACCTGTTCGGCGCGCCCTTCGGCTACCGGCTCACCCATGACGCGGGCGGGCGGAAGGTGACCGTGGACATCACGCGGTCGCCGGAGCGCGTGCGGTACGTCTATCCGTGCCGGTTCGGCCCGGTGCGCGCGGTCACGGCGGACGGCCGCGATCTGACGGTGACGGGGGACGACGTGCACATTCCGGCGGGGACGAGGAGGTTCACGGTCACGTACGCCTGAGGACAGGGCGCGGCCGCCTGAGGACGGGGCGCGGTCGCGCATCCGTGAGAGGTCAGGTGCGCCTGAGGCTGAGCCGCTCCTTCTCCGAGAGGCCGCCCCAGACGCCGAACCGCTCGTCATGGGCCAGGGCGTACTCCAGGCACGCCGGGCGCATCTCGCAGAGCTGGCAGATGTACTTGGCCTCGCGCACCGAGCTGCCCGGTTCGGGGAAGAAGAACTCGGATCCCGTCTGGGCGCACAGGGCCTGCTCCTGCCAGGCGAGTTCCGGCTCGGCTGTCATGTGGATCTGCATGCCGTAGATGCTGGCAGGGGGCGCGAAACAAGGGATCAACGAACGATCAACGCTGTGACATGCGCTGTTTCGGGCTACTCCTGCTTGCCCGCGAGGGAACGCGGCGAAACGCTCACGGGCGGGTATCCGTGCCGAACGGGACGGTTGCGTGCGTCCCGTCAGGCACCGGACAGGAAGGGTGCGTGCGGCCCCGTCAGGTACGGGACAGGACGGGTGCGTGCGCCCCGTCCCGCACCCGCTGCCCTCAGCTTCCGCCCGGCGCCTCCGGCTGCATCAGAGCGAACCGCGCCCCGGACGGGTCGGCGAGCTTGGCGAAGGCGCCGACGCCCGCGAGGTCCATGCGCGGCACCCGCACCGTGCCCCCGGACGGCTCGACCTTGGCGAGCACCGCGTCCATGTCGGTCACCTGGAAGTACGGAGTCCAGTACGGCCCGGCCTCGGCTTCCTCCGGGGCGTCGGACAGTGGCCACAGGCCGCCGAACATGTCGTTCTCGGTGCCGCCCGCGGGGTGCACCATCGTGTACGAACCGCCCTCGAAGGCCTGGGTGGACGCGCCCCAGTCGAACACCGATCCGTAGAACTCCTGGGCCGCCTTGATGTCCGGGGTGTAGAGCTCGGTCCAGCACATGCTGTTCGGGGCGTCGACCAGGTCGAGGCCCTTGTTCGTGCCCGGCTGCCACACGGCGAAGCCGACCCCTTGGGCGTCATTGAAGACCGCCATGCGACCGAGATCGCCGACGTCCATGGCCTCGTACACCGTGCTGCCGCCGGCCTGCTCGACCGCCTTGGCCGTCGCGTCGGCGTCCGGCGTCTTGAAGTAGAGCGTCCAGGAGGGTGGGGCCTGATCGGCGGTGACCGTCATGGCTCCCGCCACGGTCTTCCCGTCCGCCTGATACATGCCATAGCCACCGAATTCCGCACCGCCCGACAGGAACTGCCATCCGAAGAGCTCGCGATAGAAGGCATGGGCGCCTTCAAGATCCGGGGTGCCGAGGTCCACCCACGTCGGGGCACCCACGGCATAACGGGTATTGAGCATGATCGACTCCTTTGTCGCATCTCTTTTCCCTTTCTCCGAGTCTGACACCCGGCACTGACAGTGCGCGCGTGCTGCCATCTTGTGAAGGAAGCAAGATTCTGAGAGCGCTCTCAGTCACAACTCTTGACGGTCGAATGGGCCGACGCGACAGTGGTCGCACCACAGGGCCGGCCACCCCCCACAGCCACCCAAGGCCGCACCACATCCCCCCACACACATCCCGGGAGACCTTCCGTGATATCGCGTCGAGTGTTCCTGTCCACTGCCGCCGGTGCCGCCGGAGCCCTCACTTACCCCGTCTGGGGAAGCGCCCTCAGCCCCGGCGCCAAGGCAGCCCCCGCGACCTGTGAACTCGCCCTCCAGAACAAGTCGTTGCCCGGCCAGGTACGCGCCTACGTCACCGGACACGAGCAGGGCACCGACCGCTGGGTCCTGCTGAAGCCGGACGGCGGCGTCTACCGCCCCGACTCCCCCTCGGCCTCGCAGACCCCTCTCCCCGTCGACTGCGCGATCCCGCTCGGCGCGGCGGGCTCGGCCCCGAAAGTACTGACGCTTCCTCAGATGTTCGGCGCCCGCGTCTACTTCGTACGGGACGACAAGCTGGACTTCTTCCTCAACCCGGGTCCTTCGCTGGTCGAGCCCGCGTTCGCGACCAAGGAGGACGCCAACTACGGGCGCACCTGGTCGTTCTGCGAATTCACCTTCAACAGCTCGCAGTTGTACGCCAACATCAGCTACGTCGACCTCGTCACGGCCCTCCCCATCGGCCTGACCCTGGAGGGGGACGCCACGCACACGGTCGCCCCGCTGCCGGACGGCGCCGTCGACAAGATCGCCTCCGACCTCGCCGCCCAGGGGGAGAAGGACGGCCAGCCCTGGGGCGATCTGGTGATCCGCGGTGACGACGGTGACGTGCTCCGCGTCATCTCGCCGCAGAACCTCATGGCCCCCTACTTCGACCGCCCGAACGAGATGCCGTTCCGGGACGTGTGGAACAGCTACATCGACCAGGTGTGGGAGAAGTACCGGAGCACCGACCTCAAGATCGACCTGCAGGGCGGCCGGGGCGTGTTCACGGGCCGGGTGAGCGGCGACACGCTGACGTTCAACGGCGGGCACACGTTCTCGAAGCCGACGTCGAAGGACATCTTCACCTGCAACCACGGCCCCTTCACCAACAACCCCGGAGACTCGGACGACAAGAAGGGCCTGCTGGCGCGGCTCGCGGCCGGATTCAACCGGAGCATCATGCTGACGCACGCGGAGCAGCCGAACGGGGCCGGTGCCGGGGACTACTACAAGGGTGACGTGACCAACCACTGGGCCCGGGTGGTGCACGCGAACTCGCCCATCGGATACGCCTTCCCGTACGACGACGTCCGGCCGGACGGTGAGCCCGATGTGTCCGGCGCCGCGCACGACGGCAACCCGCGGCGGTTCACGGTGAGCGTCGGGGCCTAGCGGCTCCGGCAGGGGCCTCACGCACGCTCCCGCACGCACACCGCCCCGTCGCGCGCTGGTCGCGACGGGGCGGTGTGACGTGGTGACGTCGTGACGTCGTGACGTCGTGGCGATGCGCGGTTCGGCGGGCTGCCTCGCCCGCCGGTCCGGAGTCCTACTGGCAGTTGTTGCCCGCGGCCGGGTTGAGGACGCCGACCACGTTCAGGGAGTTGCCGCAGGCGTTGATGGGGACGTCGACGGGAACCTGCAGGAGGTTGCCGCTGAGGACGCCGGGCGAGTTCTGAGCCGTGCCCTCGGCGTAGGCGCCGGGGCCGGGGTCGGCGACGGCCGAGCCGGCCCCGCCGATGACGGTGACCGCGGCGAAGGCCGCTGCTGCCAGGATCGCGCGCTTGCGCATGGTGTTACCTCCGGATGAGGGGAAGTGCTGGAGCGAGCCTCACCCGGGCGCGACGCGGAAAAAACGCGGGTGGACCGTGCGGGGTAACGGGGGCACCCGTTCGTGGGAAGGGCGGGGCGCCCCGAGCGTCTCGCCTGCCCTGTCCGGTCGGGCGGGCAGGGCAGGACAGGGCAAGGCAAGGACGCTCGCGCGGCAGCGGGACCTGCCTCCGGGAGCGCCCCGCGAAGGAGCCAGGGCCATACCTGCGCGGACCGGCCTCACGCGCCGGCCCCAAGCCGTGCCGACAGGCACGGGCCGGATGCCGAAAGGCGCGCCCGGATGCCCACAGGCACGGGCCGGATGTCGAAGGGCGCGCCCCGGATGCCCACAGGAACAGGACAGGCACAGGCACAAGCACAGGCCGGAGTGGGAGTCCCTACGCCGATTCCCTCCGCACCAGCTCCGTCGGCAGGACCACGCTCTCCGTCGGCAGCTCGCCCCGCGCCAGCAGCATCCTCGCCATCAGCCTGCCCATCTCCTCGATGTCCTGACGCACCGTCGTCAGCGGCGGGTCCACCTGCTCGGCCACCGGCAGCATGTCGTCGAAGCCCACCACGGCGACGTCCTCCGGCACCCGCTTGCCCCGCTCACGGAGCACCCGAAGCGCCCCCAGGGCCGACAGGTCGTTGCCCGCGAAGACCGCGTCCACCTCGGGGACGCGGTCCAAGAGCTCGCGCATCGCGCGCTCGCCGCCCGCCGGGGTGAAGTCACCCTGCGCGACGAACCGCTCCCCCGCCTCCGGCAGGACGTCGCGGAAGCCGTCGAGGCGGTCCACCGCCGACGTCTGGTCGAGCGCGCCGGTGATGTGCGCGATGCGGGTGCGGCCCAGCGAGACCAGGTGGCGCACCGCGTCCCGCGCACCGCCGCGGTTGTCGCAGTCGACGTACGGAGATGTCACCGTCCCCTCCGGCCACCCTGGACGGCCGCCGAACACCGTCGGCACGCCCGCGCCCTGAATGATGCCTGGCAGCGGATCGTCCAGGTGCAGGGAGAAGACGAGGGCGCCGTCCACATGGCCACCCGCCAGATAGCGGCCGACCCGCTCGTGGTCGTCACGCCCCTCCGTCAGGAGCAGCACCAGCTGGACGTCACGGGACGTCAACTCCTTGCTGATACCCCGGAGTTGGCGGGCGAAGAACGGGTCGGCGAACACCCGCGTCTCCGGTTCGGCGATCACCACGGCGACCGCGTCGTGGCGGCGGGTCACCAGACTGCGGGCGGCGCGGTTCGGCACGTAGCCGAGCTCGTCGACCGCCTGCCTGACCTTCTCGGCGAGCACCTCGCGTACGCCCACGTCGCCGTTGACGACGCGGGACACCGTGGCCCGGGAGACTCCGGCCCGTGCGGCCACGGCCTCCAGGGTGGGGCGCGGGGCGGCGCTCGGCGGCTCGGTCACGTGGGGCTCCTCGGGGCAGCTGGCGGGTGTGCGCCGGTCAGGATACGACCGGCGGGCAGGGCGGGGAGATTTCCCCCCGCCCGCGTCACCTCCGCGCGTCCGCCCTGATCAGCTCGGCCGCCTTCTCCGCGAGGGCCACCGTCGGAGCGTGCGTGTGGCCCCGCGTGATCCGCGGCATGACGGACGCGTCGACGACCCGCAGCGCCGTCACGCCCCGCACCCGCAGCGTCGGATCGGTGACCGAGGCCTCGTCGCTGCCCATCCGGCAGGTGCCGACCGGGTGGTAGAGCGTCTCGGACGCCCCGCGGATCGTCCGGGCCAGGGCCGCGTCGTCGACCGTGCCCGGATGCGGTGCCAGCGGGTCCGATGCGTACGGGGCGAGGGCGGGGCCCGCGAGGAGTTCCTCGGCGCGGCGCACCCCGGCGACGAGGGTGCGAATGTCGGCCTCCGCCGTCAGATAGCCGGGGTCGATGAGGGGCGCGGAGCCCACCCCCGGGCCCCTCGGGGTGATCCTGCCCTCGCTCTCCGGCTGGAGCAGCACCACGCCGATGGTGATGCCGTGTTCAGTGGGCGGGGTGAGGCCGTGGTTGACGAAGGGGACGGGTGCGTAGATCAACTCGATGTCGGGAGCGGTGAGTTCGGGCCGCGTCCTGATGAAGGCGACGGCCTCGGCGACGTTCGACGTGAGCGGTCCGCGCCCGCCGAGCAGGAAGCGGCCGACGTTGGCGAGGGAGTCCGCGCCGGTCAGCGTGATCGGCTGCGGGCAGGTCATGGTGACCGCGTAGGCGAGATGGTCCTGGAGGTGGCGGCCCACGCCCGGGGACTCGACGCGTGTCTCGATGCCCGCCTTCGACAGGTCGTCCGGGTCGCCGACGCCGGAGGCCTGAAGGAGCTGCGGGGAGCCGATGGCACCCGCGCTGAGGATCACCTCGCGGCGGGCGATCAGCTTCCCGGGAACGCCGTCGGCGATGACGCCCGCCACGCGCGTCCCGTCGAACTCCAGCCTGCGGACGCGGGCTTCGGTGAGGACGTGCAGGTTGCGGCGGCGCCTGGCGGGTTTCAGATAGCCGTCGGCGGCGCTCCAGCGGCGGCCGCGGCGCTGATTGACCGGGGTGAGCGCGAACCCGCCGTGGTCGGGCTCGTTCAGTTCCGTCAGCTCGCGCAGGCCCGCGTCGCGGCAGGCGTCGAGGAAGGCGGTGGTGGTCGGGTTGAGGGCGCGGGGCGGGGAGATCCAGAGCGGCCCGTCGCTTCCGTAGACGCTGTCGTTGCCTGCGGCGCCCGCCCCGGCGTCCTTGCCCGCGGCGCCCGCCCCGGCGTCCTTGCCTGCGGCGCCCGCCCCGGCCGTGCCGCCCGTCCACCGCTCCGCGCGCCGGAAGTAACGCTCGAAGGCGTCGTAGGACCACTCGGGCCCCGCGGCATCGCCCCAGGCGTCGTAGTCGTCGCGGTGGCCGCGCACCCACATCATGGCGTTCATCGAGGATGACCCGCCCAGCGTGTGGCCGCGCGGCCAGTACAGTTCGCGGCCGTCCAGCGCGGCCTGCTTCACGGTGGAGTAGTCCCAGTCGTAAGGCGTCTTGAACAGCTTCGGGAAGGCCGCCGGGATGCGGATCTCGGGCTTCCGGTCGCGTGGCCCCGACTCTACGAGCGCCACCCGTATCGCAGGATCCTCGGAGAGCCGGGCGGCGAGGACGCATCCCGCGGAACCGGCACCGACGATGACGTAGTCGTACACGCTGTCCTTGCTCAACTCTGCTCCCTTGAATGGCAGTTCGCGGAGGTGCTCACAGGGGACGTACGGGTGTGGCGCATGAATGAGGCGCATGGATGAGGCGTACAAGGAGTACACCCAACGTGGACCTCTGGGTAAAGGGATGGCGCCTGGAACGGCGTGTACTACAAGATCTCCACATCGCGGACCGCACCATCGATGCCTCCGGCCAGGCCCACGGCCTTCCCGCCGCGCGCGAGCCGAGCCCGGACGTGGCGCAATGAAGCCGTACGCGGGCGGGCCGGTTGTGGGCCGGCCCCTCTGGTGGCCCGACCCGCATCCGGCCCTCCGGGCACGGCACCTAGGCTGTCGGGATGTTCGAGAAGCGGAGAGCGCGCAAGCAGGCGGAACTGCAGGAGAAGCTGGCCGCCGAGCTGCGGGATCCGGACGCGGAGGTCCGGCGGAAGGCGGCGGTCTCCGCCGCCTCGACCGGCGACCTCGAATGGGCGCTGCGCGAACTGACGCAGGCCGTGGAGCGCGAGCCGTGGACGGAGGAGTTCTCCTCGACCGTGGTGGAGAGCCTGGCCGCCGTGCTCCGCCGCGACCCGACGGTGCGCGAGCGCACGGAGCGGGTCTTCGCGCTGCACCTGGACGACCCCGAAGGCTTCGTGCGCGCCTGGACCGGGCTGACGGAGGAGCTCGGCGGCGGCCCTGCCGTGCGGGACGTCGACAGCGACCTGCGCGACGAGCTGCGAGCGCGCATCCCCGACCTGCGCGAAAGAGGCTGGACGGCAGAGGGGATCGCCGGCATCGGCCGGCCGGACAGCTTCGCGCGCGAGCTGGCCTTCGACGTCGCGGTCATCGTGGCCTCCCTCTCGATGCGCCGGAACACACCGGTGCCGGCGGACGAGGCGGACCAGGTCCGCGCCGAGATGCGCGCGGCGCTCAAGAAGGCCCTGCCCCACGCTCCGGGAAGTGACGAACGGACCGAGATCCTGGTCCCGTTGACGCGGATACCGGCGGTGGAGTCATGGACCGACCGCGCGCGTGCGGGCCTGCGCGCCGACGAGGCACTGGCCCTGTGCGCGAGCGGGGACAAGGACTTGGTGACGCTGGGCACCGAGACCCTGGCCAAGATCCTCTTCCGTGAGGTCGTCCGGCGTGACCGGGTGCGCGAGACACTCGACCGCCTCGTCGCCCAGGGCGAGCAGGAGGGACGAGGAGAGCAGGGGAAGCAAGGGCCACAAGGCGCCCAGGACTCCTTCCTCCTGAGCCAGATCCTGGCCTGCTACAGCCACCTTCACGTGCCGCTCCCCCTGGACGACCCGCCCCTCGGCCTCTTCCTGGACGGGCTGCGCCACCCCGACCCCGTCGTCCGCGCCGGTGCCGCCGAGAGTCTCGACCCGATCGTGACGGGTTCCGCCGTGGAGGGCCGTGCCGTCGAGGGTCTCGTCGGCCTCCTGGAGCACGACCCGGAGACCGACGTCCGCCGGCACGCCGCCATCGCCCTGCGGTGGCTCAAGTGCGGCGAGGAACACCACGCGGCCATCGCCGCCGCCGCGCTGGACCGCCAGGCGGACTCGCCCGACCCGGAGATCCGCGCGCACAGCATCGCCGACGCCCTTCGACGGGGCGCCCCGGACGCGTACGACCGTACGCTGTCCGCACTCGAATCCCCGGACGCCCACTGGCAGTTGCTGTCGGGGATCCTGAACGTGCCCCTCGGCTCCGGATTCGTCCTGCCCTCGCGCTCGGTGCGCAAGGCGCTCATCGAACGCCTCGAAGCGCTGCGCGCCACGGGCTGGGCCGAGCGGGACGCGGCCGTCGGCTTCCCTGACGCCGACGACCGGGCGGAGCTGCTCGCCGAGCTCCTGGAGACCCTGAACGACCTCTAGCCGTGCCGCTGGTGCCCTAGCCCCTGGGGGCCTAAGCCCTGCCCCTAGTGCCCTAGTGGCCCTCGTGGCCGGACGCCGCGTCCTCCCCGTCGGCTTCCGACCCCTTGGACCCACCTGAGTCACCTGAGTCACCTGAGCCACCCGAGTCATCTGAGCCACCGGACTTCTTCGCCGCCCCGGCCGCATGATGCGGCTCGTAGTCCGGGATCGTCCCGTCCGCCTTCTTCACCAGGAAGAGCCCCGCCATCCCCATGTCGGAGTGGCTCTGCACATGGCAGTGGTACATCCAGGCGCCCGCGCCCACCCCCTCCCCCGCGATGACCTGGAAGCCGAACGAGTCGCCGGGCCCGGTGATCTTGTCGTCGAGGACCTGGCTCGGGTCGTCGGGGCCGGTCAGGAGGCCCGTGCGGTTGTCCGCCCAGCGGTGACCGTGGACATGGAACGTGTGGTAGTACTCGCCGTGCGTGATCGAGACGAACTCGACACGATCGCCCACCGTGGCCTCGAAGTTGGGGCTGTCGTGACCCGCCTTGTTGTTGATCGTCATGTCGTTGAAGACGATCGTGAAGGTCTTGTCCGGCAGCAGATCGCCCTTGCGGCGCACGATCAGCGCGCCGTAGAGCCCCTTGCGTACGCCGCCCGTCCCGTGATCGGTGCCGACGACGTGGTCGTGGTAGTGCCAGTAGCCCGCCGTGCCCGGCCGCCAGGTGCCGTCCTTGCGGCGGCCCGGCGCGTGCGTGCGCCAGGTGTAGGTCCGCTTGCCGCCCGGCTCGACGTGGCTCTTGGTGTGTCTGGTGCCGTCGCTGGATATCTCGTAGTCCATGCCGTGCACGTGCAGGCTGGCGTCGACGTCCATGGTGTTCTCGAACTCGATGTGCAGGGTGTCGCCCTCGTTCAGCTCGATGAGCGGACCGGGGATCGACGCCTTGCCCTTCTCCAGGCCGTAGCCCATCTGCCCGTCCGCCAGCTTCTCGGCGTACATCTTGATGCGGCGGACCTCGCCGCCGGCCGGCGCTGTCTTCGGCCCTTCGGCCGTGCTCGCCTCGGGCGCGGCGGCGAGCGACAACGATGTCACCCCGGCCGTCGCGGCCACCCCACCCACGAGCATCCGCCGGTTGAAGCTGCGTCGGTCCATGCCGAACTCCCCACTGCGGTACGGAGACTGACGGGGCACAGGTGGCCCCCGAGACGGCCACACGGTACTGGGGGGATCTTCGTTTATCCACACGCAGGACAAAGTTCGCGGTATTCCGGTGTTACCTATTGGCGAGTGGCGAAAAGAGGTCTAGCTTCATCCGCGCCTGTTGCTGTGACCGACGAGGGGTGGGTGTACTCATGCGGCTCACACCGCATCAAGAACCCTTGGCTGTACGAGGGTTGAGCAGAGCCAGACGCAGACCGAACCGCCAGGACAAGAACCGGAACCACCGGAGCCGGGTCGGCTCGCGCCGCGCCTGGGCCGCCGCCCTGCTCTCCGGAGCCATGGTCACCGGCGCGCTCTCCACACAGGCCGCCACCGCGCGGCCCTTTCCCGCGCCACCGTTGACAACGATGTCCCTGCCGTCGCCGCCCGGCCAGGCGAACGTGCGCGTCCTGGTCTTCCACGGGTCGGCCGCGGGCGGTGACGAGTCACCGGTCGTGAACGCCGGCATCGAGGCCATCGAGAAGATCGGCCAATCAGGACCGGCCGCCCAGCGGTTCAAGATCGAGGCGACCGACGACCCCGCCGTCTTCACGAACGAGGCCAAGCTCGGCAAGTTCAACGCCGTCGCCTTCCTGACCGGCGGCGGCGACGTCCTCGACCCCGAGCAGGAGGCAGGCCTTGAGGCCTACATGGAGGCGGGCGGCGGTTTCCTCGGCATCCATGACGCGGCCCGCGCCGAGCCGTACTCGACCTGGTTCACCGGTCTGATCGGGGCTCGCCCCGCCGACTCCAGCCCGACGAACGTGCAGCGCGCCACCGTCGAGGTCGGCGACCGGGAGAATCCGGCCACCAAGGATCTTCCGCTCCAGTGGAAGCGCCCCGACCAGTGGCTGAACTGGACGAAGAACCCGTCCGGCGAGGTCCACACCGTGGCCCGCGTGCGCGAGTCGACGTACCAGCCTGGCGAGAGCAAGAACGGCGCGGACCACCCGATCTCCTGGTGCCGTGACTACGACGGCGGACGCGCCTTCTACACCGGGATGGGCGGCATGGCGGCCTCGTACGACGAGACCGACTTCCGCCAGCACCTGCGCGGCGCCCTGAACTGGACGACCCGCATCTCGCGCGCCGACTGCAAGTCGACCATCACCGCCAACTACAAGGCGCAGCGCCTGACCCAGGCCAACCAGCCGGGCCAGAACGACCAGATCGGCGAGCCGCACGGCCTGGTCACCGCGCCCGACGGACGGATCTTCTACATCGGCCGCGGCGGCGCCGACTCCTCGCAGCCGGTCATCACCGACTGGAACAACCCGGACATCGGCAAGGGCAAGGGCGAGATCCACGTCTACGACCCCAAGACCAAGAAGTCGACGCTCGCCGGGGCGCTCACCGTCTTCGGCAACAAGGGCGGCGGCGATGAGCTGATCAAGGTCGAAGAGGGCCTGCTCGGCATCGAGCTGGACCCGAAGTTCGAGCAGAACGGCTGGGTGTACCTGCACTACACACCCCACTCGAAGATCAACCGCGAGACGCACATGGCCGAGCGCTACGTCTCGCGCTTCACGCTCGACCAGACCACGAACAAACTGGACCTGGCCAGCGAGAAGGTGCTGCTCAAGTGGCCCGTCCAGATCCACAGCTGCTGCCACGCGGGCGGCGGGATGGCCTGGGACTCCAAGGGCAATCTCTACATCGCGACCGGTGACAACAACTCCTCGCAGTTCAGCAACGGTTACTCGGGCAACAACCCGCAGCCCAACTTCAAGGGCGTCTCCTTCGCGGACGCGCGCCGCACCGCGGGCAACACCAACAACCTCAACGGCAAGATCCTGCGCATCCACCCGGAGGACGACGGGACGTACACGCTCCCGACGGGCAACCTCTTCACCGGCAAGGAGCCGGACGAGGGCGGCGGCAAGACGCGCGGCGAGATCTACGTGATGGGCGTCAGGAACCCCGCGCGCATCTCCGTCGACAAAAAGACCGACACCCTCTACGCGGGCTGGGTCGGCCCGGACGCCGGTGAGCCGTCGACGACGTGGGGCCCGGCGAAGTACGACACGTTCGCCGCGATCACCCACGCCTCCAACCGCGGCTGGCCGTACTGCATGGGCAACAACCAGCCCTACCGCGACCGCAATCTGCCGGACCCGACGAAGCCGCTCGGCTGGTACGACTGCAAGAACCTCAAGAACGAGTCGCCCAACAACGACGGCCTGGTGAACATCCCGCCGGCCGAACCGAACAACATCTGGTACTCGCCGCAGGGCGGCGGCGTCGACTACCCGCGCGACGCGAACGGCGTCCCGAGCTACAAGACGTCGGAGCAGAAGACGCTCCTGCCGTGGCTCAAGGGCGGCGGCCAGGCCACGATGAACGGACCGGTGTACCGCTTCGACGCGGCCAACACCAGTGCGGACAAATGGCCTTCGTACTGGGACGGCAAGTGGTTCGTCGGTGACTTCTACGACGCCGACCAGCCACGGCACGCGGTGATCATGGACCCGAAGACGGTCGGCAGCGGCGGTCTGCCCACGCACGCCGAGTCCCTGAAGAAGATCATCCCGATCGGCAATGACGGCATCAAGAACCTCATGGACTGGAAGTTCGCCCCCGACGGCTCGCTGTACGTACTCGACTACGGCCGCGGGTTCTTCACCTCGGACTCCAAGTCGGCGCTGTGGCGCGTCACTTACTCGGGCGGCGAGGCCACACCTGCCGCCAAGGACCTGGCAAGGAGGGCGGGATGACTTTGCCCGCGGTGCGCAAGCGAAGACTCTGGACGGCGCTCTTCGCGTCGCTCCTGATGGTGCTCGGCCTGACGTCGACGGCGGCGAGCCAGCCCGACAACCCGGGCCGGGCAGCGGCCCAGACGCTGACCTGGACGGCGAACAACGCGATCGACAAGTACGCGTCCGCGCCCACCACGGCGGTCGCGGGCGCCACGACGATCGTCTTTGAGAACAGTGAGGCCACCGGCAACGACACCGGCATGCCGCATACGCTGACGTTCGACGTCTCCGACCCGGAGTACAACAACGACGTACCGCTGAACATCCTGGCCAACCCGAACGACGACCAGGGCGGCAAGCACACGGCGGAGGTCACCCTCTCGCCGGGCCGTTACCGCTACCACTGCACCATCCCCGGCCACGGCTCGATGCAGGGCATCCTCGTGGTGACCGAGGGCGGCGGCGAGGACACCACCGCTCCCGAGACCGCCGCGAAGGTCGAGGGACAGACCAACTCCGATGGCGCGTACGTCGGTTCGGCCACCGTCGCGGTGACGGCGACCGACGCGGGTTCGGGCGTCGACAAGACGGAGTACGCGGTCGGGGCGGACGGCGCCTGGCAGCCGTACACCGCGCCCGTGGTCGTCGACCAGGTCGGCACCCACAAGATCCGCTATCGCGCGAGCGACAAGGCGGGCAACGTGGCGGCGGAGAAGGCCGTCGACTTCACGGTGGTCGCGCCGGACACCGACGACAAGACGCCCCCGGAGACCTCGGCCACGGTGACCGGCGAGAAGAACGACAAGGGCGAGTACATCGGGATGGCGACCGTCACCGTGACGGCGTCCGACACCGGTTCCGGTGTCAACAAGATCGAGTACGCGGTCGGTGACGGCGGCGAGTGGACGGCGTACACCGCGCCGGTCATGGTCCACGCGGCGGGCGCGCACAAGATCCGTTACCGCGCTTCCGACAAGGCGGGGAACCAGGCGGCGGAGAAGGCCGTCGAGTTCACCGTGGTCACGCCCCCGGTCGAGGACAAGACGCCGCCGGAGACCACCGCGAAGGTGGAGGGCGACAAGAACTCGGACGGCGCGTACGTCGGCAAGGCGAAGGTGAGCGTCACCGCGACCGACGCCGACTCCGGTGTCGACAAGGTCGAGTACTCCCTCGACGGCGGTCCGTACCTCGCCTACGCCGACCCGGTCGTCGTCGACCGCGTGGGCCGGCACACGGTGGCGTACCGCGCGAGCGACAAGGCGGGCAACACCTCGGCGGCCAAGGACGTCTCGTTCACGGTCGCGGAGGGCGGCGGGGTTCCGTCCCCCAACTGCGCCGAGTACGACGAGCGGTTGACGGTGATCGTCGGCACGATCGACACGGGCATCCCGAACCGGGTCACGAACAACCGGTGCCGCATCAACGAGATGATCGAGGACGAGAAGGAGTGGACCTCGCACGCGCTCTTCCTGAAGCACGTCAAGAGCGTCACGGACAAGCTCCTCAAGGCCGGTGAGATCGACCAGCGCGAGTACAACAAGATCAACAAGGCCGCCAAGCAGTCCGGCATCGGCAAGCCCGGCCAGACCGAGGGCTACAGCAAGATCTTCGACGGCACCCAGGCCTCCCTGAACAAGTGGGAGCAGGTGGGCGGCGGCAAGTTCGGCCTGAACGCCGACGGTTCGATCACCAGCAGCACCACCGTCGAGGGCATGGGCATGCTGTGGTTCCCGCAGCGCAAGTTCGGCGACTTCTCGCTGAAGCTCCAGTGGCGGGACGACGCGCCGGGCAACGGCAACGCCAACGGCGGTGTCTTCGTGCGCTTCCCGCAGGTCCACGACCACCCGGAGGAGTCACGTCCGGAGTGGGTCGCCATCAAGTACGGGCACGAGATCCAGGCGCTCGACAGGCCTGACGGCGACATGTACAAGACGGGGTCGGTCTACGGCTTCGACCGGGTGGGGCTCGCCGGCGCCGGCGTCACCCCGAAGGGCACGTGGAACGACTACGAGATCCGGGTGGTGGACCAGCACTACTCGATCTACCGCAACGGCGTCCTGATCAACGAGTTCGACAACACCGGCGGTCAGGAGTTCACGCCGCCGCGTGGGGACGACCCGGGCACGGACGGACGGCGGTACTCGTCCGGCTATGTCGGGGTGCAGGTCCACGGGGTCACGGACGTGATCTCGTACCGGGACATCCGGGTCAAGGAGCTGTAGTCATCCCGGCTCTCCACGGCTGATCGCATCCCACTGCGGCGCCCTCGCCCCTGTCCGGGGCGAGGGCGCCGTTGCCTGTGGCGGAGGGACGGATGAGCCGGTGGACGCCCCGATTGTGGGCACTCTCCTCCGCGCTACTCCTCGTGCCTGGCCCGGCTCGGCTGCACCCGCTTCGGCTCGCCCGGCATCTTCGGGTACTCCGGCGGATAGGGCATGTCGCCGAGGCCGCGGTCCTTCTCGTCGCGGTCGGCCTGTTCGAGGAGCGCGTCCAGGGAGAAGGCGTGTTGGTCCATGTCCGCGTGTACGTCGCCGACCTGGGCGAACCGCTCCGGCATCGTGCCGATGTCGAAGTCCCGCGGCACCGCGTCGTCGACCTCGTCCCAGCGCAGGGGCGCGGAGACCGGGGCGTTCGGGCGGGGCCGCACCGAGTAGGCGGAGGCGATCGTGCGGTCGCGGGCGGTCTGGTTGAAGTCGACGAAGATCCGCTCGCCGCGCTCCTCCTTCCACCACGCGGTCGTGACCGCGTCCGGCATGCGGCGCTCCAGTTCGCGGCCGCAGGCGATCACGGCCCGTCGTACGCCGGTGAAGTCCCAGCGCGGTTCGATCGGCACGAAGACGTGCATGCCGCGTCCGCCGGACGTCTTGGGCCAGCCCTTGAGGCCGAACTCGTCCAGGACCGCGCGGAGTTCGTGCGCGGCCCGGACCGCGTCCGCGTAGTCCGTGCCGGGCTGCGGGTCCAGGTCGATACGGAGTTCGTCGGGGTGGTCGGTGTCCTCGCGCCGTACCGGCCAGGGGTGGAAGGTGAGGGTGTTGAACTGGGCGGCCCAGATGACGGCCGCGACCTCCGTGGGGCACATCTCCTCGGCCGTGCGGCCGCTGGGGAAGGCGATGGTGGCCGTGGGGATCCAGTCGGGGTGGGTCTTGGGGATGCGCTTCTGGTAGAAGAAGTCGCCGGTGACCCCGTCCGGGAAGCGCTGGAGCGTCGTGGGGCGGTCGCGCAGGGCGCGGACGATCCCGTCGCCGACGGCGAGGAAGTAGCGGGCGACGTCCAGCTTGGTGAAGCCCGGCTCCGGAAAGACGACCTTGTCCGGGCTGGAGAGCCGCACCGTCCGCCCGCCCGCGTCGAGCTCGACCGCTTTTCCACCCATGCGGCCACGCTAGGCGCAATGGAGACAAGTCGCATACCGGGCGGAGAGTGACGTATGGGGCCAGAATCGAGGCATGGATCTGCCGGTCATGCCCCCCGTCAAGCCCATGCTCGCCAAACCCGTGGCGAAGATCCCGCCGGGCATGCAGTACGAGGCCAAGTGGGACGGCTTCCGCGCGATCGTCTTCCGGGACGGCGCCGACCTGGAGATCGGCAGCCGTACGGGCAAGCCGCTGACCCGCTACTTCCCCGAGCTGGCCAAGGCCCTGCTCGACCGTCTTCCGGCCCGCTGCGTCCTGGACGGCGAGATCGTGATCGCCAGGGACGGGCGGCTCGACTTCGACGCGCTCACGGAGCGCATTCACCCCGCCGCGTCCCGGGTGCGGACGCTCGCCGAGCGGACCCCGGCGTCGTTCGTGGCCTTCGACCTGCTCGCCCTGGACGACGAAGCCCTCGTCGACACACCCCTCACCGACCGGCGCACACGGCTGACCGAGGCCCTGGAGGGCGTGAGCGCCCCCGTGCATCTCGCGCCCGCCACCATGGACCCGGAGCTGGCCCGGACGTGGTTCGAGCAGTTCGAGGGAGCGGGCCTTGACGGCGTCATCGCCAAACCGCTCGACCTGCGCTACCGCCAGAACGAACGCCTCATGTTCAAGATCAAGCACGAGCGCACGGCGGACTGCGTGGTCGCGGGCTACCGCTTCCACAAGAGCGGCCCCATCGTCGGCTCGCTCCTCCTCGGCCTGTACGACGACGGGGGCACCCTGCAGCACGTCGGCGTCTGCGCCGCCTTCTCGATGCAGCGGCGCGCCGAGCTGGTGCAGGAGCTCGAGCCGCTGCGGATGGAGTCGGACGAGGGGCACCCCTGGGCGGCCTGGGCGGACGAGTCGGCGCACGAGACGTCGCGGATGCCGGGCGCGCCGAGCCGCTGGTCGGGCAAGAAGGACCTGTCCTGGGTGCCGCTGCGCCCCGAGCGCGTATGCGAGGTGGCCTACGACCACATGGAGAACGGTCAGCGCTTCCGGCACACGGCGCGCTTTCGCACCTGGCGACCGGACCGTACCCCTGACAGCTGTACGTTCGCCCAGCTGGAGGAGCCGGTCCGGTACGACCTGGCGGATGTGCTGCGCTAGCGGGCGTCAGCCGGTCACGCGGCGTACTGGCTGTCCGGGCGTGCGAGACCGTAGTGGTCGCGCAGGGTCGTTCCCGTGTACTCGGTGCGGAACAGGCCGCGGGCGCGCAGGATCGGTACGACCTGGTCGGCGAAGAGGTCGAAGCCGTCGGGCAGCCCTGGTGGCATGACGTTGAATCCGTCGGCGGCCCCTTGCTCGAACCACTCCTGGATCTGGTCGGCGACCTGCTCGGGCGTGCCCGCGATGACACGGTGCCCACGGGCCCCGGCCAGACGGTGCAACAGGCCCCGCACGGTGGGCTGTTCGCGGTCGATGATGTCGAGGATCACCTGGAAGCGGCTGCCGTTGCCGCGCTCGCCGCCGGTCTCGATGAGCTCGCGGGGCACGGGACCGTCCAGCTGCTCGGCGGTGAGACGCAGGCCGAGCATGCGGTGCAGGAGCTGCAAGGAGTACGCGGGCTGGGTGAGTTCGTTGTACTCGTCGTGCAGGGCGCGCGCCTCGGCCTCCGTGGAGCCGATGATCGGGCTGATGCCGGGAAGCACGAGCACCTTGTCCGGGTCGCGCCCGAGCCCCGCGACCCGCTTCTTGAGGTCGGCGTAGAAGTCCTGGCCGTTGCCGAGCGTCTGGTGCGCGGTGAACACCGCCTCCGCGTGGCGCGCGGCGAAGGCACGGCCGTCCTCCGACGAGCCCGCCTGTACGTAGACGGGGCGGCCCTGCGGTGTGCGCGGGGTGTTGAGCGGACCGCGGACCTTCAGGTGCGGCCCTTCGTGGTCGATGGCGTGGATGCGGTCGGTGTCGGCGAAGAGCCCGCTCTTCTGGTCGGCGACGAGCGCATCGTCCTCCCAGCTGTCCCAGAGCTTGGTGACGACATCGAGGAACTCCCGTGCCCGGTCGTACCGTTCGGCGTGCACCGGGTGCGCGTCGAGGCCGAAGTTCAGGGCGGCCTGCGGCGCTCCGGTGGTGACGATGTTCCAGCCCGCACGGCCACGGCTGAGGTGGTCGAGCGAGGCGAAGAGGCGGGCCAGGTTGTACGGCTCGCTGTAGGTGGTGGACGCGGTCGCGATGAGGCCGATGCGCCGGGTGACGGCGGCGATCGCCGAGAGCCAGGTGAAGGGCTCCAGGCGGAAGCGGCTCGCGTAGCGGACGTTGTCGGCGAGGGCCGGGCCGTCGGCGAAGAAGATCCCGTCGAAGGTGGCGGCCTCCGCGCGCCGTGCGAGGTCCTGGTAGAACTCGATGTCCAGGATCCGCGCGGGGTCGAAACCGTGGTGGCGCCAGGCGGCCTCGTGGTGCCCGCCGGGGTAGACGAAGAGATTGAGGTGCAGCTCGCGGCGGCTCATGCGGGGCTCACCTCCGCGGCCCGCCCGCCACGGGCGGGGGCATCGCCGACGGGGCTGCCGTCCGCCGGGGTGACGGACGCACGGGCATTACCCGCGGCGCCGGCGCCCGCCGGGCCGACGGCCACCGCGTCGGCGGGACCGCCCACCGCACCGCGATCCCCGTCCGTCCGGTCGGCGCGTTCCGCCGGGCCGTGATCCGGCGCAGGGGCAGCGCCGTGCCGGGCCGGTTCGCTACCGGCCGGCTCGTCGCCGTCCGCTCCGACCCCCAGCTGCCGCAGCAGCCTCCCCCGCAGCGCCGCGTACGCGGGACTCCCCTGGCCTCGTGGAGCGGGAAGCTCCACCCGTACGTCGGCCGCGATCCGCCCCGCGTCCAGGACGACCACCCGGTCGGCGAGTGCGATCGCCTCGTCGACGTCATGGGTGACCAGGAGCACGGCGGGGCGGTGTGCCTCGCAGAGGCGTCGCAGCAGGGCGTGCATGCGGAGGCGCGTGAGCGCGTCAAGGGCGCCGAACGGCTCGTCCGCCAGCAGGAGTTGAGGCTCGCGCACCAGGGAGCGGGCGAGCGAGACCCGCTGCTGTTCGCCGCCGGACAGGTCCGCGGGCCAGGCGTCCTCGCGGCCCGCCAGACCTACCTCGGCGAGCGCCGCGCGGCCACGCTCCCGCGCCCCGGGTCCCGCCAGACCAAGGACGACGTTGTCCAGGACCCGCTTCCAGGGCAGCAGCCGCGCGTCCTGGAAGACGACCGAGACATCGCCGGGCGCGGACAGCTCTCCGCTGCCCTCGACCTCGTGGTCGAGCCCCGCGAGTGCCCGCAGGAGCGTGGACTTCCCTGAGCCGCTGCGGCCCAGGAGCGCCACGAACTCGCCTGCGCCGATGGATAGTTCGAGACCGTCCAGGATCTTCCGGTCGCCGAAGGAGCGGACGAGCCCCTCGATGCGGACGGTTGCGTCGATGACGGCGGCCGCGTCGACGACAGCCGCTTCGCCCGCGTCCGTCAGCCCGCCAGTGTGCGTCGCCATGACAGCGCCTTCCTCTCCACGAGCCGGACGAGTGCGTCCGAGATGAGACCGAGGAGGCCGTACACGACGAGGCCGACGATGATGATGTCGGTCTGCCCGTAGGTGCGGGCGAGCTCCATCATGTAGCCGATGCCACTGGTCGCGTTGACCTGCTCGACCACGACGAGCGAGAGCCACGCCGCGGTGACCGCGAACCGCATGCCGAGCAGGAAGCCCGGCAGCGCCCCCGGCAGGACGACGTGCCGCACGAACCCGGTGCGCGAAAGCCCTACGGTTTCGGCGAGTTCGGCGTACCGGCCGTCGATGGTCCGAAGGCCGTTGTGGGTGTGGATGTAGACGGGCACGAACACGCCGAGCGCGATGGTGATGACCTTCATCGACTCGCCGATGCCGAACCAGAGGATGAGCAGCGGGATCAGCGCGAGCGACGGGATGGCCCGCTTGATCTGCACGGGTCCGTCGATGATGCCCTCACCGATCCTGCTGAGCCCCGCGGCGATCGCGAGGGCGAGCCCCGCCGCCGTGCCGAAGAGCAGCCCGAACAGGGCCCGTTCGGCGGAGGTGGCGAGGTTCGACTGGAGCCGCCCCTCGGCGATCAGGTCGCCTGCGGTGCTCACCACGGTCCAGGGAGCGGAGAGGTTGCGGGCGTCGATGAACCCGGCGGCCGACCCCGCCGACCAGAGCGCGAGGAGCAGCAGGGGACCGATCGCCCAGCCGTACGGGACGGGGCGGCCGGGGCCGAGCCTGCGGCGCCGGGGCCTGCGGCGCGCCTGGGCCACGGGTTCGGTACGGGTGACGTACTTGGTCAGAGCGGGAGCATCGACGCTCATGTGCCCTCCCCCTCACCGGACTTGATGGCATCCGCGGCGACCGACTCGTACCGCCGGTCGAAGAGGACCTCCGCGTCGAAGGACTCCTTGCCGGTCTCCTTCGCCAGCAGATCGACGGTCTTCTGCTGCCGCGCGATGGCGGCGGTCCAGTCGGCCGGGATGTCGGGGTGGCCGATTCCCTTGACGAGATACTTGCCGTCCTCGCGGGTCAGGCCCTGGTCCTTGACGTAGTACCCGTCGATCCACTGGTCGGGGTGCTGGTCGGCCCATTCGGCGGCCCGCGCCCAGTACTTCACGAACTCCCTGATGGCCGCGGCCTTCTGGGGATCCTCCACCGACTCGGTCGGCACCCACAGATGGCCCGGGTCGTCCCTCAGGCCGTGCTGGATCGTCTTCGCGCCGTCCTTGCCGTACTTCGCGGGATAGCGCTTGATGTTGACCCCACCGAGCGGCGCCGCGTCGACCTGGCCGTTGCCGAGCGCGGACGGGTAGACGTCGCCGGTGCTCGGCAGTTCGACGAGTTCCACGTCGTCCTTGGCGAGTCCCGCCTTGGCGAGGATCCGCAGGACGAGTGCGCCCTGCGCCTGCCCCGGGCTGTAGGCGATCTTCTTGCCGCGCAGGTCCTTCAGTGTGTCGATGTCCGCGCCGGGTGCGATTCCGATTTCGTACGTGGGGTGCTTCAGCGGGTCCTTGCGGAATTTGGCCGCCACCAGTTTTGTGTCGAGTCCCGTCCAATGCGCGTGAATGGACGGGATTTCAGCAGCGGAGCACACGTCGAGGGAATGCGCCCTGAATGCCTCGGAGCACTGGGGGCCACCGCTGATGTTGGCCCATTTCACCTTGAAGGGCAGCTTGCCGAGCTGTCCTGAGAGTTTCAGGGCGACCTGGGCGTCCGGCGCTCCGACGGTGATGGTGGTGTCCGGATCCGCTTTCTCCGGGATCTTGGCGGAGACCTGCTTGGCGTCGACCGTCGTGGTCGACGAGGTGTTGTCGGCGCATCCCGCCAGGAGCAGCGGGGCGACGAGGGCAGCGCCGAGCGCTGCCCGTTTGTGTGTGGGCATGGGCTCTTTCCCGGGAGTGCGGACGTGCACGGAAGAAGGAGAAGCCTGGAATTCCGAGACTTCCTACGAGATACGTTCCGAGCGTCAGCTACACAGAGCGGTGGCGACGCGCATCAGATCAACAGCGCGCCGCTGCTTGAACCGCCGGGATATTCGCATGGCGTCGAAACTAGCCACGGCGCCAAGAGAGGGTCAAGTCATCTCACGCGCCCCGGCTTTCCGGAAACGCAGCCTTCGCACTCCGGCCATACGCACGTCACACCACCGCCCGGCACCCCTGCCGGGAACGCATTCACGCCAATGTTCGGCCGTGCGGCCTCGCGCCGCTTCCCCGTCACGGGCGCCGACCGTAAGCTCCCTCGCCTGATACGGGAGTTACTTACGGTAAGGGGGACGGTTCATGGGGTGTTCGGGAGCTGCGGGCAGCACGAGGCGGACGTTCGTCGCGGGGGCGGCCGCGGCGGGCGGCATGGCGGCCCTCGGGGCGGGAGCGCTGCCCGCGGCGGCCGACGACCGCGCCCCGCGGGCGGATCCGGCGCGGCAGTCCGTGGCCGTGCTCGGCGGCGGTGTCGCCGGTCTCACGGCGGCCCATGAACTGGCCGAGCGCGGCTTCGCCGTCACGGTCTACGAGCGCAGGGCGCTCGGCGGCAAGGCCCGCAGCATGGACGTACCGGACAGCGCGAAGGGCAACCGCAGGCCGCTGCCCGGCGAGCACGGGTTCCGCTTCATCCCGGGGATCTACCACAACCTCCCGGACACGATGCGCCGCATCCCTTTCCCCGGGAACCCGAACGGCGTCTGGGACAACCTCGCGGCGCCGCGCGAGATGTCGTTCGCGCGCACCGGGCGCGAGGACATCCGGATGCCGATCCCGTGGCCGGGCAGCGAGCCGGAGAAGCTCACCCTGGACGATCTGGCGCGGGCGCTCACCGCGCTCCTGGACACCGCCTTCAACCTCCCCGCGCACGAGGTCGCGTACTTCGTGAACCGCGCCCTTGTCTTCCTCACCAGCTGCGACGAGCGCCGCGACGACACCTGGGAGGCGATGCCCTGGTGGGAGTTCGTGCGCGCCGCGAAGATGTCGAAGGACTACCAGCGCATCCTCGCGATCGGCGTCACCCGCAACATCGTCGCCACCAAGGCCGAGGAGGCGAGCACCCGCACCGTCGGCACGCTCGGCGAGGCCTTCGTCTTCAACGCGCTCGGCCAGGGCGCCGACGGCCCGCCGGACCGGCTGCTCAACGCGCCGACGAACGAGGCGTGGATCGATCCCTGGGTGACCCATCTGAAGTCGCTGGGCGTGGAGTTCCGCATGGGCTGGAACGTGCGGCAGCTGGGCTTCGCCGGTGGCCGGATCACGAAGACCGTCATCGAGGATCCCGACGGCGTACGCCACGACGTCACCGCCGACCACTACATCCAGGCCATGCCGGTGGAGCACGCGCGCAGGACGTGGAGCGCGGAACTGAAGGCGGCCGACCCGCAGTTGGCGCGCTGCGACAAGCTGGAGACGGACTGGATGACGGGCATCCAGTTCTATCTGACGGAGCGCCCGCCCGTGGTGAAGGGCCACTTCAACTGCATCGACTCCCCCTGGTCGCTCACCGGCATCGCGCAGGCGGGCCACTGGCCGGACCGTGACTTCCCCGCGGAGTACGGCGACGGCGTCGCGGTCGAGTGCCTCTCCGTGGACATCTCCGAGTGGGACAAGCCGGGGATCCTCTACGGCAAGACCGCCAAGCAGTGCACGCGCGACGAGGTCGCCAAGGAGGTGTGGGCGCAGCTCAAGGCCGCCCTCAACGACACCGGCAAGGTGGTCCTGAGCGACGGCAAGCTGCACTCGTGGTTCCTGGACCCGGGCGTCGACGGCATCGGGACACCGAACCCGACCAACGAGGACGAGCTGCTCATCCACCCGGTCGGCACACTCCACAACCGCCCGTCGGCCGCCACGAAGATCCCCAACCTCTATCTGGCGGGTGACTACGTGTCCGTGCCGATCGACCTCGCGACCATGGAGGGCGCCAACACATCGGCGCGCCAGGCGGTGAACGCTCTCCTGGAGAGGGTCGGTTCGGACGCCGCACCGTGCACGGTCGCCTCCTTGTTCCGCGCCCCCGCGATCGAGCTCCTCAAGCGCCATGACCGCACCCGCTACCGGCTCGGCCTGCGCAACGCCCTCGACCTGGGGTGACGGACTCAGGGGCGCGAGGACCGAGGGTCCGCGGGACGGGAGAGCAGGGGCAGACGGGGTAGAGAGCCAGTATGGGAACGGGAGCAGGAACGCGGACACGACGCATGACGGTGGCGGCGGTGGCGGCCGTCGCCGCCCTGGGCCTGGTGCCCGGCTGCACCCTGAGCGACACCAGGGGTGGCGACGGGAAGGCGGACCCGGGTGGGCGGGTCCTCGCCGTGAAGATCGACAATGTGGGCCCGGCCCGCCCGCAGACGGGCCTGGACGCGGCCGACGTCGTGTACGCGGAACAGGTCGAGGCCGGGCTGAGCCGCCTGATGGCGGTGTACGCGGGGCGGCTGCCGCCCGTGATCGGACCGGTGCGCAGCGCGCGGGAGACGGATCTGGAGCTGCTGCGGCAGTTCGACGATCCGGCTCTCGCGTTCTCCGGGGCGCAGTCGAAGCTCCTGCCGCTGATCTCGGCGGCTCCCCTGCGACCGCTCTCGCCCGGCAAGGCGCCGGGCGACGCCTACTTCCGCAGCGGCGCGAAGCCGGCCCCGCACAACCTCTTCGTACGTCCCAAGGCGCTCGACGCCGATCTGGGCAAGGGGGGCCTGGAGAGCACGGGCTTCCAGTTCGGTCCGCGTCCCAAGGGCGGCACCCCGGAGCGTGAGCGCACGGTCCGCTTCCCCGCGGCACGGTTCACCTTCACCTGGTCGGGCGAGCAGGATCGCTGGCTGGTCTCCATGGACGGCACGCGGGCGCGCACGGCCGACGGCAAGCAGCTGGCCGCCTCGACGGTCGTCGTGCAGTACGTGAAGGTGCGCGAGTCCCGCTTCCACGACCGCTCGGGGAACAACACGCCGTTCACCGAGACCGTCGGCTCGGGGAAGGCACGGGTCCTGCGGGACGGCCGTGCCTACGCGGCGCGCTGGGAGCGGTCGTCCCAGCAGGACGGCACGGAGTTCACGGCGGCGGACGGCGGTGAGCCGCTGCCGTTCGCGAAGGGCCAGGTGTGGGTGGTGTACGCGAAGGCGTGAGGGCCCGGCCGCGGTCTCTGCGGTCTCAGCCCCGGGGGGCGGCGAGCTGCTCGGCGGGGTTGCGGAGGTCCTCCGCCGCGTCCGAGACCCGCTGGATCAGGTCGAAGAACAGGGTCTGCTCGTCCGCGGAGAGCGGCCCGAGGAAGACCTGGTTCATCCGGGCCGTGCGCACGGTCAGCTTGCGGTGCGTGCGCTTGCCCTCGTCCGTGAGGTGCAGCAGATACCGGCGGCCGTCCTGCGGGTCGCGCACCTTGTCGAGCAGCTCGCGGCGCATCAGGCGGCTGATGACCTCCGCGATGGTGGACCGGTCGAGGCCGACCCGCTCGCCGACGGTGCGCTGGTCAAGGCCGGGCTCGGCGATCAGGGCGTTCAGGACGGCGAACTGCGGCGAGGTGATCTCCTCGGAGACCATCGTGTTCCACAGCAGATAGTGCGCCTGCTGCAGCCGCCGGGCCAGGTGCCCGGGGTGGGTGGTCAGGTCCACCGCGGCCATGAGTTCCTCCACTGCCTCGCGTGCCTCGCGCACGGATTTTTCGTAGGTGCACTGAACAGTACTCGCCCTTGACGGCTTAGGGAACGAGTGGCAGCGTAAGTTCAACCTCGCAGAAATAGTCAGTGCCCTGATTAATGTGCGGGGCATGGACGGGGCATCGAAGGCCTGGAAGAGATGAGGCTCGACGGATGGACAAGGTGGTGGCCTCCGCCGCCGACGCGGTGGCGGACGTGCCGGACGGCGCGTCGCTCGCGGTGGGCGGGTTCGGTCTCAGCGGTGTGCCCGGCGTGCTGATCGGGGCGCTGTACGAGTCCGGGGTCTCGGGTCTGCGGGTGGTGTCCAACAACTGCGGGGCGATGGAGTCGGGGCTCGCGGTGCTGCTCTCCGCGGGCCGGATCGCGCGGGTGACCGGGTCGTACATCGGCGCCAACAAGGAGTTCGCCCGCCAGTACCTGGGCGGTGAGCTGGAGGTCGAGATGATCCCGCAGGGCACGCTCGCCGAGCGGCTGCGCGCCGGAGGGTGCGGGATCCCCGCGTTCTACACGCCGGCCGGGGTGGGCACGCAGGTCGCCGACGGCGGGCTGCCGTGGCGCTACGACGGCTCGGGCGGGGTGGCGCTCGCATCCCCGGCCAAGGAGGTGCGGGAGTTCGACGGCGAGGAGTACGTCCTGGAGCGCGGCATCCGGACCGACTTCGCGCTGGTGCGGGCCGCCAGGGGCGACCGCCACGGGAACCTCGTGTTCAACAAGTCCACCCGCAACTTCAACCCCCTCGCCGCGATGGCGGGACGGATCACCGTCGCCGAGGTGGAGGAGCTGGTGGAGCCGGGCGAGATCGACCCCGACGCGGTACACCTGCCGGGGATCTACGTACAGCGGGTCGTCGAGCTGACCCCGGAGCAGGCAGTGGACAAGGGCATCGAACGGCGCACGGCCTCCGCGCCCGCGGCACGAGGGACGGTGAGCGGCTGATGGCCTGGACCCGTGAGCAGATGGCCGCACGCGCCGCACGCGAGCTGCGCGACGGTCAGTACGTGAACCTGGGCATCGGACTGCCCACCCTGATCCCCAACTACCTCCCCGAGGGCGTCGAGGTGGTCCTGGAGTCCGAGAACGGCATTCTCGGCGTGGGCCCCTACCCCACGGACGCCGAGGTCGACCCGGACCTGATCAACGCGGGCAAGGAGACGGTCACCGTCCGGCCCGGAGCCTCCTACTTCGACTCCGCGCTGTCCTTCGGGATGATCCGCGGCGGCCACATCGACGTCGCCGTGCTCGGAGCCATGCAGGTCTCCGCGCGCGGGGACCTGGCCAACTGGGCGATCCCCGGCAAGATGATCACGGGGATCGGCGGGGCGATGGACCTGGTGCACGGGGCGCGCACGGTGATCGTGGCGATGACGCACACCGCCAAGGACGGCTCGCCCAAGATCCTTCAGGAGTGCGCACTGCCGCTGACCGGCCGGGCCTGCGTGAACCGGATCATCACCGACCTCGGCGTCCTGGACGTCACCGAAACCGGCCTGGAACTGGTCGAGTTGGCCCCCGGGGTCACCACGGCCGAGGTCATCGCCAAGACCGCCGCCACGGTCCACATCCCCGAAGCCGTCTGTGCCGCCATCCCCGAAGGAACCCCGTCATGAGCCTGCGTGACGTCTACATCGTCGACGCCGTACGCACCCCCGTCGGCAAGTACAACGGCGCACTCGCGGGCGTCAGGCCCGACGACCTCGGCGCCCACGCCATCCGTGAACTCCTCGCCCGTACACCGGACTTGGATCCCGCACTGATCGGCGACGTCTACTTCGGCAACGCCAACGGCGCGGGCGAGGAGAACCGCAACGTCGGCCGCATGGCCGCCCTGCTCGCGGGCCTGCCCGTGACGGTGCCCGGCGTGACCGTCAACCGGCTCTGCGCCTCCGGACTCGAAGCCGTCATCCAGGCCGCGCGAGCCATCGCGCTCGGCGACGTCTCCATCGCCCTGGCCGGCGGAGTCGAGTCGATGACCCGCGCGCCCTACGTCCTGCCGAAGAACGACCGGCCGTTCCCCGCCGGGCACACGGAGCTGTACTCCACGACTCTGGGCTGGCGCATGGTCAACCCGAGGATGGAGCCGCAGTGGACGGTCCCGCTGGGCGAGAGCGCCGAACTCATCGCGGACAAGCACCGGATCACGCGCGAGCAGCAGGACGCGTACGCACTCGCCTCGCACCGCAAGGCGGCGCAGGCCCAGAAGGACGGCCTGTTCGACGCGGAGATCGCACCGGTCGCCGTCCCGCAACGCAAGGGCGACGCCGTCCTCTTCGAGCGCGACGAGTGCGTACGCGCCGACGCGTCCCTGGAGGCGATGGCCCGACTCAAGCCGTCCTTCCGAACCCCCGACGGCACGGTCACGCCCGGCAACGCGTCGCCGCTCAACGACGGCGCCGCCGCGCTGCTCCTGGTCGACGAGGAAGGGCTCAGGGCTACGGGCCGCGAGCCGCTGGCCCGTGTCTCGGCGTCCGCCGTGTCCGCGATCGAGCCGCACCACTTCGGGCTCGCACCGGTCGAGGCCGTCGACCGGGCGCTCACGAAGGCGGGCAGGTCCTTCGGTGACCTGAGCACGCTGGAGCTCAACGAAGCGTTCGCCGCACAGGTGCTGGGGTGCGTGGCCGAATGGCCCGGCCTCGACCCGGACGTCCTGAACCCGCAGGGCGGCGCCATCGCGCTCGGTCACCCGCTCGGCGCGTCCGGCGCGCGGCTGGCCGGCACCGTCGCCCATCAGCTCGCCCGGCGCGGCTCGGGCACAGGCGTCGCCACCCTCTGCATCGGCGTCGGCCAGGGCCTCGCCCTGGTCCTCGAACGCTGAGCCGTCACCCCCCCCCCACCACCACCACCGTCGCCACCACGCCGTACTCACGGAGCCGAGACACATGCCCCTCACCGAACCCCTGCCCGACGGGCTCAGCCAGCAGGAGATAGACACGGAGGTCGCCAAGGCGCAAGCTGCCGCGGCGCCCGCCGATCACCCGCCGCGCGACTACCCCCCGTACCGCAGCAGCCACTTCCGCCACCCCAAGCAGCCGCTGATCCCGCTGCGCGACCCGGAGGCGGTGGAACTGAGCGGCCCCGCGTTCGGCGTCACCGACATCACGGCGCTCGACCGGGACCTGACCCGCCAGCACCTGGGCGAGCCGCTCGGCGAGCGGATCACCGTGTCCGGCCGTGTCCTGGACCGCGAAGGACGGCCGGTGCGCGGCCAGTTGGTCGAGCTGTGGCAGGCCAACGCGTCCGGCCGTTACGCCCACCAGCTCGACCAGCACCCGGCGCCGCTCGACCCGAACTTCACGGGCTTCGGCCGCTGCCTGACCGACGACGAGGGAACGTACTCCTTCACGACGATCAAGCCGGGCGCCTACCCCTGGCGCAACCACGTCAACGCGTGGCGCCCCGCGCACATCCACTTCTCGCTCTTCGGCGCGGCGTTCACGCAGCGCCTGGTGACGCAGATGTACTTCCCCGGCGACCCGCTGTTCGCCTACGACCCGGTCCTGCGCTCGGTCACCGACGAGTCGGCGCGAGCGCGCCTCGTCTCCGCCTACGACCACGATCTCTCCACCCCCGAGTGGTCGCTCGGCTACCGCTGGGACATCGTCCTCGACGGCCCCTCCGCGACGCTCTTCGAGGAAGGCGAGAACCACTGATGTCGTACGCTCCGACTCCCTCCCAGACGGTCGGCCCCTTCTACGGCTACGCGCTGCCCTTCCCGCGGGGCGGCGAGGTCGCTCCGGCCGGCCACCCGGACACGATCACCCTGCACGGGTACGTGTACGACGGCGCGGGGAACCCCGTGCCCGACGCCCTCATCGAGACCTGGCAGCCCGCGCCCGACGGCTCCCGCACGGGTGCGCCGGGATCGCTGCGGCACGACCCCGTCACGGGTGAGGTCATCGGCCGTGACGGACTCGCGTTCACCGGGTTCGGCCGCGTCCCGACCGACGCGGACGGCCACTTCACCGTGCGTACGCTCCCGCCGGGCGGTGTCTCGTACATCGCGGTCGCCGTCTTCGCGCGCGGTCTGCTCCACCACCTGTACACGCGCGCGTACCTGGTCGACGAGCCGGGCGACGCGCTCCTCGCCTCCCTCGACCCGGCGCGGCGCACGACGCTGATCGCCCGCCCCGAGGCGAGCCACACGTACCGTTTCGACATCCGCCTTCAGGGCGAGGGCGAAACGGTGTTCCTGGAGTTCCAGTGAGTCTTGAAGGTACCGACGTCGGCCTGCTCGCCCCCGGGCGGGCGGGCACCCCGGCCGAGGCGGCAACCGGCGACACCGCGTTTCTGCAGGCGATGCTGGACGCGGAGGCCGCGCTGACACGGGCCCAGGCGACGGTCGGCCTGGCCCCGGCGGAGGCGGCCACGGCCGTCGCCGAAGCGGCCCGCGGCGACCGTTTCGACGTACGCGACATCGCGCTCCGCGCGCGATCCGGCGGCAACCCCGTGATCCCGCTGGTCGCGGACCTGACGGCGGCGGTGCCCGCGTGGGCGGCGCCCTACGTCCACCGGGGAGCGACCAGCCAGGACATCATGGACACGGCGATGATGCTGGTCGCGCGGCGCACGCTGGACCTGATCCTGGCTGACCTGACCCGCACGGAGGCGGCACTCGCACTCCTCGCCTCGGAACACCGGGACACGGTGATGGCAGGGCGCACCCTGACGCAGCACGCGGTCCCGACGACGTTCGGCCTCAAGGCGGCGGGCTGGCGCGCGCTGGTGCTCGACGCGCGGGACAGGGCACGGGCGGTGCGTGCCGCGCTTCCGGCTCAACTGGGCGGCGCGGCAGGCACGTTGGCCGCATTCGGGGCGTACGGGTCCGACTCGGCGTCGGGGGCGTTCCCGGAAGCGGGCGACTCACCATCGCAGGCCCTCCCGGACGTGGGCGACTCACCATCGCAGGCCCTCCCGGACGTGGGCGGGCTCGGGGAGAGCCTCGTCGCGGCCTATGCCCGCCATCTCCACCTGGCCGAACCCGCCCTCCCCTGGCACACGCTCCGCACCCCGGTCGCCGATCTCGGCGCCGCCCTCGCCTTCACCGCCGGAGCCCTGGGCAAGGCGGCCACGGACGTCCTCACCCTCAGCCGCACGGAGCTCGCCGAGGTCTCCGAAGGAGCGGGTGGCGGCTCCTCCGCCATGCCGCACAAGGCGAACCCCGTCCGCTCCACGCTCATCGCGGCCGCCGCCCGGCGCTCCCCCGGCCTGGCGGCGGCGCTGCACGCGTCGATGGCCGCCGAGGACGAACGCCCTGCGGGCGCCTGGCACGCGGAGTGGGAACCCCTGCGCGACCTCCTGCGCACGGTCGGCGGCGCGAGCCTCCACGCGGCGGAGCTCACCGAGAACCTCCGGGTCCACCCGGACGCGATGCGCCAGCACCTCGGCCTCACCCACGGGTTGATCGTCTCCGAACGCCTCACGGCGGAGCTGACCCCGCTCCTGGGCAGGGCCCGCGCGAAGGAACTCCTCACGTCGGCGGCCCTGCGCACCCGGGACGAGGGCAGGTCCCTCGCGGACGTCCTCGGCGAAGAGCCCGGTCTCTCGGCCGTCGACCTCACCGAACTCACCGACCCCACCCGTTACACCGGCTCCGCCGGAGCCCTCACGGACCGAGCCCTGGAGCGACGATGACCGGCAAGCTGCCGCACCACACCACCGAGGGCGCGCCGACCGCACCCCCTCTCCTCCTCGGCTCCTCCGTCGGCACGTCCACCGCCCTGTGGGACGCCGTGGCACCCGAACTCTCCAGCTCCCACCGGGTCATCCGCTGGGACCTGCCCGGCCACGGCACGTCATCCGCCGACCTGATCGGCCCGGGGGCCACCGTCGCCGACCTGGCCGCGCTCGTCATCGCGCTCGCCGACTCCCTCGGCATCGACCGTTTCGCGTACGCGGGTGTCTCCCTCGGCGGCGCCGTCGGCCTGCACCTGGCCGCGCACCGCCCGGAGCGGGTGGAGAGCCTCGCCGTGATCTGCTCGTCGGCGCACTTCGGCGGCAGCGCCCGCTGGGAGGAGCGCGCGGCACTCGTACGCCGCGAAGGCCTCGCCGACCTCGCCCTCAGCGCGCCGGACCGCTGGTTCACGCCCGGGTTCACGGTCCCCCGCCTGGTGGACGACCACCGCAGCACCGACCCCGACGCGTACGCCGCGTGCTGCGACGCCCTGGCGGCGTACGACATCAGGGAGTCGCTCGCGACGATCACCGCGCCCACGCTCGTCGTCGCGGGCCGCGAGGACCCGGCCACGCCGCCCGCCCACGCGCGGGAGATCGCCGACGCCGTGCCGGGCGCCTCCCTCACGGAGCTGGCGGGCGCATCGCATCTGGCGCCCGCCGAGCGGCCGGAAGCCGTGGTCGCCGCGCTGCGCACGCACCTGACGGGAGCGGCCGCGAGCGGGACGGCCGTGCGGCGAGCGGTCCTGGGCGACGCGCACGTGGACCGCGCGCAGGGGAACACCACGCCCTTCACGGCCCGCTTCCAGGACTTCATCTCGCGCTACGCCTGGGGCGAGATCTGGACCGACCCCACCCTCGCGCATCGCGAGCGCAGCATGATCACCATGACCGCCCTGGTCGCGCACGGGCACTACGACGAGCTGGCCATGCATGTCCGTGCGGCCCGCCGCAATGGGCTCACGCCCGAGGAGATCGGGGCGGTACTGCTGCAGACGGCCGTCTACTGCGGCGTCCCGGCGGCCAATTCGGCGTTCGCGGTGGCGCAGCGGGTCCTGGCGGAGGAGTAGCGGTCATGGGCACCCTTTAGGCTGCTGCTGATCAGGGGGTCAGGGGAGAGCAGGGGGGGCACGTGGCGATGAACGACGCGACTGAGGTGTTCCAGCCGTTGCAGGCGGACGATCCGCCCGTGGTGGCCGGCTACCGCATCGCCGCCCGGATCGGCGCGGGAGGCATGGGCCGGGTCTACCTGTCGCACACGCAGGGCGGCCGCCCGCTGGCGATCAAGGTGGTGCGGCCCGAGCTGGCCGACGACCCGGCCTTCCGGCGGCGGTTCAGCCGGGAGATCAAGGCGGCCCAGCGGGTCCGGGGCGCCTACACGGCCGAGCTGATCGACGCCGACGCGGACGGCGTACCGCCCTGGCTGGCGACGCTGTACGTGCCCGGTCCCTCTCTGTCGGATGCGGTCGCCCGGGGCGGGCCGCTGCCGGTACCTGCCGTGCTGTGGCTGATGGCGGGGGTCGCCGAGGCGCTGCAGGCCATCCACGGCGCGGGGATCGTGCACCGTGACCTGAAGCCCTCGAACGTGCTCCTCGCCGCCGACGGGCCGCGCGTGATCGACTTCGGCATCTCGCTGGCCTCGGGCGCAACCTCCCCGCACACCGCCACGGGCAGCGCCATCGGCACCCCCCAGTTCATGGCTCCCGAGCAGGCGTCCGTGGGCGAGGTCACGGCGGCCACCGACGTCTTCGCGCTCGGCCAGACAGCGGCGTTCGCGGCACTGGGCGAGCCGCTGTACGGGGACGGGCCCTCGGTCAGTGTGCTGTACCGGATCGTGCACTCGGAGCCCGATCTCTCCCTGCTGCCCGCGCAGTTGCGGCCGCTGTTCGCCCGGTGCCTGGCCGCCGATCCGGCGGAGCGGGCCACCCTGGCGGAGATCGTCGACTGGTGCAGGCAGCGGCTCGGCGGGGACGCCGACGCGGGCGCGGGGCCGGCCGTCTGGCGGGAGGTCACCGGGCCGGAGGTGTCGGTTCCTGCGCCGCTCCCCCACCCCACGCGGATGCACACGCAGCCGTTGTTCGCGCCGCCGCGGCCGACCGTGCCCACGGGGGCGGACGAGCGGCGGGCCCGCCGAAGACGCAACGGGCTCATCACGGGCATCGTGACGGGGAGTGCGCTGCTGGTGCTCGGCCTGACGTGGACGGTGATGGACGCGACGGATCTGCTGCGCCACCGGGACACGTCCGCGAAGTCCGGTTCGGCGGCGTCCGAGCGGTCCTCGGGATCCGGCGCGGCATCCGGGTCGGCATCCGGCGGGTCTTCGGGGGACGGCGAGAGAGCAGCGACCGGCGAGGGCTCGGGCACCGGCGACAAGAGCGACGGAGCGGCAGGCGCGTCGCGCCCCTCATCGGGCTCTTCGTCGACCGCGACCACCCCGCCGCAGGCCGTCGCGTACCCCCAGGAGTGGTTCGACGAGAAGAACTCCGTGAGCCTCAGGGAGCCGGTCGACCGCAAGGACCGCAAGGGCGACATCCGCTTCGTCTGCGGGGAGAACAGCTGCGCGCTGGAGAGCGACAAGAGCGTGATCACCTTGCTGTACAGCAAGCCGGGGGCCACCCTCGAATCGTGCCGCACCGTCCTCCAGGGCGCCGACAGCCACGACCTCCCGCTGGCCGCGGTGGCGGCCGGCAGCGAGATCTGCGTGAAGAACCCCGCCGGAGACATCGCCCTGCTCGTGGTCCAGGTGAAGTCGACCGCACTGCCGAACGGCGGGTTCAGCTTCCTGAGCGCGGACATGACGGTCTGGCGGGCTTCGTAGGACTTACGGGGAGTCTCTAGGTGGCGCTCCGCTCGCTCGCCTCGCGATAGCGCCGTTCCATCTCGTCGATGTACGCGTCGTCGCCCGGCCGCCCCGCCCGCAGCAGGCGCCACCACTGCTCGATGCTCCAATTGGCCGGTTCCGTCGCCCCGATGAACTCCTCGACGAGCGAGAGGAAGCGCGCGGGGTCGGCGTGAAAGGGGAAGTGCCCGGCGTCCGGGAAGATTTCGAGGCGGCTGCCGGGCATCGCCTCGTGCGCGGTGAACGCGTGGTCGACCGGCAGGACGCCGTCCCGGTCGCCCCAGACGAGGAGCGTGGGCATGCCCTGGGCGAGGTAGCAGCGGTCCAGCATGGTGACCACCTGGCCGCGCCAGTCGACGACGGACCGCAGGGTGCGGATGAACGCGGCCCGCGCCCACACGTCCGGCAGCGCGCCGACCAGGCCCATCAGTTCGGGGGCGTCCCGCCCGAGACCGGTGTCGAGCAGCCGGAGCAGCGCGACCACCGCCCGCACCGGCACATCGGCACCGGGCAGTCCGAGCAGGGAGAGCAGCAGCGCGGCGCCGGGCAGCGAGACGCCCCGCAGCACGGGGGTGACCTGCGGTCCGACGCCGCCCGTGCTCACCAGGACGAGCCGGTCGACGCGTTCGGGGAACTGGTAGGCGAACTGCATGGCGACACCGCCGCCGAACGAGTGCCCGACGAGGGTGACCCGCTCGACACCGAGCACGCCGAGCAGGTCCCGCACTCCGTTGGCGTACGCGGCCACCGAGTAGTCGGCCCGTGGCTTCTCGGATGCGCCGTGACCGAGCAGGTCGGGGGCGATGACCGTGTGGCTGCGGGCCAGTTGGGGGATCAGCGGGGACCACGTCGCCGATGAGTCGCCGATGCCGTGGATCAGCAGAATCGCCGGTCCCTCACCGGCCACGCGGTACGCGCGCCGGTAGCCGTGCACGGTTCGGAACTGCAGCAGGGCCCCGCTCTCGTCGCCGGTGGGAAGCCGCCTGGGCTGGAAGGGCAGGATCCGCGCCATGGGCCGGAGTGTAGGTGGGCGGTGCGTTGGGGTGGTTTCGGATGGGTTTCGGGTGGCGCAATACGGGCTCCGCCGCCTCACCGGCGGGCCGGACGTGCGCTGACGCGTGGTGCGAGCGGCGCTCTCCCGGGCGGGCTCTCCCGCGCGGGACCCTCACCTCGCCCGCACGCTCTGCCCGCGCAAACGCATCACGTACGCGTGATCGAAGGGTGGCAGTCGCGCCATCTCACCGCCGGTCACCCAGGTGACACATCTGGCGGGTTAAGTTACTTGGTGACCATGCGAGTTACGCGGCCACGTGAGGAATTTGCCACTGTGACGGGAGCCGGAGTGCGCAGGCGGGTGCTGCCCGCGGCGCTGCTCGCCGTGCTCCTGGTGATCGTCCAGTTCTTCGCGCACGGGGTCAACGAACCCGCGTCCGGCGCGGAATCCCGCATCCCACCGGCCACGGCACCGTACGCGCACTGCGGCGACGACACGCACCCGGCGGAGAGCTCCGAGCGCTTCCAGGCGCGCGGCCGACCGCACTGCCGCGACCTCACCCCCGACACGGCCCCGCATCTACAGGCCCACGCCGTCACGGCCGCGGACGACGGCACGCCGGCGCAGCGCCCCGTCGCCGCCGCCCACCACGAGACGAGACCAGCGGGCCGCGAGCTTCCGGCCCTGCTCCAGGTCTTCCGCTGCTGATCGGTTCCTCCGGCACGGCCGTGCCGCCAGGCACACGCGTCCGACGCTTCCGACGCGTCCGCCGGCCGGACCCGAACACCGGTCCACGTCACACCGATGCGCCCCCCACGGCGCTCAGGAGTCAACCGACATGCAGCCTTCCCCTGTCTCCGTACTCGACCGCGCCCGCTCCCTGCTCAGGCCGCCCGACAGCGCGCGGCACGATGTCGCCGCCTCCGTGGTCGTCTTCCTCGTCGCCCTGCCCCTGTGCGTGGGCGTGGCCGTCGCCTCCGGAGTGCCCGCCGAACTCGGCCTGATCACCGGCATCGTCGGCGGTCTGGTCACCGGCCTGCTGCCCGGCAGCAGCCTCCAGGTCAGCGGTCCCGCCGCGGGACTCACCGTCCTCGTCCACGAAGCCGTGCGGGAGTACGGTCTCGCGGCGCTCGGCGCCCTCGTGCTCGTCGCCGGGATCCTCCAGCTGGCCATGGGAGCCCTCCGGCTCGGCCGCTTCTTCCGCGCCATCTCCGTGGCCGTCGTCGAGGGCATGCTCGCCGGCATCGGACTCATCCTGATCGCCGGGCAGTTGTACGCCATGGCAGACCGTGAAGCCCCCGCGAGCGGCCTCGACAAGATCGCCGGGCTGCCGGGGATGCTCACCGGGATCATCGGCTCACAGCGCGCCCTGACCGCCTTCGCGCTCGGCCTCGGCACCATCGCCGTGCTCGTGTGCTGGCACCGGCTCCCCGCGAAGCTCCGCGTGGTGCCCGCACAGCTCGCCGCCGTGGCGCTCGCCACGGGTGCCACGCTGCTCTTCTCCCTGCCGGTGGCGACGGTCGAGGTGCAGGGGCTCATCGAGGCGGTCCGGATGCCGGACGCTGCCGTCTTCGGGGATCTGCTGAGTCTCGGCGCGATCGGCACCGTCCTCGCCTTCGCCCTGATCGCGTCGGCGGAGAGCCTGTTCAGCGCGGCCGCGGTGGACCGCCTGCACGACGGCCCGCGTACGTCGTACGACAAGGAACTGATCGCGCAGGGCGCGGGCAACACCGTGTGCGGGCTGCTCGGCGCCCTGCCGATGACCGCCGTCATCGTCCGCAGCTCGGCCAACGTGCGGGCGGGCGCACGCACGAAGGCCTCCCGCGTCCTGCACGGCGTCTGGCTGCTCCTCTTCGCGGCGCTGCTGCCCGCCGCGCTCGCCCTCATCCCGGTCGCGGCGCTGGCGGGCGTGCTCGTGCACGCGGGCTGCAAGCTCGTCCCCGTACGGCAGTTGGCGGAGCTGTGGCGCGAACACCGCGGTGAGGCGGTCGTCCTGGCCGTGACGGCCGCGGCGATCGTCACGGTGAACATGTTCGAGGGCGTCCTCATCGGTCTCGCCCTCGCCGTCATGAAGACCGCGTGGGAGACCTCGCACGTGCACGTGGAGGTCGTCGACAAGGGCGCGGGCCCGATCCGCGTCCACCTGACGGGCAATGCCACGTTCCTGCGCCTCCCCAAGCTCCTCGACGCGCTCGAGGCACTGCCCCAGGACCGCCCGATCGACCTCGACCTCACGGACCTGCGGCATCTGGACCACGCGTGCCGTACGTCGCTGGAGAACTGGGCGGAGCGGCACAGTGCGGAGGGCACCGATCCGGTGCGGGTGGCGTCCGGGACCTGACGGTGTCACCGACCCGCGCCGGACGGCTCGGCCAGAGCCCGTCCGGCGGCGTTCCGTCCCCGCTCACCTCGCCCCGTACACCGGCTGCGGCACCTGCGCCCCGGCGAGCAGCTTCAGCATCGCGTCGCCCGCCTCCGCCGGGGTCCAGCGGGCCCCCTTGTCGGCCGTCGGTCCCGGCCGCCAGCCCTCCATGACGGTGATGCGCCCCGCCTCGGCCTCGAAGACGCGGCCCGTGACTCCGGCGGACGCCTCCGAGCCGAGCCACACCACGACCGGCGACACGTTCTCCGGAGCCATCGCGTCGAAGCCGCCCTCTTCGGGCGCCGCCATGGTCTCCGCGAAGGTCTGCTCCGTCATCCGCGTCCGCGCGGCGGGCGCGATCGCGTTGACCCGCACTCCGTAGGAGGCGAATTCGGCCGATGCGACCATCGTGAGCCCGAGGATCCCGGCCTTGGCCGCGCTGTAGTTCCCCTGCCCGACGCTCCCCGACAACCCGGCCCCGGAGCTGGTGTTGACCACGCACGCGTGCCGCGCCCGCCCCGCCTTCGCCTCGCCGCGCCAGTACGCCGCCGCGTGCTTCAGCGGCAGAAAATGCCCCTTCAGATGCACCCGCATCACCGCGTCCCAGTCGTCCTCGTCGAGGTTGACCAGCATCCGGTCCCGCAGGAAACCCGCGTTGTTGACGAGGGTGTCGAGCTGTCCGTACGCGTCGAGCGCGGCACGCACCAGGGACGCGGCGCCCTCGGACGTGGCGATGTCGCCGCCGTGCGCGACGGCATCGCCGCCCGACGCGCGGATCTCCGCGACGACGTCGTGCGCGGGCCCGCCGGACGCCCCGGAGCCGTCGGGCCCCACGCCGAGGTCGTTCACGACGACCTTGGCGCCCTCGGCGGCGTACGCGCGCGCGTGCGCTCTGCCGAGACCGCGGCCCGCGCCGGTGACGATCACGACGCGGCCCTCGCAGATGCCGGTGCCCGGCTTGCCGGCTGAGCTCATTGGGAACTCCTCGGTCATGCGGAACTCCTCCGATACGTTCAGTGGTTGACGGATGCGCCGTGTTCAGTGGTTGACGGAAGCGGCGTCCAGGAACGCGGGGCGTTCGCCGCCCCCGTGCAGGTGCAGTGCGGCACCGCTGATGTAGCGCGCGCTTTCGGAGGCGAGGAAGACGCACGCGTCCCCGACGTCCGACGGATCGGCGAGGCGCCCGAGCGGGACGGTGCGGGCGACCTGCTCGATGCCTGCCTCGTCGCCGTAGTGCAGATGGGCGCTCTCGGTGCGGGCGAGGCCGAGCACGACGGTGTTCACGCGCACCTTCGGGGCCCACTCGACGGCCATCGTGCGCGCGAGGTTCTCCAGGCCCGCCTTGGCCGCGCCATAGGCGCCGCTGCCGGGCGAGGGACGGGAGCCGCTGACGCTCCCGATCATCGTGATGCTGCCCCCGCCGGGCTCCTGGCCGCGCATCACCTCGTACGCGGCCAAGGACGCGTACAGCGGGGCCAGCAGGTTGAGTTCGACGATCTTGGCCTGGCGGGCGGGGGCGGATTCGGCGAGCAGCCCGAAGGGGGTGCCGCCCGCGTTGTTCACCAGGGCGTCCAACCGGCCGTGATCGGCGGCCACATCGGCGAAGAACGTGTGCGCCGCCCCCGCGTCGCGCAGGTCGAGAGGCCTGAACTCGGCGGCGGAGCCCGCCGCTTCGACCGCTTGCTCCGGCGGCCTGCGGGCGCAGACGACGACCCGCGCACCGGTGGCGAGGAAGCTGCGGGCGATACCGGCGCCGACGCCTCGGGTGCCGCCGGTGACGGCCACCACCTGTCGGGTGTCAGTCATCGCTGCTACCTTCCTAACTAACAAATGTTTGATTGAAGGGCCTGGATGAAAGGTAGCGGATCCTCTGATGTCTGTCTCCACCTCCACCCCGGACAAGGGCATCGCCGTCGTCACGGTCGACTTCCCGCCCGTCAACGCCCTGCCCGTGCAGGGGTGGTTCGACCTGGCGGCCGCGGTGCGCGCGGCGGGCCGCGATCCCGGGACGCGCTGCGTCGTCCTTGCCGCCGAGGGCCGCGGATTCAACGCGGGAGTGGACATCAAGGAGATGCAGCGCGACAGCGGCCACAGCGCGCTGATAGGCGCCAACCGCGGGTGCTATGAAGCGTTTTCGGCGGTCTATGAATGCGAGGTGCCGGTCGTCGCCGCGGTGAACGGCTTCTGCCTGGGCGGCGGCATCGGCCTCGTGGGCAACGCGGACGCGATCGTGGCGAGCGAGGACGCGACGTTCGGCCTGCCCGAGCTGGACCGGGGCGCGCTCGGCGCCGCGACGCATCTCGCCCGCCTGGTCCCGCAGCACCTGATGCGCGCCCTGTATTACACCTCGCGCACGGCCACCGCGGCCGAACTGCACGCGCACGGCTCCGTGTGGCGGGTCGTGCCGCGCGATGAACTGGCGGACGCCGCACTGGATCTGGCGCGCGAGATCGCGCAGAAGGACGGCACGCTGCTGCGGTTCGCCAAGGCCGCGATCAACGGCATCGACCCCGTCGACGTGCACCGCAGCTACCGCTTCGAGCAGGGCTTCACCTTCGAGGCGAACTTGAGCGGCCTGGCGGACCGCGTCCGCGATGACTTCGGCACGGGCCCCGGAAAGAAGAAGGAGGAGGGCAGGGCATGACGGACAAGACCATGACGCCCGACGCGATCGTGGGACGGCTGCGGAGCGGGATGACGCTCGGCATCGGCGGCTGGGGTTCGCGCCGCAAGCCCATGGCGCTGGTGCGGGCCCTGCTGCGGTCCGGGATAACGGACCTCACCGTCGTGGCGTACGGCGGCCCCGACATCGGCCTGCTCGCCGCGGCGGGGAAGATCCGCAAGCTGGTCACGGCGTTCACGACCCTCGACTCGATCCCCCTGGAGCCGCACTTCCGCGCGGCGCGCGAGCGCGGCGCCTTCGAACTGGTCGAGCTGGACGAGGCGATGTTCATGCAGGGCCTGACGGCCGGCGCCCAGCGGCTGCCGTTCCTGCCGATCCGCGCGGGCCTCGGCTCGGACGTCCTGCGGGTCAACCCCCAGCTGCGTACGGTCACTTCGCCGTACGACGACGGGGAGGAGCTGGTCGCCGTCCCCGCCCTGCGGATGGACGCCGCGCTGGTCCATCTCAACCGCGCCGACCGCCTGGGCAACGCCCAGTATCTGGGCCCGGATCCGTACTTCGACGACCTGTTCTGCGAGGCGTCCGACACGGCGTACGTGTCGTGCGAGCGGATCGTCGAGTCGAGCGAGCTCACCGAGCAGGCGGCACCGCAGACGATGCTGATCTCCCGGCACGCGGTGACGGGCGTGACCGAGACGCCCAAGGGCGCGCACTTCACGTCGTGCGTGCCGGACTACGGCCGTGACGAGCCCTTCCAGAAGGCGTACGCCACCGCCGCGGGTGACCCGGACGCCTGGAAGGAATTCGAGGACCGCTTCCTGACCGGCACCGAGCAGGACTACCAAGCCGCCGTCCAGGCCTGGCACAAGGAGCAGCGATGACGCAGACCGACCCGGCCGCGGCGGCCGGCGCACCTGGGGCGGCCGCCTCCTCCGTCACCCGCGCCGAGTACTGCGTGATCGCCTGCGCGGAGGCCTGGCGGGGCGCAGGGGAGATCCTCGCATCGCCGATGGGCACGATCCCGGCGATCGCCGCCCGCCTGGCCAAGCTGACGTTCTCGCCGGACCTGCTGCTCACGGACGGGGAGGCGCTGCTGATCGGCGATGTGCCCGCCGTGGGGGCGACATCGGCGGTGACGGAAGGCTGGTTGCCGTACCGCAGGCATCTGACGATGGCCATGGGCGGCAGGCGCCACGTGATGATGGGCGCGAGCCAGATCGACCGCTTCGGGAACCAGAACATCTCCTGCATCGGCGACTGGGAGCGGCCCAAGCGCCAGCTGCTCGGGGTGCGCGGAGCCCCGGTCAACACCCTCAACAACCCCGTGAGTTACTGGATCCCCCGGCACTCGAAGCGCGTCTTCGTCGAGAAGGTCGACATGATCAGCGGCGTGGGGTACGACAGCGCGGCGGCCGCCGGTCCTTCCGCGACGCGCTTCCACGACCTGCGTCGGGTCGTGTCGGACCTCGGCGTCTTCGACTTCGGTGCGGCGGACCACGCGATGCGCCTGGTGTCCCTGCACCCCGGCGTGACGGTCGAGCAGGTGCGTGAGTCGACCGGGTTCACGCTCGCGGGGGCGGCGGACGACGACGTGCCGTGCACCCGCGAGCCGACTGCGGAGGAACTGCGGCTGATCCGGGACGTGGTGGACCCGCGCGGTCTGCGCGAGCGCGAGGTGCGCTCGTGACATCGGCCCCGCCCGGCATGGAGACGGCACTGACCGAACTGGTCGGTGTGCGGTACCCCATCGTGCAGACGGGCATGGGCTGGGTGGCGGGCCCCCGCCTGGTCTCCGCGACGGCGAACGCGGGCGCCCTCGGCATCCTCGCCTCCGCGACGATGACCGTCGACCAGCTGCGCTCGGCCGTCCGGGAGGTCAAGTCCCGTACGGACGAGCCCTTCGGGGTCAACCTGCGCGCCGACGCGGGCGACGCGCGAGACCGGGTGCGGGTCATCGTCGACGAGGGAGTGCGGGTCGCGTCCTTCGCTCTCGCTCCCTCGAAGGAGCTGATAGCGGAGCTGAAGGATGCCGGGGTGGTCGTCATCCCTTCCATCGGGGCGCGACGGCATGCCGAGAAGGTCGCGGCGTGGGGCGCGGACGCGGTCGTCGTACAGGGCGGCGAGGGCGGCGGCCACACCGGCGAGGTCGCCACGACCGTGCTGTTGCCGCAGGTCGTGGACGCGGTGGACATCCCTGTGATCGCGGCGGGCGGCTTCTTCGACGGCCGGGGACTCGTCGCCGCGCTCGCCTATGGCGCGGCGGGGGTCGCGATGGGCACACGCTTCCTGCTGACGTCGGACTCGACGGTGCCGGACGCGGTCAAGGCCCGCTATCTGTCCGCGTCGGTCAAGGACGTCACGGTGACCACACGGGTGGACGGTCTCCCGCACCGGATGCTGCGGACGGATCTTGTCGCCTCGCTGGAGAAGTCAGGACGGGCGACGTCCCTGGCACGGGCCGTGCGGCACGCGGCGGCGTTCCGGAAGCTGTCCGGGATGGGGTGGGGCGAGATGGTCCGGGACGGACTCGCGATGCGGCACGGGAAGGGGATGACGTGGAGCCAGGTCCTGCTGGCCGCGAATACGCCCATGATGCTGAAGTCGGCGATGGTGGACGGGGTGCCGGAAGCGGGGGTCATGGCTTCCGGTCAGGTCGCCGGAGTAATCGAGGACCTGCCCTCGTGCGAGGAGCTGGTGACACGGATGATGGTGGAGGCGACTGACACGGTGGGACGCCTGCGGCTGAACTGAGCGACAACCTCCGCCGGCCTCACCTCGGCCCCACCACGCACCGGAACGAGGCGCGTCGCCGGGGAGATGGAGGGCGGCTGAGGTGGCGGGGCGACTACCACCGAACTGGGGGCAGCTGCGGCGAACCTCGGTGGCCCCCTCGGCGGGCTCTCCTCCACCCCCGCCCCACCCCGGGAATGCAGCTCACCTCCGGGGAGATGGAGGGCGGCTGAGGTGGCGGAGCGACTACCACCGAACTGGGGGCAGCTGCGGCGAACCTCGGAAGCGCCCCCGGCGGACTCTCCTCCACCCCCGCCCCACCCGGAATGCGGGCTCGCCTCCGAGAGATGGAGACGGCTGAGGTGAGGGGGCGGCGACGGCTGAGCTGCTGGGCGGCTACGGCAAAGCTGAACAGCGGCCCTCACCTTCCTGCATCCCGCCACAACCCGGAATACCGCCCGGCTCCGAGGGACGCAGGCGCTGAGTTGGTGCGCGGCTGCGGCGGATCTGAGCGGCGGCTTCCGGCGGGCCCGGCGACCGCTGCCCGGTCCTGCCCCGCCCCGTGCCCGAAGCCATCTCCGCCCGTCAGACCCGTGCACGCCCTCTGCGCAGACCGCCCAGGGCAGTGACGGCACCACCGACAAGGCCCGTCAGTCGACGGTGAACAGATGGACCAGGGTCCGCCCGTCACGACCTGCACGACACCGGTCCGCATCCGCTCCCGCGCGACAGGGAGCCGGGCCCGACCGAGTCCCGCAAGTCCGGCCAGGTCCGCCACCTCGGCCACCTCGGCCACGTCCGCTTCGAGGCGGACGGAGCCGAGCCGTGAACCTGCCCGGCCGCCCGCCTCTCAGACCCCCGCCACCTCCAAGGACGCCCGCGCCCGTGCGGCCATCCCGTCCGCTCCGCAGGATTCGGCCAGGGCAAGGCCGCGCGCCAGCTCGCTCGCGGAGCCTGCCGCGATTCCGTACTCGACTCGTGCGACCGCGTGTTCATAGGCGCACGGCGATGCCTCCAGGCAGGCCACGGCCCGTGCGTACAGCGCGACCGCACGCTGACCGGTCTCCAGGGACGCCTCGCATCGCAGCGCCTCGCCGATCGCCGTGTCCGTGCCGAAGAGCTCCGCCTGGACCCGTGCGTCCGCGACCAGCTGGGCGGCCCGCCGCGGGTCGTCCACGGCGAGTGCGCGGGCGAGGTCGTACGCCCAGGGGTTGACGACCGGGTTGTAGCAGCCGCGTTCGTTCGCGGTCTTCGCCGCCACCTCCAGTTCGCTGATGCCCTCCGGCCGCTGCCCCGTGGTGATCAGCAGGCGGCCCCGCACGGAGTGGATGTCGGGCAGGAGAATCGTGGAGGGGAAGGGCGGCGCGATGCCGTAGCGCTCGGCGGCCTCCTGGGCCTCGTCGACCTTCCCGCGGGCGAGCAGCGTGTCGATGAGTTTGCACGCGGCGTCCCAGTGCATCGGGAGGCCGCTGCCGACGCGGTCGGTGAGACGCAGGCTCTCCCGCAGCGAGGCCTCCGCCTCGGCGAGACGTCCGCGCCTGCGGTACACCAGACCCAACCAGGCCTTGGCCACGGCCAGATGGCCGCCGCTCCAGCCCGCGGCCTCGTAGGCGCGGACCCCCTCGGCGAAGACGCTCTCGGCACGGTCGAGGCGGTCGGTGAAGATATAGGCGCCGCCCAGCATGGTCAGGAGCTCGAAGCCCCACTCCGTGTCGGTCCAGCCGAGGCCCGGCGCGAGGCGGCCGTTGACGAGGGTGCGGTCGCAGAGCTCGACGATCTCCTCCGCGTTCTCCCCGCGGGTCATGGCATCGAAGGCGCGCAGGATCAGCAGGGCGCGCTCGGAGTTGTCGCGTCCCGGCAGTGGTCCGGCGAGCGCGGCGAGGCGGCGCGAACGTCCCGTCGCGTCGTCCTCGCGCGCGTGGATGCCCTCCCACATGTAGTGGACCCCCTCAAGGCGCATCCGGTCGGGCCCGCCCTCAAGACGGTCGGCCTCCGCGTCCACGACACGCAGGGCCTCCTCCAACTGGTCGTTGTGCACCAGGGCTTGGGAGAGGCGGCAGACGGCGTCCACCCGCAGCCCGCGGTCGAGCCCCGGGGTGTGGAGCGCCTCGCGCAGGTGGCCGATGGTCGTGGCGGGCGAGGTGAGGAGCGTGGCGCAGCCCAGTTCGTAGAGCACGCGCGCGTGGGTCTCGGGCAGCGGGGGTTCCCGCAGGGCGCGTTCGAGGCAGCGGCGGGCCGCGTCCGGCGCACCGACCGCGAGGTGCTCGGCCGCCGCTTCGCGCAACTGCTTGACCAGCTCGGGGTCGTCGTCCGGATGGACCTCGAGGAGATGCCGCGATGCGGCTGCCGCGCCACGGCCCGACAACGTGACGGCCCACGCGGCCTGGCCGTGCATCGCGGTGCGGGTGGCGGGCGGGATCGAGCGGTAGACGGTGCTCGCGATCAGCGGATGGACGAACTCCAGGCCCTGGTCGGCGCCGAGCAGGATGCGCGCGGTGCGCAGCCGCTCCGCGCACCGCTCGGCCGCCTCACGGGTCATCCCGGCGAGCGAGGCTGCGAGCTCGAGCGGGATGGCGGTGCCGAGGATCGCCGCCGCCCACGCGAACCGCGTGACGTCCGTGCCGAGTCCTTCGAGGCGGGCGACGAGACCGCGGCCGCGCGCCGAGCGGTTCAGGGCGCGCAGTTCGGCGGCGGAGCTCTCCACCGGCTCCAGTTCGCTGTCCTGCACCTTGGCGAGCAGTTCCACGGATTCGTACGGATTGCCGCCGGTGACCGCCCACACCTCGCGGCAGAACGGGGCGTCCGCGTGCTCGCCGAGCGTGGCGCGGGTGAGTCCGGCCGCCGCGTCCGGGGTGAGCGCGCGCAGCGGGGGCGTGGGGCGGGCCGCCGCTCCGACGGCCGCGAGGTGGCGCGCGCTCTCGCCGGTGGCGTCGTCCGGCCGGTGGGCGACCACCACGAGGACGGGCAGTTCGTCGAGGCGCTGGGCGAACGCGGCCAGCCAGTGCAGGGTCTCCTGGTCGGCCCAGTGCGCGTCGTCGATGAGCAGGACGAGCGGCCAGTGCAGCCCCGAAAGCCGCGCCACCGCCTCCACCAGACCGTCGCACACGCCCTGCGGGTCGGCCTGGAGCCCCGTCGGCTCGGCTATGCCGAGCGCGGGGCCCGCGATCTCGTACCAGTCGCCGAGATACTCCCGTGCCTCCTCCGGGGAGAGCGCGACGAGAGCCGGCTGCAGCAGCTGGCGTACGACGTTGAAGGGGACGGAGGTGACGGTCTCGCCACCTCGGGCGGACCACACCATGGCCCGCCCTTGTGCGATGCGGCGCACCTCGGAAAGGAGCGCCGTCTTGCCGATCCCCGCCTCGCCCTGGAAGACGAGCAGTCCGCCCGCTGTCGTCGAGTCCGAGCACAGCTCGTCAACGGCCCGCCCGGCCGCGGCGAGTTCCGCATCGCGCTCCCACAGCGGGGCCCAGATGGCACCTCCGGGCCGTCCCTGCGTCATCGCGCTACCTCCCGAGGTCGCTCAATCGACGTACAGACATCGAGACTAGCTGGGGAGAGGGCCTCGCGGTGCGGGGTCCGGTCAGCAACTCCCGCAAGGAGTGAGGCAGGCGCCAGGAACTGGACGCGGTCAGAGGCGCTCGATGATGGTCACGTTCGCCTGACCGCCACCTTCGCACATGGTCTGGAGGCCGAACCGGCCGCCTGTGCGCTCCAGTTCGTGCAGGAGCGTCGTCATCAGTTTGACGCCGGTCGCGCCGAGAGGATGGCCGAGGGCTATCGCACCGCCGTTGACGTTGACCTTCTCCGGGTCCGCCCCGGTCTCCTTCAGCCAGGCGAGGACGACCGGCGCGAAGGCTTCGTTGATCTCGACGAGGTCGATGTCGCCGATGCTCATGCCGGTCTTCTTGAGGGCGTACGCGGTGGCGGGGATCGGCGCGGACAGCATCCGGATCGGGTCCTCGCCGCGCACCGAGAGGTGGTGGATGCGGGCGCGGGGCGTCAACCCGTGCTCCCGCACGGCCCGTTCGCTCGCGACGAGCAGCGCGGCGGCGCCGTCCGAGACCTGCGACGAGCACGCGGCGGTGATGGTGCCCTCGTCCAGGACGGGCTTGAGGCCCGCCATCTTCTCCAGGGTCGTGTCGCGGCGCGGGCCCTCGTCGGTGGTCACGCCCGCGTACGCGGTGAGTTCGCGGTCGAAGCGGCCCTCGTCGATCGCGCGGACGGCCCGCTGGTGCGAGCGGAGTGCGAACTCCTCCATGTCACGGCGGGTGATGCCCCACTTCTCGGCGATCAGCTGGGCGCCGTGGAACTGGTTGACGGGCCGGTCGCCGTAGCGGGCGCGCCAGCCCTCGCTGCCCGCGTACGGGCCTTCGGTGAGACCGAGCGGTTCGGCGGCCTGCCGGGAGGCGAAGGCGATGGGGATCATCGACATGTTCTGTGTGCCGCCCGCGACGACGAGGTCCTGTGTGCCGGACAGGACGCCCTGCGCCGCGAAGTGCACGGCCTGCTGCGAGGATCCGCACTGCCGGTCGATCGTCACGCCGGGCACCTCTTCGGGCAGCCCTGCCGCCAGCCAGGAGGTACGGGCGATGTCCCCGGCCTGCGGGCCGACCGTGTCCAGGCAGCCGAAGACGACGTCCTCGACGGCGGCGGGGTCGATCCCGGTGCGCTCGACGAGCGTCTTCAGGACGTGGGCTCCCAGGTCGGCGGGGTGGACGGCCGCGAGGCCGCCCTTGCGCCTGCCGACGGGGGTGCGGACCGCTTCGACGATGTAGGCCTCGGCCATGACTGCGTACTCCTCGTGCTCCTCGGGCGGTGCGCGGTCGCCGGGGTGACGACGCGCTCTCTACGTGCGTACGGCGATGCCGTCCAGGACCATCGAGAGGTACTGGCGGGCGATCTCCTCGGGGCTGTGGCCTCCCCCTGGGCGGTACCAGGACGCGGCGACCCAGACGGTGTCGCGCACGAAGCGGTAGGCGAGCCGGATGTCCAGGTCGTCGCGGAAGACGCGCTCCTCGACTCCGCGCTCCAGCGTCGTCAGCCACGTCTTCTCGAAGCGCTGCTGCGAGTCCGTGAGGTACTGGAAGCGCGCCTGCGCGACCAGGTGCCTGGACTCCTTCTGGTAGATGGCGACGGCGGAGCGGTGCCGGTCGATCTCCCGGAAGGACTCGGTGACGAGCGCCTCGAGCGTCTCGCGGGGGCCGAGCTGCGACTGGAGCACGGTGTCGTACCCGTCCCACAGCTCGGCGAGGAAGGTGGAGAGGATCTCTTCGAGCATCGACTCCTTGGAGTCGAAGTGGTAGTAGAGGCTGCCGGCGAGCATGCCGGCGGCGTCCGCGATCTTGCGGACCGTGGTCGCGTTGTACCCCTGTTCGGCGAAGACGTCGGCCGCGATGGCGAGGAGTTCGCTGCGGCGCTCGGGCGAGGGACTCACCGCGGGCTTCTTCTTCGTGGTGCTGCTCTGCTTGGCCGTGGCGCTCTGCTTCGTCGTGGTGCTGCTCTGCTTCGGTTTCGACACACGGTCATTCTCCGCCTAGGCGTGCTGGTTGCTGACCGAGACCGTCTCGCCCGTCATGTACGAGGAGTACTCGCTGGCCAGGAAGACGATGACGTTGGCTATCTCCCAGGGCTCGGCGTGCCGCCCGAACGCCTCACGGGCGGTGAGCTCCTCGAGCAGCTCGGGCGATGTGACCTTCGCGAGGTGCGGGTGCATGGCGAGGCTGGGCGACACCGCGTTGATCCGTATGCCGTGGGGCGCGGCTTCGACGGCGGCGCAGCGCGTGAGGGCCATGACGCCGGCCTTCGCCGCGGCGTAGTGCGCCTGGCCCGCCTGGGCGCGCCAGCCGAGCACCGAGGCGTTGTTCACGATCACGCCGCCCCGGTCGGCGGCCCGCATGCGGCGCAGGGCGGCCCTGGTGGAGCGGAACGTGCCGTTCAGTGTCACGTCGATGACTCTGTCCCACTGCTCGTCGGTCATCTCGGTGAGCTCGGCGGTGCCACCGAGTCCCGCGTTGTTCACGACGACGTCCAGGCCGCCGTGGCGCTGCTCCGCGAGGTCGTACAGAGCCTGCACATGGGCTTCGTCCGTGACGTCGCACGGCGTCCCGTCGACCCGGTCGGCGCCGAACTCCCCGGCAAGCGCCTCGACCGTCTCCTTCGTGCGGCGCGGGTGGGCGTCGCCGATGACGATGCGCGCGCCCTCCTCCAGGAAGCGGCGGGCCGTGGCGCCGCCGATGCCCGCTCCGGCCGCGGCGGTGATGACGGCGGTGCGGCCCGCGAGCAGACCGTGCCCCGGCACGTACGTGGGTGCGTCCATGCTCGACCCCCTTGACTGTCGACTCGCTCTCGACGACTGACTCCACCTCAGGGTAATCTACCAAACACTTGTTAGGGAAGGCCGCCGGGGACGCGGAAGACCACTGGGGAAGAACCGACCGAAGAGGTGGGCCACTGATGGACCTCGACTTCACCGCCGGGGAAGGGGAGTTCAGGCAGCGGGCGCGTGACTGGCTCGCCGGGCATGTCCCGGACGAGCCACTGCCGTCACTGGAGACCCGGGAGGGATTCGCGGCCCACCGCGCCTGGGAGGGCGAGCTCGCGGCCGACCGCTGGTCGGTGGTGTCCTGGCCCGAGGAGTACGGCGGGCAGGGCGTCGACATCGTCAAGTGGCTGGTGTTCGAGGAGGAGTACTTCGCGGCGGGCGCCCCCGGCCGCGTCTCGCAGAACGGCATCAACCTCCTCGCGCCGACTCTCTTCGACTTCGGCACCGACGAGCAGCGCGCCCGGATCCTGCCCCCGATGGCGAGCGGAGAGGTGATCTGGGCGCAGGCCTGGTCCGAGCCGGAGTCCGGCTCTGACCTGGCGTCGCTGCGCTCCACCGCCCGCCGCACGGACGGCGGTTGGCTGATCAGCGGGCAGAAGACCTGGTCGTCGCGGGCCGCGTTCGCCGACCGCGCGTTCGGCCTGTTCCGCAGCGACCCCGCCGTCGACTCCGCCAAGCCGCACCGTGGCCTGACGTACCTGATGTTCCCGCTCGGCGCGGACGGCGTGACCGTCCGCCCCATCGGACGTCTGGACGGCAAGCCCGCGTTCGCCGAACTCTTCCTGGACGACGTCTTCGTGCCGGACGACGACGTGATCGGCGCGCCGGGCCAGGGCTGGCGGATCGCCATGTCGACGACGGGCAACGAACGGGGTCTGACGCTGCGCTCCCCCGGCCGCTTCGTCGCCACGGCCGACCGCCTGGTGCGGCAGTGGCGCGCGCACGGCGACCCCGGGGACACCGCGCTGCGCGACCGGGTGGCCGACGCCGTGATCGGGGCCCGCGCCTATCAGCTGTTCACGTGGGCCAACGCCTCGCGCTTCGCGGCGGGCGAGACGATCGGCGCGGAGTCGAGCCTGAACAAGGTCTTCTGGTCCGAGTACGACATCGCGCTGCACGAGACCGCGCTCGATCTCCTGCGCGCGGAGGGCGAGTTGGCGGACGGCGGCGACTGGGCGGAGGGGTACGTCTTCTCGCTCGCCGGGCCGATCTACGCGGGCACCAACGAAATCCAGCGCGACATCATCGCCGAGCGGCTGCTCGGACTGCCGAAAGGACGCCGCTGATGAGGTTCCTCCTCGACGACGAGCAGCGGGAGTTCGCGCGCTCGCTCGACGCGATGCTGACGGCGGCCGACACCCCGGCGGCCGCGAGAGCCTGGGCCGCCGGGGATTTCACACCGGGGCGTGCCGTGTGGGGACGCCTCGCGGATACCGGCGTGTTCGCCCTTGCCGTACCTGAGGAGTACGAGGGGATGGGGCCGCTCCCGGTCGAAACAGCCGTCGCCTGCGTGGAGTTGGGGCGGCATGCGGTGCCGGGGCCGGTGGTCGAGACGGTGGCGGCGGGCGCACTGCTCGCGCGGCTCGCCGAGCTGGGAGAGGCAGACCCGGCCAAGCGGCTCCTGCCGTCCCTGGCCTCCGGGGACGCCGTCACGACGCTCGCTCTCCCCGAGGGGGGTCCGTTCGCCCTGGACGCGGACGCGGCGACGCTGCGGCTGACCGCGACGGGCGGTGACCTGCGCCTGGCCTCAGGGCACGCGCGCGTGGAGCGTTCCCTCGACCCCGTACGGCGCCTGGCGCGCCTGCGGCCCGAAGGCGAACTCCTCGCGTCGGGCCCCTCGGTGACAAAGGCTTCCCGGTACGCGGCCGACTGGGCCTCGCTCGCGACGGCGGCGCAGGCGTTGGGGGTCGGACTCGCACTGCTGGACAAGACGGTCGCGTACGTGAAGCAGCGCACCCAGTTCGGCACGCCGATCGGCGGCTTCCAGGCGGTCAAGCACCGGCTCGCGGACGTCCTGATAGGCCTCGAATTCGCCCGGCCCCTTCTCTACGGAGCGGCGCTGACCCTGAAGACGGCAGATGTGGCCGCGGCGAAGGCGACGGCGGGCGAAGCGGCGTACGGCGCCGCGCGGGCGGCACTGCAACTCCACGGGGCGATCGGCTACACCGCGGAGTACGACCTGTCGCTGTGGCTGACCAAGGCGCGAGCGCTGCGCACCGCCTGGGGCAGCCCCGGGGAGTGCCGACGGCTCGTGCTGTCCGGAGGCGGAGGGCGCGGGGCCGACTGACGCATGGCGCACGCGAAGGCCCCCTGGTTCCCTGCGCCACCCACGCTGCCTGCGCCGCCTGCGCCGCCTGCCTCATGCGTACTCCCACCCCCCCCCTCGCCCACCTGCTCGCGGGCGATCCGGTGCCACTCCTGGACACCGCCCAGGAGCGGCCAGGCCCACGTGGGGCGGTGTCCGGTGCGCAGCTCGTCGAGGCGGCGGGCGAGGACCGGGCCCGCGAACTCGGCGCCGTCGGGGACGCGCATGCCCTGCGCGGCACGCAGTTCGGTGAACCGCGCCAGCTCCGCCTCGTACATCGCCACGGCCCGCTCCGTGCCGGTGTCCACCTCGTCCTGGGAAGCGGTCCGCCGCAGTTCCAGGACGGCCGGTTCCACGGACTCGGCGATCGCCGCGGCCAGGCGGGCGTGGCCGTCAAGGACGAGATGGCTGTCGAGGCCGCTCACCCACCAGAGCAGGACGGGCGGCAGGGTGCCGTCCCGCGCCTGCTTGCGGTACGCCTTGACGCGGGGGTCGTCGGCGTCCGGCATCGCCCGCAGCGGAAAGATCTCCCACGAGCCGCTGTGAACCCACCAGTCGATGTACCCGTCGGGATCGCCCTCGATGAGGAGCGAGCGCCAGTACTCCCCCATTCGCTCGCTCGCATGTTTCCACCGGCGCAGCAGCGGATCCGGGTCCAGCGCCCAACGCCCGTCGTGCAGAGGGCCGTCGGGTGACGCGTCGAGCAGGGTCGCGAAGTGGTGCGCCCAGCGCTGCGGGGAGCCTCCGTAGGCGCGGGCCATGTGTGCGCGCAGGGGCGGGACGAAGGGGCGGTAGCGGCCGGTCCTGCGGAAGTCGACTCCGGCGCGGTGCGGGTCCACCAGGGCCAGCAGCAGCGGGTCGGCAGCGGCTCCCTGCGCCAGGAGCAGGCGGTTTTCGGCGGCCCACAGGCACATGCCGGGCCGGGGCCGTTCGCGCACCTCCAGGAGCAGGCCGCTCCAGGTGCCGTCGGATCGGGTGAGGTTCGTGCGCCGCGTCCCGGCGTACGGAGCGGGCGATCCCGTGGTGGACCCCGTGGCGGACATGGACGACTCGCCCCCTCCCCGTGCGTCGACGACTTGAACTGGATCGTACGTGCGAGTGCACGCGCGCCGTCATCGCTGCAATGATCAAACACCAGGTGAGGAGAGCGAGAGGGGCAGCACGTGCGCGTAATCGGGCTGATGTCGGGGACTTCGTACGACGCCATCGACGCCGCGGCGGCCGACCTGACGATCGACGGCGACCGTCTGCTGCTCTCCCCGCTGGGTCTCATCACCCGCGGGTACGACGAGGCGCTGCGGACGGCACTGGGCGCCGCGCTGCCGCCCGCCGCCACCACGCTGGCGGAGGTCTGCCGCCTCGACACCCGCATCGGCCAGGCCTTCGCCTCGGCGGCCGCCGAGGCGGACCGTGAACTGTGCGACGGGCGCGCCGAGTTGGTCGCCTCGCACGGACAGACGGTCTACCACTGGGTGGAGGACGGTCAGGTACACGGCACTCTGCAGATCGGGCAGCCCGCCTGGATCGCCGAGAGGACAGGGCTTCCGGTGGTCGCCGACTTCCGCCCCCGCGACATCGCCGCGGGTGGCCAGGGCGCGCCCCTGGTCAGCATCGTCGACCGGATGTGGCTGCGCGGCAGGCCCGGCGCGCCCGCCGCGCTGAACCTCGGCGGCATCGCCAACATCACCGCCCCGGACGGCACCGCCTTCGACACGGGCCCCGCCAACGCCCTCATCGACGCCGCCGTGCGCGAACTGACGCGGGAGCGGCTCACGTACGACATGGACGGCGAGATGGCCGCGCGCGGCACGGTCGACGAGGGGCTGCTCACCGTCCTGCTCGGCGAGCCGTACTACGCGCGCCCCGCCCCGAAGACCACCGGCAAGGAACTCTTCCACCTGCCCTATCTGCGGGCGGCACTCACCGGGTACGAGGGCCTCGCCCCGCAGGACGTCGTCGCCACCCTCACCCGGCTGACCGCACGCACGGTCGCCGACGCCGTCAGGGCGGTCCACGCCTCCGAGGTCATCGCCTCCGGCGGCGGCACGCGCAATCCGACGCTGATGGCCTTCCTGCGGGCCGAGTTGGGGGACAAGGTCCCGGTGCGCACCTCCGACGAGCTCGGCCTGCCCTCCGCCGCGAAGGAGGCGTACGCCTTCGCGGTGCTCGGTTTCCTGACGGCGCACGGGCTGCCGGGGACGGTGCCGGAGAGCACGGGGGCGCGGCATGCGAGCGTGCTGGGGTCGATCACTCCGGGGCGGGCCGGGGTGCGGGTGCCCGCGCCCGGGGGCGGCGGACCGGTGCGGCTCGTGGTGGACGGGCAGGAGAGATGAACGCCCCCGCAGGCGAGTGAGGTGCCCCCCCCGGGCGAGAGTGGCGAACGCCCCCCCGGCGCGAGAGGTGAACGCGCATCCACCGGGCCGGAGAGGCGAACTCGCCTCTCTCCGGGGCGAAGAGAGCGGCCGAACAGTGACCTCCGTACGGGCCCCCTCTCATCCCGCTTTCACCGAATGCTCATACGCTGACGCCCATGACCCAGGTAACCCCTCCCGGCTGGTACCCCGACCCCGGCCAGACAACTGACGGCCCCCGTACCGAGCGCTGGTGGGACGGGAACGTATGGACGGACCAGGTCCGCGCGGTGGGTTCCGCCGCCGCCGGGTGGGGTGGTTCCGCCCCGGCGACGCCCCCGGCGGCTCCTCCGACGGCTCCCCCGGCCCATCCGCCCGCGCCCCCGGCGGGCGCCCCGACCGTCGCCGCCCCGGGCGCATACCCGGCGGCCTACCCCTCCTACCCGGGACAGCCCACCGCCCCGCGGCGCGGCCTGCGCACAGGCATAGCCGTGGGCGTGGCCCTCGTGGTGCTCGCCGGAATAGGCGGCGGCGTCTACTTCCTGACCGCCGACGACGACGGGGACGGCGACAGCGCCGCCAAGGCCCCCTCGTCCTCCGCCCCGTCGCAGCCCGACGTGCCCCAGGAGCCGCAGGCCCCGGAGTCGTCGGAGCCCCCGAGCGAACCGTCCGCCCCGCCGACCAGCGAAGAGGGGTACGCCACCGACATCTTCAGCGGCATCAGCCTTCCCGTGCCCGACGGCTGGACCGGCGAGGCCGCGGGCGGCGGTGCCTCGGTGACGACCGGGCCCTACCCCTGCCCCAGGGAAGCCTCCAAGACATGCACCCGCGGCGGCGCATACTCGGGGCCCGCCAAAAGGTTCAAGGTGGACGCCAAGACGGCGGAGGCGGCCGCCAAGGCGGACATCGCCGTCAACGCCAAGGAGTCCTACGGCGGCAAGACCTACGGCAAGATCACCTCGCACAAGGAGCTGGAGTCCAAGGCGGTCACCGTCGCGGGCCAGAAGGGCTACCTCGTGCGCTGGAAGGCCGTCACCGAGAAGAGCGACGACGGGTATGTCCAGTCGCTCGCCTTCCCCTCTCCCACCGTGAAGTCCGAGCTCGTCATCGTCCGCATCGGCATCGACGTCAACGACAAGTCCCCGAAGCTGTCCGTCATGGACGAGATCACCAAGGGGATCAAGGCCGCGGCGGGCGGCGGGGGCGGCAACGGCCAGGAGGTCTGACGGTGCCTCGCCCGGCTCCGGCCGGGAACGTCAGAGCCGGGCGGGCCGGAACCACGGAGGTTCCGGCCCGCCCGGCCAAGGGCGGCCACGCCACCCCCGTCCCCACGGTGCGGCGCGGCTCAGGCAGATCGGGGTCCGTCATCCATCGGGCCCCGGTCCACGATCAGGTGGGTCTGGTCAGACCCAGTGCGGGCAGCAGGCATGCCTCCACGAAGTCGGACAGGTACTCCTCGTCCGCGTGCTTGCCCTCCAGGACCGGGCGGGCCCGGACCACACCCATGAGCTGCGCAGTGATGAACCTCGTGGCCGGATGGTCCGCGGCGATCTCGCCCCGGGCCACTCCCCGCGCGACCAGGTCGTCGAGCGCCCGGGTCTCCGGCTCCACCAGCGCCTCGCGCAGCGCGCTGCGCAGGTCCTCGTCCTGCAGGACCGCGTGGCTGAGCGCCTGGACCAGCATGCTGTCCTGGGTCGACCACTCCCCCGCGGCCCGCGCCGCCTCGCGCAGGTCCCCGGCGAGCGTGCCGGTGTCGATGCCCGCGAAGCGCACGCAGCGGTTGGCGCGCAGCGCGGCCGCGACGAACTGGGGCTTCGTCTTCCACTGGCGGTAGAGCGTGGACTTGCTGCACCGGGTGGTCGAGGCCACGCCTTCCATGGTCACGGCGTCGTACCCGCACTCGCGGAGCTGGTCGAGGACGGCGTCGTAGAACTCCTGCTCACGCTCGGGCGTGATCTTGGAGCGGCGCGAGGAGCCCACGGGGTCCGCTGTGCCTGCGTCTGCTGCCTGGTCCGGCGACGTCATGACTCTTCTCCTCGGTGCGTCGGCTTCGACCGACCCTATCGATACGCCAGTGTACCGGTACGCTTCCGTATCGGTACACTGGCGTATCGATGAGCGGGGCGCTCCCCCACTCACTACCCGCACCACCCAGTCATCACGTAAAGGGGCCGGGGGATGGAATCCCGAACCGAGCCTGCCGAAAGGGAACCGGACATAGCCGTCCGGGAGCCGGACACATCTGCCCGACCGCCCCTCGTCCGCGAGCTCCTCCTCGTCGTAGGACTCTTTCTCGTCTACAAATTCGGCAGGCAGCTGGCCAACGGCCACACCGGTGAGGCCTTCCGCAACGCCCACCACGTGTGGGACGCCGAACGCGCCCTGCGCCTGCCGGGCGAGGGCGCCGTGCAGGACGCGCTGCTCAGCAGCGACACCCTGGTGCACATCGCGAACACCTACTACGCGACCGTGCACTTCCCGGCCACCGCGCTGTTCCTGGTCTGGCTCTATCTGCGCAGGCCCCGGCACTACGTATGGAGCCGCCGGGTGCTCGCCGCGCTCACCGCCGCGGCCCTCGTGCTGCACCTGACGTTCCCGCTGGCGCCGCCCCGGATGCTGAAGGCGGCGGGGCTCGTGGACACCGGGCAGGTGTACGGGCCGACGGTCTACGGCGCATCCCCGCAGACGGACTCGATGGCCAACCAGTTCGCCGCGATGCCGTCCCTGCACTTCGGGTGGGCGCTGATGCTCGCCGTCGGGCTCATCGCCGCGACCTCCTCGCGCTTGCGCTGGCTGTGGCTGCTGCATCCGCTGATCACCCTGCTCGTGGTGGTCGGGACCGCCAATCACTACTGGCTCGACGCCATCGCGGTGACCGCGCTGCTCGGCATCGCGCTCGCCGTGATCAAGCTGCCGGACCCCGCGCGCTCGCGCGTCGTGCGGCGGCACACGCCCACACCCGAGCTCGCGGCGCCGGGGGTCCGACGATGAACGCCACCCTCCTCGCCGTCGCGCTCTCGCTCGTGTCGGCCGCCGCGTACGCCAGTGCCGCCGTGGCCCAGGAACGCCTCGCCGCCCGCATCGCGGGCACCGGTGACGGCTTCCTGCGGCTGCTCGGCAGCGGGGCCTGGTGGTCGTCCGTCGGGCTCAACGCGTGCGCGGCGCTGCTGCACGTGGCGGCCCTGAAGTACGGACCGCTCACCCTGGTCCAGCCGCTGGGCGCGCTCACCCTGGTCGCCGCCGTGCCGCTGGGCGCGCGGATCGCGGGCCGGCGGGTCACCCCGCTGGAGTGGCGTGGCACGGGGCTCACGCTGATCGGCCTCGGCGCCCTGCTCCTCACCGCGTCGGGCCCCGCGCCCGACGACACACTGACCCTGACGGAGGCGCTGGCCGTCGCGGGCCTCACGATGGCCGTGATCGGCGTCCTGTCCCGTCCGGGTGCGCGGCCGGGGCTGCGGCACGCGACGGCTTCCGGGTTCGCTTCGGGCGTCGCGTCCGCGCTCACCCAGACCGTGACGGTCGCCGCGACGGACCGCTCGGGTCCGCTCCTGAGTCCGCAGGTGATCGTCGTGGCGCTGCTCGTCGCCGCGTTCGCGGTGGGCGGCCTCTTCCTGTCCCAGACCGCGTATCGCGGGGGCCTCGGCGCGCCGCTCGCCGTCGTCACCCTGGCCAATCCTGTGGCCGCCTCCGCCATCGGCCTGATGCTGCTCGGGGAGCGGCTGCAGGGAGGTGTGGCCGGGCTGTTCCTGGCGGCCGGGGGTGCGGCGATCGCGGCGTACGGCGTGGTCGTCCTGACACGGTCACCGCGGGACGATGTGCACGCGAAGGCGCCTTCGGAGCTGTCTTCGGAGGACTTCCTGCCGTCCATCCCAAGCCAGGCGGAACCAGCCGCCCTGCACCTGCCGTAACCCTCTAAGGGGCGCGGGGAACTGCGCGACAAGCCACGAAGCACCCGCAGACGCAGCAACAGGGCCAGGGACAAGGGCAGGGACAGAAACGGCATCGGCGGCGCCCCGGATCCGGGGCGCCGCCGATGCCGTTTCCGCGAGGGCCAAGCCTCACCCGAAGCCGCGCGCGTCCTGCTTCAGCGCCGTGTCCACCGTCAGGGCCGTCGCCACGACGAGGCTCAGGAGCGGCTCGGGCAGCTGGTAGTGGATCTGCAGGACGTAGTTGTCCGCGGTCGTGAACATCGTCTTGGCGAGGCCTTCCCAGGTCTTCGTGATCCGGGCGACCTCGTTGTCCGCGTGGTCGACGATCGAGAAGTTCCAGGCGCGCCAGTTCTCTGCCTTGATCGCGCCGGCCTGCTGACCGTTGACCATGATCGCGAAGTTGATCTTCCCGATCATGTTCTGCTGGACGATCTCACCGATCGGCTGGCCGTCGGCACGCTCGACGATGACCCGCGACTTCATGAACTTGCGGGGCCGCGTCAGCTGCATCACCGGCTGGCCGTACGCGTCGCGGATCTCGAGCTTGTGGGTCATGAACTGGTCGATGCTGGAGACGAAGCGCGCGACCTTCTTCAGCGTGCTCTGCCCGACCTGGACGACCGAGCCGAGCGTGTTGCCCGACTGGTCCATGACGCTGTACTCGTTCGTCAGCTCGATGAGCTTGGCCTTCTGGTTCACCACGAGGACCGGCTCGGTGAAGAGCGTGCCGCCGCCCTGCGACGAGGGGGCGACGCCCGCCTGCTGCTGGACCTGACGCTGCACCTTGGCGGGGTCGGCCTGCGGGACCGCCTGCTGGGGGTGCTGCTGGGGGTGGCCGTACCCCGACTGCGGAGCCTGCTGCTGGCCCTGCAGCGGCTGCGCCTGCTGCTGCTGAGCAGGCTGCTGCTGGGCCTGCTGCGGCACCTGCTGCGCCTGCGCGGGCTGACCGCCGGCCTGCTGGTTCGGGCTGGTGTGCTGGGTCCACTGGGAACCGTCCCACCAGCGCAGCAGCTGGGCCGCGCCCTGAGGGTCCGAATACCAGCCTGCAGGAGTGTTCGAATGCGTCGTCACCCGCGCACACTACCCCGCAGGCGGGGGCGGTCCGCCAGCCCTGCGCGGCCCCTGTGACGTCGGCCTCACCGTGGCGCGTTCTCGACGCCGACCTCGATCCTCAGCGGCGCCTCGCCCTCCCTGAGTTCGACCGCCCCGACCCGACCCGCGGCCCGGACGTCCGCCTGCGCGAGCGCGAAGCGGTCCAGGCTCGCGCGCGGGCCGGAAACCACCACTCCCGCGACCTCGGCCCGCATGGAGAGCCGCGCCTCCGACTTCGCCCTGCGGATCGCCGCGATGACCTCCGAGGCCGTGGCCAGGACCGAGGCATCCGCTCCGGCGGGGACCTCCGGGGTGGGCCACGCCGCGCGGTGGACCGAGCCGGTGGCGCACCAGGACCACACCTCCTCCGTCACGAAGGGAAGGACCGGCGCGAAAAGCCGCAGCAGCGCGTCGAGGGCCGCCCGCAGCGTCACCCGCGCCGACTCCGTCCCGGCCCCTTCCCCCTGGTCGCCGTACGCCCGCGCCTTGACCAGCTCCACGTAGTCGTCGCAGAAGTGCCAGAAGAACCGCTCCGTACGCTCCAACGCCCGCGCGTAGTCGAAGTCGTCGAAGGCCGCGGTGGCCTCCTCGACCGTAGCGGCGAGTTCGGCGAGCAGCGCGCGGTCCAGCGGCTCGGTGACCGGAGCCAGGTCCGATCCGTCCGCCTCACCGAGGCTCAGCACGAACTTGCCGACGTTCAGGACCTTCGTCGCCAGGCGCCGGCCGACCTTCATCTGGCCGACGTCGAACGCCGTGTCCGTGCCGGGCCGCCCGCTCGCCGCCCAGTAGCGGAGCGCGTCCGAGCCGTGCCGCACGAGCAGGTCCCCGGGCGTGACCACATTCGCCTTGGTCTTCGACATCTTCTTGCGGTCGGGGTCGAGGATCCAGCCGGAGATCGCGGCATGACGCCACGGCAGTTCCCTCTGCTCGGCATGGGCACGCACCACCGTGGCGAACAGCCAGGTACGGATGATCTCGTGCGCCTGCGGCCGGACGTCCATCGGGAAGACCCGCGCGAACAGATCGGGGTCCGAGCGCCACCCGCCCGCGATCTGCGGGGTGAGCGAGGAGGTGGCCCAGGTGTCCATGACGTCCGGGTCGCCGGTGAAGCCGTGCGGAGCACCGCGCCGGGCGTCCTCGTATCCGGGCGGCGCCTCCGCGCTCGGGTCGACGGGCAGGGCGGACGCGTCCGGGACGATCGGGCGGCCGTATTCGGGCTCGCCGTGCCCGTCCAGCGGGTACCAGACCGGGATCGGCACGCCGAAGAAACGCTGACGGCTGACCAGCCAGTCGCCGTTGAGACCGCCGACCCAGTTCTCGTAGCGCACCCGCATGTGCGGCGGATGCCACGTCAACTCGCCGCCGCGCGCCATGAGTTCGTCCCGCAGGCGCTCGTCACGGCCGCCGTTGCGCAGGTACCACTGCCGGGTGGTGACGATCTCCAGGGGCCGGTCGCCCTTCTCGTAGAACTTCACGGCGTGCGTGACGGGCCGCGGCTCGCCCTGCAGTTCACCGCTCGCCCGCAGCAGTTCCACGACACGCTCCCGCGCGGTGTGCGCCGTGGCGCCCGCCAGCTTCGCGTACGCGGCGACGGCGGCCGCCGATTCGACACCGCTCGGCGGCTGCGCGAGGAAGCGCCCGTCCCAGCCGATCACCGGGCGCGTGGCGAGCCGCAGCTCGCGCCACCAGGTGACGTCGGCCGTGTCGCCGAACGTGCAGATCATCGCGACCCCCGTGCCCTTGTCCGGGACCGCGGCAGGGTGGGCCACGACGGGCACGTCGACGCCGAAGAGCGGGGTGCGGACCGTCGCTCCGACCAGGTGCCGATGGCGCTCGTCGTCGGGGTGCACGACCAGGGCGACGCAGGCCGGGAGCAGTTCGGGCCGGGTCGTGTCGATCGCGACCGGCCGGCCGTCGGGGCCGTGGAAGGTGAGCCGGTGGTAGGCGCCGGGGCGTTCCCTGTCCTCCAGTTCGGCCTGCGCGACGGCCGTGCGGTACGTGATGTCCCACAGGGTGGGCGCCTCGGCGATGTAGGCCTCGCCGCGCGCCAGGTTGTTGAGGAACGCGAGCTGCGCGGTGGCGCGCGCCTCGGTGCCGATCGTGCGGTACGTACGCGACCAGTCGACGGAGAGACCGAGCAGCCGCCACAGTTCCTCGAAGGCCTTCTCGTCCTCGACGGTGAGCCGCTCGCACAGCTCGATGAAGTTCCGTCGGGAGATGGGGAGTTGCTCCTTCCCCGGCTTTCCGGGCGGCTCGAACGACGGGTCGTACGGCAGCGCCGGATCGCACCGCACCCCGAAGTGCATCTGGACGCGGCGCTCGGTCGGCAGGCCGTTGTCGTCCCAGCCCATCGGATAGAAGACTTCCTTGCCGCGCATGCGCTGGTAGCGGACGACGGTGTCGGTGTGCGTGTACGAGAAGACGTGTCCGACGTGCAAGGAGCCGCTGACCGTGGGCGGCGGGGTGTCGACGGAGAAGATCTCCTCACGCGTCCTGGAGCGGTCGAAGGCGTATACGCCCGTCTCGTCCCATCGCCGCGACCATTTCTCTTCGAGCCCGTCGAGAACAGGCTTGTCGGGGACGCCGTCCGCGCGCGTGCGATGGGGGAAGGTCATGCATCCGCATGCTAGGCGCCGAAGGGACGGGACGGCCTCCGCTTTTCGGGCGTGTGGGCCGCCGCCGGAGCTGTGGTCCGGCGGCGGCCCTTCAGAGATCCTGTCCGCCCGGGGTCGCCGGGTGGGTCAGGCGGAGACGATCGCGGGGTCGCTGACCCCGGCCCGGCCGTTCTCCACGTGCCCGGCCAGGCGCCGCAGGAAGGTGCCGTCCGCGTCGGACTTCACCGTCACGTCGTACCAGCGCTTGCTCGACCGCAGGTCGACGGTGTGCTCGACGGTGCCGCCCGCCTTCACCTTGAACGTCTGGGCCGCGCCGCCGTAGGCGTTGGAGACGCTGAGGTTCACGTCGGCGCCGCCCGCGTTCTTCAGGGTGAGCCTGAGGTTCCCGGTGGCCTTGTCGTGGCGGGCGGTGACCTCGGGGCCCGCGGTCTTGCCGGGTCCCTTGAAGACGCGCAGGAAGCCGTTCGGGCCGAACACCGACAGGTCGTACGCGTCCTTCGAGTACGCCGAGTTCCAGGTGTCGGAGATCTTCTTGCCGGCCTCCGTGGTGTACGTCCAGGGGCCGTCCGTGCGGTTGCCGGAGCGGACGTGGAAGCAGACACCCGCCGCGTCGCCGCCGCTGAAGGTGAGCGTGAACTTGCCGTCGGCGGGCGCTGCCGCGCCGTCCACCAGCGGGGCGTACGGCAGCGGGCGCGCGGGCCGGGAGCCGGACTCCTGCTTGGGCAGGTTCGCCTTCGCGGGCGCCTTGGGCACGTAGTCGGGGTGGCGCTCGTTGTCCGGCGGCTCGTAGGCGCCGGTGTCGGGCAGCTTCGCGGGGTCGGTGTCCTTGCCGCCGAAGTCGAAGGCGGAGGTGAGGTCACCGCAGATGGCGCGCCGCCACGGCGAGATGTTCGGCTCCTTGACGCCGAAGCGCGTCTCCATGAACCGGATGATCGACGTGTGGTCGAAGACCTCGGAGTTCACGTAGCCGCCCGTGCTCCACGGCGAGACGACGACCATCGGGACGCGCTGGCCGAGGCCGTAGTGCCCGGCGGCGTACTGCGCGTTGCCGGGGAAGTAGTCGAGCGTCGTGTCGACGGTCGACTTGCCCTGGTTCGCATCCTTGGGGGTGTACGGCGGGACGACGTGGTCGAAGTAGCCGTCGTTCTCGTCGTAGGTGATGAACAGCGCCGTCTTGGCCCACACGTCGGGGTTGGAGGTGAGCGCGTCGAGGACCTGCGCGATGTACCAGGCGCCGTAGTTCACGGGCCAGTTGGGGTGCTCGCAGAAGGCCTCGGGCGCGGCGATGTAGGAGACCTGCGGGAGCTTGTCGGCCTTCACGTCGGCCTTGAGGAGGTCGAAGTAGCCGTCGCCCGCCTTCGCGTTGGTGCCGGTGCGCGCCTTGTCGTAGAGGGGGTCGCCCGGCTTGGCGTTGCGGTACTTGTTGAAGTAGAGCAGCGAGTTGTCGCCGTAGTTCCCGCGGTAGGCGTCGTCGATCCAGCCCCAGTGTCCGGCGGCGTCGAGGCCGTCGCCGATGTCCTGGTAGACCTTCCAGGAGACCCCGGCCTGCTCCAGGCGCTCGGCGTACGTCGTCCAGTCGTAACCCGCCTCCTGGTTGCCGAGGACCGGGCCGCCGCCCTTGCCGTCGTTGCCGACGTGGCCCGTGAGCATGTAGTAGCGGTTGGGGTCGGTGGCCCCCATGAACGAACAGTGGTAGTCGTCGCAGACGGTGAACGCGTCGGCGAGGGCGTAGTGGAACGGAATGTCGTCGCGCGTCAGGTACGCCATCGTCCGCTCGGACTTGGCGGCGATCCAGTTGTCGTACTTGCCGCCGGCGAAGGCGCTGTGGCCGCCCGCCCAGTCGTGGTCGAGACCCGCGATGAACTGCATGCCGAGGTCCTCGGCGTCCGGGTGGAAGGGCAGCACCTCTTTACCGCCGCCCGACTGGTTCCAGACGGGTTTACCGCTGGGCAGGGTCACGGGGCGCGGGTCGCCGAAGCCGCGTACGCCCTTCATCGTGCCGAAATAGTGGTCGAAGGAACGGTTCTCCTGCATCAGGACGACGACGTGCTCGACATCCTCGATGGAGCCTGAGCGGCGCTGGGCGGGCAGGGCGGCGGCGCGGGCGATGCTCTGCGAGAGCGTCGCGAAGGCTGCGGTGCCGCCGGCGAGTTGCATGAACCGGCGCCGATTGAGTTCTGGCATGAGTGGATTCGACCTCGTGTTGTGGGGTGTGGGGGACGTGAGCGGGTGAAGTGTTTCAAGGGGAGCAAGGATCAGGGAAGGGGCCGTGACCTGGATGTGAAGAGAAGTCCAACCCTTGGTGGTCGGGACACAAGTCCCGACTTCATGAGGCCCTAAGTCCCGTATTTGACATATACGAACCGACATGCCTGACTTGGCCCTGCACCGCTCGATGGTGCGTTCTTCCGTGTCCCGCGATCGCAAGGAGGTGTTCGGGATGAGTCCCGAAGGAAGTCCTTGCGTCAGCGTCACGTCTCACTGAAGCGATTCCGCTTCTCCGGCTGAGGCGTCATTCGCCTCGCCCCTTCTCCGCCATGCGGTCACGCACGCGCAGTAATGCGGCATTCCACGCGCAGTAGGCCTGCGCGGCAATGCGCCATGCCCGCCGGCGGCAACCCATCACATCTACGTCCCTGTGCACGGGCCTGCTTCGCCATGCCCCCGCACGGAGGGAGGTCTGCCATGAACAAGCTGATTCCCCAGGTACGCCCGGCGACGCCGGGCGAGAACCCCGGAGACAACCCCACCCCCACCACCCCCCGCGTCCCCGACGGCCGCCGCGAGCGCAAGGCCGCCGAGCTGGACGCCCGCACCCGCGAAGTCGGCGCGCGTCTGGCCGAGTTGAGCGCGAAGCCCGCCCGTGACGTCCTGCGGGACCTCGGCACCGACACCCGCGGACTGCGTCAGGACCAGGTCCTCGAGCGCCTGGAGCGGCACGGCGAGAACGTCGTCGCCCAGGAGCGCGCGCCGCACTGGACGACGCAGCTCGCCAAGTCCTTCTGCAACCCCTTCATCGGCGTCCTCGTCGTGCTCGCCGCGGTCATGTACTGGCAGGACCCGGCCGACCCCGGCGTCTGGATCCTCACCTCGATGGTGCTGATCAGCGGACTGCTGCGGTTCTGGCAGGAGTTCCGCTCGACCAGGTCGGCCGAGGCGCTGAAGGCCCTGGTCACCACCTCCTGCGCGGTCCAGCGCCGGTGGAGCGAGCGCCCCGGCACCGAAGAGATCCCCATGGAGCAGGTCGTCCCCGGCGACCTCGTGAAGCTCGCCGCGGGCGACATGGTCCCCGCCGATCTGCGACTGCTCACCGCCAAGGACCTGATGGTCAGTCAGGCCGCCCTGTCGGGTGAGTCGCTGCCGGCCGCGAAAGCGGACACACCCGCCGCCGACTTCGGCCAGAGCACGACGACCGACCCCGTCGAGGCCGACAACCTCTGCCTGATGGGTACGTCGGTGACCTCGGGCACGGCGACCGGTGTGGTCGTCGCCACCGGCTCGGACACCTACTTCGGCTCGATGGCGGGCGCACTGGTCGGCGACCGCCCGCAGACCGCCTTCGACCTCGGTGTGCGGCGGGTCAGCTTCCTGCTCATCCGCTTCATGCTGGTGATGGTCCCGATCGTCTTCGCGATCAACGGCTTCACCAAGGGCGACTGGGACCAGGCACTGCTGTTCTCCATCTCCGTGGCGGTCGGGCTCACCCCCGAGATGCTGCCGATGGTGGTCTCGGCGAACCTGGCGCGCGGCGCGGTCGCGATGTCCCAGCACAAGGTCGTCGTCAAGCAGCTCAACGCGATCCAGAACCTGGGCGCGATGGACGTGCTGTGCACCGACAAGACAGGCACGCTCACCGAGGACCGCATCGTCCTCGACCGCTACCTCGACGCGCACGGCCACGAGGACCGCGAGGTGCTCGAATACGCCTACCTCAACGCGCACTTCCAGACGGGCCTGCGCAATCTGATGGATCAGGCGGTCATCGACCGCATCGACGAGGCCGAGGAGGTTGTCGTCGACCGGCTCTTCACGATGGTCGACGAGATCCCCTTCGACTTCGCCCGACGGCGGATGTCCGTCGTGCTGCGCCGCGAGGAACTCTCCGGTCCTGCCGCCGAGCACACGATCGTCACCAAAGGAGCGGTGGAGGAGGTCATCGAGCGGTGCGGCCACGTCATGGACCGCGGCGAGCGCGTCGAACTCACCGGTCAACTGCGCGCCCACGTCACGCACATCAGTGAGCGCCACAACCGTGAGGGCCTGCGGGTCCTTGCGGTCGCGACGCGCAGCGTGCCCGCCGACCGCGACACCTACACGGCGGCGGACGAGTCGGACCTGACCCTCGTCGGGTTCCTGGCGTTCCTCGACCCGCCGAAGCAGGACGCCGCGGACGCCCTGCGCGCGCTCGCCGAGAACGGCATCGCGGTCAAGGTCGTCACCGGCGACAACGAACTGGTCGCCGCGCGCGTCTGCGCCGACGTCGGCCTCGACGTCAGCGAGCTGATCACGGGCGCCACGATCGACCTGGTCGACGACGCGGAACTCATCCGTCTCGCCCGTACGACCACGGTGTTCGCGAAGGTCAACCCGGTCCAGAAGGCACGGATCGTACGGGCCCTGAAGGCCGACGGGCACACCGTCGGATTCCTCGGGGACGGCATCAACGACGCCGCGGCGCTGCGCGAGGCCGACGTGGGTGTCTCGGTCGACACGGCCGTCGACATCGCCAAGGAGTCCGCCGACATCATTCTCCTGGAGAAGGACCTGATGGTCCTGGAACAGGGCGTGTTGACGGGCCGTCAGACCTTCGGCAACACCATCAAGTACATCAAGATGACGGCCTCGTCGAACTTCGGGAACGTCTTCTCGGTCCTGGTGGCATCGGCGTTCCTCCCCTTCCAGCCGATGCTCGCCATCCACCTCCTGGTGCAGAACCTCTGCTACGACATCAGCCAGCTGTCGATCCCCTGGGACCGGATGGACAAGGAGTACCTGCGCAAGCCGCGCACTTGGGACGCGAAGGGCATCGGCCGGTTCATGATCCGGATCGGTCCGATCAGCTCGGTCTTCGACATCACCACGTTCCTGGTGATGTGGTACGTCTTCCAGGCGAACTCGCCCGCGCAGCAGACCCTCTTCCAGACGGGCTGGTTCGTGGAGGGTCTGCTGTCGCAGACGCTGATCGTGCACATGATCCGCACGCGCAGGATCCCGTTCATCCAGTCCCGCGCGTCACTGCCGGTGCTCCTGATGACGGGCGCGGTGATGGCCTTCGGCCTCTGGCTGCCGTTCTCTCCGCTGGCGTCGGCCCTGTCGATGGAGCCGCTGCCGATGAGCTACTTCCCGTGGCTGATCGGGACGCTGCTCGCGTACTGCGTGCTCACCCAGGTGGTGAAGGGCTGGTACATCCGGCGCTACGGCAGCTGGCTCTGACGCTGCCGGGCATGACGCCGTCAGCTCGTCAGGACGACGAGTCGCTGGGTCGCCCGGGTCATCGCGACATAGCGGTCGACCGCTCCTTCGATCCCCTCACCGAAGTTCTCGGGGTCGATGAGGACGACCAGGTCGAACTCGAGCCCCTTCGCGAGCTCCGGTGTCAGTGACCGGACGCGGGACGTCTCCCCGAAGGCGGGATCGCCGATCACACAGGCGATCCCGTCGGCGTGGGCGGCGAGCCACGTGTCGAGGACCGATTCCAGGTCCGCGACGGATCCGTGCGCGACGGGGACACCGCTGCTGCGGATGGAGGTCGGCACGTTGGCGTCCGGGAGCGCGGCCCTGATGACCGGCTCGGCCTCCGTCATGACCTCTTCCGGCGTCCGGTAGTTGACGCTCAGGGACTCGACGCCGACGCGGTCGAGCCCGATCCGCTCAAGGCGTTCCTGCCACGACTCCGTGAAGCCGTGCCTGGCCTGCGCCCGGTCACCGACGATGGTGAAGCTCCGGGAGGGGCAGCGAAGGAGCAGCATCTGCCACTGGGCGTCGGTCAGCTCCTGGGCCTCGTCCACGACGACGTGGGCGAACGGTCCCGCGAGCCGGTCCGGGGTTGCGGGCGGCAGCTCGGACTCGTCGACCAGGCTGACCTGGGCGTCCTGGCCGCGCAACATCGTCACCAGACCCTCGCCGTCGTCGCCGTCGGCGCCGGACGCGGCCGCGGCGTCGATCAGGTTGTCGACGACCTGGGCCATCTGCTCGCGCTGGGCGGCGAGGACGGCCTCCTGCCTGCGCTTCTGCCGGGCCGCCTCCGGGTCGCCGAGCCGCTGTCGCGCCGCGTCGAGGAGCGGCAGATCGGACACCGTCCAGGCCTGGGGCGCCTCCTTGCGGAGCAGGGTGCGCACCTCGTCCCGGTCGAGCCAGGGCGCGCACATCCGCAGATAGGCGGAGTTCGACCACAGGTCCGCGACGAGGTCCGCCGCTTCGAGCAGCGGCCACGCGCGGTGCAGGGTCGTGACCAGCTCCTCGTCGTGCCGCAGCGACCGCTCGAAGAGCTCGCCGGGAACGTCGCCGTCGAGCTTGTCGAGCAGGATCGCGACGAGCTCCTCCCAGACCTGCTCGCGCGCCTCGTTGTGCGGGGTGCCGCCTCCCGGTGCGTCGAACGCCTCGGCCCAGTCGTCGGCGCTCAGCCAGACGTCGGCCCAGTCGGTCGAGACCGTCATCCCCTTGGTGGGCGGCTCCTCGTAGAACCTGACCGCCTTCTCGATCGCCTTCACCATGTCCGCGGACGACTTCAGGCGGGCCACCTCCGGGTCGGACTCGGCCGCCGCCCCGGCTCCCTCGGCGACGAGATCCTCCAGGATGCAGGTCTGCACGCCCTCCTCGCCGAGGCTGGGCAGGACGTCGGAGACGTAGTTCAGGTAGGGGCGGTGCGGGCCGACGAACAGCACGCCGCCCCTGTTGTGGCCGAGGCGGGGGTCGGAGTAGAGGAGATAGGCGGAGCGGTGCAGGGCAACGACGGTCTTGCCCGTGCCCGGACCGCCGTCGACGACGAGGGCGCCGCGGGAGCCCGCGCGGATGATGGCGTCCTGGTCGGACTGGATGGTGGAGAGCACGTCCCGCATCCGGGCCGACCGGTTGCTGCCCAGGCTGGCGATGAAGGCGGACTGGTCGTCGAGCGCCGCGTGGCCTTCCAGACCGTCGGCGGTGAACACCTCGTCCCAGTAGTCGCTGATCCGGCCGTCGGTCCAGCGGTACCTGCGGCGGCTCGCCAGACCCATCGGGTCGGCGTGCGTCGCCGCGAAGAACGGCTCGGCCGCGGGGGCGCGCCAGTCGAGCAGCAGCCGACGGCCCTCGCTGTCGGTGAGGCCGAGCCGCCCGATGTACACGGGCTCGGCGTCGTCAGCGCCGACGATGTGCCCGAGGCACAGGTCGAGCCCGAAGCGGCTCAGGGTGCGCAGGCGAGCGGTCAGCCGGTGGATCTCCAGGTCCCGGTCCATCGCCTCGCGGCCGATGCCGCCGGGTGCCTTGCGCTGGACGTCGAGGCGGGCGGAGACTTCGGCGATCGTCTGCTCGAGGCTCTGCGCGATGGCAGCGAAGTGCTTCTCGTCGCTGGCGATCAGTGTGGGGTCGGCCTTGGGGGCGAGATGGGCAGGAAGGTCGAACGCAGACAGCAAGGCAGGCACTAGGTGAATCTCCCGTTTCCGCAGGTCCTGGCTTTGGCCTGTGATTGTGCGGGATGACCGGGGCCTTGCCGCAAGCCCCCCTCTGCGCTATAAATTAAGAGTGGCAAGGAGTGGGAACACCTCCTTGCCTTTCCTTTTTTCTCTCCTGCCGCCGCACTCTAGGTGCCGTGGGCAACCATGCGCGAGGATGTGGCGGGCCGGCGCTTCCAGCGATCGAGGAGAGTCATGACCGCACGCATCCATGGCACGTGTGCTCCCGGATTCGAGGGCGTACGCGAGGAGTTCGAGCGGAACTTCTCCGAACGCGGCGACCTCGGCGCGTCCGTCGCGGCCACCGTGGACGGCGAGTTCGTCGTCGATCTGTGGGGCGGTGACGCCGACAAGACAGGCACGCGCGCGTGGGAGCGCGATGCGCTGGTGAACGTGTACTCCACGACCAAGGGGATGACCGCGCTCTGCGCGCACCTGCTCGTGGACCGGGGCGAGCTCGACCTGGACGCGCCGGTCGCCCGGTACTGGCCCGAGTTCGCCCAGGAGGGCAAGGCGGACATCCCCGTGCGCTGGCTCCTGAGCCATCGCTCCGGGGTGATCGCGCCGCGCGAGCCCATGACGTCGGACGATCTCTACGACTGGGAGAAGGTCTGCGGGGCCCTTGCCGCGACGCCGCCGTGGTGGAAGCCCGGTTCGGCGCAGGGCTACCACGCGCTGAGCTTCGGCTATCTGGTCGGCGAGGTCGTCCGGCGGATCACGGGCGTCTCGCTCGGTACGTTCCTGCGGAGCGAGGTCACCGGGCCGCTGGGAGCCGACGTCTTCGTGGGCACGCCGCAGAGCGAGCACGGCCGGTGCGCGAACATGGCGAAGCCGCTCGCTCCGGACGGCCCGCGCAGCGCGCTCGGCTCCGCTCCCCCGCCCGCCCCGCCGGTGCGCTCGATCGACGACCACCCGATGGCCCCCGTCACGCTCGCCCTGCAGTACCTGCCGGTCGGCAACGTGAACAGTGCGGCGTATCGATCCGCCGAGATCCCCGCGGCCAACGGGCACGCGACCGCGCGGGGCCTCGCGACGGTGTACGCGGCCCTGGGCGGCGGGGAGTTGGTGAGCCCCGCGGCTCTTGAGCGGCTCCGGACGCGACAGGGGGAGCCCGACGAGCCGGACCTGGTGCTCGCGGCGGGAACGGCGTGGGGCGAGAAGTGGGACTGGGGGCTCGGCTACATGCTGAACCTGTACGGGCAGGCCGGGCCGAACCCGCGGGCCTTCGGCCACGGGGGTCTGGGCGGGTCCTACGCGTTCGCCGATCCGGAGAACAAGGTCTCGTACGCGTACGTGATGAACCGGATGGGCGGCGGTACCTCGGGGGACGACCTGCGGAGCGTCCATCTGGTGGGGTCGCTGTACCGAAGCCTGAGGTGAGGGGCTCGGGGGCATCATCCGCGGAACGTAATCTGCCCCCATGGAGCAGCACACCCCCCGTCACCGCCCGACAGGGCAGTACGCCGCCGCCGACCCCCGCAGAGCGGCCATCATCGACGCCGCTCTCGCGCTCTTCGCCAAGGCGGGCTATCTGAACTCGTCCCTGGCGAAGATCGCCGCGGAGGCGGGCACCTCCGCCACGGTCATCACCCACCACTTCGGGTCGAAGCAGCGCCTCCTGATGGCGGTCCTCGAAGCCCGCGAGGAGCGCACGGTCCGTACGTTCGGGCGGCTGAGCCCCGACTCCGGCGGCGACGACGTGCGCGCGCTGTTCAGGGAGGTGCTCGCGCTGGCCGCGTACAACCTCACCCAGCCGGGGCTCATCCAGCTCCACACCAGGCTGTCGGCGGAGGCCACGGACCCCTCGCACCCGGCACACGGCTACTTCGCCGAGCGGTACGAGCGCGTCGCGCACTCCCTCGCCTCGGCGCTGCGACGCTCGGTCGAGGCAGGGCAGTTGAGGCCGGACACCGACCCGGAGAGCATCGCCCGCGAGATCCTCGCGGTCTCCGACGGGCTCCAGGTGCAGTGGGGCGTCGCCGAAGGGCGCCTGGACTTCGTCGGGTTGTACCGCGCCCACCTGGACCGGCTCGCCCAGGCCCTCACCCTGGACGGGGAGGGCCTGGGATTGCCGGCCGAGGCGGAGCGGCTCCCCTAGGCCGTCACCCCGCCACTCCCCTCAGCCTGATGTCCCGCGACGACGAGCCGACGTACACCGCGCGCCGCCCTTCGGGGCGCACCCAGCGACCGCGGTCCGTGTCCCAGTACGACAGCTGCCGTTCGGCGACCCGCACCGTGACCCGGCGCGACTGCCCCGCGCGCAGTTCGACGCGCTCGAAGGCGGCCAGTGTCCTCACGGCCATCTCGACATCGGCGCCGCGCGGCGCGCCCACGTACACCTGCGGGACCTCCGCGCCCGTGCGCCGCCCCCGGTTGGTCACCGTGAACGACACCTCGTAGCCCGCGCCCGCCCGGCGCACGGAGAGGTTGCGGTAGCCGAACTCCGTGTAGGACAGGCCGTGTCCGAAGGGGAAGAGGGGCTCGATGCCCGCCTTGTCGAAGCCTCGGTAGCCGGTGAAGATGCCCTCGCTGTACGTGACCACTCCGTCGACGCCGTAGTAGCGCTCGGGGTGCGCCGGGTCCAGGGTGGGGTGGTCCGTGTCCTTCTTCGGCCAGGTCACCGTGGCCTTGCCGCCCGGGTTCGCGCGGCCGGTGAGGAGGTCGGCGGTGGACCAGCCGCCCTCCTGGCCGACGTAACCGGTGTGCAGGATCGTGCCGACAGCGCGGCGCCAGGGCATCGTCGCCGGGCAGCCGGTGGTGAGGACGACGACCGTACGCGGGTTGGCCTCGGCCACCGCCGTGATCAGCTCGTCCTGGTGGGCGGGGAGCGTCAGCGTGGTGAAGTCGCCGCCACCGCCCACCGAGCCGCCCGAGCCGTTGAAGGCGAAGACGACCGGGGTGTGGACGCGCCGGGCCAGCCTCGCCGCGGCGGCGACGGAAGCGGCGCGCCGCTCGGGGGTCACCCAGGCGAACCGCACCTGGACCGGACCGCGTTCGGCGATGGTCGCGGCCCAGCCGGTGGCCTTGACGACGACCTGGTAGGACTTGCCGCCGGTGAGCTCGACGGGTTCGGCCTGGCCGTTGTCGAGGCCGTCGGTGGTCGGGACGATGGAGGACCACTTGCGCGCGAAGCTGTCACGGGCGCCCGCGGCGGTCGTCAACTCCAGGCCGTCGAGGCTCAGCGAGACCGCCGCGCCCCAGCCCTGGATCTTGAGCGCGTACTCGCCCGTGGTGGGCGGCACGAAGGTGCCGGTCCACTCGGCCGTCGTACCGACGGGGAGCGCCTTGTCGCCGACGAAGTCGACGTTCTTGTCCGTCTTCTTGTCCGTCTTCTTGTCCGTGCCGCCGCCCTTGCGGGTCAGGCCCTTGGGGAACGCGGAGGCGGGGACGGCCGTGCCCGTGAGGTCGACGCCGACCTCGTACGCGATCTTCCGCTTGGTGCTGCGGCGCAGCGCTTCGAGCGGGCTGACCAGGCGCTCCTCGAAGCCGTACGCCCGCTCGCCCGAGACCGACGTGGCGACCTGCCCCGCGGTCGGGCCGATGAGCGCGAGGTCGCGCAGCGCGGCGTGCGAAAGAGGCAGGCCGCCGTCGTTGGCGAGCAACACCGCGCCCTGCGTGGCGACTTCGCGGGCGACGCGGGCGCCGGCCCTGACGTCGATCCTCTTGCGGGCCGGGACGCGGCTGCCGTCCAGCATGCCGAAGGCGTCGTAGCGGCCGAGGATGCGGGAGACCGCGGTGTCCAGGGCGGCCTCGGGGATGGAGCCGTCCTGGATGGCCTTCTTCAGCGGCTCCCCGTAGAAGGAGCCGTCCCACATCTGCATGTCCTGGCCCGCTTCGAGCGCGGCCGTGGAGTGGGTGGCGCCCCAGTCGGAGGTGACGAAGCCCTTGAAGCCGAGTTCGCCGCGGAGGATTCCGGTGAGGGTGGCGCTCCGCTCGGAGTTCCACTCGCCGTTGAGGTGGTTGTACGCCGACATGACGGAGGCGACACCGGCGCGGACGACGGCCTCGAAGGCCGGCAGGTACAGCTCGTGCAGGGTGCGGTCGTCGACCACGAAGTCGTAGGAGTTCTCCGGCTTCTCGCGGTCGAACTCGTGCAGGCGCTGGTTGTTGGCGAGGAAGTGCTTGGCCTGGGCGAGCATGCCCTGCGCCTGGACGCCCTCGACCTGGGCGGCGCCGATCAGACCGTTGAGGTAGGGGTCCTCGCCGGACTGGTCCTTGTTGCGGCTGAAGAAGGGGGTGCGGGAGAGCTCGATCTGCGGGGCGAGCAGCACGTCCATGCCGAGGGTGCGGCCCTCGCGGCCCATGACCTCGCCGTACTCGCGGGCGAGTTCGAGGTTGAAGGAGGAGCCGAGCGTCGCGACCGGCGGGAGGCCGGTCGCGGACCGGGTGACGTTCACGCCCGCGGGGCCGTCGCTCAGGCGCAGCTCCGGTATGCCGAGGCGCTTGACGCCCGGCAGGTACCCGGCCTGTCCGAGTCTTCGCGGGTCGGTGGCGCCGTGCACGAGGCTGATCTTCTCGTCGAGGGTGAGGCGGGCGACGAGCCCCCGGACGCGGCGCGTGGCGGCGGCCGCGCCCGGGGAGGCGGCGCCTTCGGTCCCTCCGGCGGCTCCGGCGGCTCCGGCGGCTCCGGTGACTCCGGTGACTGCCGCGGCGGGCGTGGCTGCGGCGATCGGGCCGGCGGCGGCCACGAAGGCGAAGGCGGCTGCGGTGCCGCCCAGTTGCTTCATAAGTTCACGACGTGTGGTGGCAGGCATGGCGAAATGGCCTCCGAACGCGGCTCTGGGCATGCCGAACTGGGTCGACGACGCCAAGAGCTGAATGCGTCATCCGCGCCAGTGCGGTGTTACGGGGCCTGAGTCTTGATTGGTTGAACGGTGAAGGTCAAGGCTCACGTCAGCAAAACTTTGTGGGTCGTTCAGTTTTGTCGTGACGGGTGGGGAGCGGGGGTGGGCGGCCGTGTCGGTGCGAGTCATTGCGACCTCGTGAACGCTGTGTCGCACGGGGAATAGCGGGGTGATCATGGCGGTCGTTCAGAGTGACGCGGATGCGGATGCGGATGCGGATGCGGATCACGGTTCGAAGCGAGGGAGCACATGTCCAAGGCGTACATATTCACCCGGTTCGGTGGCCCTGAAGTGGAGGCCTTCGTCGACCAGGACCCACCGGAGCCCGGTCCGGGGCAGCTCCTGGTCGCGGTGCGGGCGGCCGGGGTCAACCCGGTCGACTGGAAGCTGCGGGCCGGCAAGCGGAGGCCGGGGTCGCCGCCCGCCGAGTTCCCCGAGGTGCTGGGCAGTGAGGTCGCCGGTGTGGTCGAGGCGGTCGGCGCGGACGTCGAAGGCTTCGCGGTGGGCGACGCGGTGTTCGGCAACCCGGACACCGGCGGCTACGCCGAGCACACCCTCCTCCCCGCCTCTCTTGCCGCGCACAAGCCGGCGGGGCTGACCTTCGCGGAGGCCGCCGCCCTGCCGGTCGCGGTGGCCACGGCGTACGACGGGGTGCGTCAGCTGGATCTGCCCGCCGGGGCGACGCTGCTGATCACCGGGGTCGGCGGCGGGGTGGGCGTGGCCGCGGCGCAGTTGGCGCGGCACCTCGGCATCCGTGTCGTGGGCACGGCGAGCGCGGGCAAGAAGGACTTCGTCGAGTCCCTGGGTGCGGTGCATGTGCCGCGGGGTGCCGATCTGGCGGACCGGGTGCGGGCGGCCGCGCCGGGGGGCCGCGTCGACGCGGTCTTCGATCTGGTGGGCGGCGAGGATCTCGTGGCGGTGGCATCCCTGCTCCCCGAATCGGAACGCCGGGGAAAACTGATCACGGCCGCGGCCAAGGAGACGGTCGCCGAGCTCGGCGGGGCCGCGGTCGCGCGGGCGCGGACCAGCGAGGTCCTGGAGGCGGTGGCGCGGCTCGCCGAGGACGGGGTGCTGCGCCCTCAGGTGACAGCGACGTATCCGCTGGAGCGGGCCGGTGAGGCGCTTCGTGCGGTGGAGGACGGGCATGCGCGCGGCAAGGTCGTGATCGAGGTGGGCGTGTGAGTGGGGTGAGCGGGACGGGCCTCGATGCCCCGAGCCGTGGGGTGTCCCTTCAGCAGGGGCCGCACCCCTTGGACAACCCCGCCTACGCTGCCTTGAACGGGCCCCACGCACGGTTCGCCGAGCGGCGGGGTCGCGTGGCGCGCTATCAGCCGGACGTGTCGCCGTGGCTCGGGCTGCCCGATGCTCCGGAGGCGGCCGACTGGGCGGATCTCGCCGCGCTCGCGGGGCCCGGCGTGGAAGTGCCGCTGCCGGGGGTGCGGGTGGCGCTGCCGGAGGGGTGGGAGGTGACGTTCGACATGGAGGGCGTGCAGTTGGTGGATGACGGGGTGGCTGCCACGCCCGATCCGGAGGCTGTGCGGCTCGGGGCGGACGACGTACCGGAGATGCTGGACCTGGTCGAGCGCACGCGGCCCGGCCCCTTCCTGCCGCGCACGGTCGAGCTCGGCACGTACCTCGGCATTCGCCGCGGGGGTGCGCTCGTCGCGATGGCCGGGGAGCGGTTGCGGCCGCCGGGGTGGACGGAGATCAGCGCGGTCTGCACTGATCCGGGCCACCGGGGACAGGGGCTCGCGTCGCGCCTGGTCCTGGCGGTGGCCGATGGGATCCGCTCCCGCGGGGAGACGGCGTTCCTCCATACGTCGGCTCGGAACACCGAGGCCATCCGCTTGTACGAGTCGCTGGGCTTCCGGCTGCGGTCAAGGACCAGGTTTCTGGCTGCTCGGGTGCCGGTGGGGGGCGGGGGCTGAGGGACGGTGCGGGTGCGTTTCGGGGACGGGGCCGCGAGCGTCGCCGACCGCGAGTGCGTGCGGGGCTGATCCCTCATGGTTCGGACCGGGCGTGCCGGAAGGTACGAACAACCGGGCTGAGATGATCACCGGATGAGCCCCGTCATCTCCATCGGATCCGCCGCCGCCCGCCCCTGCACACTCGTCGTGTGCCGGGGCTGCTGCTGCGGCGACGCACGCAAGCACCCCGGCACGGACCACGACTGGCATCTGGCGCGGATGCGGGCCGCCGCCGCGGAGTCGGCAGGGCGGTTCGCGGTGCGTACGAGTGAGTGCCTCGGGCCCTGCGGGCAGGCGAACATCATCGTCGTACAGCCCTCACGAGAAGGGCGTCGCAGAGGCGGCCGAGCCGTCTGGGTCGGCTTCGCCATGGACGACGAGTCGATCGACGAGATAATCGCGTGGGCCGAGGCGGGCGGCCCGGGGATCGCGGCACCGTCGGCAGCGCTCACGCTGCAGGTGGTCGATCCCCGGAAGGCCTGAGGTTCAGGCCGCCGTTTTCGAGCCCTCGAGAACCTTGTCGACGAAGCCGTGCAGGTTCGCCACGGTGCGCGCGTTCTGCTCCTCCAGCGTGAGGCTCTCCTCGAAGCGGCGGGCCAGAGCCGTCGTCTTCTTGCCTCGTACGTAGAGGGAGCAGGCGAGGTCCGCGCAGATGTAGATGCCGACCGAGTTGCCCTGGCGCCCCGCGGGACCGGACAGGGGCGCCACGAGCAGGGTGATGCCCGAGCCGGACTGCGGGGTCACGCAGACCGAGCAGATGCTGGACTTGAGCAGGCTCCTGCGCGCGCCGGTCGATGCGCGCAGCGCGATGCCCACGTACTCGCCGTCCCGCTCCGTCACGATGTAGCCGCGGTCCGGGGCCTTGGGGTCACGCCACCCGAGGAAGTCCAGGTCGGACCAGGGAGTCTCCGGGAAGCCCGCAGGGAGAGTGAGTCTGCGGGCTTCGCCCTTGGAGCAGTTGACGAAGGCCGCGCGAATCTCTTTCTCGCCGATAGGTTCCATGATCCGGAATTTATCAACGCAACCACCGAGCCGTCCTCCCCTTTTCCGGCGGGGACACACGGGCGGAGACCAGCCCACAAGCACCCGCGGTCGGCAGCGCACGCGAGGGGACGTGCCGGTATGTCCGCCCGGAGCACGGTTCGCAGGACTCCCCAGCCGAAGCAGCCCCACGGCCACCGGACGATAGCGAGGACGGACATACCGGCACGGCCCCGCCCCCAAAACGCACCCGCACCGCATCGCACCGCAGCACCCCTCCCCGCCCAAGGCCCCCGTCCAAGGCCCCCGCGCCAGATTCAGCGCAAGTACCCCATCCCCGGATGCACCGCCCGATACCCCTCCACCAACCGCCGCGCCACCGCCACGGAATCCACCAGCGGATGCAGCGCGAACGCCTTCACCGCCGTAGCGCGGGAGCCGCTCTCCGCGGCGGAGAGCACCTCCCGCTCCACCGCCTTCACCGCGCACACAAGCCCCGTCGCATGCCCCGGCAACGGATCGACGGCCATTGGGTGGGCGCCGTTGGCGTCGACGGAGCACGGCACCTCGATCACCGCGTCGGCGTCCAGCGCCGAAAGCGTCGTGCGGTTACGGACGTTGAGGATCAGCGTCGTCCGCTCGTCCCGCGCGATCGCCCGCATCAGGGCAAGGGCGACCTTCTCGTACCCCCCGGATTCAAGATCCTCGGCCGCACGCTCCCCCACCCCCGCGGCCTCCCGGTTCTCGGCCATGTACGTGGCCTCGCGCTCCGCACGCGTCGCGTCCCAGGCCTTGAGTGCCGAGGCCGAGGTGGAGACCTCCGCCTGCCCCAACGCCTCGTAGAACCGTGCCTGCTGATCCCGCAGGAACGCCCCCCGCGTCTGCTCGGCCTCCTGGTAGGCGCGGACCGCCTCGCGGTTGAAGTAGTAGTAGTGCAAGTACTCGTTCGGGATGGCCCCCAGCGACTGGAGCCACTCCGCGCCGAAGAGCCGCCCCTCCTCGAACGAGCCCAGCATCTCCGGGTCGGCGAGGAGCCGCGGCAGCTCGTCGCGTCCCGCGATCCGCAGGCCCCGCAGCCAGCCGAGGTGGTTGAGTCCGACGTAGTCGATGAACGCCTCGTCGGGATTGCCGCCCAGCATCCGTGCCACGCGGCGCCCCAGGCCCACCGGCGAGTCGCAGATGCCGATGACGCGGTCGCCGATGTGGCGGGACATCGCCTCGGTGACCAGGCCCGCGGGGTTGGTGAAGTTGATGACCCACGCGTCCGGGGCGAGCTGCCGCACGCGGCGCGCGATGTCGACGGCCACGGGCACGGTCCGCAGGCCGTACGCGATACCGCCCGCCCCGACGGTCTCCTGGCCGAGGACCCCCTCCGCGAGAGCGACCCGCTCGTCGGCCGCACGCCCCTCAAGACCCCCCACCCGGATCGCGGAGAAGACGAAGTCCGCCCCGCGCAAGGCCTCGTCGAGGTCGGTGGTGGCCGTGACGGCGGGCGCGTCCGGCACCCCGGCCGCCTGCTCGGCGAGGACCCGGGCGACCGCGCCGAGCCGGCCCGCGTCCAGGTCGTGCAGCACGACCTCGGTGACCCGGCCTTCGGCATGGTCACCGAGCAGCGCGCCGTACACGAGCGGAACGCGGAATCCGCCGCCACCGAGAATGACCAGCTTCACGTCTCGACCACCTTCTGTCGGTACAGCTCACGCACATCTGTCGATCTGTCGACCTGTCAGAACTCAACCGTCGACAGAGGTCACGTTACGTACGATTGCCCGGCAGCGATCGACCCCCCACGGAGGTAGCGCACCGATGACACCCCTCAAGACATCCGCGAAGACGTCCGCGAAGGCATCCGCCGCCCTACTGGGAGCCCTCACCCTGGCCCTGGCAACCGCCACCGGCGCATCCGCCTCCACTTCCACTTCCACCTCCGCCTCCGCCGACTCCGCCCCGAGATCCCCCGGCGGCTGGCAGGAGTCCGGCGTCTCGTCCGTCAACTCCCTCACCGGCAGCCAGGGCCTGGCGAGCCGCGCCGACGGCAGCCTCCTCTACCGTGGCCTCGCCTCGATCCCGCTCGACCTGCGGATCAAGGGCTGGAGCCATGTCGGCGACCCGGACATAGCCGCCGGCCACACCGTCGACGCCTATCAGGGCGGCGACGACGCGAAGTCGAAGATGTTCGCCGTCACGACACCCGGCGGGAAGCGCTACCTCTACGAGCACCAGCTCGACGCCGGCGAGAAGCTCAACAACTCCTTCGCGGCCGTCTCGCCCGACGACCAGTGGCTGGTGTCCGGCGAATGGGGCGACCAGAACCGCCTCCAGGTCTTCCCCGCCCCGCTCCTCAACTCCTCGACCCCGCCCACCGGCGGCGCGCTCCCCCAGGCCGGGCAGATCACGCTCGACAAGCCGGTGCGTGACATCCAGGGCTGCGACTTCGTCTCCGGAACCCGCCTCGTGTGCGCGTCCAACGACGCGTCGAAGGAGCTGTGGCCCGAGGACCGTCCCGTCCTCCAGGTGGACCTGGAGCACGCGCTCGACGGGAAGCCCGTCACGGGGAAGGTCTCGAGCCTGTTCGCCGCCCCGCAACGGAGCCTCTGCCGCGGCACGTTCGAGACGGAGGGCGTCGACTACGACTCCGAGCGGCGCACTCTGCGCGCCGAGGTCGTACCGCCCGCGCCGTGCCTGGTGACGACGTCGGTCTACTCGTACAGGCCGACGACCGGCTGACCACCCGCACGAGTCGGCCTGCACACACCCTGAACACACTCTGAACACGCCAGACGTGTGCCGACGGGCCCGGCGGGGGATGGTCGCGATCATGACACAGCAACACCGGCACGCATCCGTGTCCGACACGCTCCCCGCCAGGACCCGCCGCCCGATACGGCAGCTGCTCGCCGCATCGGTGGGCAACGCCGTGGAGTGGTACGACTGGTACGCGTACACGTTCCTCGCGACGTACATCGCCGACCAGGTCTTCCCCAAGAGCTCGGGGAACTCCCTCGTACCGCTGCTCTCCACGTTCGCCGTCTTCGCGGTCGGCTTCTTCATGCGGCCGGTCGGCGGCCTGCTCATGGGCGCGGTCGCCGACCGGCGCGGCAGGCGCGCCGCGCTGACCGTCACGATCCTGCTGATGGGCGGCAGCAGCCTGCTGGTCGGCCTGACGCCGACGTACGCGTCCGTGGGGGTGCTCGCGCCGGTGGTCCTCGTCCTGGCGCGGCTGCTCCAAGGCCTGTCCGTGGGCGGTGAGTTCGCGGCGTCGACGACCTTCCTCGTCGAGTCCGCGGGGCCCGGACGGCGCGGGCTCTTCTCCAGCTTCCAGTACGTGTCGACGAGCGCGGGCCAGCTCGCCGCGTCCGGCGTCGCGGCCCTGCTCGTCAGCACGCTCTCCGACGGGCAGATGGACGGCTGGGGGTGGCGGCTGCCGTTCGTCATCGGCGCGGCGCTCAGCCTGGTCGGCTTCTGGATCAGGCAGGGCGCGTACGAGACCCACCAGGCGCCCCAGGACGCGTCGGAACGCCCCGGCCTGTTCGACGCGTTGCGCAAGCACCCGCGCCAGTCGCTCCTCATCTGCGGCATCACGGCAGGCGGCACGATCGCGTACTACACGTGGACGTCGTACCTGCCGACGTACGCCGAGCTCAACACCGACATCAGCAAGAGCCAGGCACTGCTGTCCGGCACGCTCTCGCTCGCGTTCTTCGCGCTGCTCCAGCCGGTCGGCGGGCTGCTCTCCGACCGCTTCGGCCGCAGGCCGCTCCTGCTCTTCTTCGGCCTCGGCTTCGCCGTCCTGAGCGTGCCGCTCCTGCGCTCCCTGAACGGCTCCTTCGGCTCGCTCCTGATGGTGCAGTGCGCGGGCATGGTGCTGCTCACCGGCTTCACGTCGATCTCGGCGGCCGTGAACGCGGAGATCTTCCCCGCCCGCGTACGGGCCGCGGGGATCGGCTTCCCGTACTCCCTCACCGTCGCACTGTTCGGCGGCACGGCCCCGTACATGGGCACCCTGTTCAAGGAAATCGGCGAACCGGGCCTGTTCCCTTGGTACGTGGCCGTGCTCTGCCTCGCGTCATCAGCGGTGTATCTCAGGCTCCCGGAAACCGCGCACAAGGAGCTGGAGCGTTGACACCGAGGATGAGGTGGGGCACCTGTGCAAGATACGGGCGAACACCCCTCATGGGTCACGGATCCGTCACTGCTCACACAAAGCACCTTCACATCCGACATTGCAGGACTAACGTCATGCCCCTTCCCGGACCGAGGGGGCACCATGACCAACCCGTATCCCGCACCGCCGCCGGCACGGAGAACCGCACCGAAGTGGGCGCGCAAACGGTTCGTGCTGCCCGCCCTCGCCCTCACCTTCTTCATCGGTCTCGGAGCCGGTCTCGGTGACGACGGCAGCACACCGGCGAAGGCTGCCGCGAAGGAAACAGGCGCGGCTCCCACCGTCACGGCGACGGCCACCGCCACGGCAACCGAGACGGTGAAACCGAAGCCCGCCCCCACCGTCACCAAGACCGTCAAGGCGACGAAGACGGTGAAGGCCACGGTGACCGCCCGGCCGGAGGCCGCCGACCCGGGTTCGGATGACAGCGACTCCGGCACCGGCGGGGGCGGCAGTGTCTCCTACGGCAACTGCAGCGAGGCCCGTGCGGCGGGAGCCGCGCCCGTTCATCGCGGCGATCCCGGCTACGGACGGCACCTCGACCGTGACGGTGACGGCGTCGGCTGCGACACCTGACCTGCTCTGCCGTCACGCCTGACGGGGCACCTCGGCGATGGAGCGTCCCGCCCACTCCGGGGCCGGTTCCGCGAGGGTTGTCAGGTGGGTGTGGATCGTGTCCGGGAACGGGGTCGCTCGGCCCGCGTTCTGGTCGACGTGGAGGGCCAGGAGTTCGGTGGTCGCCACCGGAGTTGCTTCCGGGGGGATGTCCGCGTCGGCTTTCTCCACGACGTACAGCTCGTGGGTGAAGCGTGCCTTCTTGGCGTCCGCGCCCAGGATGCGGGTGCGGACGGCGAGGTGGGCGCCCTCCGCGACGTCGTCGAGGTAGCGGATGTGCGCCTCGACCGTGTAGAGGGAGCAGCCGGTGGACTCGCGGTATCCCGCGTGCAGGCCGGTCTCGATCATCATGGCGTCGGTGGCGTAGCCGAAGACGAGGACGTAGAACGCCTCGCTCATGTGGCCGTTGTAGTCGATCCACTCGGGCCGTACGGTCCGGTGGAGGAGGGGCAGCGGCTCGATGGGCAGGGACTCGACGGGCAGGGACTCGCTCACTTGGTCTCCTCCTGTGCCGCGCGCTGCTGGGGCAGGCGTCCCGTCGCCCGCAGTACGTCGATGACTCCCTGGTCACGCTCGGCGACCAGGTCCGCGATGGTCCTGCCGTCCGCCGCGTCGTCGCATCCGGCGACCACGGCGTCGTACAACTCCTTGTCCAGCTCGGGTGCTTCGAGGCGCGTCCACGGCGACTTCAGGGACGGGCCGAAGTGGTCGAGCATGTGGGCCATGCCGCCCTCGCCGCCCGCGAGCGCGAAGGTGAGCATGGGGCCCATGAACGCCCAGCGCAGACCGGGGCCTTCGGTGATCGAGTCGTCGATCTCCTTCACCGTGGCCTCGCCGTTGGCGACCATGTGCAGCGCCTCGCGCCAGAGCGCCTCCTGGAGGCGGTTGGCTATGAAGCCGGGCACCTCGCTCGCCATGGTGATCACGGACTTGCCCGCGACCTCGTAGAAGCGAGAGGCCCAAGTGACCGCGTGCGGGGCCGTCTTGTCGCCGCCGACCACCTCGACGAGCGGGATCAGGTAGGGCGGGTTGAAGGGGTGTCCGACGACGAGGCGCCCGGGGTCGGTCGCCTCGGTCTGCATGTCGGTCATCGGGTAGCCGGAGGTGGAGGAGGCGATGACGACTCCGGCGGGCGCCGCGGCGTCGAGCTGTGCCAGCAGATCCCGCTTGAGCTCCAGCTTCTCCGGGGCGCTCTCCTGCACGAACTGGGCGTCGGCGACGGCCTCTTGGAGGGTGGCGGTGACGGTGAGCCGGTCCGGGGAAGCCCCTTCGGCGAGGCCGAGCTGCGTCAGCGCGGGCCAGGCGGCGTCGACCAGGCGGCGGAGCTTCTGCTCCGCGTCGGGGGCCGGGTCCCAGGCGGTGACGTCGTAGCCGCGGGCGAGGTAGTGGGCGACCCAGCCGCCGCCGATCACTCCGGCGCCGACGCAGGCGATACGGCGTACGTCCTCGGGGGCGCAGGGGGCGGGGGGCGTGGAGATGTCGTTCATGGTCACGGAGAGGGTCCTACTCGTCGTGGGGGCGGTCAGGCGCGGGGCTTGAGGCCGAGCTTCTGGCGGGCCTCGTCCGGCGTCGCGACGCGCGAGCCGAGGTTCTCGGTGATCTGCACGGCGCGCTCGACGAGTTGGGCGTTGGAGACCTTGTTGCCCTTGCCGAGGTAGAGGTTGTCCTCAAGGCCGACGCGGACCTGGCCGCCGAGCAGGATGGACTGGGCGACCCACGGCATCTGCATGCGGCCGAGCGCGAAGCTCGCCCACTGGGCGCCTTCGGGGAGCATGTTGACCATGGCCTGCAGGACACCCGGGTCGGCGGGGGCGCCCCACGGGATGCCCATGCAGAGCTGGAAGACGGTGGGGTTGTCGAGCAGCCCTTCCGCGAGGAGCTGCTTGGCGAACCAGAGCTGGCCGGTGTCGAAGATCTCCAACTCGGGCCGCACGCCGAGCTCCTGGATGCGCTTGGCGCCCTGGCGGAGCATGTCGGGGGTGGAGATGTAGAGGTTGTCGCCGAAGTTGAGGGAGCCGCAGTCCAGGGTGCAGATGTCGGGCAGCAGGTCCTCGACGTGCGGGAGGCGCTCCAGGCCGCCGACGAGGTCGGTGCCGGGCAGCTCGCCGAGGTCCTTCAGCGGCTGGACGGGGTCGATGACGAGGTCGCCGCCCATGCCCGCGGTGAGGTTGATGACGACGTCGGTGCCGGTCTCCTTGATGCGCTCGACGACCTCGCGGTAGAGGCGCGGGTCGCGCGAGGGGTCGCCGGTCTCGGGGTCGCGCACGTGGATGTGCACGACGGCGGCACCGGCCTCGGCGGCCTCCACGGCGGAGGTGGCTATCTGCTCGGGGGTGACCGGGACGTGGGGACTCTTGCGTACGGTGTCGCCCGCGCCGGTGAGGGCGGCGGTGATGATGACGTCTTGATTCACGGGCATGGTGAACTCTCCCTCAGAGGTGGGGTGTTGAGGTTCTGGGGTGTTGGGGTGTCGGGGTGTTGGAGTGCTGGCGTTTCTTTGAGAGGTGGTGGGGCGGCTACGCGCCGCGCGGCGTGGCGAGTGTCGCGTCCACGTACACGAGCAGCGCCTCGTGCATGTCGTCGGGGGTCGTGCCGTCGGTGCCGGGCGTGGAGGCGAGCACCTGCGTGGCGAGGCCGTCGATCAGCGCGGTCAGCCGGAGCGCGGCGGACTGCGGATCGACGAGGCGGAACACCCCTTGGTCGACACCGCGCCGGATGACGTCGGCGACGGTCGCGCGCCACTGCCGGTAGTAGTCGGCGTGCAGCCGTCCGACGGCGGTGGAGCGGGCCGCCTCCGCCCACAGGTCGAGCCAGACGCTCCACTGCCAGCGCTGCTGCGGGGTGCGGGGCGTCTGGAGCTCGATCAGCTGACGCAGTTCGTCGGCGGCGTCGGCCGCATCGGCGATGCGGGCCGCGCGACGTGCGGTGTCCTCGTCCATGCACCAGCGGACGGCGGCCTCCAGGAGGTCGTCGCGCCCCGGGAAGTGGTAGTGGATGGCGGCGGTGCTGGTGGCGCAGGCTTCGGCGATGTCCGCGACGCGTACGGCATGGAAGCCGCGCTCGGCGACGAGGCGCACGGTTTCGCGGACGATCTGGAGGGGGCGGCCGCCATCCGGGGCGGCGGCGGTGCGTTCCCGGCGGGCCGGGGGTGCCACGTGCTGGGTGCCCAGGAGCCAGCCCGCGTCCACGCCGCCGGTGTCCGCGATGCGGGCCAGCTCCGCTGCGGTGAAGCGGCGGGTGCCGCCGAGGGAGCGGGAGAGCTTGGAGGGGTCCATCACGATGCTGCGGGCGAATTCGCGCTGGGTCGTGCCGGCGTCGGCGATGACCTTGCGGACTCGGTCCGCGACCTCGGGGTCTTGCTGCATGGGCGGTCACGCTACCTGGGCGTTGCGCTGATCGCAATCCGCAGAGTGCTTTATTGCCCAGATGGACCAGCAGATTGCGATGCTGACTGATGCATCAGTCATCGCAATGAGGATGCCCCTGCCCGGTGGGCACAACGAGGGCGAAGAAACCAGAGACGCCACCCACCCGCTCCCCCCTTCACTGCGGGGCAAACGGGTGGGTGGGTGGGAGAGAAATCCGCCACGAAGCCCAGGGGCTAGGTCACGCCCAGGGACTACGTCCTGTCCTGAACCCCCTTCACGAACTCATCCAGGAACGGGTCAGCGATCTTCACCTGCCCGAGCTGATGATGCTCCGCCGGGTCCACGGAAATCGCCCGCGCCCGCCCGGCGAGGGACTCCATCGCCGCGCGCTCCCGCGCGGCCTCCGCACCGTCCCCCTCCTCAGCGGCGGACAGCGCCGCGAGGCCATGCCCCAGCGCGGAACCCCACAGCTCCGTCGCGTCGAGCCACTGCTTCGCGTCATGGAGGAACTGCGCGTCCGGCACCCCGGAGCGCAGCACCGCGGGGACCTTCTCGATCTCCCGGGCGGTGGGCCGCAGCGCCCGCAGGGCCCCGGCGGGATCACTCTCGTACCGCTTCCAGAAGGCATCCAGCTTCGGCCCGAGCACGGGCGACTGCGGCTGCCAGTTCGACTCGCCGAACGTGGGCGCCGCGTGGTTGAGGTCCACGAACGTCTGCACCGCGTCGGCGACCCGCTTGTCGCCCCCGGCGAGATACAGCGCCGCCTGCCGCCCCGACCGCTCCCGCTCGTACCCCCGGTCGTTCCAGGAGAAGTCGTTCATGGTGAAGACGGCGAGCTTGCTGGCTCCTTCCTGGTTCATCGGGTTGGACACGATGCCGCTCAGGTGGCCGGACAGACCGGGCTCACGCTTGTCGTAGGGCGCCAGAAGCAGCCGCCCGGCCGTGCGCGCGAAGTCGTTCACCGGGTAGTTGTCCCAGACGAACACCTTCCGCCCGAACAGCTCGGCGGCCTTCTCCGCCTGGGAGTTGGTGATCTCCGGCGGCACCACGTCCGTGCCGGTCCACATCACCTCCACGGCGCCGTCGAGCTCGGCCCGCATCGTCTGCTTGTACGCGGTGTCCGTGAGGTCGCCGTACTCCGTAGGCACCATCTGCAGCGGATTGGCCCCCTCGTGCTGCGCGATGAAGTCACGCTGGATGGTGTTGAGGAGCCCCACCTGCGCCTTGGCCGCGGGGCCGCGGCCCGGGTCGCCGAACTTCGCCTTGTCGGCATCGCAGTTCCACTTGGTGTAGCTGATGTCGTCCAGCGGGACGGAGAAGGACCGCACCCCCAGGTCGTACATCGCCTGGAGCTTCGCCGTCAGCGCCTTGACGTCCGCCGGATCCGAGTAGCAGATGGAGCCGCCCGGGGAGACCGCGAAGGTGAAGCGCACATGGTTGGCGGTCGCGCGGTCGATCAGCTTGCCCAGCTCGGTGAGCTTGTCCGCCGGGTAGGGGTCGCGCCACTTCTCGCGGTGGTAGGGGTCGTCCTTGGGTGCGTAGACGTACGTATTGGCCTTGGTGTCGCCCAGGAAGTCCATCTGGTCGAGGCGTTCGGCCTCGGTCCAGGGCGGGCCGTAGAACCCCTCGATGCTGCCGCGCAGCGGCATGGCGGGGAAGTCGGAGACCTCCGCCCCCGCTATCCGCCCCTTGGAGATCAGCTGGCCGAGGGTCTGCGCCGCGTAGAACTGGCCGGTCGCGTCCTTGCCGCCGAGTGCGACGGTGCGGTGCTTCGCCCGCAGCGCGTATCCCTCGGCCTGCGTCGGCACCTTCGTCCCACCGAGCGCCTTCGCGATGTCGGGCCGGGCCGCCGGGCCGAGCAGGACGGTCAGCGAGGCGCGGCCCGACGCCTTCGTGCGTACGTCGATGTCGCGCACCCCGTGGGCGCGCAGCGTCTCGGTGACGCGGCTCCGCGCCGCCTCGTCCGTGCCGTCACCGACGACGAGTTCGGCGCGCCGCGCGAGCGGCACGTCGTCGCCGGCGCGGGCCATGTGCTGCGGGGTCGGGGAGACGGCGGGGAGCTTGCGGGTCGCGGATTCCTTCTGAGCGGCCTCCCCCTGGGCCGATGCGGGCGCGGCGGCCGCCGCGGGCGCCAGCGGAACGGCGAGGACGGCCAGCGCGAGGAGCGCCGTACGCGGTCCGAGCGTGCGGGTGGGGCGTGTCATGGAACCTCCGGGCTTCGGGATGGGGGTGCGGGTGCGGGTGGGGCACGTCCCGTTGGCAACGTTGTCCACGGGCGAGGAGGGTTGTTGATAGTTGGTGGTTGCTGAGCTAAAGCGCTTGAGCGCCAGCAGGCTAGATCGAGAAAGATGCCGTGTACAAGGGGGCGTCGGACGGCAAATTCCCGCGAGGTGACGGGTATTGGCGTCACGACCATTGACCGCCCTAGAGACCAAGTGATTTATTCACTTCATGAGTTACGGCAGTCAGCCCTCCCTGTCCGAGCGTCTCGCGGACGACATAGTCGAGATCATCCGCACCGAACGCCTCACCCCCGGCGACGCGTTGGCCTCATCGCGCGAGCTGGCCCGCCGCTTCGAGGTCACCACGCCGACCGTGCGCGAGGCGCTGCGCAGGCTGGAGGCCACCGAGGTGGTGGAGTTCCGGCACGGTTCAGGGACGTACGTGGGCCCCGGCGTGGACCGAAGGCTCCTGGCCAACCCGCATCAGCCGCGCAGTGACCGCGCCTCGGTCCTTGAGCTCGTCGGCGCCCGCCTCGTCCTGGAACCGGCGATCGCGGCGAGCGCGGCCCGCGCCCAAGTCGACGAAGGGGTAGCCCAGTTGGCCATCGCGGCGGGCAACGCCCTGCTCCCGCCCGAGGAATCCCTGCGCCAGTCCGTGCACTTCCACGTGGCGCTCGCGGCGGCCAGCGGCAACACGCTGCTCCGTGAGGCCGTCGAGGCACTGCTGTACGTGAGGGCGCGCGAGCAGGTGGAGATCCGGCACCGCTACAACGACCGCGAGCGCGACCACGCCGAACACGTCGAGATCTACGAGGCGGTGCGCGCGGGCGACGCGACGGCGGCGGAGCGCCTGACCCGTGAACACCTGACGGCGATCCGCGACGCCGTCGCCGCGGCGGACTTCCCCGAGGAGTGCGGCCGATGAGCGACTCCGCTCCCCCGAACCCTCAACACCCCTACCGCCTGGCCGAGATGACCACGCTCGAAGCCGCTGCCGCGGTCCGCGCCAGCCCTCTGGTCATCGTTCCCGCCGGCGCCTTCGAGCAGCACGGGCCGGGGATGCCGCTGGCCACCGACACCATCCGGGCCGAGCACGTCGCCGGCCTGGTCGCCTCTCAGCTCGCCGGGCGTGCCGTGGTCGGGCCCTCGATCGGCATCGGGGTCTCGCCGCATCATCTGCCCTTCGCGGGCACGGTGAGCCTGTCGACGGGGACGCTGGCCGCGCTCGTCCGTGACTACGTCGACAGCCTGCACCGCCACGGCTGGCGGGACGTGCTCGTGATCACGGGACACGGCGGCAACAACGCCACGCTCACCACCGTCGCGCAGGACCTGCTCGTCACCCATCCCGGCCTGCGGTTCGCCTGGACACCCCTGACCTCGCTCGCCGGGGAAGCGGTCGCGGCCATGCGGCCCAGTGAGGTCCACGGGCACAGCGGGGAGGCGGAGACGGCTCAAATGCTGTACGTGGCGCCTGAGTTGGTGCACCGTGAGCGCCTCGCCCCGGGTTCCGTCACCCAGGACGACCTCGACCCGCTCTCCGCCGTCGCACGCCGTGGCGGCCACCCCGCCCTGACCCTGCCGTACGACCGGCTCAGCCCCAACGGCGTACTGGGCGATCCGCGCCGCGCCACGCCCGAGGACGGCCGCGCGATCGTCGACGCCGCCGTCCACCGCATCGTCACCTTCGCCAAGGAGTGGCTGGACGCCACCGGCTGACCCTCCGTCACCGAACCCGAACCCGCCCCCTCTCCCCTCTCCCAGCCGTCCGCGCATCGCGCCGTCGGCGGAAGGAGCCTGCCTTGAAACGCGCACTGTCCCGCACGGCCGCCTCTGTCATCGCCGGTCTCACCCTGCTCGCGGGGATGGGCCTTGCCTCTCCCTCCGCTGCCCGTGCGGGTGTCCCCGGCTGCGGCCAGGACGCCCCGCAGCCTCCCGGCACCACTGCCCCGCACACCCTCACCAGCGGCGGTCTGACCCGGACCTACCAGCTCCACCTGCCCGAGAAGTACACCGGCGACCGCGCCCTGCCCGTCGTCCTCGCCTTCCACGGGCGGGGCAACACCGGCAGCGGCACGCAGGAGTTCAGCAAGCTGTCATCGCTGCCCGCGATCGTCGTGTACCCGGAGGGCGTCGTCGGCACCGGTGACGGGCAGCGGCAGGCCTGGCAAGGCGCTCCGTACGCCGCGCCCGGCGTGGACGACGTGGCGTTCACCGGTGATCTGCTCGACTCGCTGGAGGCCCGCCTCTGCGTGGACCCGCGGCGCGTGTACGCCACCGGGAAGTCCAACGGCGCCGGGTTCACCGCGCTCCTCGCCTGCCGGATGTCCGACCGGATCGCCGCGATCGCACCCGTCGCCGGCGCCTTCTATCCCGGCACCGGCGAGAACTGCCGCCCCGCCCGCCCGGTCCCTGTCATCGACTTCCACGGCACCGGGGACGCCACCATCCCGTACGCCGGGGACCCGGGCCGCGGTCTCCCCGCGCTCAAGGACTGGCTCACCGCCTGGGCCGACCGGAACGGCTGCCGCACCCGCACCCCGGACCGGGCCACGGCCCCCGACCTCACCGAGTCCCGCTGGACCGACTGCGCGGACGGCGCCGAAGTCCGCCATGTGGCCGTCACGGACGGCGGTCACACCTGGCCGGGCGCCGACAGTTACAGCGGCGGCGGATACACCACGCAGAGCATCGAGGCCCACGCGGTCCTGTGGAACTTCCTCCGCCGCCACCACCTGCGCTGAGCCGCGCCCCGTCCCCTCCTCACCCACCCCCGCGGAGCCGCCATGTCTTCCCCGACCCCCGCCCTGCCGGACACGCCACCCCCACCACCCGACGGGCCCCCGCTCCCCCGCATCATCCGCGCGATGGCCGTCGTCGAACGCGCCGGGAACGCGCTGCCGCACCCCTTCTGGCTGTTCTGGATACTCTCCGGCGTCCTCGCCGTCATCAGCGCGGTCCTCGCCGGGTTCGGCGTCTCCGTCATCTCGCCCGGCGACGGCAAGGGCGTCGCCGTACAGAGCCTGCTCAGCGGGGACGGTCTCGCGATGGCCGTCTCGACGATGATCGAGAACTTCGCCGCGTTCCCGCCGATGGCGACCATCGTGGTGGTCATCATGGGCGTCGCCGTCGCCGAACGCAGCGGATTCCTGGCCGCGTTGATGAAGGTCGGCGTCTCCCGCGTGCCCGCTTCCTGGGTGGTCTTCGCGGTCGCCTTCGCAGGCACCGTGGCCCATGTCGCGTCCGCCGCCGCCTACGTCATCCTCGTACCGCTCGGCGGGCTCGCCTTCCGCGCCGTGGCCCGCTCCCCCGTCCTCGGCATCGTCGTCGCCTACACGGCCATCGCGTCCGGCTACGACGCGAGCCCCGTGCCGACACCGAACGACGCCATCTTCGCCGGGATCACCACGACCGCCGCGAAGATCGCGGGCGGCGACGACGCGTACGTCTCGCCGCTGAGCAACTGGTTCTTCAACATCGCCTCATCCCTGCTGCTCGCCGCCGTCATCACCCTCGTGACCCGCTTCGTCCTCAGCAAGCGGCCCGACCTCGACGCCGACCCGGACGCGGACCTCGACGACATCGGCGCGCTCAGCCTCAGCGACCGGGAACGCTCGGCCCTGCGCCGGGCGGGCCTCACCTTCCTGGTGGCCGTCGCGGCCCTCACCGCGGCCGTCCTGCCGGCCTCCTCGCCCCTGCGCGGCGACGGCGGAAGCATCGTCGAGTCACCGCTCCTGGACGGGATCGCGGCGATCGTCGCGTTCCTCTTCGCGCTCGTCGGCATCGTCTACGGAGCCCGCAGCGGATCCATCGCCAGGCCCGGTGACGTACCGAAGCTGATGGTCGACGGCGTCAAGCAGATGGCTCCGGTGCTCGTCCTGTTCTTCGCGATCGCCCAGTTCCTCGCCTACTTCGACTGGACGCACATCGGTGACGTCCTCGCCGTCAAGGCGGCCGAGGCACTCGAACACAGCCAACTGCCCATCGTGGTCGTCTTCCTGCTCATCCTGCTGCTCCTGACGGTCGTGAACGTCATGGTCACCAGCGGGTCGGCGATGTGGGCCCTGGCCGCGCCCGTCCTCGTGCCGATGCTGATGCTCGTGGACGTACCGGCGGAGACCACGCAGGCGCTCTTCCGCATCGCCGACTCCGGTTCGACGGCCATCACGCCCATGAGCCCGTACTTCGTGATGGCGCTGGGTTTCCTGCAGCGGTACCGCAAGTCTGCGGGGCTCGGCACCCTCGCCTCGTACACGCTGCCCCTGGCCGTCGCGATGACCGTCGCCTGGACGCTGCTGTTCCTCGCCTGGTGGGCGCTCGGCATCCCGCTCGGTCCGGGAGCCCCGGTGCGCTGACACTCTGCCGCCGTCCGAACTCCACGTACGGGCACCGTGTTTGAAGTCCGCCCGTCACGCGATGGTGTGACACTCCGACGATCACCGCATCGGTCACCTCCGCGCGGGTAGTGCTCCGCTGCCCGTAAGCCACCGCGCGAGGAGAACGCCGTATGCCGCAGCCCTTCGAACTGCCCGCCTTCTACATGGTGCATCCCGCCGGCCTCAACCCCCATGTGGAAGAGGCCAGGGAGCACTCCAGGAAGTGGGCGCGCGACATGGGGATGCTGGAGGGGTCGGGCGTCTGGGAACAGCGCGACCTTGACGCCCACGACTACGCACTGCTGTGCGCCTACACCCACCCCGACTGCGGCAGCCCCGCCCTGTCCCTGATCACCGACTGGTACGTGTGGGTGTTCTTCTTCGACGACCATTTCCTCGAACTGTTCAAGCGGACCCAGGACCGCGAGGGCGGCAAGGCCTATCTCGACCGGCTGCCCGCCTTCATGCCGATGGACATGACCGCGCCCGTGCCGGAGCCGACGAATCCCGTCGAGGCGGGTCTCGCGGACCTGTGGGCGCGCACGGTGCCGTTCATGTCCAAGGACTGGCGGGCGCGGTTCGCCGAGAGCACGGAGAATCTGCTCAACGAATCCCTGTGGGAGCTCTCGAACATCAACGAGGGCCGGGTCGCCAACCCCGTCGAGTACATCGAGATGCGCCGCAAGGTGGGCGGCGCGCCCTGGTCGGCGGGGCTCGTCGAGTACGCGACGGGCGCGGAGGTCCCCTCGGCCGTCGCCGGTTCCAGGCCGCTGCGCGTGCTCAAGGAGACGTTCTCCGACGCCGTGCACCTGCGCAACGACCTCTTCTCGTACCAGCGGGAGATCGAGGACGAGGGTGAGCTCTCCAACGGCGTCCTGGTCCTGGAGAAGTTCCTCGACTGCACCACACAGGAGGCGGCGGAGGCCGTGAACGACCTCCTGACCTCGCGGATGCAGCAGTTCGAGACCACGGCGCTGACCGAGCTCGCCCCGCTCTTCGCGCAGACCGGGCTGCCCCCGAAGCAGTGCGCGGACGTGCTCGCGTACACCAAGGGTCTGCAGGACTGGCAGTCCGGCGGGCACGAGTGGCACATGGTGTCCAGCCGCTACATGAACAAGGGCGGAGCCGCGCCTTCGCCGCTCGCGGGTCCCACGGGCCCCGGCACGTCGGCCGCCGGGATCAGGACGCTGATCGCGACCCCGGGCGCGCAGCGGCTGCGCGGCCACACCCATGTCCCCTTCCAGCGGGTCGGTCCTTCGCGGCTCCCCGACTTCGACCTGCCGTTCGAGACCCGGCTCTCGCCGCACCTGGAGGCCTGTCGCCCGCGCACCGTCCGGTGGGCGGAGCGCATGGGCATGCTCGAACCGCAGGCCGGGGTGCCGAGTTCGGACATCTGGGACGCGCGCAAGCTGGAGGGCTACGACTTTCCGCTCTGCTCGGCGGGCCTCGACCCGGACGCGACACTCGAAGCCCTCGACCTGAGCGCGCAGTGGCTGACCTGGGGGACGTACGGCGACGACTACTTCCCCGTGGTCTTCGGCAGGCCCCGCGACCTCGCGGGAGCCAAGCTCTGCAACGACCGGCTCTCGCTCTTCATGCCGCTTGACCTCACGGACATGCCGGCGCCGACGAGCGCGCTGGAGCGTGGCCTTGCCGACCTGTGGGTGCGCACCGCGGCCCCGATGGACGAGGAGGCGCGCCGCACGCTGCGGACCGCCATCGAGGTCATGACGGCCAGCTGGCTCTGGGAGCTGGACAACCAGGCGCAGAACCGTATCCCCGACCCCGTCGACTACATCGAGATGCGCCGCCTCACCTTCGGCGCCCCGCTCACGATGAGCCTGTGCCGCCTCGGCAACGGCCCGCAGGTCCCCCCGGAGATCTACCGCACGGGCCCGATGCAGAACCTGGAGAACGCGGCGAGCGACTACTCGGCCCTGATGAACGACGTCTTCTCGTACCAGAAGGAGATCGAGTACGAGGGCGAGGTCCACAACGGCATCCTCGTCGTGCAGAACTTCTTCGGCTGCGACTATCCGACGGCGCTCGGCATCATCGACGACCTGATGAAGTCGCGGCTGAGCCAGTTCCAGCACATCGCGGCCCACGAACTGCCCGTCCTGTACGACGACTTCGACCTGCCGCAGGAGACGCGGGACATCCTCGACGGCTATGTGCGCGAGCTGGAGAACTGGATGGCGGGCATCTACACCTGGCACCGCGACTGCCGCCGCTACCGCGAGGAGTACCTCTCGCACGGTCCGCTGCGGACCCCGTCGGGGTTCGGTATGGCGGCCGTGCGTCCGGACTGGCTCCGGGAGTTCGGGCTCGCCGTCGACCGTCAGATGGAAGGGACGATTAGCCTGCCCTTATGAGTCCCCTCCCTGACCGCGCCCAGCGCGCCGCGGGCGCCCTCGTCGGATCCGCCGTGGGCGACGCGCTGGGGGCGCCCTTCGAGTTCGGGCTCGCGGGTGACTTCTCCGCGCGTTTCCCCGAGCCAGGCCGGGGCGGGGAGATGTGCGGTGGCGGCGGCTGGGACGCCGGGGAGGCGACGGACGACACGCAGATGGCGGTGCATGTCGCCGACTCGCTGCTCGCGCACGCGGGTCTCGACCTGCCGGACGTCTTCGGCCGGTTCCAGCGGTGGGCGGCGGCCGAGCCCAAGGACATCGGCCTCCAGACGGAGGACGTCCTGACGAACGGGCTGCCGTGGGACCTCGCCGCCCAGGTCCACTTCCAGGTCAACACGCGGGCCGCGGGCAACGGTTCACTGATGCGCGCCACGACAGCGGCCCTCTACTTCGCCCTCGACGGCAGGGCGGCCACGATGGACGCGGCCCGCAGCATCGCCGCCCTCACGCACGGCGACCATGCGGCCTGGGAAGGCACGGCGATCTTCCACGAGCTGCTGCGGCTGACGCTGGACGGCGCCGACCCGCTCGACCACCTGCAGGAGACACTGGCCCTGGTCCACCCGGACCACCGCGACCGGTACGCACTCGCGCTGACCCCCTACTGGCACCCCGACGACGCCACCGAGTTCAACGGCGCCGTCTGGCCCTGCCTGGGCTCGGCGGTCTGGGCGCTGCGCGCCACGTACTCGTACGAGGACGCGGTCCGCGCGGCGGTCGATCTCGGCGGCGACACGGACACCGTGGCCGCGGTCACCGGCGCCCTTGCCGGTGCCCGTTACGGCCTCGCCGCGATCCCCGCCCGCTGGACGGATCCCCTGCACGTCCCGCTCCCGGGCTCCGCCAAGCCGGGCCGGACGCTGCGCCTGACCGACCTCGTCGATCTCGCCCGCCGTCTTGACGCGCCCCGGACGGACCGGACAGCCCGGACGGACTGACTATCCGGCCTCGCTCGGCTCCGGCAGGATCTGGCGGAGTCGCGGGTCGGGGTGGAAGTCGCGGCTCCACTCGCGCGGGTAGCCGACCGAGACCTCCTGGAAGCGGACGCCGTCGTGCCAGGTGGTGCGGGGGATGTGCAGATGGCCGTAGACGACGGCCGCCGCTTCGTACTTCACGTGCCAGTCGGCGGTCAGCTCGGTGCCGCACCACAGGGCGAACTCCGGGTAGTGCAGGATCCGGGTGGGGTCGCGCACCAGTGGCCAGTGGTTGATGAGCACCGTCGGCAGACCGGGCGTCCGCCGGGCGAGCTTCTCCTCGGTGAACGCCACGCGGGCGCGGCACCAGTCGTCACGGCCCGGGTAGGGGTCGGGGTGCAGCAGCATCTCGTCGGTGCAGATGACGCCCGCCGCGTGTGCGGCCTCCAGCGCGTCCCGCTTCGCGTACGTGCCTTCGGGGCGGAACGTGTAGTCGTAGAGCAGGAACAGCGGCGCCACGGTGACCGGGCCGCCCTCGCCGCGCCACACCGGGTAGGGGTCCTCCGGGGTCGCGGCGCCCAGGGAGCGGCACAGGTCCACGAGGTGGCGGTAGCGGGCCTCGCCGCGCAATTGGTTCGGGTCGTCGCGGGGCGTCCACAGTTCGTGGTTGCCCGGGGTCCACACCACTTTGGCGAAGCGCTCGGTGAGGGTGCGCATCGCCCATTCGACGTCGGCCATGCGCTCGGCGGTGTCCCCCGCGACGATCAGCCAGTCCTCGTCGGTCTCCGGGCGCAGGGACTCGAGGAACTTCCGGTTGTCGTCGTACGCGACGTGCAGATCGCTGATGGCGAATAACTTCGGCGTCTTCTCAGGTACTTGTGTCACTCAGTGAGGCTATCCGCAGCGCTGACGCGGCGTGGCTCGATCAGCTGCGTTCGGCGCGCGGGGACGACGCGTCAGCGGGGCCCGTCAGTGGTGCCCGTCCCCGCCGCCCTGCTGGATCTCCAGATACTCCTCGGGGGTCGCCTTGGGCACCTGCGCCGACGGCCCGTACATGGCCTTGCCGAGGCGCGCCCGCATCCGTTCGCCCCGGGTGACCTTGCGCGCCACGCCCTGCGCGTCGACCTCGGGTCCGATCTCGTACGGCTTGGGCTGCTCGTGTGCGGTCAGGGTGTACAACTCGCCCTGCGAGAGCGGAACATGCACCTCCACGAACTCACCGTGGGGCAGACGTTTGATGGTGCCGCTCTCCCGGCCGTGCAGCGCCTTCTCGCGGTCGCGGAGCTGCAGACCCATGCACCACCGATGGGTCACGAAGAAGGCGAGCACCGGACCGACGAAGCACGCGATCCGCACGAACCACGTGATCCCGTTGATGGAGAGATGGAAGTGCGTGGCCCAGATGTCGTTGCCGCCGCCGACCATCAGTACGGCGAACAGCGTCAGCCACGCCACGCCGAGCCCGGTGCGCACCGGGGCGTTGCGCGGCCGGTCCGCGATGTGGTGCTCGCGCTTGTCTCCGGTGACCCAGGCCTCGATGAACGGATAGACGGCGATGGCCATCAGGATCAGCGGGAAGAGCGAGAACGGGATGAAGACGCCCAGTTCGAGCGTGTGCCCCCAGGCATTGATCTCCCAGCTGGGCATCACCCGGATCAGACCTTCGGAGAAGCCCAGATACCAGTCGGGTTGAGCGCCCGTGGAGACCAGGTCCGGGCGGTAGGGCCCGATCACCCACACGGGATTGATGGTGGCGACGGCGCCCATGATCGCCAGGACGCCGAAGACCAGGAAGAAGAAGCCGCCCGCCTTGGCGATGTAGATGGGCAGGAAGGGCGCCCCGACCACGTTCTTCTCGGTCTTGCCCGGCCCGGCGAACTGGGTGTGCTTGTGGTAGAAGACCAGGATCAGGTGGGCGACGACGAGCCCCAGCATGATCCCCGGCAGCAGCAGGACATGGACGCTGAAGAGCCGCGGAATGATGGCGTCGCCCGGGAACTCTCCGCCGAAGAGGAAGAAGGAGAGATACGTCCCCACCACCGGGACGGACAGGATCGCCCCCTGCGCGAAGCGGATGCCGGTGCCCGAGAGCAGGTCGTCCGGGAGCGAGTAGCCGGTGAGGCCGGTGATGATCCCGAGGAACAGCAGCGTCCAGCCGAACAGCCAGTTGACCTCGCGCGGCTTGCGGAAGGCGCCGGTGAAGAACACCCGCATCATGTGCACGAGCATGGCGGCGACGAAGACGATGGCGGCCCAGTGGTGGATCTGCCGGATCAGCAGCCCGCCGCGCACTTCCATGCTGATCTCGACGGTGGACTCGAACGCCCGGGTCATCTGGATGCCCTTGAGCGGCGTGTAGACGCCGTCGTAGATGACCTCGGATCCGCTCGGCTCGAAGAACAGCGTCAGATAGATGCCGGTGAGGATCAGGATCAGGAAGCTGTAGAGGCAGATCTCCCCGAACATGAAGGACCAGTGGTCGGGAAAGATCTTGCGCATCTGGCTCTTGGCCAGGGTGTTGACGCCGAGGCGGCCGTCCGCCCAGTCGGCGACCCGCTCCCCTTTGCCGGCCGGAGCCGGGCGTTTGCTGTCCCGGGTGTGCTCGACGTTTCCGCTCATTCGTCTCCCCCTCAGGCGGCTACCAGGCTAGATCAGGGGGTTCGGGGAGCCAACAGGCCCTGCATGAAAGGGAGTTGACGATCATCGGACGCGCTGGTCAGCCTCGGGAGGGCCGACGGATCCAAGGGGCCGAGAACTCGATTGCCCGGCCCCTGTCCCGTGTGACACATTCACTCCTCTCACGGTCCCTCTCCTCAAGGAGCCCGTCATGACGCTCGGCACGGTGCCCGGCCTGGTGCTCGGCGACGCCTCCCGCACTTCGACGCGGGAGCCGCACCACCTTTCCTGAGCCGACCGCTCCCGCTCCTCGTCGAAGTGCTGTTCGTGCCCCCGCACGTTCACTCTCTGAGGAGTATTTGTGTCCGAGATCCACTGGATCGACGGTGACACCGAGCACACCGCCCGCTGGCACTCCGAGTCCGGAATGCCCGCGCCCCGCCATGTCGTCCCGGCCGACGACCGCATGAACGCGTCCACCGCCCACCGCCTCGCCTGCGAGGGCACCGCCCTGCTCTGGCAGGGGGACTACCACCAGGCGCGCCAGTTGCTGCGGGCGATGGGCCGCCGGATCGACCGCAAGGCCCCCGTGGCCTCGTCCGCGCAGGCGGCCTTCCACCTCCGGCGCCGCGCCAGTGGCCACCGGGCCCGCGTGCTCGGCAGGCTCGTCGTGCCGCTCGGCGCGGACCATACGCTCGCCCTGCGCAGGGCCCCGGACGTCCGCGCAGCCTGCGAGGAGGCGTACGGCCCGCCCCTGCCGACCCCGTCGGTGGTCTCGCTGCGGGAGCTGCTCGGTGTGCTCGGCGCGCACCAGTGGCGTACCAAGGGGGTGGACGTTCCCGCGATCGGCGCCCGGATCCATCCGCACTACGGGGTGTTCTCGCCGGTCAGAGGCGAGTACGTCGACCTGGTGGCGCGGGCACCGCTGCCCCGCCCCGCCTCACTCGGCGCGCCGGCCTTCGACCTCGGCACCGGCACCGGCGTCCTCGCCGCGGTCCTCGCCCACCGGGGCGTGCGGCGCGTCGTGGCCACCGACAACAACCCCCGCGCGCTGACCTGCGCCCGCGCCAACATGAGCCGCCTCGGTCTGACCGGCCAGGTGGAGATCACAGGCGGCGCGGAACTCTTCCCGCCGGGCCGCGCCGCCCTCGTCGTGTGCAACCCGCCCTGGCTCCCCGCGAAGCCCAACTCGGCCCTGGAGCAAGGCGTCTACGACCCCAGGGGCGCCATGCTCCACGCCTTCCTGACGGGCCTGGCCGCTCATCTGCTGCCCGGCGGCGAAGGCTGGCTCATCATGTCGGACCTGGCCGAACACCTGGGCCTGCGCGCACCCGGCGAACTCCCGTCGGCCATCGCCGAAGCGGGCCTGCGGGTCGTGGCCCGCCTCGACACCCGGCCACGCCACCCCCGGGCATCCGACCCCGCGGACCCCCTGCACGCGGCACGGGCCGCCGAGGTCACGTCGCTGTGGCGCCTGACGGCCCAGCGGCCGGAGCGCTCTCCTGCCCCTCCACCTCACGGACCAGGCCGATCGCCCGCCCCAGGGTCGTGAGCCGCGCGTCAAGGCTCTCGCCCGCGGGGTAGAAGCGGACCGTGTCCACGCCCGCGTCGCGCCACACCCTCAGCCGCTCGCGGACCATGTCCTCGGTGCCGATGAGGGTGGTGGCGAGGACCATGTCGTCGGTGATCAGGGCCGCCGCGCCGTCGCGGTCGCCGGACTGCCAGCGGGTGCGGACCTCGGCTGCGGTCTCGGCCCAACCCTGCCTGCTGTAGGCGTTGTTGTAGTAGTTGGTGGTGGCCGAGCCCATGCCGCCCAGGCTGAAGGCGAGTTCCGCCTTGCGGCTCGCGACCATCGTGCGCAGCGCGTCCTCGTCGTCGGCGAAGGCCACCTCGGCGCCCTGGCAGATGTTCAGGTCGCCGCGGGTGCGGCCGGAGGCGGCGAGGCCGGCGTCGAGGTGGTCGAAGTAGGCCTCCTTGGCGCCCTCGGGGACGAAGCTGGTGCCCAGCCAGCCGTCGGCGACCTCGCCGGTCAGGCGCAGCATCTTGGGCGAGAGGGTGGCCAGATAGATGGGCAGCTCGTGCTCGGCGCGCATCGACAGGCGCATGGGCCTGGCCTCGCCGCCGGGCAGCGGGATGGTGAACTCCCGTCCCGCGTACGAGATCTTCTCCCCCGTGGCCGCCTGGCGGACGATCTCCACGGTCTCCCGCATCCGGGTGAGCGGCCGGGCGAACGGCACTCCGTGCAGGCCTTCGATCACCTGCGGCCCGGACGGGCCGAGCCCGAGGACGAAGCGCCCGTCGGAGATGTTCGAGAGGGTGATCGCCGCTCGGGCGATGGCCGCCGGGGTCCGGGTCGCGAGCTGGATGATGCCGGAGCCGAGCAGCATGCGTTCCGTGCGCGCCGCCAGGTAGCCGAGCGGGGACGGCGCTTCGGAGCCCCATGCCTCGGCGACCCAGCAGATGTCCATCCCCAGCTTCTCGGCCTCGGTGACGAAGTCGACGGTCTCCCGCCAGTTCGCCCCGGACGCCTCGATGGTCGTCGACGTGCGCATCACGCGTCCGCCTCTCCGGAGGCGGCGCCTTCGGCCAGCTTCTTGATCGCGTCCAGCGTGGCCGCCATGTTCTGCTCGAACTCCCGCATCCGTACGTACACGATCTTCTGTTCCTTCTCCGGCATCCGGTCGATCGCGTACGACAGGCCCGAACGGCCGGGCCCCATCTGCATCCACTGGGTCAGCTCCGTGCCGCCGTCGTCCGCCGCGCGGAGGCTGAACCGCCAGACGGCGCTGGGCTGTTCGGGATCCTCGACCGCCCAGGCGAACACGCGCGGGGCCTCGCACTCCACCACGTACGACGTGGTCTCCCACGCGCCGAACGACGCGTGCTCGCTGCGTCCGATGAAGCGGGCGCCGGGCACGGGCCAGGTCGCCCCGTCCAGCCACTCGACCGACCGCAGCTCGGTGCTCAGCGTGGGCATCAGGCCGATGTCGGAGACGAGCTCCCACACGCGTTCCGGTGACGCGTCGATCCGTGTGTGCACCTCGGTCGTCGGCCTGTCCGCGTAGCGCGCGCCTGTCCACTCCATCGTGGGTCGCCTCTCTGTAGTCGCTGACCACGAGAGTTGCGTAGATAGACTCACTCGTCAAGGGCGTGGCCGGAACGGTGGGACGGTGGGTTCAGCGGCTGAAGCGGTCCCGGATGTCCGGGCGTTCGGCCAGCCGCGGCGGGTATCCGGGGCCGAGGCGCGGATGCGTGTCGGCGGCCGACATCGGCTCCTTGCAGTGGCCGCAGACCACCTCCGCCGATGCCTCGTGCCCGCAGCGGTCGTGCTCGAAGACGACCGGCGCCCCCTCGTCACCGCTCAGCCAGCGGTTGCCCCAGCTGTTCATCACGGCGAGCACGCCGAAGAAGTCGCGGCCCTTCTCGGTGAGCACGTAGTCGTATCGGACCGGTTCGCTCTGATAGGCACGCTTCTCCATCAGACCCTCGTCGACCAGGCGCCGCAGCCGGTCGGTCAGGGTGTTGCGCGCGATGCCCAGCTCCTGCTGGAAGACGTCGAACCGCTTGATCCCGTAGAACGCCTCGCGCAGCACGAGCGGCGTCCACCAGTCGCCCAACAGGTCCATGGTGCGGGCGATGGAGCAGGGCCAGTTGGCAAAGGAGGTCCGCCTCATGCCGCAAGGATACGAGAAGGGACCACGGACCCCGGTGGGTCTCGGGACTGGACTCAGCAGACCGGGGCGGGTGCGGGCGCGCTCACGTGACGTTCGACGCAAACGCGGCGCCGCCGTTGTGGAACGGTCCGTGCTGCTGATCAAGTGGCAGGAGCCGTCACGTCGTTCCGTATCAGCCCGGAGGCTCCGTTGCTCTTCACATCCGTGGACGATGTCTCCACGCGGCTCGCCGAAACGGGCTATCTGGCCTCGACGGCCGTGGCCACCACCGTCTTCCTCGCCGACCGCCTGGGCAAGCCGCTGCTCGTGGAGGGCCCGGCGGGCGTCGGCAAGACCGAGCTGGCCAAGGCCGTCGCCGAGGTCGCGGACGCCCGCCTGGTCCGCCTCCAGTGCTACGAGGGCGTGGACGAGTCCCGCGCGCTCTACGAGTGGAACCACGCCAAGCAGCTCCTGCGCATCACCGCGGGCCGCGACGAGTCGTGGGACGAGACGCGCACGGACATCTTCAGCGAGGAGTTCCTGCTGCCGCGCCCGCTGCTCACCGCCATCCGCGGCAGCGAGCCGAAGGTGCTCCTGATCGACGAGACCGACAAGGCGGACGTCGAGGTGGAAGGGCTGCTCCTGGAAGTCCTGAGCGACTTCCAGGTCACGGTCCCCGAGCTGGGCACGATCACCGCCACGCGCCGCCCCTTCACCGTGCTCACGTCGAACGCGAGCCGCGAGCTCTCCGAGGCGCTGCGCCGCCGCTGTCTCTTCCTCCACATCGGCTTCCCCGACGAGGAGCTGGAGCGCCGGATCGTGCGCCTGAAGGTGCCGGGGCTCGACGAGGCGCTCGCCCGGTCCGTCGTCCGCGTGGTCGGCGCGCTGCGTGCGATGGACCTGCGCAAGGTGCCGTCGGTCGCCGAGACGATCGACTGGGCCCGTACGCTGCTCGCCCTCGGCGCCGACTCCCTCGACGAAGACGTCGTACGGAGCAGTCTCGGCGTCGTGCTCAAGCACCAGGACGACGTGCTGAAGGCGGCGGCCAAGCTGGACCTGGACGCGGTGTGACCACGGCGGCCAGCGGGGTGGCGGAGCGTCTCACCGCACTCGTACAAGCCCTGCGCTCGCACGGCATCCGGATCGGCACGGGCGAGACGGTCGACGCCGGGCAGGCACTGGAGGCCCTCGGTCTCGCCGACCGGGAGCGGGTGCGGGAGGGGCTGGCCGCCGCGCTGCTGCACGGCGAGGGGCAGCGGCCGGTCTTCGATCCGGTCTTCGACCTGTACTTCCCGCGCGGGGTCGGAGCACCGGAGATGCCTGAGCGCTCCGGGCAGGGCTTCGACAGGGACGACCTGCGCGACCGCCTGGCCGCCGCGCTCGCCGCGAACGACCAGGCCCTCCTTGCCCAGTTGGCGGCCGAGGCGGTGGACGGCATGGGCGGATACGGGACACGTCCGGGCTCCGGAGGCACAGGCGGCTCGGACGGATGGTCGTCGCACCAGACGCTGTCCCGGCTCCGTCCGGAGACCCTGCTGGCCCGCGTCCTGGCCGGTATCCGCCAGGGCGCCCCGGAAGACGATTTCGCCGACCGCCTCACCGCCGACGAGATCCGCCGACGCATCGAGAACTTCCGCGACGCGGTACGTGCCGAGGCGCGCCGCCGGGTCGCCGAGCGGCGCGGCGCGGACGAGATCGCGCGGCGGGCCGTCGCCCCGACCGCCGACCGGGTCGACTTCCTCATCGCGGGCCGCTCCCAGCTCGACGAACTGCGCAGAACGGTCCAGCCGCTGGCCCGCAAACTCGCGACGCGCCTCGCCGCGCGCCGGCGCCGTGCGGCCCGGGGCCGGATCGACCTGCGCAGGACACTGCGCGGCTCGCTGTCCACGGGCGGCATCCCCATGCGCCCGGTCCTGCGGCGCCGCCGCCCCGCGCGCCCCGAACTGGTCCTCCTGTGCGACGTGTCCGGCTCGGTGGCGGGCTTCGCCAACTTCACGATGCTGCTGGTCCAGGCGCTGCACGACCAGTTCAGCAAGGTGCGCGTCTTCGCCTTCGTCAACCGCGTCGACGAGGTGACCGACCTCATCGCGCGCGGCACGGCCGACCCCGAGGGCCTGGGCGGCCGCATCATCTCGGGAGCGGCGGTCACCGGCTACCACGGCAGCAGCGACTACGGCACCTCCCTGGGCGAGTTCGCCGAGCGCTACACCGAGGCGGTCACCGCACGCTCCACGGTCTTCGTCCTCGGCGACGCCCGCACGAACATGAGCGACCCGAACGTCCCCGCCCTGCGCACCATCGCCTCGCGCGCCCGCAAGGTGTACTGGCTCAACCCCGAGAACCGCGCCCAGTGGCAGACGGGCGACTCGGCGGCCGGTACGTACGCCGAGTTCGTGGAGATGTATGAGTGCCGCAACGCTCGGCAGCTCAGTGCGCTGATCGGGCGTCTGCTGCCGGTCTGAGAGGTCGGGCCGCCGACCGTAAGCTGTCCGGACGGGGTGTCGGCGGTGGTGGCGAGGAGGACGCGTGGCAGGCGACGGGCTCAAGGAGGAGATCCGGGCTCGGATCGGCGAGGTGCGGGATGAGCTCGTCGGGCTCAGTCGGCTGATCCACGCCCATCCGGAGATCGCGTTCGAGGAGCGGCAGGCCGCCGCCTGGTGTGCGGACGTGCTGCGCGGGCACGGCTTCGCGGTGACCGCTCCGGCGTACGGGCTCGAGACCGCCTTCGAGGCGACCGTGGGGTCGGGGCCCGTGACCGTCGCGCTGGCCTGCGAGTACGACGCGCTGCCCGGCATGGGGCATGCCTGCGGGCACAATCTGATCGCGGCGGCGGGCGTGGGGGCCGCGCTCGGCCTTGCTCCGGTCGTCGATCAACTGGGGCTGACCGTGCGGGTGTTGGGCACTCCCGCCGAGGAGAGCGGTGCCGGGAAGGCACTGTTGCTCGACGCCGGGGCCTTCAAAGGGGTCGACGCGGCGATGATGGTGCATCCGTGCCCGTTCGAGGTGGCCGACTTCCATTCGTACGCGATGGGGGCGCTCTCGGCGACGTACACGGGCAAGTCCGCGCACGCCACGCTCAACCCGCAGGACGGGCGGAACGCGGCCGACGCGCTGACCGTGGCGCAGGTGGCGCTCGGGCTGTTGCGACAGCAACTGCCCGGGGACTGGAAGGTGCACGGCATCACCACCGAGGCCGGGACGGCGCTCAACGCGATTCCCGAGCGGGCAAGCGCGGCGTACGCGCTGCGGACGCCTTCGGTGGAGGAACTGCGCGAGCTGCGGGAGCGGGTGGCGGACTGCTTCCGGGCGGGGGCGCTCGCTGCCGGGTGCACGGTGGAGCTCGAGCAGCCCGCGCCCGACTATCTCGACTTCCGGTCGGACGCCGGTCTCGTCGCGCTGTGGGAGGCGAACGCGCGCGCCCTGGGGCGGCCCGAGCCGCAGCGGCGCGGGCCCTTCGCGTCCACGGACATGGGCAACGTCTCGCACGTCGTGCCCTCGATCCACCCCGTCCTCGACATCAGCGGGGGCGGCTGCGGCCCGCACCAGCCGGAGTTCGCCGCCGCGGCCGCCACGCCCCTCGCCGAACAGGCCCTGATCGACGGGGCCGTGGGGCTCGCGTGGACGGCCGCGGACTTCGCCGTCAGCCGGTCGGCGATTTCGTAGTCGCCGTCGTGGTCGCCGTAGTGGTCGCCGCGGTGGTCGCCTTTGCGGACGGCACGACCACCGGCGAGCCGTCGCCCGGCGCCTGGAGGATGTCCGCGTCGATCCCGTACAGCTCCTTGACCAGCTCGGCGGTCACCACCTCGCGCGCCGGGCCGTTCGCGACGATCTTGCCCGCGTTCATGGCGATGACCGTGTCGGCGTAGCGGGCCGCGCTCGCGAGGTCGTGCAGGACCATGACGACGGTGCGCCCCGCCGCGGCCACCTCCCGTACCAGGGAGAGGACTTCGACGGCGTGCCCGAGGTCCAGGGCGCTGGTCGGCTCGTCGAGGAGCACGATCGGCGTCTCCTGCGCGAGGACCATCGCAAGCCAGCACCGCTGGCGCTGACCGCCGGAGAGGTGGTCGAGGCGCCGCGTGGCGAGCTCCGTGGTGCCGGTCGCTTCGAGTGCCCCGCGCACGGCGGCCTCGTCCTCGCGCGACCACTGGCGGAACAGGCCCTGGTGGGGGTGGCGGCCGTAGCGGACGAGTCCGGCCACGGTGACCGCCTCGGGGGCCTGCGGCGACTGGGCGAGCAGCGCGATGCGATGGGCGGCGCGGCGCTGGGTGAGCCGCCACACGTCCTCGTCCCCCGCGTGCACCGTGCCCGAACTCGGCTTGTGGAGGCGGGACATGGAACGCAGGAGCGTCGACTTTCCGCAGCCGTTGGGGCCGACGATGGCGGCGACCTGTCCGCTGGGGATGGTCAGGTCGACGCCGTCCACGGCGGCCGTGTGGCCGGGGTAGCCGGAGGTGAGCGCCTCGACGGTCAGTTGCACGGGGTCAGGCCTTTCCGGTCTGCTCGGAGTTCTTGCCGAAGAGGACCCACAGGAGGAAGGGTCCGCCAAGGACGCTGGTGATGACGCCGACGGGGATCTCCACGGGGGCGACGACGCGGCCGAGCGCGTCGGCGGCGCCCACGAGGGCCGCACCGACGAGGGCCGAGCCGATGACCGGGACACGGGTCGGGCCGCTCAGCCGGGTGGCGACGACGGGTGCGGCGAGCGCGACGAACGCGATCGGGCCCCCGATGCCGACGGCCACACCGGACAGGGCGACGGCGAGCGCGAGGGTCACGGCGCGGACGCGGCGGACGTTGACGCCGAGGGTGGACGCCATGTCGTCGTCGAACCGCAGGAGTTGGAGGCGGCTGCCCGCGACGAGGGAGAGCGGGACGAGGACGAGCAGGACGAGCGACAGGGGCGTGCCGACGCTCCAGTCGCGGCCGCTGAGCGAGCCGACGGTCCAGAGGAAGACGCCGCCCGCGGTGTTGTCGTTCTCGCGGGACATGACGAGGTCGGTGACGGCGCCGATGACGGTGGAGACGCCGATGCCGACGACGAGGATCCGGTATCCCCCGCTGCCCGCGCCGCCCGCGCAGGCGACGACCACCATGGCCGCGGCGGCGGCACCGAGCGGCCCGAGCCACCAGTCGCCGATCATGCCGGTGGACGAGCCGACGACGGAGGCGACGACGGCCGCGGTGGCGCCTTCGTTGACGCCGATGATGTCGGGGGTGGCGAGGCGGTTACCGGCGAGCGTCTGGGTCAGGCACCCGGCGATGCCGAGCGCCGCGCCGACCATGAGTCCCACCGCGATGCGCGGGAGCCGGAAGTCCTGCACCAGCATGACGGTGGCGGAGTCTCCGGTTCCGAGCAGTCCGGAGAGGCTGTCGGAGAAGCTCATCCCGGTGGAGCTCGCGAAGGTGGCGAGCGAGACGACCGCCGCGATGACCAGCGTGAGCCCGACGGCGGCGAGGGCGCTGCGGTAGGGGAAGAGCCAGGAGAAGGCGCCGACGCGTACGGCGGTGGAGTCGGGCGGGGTGATGTCGGCCGGGGCCACCTGCACCGCCTCCGGAACCCCTGCCTCCGGTGTCTCGTGGGTACTCACGCGGCGACCCCCGCCGTGGACATCCGCTGCGACCGTGCGATCCAGATCAGCAACGGGCCGCCGATGAAGGCGAGAAGCACGCTCACGGGGGTCTCCCAGGGGCGGATCACGACCCTGGCGAGCAGGTCGGCGGCGATCATGACGTTTGCCGCGACCAGCGCGGAGAGCACCAACTGGCCCGCCATCCGGGGACCTGTGACAGCGCGCGCGGCGTACGGGGCGAGCAGGCCGAGGAAGGCGATGGGTCCCGCGAGTGCGACCGCGGAGCCCGCGAGGAGCGTCACCGCCGCCGCGACGATCAGGCGGATCCGCCCCGGGTGGTGGCCGAGCGAGCGTGCGCTGTCATCGCCGAGTGCGAGGGCGGACAGCGGCCGTACGCAGCAGAAGGCGATCAGGAGGCCGGCCGCGATCAGCGGGATCAGGGGGTACGTCTCGGAGGTCTTGATGCCGGCCAGCGAACCGATGGTCCAGTAGCGGTAGGTGTCGAAGGTCGACTGCGTGCCGAGCAGGACGTACGAGGTCATGCCGTGGAAGGTCGCACCGAGCGCCGATCCGGCGAGGACGAGCCGCAGTGGCGAGCCCGCGGCCCGCCCGGACGCGGCGAGCAGGAGCACCACCGCGCTCGCGGCCATGCCGCCGACCAGGGCCCACACCAACACGCCGTACGCCGAGGTCACTTCGAAGTACGTGAGACCGATCACAACGCCCAGCGCCGCGCCCGAGTTGACCCCGAGGAGGCCCGTCTCGGCGAGCGGGTTGCGGGTGACCGCCTGCAGGAGGCAGCCCGCGGCGCCGAGGGCGACGCCGACCAGGGCGCCGGCGAGCGTACGCGGAAGGCGTACGTCCATCACGGCGAGCCGGATCTGGGCGTCGGCCCGCGCCGACGGATCCCCGGTGAGGAAGTCCCAGGCACGGCCCATCGGCGTCGCCCCCGACCCGACCAGGAGCGAGAGGAGGCCGAGCAGCAGAAGCAGGACAACAAGGGCGGCAGCCGCCCACAGCGTGGGGCGATGCATCTTCGCCAAGCCCGGTATCGGAGGTCTGGATCCGGACGTTGGGACCCGCCCCTCTTGCGCAACCAACATGAAGTTAGCCTAACCTAACCTTGACCTGGAGCCCCGGTTCGGGGTGTGGCCGAACTCCCTGTTCATTCAGGGCCGATTCGCCATGCCCTGACACGGCCAGGGATAACCCTTATGTCCGGCCTGACCCCCGGACTACAGAAGCATGGAGATCACGGACATGTCCTCGAACCACTCCCCGCGCACCCGGCTGACCGCGGTTGCGGCCCTCACTCTGGCCTCCGCGCTCACCCTCTCCGCCTGCGGTTCGGACTCGTCCGACGACAACGGCTCCGGATCGGGCGACAAGGCCAAAAACGCCGCGAAGGACGTCACCGTCACCGACGCCTCCGGTGCGGAGGTAAAGGTTCCGGCCAATCCGGAGAAGGTCATCGCGCTGAGCGAGATGGACCTGGACTCCGCCCTCGCCCTGAAGGTCAAGCCCGTCGGCCTCTCCGCGGGCCGCGGCCAGAAGGGCGCCCCCGAGTACCTGAACGACCAGGCCAAGGACATCCCCGTCGTGGGCGCGGTCACCGGACCCGACATCGAGAAGGTCCTGCAGGCCAAGCCGGACGTCATCCTCGCGGGCCAGCTCGCCGACCAGCAGGTGCTCAAGCAGCTCAAGGCGATAGCCCCGACGGTCGTCACGATCGACAGAACCAAGGACTGGAAGAAGTCCCTGGAGATCACCGGCGAGGTGCTCGGCAAGTCCAACGAGGCGACCGCGTTCCTCAAGGACTACGACACCAAGGCCGCCGCCGCGAAGAAGAACCTCGGCGACAACGCGGGCGCGAGCGTCTCCGTGGCGCGCTACTCCGCCAAGGGCACCGCCGTCATGCAGCAGGGCGTGTTCATCTCCGACGTCCTCAAGGACCTCGGCTTCAAGCGACCCGGCATCCAGAACAAGAAGGGCGAGGGCCACTCGACGCCGCTCAGCGACGAGGACCTGAAGCAGATCGACGCCGACTGGCTGTTCATCGGCACACTCGCCTCCGCGGGCCCGGACGCCGACCTCTTCAAGGAGCTGAAGGGCAAGGCCGCGTACAAGCAGCTCGACGCGGTCAAGAAGGACCACACCACCGAGATCGACGGCTCGAAGTGGACCAGCCTGGGCGGCCCGCAGGCCGCCGTCTCCGTCCTTGAGGACGTCGAGAAGGCGATGGGCAAGTGACGTCCGGCATAGCCGACCTCGAGCTCGCGGGACGGGTGGCCCTGGTCACCGGCGCGGGCCGGGGGATCGGACAGGCCGTGGCCCGCGCGCTCGCCGAGCGCGGCGCGCGGGTCGTCGCCGCCGACCGGTCGCCCGACGTCAAGGAGCAGGCACAGGTGACTCGGGGCGGCCGCATCACCGGCATGGTCCTCGACGTCACCGACTCGGCCGCCGTGGACGCGGCGTTCGACGAAGTCGAGCGCACCGTGGGGCCGTTGGACATCCTCGTCAATGTGGCGGGCATCCTCAGGCCCGCCCCGGTCGTCGAACTCACCGACACCGACTGGGCGGACACCTTCGCCGTCAACACGAACGGCGTCTTCCACACCTCGCGCGCCGCGGCCCGCCGCATGACGGCGCGGGGCAAGGGTTCCATCGTGACGGTCGGTTCGAACGCCGCCGGGGTGCCCCGCACCCAGATGGCCGCGTACGCCGCGTCCAAGGCCGCCGCCACGATGTTCACCAAATGTCTCGGTCTTGAGGTCGCCCGCGACGGCGTGCGCTGCAACGTCGTCTCGCCGGGATCCACCCACACCGACATGCAGCGGCAATTGTGGACCGGCGACCACGACGAGGCCGCCGCCCGGGTCATCGACGGCGACCCGTCCTCGTACCGGGTCGGCATCCCGCTCGGCCGGATCGCCGATCCCGCCGACATCGCCGACGCGGTCACCTTCCTGGTCTCCGACCGGGCCCGGCACATCACCCTGCACGACCTGTACGTGGACGGCGGCGCCACCCTGCGCGCCTGAAAGCCGCGCCGCCCTCCCCTACTTGACGAGGAGTCATCCGTGACACCCCCCAACGACGTGGTCGCAGTCGCCGCCCCCACCACCCCCGGGGCCGTCGGCGCGGCGACCGCGCTGCTCGACGCCTACCGACCCGGCGACACCCGGTTCTTCGCGTCGCCCACCCGCACCCTCCTCGCCCACGGCACGGCCGCCGAAGTACCGCACGACGAGCGGCCGTTGACGGAGCGGGTCACCGCCACCCTCGACGCGCAGCGACGCGCGGGCAACCAGGCCCCGATCGTGGTGGGCTCCATCCCCTTCGACCCCACCGCGCCCGCCGTGCTCGCCGTGCCCGAGGCGGCCCGCTGGGCGCCCGCGCTGCGCACCGACCCGCTCGTCGCGCTGCCCACTCCCCCGCCCGCCACGGCCGGCGGCTGGCAGCTGCGCGAGGTCCCGTCGGGCGCTCAGTACGCCGCGTCGGTCGAGGCCGCCGTGGCGCGCATGAAGAGCGGCGAGTTCGACAAGGTCGTCCTCGCCCGCACCCTGGAGCTGTCCACGGACAGCCCGCTCGACCTGCCCGCGATGCTCCAGCGCCTGGCACGGCGCGACCCGCGCGGCTACTCCTTCGCCGTGCCCACGGGCGCGGGCCGCACCCTCATGGGCGCGAGCCCCGAGCTGCTCGTGTCCCGGCACGGCAACCGCCTGACGGCCAACCCTCTCGCCGGTTCGACGCCCCGCTCGGCGGACCTCGCCGAGGACGTGCGCCGGGCCGCCGCGCTGCTCGAATCGGCGAAGGACCTGCACGAGCACGCCGTCGTCGTGGACGCCGTGCACAAGGCACTCGCCCCGTTCTGCGGCGACCTCGACGTTCCGGAGCGGCCCACCCTGGTCCGCACCGCCACCATGTGGCACCTGTCGACGACCGTCACCGGCGAGCTGGCCGAACCGACCACCTCCGCACTGGAGTTGGCATCCGCCCTGCACCCGACTCCGGCGGTCTGCGGTACCCCTACCGGGCACGCCCGTGGCGTGATCGGCGAGCTCGAGCCCTTCGACCGCGGGCACTACACCGGCATGGTGGGATGGAGCGACGCGCGCGGCGACGGCGAGTGGGTCGTCACCATCCGCTGCGCGGAGGCCGAGGAGACACGGAGCGGCGGCGGACAGCTGCGGCTCTTCGCGGGCGCGGGCGTCGTGGCCGACTCCTCGCCCGAGGCCGAACGGGCCGAGACGGGCGCCAAGTTCCGTACGTTCCTGGATGCGGTGGGGGTCGACCGATGACGACGACGGACAGCCTTGGGGCGGACAGCCGCCAAGACGCGCCGCCCATCCCGGAGGTCTTCGCCGAGCGCTATCGCGCCGCGGGCTACTGGCGCGGCGAGACGTTCGGCGGCATGCTCCGCGAGCGGGCCGAGGCACACCCCGCCCGGGTCGCGATCACCGACGGGGACCGGAACTGGACGTACGGCGAACTCGACGTACGCGCCGACCAGTTGGCCGCAGGGTTCATCGCCCGCGGCATCACCAAGGGCGACCGGGTCGTCGTCCAGCTGCCGAACGTCGCCGAGTTCTTCGAGGTGATCTTCGCGCTCTTCCGGATCGGCGCCCTGCCGGTCTTCGCGCTGCCCGCTCACCGCGAGACGGAGATCCACTACTTCTGCGAGTTCACCGAGGCCGTCGCCTACGTCATCCAGGACCGGGTCGGCGGCTTCGACCACCGTGACCTCGCATCGAAGATCCGCGCCGAAGTGCCCACGCTGCGCGACGTGTTCGTGGTGGGCGAGCCGGGCGAGCACACGGCCCTGGCCGACGTGCCGCGCGAGCCGGTCGAGATCGACGGCCCCGAGCCGTCCGACCTCGCGTTCCTCCAGCTGTCGGGCGGCAGCACCGGCGTGCCCAAGCTGATCCCCCGCACCCACGACGACTACATGTACTCGCTGTGGGGCTCGAACGAGATCTGTGGCGTGACGGAGGACTCCGTCTTCCTCGTCGCGCTGCCCGCCGCCCACAACTTCCCGCTGTCGTCGCCCGGTTCGCTGGGTCTGTTCTACGCGGGCGGCCGTGTCGTGATGTGCCCGCAGCCCGACCCGGACACCGCGTTCCCCCTCATCGAGCGCGAGCGCGTGACGATCACCGGTCTCGTCCCGCCGCTCGCCCTGGTCTGGACGGACGCGGGGCGCTCCACCCCGTACGACATCTCCAGCCTGGAGGTGCTCCTCGTGGGCGGCGCGAAGTTCAGCGAGTCGGCCGCGCGCCGTGTCGCCCCCGCGCTCGGCTGCACCCTGCAGCAGGTCTTCGGGATGGCCGAGGGCCTGGTCAACTACACGCGTCTGGACGACCCCGCGGAGACCATCGTCACCACGCAGGGCCGTCCGATCTCCCCGGACGACGAGATCCGCATCGTCGACGACCTCGACCAGGACGTGCCGGAGGGCCAGGCGGGCCATCTGCTGACCCGCGGCCCGTACACCATCCGCGGCTACTGGCGCGCCCCCGAGCACAACACGCGCTCGTTCACCGCCGACGGCTTCTACCGCACCGGCGACATCGTGAGCCGCACCCCCACCGGGCATCTGGTGGTGGAGGGCCGGGCGAAGGACCAGATCAACCGCGGCGGCGAGAAGATCGCGCCGGAGGAGGTCGAGAACATCATCCTCGCCCACCCGCACGTCCATGACGTGTCGGTCGTCGCCGTCCCCGACGAGTACCTGGGCGAGCGGACCCTCGCGTACGTGATCCTGCGCGCCGACGCCGAACCGCTGAAGCCCGTCATCATCAAGAAGTTCGTGCGGGAGCGCGGGCTCGCCGCGTACAAGGTCCCCGACCGGGTCGAGTTCGTGACCGCCTTCCCGCAGACCGGCATCGGCAAGATCAGCAAGAAGGACCAGCGGACGACCGCCGCCGCTCCGGGCGGCTGACCTCCGCCCGCTGCGGGCAGCTGACCCCTGCCCGGCGGCACCCCCGATCCACCCGGCTTTCCTGAGTTCCCGAAAGGCTCCAGACATGGCGCTCCCCGCCGTCACGCCGTACCCGATGCCCTCGTCCGAGGAGCTGCCCGACAACCGGGTCGCGTGGACCATCGACCCGCAGCGGGCGGTGCTGCTCGTCCATGACCTGCAGAACCACTTCCTGACCGCCTACACCCCCGACACCTCGCCGACCACCGAACTCCTGGCCAATGTGGGCGAGTTGGCGAAGGCGGCCCGCGCGTCCGGCATCCCCGTCCTGTACTCCGCGCAGCCGGGCGGTCAGTCGCCGGCCGAGCGCGGCCTGCAGCAGGACTTCTGGGGCCCCGGACTGCCCGACGACGAGCACGCGAAGGCGATCGCGGGCCCGGTCGCGCCGGAGCCGGGCGACACCGTGCTCACGAAGTGGAAGTACAGCGCGTACGTCCGCACCGACCTCGAGGAGCGCATGCGGGCGGCGGGCCGGGACCAGATCGTCATCGTCGGCGTGTACGCCCACATCGGCGTCCTGATGACGGCCGCCGACGCGTGGATGCGTGACGTGCAGGCCTTCGTCGTCGCCGACGCCGTCGCCGACTTCTCCCGCGAGGACCACGACATGGCGCTGCGCTACGCGGCAGGACGATGCGCGGTCGTCACCACCACCGACACGGTTCTGAAGGGGATCTGACATGGCGCTCAGCGTGGAACTCATTCGGGCCGACGTCGCCGATGTCCTGGGCGAGGACCCGGCCGACGTCCCCGTCGACGAGAACCTCGTCGACTACGGCCTGGACTCGGTGCGCATCATGTCGCTCATCGAGCGCTGGCGCCGCGACCACGGCATCACCGCGACCTTCGTGGACCTGGCCGAGCAGCCCGCCATCGAGGCCTGGGCGCCGATTCTGGGAGCCTCCGCATGAGGCTCACCGCTGCCCAGTCGGGCATGTGGTTCGCGCAGGCGCTCGACCCCGGCAGCCCGGCCCAGAACACGGCCGAGTGCCTGGAGATCCACGGCCCCATCGACCCGTCGCTCTTCGCGCGGACGCTGCGTCAGGTGGTGTCCGAGGCCGATGCCCTGCGCGTACGGATCATCGAAGGGGCCGACGGGCCGAGCCAGTTGGAGGTCGTCGACCCGACGCTTCCACTGAAGGTGCGCGATCTGCGCACCGCGGCCGACCCGGACGCCGACGCGCAGGCGTGGATGCGCGAGGACCTGGCGACGCCGTTCGACCTGGCGGCGGGGCCGCTGTTCGCGCACGCGCTGTTCCGCGTCGACGACGAGCGGTGGCTGTGGTACCAGCGGGTGCACCACATCGTGATGGACGGCTTCGGCTACTCGCTGCTCGCACGGCGCACCGCCGAGATCTACACCGCGCTCGCCGCGGGTGAGACCCCGCCGGAAAGCCCCTTCGGGCGGCTCGACGATCTGGTCGCCGAGGACACCGCGTACCGCGCGTCGGAGACGTTCGACGCCGACCGCCGCCACTGGGACGGCGCCTTCGCCGACCGCCCCGACGCACCCAGCCTCGCGGGACGCACCGCGCTGCCGTCCCGCACCTTCCACCGCCGCAGCGCCCGCCTCTCCCCCGAGGCGACCGCACGGCTGCGCGAGTCGGCGTCCTCGATGCGGGCGACCTGGCCGGAGGTGCTCGTCGCCGCGCAGGCCCTGTACGTGTCGCGGGCCACCGGCTCCGCCGAGGTGGTGCTCGGCCTGCCGATGATGGGCCGCATGGGTTCGGTGGCGCTTCGCGTGCCCGGCATGGTGATGAACGTGCTGCCGCTGCGCCTGACCGTGACCCCGCAGGCCACCTTCGCCGAGCTGACCCGGCAGGTGGTGCTCGGCCTCCGCACCGCCCGCCGTCACCAGCGCTACCGCTACGAGGACATCCGCCGGGACCTGGGCCTCCTCGGCGAGGGCCGGTCCCTGGTCGGGCCGCTGATCAACGTCATGCCGTTCGACTACGGCCTGACCTTCGCGGGCGCCCGCACGGACGCCCACAACCTGTCGGCGGGCCCGGTCGACGACCTGACGGTCAACGTCTACGACCGCGCCGACGGCAGCGGCCTGCGCATCGACTACGACGGCAACCCCGCCCTGTACGAGCCGGAGGAACTCGGCACCCACCAGGCGCGGTTCATGGAGCTCCTGGAGCGCATCGCGGAGGCAGGACCGCACACCCCGCTGGCCGAGCACACGATCGCCCGCCGCGTCGAACTCTCCCTTGTGGTCGACGAGTTCAACGCCACCGCGCATCCGGTGCCGCCCACCACGCTGATCGGCCCGATCGAGGGCCAGGCGGTCCGCACCCCGGACGCCACCGCCCTGGTCTTCGGCGACCAGGAGCTGACCTACGCCGAGCTGAACGCCCGCGCCAACCGGCTCGCCCACCACCTCATCGAGGCCGGCGTCCGACCGGGCGCGCTCGCGGCGGTCGCCGTGCCCCGCTCCCTCGACCTGGTGATCACGCTCCTGGCGGTGCTCAAGGCGGGCGGCGCCTATCTCCCGCTCGACCCGGACTATCCGGCGGACCGCCTCGCGTACATGCTGGACGACGCGGGCCCGGCCTGCGTGATCGCCGACCGCGCCGACCGGGTGCCCGCATCGGGTGCCCCGCTCGTCGCCCTGGACAGCCTGGACACGACTTCGTACGGCGCGTACGACCCGCCGCGCGCGCTCACCCCGCACCACCCCGCCTACGTCATCTACACCTCCGGTTCGACCGGCCGCCCCAAGGGCGTCGTCGTGCCGCACTCGGCGATCGACAACCGGCTGCGCTGGATGCAGGGTCAGTACGAACTCGCCCCGGGTGACCGGGTGTTGCAGAAGACGCCGTCGGGGTTCGACGTGTCGGTGTGGGAGTTCTTCTGGGCGCTGCGGGTGGGTGCGACGCTCGTCGTCGCCGAGCCCGGCGGTCACAAGGACCCGGCGTATCTCGCGCGTGTGATCCGCGAACAGGACGTCACGGTCTGCCACTTCGTGCCGTCGATGCTCCAGGTGTTCCTGTCCGAACCGGCCGCGGCGGACTGCGGTGGCCTGCGGCACGTCTTCTGCAGCGGCGAGGCGTTGCCGCGCGAGACGGTCCGGGAGTTCGGGCGCGTGCTCGACGGCGTGCCGCTGCACAATCTGTACGGTCCGACCGAGGCCGCCGTCGACGTGACCTACCACCCGTGTGCGACCGACGCGGACGGCCCGGTGCCGATCGGCAAGCCCGTCTGGAACACCCGCCTGTACGTCCTCGACGCGGCGCTCCAGCCGTGCCCGCCCGGCATCCAGGGCGAGTTGTACCTGGCGGGGACGCAGCTGGCGGCCGAGTACCTGGGGCGGCCCGAACTGACCGCCTCCCGATTCGTCGCCGATCCCTACGGCGCTCCCGGCACCCGCATGTACCGCACGGGCGACCTGGCGCGCTGGACCGAGCACGGCGAGATCGAGTACCTGGGCCGCACCGACCACCAGGTGAAGCTGCGCGGCCTGCGCATCGAACTGGGCGAGATCGAGGCCGAGTTGGCCGCAGACCCGGCGGTGGGCGCGGCCAGCGTCCTGGTCCGCGAGGACCGGCCGGGCGACCAACGGCTCGTCGGGTACGTGACGCCCCCCGACAGCGGGACCGTCCCCGACCCCGATGAGCTGCGCACCCGGCTCGCGCTCACGCTGCCCGACTACATGGTGCCGGGCGCGATCCTCGTCCTCGACGACTTCCCGCTCAGCCCGAACGGCAAGCTGGACCGCCGCGCCCTGCCCGCCCCCGCCTTCGAGGGGTCGGCCGACGGCGGCCGTGTGCCAAGCGGCCACCGCGAGGAGACGCTCACCCGGCTCTTCGCGGAGATCCTCGGCGTGCCCCAACTCGGCGTGGAGGACGCGTTCTTCGACCTCGGCGGCACCTCGCTCCTGGCGGCCCGCCTGGTCTCCCGGGTCCGCGACACCCTGGGCGCCAAGCTCACCATCGGCACGCTCTTCCAGGCGCAGACCCCGGCGGCGCTCGCCGCCCACCTGGACGCGGACCACAGCCAGGCCGACCACGCCCTGGACGTGCTGCTTCCGCTGCGCGCCGGCGGCGACCGCACACCGCTGTTCGCCTTCCACCCGGCGGGCGGCATGAGCTGGTGCTACTCGGGGCTGCTCTCGCGCCTGGACCCCGGTCAGCCGGTGTACGGCCTCCAGGCGCGCGGACTGCACGGCGAGGGTGAACTCCCCTCCACCATGGAGGAGATGGCGGCCGAGTACGTCGCCGCCCTGCGCGCGGTACGGCCGCACGGCCCCTACCGGCTGCTCGGCTGGTCGGTGGGCGGCGTCCTCGCCCACACGGTCGCCGTGCTGCTCCAAGAGGCGGGCGATGAGGTCGAGTTGCTGGCGCTGCTCGACGCCTATCCGTCCGACCAGTGGCGGGACTCGGCGGTCCCTGCGGAGGCGGACGCCCTGAAGGCGCTCCTGCGGATGGCGGGCTACGACCTGACGGACGAGCTGACCCGCGAGGACGTCCTGGCCACGCTGCAGCGCGAGGGCAGCGCCCTTGCCGGGCTCCCCGACCGGACACTGTCGGCGGTGCTCGACATCGTGGTCAACAACGCCCGCCTGATGCGCGAGCACGATCACCGCGCCTTCGACGGCGACACCCTGTTCTTCACGGCCTCCGCGCCGCGCGCCGAGGACTGGCTGACGAGGGAGGCCTGGGCGCCGTACGTCAGCGGCTCGATCAGCAACCACGACGTGGACTGCCTGCACCCGGAGCTGACCCAGCCGCGCCGCCTCGACGAGGTGTGCGCCGTCCTCGCCACCCGTCTCAAGGAGCTGGACCACGCATGACGACCACACCCGGCCCCTTCGACCCGGTCGACACCGGCACCGGCACCGGCACCGAGCCGACCCATCTCGTCCTGGAGAACGCGCTCGGCGAGCACTCCTTGTGGCCGGTCTTCCGCAGCGCGCCGGAGGGCTGGACCGCGGTGTACGGCCCGGAGACGTACGGCCGCTGCGTGGCCCGCCTCCAGGATCCGCCCGCGTGACGGAGATCCAGCTCGTCCGCCCGGCCCCGCTCGACGTGTCGCTCCTCGACGCCGACGAGCGGCGCCGGGCGGCGACGTTGCGGCGCCCTGCGGACCGGGAGCTGTACGCGGCGGCGCACTCGGCGCTGCGGCGGCGGCTCGGCGCGCACCTTTCCGTGGACCCGGCGGCGGTGGATCTTGTGCGGCTGCCGTGCCCGCTGTGCGGCGGCCCGCACGGCCGTCCTGCCGTGGCGGGAGGAGCGGGCCCGCACTTCTCGCTCTCGCACACGGACGGTCTCGCCCTGCTGGCCTTCGCGGACCGGCCGGTCGGCGCCGACGTCGAGAAGCTGCCGTCCGCGGGTGTGCTGGCCGACGTGACGGCGTCCCTGCACCCGAGGGAGCGGGCCGAACTGGCACAACTCCCCGCCATCGAGCGCCCGTTGGCCTTCGCTCGCTGCTGGACGCGCAAGGAGGCGTGCCTCAAGGGGACGGGTGAGGGGCTGGCCGGCGGCGGGATGGCGTCGCTGCTCGTGGGGACGGGGGCCGCACCCCTCGCCGTCCAGGGCTGGACGGTGCGGGACGTGACCGTCCCCGAGGGTTACGCGGCGGCGGTGTCCGTCGCGGACCGGACGCCGAGCAGCCCGACGAGTCCGTCCGCGAGCTCGGTGCGCCAGCACAGGTAGTCGTGCCCGCCGTTGAACTCGCGGTACACGGCGTCGTCGTACCCCTTCTCGCGCAAGGTGGCGCGCAGCCTGCGCATGGCGGGCAGCGCGACCCACTCCTGCTCACCGGCCGAGAGCCAGAACCGCACCGGCAGCCTCTCGCTCGCGGCGATGCGCCCGGTCAGCCACTCGGAGCTCTCCAGGTCGGGCCCGTCGGGCCACCAGAAGGACCCCGACTGCGCGAGGACACGGCCGAACCGCTCCGGCGCGAGGACACCCGCGTACGCGGCGGTGAGGCCACCGAGGCTCTGGCCCGCGACGACGGTCCGTGCGGGATCGCCGGTCAGGGAGAGCCGTTCGCCCGCCCAGGGCAGCAGCTCGGTCTCCAGGAATCCGATGAACCGTTCGTTGCAGGCGAGTTCGGCCCAGCGCTGGTCGGCGCTGAGGGATTCGGGCAGCAGGGCGACCAGGGGCGGGATGCGGCCGTCGGCGATGAGATTGTCGAGCAGGGCCGCGACGTCCAGGCCCGGCTGCCACATCTCGCCGTCCATGAGCACCAGGACGGGCAGGTCGCGACCGCCGCCCGGCGGCTCGTACAGGTGCACCTGCCGCTCGTTGCCGAGCAGTTCGCTGCGGACCGTGTGCGTGCTGACGGTGCCGCGCGCGACGTCGTCGCGACGCTGCCAGTCGTCGCCGGCCGGCGCCTGCGGCAGCTCGACGTACGAGACCGGCTCACCACCCCAACGCCGGGCAAGAACATGTGAGTTGAGCGGATCGGTCCGCTGCTGCTGCCGCAGCCAGGGCCAGTACGCGCCGTCCGCCGGCGGGGCGTCCCCCTCGTCCACGCAGAGGCTGTAGGTGGCGCGCCAGTCCGTGCGCATCCGGACCGACCAGTGCCAGATGTCCGTGCCCGGCACCCGCTCCATCAGATTGCCGGACAGGTCACGCGGGTCGACGATCTTGTTCGGCAGCACGAGGACGGCGCGGGTCCCATCCGTGCCGCGCCACAGGAAGGTGACCACTCGGTGCCCCTCGTCCCCCAGCGGATCGGGCTCGACGACGGGCGTACCGCCGCACGCCCGCACCTCACCCCAGAAGTCGCCCCGCTCCACGGCCCGCGCCACCCACGCACTGTCCGTGCGCTCGACGGGCAGCGGCCGCGGGATGCGGGGCGGCCGACGGGTCGCCCCGACGGGAGGAGCGGTGAGCGGCATCGGGAGGCCTCCTGGGGGTCACTGCGAACGCATAGCTAAGGGTGACCTTACTTGAGCTGGTCACCCCTGCGTCGACCAGGGCCGGGCCGCGCCCGCCCGCGCCGAGGCCACCGGTACATTGCCGCTTATGTCGATACCGAACCCTCAGCCCAACCAGCCCGGCCAGCCGAATCAGCCCAATCCGTACCAGCAACCCCCGAATCCCTATCAGCAGCCTCCGGGCGCCGTGCCCCCACAGGGGTACGGTCAGCCGCCGGGCCCGTACGGACAACAGCCGGGCCCCTACGGCCAGCCGCCCGCCCCGCCCGCGCCCCCGTCAGGGCCGCGCAGGCCCACGCCGGGCTGGGTGTGGGGAGTCGGCGGCGTCGTGGTCGCGTCGGCCCTGTGGGCGGGGGCACTCTTCGCCACCGGCAACCTCGGCTCCGACAGCGGGGGCGGCGGCTCCGCCGAGGCGGACCTCGCCGGCTACCAGTACACGAAGGACCTCTGCGACGTCTCCCCGCTGGACGCCTTCAAGAAGAAGTACGAGATCGACTCGGACTCCACGACGATCACCGACTACACCTCCCGGCAGAAGGCGTTCGACCAGAGCTACTGCAGCCGCAAGCTCAAGGACCCGGACGCGTCCGCCGACTCCTATTCGAGCATCTTCGTCTACTCCACCGCCCGTTGGCACAAGAAGACCGACCCGGCGGGCGACTTCGCCTCGGAGCAGAAGGCGTACGAGGACCAGTCGCAGAAGACGTACAGCTACAAGACCAAGGCCGTGAGCGGCATCGGGGACGAGGCGTTCCTGGTGACCGAGACCAGCGGCACGGGCGACGACGACCTCAACGGCATGACGCTCGCCGTGCGCGAGGGCTGGTTCACGTACCAGATGCACTGGAGCTCGTACGCGGGCACGGACGACAAGTCCGAGCCGCCGACCGCGTCGGAGGTCGAGGAGATGCTGAAGTCCGACACCCGCGCGGCGATGGACGGGCTCAAGAAGTGAGGGACGGAGTCGAGGAGTCCTGACTCAGCGGGTGGGCGGAGCCGGGCGGACGAGGCCCGACTGGTAGGCGATGACGACCAGTTGGGCGCGGTCGCGGGCGTCGAGCTTGGTCATGGCGCGCTGGACGTGGGTGCGCACGGTCAGCGGGCTGACGAAGAGCGCGTCGGCGATCTCGGCGTTGGACTTCCCCTCGGCGGCCAGGGCCATCACCTCGCGCTCACGGGCGGTGAGCGACGTGAGGCGTTCGGGCGGCGCCAGGTGGCCGCCGGGGTCGGGGGCGGCGAGGAAGCGGGTGATGAGGGCGCGGGTGGCCGACGGGGAGAGCAGGGACTCGCCCGCGACCACCGTGCGGATCCCGCCGAGGAGTTCGTCGACGCCCACGTCCTTGCCGAGGAATCCGCTCGCTCCCGCGCGCAGGGCCTTGGCGACGTACTCGTCGGTCTCGAAGGTCGTGAGGATGAGGACGCGCGTGGCGGCCAGGTCCGGGTCGGCGCAGAGCCCGGCGGTCGCGGCGAGGCCGTCCGTGCCGGGCATGCGGATGTCCATGAGGACGAGGTCGGGACGGTGGGTCCGGGTGAGTTCGACGGCTTCCTCCCCGTCGGCGGCCTCGGCGACGACCTCCATGTCGTCGCAGGAGTCGATCAGGATGCGGAAGGTCGCCCGGAGGAGGGCCTGGTCGTCGGCGAGGAGGACGCGGATGGTCATGTGGCGCTGTTCTCTTCCGGGTTACGGGGATGCGACGGCAGTTCGGCGACGACTTCGAAGCCGCCTTCGGGACGGTGACCCACGTGCAGGTGACCGCCGACGGAGTGCACCCGTTCCCGCATGCCGATGAGGCCGAAGCCGTGACCGGCGGCGGGCGCGGTGGGAGCCGTGGGGCGTCCGTCGTCGGTGACCTTGAGGGTCAGGCCGTCGGGGGCGTGGGCGAGGTGGACGTACGCCGTCTTCGTGTCGGCGTGTTTGCTGACGTTGGTGAGTGCTTCCTGCACGATCCGGAATGCTGTCAGATCGACAGCCGCCGACAGCTGCCGCGGCTCGCCCTCCGTGGTGACGGTGACCGTGAGTCCGGTGGACGCGAACGAGGCGGTGAGGTCGTCGAGTCGGGCGAGTCCTGGTGAGGGCTCCAGAGGCGTTTCGGTGTCGTTCGCCTGGCGCAACAGGCCGACCGTGGCCTTGAGTTCGCGCAGCGCGGACGCGGTGGTGCCCGTGAGGTCGGTGAGGATCCGCTGCGCCTGGTCGGGGTGGGTGCGCGCGAGGTGCGCCGCCGTACCGGCCTGGGCGTTGGCCAGGGTCAGGTGGTGGGCCACGACGTCGTGCAACTCGCGGGCGATGCGCAGCCGTTCGGCGTGCGCGGCGCGGGCCTGCAGGGCCTCCAGATAGGCGCGGCGCAGCTGGACTCCGCTGCCGAACATGGCCGAGAGCAGGACCCAGGCGATGGGGTTGAGCGTCTTCAGGAGGGGCGAGTCGTTGACGGGGTCAGCGAACAGGGCGGTGGCCCCCACCAGCACGGCGACGCCGAGCGTGTACCACCGGGTGGTCTTCCGGTCGGCGCAGGCGGCCAGCCAGTAGAGCGCCGACATGACCGGGCCGAGGAGCAGCGGCGTGAGCAGGAAGCCCATCGCGCTGGCGCCCATGGCGCAGACCGTGGTCACCGCGACAACGGTGCGGGGACGGCCGCGCTGCCACAGCAGGGCCGTGCACGCGACGGCCGAGATCAGCACGCCGGTCCACCATCTGGGCCGGTCGGAGGGGTCGGTGGTGCTGAGCATGCTGCCGGAGAACGAGACGCCGAACAGCAGCAGCGCCACGGCCGCGTCGGCGGCGCGGGGGTGGGTCGCCGCGTGGCGCTGCCATCTGGTGAGCATCGTGTTCTCCGATCAGGGTGCTTGAGCCATGGTCCGCGACGCGGCGGCCTGACGTGCGCAGGGCCGCCCGTGTCCCGCACGAGCGGCCCTGCGTCTGCGCTGCCCGGCACGAGCGGCTCTGCGCCCGCCCTTCCCGGCACGAGCAGCCCTGCGCCCGCCCTGCCCGGCACGGGCGGCCCTGCGCCTGCGCTGTCCCGCACGGGCGGCCCGCGTCGCGCGGGACCGTCAGACGCGCGCCGGCTCGCGGTCGGCCGTGTCGTCCTGGACAGCAAGGCCCGCCGAGCGCCGGCCGAGCGCCTCGCCCTCCACGTCGACGCGGGGCAGCAGCCGGTCCAGCGGACGCGGCAGCCACCACGCCGCCTTGCCGAGCAGGGCGAGGACGGCGGGGACGAGCGCCATGCGGACCACGAATGCGTCGAACAGGACGGCCACCGCAAGACCGAAGCCGATCGTCTTGATCATGGATTCACCGGCACTGATGAACCCGGAGAACACGGCCATCATGATCAGCGCGGCGGCCACCACGACGCGGGCGCTGTACCGGAAGCCGCTGACGACGGCCTGACCCGGCCGGTCGCCATGGACGTACGCCTCTCGCATCCGCGCGACGAGGAACACCTCGTAGTCCATGGCGAGTCCGAAGACGATGCCCACCAGGAAGATCGGCATCAGGCTCATGATCGGCCCGGTCTGCTCGACACCGAGGAGTTCGGCGCCCCAGCCCCACTGGAAGACCGCGACGACCGAACCGAGGGCGGCACCGACCGACAGCAGGAAGCCGAGGGCCGCCTTGACGGGCACGAGGACGGACCGGAAGACCACCATCAGAAGCAGCACGGCAAGGCCCACCACGACCGCGAGGTACGGGATCAGGGCGTCCTGGACCTTCTGGGCCATGTCGATGTTCATGGCGGTGGAGCCGGTGACATCGAAAGTGGCTCCCTGGGTAGTGGATTCGATCGCCGGGCGGTCGTCGCGGATGCTGTGGACGAGGTCCTTGGTCTTCTGGTCGGTGGGCGCGCCGGCCGGGACGGCGGTGAACATCGCGGTGTCTCCGGCAGGGTTGAACTGCGCCGCCGACACCGAGACGACCCCCTTCGTGTCACCGATCCGCTGCTCGACCTTGGCCACCGCCGCCTTCGGATCGGCCGCGCCATCGGCGTCGACCACGATGGTCAGCGGCCCGTTGAAGCCGGGCCCGAATCCGTCGGCCAGCGCGTCATAGGCACGGCGTTCGGTGGTCGAGGTGGACTTGGCCTCGTCTCCCGGCATGCCGAGCTGGAGATCGAGCACCGGCAGGGCGAGCGCGCCGAGGCCCGCGACCGAGGCGAGGAGCACGGGGACGGGACGGCGCAGGACGAATCCGGCCCAGCGGCTGCCGCCGTTGCGCTCGCCGTTCCCCTTCTTCCTGCCGCGTCTGCGGGTGGAGCGCGCGAGGACGGCGTTCGGCCAGAGGCCGAGCAGAGCGGGGACGAGGGTGAGCGCGACGACGACGGAGACGACGACCGCCCCGGCGGCGGCAAGTCCCATCTTGGTCAGCATCGGGATGCCGACCACCGACAGGCCCGCCAGCGCGATGACGACCGTGAGCCCCGCGAAGACGACCGCGGAACCCGCCGTGCCCGCGGCCAGGCCCGCCGCCTCCTGGGGCGCGTGCCCCTTGTCCCGCTCCTCGCGGTAGCGGGAGACGATGAACAGGGCGTAGTCGATGCCGCACGCGAGACCGAGCATCGTCGCGAGGGTGCCGGTCGTCGCGGAGAGACCGAGGGCGCTGCCCAGGGCCAGGATCGAGGTCATGCTGATGCCGACGCCGATGATCGCGGTGAGCAGCGGAAGCCCCGCCGCGGCCAGCGAGCCGAAGGTGACCAGGAGGACGACGGCCGCGATGGCGACACCGATGCCCTCGGCGGCACCGCCCGCCGCGGGCTGACTCGCCAAGGCGTTGCCGCCTGCCTCGACGGTCAGGCCCGCGTCCCGGGCCTCCTCCATCGCGTCCTGGAGCGTCGTCTTGCTCCGGTCCGTGAGATCGTCGGCCGTCACCTTGTACGTGACTGTCGCGTACGCCGTCGAGGCGTCCTCGCTCACCGCACGCGACGTGAACGGGTCGGCGGCGCGGGCGACTTGAGGCCCGTCGGCCGCCTCGTCCACGAACCTCTCGACGGCCGCGCGGTTCTCGGACGCCGTGACCTTCTGCCCGTCCGGGGCGGCGAAGACGATCCGCGCGCTCGCACCGTCGGCCGCGGCCCCGGGGAAGCGCTGTTCCACCAGGTCGAACGCTTCCTGGGACTCGATGCCCGGCATGGAGTTGCCCTCGTCGGGGGCGGCGGGCGCCGTGACCGCGCCGAAGCCGACGGCACCGAGGACCGCCGCCCACAGCAGGGCGACGTACCAGCGCCGCCGGAAGGCCAGACGGCCAAGGCGATAGAGAAGAGTAGCCACGGGCAGAGGTCTCCAGATCTGGTCTCGGGTACCTCCACAGGCTCTCCGGAAACGGGGGTCCGGTCGTCGTGCGCCTGATGACAATCCGGCGTACTGACCTCGCAGTACACGCCCTCGCGACCTCATCCGCGGGGAGTACGTCCCCCTACGGATCGGCGCGGACCGGACAGGACAGGACGGGACGGGAACGGACCGGACCGAAGCGGACCGGTTCAGGGGCGCGGCCAGGGATGTCCTTCCAGGCGCTCGATGTCGCTGTTGAAGCGCTGCAGGAAGCCGGCGAACGTCGCCACGTCCTGTGGCGACCAGCTGTCCATGACCTTCTCCAGGCCCTGGGTGTACTCGGAGCGGTCGGCGTCGAGTTGCCGCGCCCCCTCGGCCGAGATGCGGAACTTGCGCGCCATGCCGCCGTCGGGGTCGGGGATGCGCTCGACGAGTCCGCCGCGCAGCATGGCCGCGGTCTGCCGGTTGAGGGTGGAGGCGTCAAGGCCGAAGGCGTCGGTGAGCTGGCCGATGGACATCGGGCCGTCCATCTGGATGCGGCTGAGCAGGATGTACGCGCTGCGGTCGAGGCGCCCGCCGGATGCGCGCGTGCGGGGGTTGAACAGGTGCGAGTGACGTCCCAGCAGCATCGTCTCGAACTCGACCTGCCCGACGGGCTTGTCCTTGCTTCCAACGGGCTTGTCGACGTGACGACCGGATGTGTCCATGGAGTCATCGTACTAGGCATGTGCATCATGCATGCTCTATGTATAGTGCATATCGCGCTGGCCGCCGGGTCACGCGATCGTCCGGAAGCCGCCCGGAAGTCGTCCGGGGGCCGTCCGGCAGAACCAAGGGAGAAGCCAGTGGTCAGCTCGAAGCCCGATGTACGCCCTGGGCGCGTCGTCGGGGTACTCGCTCTCGCGGGCATCGTGGCCGCGATCATGCAGACGCTGGTGGTGCCCCTGATCGGCGACCTGCCCGTCATGCTCGACACCAGCCCGTCGAACGCCTCCTGGGTGGTCACGGCCACGCTGCTCTCGGCGGCGGTGGCGACGCCCGTGGCCGGGCGGCTCGGCGACATGTACGGCAAGCGGCGCATGCTGCTCGTCTCCGTGATCCCGCTCGTCGCGGGTTCGGTGGTCTGCGCGCTTGCCTCATCGGTGGTGCCGATGATCGTCGGCCGCGGGCTGCAGGGCCTCGGCATGGGCGTGGTGCCGCTGGGCGTCAGCCTCCTGCGTGACGTGCTGCCGCCGGAGAAGCTCGGCTCCTCCATCGCCCTGATGAGCGCCTCCATGGGCGTGGGCGGCGCGCTCGGCCTGCCCTTCTCCGCGGCCGTCGCCGAGAACGCCAGCTGGCGCGTGCTGTTCTGGGTCGCCGCCGCCCTGAGCCTCCTGGTCGCCCTCCTCGCCTGGCTGTTCGTGCCCGCGGGGCAGGTGGGCGCCGGCTCGGTCCGCTTCGACGTACTGGGCGCGATCGGCCTCGGCAGCGGTCTCATCTGCCTGCTGCTCGCCGTGTCCAAGGGCTCCGACTGGGGCTGGACGAGCGGCACCACGCTCGGCCTGTTCGCCGCCGCCGTCGTCGTCCTGCTGGCCTGGGGCCGGTGGGAGCTGCGCAGCAGCGAGCCGCTGGTCGACCTGCGCGTCACCGCCCGCCCGCAGGTCCTGATGACCAACGCGGCCTCGGTGCTCGTCGGTTTCGCGATGTACGCCCAGTCGCTGGTCGTCCCGCAGCTGCTCCAGCTGCCCGAGGCCACCGGCTACGGCCTGGGCCAGTCGATGATGGCCATGGGCCTGTGGATGGCACCGGCGGGCCTGATGATGATGGCCCTCGCACCGCTCGGCGCCAAGCTCTCGGCGGCACGCGGCCCCAAGGTGACGCTTTCGGTCGGAGCCCTGGTCATCGCTCTCGGCTACGGCTCCTCCCTCCTCCTGATGGGTTCGACCTGGGGCCTGCTGGTCGTGACGCTCATCTGCAACACGGGCGTCGGCCTCGCGTACGGCGCCATGCCCGCCCTGATCATGGGCGCGGTGCCCCGGTCGGCGACCGCGTCGGCCAACAGTTTCAACACCCTGATGCGCTCGATCGGCAGCTCCGCGGCAGCGGCCGTGATCGGCGTGGTCCTGGCCCAGATGACGACGGACTTCGGCGGTCACTTCCTGCCGTCGGAGAACGGCTTCCGGGCCGCCATGCTCATGGGCTGCGGGGTGGGCCTCGCGGCGGCGGTGGTCGCGGCGTTCATTCCCGTACGGGAGGCGGAGGCCGGTTCCGATGCGCCCGAGACGGACATCGAACCGCGCCCGGCGTCCGAAGCCACGGCCTGAGCCGACCAAGGGGAACGCGCCTCCCCACAGAAAGGGCACGCGCCTCCTACAGAAGGGGCGCGTGCCCTCCCCTCCTGGGCGGGACCCAGGGGGGGTACGGTTACAGCACCGAGCGCACCTCGCACGCCGTCATCCGTTTCGGCGTCGCCCTCGGGGAACGGCAATGCCGGAGCACGTCGTGTCCGGCGGAGATGAGCCGCCCCATGCTTCCCTGCTCGAACTGTCGCGCCACCGTACGCATTTCGTCGCGCGCCCCGCAGTAGCCGCATTCCTCGTTCCCGGGGCTGCTCGACGAGGAGCTCCGGCACCTCACACGCCCTCAACCGATCAAGAGGATGCGGGACGCATGTATTCACAGGACTCGATCTCCGGGCGCCGCCGCGGCCGCCCCGAACCGACCGCCGAGATGCTCTCCGGCCTTGTCTGCTCCGTGTGCGGCGCCGATTTCCGCCAGGCGCACGACGGTGACGAGGCGGTGGTCTCCCACCGCGACGACAAGCAACTGCTCGCGTGCCACGGGACGTGCGCACGGATGGCCAGCGGGTCGGTCACCGGCCTGGACGAGCCTCCCCTTCCCTTGGCCGAGCGCATGCGCAGGCACGTGCCCCCGTCCTCATAGGACGCGGCGGCGAAGACAAGAACACCAAGAACAACAAGAACGACAACAACTCAATGACAGGAAGTTCATGGGCCTGAAGAGTCTGGGAGTGCTCGCCTCCTCCCACAAGGAGAACGAGTTCCGGCTGCCGCTGCACCCCGGCCACCTCGACCGGATCGCGTCGGACGTACGCGAGAAGATCTTCCTCGAAGAGGGCTACGGCCGACGGTTCGGCATCGACGACGAGGCACTGCGACCGCTGGTCGCCGGGCTGCGCTCCCGCGAGCAGCTCCTCGCCGAGTGCGACATCGTGACGCTGCCCAAGCCGATGCACGAGGACGTCGCCGGGCTGCGCGAGGGCCAGGTCCTCTGGGGATGGCCGCACTGCGTCCAGGACGAGAAGATGACGCAGATCGCCATCGACCGACGGCTGACCCTCATCGCCTGGGAGGCCATGAACCACTGGACGTCCACGGGCGCCTTCAGCGTCCATGTGTTCCACAAGAACAACGAACTCGCCGGCTACTGCTCGGTGTTGCACGCCCTGCAGCTCGGCGGGCTGACGGGAAGCTACGGACGACGCCTGCGCGCGGTGGTCATCAGCTTCGGCGCCACGGCGCGCGGAGCGGTCACCGGCCTGGGCGCGATGGGGGTCTCCGACGTCACGGTGCTCACCCAGCGCGCAGCGGCGGCGGTGGCCTCGCCGATGCCGTCGGTCGTGATGGAGCACTTCGCGGAGGAGGAGGGCGATCCTTCCCGCCTCCTGGCCCTCACCCAACCCCGTGCCATGCCGCTGGCGGAGTACCTCGCCGGGTTCGACATCATCGTCAACTGCATACGGCAGGACACCGACGCGCCGCTGATGTTCGTCACCGACCAGGAACTCGCCGTGTTCCGGCCGGGGACCTTCTTCATCGACGTCTCCTGCGACGAGGGCATGGGCTTCGAATGGGCCCGCCCGACGACCTTCGGAGAGCCGATGCACCTGGTGGGACCGGGCTGCCACTACTACGGGGTGGATCACAGCCCGTCCCATCTGTGGAACTCCGCCACGTGGGAGAACAGCGACGCGCTCCTGCCCTACCTGCGCAAGGTCATGGCCGGCCCCGCGTCGTGGGAGGCCGACGCCACGATCAGGAACGCCATCGAGATCCAGGACGGCGTGGTCCTGAACCCGAAGATCCTCTCGTTCCAGCACCGGGCGGCGACCTACCCGCACGCCACTGAGATCCCGGCACCGCCCGCCTTCACACAGCCGGCCTGACGCCAACGCCTCCTGGCCGCGTGGGGCTGAAAACGACCACGAAAACGTGGGCGGTGCTGACCGAGACTCGGTCAGCACCGCCCACGTACTCCATCTTGTGTCCGAGGGGGGACTTGAACCCCCACGCCCGATAAAGGGCACTAGCACCTCAAGCTAGCGCGTCTGCCATTCCGCCACCCGGACTAGGTGTCTGCCGTTCGCGGGGTGTTCCCCGCGGCGACATGGACAACAATACCAAGCTTTCGGAGTGCCTTTCACCTGCGTATCCGTACGCCGCCGGGGCGATGCCCGGCGGCCCGCGCCGCCGCATCTACAGTCTCACCATGAGTGACGGGCTGATTACTGGAGTGCTCGGTGATGCGAAGGTTCGGCGGCCTCGGCTGCTGTCCCCGTTGCGCGAGCATCTGCGGGACACCATGTGGTTCGCGCCGACCGCGGGGCTCGTGGGGGCCATGGTGCTGTGGGTGGCCGCCGCGGAGCTGGACAGCCAGATCGTGGCGGCTGCGCAGAAGGACGGGGACTACGACACCATCAAGAGCCTGATGCAGATCGCCGAGGACACCAAGGTGGTGATCAGCACCATCGGCTCGGCGATGATGACCTTCATCGGTGTCGTCTTCAGCATCTCGCTGGTGGCCGTGCAGATGGCCAGCGGGCAGTTCAGCCCGCGGGTGGTGCGGCTGTACGTCAGATCGCGGATCACCAAGATCACGCTCACCGTGTTCCTCGCGACGTTCCTCTTCTCCCTGATGACGCTGACGTCCTTCGACAGCGAGAGCGATCCGCGCCTGCTGACGAACGTGCCGCTGGTCGAGTCGATCCTGGCCATGGCGATGGTCTTCCTGAGCCTGCTCCTGTTCGTCGCGTACGTGAACGGCACCCTCCGGATGATGCGGATCAGCTTCGTCATCGACCGGATCGCCCGGGAGTCGTTCCGCGTGGCCATGAAGCACCCGACCGAAGGCGCGGTGGACGACGAACGACTCGGACCCGCGACCGCCCGGATCACTCACCAGGGACGGGCCGGAGTGCTGCGGGACGTGCACATCGCCCGGGTGGTGCGCGCGGCAAGGCGCCACGATGTGGTGCTGCGGCTGCTGCCGCGCATCGGGGACTTCGTGGTGCCGGGGACCCCGGTCTTCACCGTCCACGGCGGGGCGGCTCCGTCACGCCGCGCGCTGCGGTACACGTTCTCCGTGGGTGTGGAGCGCAGCTTCCACCAGGACCTCGGCTTCGGTCTTCGCCAGCTCGCCGACATCGCCCTGCGGGCCCTGTCCCCCGCGGTGAACGACCCGACCACCGCCGTGCAGGCCCTGGACCGCATCATCCAGATCCTGGCGTCGGTGGCCGGGTATCCGCTGGGCGCCCAGCGCCACCGTGACCGGCACGGGGCGGTGCGGATGGTGCAGCCCGTGCCGGACTGGACGGCCCTGGTGGATCTCGGGTTCGCCGAGATCCGGGGGTGCGCGGTCGGCAATCCGCAGGTCATCCGGCGCATGCTGGCCGGCCTCGACGACCTGCTGCGGCTCGCGCCCGAGGAGCGCAGGGAGCCGCTCCTGCGCCACCGCGAGCTGCTCGCGCAGGCGGTGGAGCGCACGGTTGCGGAGGCCGCGGACCGTGCGTTCGCGTTGCTGCCCGACCGGCAGGGCATCGGTTAGGGGCAGGCGGGCGCACCTGCGGGGGTCCTCACCGGCGGACGGTCTCGCGGAGCTGCCTGAAGAACGCCCGGATGTCGCCGATCAGCAGGTCCGGCTGTTCCATCGCCGGGAAGTGCCCTCCCCGGTCGTACTCCGTCCATCGCACGATGTTGTTGCTCCGGTCCGCGATGTGCCGCAGCGGGATGAAGTTGTCCCGGGGGAAGTCGGCCAGCGCGGTCGGCGTGGTCGAGGGCTCGGGTCCGGTGCCCCAGTAGTCGGCGTGCGCGCGCTCGTAGTAAATGCGGGCGGACGATCCCGCCGTGCCGGTCAGCCAGTACAGCATCACGTTGGTGAGCAGCGCGTCGCGGTCGACGGCGTCTTCCGGGCGGTCGTCGGAGTCGGTCCACTCCTTGAACTTCTCCGCGATCCAGGCGAGTTGACCCACCGGGGAGTCGGTGAGGCCGTACGCGAGCGTCTGCGGCCTGGTGGACTGGATGTCCGCGTACCCCTGCCGGTCGCGGCTCCACTCCTGCATGCGCTTCCAGGAGGCCAGCGCGCGCTCGCGCTCGTGCGGGGTCATCGCGTCCAGCTCGTCCGCGGTGGGTTCCTGCGCGGCGGCCGAGTTCGGCAGCAGGTTCAGATGGACGCCGATGATCCGGTCGGGCCGGGTCCGGCCCATCTCGCGCGTGATGCCCGCTCCCCAGTCACCGCCCTGAACCCCGTAGCGCTCGTAGCCGAGGCGGTCCATCAGCTCGACGAACGCGGCGGCCACCCTCTGGAACTCCCAGCCCTGCTCCGTAGTCGGACCGGAGAGTCCGAAGCCGGGGATGCTGGGCAGCACGAGGTGGAAGGCGTCCGCCGGGTCGCCGCCGTGGGCCCGCGGGTCGGTGAGCGGACCGGCCACCTCGGTGAACTCGACGATCGAGCCCGGCCAGCCGTGCGAGACGAGCAGCGGGGTGGCGTCCGGCTCCGGCGACCGGATGTGGGCGAAGTGGACGTTCGTCCCGTCGATGGTGGTGGTGAACTGCGGCCACTTGTTCAGGGCGGCCTCCGCGGCCCGCCAGTCATACTCGTGGCGCCAGTAGTGCGCGAGCTCCTTGAGATAGCTCCGTGGGACCCCGTACTCCCAGCCGACTCCGGGCAGTTCGTCGGGCCAGCGCGTGCGGTCCAGACGCTCGTGCAGGTCGTCCAGGGCGTCCTGCGGGATGCTGAGATGGAACGGGTGGACCGTCTTGTCGGACTTCGTCGTCATGCCTGGGCATGCTAGATCCGCTGGTCGGCGCGCAGATCGGCGGGGCGCCTCGGCCTCACCGTTCACCTGCGTGCGGTGCGGGTGCCGGTCACCCGCACCGCACGGCGAGCTCACGCCATCAGGTGATAGCTCGGGAAGTTCCCCGGCGGCCGCTCCATCGCCGGGCCGTGCGTGACCGCCCGCACCAGCAGCTCGCCGCCGACGAACGCGCCGCGCCAGGACGCGCCGAAGCCGCCGAACAGCTCGTCCCTGTCACCGCGCGAGCGCGGTTTGCCGCGGCCCACTTTGAAGGCGCGGATCTGCGGCGCGAGACTGTCGTACGTCGCCGTGTCGTCGGTCGACAGCGTGGCGACCAGCGCTCCGTTCGACGCGTTCATGGCGGCGAGCAGCTCTGCCTCCGTGTCGACCAGGACGATGGTGTCGACCGGGCCGAACGGCTCCGCGTGGTGCAGCGGCGACGACGGTGGCGGGCCCAGGAGCGTGACGGGGTGGACGTACGCGTCCGTGTCCTGGCCCGGCAGGAAACGGTCCGCCGACGGGGCGCCGCGGTACAGCGGCACGGCGCCTCGGTCGATCGCCTCCGTCACCTGGTCGCCGAGCTCCTTGGCCTTGGCCGCGTTGATCAGCGGGCCGAAGTCCAGTTGCGGGAAAGGGTCTTCGGCGTGCTCGACTGCCAGGGGGTGGCCGACACGGAGGGTGCGCACGGCGGGGAGGTAGGCGGCCAGGAACGCGTCGAAGAGGCCCCGTTGGACGACGAAGCGCGGATACGCCGTGCAGCGCTGCTTGCCGTAGTCGAAGAGCTTGGGGATGACGGCGCTGAGCGCGTCCCAGTCGCTGTAGTTCCAGATGCCCCAGGTGTTGAGCCCTTCCTGTTCGAGGATGTGCCGCTTGCCGAGGTCGGCGACGGCGGTGGCGACGGCCGCACCCGTGTCACGTCCGCCGACGAAGGAGACGCAGCCGATCTCCGGCGCGCGGACCAGCGCTTCGGACAGCTCTCCCCCGCTGCCGCTCACGAGGGTGACGGGGATCCCTTCGCGGGCGGCAAGGGCACACGCCAGGGTCAGACAGGCGACGCCGCCATCCGTCGGGGTCTTGGCGATGACCGCGTTGCCCGCGAGTGCCTGTACCAGCATCGCGTGAACGAGCACGCTCATCGGGTAGTTCCAGCTCGCGATGTTGGACACCGGACCGTCCAGCGGGGTCCGGCCCTCCACCATCGGCTCGATGCCGTCGACGTACCAGCGCACGCCGTCGATGGCCCGGTCGACGTCGGCCTGGGCGAGCCGCCAGGGCTTGCCGATCTCCCAGACGAGGAGGAGGGCGAGCAGTTCGCGGTGTGCGGTGAGGGCGTCGAGGGTGGCGGCGACGCGGGCGCGCCGCTCCTCCAACGCGACGTGGCGCCAGGCCCGGTGCTGGTCGAGCGACGCGCGTACGGCCTGGTGGGCGGTGGCGGCGTCGAGGCGCGGCGGGCCGGCGATGGGGCTGCCGTCGACGGGGGACGTGGCGGGCAGGGTCCGGCCGTCCGCCTGCCAGGTCCCGTTCCAGAGGTTGAGGACGCGGTCGTCGCGGAAGGCCTCGGGCGCGACGGCGAGGCAGCGCTGCCAGGCGTCGGCCCAGGCCGTACCGGCCTTGAGGACAAGGGGGTTGGTGAGGGTGGATGCCATTGGGTGTCTCCGCTCACGGTGCACAGTCGGGGCGGGGGTGCATGGCTCGCGCGGCGCCGCTCGGTTCGCGGTCCGCGTGTGTGCTGGGGGACGCTAGTGCAGTCAGGGCCCGTCACCTATGAGTGACATCACGCCCCCAGCTGGTTGAGAACGAGGCGGGCCGTCTCCGTCGGTGTGGCGCCGACCCGCACCCCTGCGGCCTCCAGCGCCTCCTGCTTGGCGCGCGCGGTGCCGGAGGAGCCCGAGACGATGGCTCCCGCGTGCCCCATGGTCTTGCCCTCGGGGGCGGTGAATCCTGCGATGTAGGCGACGACCGGTTTGGTGACGGAGCGTTGGATGTAGGCGGCCGCGCGTTCCTCCGCGTCGCCGCCGATCTCGCCGATGAGGACGATCAGTTCGGTGTCGGGGTCGTCCTCGAAGGCGGCGAGGCAGTCGATGTGCGTGGTGCCGACGACGGGGTCGCCGCCGATGCCGACGCAGGTGGAGAACCCGATGTCGCGCAGCTCGTACATGAGTTGGTAGGTGAGGGTGCCGGACTTCGACACCAGGCCGATGCGCCCGGACTTGGTGATGTCGGCGGGGATGATGCCCACGTTGGCCTGCCCCGGGGTGATGAGGCCGGGACAGTTGGGTCCGATGACGCGGGTGCCGCGCTCCTTGGCGTACGCGTGGAAGGCGACGGAGTCGTGCACGGGGATGCCCTCCGTGATGACCACGGCGAGGCCGATCCCGGCGTCGGCGGCCTCGGTGACCGCCGCCTTGGAGAAGGCGGGCGGCACGAAGACCACGGTGACGTCGGCGCCCGTGGCCTCGATCCCGTCGCGTACGGACCCGAAGACGGGGACGGCCCGGTCGTCGAAGTCGACGGTGCGGCCGGCCTTGCGGGGGTTGACGCCGCCGACGACGTCCGTGCCCGCGGCGAGCATGCGGCGGGTGTGCTTCATGCCCTCGGCGCCGGTCATGCCCTGGACGAGGACCTTGCTCTCCTTGGTGAGGTAGATCGCCATGTCCCGGCTCCTTAGGCTGCGTTGGTGTGTCCCGCGAGTTCGGCGGCGCGGCGCGCGGCGCCGTCCATGGTGGTGGCCTGCTGGACGAGGGGGTGGGCGCGCTCGTCGAGGATGGCGCGGCCGCGTACGGCGTTGTTGCCGTCGAGGCGGACGACGAGCGGCTTGGTCAACTGGACGGATTCCAGGGCCTGGACGATGCCGTCGGCGACCGCGTCGCAGGCAGTGATGCCGCCGAAGACGTTGACGAAGACGGACTTGACGGCGGGGTCGGAGAGGATGACGGAGAGGCCGTCGGCCATGATCTGGGCGGAGGCGCCGCCGCCGATGTCGAGGAAGTTCGCGGGGCGCGCGCCGCAGCCCGCGACCACGTCGAGGGTGGACATGACGAGGCCCGCGCCGTTGCCGATGATGCCTACCTCGCCGTCGAGCTTCACGTAGTTGAGACCCTTGGACGCGGCCGCCGACTCCAGCGGGTCGTCGTGCGCGGAGTCGTCGGCGCCCCAGCGTGCCTGGCGGAAACGGGCGTTGTCGTCCAGGGTGACCTTGCCGTCGAGGGCGAGGATCTCCCCCTGGGCGGTGCGGACGAGGGGGTTCACCTCGACGAGGAGCGCGTCCTCGCGGATCAGCACCTGCCACAGCTTGGCCAGGACGTCGGCGGCGGCTTCGGGAAGTCCCGCCGCTGCGGCGATCTCGGCCGCCTTCGTCGCGTCCACTCCCGCCGCCGGGTCGATCTCCACGCGCGCGACGGCCTCCGGGCGGCTCGCAGCCACCTCCTCGATCTCCATGCCGCCCTCGGCGGACGCGATCGCGAGGAAGCGGCCCGCCGCGCGGTCCAGTACGTACGAGACGTAGAACTCGCTCTCGATCTCGACGGGTTGGGCCAGCATCACCTTGTGCACGGTGTGGCCCTTGATGTCCATGCCGAGGATCTGGCGTGCCGTGATCTCGGCGGCGGCCGGGTCGGCGGCGACTTTGACGCCGCCCGCCTTGCCGCGCCCTCCGGTCTTCACCTGGGCCTTGACGACGACGCGGCCGCCCAGGCGTTCGGCGCCCGCGCGTGCCTCCTTCGCCGTGTCGGCGACCTCTGCTTGCGGCACCAAGATGCCGTATTCCTCGAAGAGTTCCCTTGCCTGGTGCTCGAACAGGTCCATTCCGGCTCCTGACCGCTGTGTCGATCCGGGGAGCGACCCCCGGACCCCCGAAAAGTGCCGCACGCCCCCTGGACACCACCCACCGGATGCGGGATAACAAGCTTCATACAGTATTCGTCGACTGTATGCAATCTACCGCGAGAGCACCTACGAGCAGCGTGTGAGCGCTCCAACTCCCCTACGAAGGGACAGGACTTCGCCATGCCCGACGGCAGCAGCGACACGAACCAGACCCACATCTCCGGTGGGCACCTGGTCGCCAAGGCACTCAAAGCAGAGGGTGTGGAGGTCATCTACACCTTGTGCGGCGGCCACATCATCGACATCTACGACGGCTGCGTCGACGAGGGGATCGATGTCGTCGACGTACGCCACGAGCAGGTCGCCGCCCACGCGGCCGACGGCTACGCGCGCCTCACCGGAAAGCCCGGATGCGCCGTGGTGACGGCGGGACCGGGAACCACCGACGCCGTCACGGGCGTCGCGAACGCCTTCCGCGCGGAGTCCCCCATGCTGCTGATCGGCGGCCAGGGAGCCCACACCCAGCACAAGATGGGGTCACTTCAAGACCTCCCGCACGTCGACATGATGACGCCGATCACCAAGTTCGCCGCGACCGTGCCGGACACGGCGCGCTCCGCCGACATGGTGTCGATGGCGTTCCGCGAGTGCTACCACGGCGCTCCAGGACCGTCCTTCCTGGAGATACCGCGCGATGTGCTCGACGCCAAGGTGCCGGTGGACAAGGCCCGGGTGCCGCAGGCCGGGCAGTACCGCGCGTCCACGCGCTCGGCCGGCGACCCCGAGGCCGTCGAGAAGCTCGCCGACCTGCTCGTGCACGCCGAGAAGCCCGCGATCCTCCTCGGCAGCCAGGTGTGGACGACGCGCGGCACCGCTTCCGCCATCGAACTCGTGCGGACCCTGAACGTGCCCGCCTACATGAACGGCGCGGGCCGCGGCACCCTGCCGCCCGGGGACCCGCACCACTTCCAGCTCTCGCGGCGGTACGCCTTCTCCAACGCCGACCTCATCGTCATCGTGGGGACGCCCTTCGACTTCCGCATGGGGTACGGCAAACGCCTCTCCCCGGACGCCACCGTCGTACAGATCGACCTCGACTACCGCACCGTCGGCAAGAACAGGGACATCGACCTGGGCATCGTCGGTGACGCGGGGCTCATCCTGAAGTCGGTCACCGAGGCCGCCTCAGGACGGCTCAACGGAGGCGCGTCCAAGCGCAAGGAGTGGATCGACGAGCTGCGCGCCGCCGAGCAGACGGCGATCGAGAAGCGGCTGCCGAACCTGAAATCGGATGCCTCGCCGATCCATCCGTACCGCCTCGTCAGCGAAATCAACGACTTCCTTACCGAAGACTCCATCTACATCGGCGACGGCGGCGACATCGTCACCTTCTCCGGGCAGGTCGTGCAGCCCAAGTCGCCCGGCCACTGGATGGACCCGGGACCGCTCGGCACGCTCGGCGTCGGCATCCCCTTCGTGCTCGCCGCCAAGCAGGCGCGGCCCGACAAGGAGGTGGTGGCCCTCTTCGGAGACGGCGCCTTCTCGCTGACCGGGTGGGACTTCGAGACGCTCGTCCGCTACAACCTGCCCTTCGTCGGGATCGTCGGCAACAACTCCTCGATGAACCAGATCCGCTACGGCCAGAAGGCCAAGTACGGCGAGGAGCGCCAGCGGATCGGCAACACCCTCGGAGACGTCCACTACGACAAGTTCGCCCAGATGCTGGGCGGTTACGGCGAAGAGGTCCGCGACCCCGCCGACATCGGCCCCGCGCTGCAGCGGGCCCGCGAGTCCGGCAAGCCCTCGCTGATCAACGTATGGGTCGATCCGGACGCGTACGCCCCCGGAACCATGAACCAGACCATGTACAAGTGAGGAGCCCGCGCGATGACGACCAAGGCTCTTGAGGGCGTACGCGTCCTCGACATGACACACGTCCAGTCCGGGCCCTCCGCCACCCAGCTGCTCGCCTGGCTCGGTGCGGACGTGGTGAAGCTGGAGGCGCCCTCCGGAGACATCACGCGCAAGCAGCTGCGTGACCTGCCGGACGTCGACTCGCTCTACTTCACGATGCTCAACTGCAACAAGCGGAGCATCACCCTCAACACCAAGACCGAGCGCGGCAAGGAGCTTCTCACCGAGCTGATCCGCCGCTCCGACGTGATGGTCGAGAACTTCGGCCCGGGTGCCGTGGACCGGATGGGCTTCACCTGGGAGCGCATCCAGGAGATCAACCCGCGGATCGTCTACGCCTCGATCAAGGGCTTCGGAGACGGCCCCTACACCAACTTCAAGGCCTACGAAGTGGTGGCGCAGGCCATGGGCGGCTCCATGTCGACCACCGGCTTCGAGGACGGTCCGCCGCTCGCCACAGGCGCCCAGATCGGTGACTCCGGGACCGGCATCCATGCCGTCGCCGGGATTCTCGCCGCCCTCTTCCAGAGGGAGAACACCGGACGCGGACAGCGCGTGAACGTGGCCATGCAGCACGCCGTGCTCAACCTGTGCCGGGTCAAGCTGCGCGACCAGCAGCGCCTTGCGCACGGTCCGCTCGCCGAGTACCCGAACGAGGACTTCGGGGACGCGGTGCCGCGCTCCGGGAACGCGAGCGGCGGCGGACAGCCGGGCTGGGCGGTCAAGTGCGCGCCGGGCGGCCCGAACGACTACGTGTACGTCATCGTGCAGCCCGTGGGCTGGCAGCCGCTCACCGAGCTCATCGGGCGTCCCGAGCTCGCCGAGGACCCCGAGTGGGCCTCTCCGGAGGCGCGGCTTCCCAAGCTCGGCAAAATGTTCCAGCTGATCGAGGAGTGGTCCTCCACGCTCCCCAAGTGGGAGGTCCTGGAGCGGCTCAACGCCCACAACATCCCGTGCGGCCCGATCCTCTCCACCAAGGAGATCATCGAGGACGCCTCTCTCGCCGCCAACGAGATGGTCGTCGAGGTCGCGCACCCGCAGCGCGGCTCCTTCACCACGGTCGGCTCCCCCCTGAAGCTGTCGGACTCCCCCGTGAACGTCGTCAGTTCGCCGCTCCTGGGCGAGCACAACGCGGAGGTCTTCGTCGGTGAGCTCGGCCTCGGCGACGAGGAACTGCGCCTGCTCAAGTCGAACGGAGTGATCTGAGTGATGGCCGAAGACCGCGCACTGACGGTGCGGGCGCTCCTCGACTCGGTGCGCGCCGAGGGGCGGACCTCCCTGACCGCGCCCGAGGGCAAGGTCCTCGCGGACGCGTACGGGATCGCCGTGCCGGGCGAGGAGCTGGCGACGGACGTGGACGAGGCGGTGGCGCACGCGGCCCGCTTCGAAGGGCCCGTCGTCATGAAGATCGTCTCCCCTGACATCCTGCACAAGACCGACGCGGGCGGCGTCGTCGTCGGGGTGGAGGGCGCCACCGACGTACGGGCCGCCTTCTGCGAGATCGTCGGGAACGCGCGCGCGTACGCGCCAGAAGCACGTATCGAGGGCGTGCAGGTGCAGGAGCTGCTGCCCTCCGGCCAGGAGGTGATCGTCGGGGCGGTGACCGATCCGACGTTCGGGAAGGTCGTCGCCTTCGGGCTCGGCGGCGTACTGGTCGAGGTCCTCAAGGACGTCACGTTCCGCCTCGCGCCGGTCGACGCCGACGAGGCCGCCTCGATGCTCGACTCGATCCGCGCGGCCGAGATCCTGCGCGGGGTGCGCGGCGCTCCGGCGGTGGACCGGTGGGCGGTCGCCGAGCAGATTCGCCGGGTGTCCCAACTGGTCACCGACTTCCCGGAGATCGCGGAGGTGGACCTCAACCCGGTGATCGCCACTCCGGAGGGCGCGATCGCCGCGGACATCCGCGTCATCGTCGCCGAAGGGGCTCCGAAGAAGCGCCGTACGTACACGCGCGAGGAGATGCTCACGTCGATGCGGCGGCTGATGGAGCCCCGCTCGGTCGCCGTGATCGGCGCCTCCAACGAGCAGGGCAAGATCGGCAATTCGGTGATGCGCAACCTCATCGACGGCGGCTTCTCCGGCGAGATCCATCCGGTGAACCCCAAGGCCGATGACATCTTGGGCCGCAAGGCGTACAAGAGTGTCACGGACGTTCCCGGTGAGGTGGATGTGGCGGTCTTCGCGATCCCCGCCAAGTTCGTGGCGTCGGCCTTGGAGGAGGTGGGTCGCAAGGGCATCCCCAACGCGGTCCTGATCCCCTCCGGGTTCGCAGAGACCGGTGAACAGGCCCTCCAGGACGAGATCGTGGAGATCGGCGAGCGGCTCGGGGTGCGGCTGCTCGGCCCGAACATCTACGGCTACTACTCGACGTGGCAGGACCTGTGTGCCACGTTCTGCACGCCGTACGACGTCAAGGGCGGGGTCGCCCTGACGAGCCAGTCCGGTGGCATCGGGATGGCCATCCTCGGCTTCGCGCGCACCACGAAGACGGGCGTCTCGGCGATCGTCGGGCTCGGCAACAAGTCCGACCTGGACGAGGACGACCTCCTGACGTGGTTCGGCGAGGACCCCAACACCCAGTGCATCGCCATGCACTTGGAAGACCTCAAGGACGGCCGCGCCTTCGTGGAGGCCGCGCGGGCGACCGTTCCGAAGAAGCCGGTCGTGGTCCTGAAGGCCGGGCGCACGGCCGCCGGGGCGAAGGCAGCCGGATCGCACACGGGCGCCCTGGCGGGCGATGACGCGGTGTACGACGACATCCTCCGGCAGGCGGGCGTCATCAGGGCGCCGGGGCTCAACGAAATGCTGGAGTACGCGCGCGCGTTGCCGGTGCTTCCCACTCCGCGGGGCGACAACATCGTGATCATCACGGGTGCGGGCGGCTCCGGCGTCCTGCTCTCCGACGCGGTGACCGACAACGGACTGCGGCTGATGGAGATCCCCGACGACCTCGACGCGTCCTTCAAGGCGTTCATCCCGCCCTTCGGGGCGGCGGGCAACCCCGTCGACATCACCGGGGGCGAGCCCCCGTCGACGTACGAGGCGACGATCAGGCTCGGCATGGAGGACCCGCGCATCCACGCGCTCGTCCTGGGCTACTGGCACACCATCGTCACCCCTCCCATGGTCTTCGCCGAGCTGACGGCCCGTGTGGTCGCGGAGTTCCGCGAGCGCGGCATCGAGAAGCCCGTCGTGGCATCCCTGGCGGGCGACGTCGAGGTGGAGGAGGCCTGCCAGTACCTCTTCGAGCGGGGCGTCGTGGCGTACCCGTACACGACGGAGAAGCCGGTCGAGGCGCTCGGCGCGAAGTACCGGTGGGCCCGCGCGGCCGGCCTGTTGGGGGGCGGTCGATGAGGTGACCGGTGCGGGGGCCGGCCGGCGGTGCGCGTCGGCCGGCCCCGGGACCCGTGCGCACACGAAAGGAATTGGACAGGGGGCGCTGGCCAGGATCTTTTCGACGCAAGGGGTGCTGAATCAACATGACGACAACCGACATACCCACAGCCGTCCCGTACAGGGAGGTGACGGACGCCAACGGCCGGATGTACCGGGTCGGTGAGACCGACATCGACATCATGGGCCGCAGGCGCAAATGGATGGTCATCCTGCCGTGGATCGGCATGATGGGCATCAGCTCGGCCGAGTACGCGTTCGCGTCGGCCGAGGACACCCTGCACACCGCGCATTCCTGGGGCGACACCCACATCTTCTGGATGCTGGGGGTCTGGGTCTTCTTCCAGGCCGCGGTGGCCTTTCCGGCGGGCAAGCTGCGCGAGAGCGGGAGGCTTCCGGCACGCTGGGCGATGATGTGCGGTGCCGTCGGAACACTGCTCGGCTATCTGTCGCTGGCGTTCGCGCCGCATGTCGTCGTCGCCTATGTCGGCTTCGGCATGTTCAGCGGAATGGGCGCCGGCATGGTGTACGCGACCTGCGTGAACATGGTCGGCAAGTGGTATCCCGAGCGAAAGGGAGGAAAGACCGGATTCGTCAACGGCGGATTCGCCTACGGCTCGGTGCCGTTCGTGTTCATCTTCACCGGCTTCATGGATCTGACGAACTTCCGCTGGGTACTCGTGAGCGTCGGCCTCTTCCTGGCGGCGATGGTCGCCGTGGCCGGTTACTTCTTCCAGGACCCGCCGAAGAACTGGTGGCCGGCCGACGTGGACCCGCTGCGGCCGCCGGACGACCCACGGGCCAGGCGCGCGCTCGCGATGAACCCGCCCGCCGTACGGCAGTACACGCCCAAGGAGGCGTGGCAGACCGGCCGGGTCGCACTGATGTGGTTCTGCCTGCTGTGCACGTCCGGCGTGAACATCTTCGGCATCGCCTTCCAGGTGGACATCGGGGACGAGGCCGGATTCGCCGGCGGAATCGTCGCCACGGCCATGTCCTTGAAGGCCATCGTCAACGGCACCGGCCGAGGCGTCATCGGCTGGCTCTCGGACCTCTACGGACGCAAACGCTGCCTGATATTCGTCTGTATCGTCCTCGGCCTTTCCCAGTACGGAATCCTGTGGGCCGCGGACATCAAGAACCTCCCGCTTTTCCTGATCTTCTCCAGCATCTCCGGCTTCGGAGGCGGCGCCATCTTCCCGATGTTCGCGGCGATGACGGCGGACTACTTCGGCGAGAACAACAACGCCTCCAACTACGGCCTGGTCTACAGCTCCAAGCTGGTCTCCGGGCTGCTCGGCTCCGGAATGGGAGCCGTCGTGGTGAGCAACTGGGGTCACACCGGGGCCTTCACCCTGGCCGGCTCCATCTCCCTGTTCGCCGGATTCATCGCGCTCTTCCTTTCCCAACCGGGAAGGCCCAAGGACAAAGGCATCACACCCAATCCGCAACCCCTCGGTGAGGAGATGGCCTGATATGACGGCGGAGCCCATCGCCACAGGAAACAAGGCGCCCGAAAGCGGCACCCCGTATCGCGAGATCACCGACCAGCACGGCCGCGTCTATCGCGTGGGCGAGACGGACCGGGACATCCTCGGCCATTCCCGCAAGATCATGGTGTACCTGCCGTGGATCGCGATGATGGCCATCAGTGTCTTCGAGTACGCGTTCGGCTCGGCGGAGGACACCCTGTCCCACGCCCACGGCTGGACGCAGTCCAACACCTTCTGGATTCTGAGTGTCTGGGTCTTCTTCCAGGCAGGCATCGCGTTCCCGGCGGGATGGATGCGCGAGAAGGGCATCCTGACGGCACGGAACGCCATGTACACCGGGTCGTTCATGTGCCTGATCGGATTCCTCGCCCTGTCACACCTGAACAACGTATGGCTCGCGATCATCGGGTTCGGCGTCATCGGCGGCGTGGGCTCCGGCTTCGTCTACGCGACCTGCATCAACATGGTCGCCAAGTGGTTCCCCGAACGCCGTGGCGCGAAGACGGGATTCGTCAACGGAGGGTTCGCCTACGGCTCTCTGCCGTTCATCTTCATCTTCAACTACGCCTTCGACACCGGCAATTACCACCGCGTCCTCGACCTGATCGGCGCGTACATCCTCGTCGTCGTCCTGGCCTGTGCCTTCTTCTTCAAGGACCCGCCGAAGAACTGGTGGCCCTCCGAGGTGGACCCGCTGGAGAAGTCGGGCGCTTCGAAGGACGCGGCGAGCCTCGCCAAGAACCCGCCCGCGGTGCGTCAGTTCACACCGAAGGAGGCCATCAGGACCGGCATGCTGCCCCTGATGTGGTTCACCCTCGTCATGACCGCGGGTGTGTCCATCTTCGGGATCTCCTTCCAGGTGGACTTCGCCAAGGAGGTGGGCTTCGGACCGCTGGTCGCCGCGACCTCGATGGGGCTGATGGCCGTCATCAACGGCATCGGACGCGGAGTGGTCGGCTGGCTCTCCGACATCTGGGGCCGCAAGGCGACCCTGGTGTTCGTGATCCTGGTCCTCGGGCTCTCGCAGTTCGGTGTCATCTGGGCGGGCGACATCCACAGCGAGTGGCTCTTCCTGGTCTTCGCGTTCCTCTCGGGATTCGGTGGCGGCGCGTTTTACCCGATGTTCGCGGCGCTGACACCGGACTACTTCGGTGAGAACTACAACGCCACGAACTACGGGCTCGTCTACAGCGGCAAGCTGATCAGCGGCCTGTTCGGCGGCGGGATGGGCTCGATGGTGGTGGCCGCGTGGGGCTACAACGGCGCGTACGCCCTCGCGGGCGGCATCTCCCTGCTGGCCGCGGCCGTCGCGCTGCTGCTGCGCCAGCCGGGGCGGGAGAGGGCACCGGTGCACGCCTGATCCACGTGACGCACAGAACAGCTCTCGCCGCGCGGCGAGAGCTGTTCTGTGCGGACGCTTCAGTGACTCACGAGATCAGCGCTTCTTGCGGAGAGCCGCCAGGTTGTCGTAGCCGATCTTCGCGAGCTTCAGGGACTGGCCCAGATCGGTGCCGCTGGGCGCGTTGTCCTGCTCGACCATGGGGTTGTGGTAGTTCTTCTCGCCGACCCGGCTGAAGAAGGTGCGGTAGTCGATGACGCCCTCGCCGAAGGCCACCATGTCGTAGCCCTCGCCGCTGGTGTCGTTGCGGGTGCCGTCCTTGGCGTGGAACAGCGGGTAGCGCTTGTTGTTGCGGCTGACGAGCGCCGCCGGGTCGAAGACCTTCTTGCGCTGGGAGCCGTCGTGCGCGGTGTACGTGTGGAACTTGTACTGCGCGACGTGCGCCCAGTAGATGTCCATCTCCAGCCAGACCGTCCGCGGGTCGGTGGCCTTGAGGAAGTACTCCAGCCTGCGGATGCCGGAGCTGCGCGTCGGGCGGCCCTGCGCGTCGAGCGGGCCGCCGTCGAGCAGGAAGCCGTACGCCGCGTCGTGGTTGTGCGTGTAGAGCTTGATGCCGGCCTTGCGCGCGATGGTGCCCAGGGCGTTCCACTTGTCGGCGGCGACGTCCCAATCGGCCTTGTACGAGCTGTTGGTGGGGTCGCCGCCGGTGCCCATGTGGTCCATGCCCAGGATGTTGGCGATCTCCAGGTGCTTCTTGAACGTGTCGAGGTCGGGCTGCGTGAGCGGCCATGACCCCGGTATGAAGCCGTGGTTGCCCTGGGCGCGCAGGCCGTACTCGTCGAGCCAGGAGCGCAGCAGCTTGGCGCCCGCCACGGACTCCAGACCGGCGCCGCCGGGGGCGTTGGCGTGCTGGCCGTAGCCCGCGAACTCGACCTGCTTGTATCCGTAGCGGGCCAGCTCCTTGAACACCTCGCGGAAGCCGGAGGGCAGGCTGGAGGCGAGCGGGTCGCGGCCGGTCGCGTCACGCACCGTGTAGAGGATGATCCCGCGCTTGTTCGCGGGCACCAGCTCGCGGCCGTGACCGTGGTGATGGCCGTGGCCCTCCGTCCGGGACTGGGCGAAGGACGGTGCCGCACCGAACACGGGCGCAGCGATCGCGCCCGCGCCGACGGCGGTGCAGGTGCTGAGGAAGCGGCGGCGGTTGATACCGAGGCGCTGTCTGAGGGCCTCGTCGGCGGGAGTGTCGTGGAAGTCGGTCACGGGTGGCCTCTCCTGGGCTCTTCGACGTGCGGGCGGACGCCACTGCCGCGTTGTCAGTGACGCGTGTTTCACTTTCTGTAACTGCTCCTGGTCGGGCGGGTGGTGGGGCAAGGTGTGTCTCAGCCCAGGCCGGCCAGGTCGAGGAGGAGGGATTTCACGGCCGTTGCCGCGATCCGGTCGTCGAACGCATGGGGGGTGGAGCTGATGATGAGCGGACCGTCGTCGTCGCTCGTGGGAAGGCGGCCGTGGCTGCCGCGAATAGGTGAGGGGTCGAGGGGCACGACCGCCATGCGGTAGCGCATGCCGAGCTTCTTGCGGGCCAGCGCGCCAGCGGCCTTGACCTTCACATAGGGGTCGAGGGGGTCCATGAAGAGCTCGACGGGGTCGTAGCCGGGTTTGCGGTGGATCTCGACGAGCTGCGCGAAGTCGGGCGCGCGGGCGTCGTCGAGCCAGTAGTAGTACGTGAACCAGGCGTCCGGCTCGGCGACGGCGACGAGTTCGCCGGAGCGCGGGTGGTCCAGGCCGTTTGCCTTCTTGCCCTCGTCGTCGAGGAGTTGCTCGATGCCGGGCAGATCGGCCAGGGCCTGACGGGTGGCCTCCAGGTCCTCGGGCCTGCGCACGTAGATGTGGGCGATCTGGTGGTCCGCGACGGCGAAGGCGCGGGACGTCATGGGGTCGAGGTACTCCATGCCGTCCTGGGTGTGCACTTCGAGCAGTCCGGCACGGCGCAGGGCACGGTTGATGTCGACGGGGCGGTCCACGCGGGTGATGCCGTACTCGGACAGGGCGACGACGGTGCGGCCCTCGGCCTTCGCCTCGTCGAGGAGGGGGGCGATGGTCGCGTCGAGTTCGGCTGCGGCCTGATGGGAGCGCGGGTCGTCGGGACCGAAGCGCTGCAGGTCGTAGTCGAGGTGAGGGAGGTAGCACAGGGCCAGGTCGGGGTGGCGGGTGCTGATGATGTGGCGCGTGGCGTCCGTGATCCAGCGGCTGGAGACGATGTCGGCGCCGGGGCCCCAGAAGTGGAAGAGGGGGAACGTGCCGAGTTTCTCGGTGAGTTCGTCGTGCAGGGCCGGGGGCCGGGTGTAGCAGTCGGGTTCCTTGCGGCCGTCGGCGTAGTAGACGGGACGGGGGGTGATGGTGATGTCGGTGTCCGCGCCCATGGCGTACCACCAGCAGATGTTGGCGACGGTGTAGCCGGGATGCGCGCGACGGGCGGCGTCCCACAGCTTGTCGCCCGAGACGAGGCCGTTGTGCTGCCGCCACAGGAGTACGTCGCCGAGCTCACGGAAGTACCAGCCGTTGCCGACGATGCCGTGCTCGGCGGGGGTGGTGCCGGTGAGGAAGGTGGACTGGGCGGCGCAGGTGACGGCGGGCAGGACCGTGCCCAGCGGGGCCTGGGAGCCGGACTGGCCCAGGGACTTGAGGTGCGGCATGTGGTCGAGGAGACGAGGGGTGAGGCCGACGACGTCCAGGACGAGGAGAGGTGTGGGGCTCATGGGAGTTCCTTCAGGCCGAGGTCCGTCAGGAGATCGCGGGCGAGGGTGAGCTCGGCGGCTATCCCGTCGGCGAGCTGGGGGCGGGAGCGGGGGCGCAGTTCGGGCGGCAGCGCCTGCCAGGTGTAGGTCTCGACCTCGAGGTGACGGGTGCGGGGCTCAGGACCGCCGACCAGGTGGGCGAGGGTGTCCTTGAGTACGGGGAGCGTGGAGGTGAGGGGCGGCGCGGGGGGCGCGTGCAGGGGGACGTGGAAGTGGGCGCGCCAGGGCGCCGTCTCGGGCAGGGCGTCGCCGGCGAGGGATTCGCCGAGGTCGTCGGTGCCGCGCAGTCCGGCTGCGGTGCGGGTGCGGGTCTGGTGCAGGAAGCGGGGCTCGTCGAAGGCTGCGAGGGCCTCGCGGACCGAAGGGAGATGGGGGTGTTCGGCGTGCAGGGCGGCGGACAGCTGGGACTTGACGACGGGGATGCCCGCGGCGGCGAGCGCGTCGAGCGCGGCGTGCGGGTCCTCGAAGGAGGTGGCGAGGTGACAGGTGTCGACGCAGACACCGATGCGGTCGTGGCCGATCGCGGTGAGCGGGGCGATCGCGTCTCCCGTGGTCTCCACGGTGCAGCCCGGTTCCGGTTCGAGGCCGATGCGGATCGACTTGCCGGTGAGCTCCGCGAGCGCGTCCAGGCGTTGGGCGAGCGCGGTGAGGGCCGCGCGGGCGGCTTCGGCGTGCGTGGTGTCGAAGGGGGTGCGCCAGGCGAGAGGAAGGGTGGAGATGGTGCCCTCGGCGACGTCGTCCGGGAGGAGCGCGGCGAGCAGACGGGCCAGGTCGGTCGTGTGGGAAAGGCGCTCGGGGTCGGTCCAGTCCGGCTTGTAGACGCGGTACTTGACCTCTTCGGCGCCGAAGCCCTCGTACGGGAAGCCGTTGAGGGTGACGACCTCGAGGCCGCGCCGGTCGAGTTCGGTGCGCAGGCCGCGCAGTGCCGCCGGGTCGGTGACCAGGGCGTGCGCGGCGTCCTTGGCGAGCCACAGGCCGATGCCCAAGCGGTCCCTGCCGAGCCGTTTGCGCACGGGTTCGCAGTGGTCGCGGAGTTGTGCGAGGACGCCGTCGAGGGTCTCGGCGGGGTGGACGTTGGTGCAGTACGCGAGGTGGACGACGCTGCCGTCGGGGTGCCGGAAGCGCATGGCTCACGCCCCGCCGCGGAGGATGGAGTTGCCCTCGTGGGTGGCTTCGGTGTCCGTGACATCGAGCGCGAGGCGTCCGCTGAGCCCGTAGAAGGCGACCGGGTTGCGCCACAGCACCAGGTCGACGTCGTCCTCGGTGAACCCGGACTCCAGCATGGCGTCGGCGACCTTGCGGGTCTTGAGCGGGTCGCTCTTGCCCCAGTCGGCGGCCGAGTTGACCAGGACCCGCTCGGGTCCGTGGTCGCGCAGGATGGCGACCATCCGGTCCTCGTCCATCTTGGTCTCGGGATAGACGGAGAAGCCGAGCCAGCATCCGCTGTCCTTGGCCTCCTTGACCGTGGTCTCGTTGAGATGGTCGACCAGGACCCGCTCCAGGGGCAGCGCGGACTCCCTGACCACGTCGAGGGTGCGGCGCATCCCCGCGAGCTTGTCGCGGTGCGGGGTGTGGACGAGGGCCGGCAGCCCGTGGTCGGCGGCGAGCTGGAGCTGGGCGGCGAACGCGGCGTCCTCGGCGGGGGTCATGGAGTCGTAGCCGATCTCGCCGACGGCCACGACGTTGTCCTTGACGAGATAGCGGGGCAGCTCGTCGATGACCGGGGTGCAGCGGGGGTCGTTCGCCTCTTTGGGGTTGAGGGCGATGGTGCAGTGGTGGGCGATGCCGTACTGGGCCGCGCGGAAGGGCTCCCAGCCGAGCAGGGAGTCGAAGTAGTCGAAGAAGGAGGCCGGGGAGGTGCGGGGCTGGCCCAGCCAGAACGCGGGCTCGACGACGGCACGGACGCCTGCGGCGTACATGGCCTGGTAGTCGTCGGTGGTGCGGGACGTCATGTGGATGTGGGGGTCGAAGATGCGCATCAGGACTCCTGATCCTCGCCGGTGGAAGGGGTCGCGGGGGCCGAGGACACCACTGCGGCCGAGGGGGCCGTAGGGGCGGCAAGGGCCAGGACGCGGTGCAGATCGCCGGGGACGGTGCGTCCTGCGGCGGTACGTTCGCCGGCGTAGTCGCCGAGCATGCGGGCGAGCTCGGCGTCGGCGCGGGCGCGGCGGTCGAGGTCGGCGACGGCCTCCACGGGGACGCCGGTGAACAGGCACTTGAGCACCGCGTGGCGCCAGTCGTGCGGGGCGAGGTGCCGGGCGGCGTAGGGACCGACGGCGGCGGCGACGAGCCGGGTGTCGTTGGTACGCAGGGCGTCCTCGACCAGGGGCAGCGTCTGAGGGCCCTCGACCAGATGGGGCAGGGCGAGCAGGACCGCGCGGCGCTCGGCCGCGGTGCCTTGCCCATAGACGCGGGTGAGGGTGGCCGGGTCCGCTGCGGCCGTGTGCAGGAGCAGCACACGGGCGGCGTCGGCGTGGTCCTGGCCGCAGCGCCGCCCGGCCTCGGCGAAGCGCAGCTCCCAGAGGGGGGCCGGGCTCTGCTCCGGTCGTCCGCGGTGGGCGGCGGCCTCCGCCGTGGCCTGGTCGAGCCAGGCGCGGGCCGCCCCGTCGAGGGCGGCTTCGAGGCGGGTGCGGAGGTCGTCGATGGCGGCGGTCTCGGTCACGGGGTTCCTCCTCCGGCCGGGGCCGTACTCATCGCTTCGGTCGCCGCCTTGTTCAGGAACTCGATCGACTGGGAGGCGAGTTGGGGGCCCGCGTGGGAGTGGCGGGGCAGTTCGACGACGGTGAGGCCCTGGTAGCCGGTGGAGGCGAGGGCTTCGAGGACGGGCGGGAAGTCGATCTCTCCGTCCCCGAACGGGAGGTGTTCGTGGACGCCGCGGCGCATGTCCTCGATCTGGACGTGCCGCAGCCAGGGGGCGGCGGCGCGCACGCAGTCGGCGGGCGACTGCGGCTCCAGGCACTGGCAGTGGCCGATGTCGAGGGTGAGGCCGAGGAGCCGGGGATCGCCCAGTTCGTGCCGGAGCCGGTGGAAGTCGGCGAGCGTGGAGAGGAGGTGGCCGGGCTCGGGCTCGATGGCCAGGGGCACGGCGGCGCCGGACGCGGCATCAAGGACGGGGCCGATGGCTTCGGCGAGCCGCTGCCAGGCGGTGTCCTCGGAGGTGCCTTCGGGGGTGATGCCGCTGAAGCAGTGCACGGCGTGGGCACCGAGGTCGGCGGCGACCTGGACGGCACGGATCAGCAGGCGGACACGGGCGGCGCGCGCGTCCGGGTCGGGGTCAAGGAGCGAGGGGCCGTGCTTGCGGCGCGGGTCGAGGACGTAGCGGGCGCCGGTCTCGATCGTCGCCGTCAGACCGAGCCGCTCCAGGGTGCGGGCCACGTGGCGGGTGCGGGCGGTCAGGTCGGGGGCGAGGGGGTCGAGGTGCATGTGGTCGAGGGTGAGGCCGACGCCCGCGTAGCCGAGGTCGGCGAGGAGGCCGAGGGCGTCGTCGAGGCGGAGGTCGGTCAGCCCGTTGGTGCCGTAGCCGAAGCGGAAGGGGGACGGGGCCCCCGTCACGTGGGTGGTCTCCGTCATGTCACGCTCACCTTCCGGCCGAACTTGCGGGCGGCCGGGGCCAGAGCGGCGGTCAGCAGTGCGGAGCCCAGGGCACCCGTCCGGGCGGAGAGCGCGGCCTGGAGCGGGATCATGGCCCGGATGCCGCCACCCACGGCCCGCTGGGTGAGCTGCGGTGACGGATTGAGCGCGGCATGGAGGAGGGGCCGGGCGGCGGTGACCGCGTAGGTGGCGGCGAGCGCGGCCTGGACGGCGCCGCGAGCGCCGGTGCGCCAGGCGCTGCCGGGGCCGCCCGAGCCCACGGGACGCTCCGAGCCCAAGCCCGGCACGCCGCCGGGGGGCCACGCCCGGCTCGCTGGTCGACCCGTCCGTCGACCCGCCCGTCGGCCCGCGCGGGCGAGCGCCGAGGCAACCGCAGAGGCGCCGGTCAGGACGCCCGGTGACGGCTGCCCGCTGATGGAGCCCGGTAGACCGCGGGTGGCTGCTGCGCCGCGGCCTACCGGGAGTTGAGGAGCACCGGGGCCGACTCCGCTACCGGTGCCGATGCTGGTTCGGAGGGCTGCGCCTGCCGCGCCGGAGCGTGTTCCAGAGTCGAGGTCGGTTCCAGAGTCGAGGTCGGTTCCAGAGCCGAGGTCGGTTCCAGAGCCAGAGCCGAGACCAGCCCCAGAGCCCGCCGCGCCGGAGCCTGTTCCGGCCCCGGCACCCGCCCCGCGACAGGGCCCGCCCCTGCCGCTCCGGGCGAGCAGTTGCGCCAGCGCCGCTGTCGCCGCGAGCGCGCACAGGGGTGCCGCCGTGGAGCCGCCCTGCGCTTCGCGGCGCGAGACCGCCGTCACCGCGAGGGTATGGGCGCCCAGGACGAGTGCCGTGGGAACCGCCGCGCGGACGCCGCCCCCGGTCCCGGAGCCGGTGGGTGCGGTCCTTCCCGAGGGCTTCGCACTCCCCTTCCGGCCCGCCCCCGCCCCGAGGCTCACCCGCGCGCCCACCGCGTTCGGTGCCGACGTGGCCGCCGCCCCCAGGAGCAGGTCGAGGGCGCGGGCCATGGCCATGGCTGCCGGGCCCGCCGGAGTGTGCTTCAGGCCCAGGTCGTACGCCCATATCGTGGCCGCCAAGCCACTCGCCACCGTCAGAGCGGGGCGGCCCGCGCCCGCGGCGAGGGCCAGGCCTCCTGCCGTCAGAGCCGCCGCCGCGCCCAGTGCGGCCGACGGGGCGATACGGCCGGACGGCAACGGGCGGTGCGGGCGTTCGATCGCGTCCTCCGCCCGGTCCGCCCAGTCGTTGAGGGCCATGCCCGCCTCGTAGAGGGAGAGAGAGGCAGCGATAACAAGGAGCGTGCGGCGGTTGGGGCGCAGCCCTGTCGCCGCCGCGCCGGCGAGGGCGTCGCCGGGGACGGTGAACAGGGCGGAGACGCGCAGCAGTTCGGCCCAGTCACGGCCGGCGCCCAGCGTGACACCACCCCGGCTCCCCGCTCCGGACACGGAACCGGAACCAGAACCGGAACCGGAGCCCTCAGCCGAAGCACCCGCACTCACACCGATCCCGCTACTCCTGCCACTCCTGCCGCTCTCGCCACTCACACCGCTCACACCACTCCCACCGATCCCGCCCCTCACGCACCCACCCCCCGCAGCCGCGCCGCAAACCCGACGAGCGCCTCGTACTGCTCGGCGAGGGCCGACGACGAGCCGTCGTCCGGGTCCTTGAAGTAGAAGCCCAACTCCCCCAAGGGTCCGGAAAGCCCCCTCTCGTGGGCGCGGGCCAGCAAGCGGGCCAGGTCCAGGATCAGCGGCGCCGCGAGGGCCGAGTCGCACCCCTGCCAGGTCGTCTGCAGGACCATCCGCGCGCCGAGGAAACCGTCGAACGCGATGTGGTCCCAGGCGGTCTTCCAGTCGCCGAGCGACGGGACGTCGTCGATGTGGACCTCGCCCTCGGGGGCGGATCCCAGCGTGTCCGCGAGGACCCGCTCCTTGCCCGCGTTCTTCGCCGCCGCCGCGGCCGGGTCGGCGAGGGCCGCGCCGTCTCCGCCGCCCAGGAGGTTCGTGCCCGACCAGGCGCGGACCGCGAGCGCACGCTGGGCGAACATCGGGCCGATGACCGAGCGCAGGAGCGTCTGGCCCGTCTTGCCGTCCCGGCCCGCGTAGGGCAGCCCGGACGAGGCGGCCGCCGAGGCAAGTGCCGGGTGGTGCAAGCCCGTTGACGGGGTGAAGTTCACGTACGGGCAGCCCGCCCGCAGCGCCGCTGCGGCGTAGAGCGAGCTCGCGGGCAGCCTCCCCTCGCCCTCCTCCGGCAGCGGTTCCGTCGACGCCACGTTCACGACCACCGCACGGGCGAGACCCCGGCGACGTACGAAATCGCGCAGGTCGGCGGCGAAGGACGCGATCAGTTCCTCGTCCGTCCTGCCGTCGGAGTCCCCGCGGCGCGGTCCGCCCGCGCGGATCTCCGCGTCCGCGGCGGCCAGTTCGGCGGCCACCGCCGATGGCACTCCGTGCGGGAGCACACCCCCGGCGGCCAGTTGCTCCGCCCGCTTGGGCAGCGGGCACTCCATCACGTCGTGGCCGCCGAAGACCAGCGAAGACAACGTTGGCAGACCGCTGTCGGCGAACGGCCCGGTCTCCGTGACCATGCCGGTCGGCGGGTGCAGGCCGGCCGTCACGGCCGCGCACCCCGCGACCGCCGTCGTGGCGACCGAACCACGCGCTCCGATCAGCCACACCCCGGTCGGCCCGCCACCCGAAGAACCAGATGAGCCAGATGAGCCAGAAGAACCAGAGGAAGGGGAATGGGACACGGCTGCCTCCTGTCGTACACGCGGCGATCGCGCTGGGGAAGAAAGACGGGGGAAGAGAGACGGCTGACGGAAGAAAAGACGGCGGGCGGAGGTCCGGCGTCCTCCGCCCGCCGCCGTCTAGCGGCCCACGCCGGATCCGGTGCGGGCCGGCAGGTCCTTCACCCGGATGTCGCGGAAGGAGACCTGGTCGTCGGCACCGTGGTTCTGGATGCCGATGTGACCGTCCTTCAGGCTCCGCGCGGGATCCGTGTTGGTAAAGTCGTTGATCTTGACTCCGTTGAGATAGATCCGAAGGCGTTCGCCCTCGACCCGGAGTTCGTAGGTGTTCCACTCACCCGGTGGGTTCAGCGCCTTGTCGCGCTGCTTCAGGTCGGCGGACTTGAAGCCGTAGACGGAGCCGGTGGTCTTCTCCGGGACGTCGGTGGCGTCGATCTGGATCTCATAGCCGTTGTTCACGGCCGACCAGGGGTCGTCGGAGGCCGGGAAGCCCACGAAGATCCCCGAGTTGTCGTCGCCGTCCATGCGCCAGTCCAGCTTGAGGGAGTAGGAGCCGAGCTCCTTCGCCCCGTACCAGAGCATGCCCATGCCGCCGACGGTCTTCAGGGTCCCGTCCTGCTCGTTCAGCTCGAACGAGCCGGGTCCCGCCTGCTTCCAGGCTTCGAGCGACTTGGCCGTGCCGTCGAAGACGGGGGTGTAGCCCTTCTCCGGACGGCAGTCGGCCTGCGTCGCGCCACTCGCCCAGCGGATCCCGCCGAGCAGATGCGTGCGGTAGGCGGGATCGGCGAACGATTCCTTGGTGTGGCCGCTGCCCGTGTAGAAGGAGCGGCCGCCCTTGTACTCCTGGCACCAGGCGATGGGATGGTCGCCCGCCATCGAGCCGCCCGTGTAGGACGACTCGTCGAGCGAGGCGAGGACGTGGGCGCGGTCCCGGGGGTTGGAGCGGTAGTTGTACCACTCGTCGGTCCGGTCCCAGATCCCCGGCAGATGCGCCGTGGACGGGTGCCCGTGGTCCTCGACCCGCACCTTCGCGGGCTGGATCGCGGGGTGCGACTGGAAGTACGCGCCCGCGAGCCCTCCGTAGAAGGGCCAGTCGTACTCGGTGTCGGCGGCGGCGTGCACGCCCACGTACCCGCCGCCCTTCTTGATGTAGCCCTCGAAGGCGCTCTGCTGGGCGGCGTTGAGGACGTCGCCCGTCGTCGAGAGCCAGACCACGGCGTCGTAGCGCGCGAGGTTCTTGGCCGTGAAGGCCCCGGCGTCCTCGGTGGCGTCGACGGCGAAGCCGTTCGCCGCGCCGAGCTCCTTGACGGCCGCGATGCCCTCAGGGATGGAGTCGTGGCGGAAGCCCGCGGTCTTGGAGAAGACCAGGACCTTCTCGCCCTCGTGCTTGCCGTCCGGTTTCGAGGCCGCGGGGCCCGATACGCAGCCGATGAGCAGAGCGGCCGCTGCTGTCGCGGTGGCGATCCGTGCGGATGCGCGCATGGTGACCCCTTCCTCAGCTCGTGGTGAAGGTGAAGTCGTCGACCTCGTACAGGGCTCCTGTGCCCTTGCCCTTGAAGACGAAGAAGAGCGTGGTCGTCGTCTTCGGCGCCTTGCTGATGGCGGTGCTCACGTCGGCGTACGTCTCCGCGCCGCCGGTCGGCTTGACCGTGGCCCTGCCCAGGAGCTTGCCCTTGGCCGAGCCGCTGCGGACCTCCAGCGTGCCGCCGGCGCCGTCCGACGCGACGCGCGCGGTCAGCTTGGTGGCGTTGCCGAGGATGTAGGGCTTGAAGGAGATCCAGTCGCCGTTGTTGATGTCGCCGACCGTCTTGCCGCCGTGCGCCGGGGTGTGGTTCTTCACGGCGACGCCCTTGGAGGCGTCGAAGTGCTCCCCCTGGCGGTGCTTGGGCTGGACGACGTTCTGGTCGTGGGTGGTCAGCGCGGGCTGGCCGTTGGCGCCCTTGTCGGTGTACTCGGCGTCGAAGACCCCGAAGATGTTGGCGTTCGGGTCGTGCTCGCCGTCCGCCGACGTCTGGAGGGTGCCCTCGCAGCCGTTGGCCGATGTCACCGGGTGGCCGTGGCTGTCGTGGCCGAGGATGTGGGTGACCTTGACCTTGGTGCAGTCGATCGGGCCGTCTTCCTTGTCGGTCACCTTGACCTTGAAGGGGATCTTGTCGCCGAAGGTGAACAGCTGCCCGTCACCCGGGAGTTCCAGGGTCACCTTGGGCGCGGTGTTGCCGACGGTGACGTGCGCGCTGGCCGATCCGGTGCGCCCGGTGGAGTCCTTGACGGTCACGGTCGCGGTGTAGACGCCGTTCTTCTTGTACGTGTACGAGGGGTTCTGCTGGGTCGACTTGCCGCCGTCGCCGAAGTCCCAGGCGTAGGTCAGCGTGCCGCCGTCGGCGTCCGTGGCCTTCGCGGTGAACTTGGTCTTGAGCGGGGCCTGGCCGCTGGTCACGGAGGCGCTCGCCTCGACGACCGGGGAGTGCCCGTCGGTGGCGTTCTCGATGCGGAAGAGACCGGAGTTCTCGTCGCCGCCGAACCAGGCGGTGCCGTAGTCGAGGACGTACAGCGCGCCGTCGGGGCCGAACTCCATGTCCATGATCTGCGTGCCGGTCCAGGGGAACGGGTTGATCTTCGAGACCGTGCCGTCCTCGCCCTGCTCGATGCGCTTGATCCAGCGGCGTCCGAACTCACCGGCGAAGAAGTCGCCGTCGTAGGCCTCCGGGAACTTCACCGGGGAGGTGTTGGCCGCGTCGTAGCGGTAGACGGGGCCGCCCATCGGGGACTCGGAGCCGGAACCGAACTCGGGGACGGATCCGCCGTCGTAGGGAATCCAGGCTTCCTGCGCGGCCGGCAGGTCGGTGATGCCGGTGTTGTGCACGGAAGTGTTCTTGGGAGCCGCGCAGTCGAAGGCGGCGCCGGAGGTCTGCGTGGCGAAGTCGTAGTCGATGTAGGCGTCGTTCTTGCCGGTGCAGTACGGCCAGCCGAAGTTGCCCGGCTTGGTCACACGGGCGAACTCGACCTGTCCTGCGGGGCCGCGCTTGGGGTCGGCCGCGCCCGCGTCGGGTCCGTAGTCACCGACGTACACCGTGCCGGTGGGCTTGTCGACGCTCATGCGGAAGGGGTTGCGGAAGCCCATCGCGTAGATCTCGGGCTTGGTCTTCTCGGTGCCCGGCGCGAAGAGGTTGCCGTCCGGGACGGTGTACGTGCCGTCGTCGGCGACCTTGATGCGCAGGATCTTGCCGCGCAGGTCGTTGCTGTTGCCGGCGCTGCGGCGGGCGTCGAAGGCGGGGTTGCGGTCCGCGCGCTCGTCGAGCGGCGAGAAGCCGTCCGAGGCGAAGGGGTTGGAGTCGTCGCCCGTCGAGAGGTAGAGGTTGCCGTCCTTGTCGAAGTCGATGTCGCCGCCGACGTGGCAGCAGATGCCGCGGCTCGCGGGGACGTCGAGGACCTTCTTCTCGCTGGCGTTGTCCAGGGTGCCGTCGGTCTTCAGGACGAAGCGGGAGAGGCGGTTGACGCCGTCGAACTTCTTGAAGTCATCGGCCGTGCCGGTCTCGGGGGCGTCGCCCGCCGGGGTGTCGAGCGGGGGTGCGTAGTAGAGGTAGATCGCGCGGTTCTCGCTGAACTTCGGGTCGAGGCCCACGCCTTGGAGGCCCTCTTCGTCGTGCGAGTAGACCGGTATCTTGCCCGCGATCTTGGTGTTGCCCGCGGCGTCGGTGAGCCGCAGCGTGCCGTCGCGGGAGGTGTGCAGGACCGAGCGGTCGGGCAGGACGGCGAGTGTCATCGGCTCGCCCGTCTCGGTCTCGCCCTTGGCGAGCGTCACTTGCTGGAAGTCCTCGGCCGCGGCGGCCTTGCCGCCTGCCGCCTTGTCCGCCTGGGCCTGGGCGGCGCGGACGGCCTCCGGGTCGGCGGCGTTCGCGGTGGGGACGGCGAGGGTGAGCGTGGCACCGGCCAGCAGGGTGCCGGTGAAGAGCGCGAGGGTCTTGCGGAGTCTCAGGCGTTTCCTGTGCACGGGGGTTCCTCCGGAAGGGGGACGGTCGTACGCGGGTGTGGTGCGGTGGCGCCGGGCGCCGGGGTGCGCCGTCACCCCGGGAGATTCATGTCCTGTACACATCAGGGACGGTAGCCACGTTTGTCTTGGACGGAAAGCCCTTGCACAGCAACAGAGTTCAGCTTTTTCCTTGGGCAGGACAAAGTGACTCCGGGCAAGGGCCTTCCGTCCGAGGGCCCGTCGGCAGAGGTCAGTTCCCGCCGAACGCCGCGTCGAAGGACGCCGTCGGCGGCTCGAAGTCGAACGCCTTCAGGCGCTTGAGCGCCTCAGGAGCCCCCTGGAGGCGGTCCATCCCCGCGTCCTCCCACTCCACCGAGATCGGGCCCGCGTACGAGATCGAGCTCAGCATCCGGAACACGTCCTCCCAGGGGACGTCCCCGTGGCCCGCCGAAACGAAGTCCCAGCCGCGCCGCGGATCGCCCCACGGGAGGTGCGAGCCGAGGCGGCCGTTGCGGCCGTCGAGGCGGCGCCTGGCCTCCTTGCAGTCGACGTGGTAGATCCGGTCCCGGAAGTCGTAGAGGAATCCGACCGGGTCCAGGTCCTGCCACACGAAGTGCGAGGGGTCGAAGTTCAGGCCGAAGGCGGGGCGGTGGCCGACCGCCTCAAGGGCGCGGTGCGTCGTCCAGTAGTCGTACGCGATCTCGGAGGGGTGCACCTCGTGCGCGAAGCGCACGCCCTGTACGTCGAAGACGTCCAGGATCGGGTTCCAGCGCTCGGCGAAGTCGTCGTAGCCGCGCTCGATCATCGTCTCCGGCACGGGCGGGAACATCGCCACCAGATGCCAGATCGCCGAGCCCGTGAAGCCGACGACCGTGTCGACGCCGAAGGCCGCCGCCGCGCGTGCCGTGTCCTCGATCTCGCGGGCGGCCCGCTGCCGTACGCCCTCCGCGTCGCCGTCGCCCCAGATACGGGCGGGCAGGATCGCCTGATGCCGCTCGTCGATGATCGCGTCACAGACGGCCTGCCCGACCAGGTGGTTGGAGATGGCCCAGCACTTGAGGCCGTACTTGTCGAGGAGCTGGCGGCGCGAGTCCAGGTAGGAACGGTCGTTCAGCGCCTTGTCGACCTCGAAGTGGTCGCCCCAGCAGGCGAGTTCGAGACCGTCGTAGCCGAAGTCGCGGGCGAGGCGGCAGACCTCCTCAAGAGGCAGGTCGGCCCACTGGCCGGTGAAGAGCGTGAAGTCGCGGGGCATGAACAGTCCTCCTCAGACCGTGACGGGGGTGGCGGCCACGAGCGTGTAGACCGAGTTCTTCGCCGCGCTCTCCTCCACCGCGGAGAGCACCCGCTGCACCGAGAGGCCCGCGGCGAAGGACGGTTCGGGCTGCTCGCCCGTGGCGATGGCGTGCAGCAGGTCGCGGGCCTGGTGCACGAACGTGTGCTCGTAGCCGAGGCCGTGACCCGGCGGCCACCAGGCCTCCAGATACGGATGGCCCGGCTCGGTGACCAGGATGCGGCGGAAGCCCGATGACGTGGCGGGCTCCGTGTGGTCGTGGAAGGAGAGCTCGTTCAGCCGCTCCAGGTCGAAGGCCAACGAGCCGTCCGAGCCGTTGAGTTCGAGCCGCAGGGCGTTCTTGCGGCCCGCCGCGAAACGGGTCGCCTCGAACGAGGCGAGGGCGCCCGACGGGAAGCGGCCGGTGAAGACCGCCGCGTCGTCCACCGTCACCTGGCCGGTCGCGGCGCTCCCCTCGCCCGTGAGCCCGCTCGACGCCCCGTCGAGCAGCGGCCGCTCCCGCACGAACGTCTCGGTCAGCGCCGAGACGCCCGCCACCGGCTCCCCCACCAGGAACTGCGCGAGGTCCACGATGTGCGCCCCCAGGTCGCCGAGCGCGCCCGAACCCGCGCGGTCCTTGCGCAGCCGCCACGTCAGCGGGAATCCGGGGTCGACCAGCCAGTCCTGGAGGTAGGTGAGCCGGACGTGCCGCAGCGTGCCGAGCCTGCCGTCGGCGACCATCTGCCGGGCAAGCGCGAGGGCGGGAACGCGGCGGTAGTTGAAGCCGACCATCGCCACCTGCCCCCGCGCCCGTGCCCGTTCGGCGGCCTCGGCCATCGCCTCGGCCTCCTCGACGGTGTTGGCGAGCGGCTTCTCGCACAGCACGTGCTTGCCGGCGTCGAGCGCGGCGATCGCGATCTCCGCGTGGCTGTCACCGGGGGTGCAGATGTCGATGATGTCGACATCGTCACGGGCCACGAGTGCACGCCAGTCGGTCTCCGCCGCGGCCCACCCTAGGCGGTCCGCCGCGGCGCGCACGGCGGTGCCGTCGCGTCCGCAGACCGCCGAGAGGACCGGCCGCAGCGGCAGATCGAAGACGCGTCCGACGGTGCGCCAGCCCTGGGAGTGGGCGGCGCCCATGAAGGCGTATCCGACCATGCCCACCCCCAACGGCCGCTTACCGGTCTCAGCCTCGTGTTCCGTCTCACGCATGCGGTACTCCTCCTCGTAAACGCTCGGTGGGGGGTGCGGACGCGCGCATCACTTGAAGCCGGTGGACATGTACTTGCTGATGTTTTCCTTGTCGACCACGGCCGAGTAGAGCGTGATGAAGGCCGGGATCTCGAACTCGGCCATCCCGCTGACGCCCTTGCTCTGGCCGAGCGCACGCGCCAGGTCGATCGCCGAAGCGGCCATCGACGGCGGGTAGAGCACGGTGGCCTTGAGGACGCTGTCGTCGGACTCGATGGCCTGCATGGCGGAGAGCGCGCCCGCGCCGCCGACCATCAGGAAGTCGTCGCGGCCCGCCTGCTTGATGGCGCGCAGGGCGCCCACGCCCTGGTCGTCGTCGTGGTTCCACAGGGCGTCGAAGTTCTTCTGCGCCTGAAGGAGCTGGGACATCTTCTGCTGCCCCGACTCGACGGTGAACTCGGCGGCCTGCCGGGCGACCTTCTCGATGTTCGAGTAGTTCTTCAGGGCGTCGTCGAAGCCCTTCGAGCGCTGCTTGGTGAGCTCCAGGTTGTCCAGGCCCGCCAGCTCGACGACCTTGGCGTTCTTCTTGCCCTTGAGCTTCTCGCCGATGTAGTGGCCGGCGCTCAGGCCCATGCCGTAGTTGTCGCCGCCGATCCAGCAGCGGTAGGCCTGCGGCGAGGCGAAGACGCGGTCGAGATTGACGACGGGGATGCCCGCCTTCATGGCCTTCAGGCCGACCTGGGTGAGCGCCTTGCCGTCGGCCGGCAGGATCACCAGGACGTCGACCTTCTTGTTGATCAGCGTCTCGACCTGGCCGATCTGGGCGGCGGTGTCGTTCGAGCCCTCGGTGGACTCCAGCGTGACGTCCGAGTACTTCTTCGCCCGCTCCTTGGCGTTGTCGTTGATCGCGTTGAGCCAGCCGTGGTCGGCCTGCGGACCCGCGAAGCCGATGGTGACCTTCTTGCCGGGCTTGTCGTCGGCGACCTGCTGGCTCTTGTCGTCCGAGCCCTCGTCCTTGGGCTCGTTGCTGGTGCACCCCGTGATGAGGGCGCCGGTCGACAGGGCGGCGGCTCCGAAGAGCAGTCCTCTGCGGCTCGCGAATGGGGATGTGTCTGGCATGGCGGTGAACCCTTCGGGTCTGCGGGTCAGCGGGTCTTCGGGTCAGGTGTGGGAGGACGTACGTCGCTGGACGAGCACCGCGGCGACGATGATCGCCCCCTTGGCGATCTGCTGGACGGCGGTCTCCAGGTTGTTGAGCGCGAAGATGTTCTGGATCGTGATGAAGATCAGTACGCCGAGCACGGAGCCGATGATCGTGCCCCGGCCTCCGCTGAGCAGGGTGCCGCCGATGATCGCGGCGGCGATGGCGTCGAGCTCGTAGAGGTTGCCGTTGGTGTTCTGGCCCGACCCGGAGAGGATGATCAGCATGAAGGCCGCGATGCCGCAGCAGAGCCCGGAGAGCAGGTAGAGGTAGAGACGCTGCCTGCGTACGTCGATGCCTGCGAGCCGCGCCGCTTCGGCGTTGCCGCCGACGGAGACCGAGCGCCGTCCGAAGGTGGTGCGGTTCAGGAGCAGCCAGCCGACGACGGTGACGGCCGCGAAGACGAGCACGAGCGGCGGGATGCCGAGGATGTAGGAGTCGCGCTCGCCGAGCTTCAACACCCCGTCCACGGTGACCATTTGGGTCTTGCCGTCGGTGATCTCCAGCGCGAGGCCCCGGCCCGACGCGAGCATCGCGAGCGTCGCGATGAACGGCACCATCCCGCCGTACGCGATGAGCATTCCGTTGACGAGGCCGCAGGCCATGCCGACGATCACCGCGGTGAACAGGATGCCCGCGACGCCGTACTCCTGGGTGGCGACCGTCGTCGCCCACACGGAGGCGAGCGCGACGATCGCACCGACCGACAGGTCGATGCCGCCGGAGATGATCACGAAGGTCATGCCGACCGTGACGACGCCGATGACGGACGCCTGGGTCAGGATCAGCTGGACGTTGTCGGTGTCGAGGAACGAGTCGGGCTGGGTGATGCCGCCGATCAGGACCAGGACGGCGAGCACACCGAGCAGGGACAGCGTCCGCAGGTCGGCATGTGCGGTGAGCGTCCGCAACGGGCTTGCGCCGTCCGCGGGGCCACTCTTCGATGTGGCGGGCCGTGGCGGCGATGCGGGCTGCGTCATGACGCCGGGCTCCCTTCGAGTACGAGGTCGAGTACGCGGTGTTCGTCGAGGTCACGGGCGGGCGCCGTATGGACGACGCGCCCCTCGCGCAGGACCAGGACACGGTCGGCGAGGCCGAGGACTTCGGGCACTTCACTGGAGACCAGCAGGACGGCGAGGCCGTCGTCGGCGAGGCGGCGGATCACGGCGTACAGCTCGGCGCGGGCGCCGACGTCCACGCCGCGGGTCGGCTCGTCGAGCAGCAGGACGCGGCAGCCGCGGAGCAGCCAGCGGGCCAGGACGGCCTTCTGCTGGTTGCCGCCGGAGAGCGTGCGCACGGGCGCCGAGGGGTTGTCGGGGCGCAGGGAGAGCTCGCGGGTCGCGGTCTGCGCGGCCTTCCTCGCGGCGCCCCGGTCGAGCCAACCGCCGCGCGAGAAGCGGGACATGGAGGAGACCGAGACGTTGTTCGTGACGGACTCCAGCATCAGCAGGGCCTGCGCCTTGCGCTCCTCGGGGGCCAGACCGACCCCCGCGCGAACGGCGGCTCGCACGCTGCCGGGCTTCAGCACCTGCCCGCCGAGGGTGACGTGGCCGGTGGTCGCCTTGCGTGCTCCATAGATGGTCTCCAGGATCTCGGAGCGCCCGGAGCCGACGAGTCCGGCGAGGCCGACGATCTCGCCGGGGCGCAGTTCGAGGTCGAGGGGTTCGAACTCGCCGGCGCGGGAGAGGCCGGCGACCTTCAACACCGGTTCCGCGACGGGTGGTTCGGCGGGCCGGTCCGGGAAGACGTACTCGACGTTGCGGCCCGTCATCATGGCGACGACCTCGCGGGTCGGGGTCTCCTTCGCGGGGAGTCCGCCCGCGACCGCCCGGCCGTCCTTGAGGACGGTGACGCGGTCGCCGATGCGGCGGATCTCTTCGAGGCGGTGGGAGATGTAGACGACGGCGACGCCGTCCGCCGTGAGATCGCCGACGATGCGGAAGAGGTTGTCGACCTCGTCCGGGTCGAGGGCGGCCGACGGCTCGTCCATGACGATGAGGCGCACTTCGTGGGAGAGCGCGCGGGCCATCGACACGATCTGCTGCTGGGCGGCGGAGAGTTCACCGACGAGTGTTCCCGGGTCGATCTCGGCGTGCCCAAGTCGCTTGAGCAGAGCGGCGGTTGAGGCCTTCGCCTCCCGGCTCCTCACGACGAACCCGGCCGCGGTCGGCTCATGCCCGAGGTGGACGTTCTCGGCGACGGACAGGTGCTCCACCAGGTCGAGCTCCTGGTAGATGGTGGCGATGCCCAGGCGCATGGCGGCGATGGGCGACTTGAGCGTGGCGCGCTCGCCGCGCCAGGCGATCTCGCCGCCGTCGGGCTGGTGCGCCCCGGCGAGGACCTTGATGAGCGTGGACTTCCCGGCGCCGTTCTGGCCGAGGAGGCAGTGCACTTCGCCGGCCTGGACCTGGAGGTCGACGCCGTCGAGAGCCCGGACGCCGGGGAACGACTTGGTGATGCCGGACATGGTGAGCAGGGGTGGTTCTGGTGCCATGGCAGGTTCCCCTAGGCGGGTGCGGCCGGTTACAGGGCAGGGCGGGGTAGGGAGGTGGCCCCTTCGTGGGGGCGGAGCCTGTTTCGGAGCAGGGCGAGGCAGCGCGCTGTACTGGGTGAGGTGTGGTGCCGGGCGTCGTACGGGTCGTACAGGTGGTACGGGTGGTGCGTACGGATCAGGCCGGTGAGAACAGGTGGTCGCTGATGAGCCGGGCGCCGCCGATGACTCCGGCGGTCGGCCCCAACTCGCCCAGGACGATGGGGAGGTTGCCCGTCGCCAGGGGCAGCGACTGGCGGTAGACCTGGGTACGGATGGCGGCGAGCAGTGTATGGCCGAGGCCTGTCACACCGCCGCCGATCACCACGAGGCCCGGGTTGAAGAAGCTGACGAGGCCCGCGATGACCTGTCCCGTGCGGTTGCCGCCCGCGCGGATGAGGTCGAGTGCGGTGGCGTCACCGGCGGCGGCTGCCGCGGAGACGTCGACGGCGCTGAGCTTCCCGGCGGCTTCCAGGCGGGTCGCGAGCTCCTGGGAGAGCCCCTGGCCGACGGCGTCCTCCGCGTCGCGGGCCAGTGCCGCGCCGCTGAAGTACGCCTCAAGGCAGCCCTTGTTGCCGCAGGCGCAGGGCCGCCCGTCCGGTTCGACCTGGATGTGGCCGATGTCGCCCGCGCTGCCGGTCACCCCTCGGTAGACCTCACCGCCGACGACGATCCCGCAGCCGATGCCCGTACCGATCTTGACGCAGAGGAAGTCGCCCACGGAGCGTGCGACGCCCGCGTGCTGCTCCCCCATCGCCATCAGGTTCACGTCGTTGTCGACCATGACGGGGCAGCCCAGGTCCTGGCTGATGGCCTCCCGTACGGGGAAGCCGTCCCAGCCCGGCATGATCGGCGGGGCGACCGGGACACCTTCGGGGAAGCGGACGGGCCCCGGGACGCCGATCCCGGCGCCGTCGAACCCTTCCGCGAGTCCGGAGGCCTTCAACTTGGCCGCCATGGCGAGGACTTGCTCGAAGACCGCGACGGGACCTTCGCGCACGTCCATGGGCTGGTTGATGTGACCGAGGACCTCCAGCTCGGCATTGGTCACCGCTACGTCGACCGAGGTCGCGCCGATGTCCACGCCGAGGAAGCGGAGGGCGGGAGCCAGGCGGATGTTGTGGGAGCGGCGGCCGCCGCGCGAGGCGGCGAGTCCGTCGGCGACCACGAGTCCGGTCTCCAGGAGCCGGTCCACCTCGACGGCCAGCTTCGACCGCGAGAGGTCGACCTGATCGCCCAGCTGGGCACGGGAGTTGGGCCCTCCGTCCCGCAGCAGCCGCAGCAGTCGCGCCTGGTGCGCATTGGCGGGTCGAGCCGTCATACGTCTCACGCGCCCCTCCCCGCCTCAGTGGGCAACTCATGTCGTCCAACTCGGTCCGCCGCGGCGGATTTTCGCCGTCGCGTCGGGCTTTCGAGGGGAACGTAGCAGCGCCTGCCGGGAGTGGGAAGAAGTTGCGCACGAATTACCCATGACTTTCTCCAGTCACAGGACAAAGAGGCGGACAGACGTGTCCCACGCATGACCTCAGAGGTGGTCGAACCGCCCACGCGCAGACCACGCGGGGCGCGGGCGGCCCTCGACCGGAGGGGCTGACGCGTCAGACGTCGCGCTCGCGACGGTGGTACGTCTCGCGCGTGTGCTCCGTGTGTGCGCGCATGATCTCCGTCGCCCCGCGCTCGTCGCGCTCGGCGATCGCCGCGATCAGCCTGCGGTGCTCGATCCAGGACTGCTTGCCGCGCTGGCGGGCCACGGGCGTGTAGTACCAGCGCACGCGGCGGTCCACCTGCCCGGCGAGCTCGGCGAGGACGACATTGCCCGCGAGCTCCATCACCTTGGCGTGGAAGGCCGCGTTCGTGGCCACCACCAGGTCCACCTCGCCGTCCGCGACGGCCTTCTCGCCCTTGGCGCACAGCTCTTCGAGGGCGGTGATCCCGGCGGTGCCCGTGTTGGCCGCGGCGAGCCGGGCGGCCTCCGCCTCCAGGAGCGTACGGACCGTGAGCAGCTGGTCCGCCTCCTCCTCGGTGGGCTCGTGCACGAACGCGCCCTGTGCGGGTCGCAGATCGACCCAGCCCTCGGTGTTGAGCCGCTGGAGCGCCTCGCGCACCGGCTGTCGCGACACCCCCAGATGCCCGGCCAGTTCGCTCTCCACCAGGTGCTGGCCCGGCTGGAGCGCGCGGGTCGTGATGAGTTCGAGCAGTGCCTCGTAGACCCGCTCCCGGAGCGGACCGGGGCGTTCCAGCTTGGGCACCGCCCCCTGCGGCAGTCCTGTGGACAACATCGCGGTCCCCTCCTCGACGATTGCCTTTTGTCTACAGTCTACTGAGCACAATGACCAGCACCAGGGGGAGTTGACCCGGTCACACAGCTCGACAGCGGCGATCCGGCGCGCTAGGGGCAGTGGATGACCTGGCCCGCGTACGACAGGTTCCCGCCGAAGCCGAAGAGCAGCACCGGATCGCCGTGCACGATCTCGCCGCGCTCCACCAGCTTGGACAGGGCGAGCGGGATGCTGCCCGCCGAGGTGTTGCCCGAGTTCACGACGTCGCGCGCGACGACCGCGTTGACCGCGCCGATCCGCTCGGCGAGCGGCTCGATGATGCGCAGGTTGGCCTGGTGCAGGACGACCGCCGCCAGATCGGCCGGCGTGAGACCGACCTTCTCGCAGGCCTTGCGGGCGAGCGGCGGCAGCTGCGTCGTCGCCCAGCGGTAGACGCTCTGGCCCTCCTGCGCGAACCGCGGGGGCGTGCCCTCGATGCGGACGGCGTTGCCCATCTCGGGCACCGAGCCCCAGAGCACGGGGCCGATGCCGGGCTCCTCGCCGGGAGCGCACGCCTCGACGACGGCAGCGCCCGCGCCGTCCCCGACCAGGACGCACGTGGTGCGGTCCGTCCAGTCGGCCACCTCGGACATCTTGTCCGCGCCGATCACGAGCGCACGCGTGGCGGCTCCGGCCCGCACGGCGTGGTCGGCGGTGGCGAGCGCGTGCGTGAAGCCCGCGCAGACCACGTTCACGTCCATGGCGGCCGGGGAGGGGATGCCGAGCCGCGCCGCCACCCGTGCCGCCATGTTCGGCGAGCGGTCGATCGCGGTGGAGGTGGCGACCAGGACCAGGTCGATGGCGTCGGGCGCGAGGCCCGCGGCGGCGACCGCCTTGGCCCCGGCGTGCGCGGCCAGCTCGTCGACCGGCTCCTCGGGTCCCGCGATGTGGCGGGTGCGGATGCCCACGCGGGAGCGGATCCACTCGTCGCTGGTGTCGACCATGCCCGCCAGATCCTCGTTGGTGAGGATCTTGGCGGGCTGGTAGTGGCCGACGGCGGCGATGCGTGAGCCGTGCATGAACGGGTCCCCCTTGTTGCCGGAGATGCGGGACCGTCCAGTCTGGTCAGCGACTCACCAGTAACAGGACACGTAAAGCGACAGGAATCGGGCGTGGGCTTTGGACACTTCTCATCATCGGGTCACCCGGTGAAGAGCTGAGTGGCCTTGTGTACGAGTTCATACAGCCCATATGCGAGCGGAAGCCCCACCCAGAGCCATGCGCCGACGATCAGGGCGCGGCGGCGCGGCGGGCTACTTGGCGGCGTGCTGGTCGGTGCCGTCATGGGCGGCCTCCCTCGGGGCGGGGATGTGGTGGCGGGCATGGACGGGCCGGACGAACTCGTTCGCCACGAAGCCGACGACAAGGAGCCCGATCATGATCGTGAGGGAGAGGCCGTAGAGCCCCGCCCCGTGCTTGCCCGCCTCTTCCTGGCGGTCGGCGACCCAGTTCACGATCAGCGGCCCGAGGACGCCCGCCGTGGACCAGGCGGTGAGGAGCCGGCCGTGGATGGCTCCGACCTGGTAGGTGCCGAAGAGATCCTTCAGGTACGCGGGGATGGTCGCGAAGCCGCCTCCGTAGAAGGAGAGGATCACCAGGGCGCAGACGATGAAGAGCGGTTTCGAGCTGTCCCCGAACAGGACGATCAGCAGATACATCAGGGCGCCGACGCCCAGGTAGACGCGGTAGACGTTCTTGCGGCCGATCAGGTCGGACGTCGACGACCAGCCGATGCGTCCGGCCATGTTCGCGGCGGAGAGCAGGGCCACGAAGCCCGCGGCCGCGGCGGCCGAGACCGGCGTCGAGGTGTCCGAGAAGAAGTCGGTGATCATCGGCGCGGCCTTCTCCAGGATGCCGATGCCCGCGGTCACGTTCATGCAGAGCACGAGCCACAGGCACCAGAACTGGGGCGTGCGCACGGCGGCCCGCGCGGACACCTGTGGCCCGTCGAGGACACCGGGAGCACCGGGCGCCCGCGCCCCTTCCGTACGCGGCACCCGCACGAGGAGCACGCCGAGCGACATGAAGGCGGCGTACGTGAGGCCGTGCACGAGGAAAGCGAGCGCGATGCCGTCGGAGTCCGCGCCGAAGGATTCCAGCATCTGCGCCGACCACGGCGACGCGATGAGCGCGCCGCCGCCGAATCCCATGATCGCGATGCCGGTCGCCATGCCGGGCCGGTCGGGGAACCACTTGATCAGTGTCGACACGGGCGAGATGTAGCCGATGCCGAGGCCGATGCCACCGACGAATCCGTAGCCGAAGACGATCAGCCAGTACTGGCTGATCGCGGCGCCGAGTGCGGCGATCAGGAAGCCGGACGAGAAGCAGACGAGCGCGACCGTCATCGCCCAGCGCGGTCCGTTGCGCTCCACGAGCGTGCCGCCGAAGGCCGCCGAGAGGCCCAGCATCACGATGCCGAGCTGGAAGGGGAGCGCGCTCTGCGTGCCGCTGAGGTGGAGCGCTGATTCCAGCGGGGGCTTGAAGACGCTCCAGGCGTAGGCCTGGCCGATGGAGAGGTGGACGGACAGGGCGGCGGGCGGTACGAGCCAGCGGCTCCATCCCGGAGGTGCGACGGGGGGCCTCATGATCCCGAACAGTAGGAAGGCAGGAGGGGAGTTGGGAAGAGGCGGACGCGATTCCGTCGACGGTATGCAATCTGCCGCGCGACCCCTTGCTGGGCCAACTTCCATACTGTAGACAATATTCCATCGACAGTCATGGCATGCGATGTCGTCCGTCACGGGCATGCGATGTCGATCCTGAGCCTTCTTCGGATCCCTCAACCGAACGGAGCGCGCCACCGTGAAAGTCGCAGTCCTCGGCGCCGGTGCGATCGGCGCCTACGTCGGAGCCGCGCTGCACCGCGCGGGTGCCGACGTCCATCTCGTAGCCCGTGGACCGCACTTGGCGGCCATGAGGCAGCACGGAGTACGTGTCCTCAGCCCGCGCGGCGACTTCACCGCGCGGGCCCACGCCACCGACGACCCGGCCGACATCGGCCCCGTCGACTTCGTCTTCCTGGGCCTGAAGGCCAACTCGTACGCGGCGTGCGGGCCGCTGATCGAGCCGCTCCTGCACGAGCGGACGGCGGTGGTCGCCGCCCAGAACGGCATCCCCTGGTGGTACTTCCACCGGCACGGCGGCCCGCACGACGGCCACCGCGTCACGAGCGTGGACCCCGAAGGCGCGGTCAGTGCGGTGATCGCGCCCTCGCGGGCCATCGGATGCGTCGTCTACGCGGCAACCGAGCTGGAGGGGCCGGGAGTCGTCCGGCACCTGGAAGGCACCCGGTTCTCCATCGGGGAGCCGGACCGCTCGCGCTCCGAGCGCTGTCTCGCCTTCAGCGAGACGATGCAGGCGGGCGGCCTGAAGTGCCCGGTCGAGCCGGAACTGCGCGGCGACATCTGGATCAAGCTGCTCGGCAACATCTCCTTCAACCCGATCAGCGCGCTCGCCCGCGCCACGATGCGCGAGATGTGCCTGCACGGCGGCACACGCCGCGTTATCGAGATCATGATGAACGAGACGCTCGCCGTCGCCGCGGCCCTCGGCTGCCGCCCCGACATCTCCGTCGAGCGGCGCCTCGCGGGCGCCGAGCGGGTGGGTGACCACCGCACCTCCACACTCCAGGACCTGGAGCGCGGCAAACCGCTGGAACTCGACGTGCTGCTCGCGGCCGTCGTGGAGCTCGCGGAGATCACCGGGGTCCCGGTGCCGACGCTCCGTACCGTCCACGCCATCTCGGATCTGCTGGCCGACCGCATGAGGAGCGCGGCATGAGCGAGAACGAAAGGAGCGCGGCATGAGCAAGAAACGGGACCGGGTGCCCAAGACGTACGCCCGGCTCACCCACCCCCTCGTACGCGACTCGCGCGACGAGCCGCTGCGCCGGGCCACCTGGGAGGAAGCCCTGACCCGGACGGCGGCGGGCCTGCAGGCCGCACGCGGCGCGTTCGGGATGTTCTCCTGCGCCCGCGCGACCAACGAAATGAACTACGTGGCACAGAAGTTCGCCCGCGTGGTGATGGGCACGAACAACGTCGACTCCTGCAACCGCACCTGCCACGCACCGAGCGTGGCGGGCCTCTCCGCCGCCTTCGGTTCGGGCGGCGGCACCTCGTCCTACGAGGAGGTGGAGCACACCGACCTGATCGTGATGTGGGGCTCCAACGCCCGCTTCGCGCACCCGATCTTCTTCCAGCACGTCCTGAAGGGGATCAGGAACGGCGCCCGCATGTACGCCGTCGACCCGCGCCGCACCAAGACCGCCGAGTGGGCGGAGAGCTGGCTCGGCCTGAACGTCGGCACGGACATCCCGATGGCGCACGCGATCGGCCGCGAGATCATCCACGCGGGCCTGGCCAACCGGGCGTTCATCGAGCGCGCCACGTCCGGCTTCGACGACTACGCGGCCCTGGTCGAGCCGTGGACGCTCTCGCTCGCCGAGAAGGTGACGGGCGTACCGGCCGCCGCCATAAGGGAGTTGGCGCACGTCTACGCACGCGCCGAGCGGGCGCAGCTGTGCTGGACGCTCGGCATCACCGAGCACCACAACGGCACGGACAACGTCCGCGCGCTGATCAACCTCTCGCTCCTGACCGGGCACGTGGGGCGCTACGGCTCGGGCCTGCAGCCGCTGCGCGGCCAGAACAACGTGCAGGGCGGCGGCGACATGGGCGCGATCCCCAACCGCCTGCCCGGCTTCCAGGACATCCTCGACCCGCAGTCGCGACTGAAGTTCGAGACGGCCTGGGACACGGTCATCGAGCCGCGCTACGGACTGAACCTGACGGAGATGTTCGAGGCGATGGAGGAGGGCGAACTCAAGGCCGTCTACTGCATCGGCGAGAACCCCGCGCAGTCGGAGGCGGACAGCGAGCAGGCGATGCGCCGGATGCGGGCCCTGGACTTCTTCGTCGTCCAGGACATCTTCCTCACGAAGACCGCGGAGCTGGCCGATGTGGTGCTCCCGGCGACCGCCGCCTGGGCGGAGACCGACGGCACGACGACCAACAGCGAGCGGCGCGTGCAGCGGGTGCGCAAGGCGCTGCGGCCGCCCGGTGAGGCGCGCGAGGACATCGACATCCTCTGCGATCTGGCCGAACGGATGGGCCACGACTGGAAGTACGCGGACGCGCAGGCCGTCTGGGACGAGTTGCGGTCGGTGTCGCCTGACCACTTCGGCATGACGTACGACCGCCTCGAGTCCCTGCAGGGCATCCAGTGGCCCTGTCCTTCGGAGGACCGGGTCGAACCGACGTACCTGCACGGCAGGTTGTGGGACGCGGACCCCGAGCGGCGCGGCACGCTCGCGCCCTTCGGGCTCGTCGCGCACGACCCGCCGGTCGACCTCACGGACGACTCCTATCCGATCCGGCTGACGACGGGGCGGCGGCTCGACTCCTACAACACCGGGGTGCAGAGCGGGAGTTTCGCCTCGCCGCTGCGGCGCGGTGAGTACGTCGAGCTGTGTCCGGAGGACGCCGAGCGGTACGGGGTCGTGGTCGGCGAGCAGGTCCGGGTGTCGTCGCGGCGCGGCGCGGTGACGGCGCCCGTGTGGGTGGACCCAGGGCTCCGCCCCGGTCTCGCCTTCATGACGATGCACTTTCCCGACGAGGTCGACACCAACCAGCTCACGATCGAGGCCAACTGCCCGATCGCGGGCACGGCGGAGTTCAAGGCATCGGCGATACGAATCGACAAGCTGACCATGTCGGCGACGTGAGGTGACGTATGGATCTGCACTTCGGTGACAGCAAGCCGACGGACGAGGAGCGGGCGGCCGTCGACGCGGTGCTCGGGCCGCCGGAGTCCGCCTGGGAGGGGGCCGACGACCGCAGCGACGCGGATCTGCGATGGGCCAGGGGAGGCCGTGCGGCTCGGGAGCGGCGGGATGAGCTGTTGCCGGGGTTGCACGCGCTCAACGACCGCGTGGGGTGGGTGAGCGAAGGGGGCCTCGACTACCTCTGCCGGCGGCTGATGGTGCCGCCGGCGGAGGGGTACGGGGTGGCCACGTTCTACTCGATGTTCTCGGTGCGTCCGCGGCCCGCGACGGTGGTTCGGGTGTGTACGGATCTGGCGTGTGGGGGTGGGGCCGAGCTGTGCGGGGCCGTGGGGGCACGGTTGGGTCCGGAGTCGGGGGTTGCTGTCGAGGCCAGTCCCTGCCTGGGTCTCTGCGAGCGGGCTCCGGCTGCGCTGGTGGTGCGGGCCGGTGCGCCTGCGGCGCTTCTTTCCCCAACCCCGCCCCTTCCCGAAAACCCGCTGACGCGGGGGCCTGAGGTGACCGCTGATCGCCTGAACGGCTCGTCCTCAAACGCCGGACGGGCTGATTCTCAGCCCGTCCGGCGTTTGAGGAGCGGGGGCGGGGTCGGGGAAAACACCTACGTCACCGCGACCCTCGCCCCCGCCACACCCGACACCCTCACCCAGGCCGCCCTCTCCCCCGAATCCGCCCCCGCAGAGCCTCCCGCGGCCCTAGCCGTCCCCCAAGCAGGACAGAACGGCCTCCTGCTCCTCAGCAGGATCGGCAAGGTGGACCCCTCCTCCCTGGACGACTACCGCGCCCACGGCGGCTACACCGCCCTGCGCACCGCCTTCGACATCGGCCCCGCCGCCGTCATCCGCGAAGTCACCGACTCCGGCCTCGTCGGCCGGGGCGGCGCCGCCTTCCCCACGGGAAGGAAGTGGCAGGCCACCGCCTCGCAGCCCGATCACCCCCACTACCTCGTCTGCAACGCCGACGAATCCGAGCCCGGCACCTTCAAGGACCGGGTGATCATGGAGGGCGACCCGTACTCGCTCATCGAGGCGATGACCATCGCCGGGTACGCGACCGGCGCCCACCTCGGCTACCTCTATCTCCGCGGCGAGTACCCCCGCGCCCTGGAGCGGCTGAACCACGCCATCACCCAGGCACGCGCGCGCGGGCTGCTCGGGGACGACGTCCTGGGGCAGGGGTACGCCTTCGACATCGAGATCCGGCGCGGCGCGGGCGCCTACATCTGCGGTGAGGAGACCGCCCTCTTCAACTCCATCGAGGGGTATCGAGGAGAGCCGCGCTCCAAGCCGCCCTTCCCCGTCGAGAAGGGGCTCTTCGGCAGACCCACCGCCGAGAACAACGTCGAGACCCTCGTCAATGTGCTGCCCGTCCTCACCATGGGCGCGGAGGCGTACGCCGCCATCGGCACCGCCAGATCCACCGGGCCCAAGCTCTTCTGCGTCTCCGGAAGCGTCGAGCGCCCCGGCATCTACGAACTCCCCTTCGGCGCCACCCTCGGCGAGCTCCTCGCCCTCTCCGGGAAGCCGGACAACCTCCGCGCGGTCCTCCTGGGCGGCGCGGCCGGAGGCTTCGTACGGCCCGACGAGCTGGACATCCCGCTCACCTTCGAGGGGACGCGGGAGGCGGGAACCACGCTCGGTTCGGGCGTCGTGCTCGCCCTGGACGACACCGTGCCGCTCCCCCGCGTCCTGCTGCGCATCGCCGAGTTCTTCCGCGACGAGTCCTGCGGGCAGTGCGTGCCCTGCCGGGTCGGCACCGTCCGGCAGGAGGAGGCCCTGCACCGCATCGTCGAGCGGACGGGGGCGGATGCCGCCGCGGACATCGGCCTGCTGCGCGAGGTGGGGCGGACCATGCGGGACGCCTCCATCTGCGGGCTCGGCCAGACCGCGTGGAACGCCGTGGAATCCGCCATCGACCGCCTGGGGGCGTACAAGTGACCGCCGTACCGCTGGGAATCCCGCGCCGTCTCGTCGAGTTCACGCTGGACGGGCAGGACGCCAGAGTGCCCGAAGGGTCGACCATCCTGGACGCCTGCCGGGCCGCGGGCAAAGACGTACCGACCCTCTGCGAGGGCGACACGCTCACCCCGAAGAACGCCTGCCGGGTGTGTGTCGTCGAGGTCGAGGGCGCCCGTACCCTCGCCCCTGCCTGCTCGCGCAGGGCCGAGCCGGGCATGACCGTCCTCACCGACACCGAGCGCACCCGGCACAGCCGGAAGGTGGTGCTCGAACTGCTCGCCTCGTCCGTCGACATGTCGACCACGCCGAAGGTCGCGGGCTGGCTCAAGGAGTACGACGCCAAGCCCGACCGCTTCGGCCCGGACGCCGCCCGCATGAACGAGGAGCCCAGGGTCGACAACGACCTCTATGTACGCGACTACGACAAGTGCATCCTCTGCTACAAGTGCGTCGACGCCTGCGGTGACCAGTGGCAGAACACGTTCGCCATCTCCGTGGTGGGCCGCGGCTTCGACGCCCGGATCGCCGTCGAGCACGATGGGCCGCTGACCGACTCGGCATGCGTGTACTGCGGGAACTGCATCGAGGTCTGCCCGACCGGGGCCCTCAGCTTCAAGTCCGAGTTCGACATGCGGGCCGCGGGGACCTGGGACGAGGAGCGGCAGACCGAGACGACGACGGTATGCGCGTACTGCGGAGTCGGCTGCAATCTGACCCTGCACGTGCAGGACAATGACATCGTGAAGGTCACCTCACCGCACGACAATCCGGTGACCCACGGCAACCTCTGCATCAAGGGCCGTTTCGGCTACCAGCACGTACAGAACCGGGACTGATCGACATGGGACGAGTCACGGAGCGCCGCCGCGTCATCCGCATCAGGGACGGGGCCGTCACCGAGCGGCCGGACACCCTGGTCGCGGAGGAACCGCTGGAGATCCGGCTCAACGGCAAGCCGCTGGCGATCACCATGCGCACTCCGGGTGACGACTTCGCGCTCGCCGCGGGCTTCCTCGTGAGCGAGGGGGTGCTCGGCTCGGCGGACGAGCTGCAGTCCATCGTCTACTGCGCCGGGGCGACGGCGGACGGATCGAACACGTACAACGTGGTCGACGTGAAGACCGCCCCTGGGCTCGTCCTGCCCGACATCACCCTCGAACGCAACGTCTACACCACCTCGTCCTGCGGCCTGTGCGGCAAGGCGAGCCTGGACGCCGTCCGTACGACGGCCCGCTGGGCGATCGACGACACGGACGGCGGCAGCACTCCCCCGGTCCGGCTCGGGACCGAGCTGCTCGCGTGCCTCCCCGACCGGCTGCGTGCGGCGCAGCGGGTCTTCGACCGGACCGGGGGCCTGCACGGGGCGGCGCTCTTCTCGGAGGACGGCGAACTCCTCGACATACGGGAGGACGTGGGCCGGCACAACGCGGTCGACAAGCTCGTCGGGCGTGCCCTGCAGGACGGCCGTCTGCCGCTGTCGCGTGCCGTCCTCCTCGTGTCGGGACGCGCCTCCTTCGAGCTGGCGCAGAAGGCGGTGATGGCGGGCATTCCGGTGCTCGCGGCCGTCTCCGCGCCGTCGTCCCTCGCCGTCGACCTGGCCGCCGAGACGGGCCTGACGCTGGTCGGCTTCCTGCGCGGCTCCTCCATGAACGTGTACGCGGGCGAGCACCGGATCGCCGTGCGGGCCGCGGCCTCCCAGGGCTGACCGGCCGCTCCCCGCTGCACGGCGGCGGGACCCCGGCCGGCGGGGAGCGCCCCCTGCGCCGGCGGGGTCCCACCCGCCGCTCGCGCTATGCCTCGGTGCCCGAGATCCGGGTGAGCAGGGCCAGGAACTGCCGCCGCTCGGCGGCCGAAAGAGGCGCGAGGAGTTCGTCGTTGGCGCGCGACGCCACCTCGGCGCAGCGGTCGAGGGTCCGTTCGCCGTCCTTGGTGATCGTGATCGCGTTCTTGCGGCGGTCGGTGGGATCGGGCGCGCGCAGGACGAGTCCGGCGTCCTGGAGATCATTGATGACGCCGACCAGGTCCTTGGGATCGAGCGAGATGCTGCGGCCGAGCGCCGCCTGCGCGACGGGTCCCTGGTCGGCGACGGCGGACAGCACCACGTGGTGCCACATCTTCATGTCCTCGCCCGCGAGGGCCTCGGCGACGAGGCCACGGCCGCGGGCAGCCGCGCGTCCGAGGAGCCAGCTGGGGAGGGTGCGAATGCCGCTGGGGGCGGGCGGGGTCGTGGGCATGGGGTGAGCCTATCCGAGAATCGTTGGACTTCCCCATGAAAGTGCGCGTACCGTTGGGACTCCCAACGGTTGGACCGTCAACGGTCCTCTCTGCCTGGAGTACGTATGCGTCGCGTTCGGTACGAACACAGCGGTGGCCCCGAGGTCCTCTTCACCGAGGACGCCCCCGTCCCCGCGCCCGGCCCCGGCGAGCTCCTCGTGCGCGTCGAGGCGGCGGGGGTCACGCTCCCCGTCGTACGCAAGGTCCGCGAGCCCCGTGAACCGATCGCGCTCGGCGGGGAGATCGCCGGCGAGGTGGTGTCCTTCGGCGACGGCGTGAGCGGGTTCGCGCCGGGCGACCGCGTCACGGGACTCTGCTTCGGGCACGGCTACGCCGATTTCGCGCTCCTGCACGCCACGACGGCCTCGCCCGTCCCGGACGGGGCGAGCGCCGTCGACGCGGTCGCCCTCGTCCGCGGCGGACTCGTCGCGTACGGCGCGCTCGATGCCGCCCGCCCCGCGAAGGGCGAGGCGGCGTTGGTCACGGCGGCGGCGAGCGGCGTCGGCCATCTCGCGCTGCAGCTGGCCAAGTCGAGGGGTGCGTCGCGGGTCGTGGGGGCCGTGTCGGGAAGCGGGGCCGGTTCCGGCAAGGCGGACTTCCTGCGCTCGCTCGGTGCCGACGAGGTCGTCACGTACGACGAGGAGACGTGGGGCGCGCCCGTCGACTACGCCCTCGACGCGGTCGGCGGCGAGCTGCTCACACCCGCCGTGCGGGCTCTGGCGCCGCACGGGCGGCTCGTCGCGTACAGCTCGGGCGGCGGCACCGTCCAGGCGTACGACCTGCTCGTGGGCGCCAAGTCCGTCATCGGTTTCCAGATGGCGCTCATCGCGCGCGGGAGGCCCGAGGTGTACGAGACGTGGCGGCGTGAGCTGTGGCGGCTCTTCGCGGCGGGCGCGCTGCGCCCCGCCGTGCACGCGGAGTTCGCACTGGAGGACGCGGCGAAGGCGCACGCGGTGATCGAGGCGCGGAGCAACCTCGGGAAAGTCGTACTGATTCCCTGAGCCTGACCAGGCCGCACCCATTCGTGCCACGCACGCTTCTTGTGGGGTGTCGAGCCGCCCAAGTAGCGTCTGAGGCGCGAACGTTGGACGTGGGATGTCAGGATGTCCAGTCACCTTGAAGGGTGGGCCGCGCCATGCCATCAGCTCTCCGTTTACGCCTCAGATCCCTCCGCACCGCCACGGCCGCACTGACCGTCGTCGCCGTCGGGGCGCTGCTCCCCGGGCCCACGGCCGCCCAGGCGGCGCCGGACGCCCGCGCGCAGGGGTTCGAGCAGCAGGTGCTCTTCAAGGCCTCGCAGGATCCCGGGTACGCCTGCTACCGCATCCCCGCCGTGGTGAAGACGGTCAAGGGCACGCTCCTCGCCTTCGCCGAGGGACGCGTGAACGACTGCAGCGACGCGGGCGACATAGACATCGTGGTCAAGCGCTCGCACGACGGCGGGCGCACCTGGAGTCCGCTCCAGGTCGTCAACGAAGGCGCGGGCGACACGCACGGCAACCCCGCCCCGATCGTGGACCGCAGGACCGGCCGCATCCTCCTCGCGGAGACGTACAACACGGGCCGCACGGACGGCGGGAACTGCGCCGTCCCCTGCGACCGCACCCCGCACCTGCAGTACAGCGACGACGACGGCCGCAGCTGGTCGGCGCCGCGCGACCTGAGCGACCAGATCCTGCCGGACGACTGGAACTCCTGGTACGCGACAGGGCCCGTGCACGGCCTCCAGCTGACCCGCGGCAAGCACGCGGGGCGGCTCGTCTTCACCGTCAACACCGAGACCTGGAACGGCAGTCGGGTCACCGCGAACCACGCCGCGCTGATCGTCAGCGACGACGGCGGCGACAACTGGAGGATCGGCGCCAAGGACTCGTACCCGATAGCGGACGACGGCACGTTCCGGCAGAAGCCGTCGGAGATGACCATCACGGAGCGCCCGGACGGCGCCCTCTACGTCAGCGGGCGGGAGCAGGACGGCACCGACCTGGGGCATCGCACGCACACGGTCAGCCGCGACGGCGGCGACAGCTTCGTCGCGCCGTTCAAGGCCATCCCCGATCTCTATACGCCCCAGGTCCAGGGATCCACGCTGCAGTTCGGCAAGCGGATGCTGCTCGCCTGCCCCGGTGACCCCGACAGGCGCCGCACGATGCAGATCCGCTCCTCCTACGACGGCGGGCGCACCTGGGACAGCGTGGACCGCGGCACGACGGTGACCACGGACTGGTCCGGCTACTCGGACATGGTGCGGGCCGACGGCGCGCACGTGGGCCTGATGTACGAGGGCGGGGCCGTCGACGCCCGCGACGAGATCCGCTTCGCGCGCTTCACCGAGGACTGGCTGCAGCCGCGCCGCGGCCCGGACCCGACGACCGGCGACCGTGCGCCGCGCGCCAAGGCGGCGGCCGTGCTCGGCGGGGCCTCCGCGACCGAGGGACGGTTCGGCAGGGCCATGGCCTTCGACGGCACGGACGACGCCGTACGCCTGCCCTATCGCAGTCAACTCCCCCTAGGGACAAAGGACTTCACGGCGTCTCTCTGGTTCCGCTACTCCGCGACCAGCGGTGAACAGCCACTCCTGTGGATGGGCGGCATCGGCACCAACCAGCCGCAGGTGTGGCTGCGCGGCGAGCCCGCGAGCAACCGCGTCACGGGCCTGATCACCACCCGCGAGGGCTCCACCGCCCCGAGGTCCGCGTCCGTGCGCACCACCGGCGCCTACAACGACGGCCAGTGGCACCACATCGCGCTGCGCAGGGGCAAGGGACAGCTCACCCTCTCCGTCGACGGCACCCGGATCACCACCGCCGACGTCCCGGGCACCGTCACCCGCACCTCGGGCTACGGCTTCCACGTCGGCCAACGGGTCGACAGCCGCGCCCATTTCACGGGTTCGATCGACGAAGTACGCGTCTACGACCGCGCGTTGAGCGACGCCGAGCTGACCGAGCTCGGGCAGGACGGCGGATCCAAGGCCCCTGTGACGCGGGACACCGTCGCATGGCTCCCCATGGACCACATCCGCGCGAGCAACTAACGTCCCGCACGTGCCCGCCGACCAAGGTCCACGCGGGGGACGGAGCGCGCGCAGGACCTGGATCGTCCTGCTGCTCGCCCTGGCCTGCGCGGCCGTGCTGCTCACCGCCCTCCCGGACGACCGGGAGGGCGGCGACGCATGCGAGGCGCGCACCGTCTCGTCCTGGGCCGCCGACGACAAGGTCACCGGCGCGTTCGCCCGCTACGGCGACGACACGGCGCGGGCCGACGACTGGACCGGCGGGGACGGCACGCATTCGGTGCGCCTCCCGGACGGGCGGCTGCTGTGGCTGTTCTCCGACACCTTCCTCGGCCAGGTGCACGCGCCGCCCAACCCCGTGGGCCAGCCCCACACCTGGCGGGACGCGACCGCGCCCATGGTCCGCAACTCCGGGGTGGTGATGTCGCGTTCGGGCACCCTGCAGCGCACCCTGCCCGCCCCGCTCTTCCCCGACCCGGCGGCCCAGCAGTGGCGCTGGCCGGTCGCGGCGAAGGTGGAGCCGCGCTCCCCCGGCTCGTCCGACGACGTCGTACGCGTCCTGCTGTGGTCCCGCGCCACCGGGACGGGCCCCTGGATCTACGGCGTCCCCAACGCCACCGAGGTCGCCACGCTCTCCCTGCCCGACCTGCGCGTCGAGAACATCGTCAAGGTCTCCGACCAGAGCGGCGTGCCGGACCCCGAGAAGCGTGTCCTGTACGGCACGACGACGGTCGACGACGGCGACTGGACGTACGTCTTCGGCGGCAACGACGCGCAGGCCGCCGCCCGCCCCGCCTCGCACGCCTACGTGGCGCGCGTCCCCAAGGGCAGGCTCGCCGAGCCGGGCGCGTGGCGGTACTGGGACGGCGAGGACTGGACGGAGTCCGGCAAGCCACGGGCCGTCCTAGGGGACGGTGAACGCAAGGGTGTGGGCAGCGCGTTCACGGTGGTGCGCGTGAAGGGGACGTACGTCCTGTTCACGATGGCCGCGGGTACCGAGGGCCTGACCACCGTGACCTCCTACTGGGCGTGCTCGCCCACCGGCCCCTGGCACGGCCCCGCCAAGGGCTTCGCGCCGCCGCTGCCGAAGGACGGCTCGGCCGAGCAGGACATGGCCGCGTACAACCCCCAGGCCCATCCGGCGCTCAGCGGGAACGGACGGCTGCTGCTCAGCTACGACGTCAACTGGCTGGACGCGGCGCCCGCGAGCGCGCAGGCCAACGTCAGCCGGAACGTGTCCCTGTACCGACCGCGGTTCGTGTCTCTTCGGATCGCGACGGCTCGCTGAGGAACTCCTCGGCGTCCTTGGGGTCCCGCGAGCGCCGCTTGGCGATCACCGCGCAGACCATCAGCTGCATCTGGTGGAAGAGCATCAGCGGGAGGACGGCGAGCGAGGCCTGGGCCCCGAACAGGACGCTCGCCATGGGCAGTCCGGCCGCGAGGGACTTCTTCGACCCGGCGAACTGGATGGCGATGCGGTCCCCGCGGTCGAAGCCCATCTTCTTGGCCCCGTACCAGGTGAGGGCGAGCATCACGGCGAGCAGCACCGCCTCCACGCCGAGCAGCGCGCCGAGGCGCAGCGGGGTCACCTGGTGCCAGATGCCCTGCACCATGCCCTCGCTGAACGCGGTGTAGACGACGAGCAGGATCGAGCCGCGGTCGACGAAGCCGAGCACCTTCTTGTTCCGGGCGATGAAGCCGCCGATCCAGCGGCGCAGGAACTGTCCGGCCAGGAACGGCACGAGGAGCTGCAGCACGATCTTCATGACCGAGTCCGCGGAGAAGCCGCCCCCGCTGTTGCCGAGCAGGGCGGCCGCCAGGAGCGGCGTCAGGACGATGCCGGCGAGCGAGGAGAAGGAGCCCGCGCAGATCGCCGCGGGGACGTTGCCGCGCGCCATGGAGGTGAAGGCGATCGACGACTGGATCGTGGAGGGCACGAGCGTCAGGAAGAGGAACCCGCTGTAGAGGGCGGGCGTCAGGACGTACGGAACGAGTCCCCTGGCCGCGAGGCCGAGCAGCGGGAAGGCGATGAACGTACAGGCGAGGACGGTGAGATGGAGCCGCCAGTGCTTGAGCCCGTCGAGGGCCTCGCGGGTGGAGAGCCGCGCCCCGTAGAGGAAGAAGAGGAACGCGACGGCCCCGGTGGACGCCCCGCCCGCGATGTCGGCGCCGACGCCGCGGGCGGGCAGCAGCGCGGCGACGCCCACGGTGCCGAGCAACGCCAGGATGTAGGGGTCGATCGGCATCCAGGTGGGCCAGCTCGGGCGTTTCACTTCGCTCCATCGGTTTCGGTTCACATCGTGCCCTCTTGATGATCCTCCTGATCACCGCAATCGGGAATCCCGGATACCGCTCTGACTGTCATCACGTTCCGCGATAACGTTGTGACCATGTACGACCCCGCACAGCTGCGCACATTCCTCGCGGTGGCCCAGACGTTGAGCTTCACACAGGCCGCCCGGCGCCTGGGTCTGCGCCAGTCCACGGTGAGCCAGCACGTGCGCCGCCTGGAGGACGCCACCGGACGCCAGCTCTTCGCGCGCGACACGCACTCGGTGGAGCTGACGGAGAACGGCGAGGCGATGCTCGGCTTCGCGCGGCGGATCCTGGAGGTGCACGAGCAGGCTTCGGCGTTCTTCACCGGGACGCGGCTCGGCGGGCGGCTGCGGTTCGGGGCGTCGGAGGACTTCGTCCTGACCCGGCTCACCGACATCCTCGAGTCGTTCCGGCACGACCACCCGGACGTCGACCTGGAGCTGACGGTCGAGCTCTCGGGCACGCTGCACGAGAGCCTGGACGCGGGCAAGCTCGATCTCGTCCTGGCCAAGCGGCGCCCCGAGGACCCGCGCGGCGAGCTGGTCTGGCACGACGAGCTGGTCTGGATCGGCGCCGAGCGGCTGCGGCTCGACCCCGATGAGCCGGTGCCGCTGGTCGTGTTCCCGCCGCCGGGCATCAGCCGTGCGCTGGCCCTCGAGGCCCTGGAGCGGCACGGCCGTGCCTGGCGGATCGCCTGCACGAGCGGCAGTCTGAACGGCCTGGTCGCCGCCGCCCGCGCGGGCCTCGGCGTGATGGCTCACTCCCACGGCCTGATCCCGCCGGGCCTGGTCCGCGTCCCGGAGCGGGCGGGCCTCCCGGAGCTCGGCGCGGTCGACTTCGTGCTCCTGCACGGCGAGCGGCGGGCCTCGGCGCAGGGCGCGGCGGACGCGCTCGCCGCCTCGATCCTGGCGGGCGGCGACCGGCTGCACCGCCGGCGTCAGCGGGGATAGGGCCGGTACGTGAGCTGCTTGACGCGGCGCATGAACGGCGCGGTCTCGACGTGCTGGACGCCGTCGAGCTGCCCCAGTTTTCCGCTGAGGTAGGCGTAGAGCGCCGGGATGTCGCGGGTCACGGCCGTCGCCATGAGGTTGGAGGGTCCCGCCACGGCCGTGGCGTGGGCGATCTCGGCATGCGACGCGAGCGCGTTGCCCACCGACTCCATGGCCCAGGGAGCGGTGGTGATCCACAGCATCGCGCCGACGTGCAGGTCGATGAGGGCGTTGGCGTACTCGATGTCGATGTAGATCGCCCCGGAGGCGAGCAGCGCGCCGAGGCGGCGCTTGACGGCCGACTCCGAGCGCCCGGTGGCCTGCTGGAGCTCCGGGTAGGTCGCGCGGCCGTCCTGTTCGAGCGCGGCGACGAGCGGCTCGTCCTCCGGCTCGATCCGCTGGGGCACGTCGGTGCGGACGGCGGACGCGGGCCGTGCGGGGCGCAGGGCCGCGATCTGCTCGTCGTCGAGCGGCCCGTGCTTCATCAGCCAGCCGTCCGGGCCTCCGAAGAAGCGGTGCAGCATCTGCTGGGCGCGGATGTCGACGATGTGCGGGGTGCGCGGGAGCTTGGCGAGCAGCAGCTCGTCCTGGTCGGTGCGGGTGCGGGGCCGGGTGCAGCAGACGACCTCGGTGCCGCCGGACGTGAGGCCGATCCACGAGGTGTCGGGGCGACGCGCGAGCGCGGTGGCGATGGCGTCGGCACCCTCGGGGGCGCAGCGAAGGCGCAGCATCCACTGGTCCTGGCCGAGCTTCTCGTGGTCCCGGACGGCGACGATCCGCAGGCTGCCGTCGGCGACCAGCCTGCGGTAGCGGCGGGCGACGGTCTGGTCGGAGACGCCCAGGACAGCGGCGATCTTGCTGAAGGGCGCACGGCCGTCGATCTCCAGGGCCTGGAGGAGTCTGACGTCGAGCGAGTCCTGCATAGCCGTGTTGGTGGATTCCGTTGCCGTGCTGCCCATTGCTGTCGGATTCCTTCGATCTTTCGTGGCTGGTGACTTGGATCGTCCGGGGGGACTCCATCGTACGAGGCACGCACACGCGTCGTACGAGTTGCACAAGGAGAAATGAAGATGCGTACATGGGGGCCGCTCACAGCGGTATGCCTGGGGACGTTCATGCTGCTGCTGGACGTGACCATCGTGGTCGTGGCACTGCCCGACATGGCGACGGCGCTGAACGCCTCGCTGAGCGATCTGCAATGGGTGATCGACGGCTACGCGCTCGCGCTGGCCGCGCTGCTGCTCGGGGTCGGGGCCGCGGCGGACGTGCTCGGGCGGCGGCGGCTGAACGTGGTGGGCACCGCGCTCTTCGCGCTCGCCTCGCTGGGCTGCGGGCTCGCCACGAACGCGGAGGTCCTGGTGGCCGCCCGCGCCCTGCAGGGGCTCGGTGCCGCCGCGATGTTCGCGACGACGCTGCCGCTGCTCGGCGCCGCCTACCAGGGGCGGGACCGGTCGGTGGCGCTCGGCGTCTGGGGCGCGGTCAGCGGTGCCGCGGCGGCGATGGGACCGATCGTCGGCGGGCTGCTCACCGAGGGGCCCGGCTGGCGTTGGATCTTCTTCGTGAACCTGCCGGTGAGCGTCGCGTCGATGTGGCTGACGCTGCGCGTGGTGCCGGAGTCGAAGGGCCAGGCGGGCCGGCGGGTCGACTGGGCGGGCACGGTGACGTTCGCGCTCTTCGCGGGCGCGCTGACCTACGGAGTGGTGCGGGCGGGTTCGGAGGGCTGGACGTCGGCGCCCACCGTCGTGACCCTCGCGGTCGCGGTGCTCTCGCTCGCCGCCTTCGTGGCCGTCGAACGCCGCGTCGCGCACCCGCTCCTCGACCTGAAGCTCCTGCGCATGCCCGCCTTCACGGGCGTACTGGTCGGCGCGATCGGCTACAACGCGGCCGCGTTCGGCCTGATGCCCTACCTCTCGATCTGGCTGCAGACCGTGCTCGGCATGAGCCCGGTCTCCGGCAGCCTCGTCATGCTGCCGCTCGCCGCGACCTCGTTCGTCGTGGCCGCGATCGGCGGACGGCTGCTGCACGGGGTGCCCGCACGGCTGACCATCGGCGTGGGTCTGCTGCTGATCGGTGGCGGCGGGATCGCCCTCGCCGTGCTCGACGCCGGGTCGTCCTGGGGTGCGCTCGTCCCCGGGCTCACACTCGCGGGCATCGGCACAGGGCTGGTCTCGCCGGCCCTGGGCGGCGCGGCCCTCGCGGCGGTGCCGCCGGCGAACGCGGGGATGGCGGGCGGCGCGGTCAACACGTTCCGGCAGCTCGGGTACGCGCTCGGGGTCGCCGTCCTCGGCACCGTCCTGACCTCGCGCATGCAGGACACGCTCGGCCATGACGCGGCTCACACCGTCGCGGGCGGCGGCGCGGCGGCCATGCGTGGCACGCTTTCCGATCATGGTGTGCGGACGGCGTTCGCCTCCGGCCTGAACGCGGCGGCGGCCGTCGCGGGCGTGGTGGGTCTGGTGGCGGGAGTGGCGGTTCTCGCCATGGTCCGGTCTGCCCGCACGGCACCGGAGGCGAAGATTCCGGCACCCGCCGAACGCGTCCTCGAAGGACAGTCACAGCCGTAACCGCTGCGTACAGATTCGGTGGAGATTACGCCACCGAAACTTACTCAACCGTAAGTATTCTGTCCCACCCCTCCCCTTGTGGCCGGATTTAACCGGCTGACCAGCGTGGATGGTACGTACCGAGGGGTCGGTCACCCCTCTCCCGCCGGGCACTGCGGTGGGGTACCGTCACCGGCGCTGTGCGGAGCGCCACAAGGAGCATCATTGCGCGAGTTCACGAACCCTCCGATGGCGTCGGCGCCGCTGGTGGGCGGCCTTGCCGACGTCGTGTTCGACCATGCCCTTGAGGATCCGCTCCACATCGCCCTCGGCCGCAAGGCCGACGGCGAGTGGCGCGACGTCACGTCGGCGGAGTTCCGCGACCAGGTGATGTCGCTCGCCAAGGGGCTGCTCGCGCAGGGCGTCCGCTTCGGCGACCGCGTCGCCATCATGTGCCGCACGCGCTACGAGTGGACGCTCTTCGACTACGCGCTGTGGACGGTCGGCGCCCAGGTGGTGCCCATCTACCCCACGTCGTCGGCCGAGCAGGTCTTCTGGATGCTGCACGACGCGCAGGTGTCGGCCGCCATGGTCGAGCACGAGGACCACGCGATGACCATCGGCTCGGTGATCGACCGGCTGCCACAGCTGCGCAGGCTGTGGCAGCTGGACGCCGACGCCGTGGACGAGCTGAACCGCGCGGGCCAGGACGTCGACGACGAGGTGGTCAACCGCCACCGCCGCGCCGTCACCCCGGACTCGATCGCCACGATCATCTACACCTCGGGCACCACAGGACGCCCCAAGGGCTGTCTGATCTCCCACGCCAACTTCATGTTCGAGGCGGAGACGGTCATCCAGCGCTGGGAGCCGGTGTTCCACTCCCGGCGCGGCGACGAGGCGACGACGCTGCTCTTCCTGCCCCTCGCGCACGTCTTCGGGCGGATGGTGCAGGTCGCCGCGATCCGCGGCGGCGTCAAACTGGGTCACCAGCCGAGCCTGAACGCGGCGGCGCTCATCCCGGACCTCGCGGCGTTCCGGCCGTCCTTCATCCTGGCCGTGCCGTACATCTTCGAGAAGGTCTTCAACGCCGCGCGGCGCAAGGCCGAGAAGGACGGCAAGACCGGGCCCTTCGACAAGGCCGTGGAGTGCGCCGTGCGGTACGCGGACGCGATGGAGGCCAAGGCCTTCGGTACGGGACCTGGGCCCTCTGCGGCCCTGCGCATGCAGCACTCGCTCTTCGAGAAGCTCGTCTACGCCAAGGTGCGGGACGCGATGGGCGGCCGTGTCCGGCACGCGATGTCCGGCGGCTCCGGGATGGACCGGCGCCTCGGCCTGTTCTTCGCGGGCGCGGGCGTCGAGATCTACGAGGGGTACGGCCTGACCGAGTCGACCGCGGCCGCCACCGCCAACCCTCCCGAGCGCACCCGTTACGGCACGGTCGGCCAGCCCATCCCCGGCACCACCGTGTACATCGCGGACGACGGCGAGGTGTGGCTGAACGGCGCGAACGTCTTCCAGGGCTACCTCAACGACCCCAAGGCCACCGACGCGACCCTGCACGACGGCTGGCTCGGCACCGGCGACCTGGGGGCGCTCGACGAGGACGGCTACCTCACGATCACCGGGCGCAAGAAGGAGATCCTGGTGACGTCCGGCGGCAAGAGCGTCTCGCCGGGGCAGCTGGAGGAGCGGGTGCGCGACCATCCGCTGGTCGCGCAGTGCATCGTCGTGGGCAACGACCGGCCCTACATCGCCGCGCTCGTCACGCTGGACGGCGAGGCCGTCGAGCACTGGCTGAACATGCGCCGCAAGCCTCCGATGTCCCCCACCGACCTGGTGCGCGACCCGGATCTGGAGACCGAGGTGCGGCGGGCCGTGGTGGCCGCCAACACCCTTGTCTCGCAGGCCGAGTCGATCCGTACGTTCCGGATACTGGCTCACCAGTTCTCCGAGGAGCACGGGTTGCTGACCCCTTCGCTGAAACTCAAGCGCAAGGCGATCGAGACGGCCTACTCGGCCGAGGTGGAGGCCCTTTACCGGGCGTAACGGACCTCCCAGGTTCTCCGACAGCCTTTCTGACGGTCCATCAATTATCGATGCGTCAGTTCTTGACGGTTCATCAGGTCCCGCACAGAATCAGCCCCACTTCGACGGAGGGGGCTCGACTCGTGTCGCGATCGATCCGCACCATCACCGCCACCGTGGCCGCACTGCTGCTCGCCACTGCCTGCAACTCCGCCTCCAACAGCAGCGGTTCGAGCGGCGACGACAAGGCAGGCGGCTCCGTACGCGGCGTGAGCGCCGACTCCATCAAGGTCGGCGGCATCGTCTCCATGACGACCGCGAGCGGCTACAGCAAGAAGGACACCGACCTCGGCGCCAAGGCCCGCTTCGACCGCGTGAACGCCGAAGGCGGCGTACACGGACGGAAGATCGACTACCTGGGCGCGGAGGACGACGGCCAGGACCCGGGCAAGAACCTCGCGGCGGCGCGCAAACTCGTCCAGCAGGACAAGGTGTTCGCCATCTCGCCGATGAGCTCGGTCACCTTCTCCGGCGCCGACTTCCTCCAGAAGCAGAAGGTCCCGACGTTCGGCTGGGGCACCATCCCGCCCTTCTGCGGCCCGAGTTACATGTACGGCTACGGCGGCTGCATGGTCCCGATGCCGGGCGGCACCATCACGCAGAGCTGGCCCGAGGGCCTGAAGAAGGTGACGGACGGCTCGAAGGGCAAGTCCGTGGCCATCCTCGCCAACGACAACGACGCGGGCACCTTCGCCATCCGCACCTACAAGCAGAGCTTCGCGGCGGCCGGTTACAAGGTGACGTACGCCAAGTCGACCGTGCCCGCGACCTCCGTGCCGAGCGACTGGTCGGCGTACACCAAGGAGATCCTGCGCTCGGACGGCGGCAAGGCGCCGGACGTGGTCGTCTCCGTGATGCAGACCCCGTACAACATCGGCCTGTTCACGGCCGTCAAGCGCTCAGGATTCAAGGGCGTGATCACGGACCCGACCGACTACGACCCCGGTCTCCTGGCCAAGAGCGCGACGAAGAAGGCGCTCGACGGCGTGCACATCCTCCTGGCCTTCCAGCCGTTCGAGCAGAACACCGCGGCGATGAGGCAGTTCAAGGCGGACATCAGGAAGGCGGCGGGCAAGGACGTCCCGCTCAACATGCACATGATGACCGGCTACATGTCGGCGGACCTCTTCCTCTCGATCGCCGACAAGGCGGGCAAGGATCTGACCGTCAGCTCCTTCCAGCGGGCGGCGAACGGCTTCTCCGACAAGGACACGATGGTCGGCGACCGCAGCCTGCCCAAGGGGCAGAAGGAGTCGTTCGGCTGCGGCGCGCTGGTGCAGCTGAAGGACGGGAAGTACTCGGTGTCCTCGCCCTTCACGTGCTACGACCCCATCCCCTTCAAGTAGAAGGGCGGGTCATCCATGTCCGACCTGCTGGGATTCGTGCTGAGCGGTCTCGTCTCCGGCGCCCTGTACGCGCTGCTCGCGACGGGCCTCGTCCTGTCCTACTCGGCCTCCGGTCTCTTCAACTTCGCGCACGGAGCGACCGCCTACCTCTGCGCGCTCGCCTTCTACGAACTCCACTCCGGCTTCGGCTGGCCCGCAGTGCCGACGGCGCTGCTTCTCGTCTGTGTCGTGGCGCCCGCGCTCGGCTGGGGCCTCGACCGGCTGATGTTCCGCAAGCTGGCGAGGGTGGGCGAGACCGCGCAGATCGTGGCGACGATCGGGCTGCTCGTCGCGCTGCCCGCGCTCGGTCTGTGGGTGGTGGAGCTCTTTGAGGACGCGGGGGCGTCCGTCAGACCGGCCGAGAACCAGTTCGGGCTGCCGGGTGTCGGGCCGAGCCCGGCGACGTCCTGGCAGCTGATGGACGGCGTCGGCATCGACTCCGACCAGCTGATCACGTGGGTCGCGACAGCCGTGGTCGCCGTCGGCCTGTGGATCCTGATGCGGCACACGCCGCTGGGGCTGCGGCTGCGGGCGGCGGTGGACAACCGCTCGCTGGTGGAGCTGCGGGGCATGAGCGCGGACCGGCTCTCGTCGGTGGCGTGGATGCTGTCCTCGGGGCTCGCGGGTCTTGCCGGTGTGCTGGCGACTCCCCTGCTGGGGCTGTCCTCGCACGACTTCACGCTGTTCCTGTTCGTGTCGGCCACGGCCGCGGTGCTCGGACGCTTCATGTCGATTCCGCTCGCGTTCGCGGGCGGTCTCGGCCTCGGCGTCCTGCAGAACCTGGTCGCCGGGTACGCCGATTTCGCGGAGAAGATCACGGGGTTCCGTACGGCGGTTCCGTTCCTGATCCTCTTCGCCGGGCTGCTTCTCATGACGCGGCGTCAGCGGACGGCGGGCACGGCGGCGGTGGACGCGCCGCCGATCGACTATCTCGCAGGGAAGTCGTGGATGCGCAGGTGGGGGCCGTGGGCGGTAGGGGGTGGGCTCCTCGCGCTGTCCTTCTACACGGTCACCACGCCCTTCTGGAGCGGGATCCTCGCGCAGGGCCTCGCGATCTCGCTGGTCTTCATCTCCTTCACCGTCGTGACGGGCCTCGGCGCGATGGTGTCCCTGGCGCAGGCCACGTTCGTGACGGGCGCCGCGCTGGTGGCGGGGCTGCTGATGAGCCACGGGTGGCCGTTCATCGCGGCGGCCCTGGTCGGGACCTGCGGGGCCGCGGTGCTCGGCGCCCTGGTCGCGCTGCCCGCGCTGCGTCTGGGCGGCCGGTCACTGGCACTCGCCACGCTCGCCCTGGCCTTCCTCGCCGATCAAGTCCTCTTCCAGATGGGGTGGTTGAGGAACGGTGACACCGGGTGGGAGATCCCGCGCGCCGTCTTCGGCCCCGTCGACCTGGGCGACGACCGCGCTATGGGCGTGGCGATGGTCGTCCTGGTGACGGTGGCCGTGGCCGCGCTGAGCGCGCTGCGGGGGTCGGCGACGGGGCGGGCGATGCTCGCGGTGCGGTCCGCTCCCGCGGCGGCGATGGCATCCGGGGTGTCGGTGGTGCGGACGAAGCTGCTGATCTTCACGTTGTCTGCGGGGCTCGCGGGGTTCGGCGGCGTGATGTACGCGTCGTTCAACACGCGGATCACCGCCACGGACTTCACCGCGATGACGGGACTCGTGTGGTTGGCGGTGGTGGTGGCCGCGGGGGTGCGCAGGCCGCAGTTCGCGGTGGTGGCGGGGCTCGTCTTCGCGATCGTGCCGCACCTGGTCGCCGACTACGTCACGGAGTCCGTGCAGCTGCCGGTGATTCTGTTCGGTCTTGCGGGGCTTGCGCTGGCCAACGATCCGGACGGGTATTGCGCGGCGGTTTCGGTGCGGCTGCATCGGAGGCGGGCGGTCTCAGCCCGTCCGGCGTTCGAGGCGGTCTCAGCCCGTCCGGCGTTCGAGGATGAACTCGGCGGAGCCGGTGATCGACGGCTGCCGGTGACGGCGGGGCCGGTTGCGGCGGAGCCGGTTGCGGGAAGGGACGGGCTCCGGGAACGGGACGGGCTCGGGGAGACGAAGATCCCCTCCCCGAAGACCCCTTCCCCGAACCTCCCCTCCCTGTCCCTGCGTGACGTCCACGCCGGATACGACGGCGCCCCCGTACTCCACGGAGTGGACCTCACCGTCCACCCGGGCGAGATCGTCGCCCTGCTCGGCCCCAACGGCGCGGGCAAGTCCACGACCTGCAAGGCCGCCGCCGGGCTCATCGCACCCACTCGGGGGCGGATCCATGTCGCCGGGGCCGACGCCACGCACCGCGGTCCCGTCCACCGCTCCCGCGCGGGAGTCGTCCTGGCCCCCGAGGGCCGGGGCATCTTCCCCTCGCTCACCATCGAGGAGAACCTCGCCCTGCACCTCCCGGAGAGCAGCGCCCGCGACGCCGTCTACGAACGCTTCCCGGGCCTCGCCGCACGGCGGAAGGTCACCGCGGGCTCCCTCTCCGGAGGGGAACAGCAGATGCTCGCCCTCGCGCCCCTCCTCCAGCGCCCGCCGAAGGTACTGATCGCGGACGAGCCGTCCCTCGGCCTTGCGCCCCGTGTGGTCGATGAGGTGTTCCGTCTCCTCGCCGAACTCCGCGACGCCGGAACGGGGTTGCTCCTCGTGGAGGAGAAGGCCGCCGAGATCCTCGGCGTCGCCGACACCGTCGCCTACCTCGCACAGGGCCGGATCTCCTGGTGCGGCCCGCGCTCCGAGGTCCGGGCCGACCAGCTGACCGAAGCCTATCTGGGCATAGCCGCGCAGGGTCACACCGAAGGAGTGGGACGGCCATGAGCGAGCGCATCCTCGATGCCTCCGGCATCGGCGTCCGTTTCGGCGGCATTCACGCCCTCACGGGCGTGGACCTGAGCCTGCGCCCCGGCGAGGTCTGCGGCCTCATCGGCCCCAACGGCGCAGGAAAGACCACGCTGTTCGACGTCGTCTCCGGCATCCGCCGCCCCGACCAGGGGCGCGTCCTGCTCGACGGCGTCGACGTCACACGCCGATCCCCCGTCTGGCGCGCCCGCCACGGCATGCGCCGCACCTTCCAGCGCCAGCAGCTCTTCGGGCAGCTCACGGTGGCCGACAATCTGCTCGTCGCGCAGGAGTGGCGTGGCGGCGGTGGCGGGTTCGGCGCCGATCTGCTCGCGTCGCCCACCCGGCGTACGCATGAGCGGGACAGACGGTCCCGCGCCTCAACCGTCCTGCGGGAGTGCGGACTTGACGCACTCGCCGACGAGTACGCGGGCGCGCTGCCCGTCGGCAGCGCTCGCATGGTGGAACTGGCACGCGCGCTGGCGGACCCGCCCAGGGTGCTGCTCCTGGACGAGCCCGCCTCCGGGATGACGGCCGACGAGCGAGGCCGGCTCTCGGCCGTCATCCGGCACCTCGCGGACGAGGAGGACTGCGCCGTGCTCCTCGTGGAGCACAACGTCGCCTTCGTGATGGAGCTCTGCGCCCGCGTGGTGGTCCTCGACCTCGGCAGCGTCCTGGCCGAGGGCACGGCAGCCGAGGTACGCGCGGACCCGAAGGTGCGGGACGCGTACCTCGGGACCACCGCGGCCTAGGCCCGCACCACTGGCCGATGGTCACGCGGAAGATCTGATCCGCGCCGTCGGGCTGCCCCTACCCTGGCCATCGGGCCGCTGTCCATGTCTCAACCCCCGTACTGGGCGACGATTTTGGTGAAGTCGTACGGAGCCTGCGACACGCCGCTGCACGAGTCCCCGGCGCTCCCGCCGGACGAGCAGTCGCGGTCGCGGTTGACGGCCCAGAAGGAGAACCGCGCGATGTGGTGCTGCCGTGCGTAGGCGAGGATCTTCTTGAAGTCGTTCGTCGTGACGGTCTCGCCCGCCACGTCCGTCTTGCCGTTCATGGAGGAGACGCCGATGCGCTTGTACGCGTCGGCGTCGCTGTAGCCGTAGGCGCTCTTGACCGCGCTCTTCAGGCCTTCGAGCGCGCTGACCGACGCGTCGCCCATGGAGCCGCTGTGACTGCCGAAGTCGAACGGCATGATCACCCAGGCGTCGTTGTCGAGACCGGCCGCGGCGCCGCGCTTGATGAGATCCTTGCCGGTGGCGTCGGGACCGGTCGGGGTCGTCCCCATGGTGACGTAGGTGACGATCCCCGGGTTCTTCTGCTTCACGATCTTCAGGGCGTCGACGACGCGCTGGCGCACGGTCGCGTTGCTGAACTCGGTGTCCTCGATGTCGATGTCGAACGCCTTGAGCTTGTAGGCGTCGATGACCTTCTGGTAGGCCCCGGCGAGCGCGGTGGCGCTGGCGCACTTCTCGCCGAGCTTGGCGCCGCTCCAGCCGCCGACGGAGACGACGATGTCCCCGCCGGCGCCGCGTATGGACTTGATGGCGGACTCGTCGGAGCCGCCCTTCAGCGGGCGGCTGCCGTCCCAGGCCGGGTTGCAGCCGCCGTCGGACAGGATGAAGGCGAGCGTGAACCACTTGACGCCGGTCGCGGCCATCACGTCGGTGGGCTTCTGCGGGCTGCCCCAGCCGAGGTACTCGTAGGGGGCGGCGTGGATGGTGCCTGCCGCCTTGGCCGTCACGTCCTTGGCGCTCCCCTGCGGGGGTGCGGCCGAGGACTGTGCGGCCAGGGCGAGGGACGCCGTCGTCGCGAGGACGGCGGCCGCGGCGAGCGCGGTGACCGTGCTGCGGGGGTGTGCGACATGGGGGGTGTGTGACATGAGGGGTGTGTTCTCCTTTGGGTTGTCAGGGAGCTGTCAGGAAGCGTTCCTAACGATCCGAGAGCGCGGGAGTGGGATTGCGTCCCGCGGCGAGGGGGTGTGGCAGGAGGGCGTGCGTGTGGCAGGAGGGGGGTTACGTCTTCGGGGACGCCCGGTGGGCGAAGTTGCCCGCCCCGCGTCCCACTCGGTGTCCCGCGCTGTCTCCCGCGCCGCCTCCAGCGCTGTCTCCCGCGCCGTCGACGAGGGCGCGGACCGCCCCGTGGTCCGGCGAGCGGTGGCAGGCGGGGTCCGTGCGGGCGGCGTCGCCGGTCAGGGCGTACGCCTGGCAGCGGCAGCCGCCGAAGTCCTCGGTCCGCAGGTCGCAGCTGCGGCAGGGCTCGCGCATCCAGCCCTCGCCGCGGTAGCGATGGAAGGCCGCCGACTCCCGCCAGATCCAGCCCAGTTGGTGGTCCCTGACGTTCGGCGCGTCGGATCCGACGAGTTCACCGGCGGCCGGGCACGGCAGCACCGTGCCGTCCGGGGCGACGGTGATCGAGAGGGCGCCCCAGCCGCCCATGCAGGGCTTCGCGACGCCGTCCACGTAGTCGGGCGCCACCCACACCAGCTCCATGCGCCCCACGAGCCGCTCCCGCCACCGCTCGACGCGCTCGCGGGCCCGCGCGACCTGGGCGCGGTCCGGGAGCAGCGCGTCCCGGTAGCGCAGGGCGATGCCGAGGGTGTGGTCGAGTTCGGCGTCGGTCAGGACGACGCCGGCGACGGGGGTCTGCCGGGCTCCGGGCCCGGGGCGGAGTTCCGGGGTCGCCTCGATCTGTTCACCGATGTCGGGGGTGGCGTTGACGACGTACCAGCGCCCGTCCGTCACGCGAACGGCGAGCGAGGCGTGACGGCGGCGGCGCTCCGGGTGGGCGCGTGCCCCGGTGCACCCGGGGCGCGCGCAGTTCCACTGGGGAAGACCGCCGCCCGCCGCGGTGCCGAGCACCTGCAGCAGCATGGCGGCGGGATTACCGGTCGGCGCTGCGGTACGCGGTCACTTCGAGTGCGGTCTCCACGACCTCGTACTCGGGCGTCCGCCATGCGATGACGGCTTCCGCCACTTCCGGCGTGGTGGGGTTCTGGTCTTCATTCATGAGCGTGGGGCTGCCTTCCTGAAGAGTGGGGGTTCAGGAGTCACCGTTCACTGTCCACTGTTCACATGAGTGTCCTGCGTTCAGCGACGTGCAATAGAGTCGCGGCATGACGGGACGCGGTCAATGGTGCGGACCAAAATATGCCCGGACCTCACCCGGGAGTGGTCAAGGAATGCAGCACCGCATCTGATCGTTGACCATGGGAGTACCAACCGACGACTTAAGGATCGAGAGCTCGTGAGCAAGGTCCCCCCGATCATCCTGAACAATGGCGTCGAGATGCCGCAGCTCGGCTTCGGCGTCTGGCAGGTACCGGACGACGAGGCCGAGGCCGCCGTCGCGACGGCGCTGGAGGCCGGGTACCGCAGCATCGACACCGCTGCCATTTACGGCAACGAAGAGGGCACCGGCAAGGCCATCGCCGCTTCCGGCATCGCCCGCGAGGAGCTCTTCGTCACGACGAAGCTCTGGAACAGCGACCAGGGCTACGACTCGACGCTCCGCGCCTTCGACACGTCCCTGGAGAAGCTCGGTCTCGACCACGTGGACCTGTACCTCATCCACTGGCCGCTGCCCTCCAAGGGCCTGGCCGTGGACACGTACAAGGCCTTCGAGAAGATCCAGGCCGACGGCCGCGCGAAGTCCATCGGCGTCTCGAACTTCCTGCCCGAGCACCTGGAGAAGCTGATCTCCGAGACGTCGGTCATCCCCGCCGTCAACCAGATCGAACTCCACCCGCACCTCCAGCAGCGCGCCTCCCGCGAGATCCACGCGGAGCAGGGCATCGCCACGGAGGCCTGGTCCCCGCTCGGCCAGGGCAAGGGCCTCCTGGAGGTCCCGGCGATCGTGGCGATCGCCCAGAAGCACGGCCGCACGCCGGCCCAGGTCGTCCTGCGCTGGCACATCCAGCTGGGCAACGTGGTGATCCCCAAGTCCGTGACGCCGTCGCGGATCAAGGAGAACATCGACGTCTTCGGCTTCGAGCTCGACCCCGAGGACATGGCGGCGATCAGCGCGCTGAACGAGGACCGGCGGCTGGGTCCTGACCCGGCTTCGTTCGACGTGGCCTGAGATCAGTCCGGGGCGCCCCCGTCCGGCTTACGCCGGGTGGGGGCGCCCCTCTGTCGTTCCACGGCATCGGCGCGCTCGCTTTAGAGAGCCGGCGCCTCCACGGAGCACACCTCACCCTGTACGCCCGCCCCGGCCACTGCCCGCCTAACCCTTGACCCCCACATGCACCGTCTGCACCGACAGCAGGAACACGTCGGACCGGTGGTGCAGGCTCTGCTCGTCGTTCGCGTCCAGGAGGCGGTCGACCGTGGTCAGGTCGTCGGCGTCGAGGGTGTCCGCGTGCATCTCGCGGCGGCGGGAGAGCTCGGTGACGAGGTGGGCGCGGGCCGAGTCGGACAGGGGCGCCGGCAGGTCGAGGAGGAACGAGCGGGTGCCCGCGTGGCGCAGGCCCGCCGCGGCGACGAGTCCGGGCCAGTCCTCCGTGACCGCCTTCGCGCCCGGCAGCTCCGCACGCATCTGCGTGAACCACTTCTCGTCCGCCAGATCGAAGCGGGTCTGCAGGCCGGGCCGGCCGAAGCCGATGTCGCGGGGCAGGCTGCGGGGGTTCAGGCCGCCCTCCAGGAGTGCGATCGCACCGCCCGGCGCCAGGCGGTCGGCGAGGGCGGCGAGTGCGGCCTCCTGGTCGCCCACGTGGTGCAGGGCCCTGCCCATCCAGAGGAGGTCTGCGTGCGGCAACTCACCGATTCCCTCGGGGAGTTGCGCGTGCAGCGTGCTGACCCTGTCGGTCAGGCCCTCCCGGGTGGCCCGCGCCCTCGCGCGCTCCAGGAGCGGCTCCGCCGGGTCCACCGTGATCACCTCGGCCTTGGGGAAGATCTCGGCGAGGAGGAAGGAGATGCTGCCCGAGCCGCCGCCCACGTCGGCGATCAGGGTCGGCTCCGGCTGCCATGTACGCAGCCACGCGGCGATCTCGCGGTTCTGCGGGGCGGCGAGCTCCGCATGGCGCTCCAGCATCGGGCCCATCGTGGCCCAGTCGATGTCGTCGTGGTGATGGCCGTGCTGCTGGCCGTGGGTGTGACCGTGCTCGTGGTCGTGAGCCATCGTCTCTGCCGCCGCCTTCGGTGCGCTGGTGGGTGGGCCGCCGAACGGGCCCTCGGACCGGTTCCCAGCTTGCGCCGCCACCCATGCGTTGGCCAGCCGACTTGCGGTTTCGGCAAATCAAGGATTCAGACTGAGGTACCTTGTGTGCGGCCCGGCCCCCTCCGGACCGCCAACTCCGCCCGGAGTTAAGGGAGTTCGAGCACCTCGCCCTGGATTCAGCCGTCACCGCGGGCTCACCCGACGGGCGGCCTCCGGAACGACTTGAGCGTGAACCGCGGGTCGGGGCGCGGCACTTCCTGGTCGGGCAGGGCCGCGAGCCCCGCCGCGAGCCGTGCGGCCTGCGGGCCGTCGGGCGGGATCTGTGTGAACCATCCCCGGTGTATGTCGTCGACCGTGGAGCGGGGCGTGCGGCCCTGGCCGTGGCCTCGGAACCGGGCCCCGCCCGCCGGTGTCAGACCCTGCGCGGCCGCGTACGCCTCGACCGCCTGGGCGCAGTCGACCGCCCGGCGGACCGGGCGCGGGGCGAGCACGGCGTCGATGTCGCTGCCCACGTCGTGCGCGGCGGCCTTGTCGACGGTCGTGACGAACACGCCGCCGGGCCGCAGCACCCGGGCGCACTCGGCGGCGACCGCCGCCGCCTCGTCGGGGCCGGAGAGCAGATGCAGCAGCCACACCGCGCACACCGCGTCGAACGAGGCGTCGGGGAAGGGAAGCCGACGGCTGTCGCCCAGAACGATGGCGCCCGGCAGCCGTCCCGATGCCATGCGCGCCATGTTGTACGCCGCGTCGACCCCGGTCACCCGCAGGCCGGCCCCGGCAAGGCGCCGGGTGACGAGGCCGGTCCCGCAGGCCACGTCCAGGAGGGTGCCCGCGTCCGGCGGCAGCAGGCCGAGGACCGCGGCGGCAGCGGCGTCGGCGCGCGGCTCGCCGCCGCGCGACGCGTCATAGCGGTCGGCTTCCTTGCCGTAGTCCAGCATCGACACTCAGACCGCCCCGTGCCCGACCGCCAACTCCTCGACCCTGCCCGCGAGTTCGAAGTCGAGGGCGGTGAGTGCGCCGCCCGCGCTGTGCGTGTTCACGGACAGGGAGACGGTGTTGTAGCCGAGCTTCAGGTCGGAGTGGTGGCCGAGCTCTTCCTGGATCTGCGCGATGTGGACGACCATCGCGGTCGCCGCGAAGTGCGAGGCGAGCCGGAAGGAGCGGGTGATCCTGTCGCCTTCGAGCGACCAGCCGGGCAGCTCCGCGAGGCGCTCCTCGACGTCCTTCTGTGACAGCGGTTCGACCGACATGGCCGCGCCCCTTTCCGTCCGCGTGACGTGCGCATGGCGCACACATGTACGTATATCTCTCAGCCTGCCACATCGCCTCCCGCGAGGCCCTGATCAGGCCACCCGCCGGGGAAGCCCGCGCCGCGGCCCCCGGCGGACCGCGCATGCCTTCGATTACTGTCTGGGTATGACAACTGCCGCGTCCACCAAGGAAAGCACCGGCGTCGGCCCGCTCCTGCGCGGCTGGCGCGAGCGGCGCAGGATGAGCCAGCTCGACCTGGCCCTGCGCGCGGACTCCTCGGCACGGCACATCAGCTTCATCGAGACCGGCAGGTCACGCCCGAGCGAGGAGATCGTGCTGCGCCTCGCCGAGCACCTCGACGTACCCGTACGGGAGCGCAACTCCCTGCTCCTGGCGGCGGGTTACGCGCCCCGCTTCCGCGAGACCCCGCTGGACGACCCCTCGATGGGCGCCCTGCGCGAGGGCATCGAGCAGCTCCTGCGCGGCTACGAGCCCTATCCCGCCCTGGTCGTCGACGCGACGTACGACGTGGTCGCCGCGAACCGCGGCATCGCGATGATCCTCGACGGCATCCCCGAGCACCTCCTGCAGCCGCCGCTGAACGCCATGCGGCTCACGCTCCACCCGGAGGGGCTCGCCCCCAAGATCCGTAATCTGCGCGAGTGGCGGGGGCACCTGCTGCACCAGATGGAGCGGCAGATCGCGCTGCAGCGGTCCGACGCGCTGCGCGCGGTGTACGAGGAGGTGGCGGCGTATCCGGTGGCGGATCCCGGGGTCGACGTCTTCGAGGACGACGGACCGCGCGGCGGCATGCCCTATTTCGCGCTGCCGCTGCGCATCGAGCACGACGGGCACCTGCTCTCCTTCGTCTCGTCGATCTCGACGTTCAACACCCCCATGGACGTGACGGTCGCCGAGCTGGCCATCGAGACGCTGCTCCCGGCCGACCCGGCGACGGTCAAGTACCTCCAGTCCTCGGTGTCCTGACCGCCTCTCGTGAAATCTCGTGCAATCTCGTGAAGCTCGTGAAGGGAACCCCATGGGGACCAAGCAGTTCGGCGGCCATCCCGACGAAGCGGACCTGACGCGCGCCGACTCCCTGGCCCGGGAGATCTTCTCGGGCGTGGCCAACAAGTGGGCGCTCCTGATCATCAACGCCCTGGCCGACCGGACGCTGCGCTTCACCGAGGTGCGGACGGCTGTGGACGGCATCAGCCACAAGATGCTCACCCAGACCCTGCGCGGCCTTGAGCGCGACGGCGTCGTGCACCGCACGGTGTACGCCACCGTGCCGCCGCGCGTCGAGTACCGCCTGACCGAGGCGGGCGAGGGGCTGCTCGCCACGGTCGACGGCATGTGCGCCTGGACGCACCGGTACCTCGCCGAGATCGAGGCCGCCCGCACCCGCTTCGACGCCCGGTCCTAGCCGCGCGACGCCTGGACCCGAAGGGCCCGCAGCGCCGCGTACTGCACCGCGGCGAAGCCGCCGACGGTCACGGCCTGGAGCGGGATCCACACCGCGCCCGCCGTGCTGGGAGAGAGCCAGGCGGCCAGGGCGACGACGCTGAGCACCGCCCAGACCGCGTTCGCCTCGATCACCCCCCGGACGGGCAGCGCGGGCGGGCTCTTGCGTGACGCGAGGACGCCGACGCCCGCGCCGTAGAGCGCGAGGAAGACACCGAGGCCGAGCAGGAGCCCCGCGTCGACGCCGAGGAAGCGCCCGAGCGGGCCCGACGCGGCGGCGTACGCGATGCCGTTCCCGGTGGTCACGACCGCGTCGATGGCGAGGAAGCGGCGCAGCATCGTCCTGGGGTCGTTCGTGCGGGCCAGCGCGGTGAGCGGGTGCACAGATTCCGTCGAGTAAGCAGACATGCGGAACCAGCCTCCAAGCAGCGAAAAGGGAGAGGGAAGCCGGATCCGGGCCGGAGTGCGCCGGACCGGATCCGGTACGACCACCCTGCCGGGCCGCCGCGCGGGGGTCGATTACCTCAGGGGTAAGCGCGAGGCACCCCGGGAGCCCATGAGCCCCTGGCCCCCATAGCCCCTGAGCCCCTGAGCCCCCGCAACCCGTACGGCGGTCGCCGCCGTGTGCCCCCGCCGCCCCGCACCTAGGTTCGTTGAAAGGCAGACCTAGGGAGCTCAAGGGTGACAGAGACGACCGAGCCCGGCGCCGCGCTGCTGCGTGCGGGCAAGTTCTTCCGCCGCGGCACCGCCGCCCCCGACCTGCACAGCATCGGACTCGTGGGCGGCCGGGACGCGGACGCCTTCTACCGGGACCGGTGGAGCCACGACAAGGTCGTGAACTCGACGCACGGCGTGAACTGCACGGGCTCCTGCCGCTGGAAGGTGTACGTCAAGGACGGCATCATCACCTGGGAGACCCAGCAGACCGACTATCCCTCGGTCGGCCCGGACCGCCCCGAGTACGAGCCGCGCGGCTGCCCGCGCGGCGCCGCGTTCTCCTGGTACACGTACTCGCCGACCCGCGTGCGCTATCCGTACCTGCGCGGCGTGCTCCTGGAGATGTACCGCGAGGCCAAGTCACGCCTGAAGGACCCGGTCCTTGCCTGGGCGGACATCCAGGGCGACCCCGAGCGGCGCAGGACGTACCAACAGGCGCGCGGCAAAGGCGGGTTGGTGCGGGCGACCTGGGACGAGGCCGTCGAGATCATCGCGGCGGCGCACGTCCACACGATCAAGACGCACGGCCCCGACCGGGTGGCGGGCTTCTCCCCCATCCCCGCGATGTCGATGGTGTCGCACGCGGCGGGCGCCCGCTTCATGTCGCTGATCGGCGCGCCGATGCTGTCCTTCTACGACTGGTACGCGGACCTGCCGGTCGCATCCCCGCAGGTGTTCGGCGACCAGACCGACGTACCGGAGTCGGGTGACTGGTGGGACGCCGCGTATCTGATGATGTGGGGCTCGAACGTCCCGGTCACCAGGACCCCCGACGCGCACTGGATGGCCGAGGCGCGCTACCGCGGCCAGAAGGTCGTGGTCGTCGCGCCCGACTACGCCGACAACGCCAAGTTCGCCGACGAGTGGCTGCACCCGCATCCCGGCACGGACGGGGCCCTCGCCATCGCGATGGGCCACGTCATCCTCAAGGAGTTCTTCGTCGACCGGCAGACGGACTTCTTCACGGACTACGTCCGCAAGTTCACCGACCTGCCCTTCCTGGTGACGCTGACCGAGCGCGACGGCGCGTTCGTCCCGTCGAAGTTCCTGCGCGCCACCGACCTCGGCCAGAGCGGCGAGGGCGGCGACTGGAAGACCGCGGTCCTGGACGAGAACACCGGGCAGCCCGCCGTGCCGAACGGCTCGCTGGGCTTCCGCTGGACCGACTCCGGCAAGGGCAAGTGGAATCTGGAGCTCGGCAACATCAAGCCGCAGCTCACCCTGCACGACTCCGACTTCGCGACGGGCGTCGAGGTGCTGCTCCCGCGCTTCGACACCGAGGGCGGCACGCACGGCCAGGGCCGCGGTGAGATCGTCCGCCGCGGGGTGCCCGCCACGCGGCTCGGCGGGCAGGACGGGCCGCTCGTCACGACGGTCTTCGACCTGCTGCTCGCGCAGTACGGCGTCGGGCGCGAGGGGCTTCCTGGCGAGTGGCCCGCTTCGTACGAGGATGCCGACGCGCCCGGCACCCCGGCCTGGCAGGAGGCGCACACCTCGGTCCCGGCCGCGAAGGCCGTGAAGATCGCGCGGGAGTTCGCGCAGACCGCCGAGAAGTCGCGCGGGCGGTGCATGATCCTCATGGGGGCGGGGACCAACCACTGGTTCCACTCCGAGACGATCTACCGCGCCTTCCTCGCGCTGCTCCAGCTGACCGGCTGCCAGGGCCGCAACGGCGGCGGCTGGGCGCACTACGTCGGCCAGGAGAAGTGCCGCCCGGCGACCGGCTGGGCGACGCTGGCCAGCGCCAACGACTGGAGCAGGCCGCCCCGGCAGATGATCGGCGCCGCGTACTGGTTCCTCAACACCGACCAGTGGCGCTACGACAAGTTCGCGGCGGACGTGCTCGCATCGCCGCTGGGTGAGGGCCGGTTCGCGGGGATGACGGGAGCGGACTGCCTCGCGCTCTCGGCGCGCACCGGCTGGATGCCGTCCTATCCGACCTTCGACCGCAACTCCCTTGACCTGGGCGACACTTCGAGTGATCCGGTCGCCAATGTCGTCGACGAGCTCAAGGCGGGCACCCTCAACTTCGCCTGCGAGGACCCGGACGCCCCCGAGAACTGGCCGCGCGTCCTGACCCTGTGGCGCGCCAACCTGCTCGGTTCGTCGGCCAAGGGCGCGGAGTACTTCACGAAGCATCTGCTCGGCACGCACTCCTCGCTGCGGGCGGAGGAGGCGTCCCCCGACGAGCGGCCGTCGACGGTGAAGTGGCGCGAGGAGGCCCCCGAGGGGAAGCTCGACCTGCTCGTCTCGCTGGACTTCCGGCAGACGTCGTCGACGCTGCTCTCGGACGTGGTCCTGCCCGCGGCGACCTGGTACGAGAAGCACGACCTCTCCTCGACGGACATGCACCCCTACGTCCACTCCTTCACCCCGGCCGTCGACCCGCCCTGGCAGGCCCGCACCGACTTCGACACGTTCAAGGCCATCGCGGAACGGCTCAGCGAGCTGGCGGTGGACCATCTCGGCACCCGCAAGGACGTCGTCGCCACCGCGCTCCAGCACGACACCCCCGGCGAGACCGCGCAGCCCGGTGGTGTCGTCCTCGACTGGCGCAAGGGCGAGTGCGAGGCGATCCCCGGCAAGACGATGCCGGGCCTGACGGTCGTCGAGCGGGACTACACGGCGATCGGTGCGAAGTTCGCGGCGCTCGGTCCGCTGGCGGAGAAGCTCGGCCTGCCCGCGAAGGGCATCGCGTTCCGTCCCGACCAGGAGGTCGACGAGCTGCGTGAACGCAACGGCGTCGTGCGCGGCGGGCCCGCCGACGGACGCCCCGCCCTGGACACGGCGGTCAAGGCGGCCAACACCATCCTCGCCCTGTCCGGCACGACCAACGGCCGCCTCGCCACGCAGGGCTTCCACACCCTGGAGGCGCGCACGGGCCAGGAGATGGCGCACCTGGCCGCCGAGCACGAGGGCAAGCGCATCACGTACGCCGACACACAGGCGGCCCCCGTCCCGGTGATCACCTCGCCCGAGTGGTCCGGCAGCGAGTCGGGCGGGCGCCGCTACACGGCGTTCACGCTCAACACCGAGCACCTCAAGCCCTGGCACACGCTCACCGGGCGCCAGCACTTCTTCCTCGACCACGACTGGATCCACGAGCTGGGCGAGGCGATGCCGGTCTACCGGCCGCCCCTGGACATGAACCGCCTCTTCGGGGAGCCACGGCTCGGCCCGGACGGCGAGAAGGAGGTGACGGTCCGCTATCTCACCCCGCACAACAAGTGGTCCATCCACTCCGAGTACCAGGACAACCTCTTCATGCTGTCCCTCTCCCGTGGCGGGCAGTGCATCTGGATGGCGCCGCAGGACGCGGACGCGATCGGCGTGAAGGACAACGACTGGATCGAGGCGGTCAACCGCAACGGCGTGGTGGTCGCGCGCGCGGTCGTCTCGCACCGGATGCCGGCCGGCACGGTCTACATGCACCACGCGCAGGAACGCACGGTGAACGTCCCCAAGGCGGAGACCACCGGCAAGCGCGGCGGCATCCACAACTCCCTGACCCGCCTGATCCTCAAGCCGTCCCATCTCATCGGCGGCTACGCCCAGCTGTCGTGGGCCTTCAACTACCTGGGCCCGACGGGCAACCAGCGCGACGAGGTGACGGTCATCCGCCGCCGCTCGCAGAAGGTGGAGTACTAGATGCGCGTCATGGCACAGATCGCGATGGTCATGAACCTCGACAAGTGCATCGGCTGCCACACCTGCTCCGTCACCTGCAAGCAGGCGTGGACCAACCGCGACGGCATGGAGTACGTCTGGTTCAACAACGTCGAGACCCGTCCGGGCCAGGGCTATCCGCGCCGCTACGAGGACCAGGAGAAGTGGAAGGGCGGCTGGGAGCTGAACAAGCGCGGCGCCCTGAAGCTCAAGAACGGCGGCCGCATCAAGGCACTTCTTGAGATCTTCTCCAACCCCAAGCTGCCGGAGATCAAGGACTACTACGAGCCCTGGACGTACGAGTACAAGAACCTCACCGATGCCCCGCTGGGCGACGACTACCCCGTCGCCGAACCGCGTTCGCTGATCAGCGGCAAGCCCATGAAGATCGAGTGGTCGTCGAACTGGGACGACAACCTGGGCGGCGCGACCGAGTACGGCGACCTCGACCCGATGGTGGCCAAGACCCGCGAAAAGGCCGCGGAGAAGGTGAAGTTCGCCTTCGAGCAGACCTTCATGTTCTATCTGCCGCGGATCTGTGAGCACTGCCTGAACCCGGCGTGCGTGGCGTCCTGCCCGTCCGGCGCGATGTACAAGCGCGAGGAGGACGGCATCGTCCTCGTCGACCAGGACAGCTGCCGCGGCTGGCGCAAGTGCGTCACGGGCTGCCCGTACAAGAAGGTGTACTTCAACCACCGCACCGGCAAGGCCGAGAAGTGCACGATGTGCTATCCGCGCCTGGAGGTGGGTCTGCCCACCGTCTGCTCGGAGACATGCGTGGGCCGCCTCCGCTACCTCGGTGTGATCCTGTACGACGCCGACAAGGTGACCGAGGCCGCGTCGGTCAAGGACGACAAGGCGCTGTACGAGGCCCAGTTGGGGGTCTTCCTCGACCCGGACGACCCCGAGGTGCGGCGCGAGGCCGAGAAGGCCGGGATCGGCCACGACTGGGTGGAGGCGGCGCGCCGCTCCCCCGTGCACGCGCTGATCAGCAAGTACAAGGTGGCTCTTCCGCTGCATCCGGAGTACCGGACGATGCCGATGGTCTGGTACATCCCGCCGCTCTCCCCGGTCGTGGACGCGCTCAGCGAGACCGGTCACGACGGCGAGGACCTGGACAATCTCTTCGGCGCGATCGACACCCTGCGCATCCCCCTCGAATACCTGGCGGAGATCTTCACGGCAGGTGACGTGGGTCCGGTGCGGTCCTCCCTCGAGAAGCTCGCCGCGATGCGGGCGCACATGCGGGCGATCAACCTCGGTGACCGGCCGGAGAGTTCGGTCGCCGACGCCGTGGGCATGTCGGGGCAGGAGATCGAGGAGATGTACCGCCTTCTCGCCATCGCCAAGTACGAGGACCGCTACGTCATCCCGACCGCCGCGGTCGGTGACGCGCAGCGCCTGGAGGAGTCGGCCCTTCCGGACTCGTGCAGCCTCGACTTCGAGGACGGTCCGGGGATGGGCGGCGACGGGCCGTTCGGCCAGGACTCGGGCCGCAAGCAGCTGCCGCTGGTGACCATCGAGAACTTCCACGCCCTGCGGGACCGGCAGACCGCCGACGAGCAGCCATCCGCCACCGAGAAGGACACCCTGTGAGCGACCATGCCGTGCTCTATCAGGCAGCCGCGCACTGCCTGTCCTACCCGGACGATGAGTTCCGCGGACTGCTGCCCCGACTGACGGCTGCCGCACCCCAGTTGGAGAGCTTCCTCACGCACGCGGCAGCTGCGGACCCTTCCGAACTCGCCGCGCACTACGTCCAGGTCTTCGACTTCAAGAACCGCCACAGCCTCTACCTGAGCTGGTGGCGCGACGGCGACACGCGGCGGCGCGGGATGACCCTGGTCCGGTTCAAGGAGGTCTACCGCGAGCACGGCATGGAGTTCACCGGCGAGGAACTGCCGGACTTCCTGCCCGCGGTCCTGGAGTTCTCCGCGCACGCGGGTCCCGTCCTCCTGGAGGAGCACCGACCGGGCCTGGAGCTGCTGCGCCTCGCCCTCACCGACTTCGGCACGCCGTACGCGCCCGTACTCGACGCGGTGTGCGCGACGCTGCCGGGGCCTTCGCCGAAGGACCGGGCCGAGGCGCAGGCGCTGGCCCGGTCGGGGCCCCCGCGGGAGGACGTCGGCCTCGAACCCTTCGCACTGATCGGGGAGCACTGATGAGAACGCTGCTGTGGGGTGTCATCCCGTACGTGGCCGTCGTCCTCCTGGTGGCGGGCCTCCTGTGGCGCTACCGGTACGACAAGTTCGGCTGGACGACGCGCTCCTCCCAGGTGTACGAGTCGAAGCTCCTGAACATCGCGTCGCCGATGTTCCACTACGGGATCCTCTTCGTCCTCGTCGGGCATCTGGTGGGGCTCTTCGTCCCGGAGTCGTGGACGGAGAAGGTGGGCGTGAAGGAGCACACGTACCACCTGTTCTCGCTGTACGGCGGCACCGCGGCGGGCATCCTGCTGGTGCTCGGCATCCTGCTCCTGCTCTACCGGCGGCGCACGAACGCGCCGGTGTTCCGGGCGACGACCGCCAACGACAAGCTGATGTATCTGGTGCTCTTCGCGGCGATCGTGCTCGGCATGGTCGCCAAGCTGACGCACGCGTCGGGCGACGGCTACAACTACCGTGAATCCATTGCCCCTTGGGCGCGGAGCCTGTTCACCCTGCAGCCCGACACGGAGCTGATGGCGGGGGTTCCCGTCCTGTACCAGATCCATGCGCTGGTGGGCCTCGCGCTGTTCGCGCTGATTCCGTTCACACGGCTGGTGCACATGTTCAGCGCGCCGGTGCAGTACCTGTTCCGGCCGTACGTCGTGTACCGGAGCAAGGACCCGCGCAGGGTGGGGCCGCGTCCGGAGCGGCGGGGGTGGGAGAAGACGGGGTCCTGATCCCCTCCTGGCCCCTCCCCGCCGCTGCCGGGGCGGGCTACTCCCCCGCCTTCTTCTCCGGCTTCTCGTCGTCCACGATCTCCGCGTCGACGACGCCCTCCTCGGCCGATGAGGGCCCCGGGGGCTCCGAGGACGTCTGCTCCTGAGCGGCCTCGCCGGCGGACTCGTACATGGCCTGCCCCATCCGCTGACCGACGGAGGTCAGCTTCTCGGTGCCGACGCGCAGTGCCGCCGTGTCGTCGGGCCTGTCCTTCAGGATGCCCTTCAACTCCGTGGCCGCGGCCTCGACCTCGGTCCTGGTCCCGGCGGGGATCCGCTCCTCGTTCTCGCGCAGGAACCGCTCCGTCTGGTACACGAGCTGCTCCGCGTGGTTGCGGGTCTCCGCCGCGTCGCGCCGCTTGCGGTCCTCCTCCGCGTGCTCCTCCGCCTCCCGCATCATGCGGTTGATGTCGTCCTTGGGCAGCGCGGAGCCGCCCGTGACCGTCATGCGCTGCTCGCGCCCCGTCGCCTCGTCCTTGGCGGACACGTGCATGATTCCGTTGGCGTCGATGTCGAAGGTGACCTCGATCTTGGGCACGCCGCGCGGCGCCGGGGGCAGTCCCGTCAGGTCGAAGACGCCCAGCTTCTTGTTGTACGCGGCGATCTCCCGCTCCCCCTGGAAGACCTGGATGCCGACCGATGGCTGGTTGTCCTCGGCGGTCGAGAAGGTCTCCGAACGCCGGGTGGGAATGGTCGTGTTGCGTTCGATGAGCTTGGTCATGATGCCGCCCTTGGTCTCGATCCCGAGGGACAGCGGCGTCACGTCGAGGAGCAGGACGTCCTTCACGTCACCCCTGATCACACCGGCCTGGAGCGCCGCCCCGAGCGCGACCACCTCGTCCGGGTTGACGCCCTTGTGCGGCTCGCTGCCGGTGAGTTCCTTGACCAGTTCCGTCACCGCGGGCATCCGCGTCGAGCCACCCACCAGGATCACGTGGTCGACGTCCGACAGCTTCACGCCCGCGTCCTTGACCGCCTGGTGGAAGGGGGTGCGGCAGCGTTCGAGCAAGTCCGCCGTCAGTTCCTGGAACTGAGCGCGGGTCAGCTTCTCCGCCAGGTGCAGCGGGCCGTCCGCCGACGCCGTGACGTACGGAAGGTTGATGTCCGTCTCGCTCGACGACGACAGCTCGATCTTCGCCTTCTCCGCGCCCTCCCGCAGCCGTTGCAGCGCCATCTTGTCCTTGCCGAGGTCCACTCCGTGCGCGTTCTTGAACTGCCGCACCAGGTACTCGACGATGCGCTGGTCCCAGTCGTCGCCGCCCAACTGCGTGTCGCCGTTGGTGGCCTTCACCTCGATGACGCCGTCACCCATCTCCAGGAGCGAGACGTCGAAGGTGCCGCCGCCGAGGTCGAAGACGAGGACCGTCTGGTCGTCGCCCTTGTCGAGGCCGTACGCGAGGGCCGCTGCCGTCGGTTCGTTGATGATGCGCAGCACCTTCAGGCCCGCGATCTCACCGGCCTCCTTGGTGGCCTGGCGCTGCGTGTCGTCGAAGTACGCGGGGACGGTGACGACCGCGTCCGTGACGTCCTCGCCCAGATAGGACTCGGCGTCACGCTTGAGCTTCTGCAGGACGCGGGCGGAGAGCTCCTGGGCGGTGTACCGGGTGCCCTCCACGGACCCGTCCTCGGGGAAGCGCCAACTCCCGTCGCCCATATGGCGCTTGACGGAGCGTGCGGTGCGCTCCACATTCGTCACGGCCTGCCGCTTGGCCACTTCTCCGACGAGTACGTCGCCGTTCTTCGCGAAGGCGATGACCGAGGGTGTGGTGCGCCCTCCCTCCGCGTTGGCGACGACCGTGGGATCACCGCCCTCCAGGACGGCCACCACCGAGTTCGTCGTACCGAGGTCGATCCCGACTGCACGTGCCATGTCCAGTCCCCTTCCACCGCGAGCCCGTTTCCCGGCGTACTTCGACCTCCATCACAAAACTTGAGCGACCCGTTGTCAATGCCGCGCATGACAGTGCCGCCGCCCCTGAGGGGCGGCGGCACCGTCGGAGAATGGCGGAAAGCCGTGCGTCAGGCGAGCTTGGCCGTCAGCGTGATGGTCGTGCCCGTCAGCGCCTGGCTCACGGGGCAGTTCTTCTTGGCGTCCTCGGCGGCGGCGACGAACGCGGCCTCGTCGATGCCCGGCACCGTGCCCTCGACGGTGAGGTGGATGCCGGTGATGCCGGTGCCCGGCTGGAACGTCACGTCGGCGGACGTGACCAGGCGGGTGGGCGGGGTGCCCGCGCCGTTCAGACCGTTCGAGAAGGCCATGGAGAAGCAGCTGGAGTGCGCGGCGGCGATCAGCTCTTCCGGGCTGGTCTTGCCGTTTGCCTGCTCGGCGCGGGACGGCCAGGAGACGGCCTGCTCCCCGATCCCGGAGGAGTCGAAGGTGACGGTGCCCGAACCCTCCGTCAGATTGCCTTCCCAGACCGTGTGCGCGGAGCGCGTGGTAGCCACGATGTAGATCCCTTCAGTGCGGTTCCGAGATGCGTTCCGGAACTTCCGTGCACCCATCCGATCACACCCTGACGCGGCGCACGCGGAAGACCGGCCCTCGGACGGTGAACGGCAGACAGCCACCGGGCGACCCAAGGGGGCGCGGCCGACGGGGGTTTCCGGGTCAGCGGTCGCCCTGACCGGCCAGTCGCCGCACGAGGGCGATCAGCGCGTCCCGTTCCGTCTCCGGCCGCTGCTCCCCGCCGAAGATCATCCGAACCGCCTGGGGAACGCTGAACCACCAGGCGCCGAGGGCGAGTACGGCGTAGAACAGCCCCCTGGGATCCAGGGTCGGGTCCAGCGTGCCGTCGCTCTGGGCCTGGGCAAGGGCCTCGACCCTGGCCCCGTAGGTCGCGGTGCGCTCGGGCTCCTTGAGGGCGGGGGCGCCCTTGTCGCGCAGGCCCTCCCAGTGCAGGAGCCGGATGAACTGGGGGCGGGAGCGGTGGTAGTCGTACAGCCGGCCCGCGTAGTCGCCGAGGTCGGCGGCCTGTTCGACGGTGACGGGGATGGTGGTGGCGATGCGGTCGAGCTCGGCCTCAAGGACGTGCCCGAAGAGCTTCTCCTTGTTGCCGAAGTACTGGTAGATCCGCTCCTTGTTGACGCCCGCCCGCGTCCCGATGCGGTCGATGCGGGCGCCGTCGAATCCGTGCTCGGCGAATTCGTCCACGGCGGCGTCGAGCAGCGCCTGCCGGGTGCGTGCGGTGTCCCAGGCCATGGCGCAAGGATACCCAACCAGTTGTTTGGAGATGGTTCCGGCCGCGTGCTAGCTTTCCGGCACCGATCTCCAAACAGTTGGTTGGAGATTTCCGCATCCCCGGAAGGAACCTCCGTGCAGACCGCACCCCCGCCCCGTCACCACATGGCCCTGATGATCTGGCTCTCGGTCTTCCCGACCCTCACCGTCCTGGAGCTGCTCTTCCACTCCTGGCTCGCGAAGCTGCCCATGGTGGTCCAGACCCTGCTGCTCAGCGCCGCCGTGGTCCTCACGGTCGTGTACGTCCTGATGCCCCGGCTGCAGAAGATCCGCGGCAGGCTCCTCAGCAGGGAGAACCGGGGTTCCTGAGGCGCCACGGCAGTCCCGGTGCGCGGTCGCTATGGCCGAAATGCCAACTGTGCAAGGCGCGGCTGCGGTGACACTTTGAGGCCCCCTCGCACGGACGAGGAGATCACTCAGGGGGTTTGGCCATGCGCATGAACTACACGGACCGCGGTCCGTCACCGCTCGAAGGGGCGAAGCCGGGAGCCGCGGGTACCCGCGACTCGACGTTCGGCTGGTGGGGCGCCTTCAGCATCCAGAAGTTCGTCAACCAGTCGTCTCTCTTCCACACGCACGCCGATGCCACCGGGTGGCTCGCGTATCTGCAGCAGTTCTACGACCGCAACTTCTGGTTCGCGGACGGCGGGGCGCAGGTCTGGGCGTACGAGGAGACGTACGACAACTGGCAGGACCGCTACGGGATGGACTCGGTGGTCGCCGTCTACCACTCGGGCCACGGCGGCATGGACAACAACGGCGTCTTCTTCGCGCCCCTGGGCGCGGTCTGGGACGGCCGCAGCGACGCGGTCTCCAACCGGATGGCGCTGGGCAACGAGAAGGCGAACTACATCTTCTGGTCGACCTGCACCTCGCTGCGGGTCCTCGGCGGGCACTCCCCGATCCGCACCTGGGCGGGGCCCAACATCGGCTTCCGCATGATCTTCGGGTTCGAGACCGTCAGCATCGACAGCCCGGACTACGGCAAGAAGTTCTGGGAGAAGTGGCGGGCCGGGCAGACGTTCACCGACGCGTGGCTGAACGCGAGCTGGGACATCTACAAGGGCCAGGCGCCCTCGGTCTGCGCGGTCGGCACCAACCAGGCCGACGCCACCGCCCGCCTCAACGGCGAGCGCACCCTCTACCGCGAGCACGTGCCGGACAACTGGTACGCGTGGCGCTGGTTCAACGCGCGCGAGAGCCTCAGGCAGCCGCTGACGCAGGCGCCGGGCAGCCCGCAGATCGTCCAGCTCGCGCCGCGCGACCCGGGCGACGAGCTCACCAAGATGGGCCGCATCGCCGACTTCCCGTCGGCGGCGCTGCAAGAGGTGCAGGTCGAGCGGCAGGGCGTGCTCAGCGCCACCTCGGGCGACCGGACCGTCTCCACGGCCCCGCACGCGATCCGCTGGGTCAAGCTCGCCGAGACCAACCAGCGCAACCTGCGGCAGCTGCCCACCGACCAGGCCGTCGAGACGGCGCGCACCTTCGCCGAGCAGCACGCCGACGGCGCCGAACTGGTCGTCGACAGCGTGCACGACCTGATGCAGAACTCCGGGGCGAAGGACGGCTCCGAGCTCGGGCAGCCGGTGTCCCTGGAGACGCATGTGACGTTCCGGCAGGTCTTCGACGGCGTACCGGTCATCACGCCCGACCGCGGTCTCATCCGCGTGGCGCTCGACAACGACGGGACCGTCGTCCAGGCGCAGATCTCCACGCGCGAGACCACCGGCACGACGCGCGAGCCGAGCACCGACATCGCGCCGCCTCCCGCCGGCGGCAAGGCGGCGGCTGCCACGCCACGGGCACGCGACCCGCATGAGGCGCTCGCGGCGGCCCAGCGGAAGCTGCTCGCCGAGCTCGCCGCCGTCACGGCAGGCGACGAGCAGGGCGGCAAGGGCGCGAGGGCGCAGCAGGAGCCCGAGGTCAGGGACGTGCCGGGCACGTTCGACGTCGGCTATGAGATCGAGGGCAACGAGGCCTACCCGGCCGCCCGCAAGCTGATCGAGATCGGCCCGCCCGACGGCATGTTCACCACCCGCCGCTGGGTGGTCGCGCCGCTCGCCAGGTAGTGGTCCCACCGCACCATCCGTCCGACACAACAGGAAGATCCCGGGCCGACGGGGGTCGGGGAATCAGTGGGTGGCGGTCCGCTCCTTGCGGGCCGCCATCCACGCGTGGACGAGCACGCCCGCGAAGAGGAACAGGACGCCCTGGTAGACGGCCGCGTACCCGGACCCGGCGACCAGCCACATGGAGAACCCGCACGCGATGCCCGCGAGGATCCCGTCCCGCACCAGGCGGGCCCGGTTGACGCGCTCGCCCTGTCCGGAGACGAGGAAGTAGATCTGCGCGGCGGTGGCCAGGAGGTAGGGCACGGTCGCGGTGAACGTGGTGATCAGGACGAGGGACTCGAAGACTCCGCTCGATCCGGCCGTGTAGTTGTAGACGGTGAGCAGCGAGGCGAGGACGACGGTGACCAGGACGCCCATGGTCGGCACGCCGCGCCGCTTCTTCGCGAAGGCCGGCGGGAAGAGGCCGTCCTTGGCGGCCGCGTACGGCGTCTGGGCGCTCAGCAGGGTCCAGCCGTTCAGGGCGCCGAGGATCGACACGACCGCGGCGAGCGCCACCGCCGTACCGCCCCAGGAGCCGCCGAACATGACGTTGACGGCGTCCGAGAACGGCGCGGTGGAGCCGACGAGCTTGTCGTGGGCGACGGTGCCGAAGACGGCGAGGGTGCCGAGCAGATAGACGAGGGCGGCGCCGAGGGTGCCGAGGATGGTGGCGCGCCCGACGTTGCGCCGCGGGTCGCGTACTTCACCGGCGCTGACGGCGGCCGACTCCACGCCCAGGTAGGAGAAGAGCAGGATCGCGGCCGAAGCGGAGATCGCGCCGGCCGGGCTGTCGTCGCTCGCCTGGAAGGGCCCGAGGTTGGCGCTGTCGAAGAAGAAGAGCCCGCCGACCGCGACGAGGATCAGCGGCAGGAACTTCAGGACGGTGGCGACGACCTGGACCGCGCCGACGTACCGGGTGCCCGCGAAGTTCGCGAGCGCGGGCAGGAGTTGCAGGACGAGGGCGGCCAGGCAGGCGGTCCACTTGTGGTCGTCGACCGGTATCAGGACGTCGAGATAGCCGACGGCCGCCACGGCGAGCGCGGCGTTCGACACCCAGGCGGTGGCCCAGTAGGACCAGGCCGCGAGGAAGCCCGCGAAGTCACCGAACGCCTCGCGCGCGTAGACGTACGGTCCGCCGGTGCGCGGATCGCGCTGCGCGAGCCGCCCGAAGACCAGGGCGAGGGCGATCGCGCCCAGGGTCAGGACGCCGAACGCGACGAGGCTGATGGTCCCGAAGGGGGCGACGGAGGCCGGGAGCAGGAAGATGCCGCCGCCGATGATGTTGCCCATGACGAGGCAGGTGGCGATGGGGAGTCCGAAGCGGCGAGCGTGCCTGCTGCCGCCGTCCTCGTGCTGCTCTGTCGGCAGTTCTTCCTGGTCGGGGGCCGGAGCCGGCTGGATCGCGGTTCCGGTGTCGTGCATGGGGTGGTGCCTCTCATCGTGCCGGACGCCCGGGATCGCCGGGGCGAGAGACATGGTCGGACACGGCGTGAGGCGGACAAAATCAGCGTGTTTTGTCCTGCGCGGCAGGGTCGGCGGCCGCAAAAGCTGTGCCGCCCAGGTCAGTCGACCGGGAATCGTCCGCAGCCCCGGCAGCCCCTCCCACCAGCGGAATCTCGGGTCCTTGGTACTCGCCGAGCCAGCGCCGGAGCACGTCGTGGACCCGCTCGGCGCCGACGAGTTCATGCCCCTCCTCCAGCGGCGCGGAGAGCACGAGGGGCGACAGGAGGAAGGGGTGGGCCTGGGCACCGCCGAGTCCGCCGTGCGAGCCGATCTGCTCCTCGAAGGCGAGGACTTCGCCGTCCTGGGGGTCGTACCAGGAGTTGACCATGACGTCGGCGACGTGCGGGAAGCCGTCGGTGCGGCGCACCGCGTCGGCGGCGCAGGGCCCGAAGTCGGCGAGCGGCCCGAGGTCGCCGGGGTCCTCGTCGAGGTACACCTCGCTGCCGCGCGCGCCCAGGACGACCGGGCCGCGCTCCTGACTGCGTACGAGGAGGAAGCCGATGCCCGGGTGATTGGCGAGGGTGGGCAGGAGCGCCGGGTGGCGCAGGTCGATCTCCTCGCGGGTCATGCGGTGCGGGACGTCGGGGAAGGAGACGAGGCCGAGGTTGCCGGACGCGAGCACGATGGGCTCCGCGCGGCGGGCGGGGCGGTGCTCTCCCGCGCCTTCCTCGACGGGGCGGCGCAGGGCGGCGCGGACCGTCGAGCGGGCCTCGGCTCCGCTGTGCGTGCGCCGGGCCTTGCGCGGCACGGGCAGACCGCAGCCGGCCTTGACGAGGTCGCCGAGGGTGAGACCGTAGCGGGCGCGGAAGGTCTCGCCGGGGCTCTGGCCGTGGTCGGAGAGGACCACGATGCGGTAGGCGCGGGGGGCGTGTTCGGCGACCTTCGCGATCAGCGCGAGGGACCGGTCGAGCCGCTGGAGCACCTTGTCCACGTCGCTGCCGACGGGCCCCGAGTGGTGGGCCACTTCGTCGTACGCGACGAGGTCGGCGTAGACCGCGCTGCGCCCGGCGAGCATGTCCCCGATGACCGCGGCGACGACGACATCGCGCTCGACGACGGTCGCGAACGCGCGGATGAAGGGGTAGAGCCCGCCCCGGCCGATGCGCGGGCGGCGCTTCCTGATCCGGGCGCGGGTCGACTCGCCGATCTCGCGGCCGACTTCGGCGATGAAGGACAGGGCGGTGCGGACGGCGTTGGCGGGGTCGGAGAAGTAGGCGAAGTACCCGGCGCGCGAGCGGTTCTCCTTGCCGCGGCGTGCGGCCATGGAGAGCACGAGGGCGAGCTGCTCGGCGCCGCCGCTGAAGAGGTTGCCGCGGCTGGCTCCGTCGAGGGTGAGCAGGCCGCCGTCGCCGGTGCGCTCGATGGCGCGGCGCTGGAGTTCGACGGCGGACGCGGGCCGGTTGGAGACCATGACCTCGCCGGTGTCCTTCTCGTACCAGCGGAAGGCGGGGACGTCGTGGTTCGAGCCGTGCAGGATGCCGAGCTGGCTCGCCCCGGTCTGGCTCGACCAGTCGGTGCGCCAGGGCGTGAGGCGATGGCTCGGCTCGCCCCCGTGCCCGAGCCAGCCCGCGACGGTCGGCATCAGGCCCTTGTCCGCGGCGGTGCGCAGGACGTCGTGGCCGACGCCGTCGAGCTGGATGAAGACGGTGCCTGGCGGGACGGGGCCGACCCTGCTCTCGGCACGGCGGCGGCGCCTGCGGTCGGCGAGGCGGTAGAGGCGGCGGCGGTAGGCGTCGTCGTCGCGGACGGCGAGGGCACCGCCGGTGGCGGAGGCGACGGCGGACATCACGGCGGCGACGACGACGGCGGTCTCCGGGTTGGCGTCACCGCGGCCGTCGGGGATCAGCCTCAGGGCGAGCAGGAGCAGCGACCCGTTGAGGAAGAAGGCGAGAAGGCCGAGCACGAGCGCGGGCACGAGCAGCAGCGCCCGCACGAGCAGGGGCCACACCAGGGAGGAGAGCAGACCGAAGGCTCCGGCTCCGAGGGCGGCGGTGACGGCGATGCGGGTGGCGCTGTCACCGTCGTCGGACTGCAGCTGGAAGTCGGGCAGGATCCCGGCGAGCGCGAGCATGGTGAGCGTACTGACCAGCCACACGGCGACCGAGCGCCACAGAGCACTGCCGACCGCCCGCCATCGCCCTCGCCCCACGCCCGCCGCCTCACGTTTCATGACAGATCCGGACACCAGCGTGTCACAGGGTGAACGGGTCGGTGGGCGGGGACGGATCAGCGGCCGTCGTATCCCGCGGTCGGCATGGAGAGCCGCCGGTGGACGTGGGCCTTCATCACCGCGTCGTACGACGGTTCCGCGAGGCCCGCCGTCTCGATCCGCACACCGCGCCGCCCGCACTCCGCGGTGAACTCGTCCGGCGAGCGCAGCGCGCGGTCGAGGACCCGGCGGCTCGGCACGACGAAGAGGTCCACCAGGCCCTCGTCGATGTCCGTCCAGAGCACGGCGTGGTCGGCGGGCAGCCCCCGGACGACGAGCTCCCGGGTGATGACGTACCCCCGGGCGGTGGCCCACTGCGCGCACATCGCGTGCTGGCTGCGGGAGTCCACCAGGAAGGGGTCGGCGTCCAGCTCCTCCAGCGGTGTCAGGCTGGCGATCGCCGCGACCCGCACCACTGTCACGCTCGCGGCATCTCCCATCGCGTTCCCCTCACCTCTGGCGTCCTCACCACTGGCGTCAGCCGAAGACCCTACTCCTGGCCGTAGGCTCGTAAACAGTCGCGCGAAGGAGGAACCGGAGTGCCGGTGGAGATCACCTGGTGGGGTCATGCCACCTGCACGGTCGAGGATTCGGGGCTCCGGGTGCTCACCGACCCGCTGTTCGCCCCTCGCCTCGCCCATCTGCGCCGGCGCAGGGGCGCGCTCCCGCCCCCCGAGGCGGCCGTCGCCGACGCCGTGCTCCTGTCCCATCTGCACGCCGACCATCTGCATCTGCCCTCCCTCGCGCGGATCGCCCCCGGCACACGCGTGCTCCTTCCGCGCGGCGCCCGCCGGCACGTGCCGGGGCTCGCGCGCAGGCTCTCCCACCTGCATCTCATCGAGGTCGTGCCGGGTGACGAGGTGCGGGTCGGCGACCTCGTCGTCCGCGTGGTGACGGCGCGGCACGACGGGCGGCGGCTGCCCGTGGGGCCGCACGGCACGCCCGCTCTCGGCTTCGTCGTGCGGGGCGAGGCGCGGACGTACTTCGCCGGGGACACCGGGCTCTTCGACTCGATGGCCGAAGAGGTCGGGGACGTCGACGTGGCGCTGCTGCCGGTCGGCGGCTGGGGGCCGTATCTCGGCCATGGTCACCTCGACGCTGCGCGCGCGGCCGTGGCGCTGGCGAGGCTCGCGCCGCGCAGCGCGGTTCCGGTGCATTACGGGACGTACTGGCCGATCGGCATGGACGCCGTACGGCCGCATGAATTCCACGCGCCGGGCGAGGAGTTCGTGCGCCAGGCGGCGCGGCTGGCGCCCGAGGTGGCGGTGCACCGCCTGGGGCACGGCGAGAGCGTACGGCCCGAGGTCACCAAGGGAGAGCCTCAGTGATCCTCTCCGCGGCGGCCCAGGTGCCGCCGGAGTCGACGCAGCAGGCGGTCGGCTATCCGTCGCTGTTCCTGCTCATCGTGCTCGGCGCGCTGGTGCCCGTGGTGCCCACGGGGGCGCTGGTCAGCTCGGCCGCCGTGGTGGCCGTCCACCAGGAGGCGCCCTTCGCGCTGCTCGTGGTGTTCGGGGTGTCGGCGCTCGCCGCGTTCCTCGGGGACATGGCGCTGTACTGGCTCGGGCGGCGCGGGATGCGGTCGAAGAACGGCTCGCGCTGGCTCGCGGCGATCCGTGACCGGGCGCCCGAGGACCGTCTCGCGCAGGCACAGGAGAAGCTCGCGGACCACGGCGTCCTGGTCCTCGTGCTCTCCCGTCTCGTCCCCGCCGGGCGCATTCCGGTGATGCTGGCCTGCCTCATGGCGAAGATGCCGCTGCGCGAGTTCGCGCGCGGGGACGTGCCCGCGTGCCTCGCCTGGGCCGTGACGTACCAGTTGATCGGCATTCTCGGCGGCTCCCTCTTCGCGGAGCCGTGGGAGGGCGTGGCGGTGGCGGTCGGTCTGACGGTGCTGATCAGCGTGGCGCCGACGGTGTGGCGCAAGATCCGGCGTACGGCGTCTTCCTAGTACGGCGTCTTCCTGGCACGGCGTCTTCCTAGGCGAGCACGCGGGACGCGCCGACCGGCAGGTCCCACAGGTCCTCGCGGGACCGCCCCGCCTTCTCCCATGCCGTACGCACCCGGGTCAGCGGTTCCAGGACCGGCTCGCCCGACAGCAGGAACGTCCCCCAGTGCATCGGGGCGAGGCGGCGCGCCCCGACATCGGCCGCGGCCCGCACCGCTTCCTCCGGATCGCAGTGGACGTCGCTGAGCCACCATCTCGGGTGGTAGGCGCCGATCGGCAGGAGCGCGAGATCGATGCCGGGATAGCGGGCGCCGATCCGCTCGAACCAGTGGCCGTATCCGGTGTCGCCCGCGAAGTAGACGCGCTGCCCGTCGCCGTCGGTGAGGACCCATCCGCCCCACAGCGTCCGGCACGTGTCCACAAGACTCCGCTTGGACCAGTGGTGGGCGGGCACGAAGTCGAGCCGCACGCCGCCCAGTTCGGCGGCCTCCCACCAGTCGAGCTCGGTGACGCGGCTGAACCGGCGGCGCGTGAACCACCGGCCGAGCCCGGCGGGCACGAACACCGGTGTCTCCCTGGGGAGTCGGGCGAGGGTGGGGGCGTCCAGGTGGTCGTAGTGGTTGTGGCTGATGACGACCGCGTCGACACGCGGCAGCGCACTCCAGGCGACACCCGCGGGTGTGACGCGGGCCGGGGTGCCGAGGATCTTGCGCGACCAGACGGGATCGGTCAGAACGGTGAGCCCACCGACCCGCACCACCCAACTGGCGTGCCCGACCCAGGTGACGGCGACGGTGCGGGAATCCACGCGCGGCAGGGGCCCAGGCTCGAAGGGCAACCGCTGGATGTCGGCGAGACCTTCGGGGCCGGGCCGCAGAGCCCCCTCCCGGGCAAACCGCGCGAAGGCCCGCAGCCCCGGCAACGGCGCGGTGAGCCGGTCGGCGAACGACTTCGGCCACAGGCGGGGGGCGCCGGGGGTGCGGGGCGGGGCGAGGACTGTGGGCGGGCGGCCGAGGAGGACGGCGGAGAGAGTGCCGGGCGCGGCGTCTGCGTGCCCGGCATCGGCTGCCCGAGCCTGCGCCCGATCCTGCGGCTGCTCCTGCCCCGGCTGTTCCGGCTGTTCTGGCTGTTCTTGCTGTTCTTGCTGTTGCGGGTGATCCGTCTGCGTCTGCGTCTGCGTCTGTTGCGTCACCGAGGAGGCTCCATTCGCTGTGCTGCTGCGCGGAGATCGTCGAAGGCCGATCCAAGCATGCTCAACGCCCGTTCCACGTGCGGCAATTCCAGCGCGTCCGGTGCGGTGAGAGACGCCATCCGCTCCTGCCGGGTTGAGCCGAGCAGCGGTCCCGTGGACAGGCGTACGCGCAGAGCGCCCAGGTCGTCGCCGAAGCGGTGGCCGCCGGGTGCGGGCATCGCCAGGCGTTCGCCGAGGAAGTCCTCCAGGTCCTGCGAGTCGCCGACGCCGCGCGCGGCGAGGGCCGGGCGGAGGGGGCCGAGGTCCACGTAGAAGTGGCGGCCCGCCCGCGGGGGCAGGGCGAGCGCGCCCGCGGCGAGCACCTCGCGCTGCGCGGCGGCGGCCACCCGCGCGTGCAGGCCGGTCGCGCGGGCGAGGCGTTCGGTCACCTCGTCCGGCTCTCCCAGGGCGTATGACGCCGCCGCCCCGACCGGCGCCGCGACGCACGCCCCGAGCGCGGTGAGGACGTCCAGGGTCCGGTCCCGCAGCGCCGCACCGCGCGCGCCGGCCGGGAAGCGGGCGACCGCGGCGGGCCAGCCCGGCGGCAGGAACGCTCCGGAGAGGTCGGTCAGGACCGTCACCCGCTCGGGGGCCATCTCGGCGGGGCCGATGAGCAGGGTGTCGTGCGGGCGGTGCAGGGTGTCGCGCCAGGTCTCGTCGCTGACGATGTGCAGCCCCTCGTCCGCGGCAGCCTCCACGGCTTCGTGCAGGACTTCCGGCGGCGGCACGGTGGCGGTCGGGTCGTCGGCGACGGAGAGCACGAGCAGGCGGGGAGTGCCGCCCTCGGCGCGGATACGGCGGACGGTCTCCAGGAGGGCGTACGGATCGGGGACGCCGCCGCACTCGGCGGGCGTCGGCACGTGGTACACCGAACGGCCAAGCAGCCGCACCTGCGGCGCCCACCAGGCGGGGCACGGACGCGGGAGCAGCACGTCGCCGCCGCCGAGCGCGGCGGTCAGCGCGAGCAGCAGGGGCGCGGCCCCGGGCGCGGCGGCGATCTGGTCCCGCTCCCCCGGGAGGCCACGCCGGGCCCAGTAGCCGCTGGCGGCGTCCAGGAGCGCGGGGCTGCCCCCGGGCGGTTCGGCGTGGGCGCGGCCCGCGGCGCCGGCGAGCACGGCGGACAGCTCGGGCAGGACCGGGAGGCCTGGCTCCGGCAGGGGAGGTCCGTACCGGACAGGGCCACGGCCTTCGGGTTCCGTCCGCATGAACCCATCGAAACGTGACGGGCCGCTCCGCGCGCGCGGGGGCCTCCGGCCGAGTGGTTTCTCTTCCCGGGGCCCGCCCCGGGAGGAGAGCGGTCAGCCTTCCTCCCGGGCCAGTCCCGCCAGCTCCCGCTCGAGGCCCTTCCCGCGCGTCTCCACCACCGCCGCGGCGACATCGGAGAGCTTGCGGTTCGTGGTCTGGGAGATGCGGCGCAGCATCGCGAAGGCCTTGTCCACGTCGCAGCTCAGGACGTGCATGATGATCCCGCAGGCCTGGTCGACCACGGGTCGGGTGCGCAGGGCCGTGCCGAGGTGGTCGAGTTCGGCGAGGGCCGCGCGGTAGCGGCGGTCGCGCACCAGGCCCGTCGTGGCAAGGTCGCCGAGCGTCTGGGCGGGGCCGTGCGGGACGCCGTCCAGGGTGCCGGGGCGGAAGCTGAACAAGGTCAGCGTGACCGTGAGCCCCGCGCGCTGGAAGGGGAGCGTGATGCTGGAGCGCACGCCGGAGTCGAGCGCCATGGCGCGGTACTGGGGCCACCGTTCGTCCCGCAGAAGGTCCCCGGTCTCCACCGGCGCGCCCCGCTCCTGCGCGTCCGGGATGGGCCCGTCGCCCGAGCGCAGCTGGACGGAGACCAGACCGGCCAGGTCGGGGTGGGTCACCGACGCGGGGTGTTCGCTGCCGCCTTCCGACACGGTCGTACCCGCGCCGCAGCACGCGGGGGTGCAGCGCACGGCCTGTTCGGCGAGTTCCGAGAGCCTGCGTCCCGGCAGAGCTGATTCCGGTCCTGCCAGGTCCGGTTCCGGTCTGAGTGGCATCCTGGTCGTCCTCCTCCGCCCTCTCTCCGCCTTCCCGTGAGACCCCCCGGAAAACAGCCGCAGCGGATACGTTCTGCACATGGCCAAAATGGATGAGTTCGGTGAAGAGATTGCGGATTTCGTGCGCCGCGTCGCCGAGTTGAAGTCGGCACGCTCCGTGCCGACGGACGACCTCGGCACCGTTCTCGACGCGGCGATCTTCGAACTCGACCATGTCGCCGACCAGTTGAGGCCGCTCTACGAACGTCTCGCCGCCGAGGGCCACTTGGGCGGCGGCACGTCCGACCGGGACGAGGAGCGGCTCCTGCGGGCCCTCTTCCAGCGGCTCCCCCTGCCCGTCGCCCTGGTCGACCGGGAGGCGGTGGTCCGGCGGATGAACTTCGCCGCGACCGGCTTCACGGGCGTCCGCGCGGGCTACGCCACCGGCAGGCCGCTGACCGGATTCCTGCTGCACGCGGACCGGGTCGCCTTCCGCTCGCAGACCGCGGCGGTCGCACGCGGCGAGGGCGACCGCAGCCTCACCGTCCATCTTCAGCGCAATCCGCACCTCCCGGTCCGCGCGACGCTCACCGCGCTGCGGCCCGGCGCCGAACCGCGTACGGCGGTCCTGGTGGTGCTGCAGCCGGGCACGCAGCCCACCGGCTCGGGCGCGGCCCCGCGGGAGGCCGTCCGCACGCACGCCCCCGACCTGGGCGAGGCGACCCGGCACACGGCCCGCATGGACCTCGCGGACGCCATGACCACCGCGCTGCTCACCGCTCCCGCCGGGGACCGCGCGGCCGTGCTCGAACGGGCGGCAGGCGTGCTGCACCCGCGGTTCGCGGACTGGGTGATCGCCGACGAAGGGGCCGCGCGAGCGCGGCGCACGGCCGTACTCGGGCCGAAGGACGCACCGGTCGGCGACGTCCTGGCACAGGACCCCGCCGCGTGCCCCCTCGTCGCCGAGGCGGCCCGCGGCGGGTCGCCCATGCTGCAGGTCCGCCCGGAGGACCCGGACTCCTTCGGCCGGGACGCGTCCGGCGCCCCCGTCCTCGTACGCGCACAGGTGACGTCCCTGCTGTGCGTGCCGCTGAGGGGACGCGCGGACGGCCCGGTGGAGGGTGTGCTCACGCTGTTCAGGAGCGGGGCGCGGCTCGCCTTCTCGATGGCCGAGGCGCAGGCGGTGGACGTGATGGCACGTCACATCGCCCTTGCGATGGCCCGACGGCCGGGGCGCCGGGCCATCGCCGGTGACTAGGCGGCGTCCTGCGTGACCTGGTCGCGCAGGCGGTCGCAGCAGCGGCTGATCAGCCGGGACACGTGCATCTGCGAGATGCCGAGCTGCTCGGCGATACGGCTCTGCGTCATGTCGCCGAAGAACCGCATGTAGAGGATGTCGCGCTCCCGCTCGGGCAGCGCGGCGATGCGGGGCTTGACGGCCTCGCGGTCGATGACGACATCGAGCGCCGGGTCGGGCGCGCCCAGGACGTCCCGCAGCGCGTATCCGTCCTCGCTGCCCGGCAGTTCGGCGTCCAGGGAGAGCGCGGTGAAGCTGTCGAGCGCCTCCAGACCGGCTGCCGCGTCCTCCATGGACAGCTGCGCCTTCTCGGCGATCTCGGCGAGGGTCGGCGCGCGCCCGGGAACGGTCTGGGTCAGATCCTGGCGGGCGAACCGCACCCGGTTGCGCAAGTCCTGTACACGGCGCGGCACATGGAGGGTCCACATGTGGTCGCGGAAGTGGCGCTTGATCTCGCCGGTGACGGTCGGCACGGCATAGCTCTCGAAGGCACTGCCCCGCTCGGGGTCGTACCGGTCGACGGCCTTGACCAGGCCGAGTGCCGCGACCTGCCGCAGGTCGTCAAGGGCTTCGCCGCGGTTGCGGAACCGGCCCGCGAGCCGTTCGGCCATCGGCAGCCAGGCCTTGACCAACTCCTGGCGCAGAGCATCGCGTTCGGGACCCTGAGGCATCTCGGTGAGCCTGCGGAAAGCGGCGGCTGTGTCGGGGGCGTCGTCGTGCGGATGGCGCTTCGTCTGTCGCGCGTCGGATCGCATGATGCGTCGCAACTCCCTTGTGGGTGCCTTGGGTTGAGGGGTCACCGTGGGATGCGCGCACAGTCGCGGCGGGCACACCCGGGGCGAGCGCAGATCGCTCCCACGGACGTGCCTCCGGTCCGAAGCACTGTCTCCTTCGCCTGCCCCGAGGTCCTGGGCACAAACACAGGTGTGCCGTGGCGGGCGCATCGGCCGGGTTCCCCCACTTCTTCCGGGCAAACCCGCATGGACCGGCCGCACAGGGGTACTGCGGCGGGACGCACTCACCCCCGCAGGAAGGGCCGCAACCATGGCTGTTGTCGTAAGGGACGTCATGACTCCGGGCGTCATAGCGGTGGGCCCCGATGCCTCGCTTGTGGAAGCGGCACAGCTGATGCGCGCGCAGGACATCGGTCATGTCCTGGTGGCCACGGCCGGTCGCGTGGTCGGCGTGCTCACCGACCGGGACATCACGCTGCGGGCCGTCGCCGACGGCGCCGATCCCCTCACCGTCAGCGCGCAGGCCATCTGCACCCCGAACCCGGTGATGGTCGCCCCGGACGACGCGGTGTCGTCCGCGGTCAGCCTGATGCTCGAGAACGCCGTGCGCAGGCTGCCCGTCGTCGAGAACGGACAGCCGGTGGGCATGGTGACCCTCAGGGATCTCGCAGCGTCGGCCTGAAGCCGGGCGCGCCGCCGACCCGGCCCTCGGCCGGGCGGGGGCCCGGCCCGGTCCTGAGGGAGCGGGTCCGGTTGCACGGTGGTGCGGGGGGAGCGACCGGACCCGCGGCGCGGGCCCGGCCCGGCCTGGGGCCGGGCCGGATCATCCCCGGCGGTCCGTCACGGCCGTGCCCCTGGGGCGGGTTATGGACCCGTGGGCAGCGACCGGCCCAACCGGTGACAGCGGAAACGATAAATCAGTCGCCCCTTGGTCACGATCCGCTGAGCGCGGCCACTGTCCGGATAACGCACGGTCCGGGCGACGGGCAGTCCTGACCGCTCACCACCGGAGGTTCAGCCCCGCACACCACCGGAAGTTCAGCCCCGCAGCGTCTTGGACGGCAGCTCCCCGAACCGGGCGTGGTACTGCTCGGCGAACCTGCCCAGATGGCTGAAGCCCCACCGGTGCGCCACCTCGCTCACGCTGAGCGCGCCGGGCTCGGCGGCCCGCAGTTCGTCGCGCACGCGCGTCAGCCGCACGTCCCGCACGTACGCCATGGGCGACATGCCCACGTAGCGGCGGAACGCCTCCTGGAGCCAGCGCACCCCGACCCGGGCCTCGGCGGCGAGCCCGGCCGGGGTGAACGGATGCTCGGGCCGCTCCTGGACGGCGTCCATCGCGCGCTTCACCGGCGCCGGGCGCAACTTCTGCACCGGCGCGGCGAGTTCGTCGCGGAAGGGATGCTCCGCGCAGAGCAGCAGCCCGTTCAGGATCGCGTCCTGGAGGGGCGCCGCGACCAGCGGCGACGTGTAGAGCGACGCCGGGGCCCGTGACGCTCCGGGCTCCTCGTCGCGCAGGTCCTCGATGACCGTCGTGACGAGCCGGGCCCAACTGCGCCCGGGGCCACGGGTGGTGTCGAGTTCGGGGGCCAGCGTCAGCGGGGCGCGCACGGGCCGGCCGAGGAGCTGCTCGAGGCGCCGGTCGAGCGCCTCGCGGTCCATCTTCACCGCGAGGACCCGGCAGTCGCCGGTCCACCGCTCCACCACCGTGTCGCCGACGGGCTGGAACACCCCGGCCCGCTCGGCCGTCGCGACGGTGCCCGCGCCGCCGCCCTGCCGGAAGCTCATGTGCCCGCCGAGCAGTATGTTCACGTGGTAGGCGCCCAGTTCGCCGAGCCTCATGCGCACATCGGCGCCGCAGCTGAGCTCGCCGAGGGTCAGCGCACCGAGCTGCCCGATGTCGAACTCGGCCCGGAAGGCGCGCGGTCCGTCGATGACATCCATGAAATTGCTGTAGAACGTGGCGCCGATCATCTGCCGTGCCTCGTCCACGTCCGCGGTCCTGAAGGACGTCCTCAGCGTCTCAGCACTCACGCGTGATCACCTGCTCCCCCGCCATCACTCGCGCTCCCCCGCGGCTACACCTGGCGCCCCAGCAGACTCAGCAGCTCCGTCTGCGCGTCGGCGTCCTGCGGCGGTTCCACCGCGGGGGCGAAGAGCCCGGTCTTCGCCAGGTCCGCAGCGTACGGCTTGATTTCCTGTACGGAAAAGGCGACGAGGTCCTCCGGAAGCTTTTCGTCCGCTCCGATCGCCCGTGACAGGTCCCAGGCGTGCACGACGAGGTCGCTGATCATCTGCCCGCAGTAGAAGTCCGCCGCGGTTTCGCCGAAGGAGAGGTGGACCGTGCGGTCGAGAGCGCCCGGCTCGCGGAACGCCTCCTGGGACGCGGCCGCCGCCGTGTCCCAGGACGTGACGGGGTCGGGGCCGAGGATGTCGCCGCCGAGGGCGTCGCCGACGGACTCGATGGTGGCGCCGTCGCGGACGAGCGAGGGCACCCAGAGCTGCTCGGCGGCGAGGTGGTTGACGAGGTCGCGCACGGACCAGTCGGCGCACGGCGTCGGCGCGTCCCACTGATCGGCGCCGACGGCGTGCACCCGGTCGGTGAACAGTTCGAGGGCGGCCGAGTGCCGGGCCAGGAGCGGGTCGCCCGCCCGGCCGGACGGGCCCGCTGTGCCAGTCGTTTCTGCCATGCCCGCCATTGTCCTCCTGGCGGCAGACGGCGCTACCGCTTCCGCTCCACCCGGCGCTCGTCCCAGACCGGCTCCGGCGTCTCGCGCACGAGGCCGTCGCTGCCGAAGACGAGATACCGGTCGAAGGAGCGGGCGAACCAGCGGTCGTGCGTCACCGCGAGCACGGTCCCTTCGTACGCCTCAAGGCCCTCCTGGAGTGCCTCGGCCGACTCCAGGTCGAGGTTGTCGGTGGGCTCGTCGAGCAGCAGGGCGGTGGAGCCCTCAAGCTCCAGGAGCAGGATCTGGAAGCGCGCCTGCTGGCCGCCCGAGAGCCGCTCGAAGCGCTGCTCGGCCTGTCCCGTGAGCTCGTAGCGGCGAAGGCGCGACATGGCGGGCCCCTTGGCCTGGGCGTGCTCGCGCCACAGGATGTCCAGGAGCGTGCGGCCGAAGAGCTCGGGGTGGGCGTGGGTCTGCGCGAAGTGGCCCGCGACGACGCGCGCGCCGAGCTTCCAGTCGCCGGTGTGCGCGACGTCGCCGCCGGCGAGGAGGCGCAGGAAGTGCGACTTGCCGGAGCCGTTCGAGCCGAGGACGGCGACGCGCTCGCCGTAGAAGACCTCGATGTCGAAGGGCTTCATCAGGCCGGTCAGCTCAAGTCCCTCGCACGTGATGGCGCGGATGCCGGTCCGCCCGCCCTGGAGGCGCATGGTGATGTCCTGCTCGCGCGGCGGCTCGGGCGGCGGCCCGGCCTCCTCGAACTTCCGGAGGCGGGTCTGCGCTGCGGCGTACCGCGAGGCGAGCTCATGGCTGATCGATGCGGCCTGCCGCAGGCTGAGCACGAGCTTCTTCAGCTGGGCGTGCTTCTCGTCCCAGCGCCTGCGCAGCTCCTCGAAGCGCGCGAACCGCTCGCGCCGCGCCTCGTGGAAGGTGGCGAAGCCGCCGCCGTGCACCCAGGCGTCCGCGCCCGCGGGCCCCGGCTCGACGCTGACGATCTTCTCGGCGGCGCGGGCGAGGAGCTCGCGGTCGTGCGAGACGAACAGGACGGTCTTGCGCGTCTCCTTGAGCTTCTCCTCCAGCCAGCGCTTTCCGGGGACGTCGAGGTAGTTGTCCGGCTCGTCAAGGAGCAGCACCTCGTCGCCGCCGCGCAGCAGGGCTTCGAGCACCAGGCGCTTCTGCTCGCCGCCGGAGAGGGTGCGGACCTCGCGGAACTGCGCCTTGTCGTACGGGATGCCGAGCGCGGCGGTGGTGCACATGTCCCAGAGCGTCTCGGCCTCGTAGCCGTGGGCCTCGGCCCAGTCGGAGAGCGCCTGGGCGTACTGGAGCTGGGCGGCCTCGTCGTCGACGGTCATGATCAGGTGTTCGGCGACGTCCACGGCCTTCGCGGTCTCGCGGATGCGGGCGTTCGACACGGAGACGAGCAGGTCGCGCACGGTCGTCTCGTCGCGCACCGACCCCACGAACTGCGGCATGACGCCGAGACCACCGCTGACGGTGACGGTGCCGCTGTGCGGCTGGATCTCGCCCGAGATCAGGCGGAGCAGGGTGGTCTTGCCCGCGCCGTTCGCCCCGACGAGGGCGACGATGGCGCCCTCGCCGACACGGAAGGAGACATCGCCGAGCAGCGCTCGGCCGTCCGGCAGGTAGTACTCGATGTGCGCGGCTTCCAGATGTCCCATGCGGGGATTGTCTGTGGGGGGCACGGGCTGCTGCAAATGCGTTTCGTCGCGTCATGCGGCCGGGGCAAGGAAACCGTCCGCCGGGGCACCCGCGCCCCATGCTTCTGCGAACCCGCCGGTGACCACATAGTGATACGTGGGTCTCATTATTCGACATGGCGGCGTACCGTTCGATCCACCGCAGCGAGCGGCAGCGAACGCGAAGGAGTTCCCGTCATGCCGGAGGAGACCGCCGTCTACACGCATGGACACCATGAGTCCGTGCTGCGCTCCCACACCTGGCGGACCGCCGCCAACTCGGCCGCCTATCTCGTCGGTTCGGTGAAGCCGCACATGCGGATCCTGGACATCGGCTGCGGCCCCGGCACCATCACCGCCGATCTGGCCGAGCTCGTCCCCGACGGCCACGTCACGGGCGTCGACCACGCGCCCGGCATCCTCGACCGCGCCCGCGCGACGGCGGCCGAACGGGGCCTGGAGAACGTGGAGTTCGCCGTCGCCGACGTACACGCCCTGGACTACCCGGACGACTCCTTCTGCGTCGTCCACGCGCATCAGGTGCTCCAGCACGTCGGCGACCCGGTGCGCGCCCTGAGCGAGATGCGGCGCGTCTGCGCGCCGGGCGGCATCGTCGCCGCCCGCGACGCCGACTACGCGGCGATGACCTGGTACCCGAACTCCCCCGCCATGGACGGCTGGCTCGACCTGTACGGGCGGGTGGCCCGCGCCAACGGCGGTGAGCCGGACGCGGGGCGCCGCCTCAAGTCCTGGGCCCTGGAGGCCGGTTTCGACGACGTCACCGCGAGCGCGAGCACCTGGTGCTACAGCTCGGAAGAGGAGCGCGCCTGGTGGAGCGGGCTCTGGGCGGACCGCACGGTCGCCTCCGCCTACGCGGGACGCGCCGTCGAGGGCGGGCACGCCGACGCAGGTGAGCTGAGGTCCTACGCCGACGCGTGGCGGGAGTGGGGGGCGCGGGACGACGGGTGGTTCGCCGTGCTGCACGGCGAGGTGCTCTGCCGGAAGTGACCCATGGAGTGGAGTGAAGTGGCGTGGCGCACAGTCGCACGCGAGTTCCTGATTCCGCGCGTGGATCGGCCCGTTGGGGATACCCGGGGCAGCAGGAGGTAAGAAACTATGGTTCCTATTCTGCTCGTCCTTCTGCTTGCCCTGCTTCTCTTCGGAGCGGGGTTCGCCGTGAAGATTCTCTGGTGGGTCGCCATCGCCGTGCTCGTCATCTGGCTGGTCGGCTTCCTGATGCGCAGCACCACGGCCACCGGGTCGCGCTCCCGCTGGTACCGCTGGTAGCCGCCCACCGGTGGTAGCCGTACTCGGAACCCTGAACATCCAGCACGTCCACGAGCCCGCGGGCATCAGCCCGCGGGCTCGGCCGGGCCCTGACCGACGGACTCGACGAAGCTGTACGGCGGCAGCGGGCCGCGCACCCGCAAGTCCAAGTGGGGCTGGTCCGCGCGCAGTTCGGCGACCGCGGACAGGAAGCCCACGGCCGCGTCGCGGTGCACGAGGAAGGACAGGTCGGCCAGCCGGCCCGTCCCCTCGGGCCCCGCGTAGACCGCTTCGGTGGTCGCCTCAAGGGCACGCCGCACATGATCGGCGTCGCTCGACTCCCGCGCCCGCACGGTCGCGGCGACCTTCTCGCCGAGCCGCAGCTTCTGGTCGTGACTGCCGCCCCCGGCAAGCTGGTTGGCCTCGACCATGGCCCGCAGCTCCGGGTTCTCCGCGAGGACCTGGTGCAGGACGGCGCGCTCGTTGTGGGAGACCTTCACGTTGTACTCGACCTTGCCGTCGAGCGCGCGCAGCCGCTCCGCGTAGTGCTCGGCCCGTTCCGCCAGGACCGTGAGGACCGCCTCGTCGTCGGGCGCGAGGCTGCCGAAGCGCATCGGGAGCACAGGGCCGCACAGGCCGGCCTCGGACAGGACGTTCTGGTGCGCGAGCAGGTCCCGCTGCTGGGGCTTCAGGTCCACGGGAGCGTCGCTGACCAGCGCTGCGAGCTCGCCGCGCCGCACGACCCGGACGGGGAGGGGCGGTTCACCGATGCCGTCCATGCCCTCCATGCCATTCGCGGCGCTCCCGGTGTCCCGCGTGCTCCCGGTGCTCCCGGCGCTCGTGTCTCTCACGTCGTCCGGCAGGTTCGGATGGCTGCTTCCGACGATGCCATAGATGTACGTGCTCACTGCTCCCTCTCCTCACCTCTCACACCGCGCGCCGGATCCGAGTGACCCCGCGCGCCACGGCCAAACCTCAGCCGCGCAGCGCGCGCAGCTTGCGGCGGGCCGGGCCCAGGGCGCGTCCCGAGCGCAGAAGTCCCGCCCAGGGGTCGGTGCGGGCCTGCTCGACGGCGCCTTCGATGGTCCAGCTGCGGGCGCCGAGCGCGGGGTCGTCGACGGCCTCCCAGGCGACGGGCACGGCCACCGGCGCGCCGGGCCGTGCGCGGACCGAGAAGGGGGCGACGACGGTCTGCGCGTACGCGTTGCGCTGCACGTCCAGGTAGAGACGGTCGCCGCGGTCCTTCTTGCGGGCGGCCGTGGTGAGCTGCTCGGGGTGGGCCTGGGCGAGGGTCTCGGCGACGTCCTTGGCGAAGGCGCGTACGTCGTCGAAGTCGTGACGGCCGTTGAGCGGCACGATGACGTGCAGTCCGCGCGAGCCCGTTGTCATCAGGGCGGAGGGCAGTCCCACGTGGTCGAGCAGTTCGCCCAGGAGACGCGCCGCGTCGCGCACGGGGCCGAAGTCGTCCTTGGCCGGGTCGAGGTCGAAGACGAGCCGGTCGGGATGGGTGACCCCGCCGGTGCCGCCGACGCGGGACGTCCAGCGGTGCAGCGTGAGGCAGGCCTGGTCGGCGAGGTAGAGGAGCGTGGCGGTGTCGTCGCAGACGGTGTGCGTGACGGTGCCGCCCTCCTTGGCCACCTCGGCGCGGGTGATCCAGTCCGGGTAGTGGCCGGGGGTGTCCTTCTGCATGAAGCGGGGCCCGTCGAGGCCGTCCGGGTGCCGCTCCAGCATCAGGGGGCGGCCGCGCAGGTGGGGCAGCATGAACGGGGCGACGGCCCGGTAGTAGTCGGCGAGGTCCCCTTTCGTGTAGCCCGTCGAGCCGCCGGCCGTGCTGCCCTCCGTGTCGTCGGCCGTGCTGCTCGCTGTGTCGTCGGCTGTGCTGCTCGCTGTGCCGTCGGCCGGGAAGAGGATCTTGTCGGGTCGGTGCAGCCGGACGGTGTGGCGTCCCGCCCGCAGGGTTCGTGCGCTGGTCATGTGGGGTTCCTTTCATGCTGCGTAGGGGTGCTGACGACACCTGAGGACGGGGGCTGACGGGCGTGCCCCGGGCCGTGTGCGCCGGAAGGATTCAGACGGACGGTTCAGGTCGGACCGGAGTGAGCGAGGCAGCCATGGCGAACGGAACGCAGAGACACCCGGGGCAGGAACGCCCTGACCCGGGGCAGGGGCGCCCTGATGAGCCCGCCGGGAGCCCGGCGCGGCCGGAGGTCCGGCGCCCCCTCCCCACTCCCCGGTCCGGCGGCGGCGAGCCCGCCGTTCCCCCGGCCGTCCGTGCCGCGTTCGCGCTCTGGATCACCGCGGTCGTGGCGGGCTTCTTCGAGACGGTGCTCATGGTCGGCCGGCTGATCTCCGACGGCGACACGTCCGCCGGGGAGATCGCGGGCGGCCTGCTGGTGCGGATGACCGTGTTCTCGGCGGCCGTCCTGGTCGCCGTGCAGCTGCGCCGGGGCAGGAACTGGGCCCGCCTGACGCTCGCCGTGGGGCTCGGTGTCCTCGGCACGCTGTCCCTGGTGGTCGAGCCCGTCCGGTGGCTGGCCGACCATCCGCTGGGCGACGCCTTCCGCGACCTGGGCGTGGTGGACGTCCTGTTCGGCGCGAGCCGCGTGCTGCATCTGAGCGCGGTACTCGCGGCGATGGTCCTGATGTTCGGGCCCACGGCCAACGCCTGGTTCAGGACGCGGACCGCGAAGCCCGGGAAGCACTGAGGGTCCGGCGAGCCCACGGCGCACCGACGGCCCGGCGATCCCACGCAGCCCTGACGGTCCGGCGAGCCCACGCAGCACCGACCGGCCTCACCGCACCACCGCCTGCTCCACGAGCAGCCGCGCCGCCGCCGCGATGGACTCGGCGTCGATTCCGGCGGCGCGCAACTGCTCGGCGGGGGACGCCGAGCCCGGCATCGTCCTCACCGCGAGCCGCACCAGGCGCGGCACCGGGCTGCCGTCGCCGAACGCCTCGAAGACGGCGTCACCGATGCCGCCCTCCGGCCGGTGGTCCTCGACGGTGAGCAGACAGCCGGTGCGGTCGGCGGCCTCGCGCAGGGCGGCGCGGTCGACGGGCTTGACCGAGTACAGGTCGATGACCCGCACCTGGATGCCCTCGCGGTCCAGGAACTCGGCGGCCGTCAGCGCCTCGTGGACGGTCACGCCCGCCGCCACCACCGTGAGCCGGTCGGCGTCGGACGAGCGCAGGACCTTGGAGCCGCCGACGGGGAACTCCTCTCCGGGCCCGTAGATGACGGGCGTGTCCCCGCGTGACGTACGCAGGTAGCGCACGCCGTCCAGGCCCGCCATCTGCGCGACGAGCCGCCCCGTCTGGTGGGCGTCGCACGGATAGAGGACCGTCGAGCCGTGCACGGCGCGGAACATGGCCAGGTCTTCGAGGCCCATCTGGGAAGGGCCGTCCTGGCCGATGGCGACGCCCGCGTGGGAGCCGACCAGGTTGATGCCGGAGCCGCTGATCGCCGCCATGCGGATGAAGTCGTGGGCGCGGGTGAAGAAGGCCGCGAACGTGGAGGCGTACGGAACCCAGCCGCGAGCCGCCAACCCCACGGCTGCGGCGACCAGTTGCTGCTCGGCGATGTAGCACTCGAAGTAGCGGTCGGGGTGCTCCTTGGCGAAGTACTCCGCCCGCGTGGAGTCGCCGACCTCCCCGTCGAGGGCCACGATGTCGCCCCGCGCGGTGCCGAGCGCGGCGAGCGCCTGGCCGAAGGCGGTGCGGGTGGCGACCGATTCGCCCACCTCGTGGCGCGGCAGCTCCAGATGACCGGTGCGCGTCGCGTGCAGCGCCCGCGCGGCGGCGGGTTTGCGCACCTCGACGCGGACGTCGTGCACGCCGCCCAGCTCCTCGATCGCCGCTCGTGCCTCCGGCAGGGGCTTGCCGTGCATGCCCTCGCGGTCCTCGACGGCGGCGACACCCTTGCCCTTGACGGTGCGGGCGAGGATGGCCGTGGGCTGCCGGGTGGTGGAGCGGGCCTCCTGGAAGGCGAGGTCGACCGCGTCCAGGTCGTGGCCGTCGACCTCGACGACGTGCCAGCCGAAGGCGGCGAACCTGCGGGCGTAGGCGCCGAGATCCCACGCGTGGCGGGTGGGGCCGCGCTGCCCGAGGCGGTTGACGTCGACGAGGGCGGTCAGATTGTCCAGGTGCTCGTACCCGGCGTGCTCGACCGCCTCCCACACCGAGCCCTCCGCCAGCTCGCTGTCGCCGCACAGCACCCAGACCCGGTAGGGGATCCGGTCGAGCCGCTTGCCCGAGAGTGCCATGCCGACGCCGACGGGAAGACCCTGCCCGAGGGATCCGGTGGCGGTCTCCACCCACGGGATGCGGCGCGGTGTCGGATGCCCCTCAAGGCGGCTGCCCTGGGTGCGGAAGGTCAGCAACTCGCTGTCGGTGACCACGCCCGCCGCCTTGTACGCCGCGTACAGGAGGGGCGAGGCGTGCCCCTTGGAGAGGATGAAGCGGTCGTTGCCCGGATGGTCGGGCCGGTCGAAGTCGTAGTGCAGGTGGCGGCCCAGGAGCACCGCCATCAGGTCGGCCGCGGACATCGAGGAGGTGGGGTGGCCGGATCCGGCGGCATCCGCTGCCCGGACGGAGTCGACCCGCAACTGCCGTGCGAGCGGGGCGAGTTCACTGGTGGTCATGGCGGGTCCTCCTTGGCTGGGGGCGTTCGGTCGCGGCGGTCCGCCGACCGCGCCGGGCCGTAGGCTCCCGCCGCGCGGGAGCTCCCGGCGGCACGGCACGCGGGACTCCCGGTTGCCCCGGCGGACCGCCGCCAAACTCCGCCGGGATGCGGCGCCGGGCACGGGTGCGCACGCCGTTTGCGTGGCGGGCTTCGGGATACCCGTGCGTGGACGCCGCCGCGGGTGCGGGCGAGAGCCGACGCCGCACCGCCCCACGTCCCCCCCACTCCCGCATGTGATCCAGGACGGTCCCGATGAAGGACGCAGTGCCCATCGAAAGCCCCGCCATGTCCGCGTACCTGGTGCCCGCGGACGCCCCCGAGGCGGACGGCACCTTCGCGTGGGAGAGCACGACCCTCGTGATCGTCGAGGTCACGGCGGGCGACGCGACGGGCACGGGCTGGACCTACGCTCCCGCGTCCACCGTGGCCCTGATGGCCGAGCAGCTCGTGCCCGCCGTCACGGGCCTCGACGCGCTCGACATCCCCGCGGCGCACGCGGCGATGACGAGGGCGATCCGCAACACCGGCCGCCCCGGCGCCGCTTCGTGCGCCGTCTCGGCGATCGACATCGCCCTGTGGGACCTGAAGGCACGCCTCCTGGAGATCCCGCTCGTACGTCTCCTGGGCGCGGCCCGCGACGAGGTCCCCGTCTACGGGAGCGGGGGCTTCACGACGTACCACGACACGCATCTGGCGGCCCAGCTGAACGGCTGGGTGCACGGCCAGGGCATACCCCGCGTCAAGATCAAGGTCGGCGAGGACTGGGGGCGGGCCGCGGCCCGTGATGTGCTGCGGGTGCGCACCGCGCGTGACGTCATCGGCTCGCAGGCCGAGTTGTACGTCGACGCGAGCGGCGCCTACACCCGCAAGCAGGCGGTCCGGGTGGGCCGGGTCCTCGCCGAGCACGGGGTGGGCTGGTTCGAGGAGCCGGTGCCGTCGGACGACCTGCGGGGGCTCGCGCTGGTGCGGGACGCGCTGGTCTGCGACGTGACGGCCGGCGCGTACGGATACGACCTCTCGTACTTCGCGCGGATGGTGCCCGCCGTGGACTGCCTCCAGCTGGACGCCACGCGCTGCGGCGGTCTGACCGAGTGGCTGCGCGCCGCGGCCCTCGCGCAGGCGCACGGCATCGAGGTCTCGGCGCGCTGCGCCCCGCACGCGCATGCCGCGGTCGCCGCGTGCGTACCGAATCTGCGGCACATCGAGTGGCTCCACGACCATGTGCGGGTCGAGTCGATGTTCTTCGACGGCGCCCTCGACCCGACGGGCGGCGTCGTCCGTCCCGACGGCGGCATCGGCCACGGCCTGGAGCTGCGGCGCACCGAGGAGGTCGAGGAATACCGGGTCGCGTGAGACCGCACCGGCCTGCCACGCTCGCCCCATGCACACGACGGAAGCACTGCTCATCGGAGGCCGTTCCGGGGTCGGCAAGTCCTCGGTCGGGTGGGAGGTCGCGGCGCTGCTGCGGGCGGCGGACGTGGGGCACGCGTACATCGAGGGCGACACCCTGGACACGGTCCACCCGGCGCCGGACGGCGACCCGCACCGTGCGCTGATCACCGAGCGCAACCTCGCGGCTATGTGGGGGAATTATCGCGATCTCGGCTGCCGTCGTCTCGTCTACACGAACGCGGCGAGCGTGCTCGGCAGCGAGGAGTGGATGTTCGTCGGCGCCCTGCGCGGCCCGCGCATCATCCGCGTGCTCCTCACGGCGACGGACGCCACCGTCGAGGAACGGCTCACGCGCCGCGAGCTGGGCTCGGAGCTCGAACAGCAGCTGCGCCGCAGCGTGTTCATGGCCCGCCACCTGGAAGAGCACACGGCCGACGGCACGCTGCGCGTGGCGACGGACGGGCGTGGGGTCACGGACATCGCGGCCGATGTGGTGGCCGCCACGGGGTGGATGTCCCGGAAGTCGCCGGAAACGATCTCGCGTCCGGGCGCGGCCAACTAGGCTCGCCCGTATGGAGATCCTGGGAACCACGCTGCGTATCTGCGTCGAGGACCTGGAGTCCTCGGTCGCCTTCTACGAACGCCTCGCGGGCGGCCCCGCGCAGCGTTTCGAGCGTGGGGGCGTGTCGGTCGCGGCGGTCGGGTGCTTTCTGTTGATGAGCGGCCCCGAGAAGGAACTCGAGATCCTCCGGAAGGTCTCGGCGACGATCGCGGTGGAGAACGTCGACGAGGCGTACGCCGTCCTGAACGCGTCCGGCGCCCATGTCATCGCGGGCCCCGTCCCGACCCCGGTGGGCCGCAATCTCATCGCGATGCATCCGGACGGCGCGGTCTTCGAGTACGTGGACCGGCGCGCCGCGACCTGACCGCCCCGGCCCGGCCGCCCCGTATCCTCCACGGCAGGCAGGCCGAACGGAGGACGGTGCACGTGGCGGGCAGTGCGAGCGGTACGGAACGGGTGTCACTGAGCGCCCAGGCGCGCGAGGCCGTCCGGCAGCGCATCGTGGACCGCCGCTACCCGCTGGGCGCGCGCCTGGTGGAGCGTGAGGTCGCCGAGGAGCTGCGGATGTCGCGGGTCCCCGTGCGGGAGGCGATGCGCGCGCTGGTCGCCGAGGGCCTGCTCGAACTCCTGCCGCACAGCGGGGTGCGGGTGCGCCGCCTGGAACGTTCCGATGTGCGGCATCTGTACGAGGTGTGGGAGCCGCTCGCGGTCCAGGCGTCCCGGCTCTCCGCGCGCCGGGTGGCGGCCAGCGCGCCGGACGAGCCGCCGGGGCTCGCCGCGCTGCGGGCCACGCTCGGCCAGGCCGAGCAGGCATCGGACGTGGACGACGGGCCGCGCGAGGTCGCCGCGCACACGGCGTTCCACGAGGGCATCGTGACGCTCGCCGACAATCCTCTGCTCGCCCGCACGATGGAGCAGCTGAGCTGGCAGCTCCAGCTCCTGTTCGGTATGCGCGCCGAGCCGGACCACATGCGGGCCCAGCACGGGCTGATCTACCGGCAGATCGCGGCGGGCGACGAGGAGACCGCGGCGGCCAGCACGCTGCTGCACGTGCGGGACAGCCAGGTGGTGGCGCTGCGGTCGCTCTTCGAGGCGTGACCGAGCCAGACCCCCGCCACACTTTCGTATACCAGCGAGGGAATCCCCCGCTGTGATTCCAGGACATTCAGGCATAGGACCCCTATCCCGCCCTGCCCGTCCTTGCGGGTGACTCCAGCTTGGTATACAAACTGCGGACGCGTTTCCTCCGCAACACGTCCTGGAGCAGTCCCATGTGCGTCGAGTCCATTCCTCCGCCCTCCTCCCGGCTCACCCGGCGTGGTGTCCTCGCGGGTGCCGCGGCGCTCGCCGGAACCACGGCCGTGCTGTCCGCCACCGCTCCCCGGGCCGACGCCGCTCCCAGGGCGGACGCCACCGCTCGCGAGGGGCGGCGGACCGGCGGCGATCTGGTCATCGAGGGCGGCACGCTCCTGGACCCCGCGACCGGTGAGGTGACCGAGGACGCGGTGGTCGTCATCGCTGACGGCGTCGTCCGCTCGGCGGGCAGGCGCGGCCGGACCGAGGTGCCGGAGGGGGCCCAGGTGATCGACGCGCACGGGCAGTGGATCCTGCCGGGCCTCGTCGAGGCGCACATCCACCTCAACACCGCCGCCGAGGCCCGCGACGCGGTGCTGCTCGGCGCGACCAGCGCCCGCAGCGGCTCGACCAACTTCTTCCAGGACATCGCCGTGCGGGAGCTGGCCCGCCAGGCCCCGAAGCAGGCGCCCCGGCTGCGCGCCGCCGGTGTCTTCGTCACGCCCGACCTGGGCGACACGATCCTCGCCGACCCGGAGCTGACCCCGCTGGCCAGGCTGCGCGACGGCGTGCGCTCGCCCGAGGCGCTGCGCCGCGTCGTCGAGGTCAACCTCGCCCGTGGCGCCGACGTCATCAAGACCCGGGTCAACGAGCGCGCGGGCCTGCCCGAGCAGGACCCGCTGGCCCAGGTGTACGACCGCGAGCAGCTGTCCGCCGTGGTCGCGGCCGCCCGGCGCGGCGGCAAGGGCGTGCTCTGCCACAGCTACAGCGAGAAGGGCTGCCACGACGCCGTCATGGCGGGCATCCGCTCGCTGGAGCACGGCGCGTTCGTCGGCGAGCGCACGCTGCACGAGATGCGGCGCAGGGGCACGTACTTCACGCCGACCCTCACCGCGATCGCCGGTCTCGCCGACTCTTCGGACCCGGTGCTCGCGGAGCGCGGCCGGCAGTACCTGCCGGTCCTGAAGAAGGCCGTGCTCGCCGCGCACGAGATGGGCGTGCCGCTCGCGGCGGGCACGGACTCCTCCGGCGGGAAGATCAAGCCCATCGGCCGCGAGATGGAGCTGATGCACGAGGCCGGGCTCTCCGCGCTCGACGCGATCCGCACGGCCACCACCGGCGCCGCGAAGCTGCTCGGCCTCGAGCGCACGGCGGGCCGTCTCGCGCGCGGCTTCGCCGGTGACGTGGTCCTCCTGGACGGCGACCCGCTGTCCGACGTGACGGTCCTCAAGAAGCCCCTGCGCGTGGTCCGTTCGGGCATCGCGCTCTGAACCCCGCCGCCCCCCCCCTTTCCGGCAGTCATCTGCGCACCCCACCCCCGAAGGAGACCCCTATGACGCCTCTCTCCCGTCGCGGCGTGCTCGGCGCCGCCGCCGCACTCGCCGGCACCGGAGCCGCCCTGTCCGCCGCCCAGGCCGGGGCCGCCTCCTCCCACGGCGACGGCCACCGCCCCAAGGCCGTGGTGTTCCGCAACGTCCGCCCCTTCGGCGCGAAGAAGCCCGTCGACCTCACCGTGGTCGACGGCCGGATCACGGACGACCGTGCCCCCAAGGGCGCCAAGGTGATCGACGGCGGCGGCCGGGTCGCCCTGCCCTCGCTCGTGGACGCCCACATCCACCCGGACAAGACGACGTGGGGCAGCTCCTGGATCACGCGGAAGCCGGCGAGCGGCATCGCCGACTACTGCGCCCAGGACGTGGAGGTGTTCAAGAGCCAGCCCCGGTCCGTCGGCGAGCGCGCGTACGGCCTGATGGCGCACGCCGTGACCCGGGGCACCCGCGCGATGCGCGCCCACGTGGACGTGGCGCCCGCCTACGACCTGGCGGGCGTCGAGGGCGTGAACGCGGCCCGCAAGCGGCTCGGGCACGCCCTCGACGTGCAGATCGTGGCCTTCCCGCAGCACGGCGTGATCCGGACTCCCGGCACGGCGGAGCTCCTGGAGGAAGCGGCCCGTTCCGGCGCGATCGATCTGGTCGGCGGCATCGACCCGATCAGCTTCGACAACGCGATGGACGAGCAGCTCGACCTGGTCTTCGGCCTCGCGGACCGCCACGGCGTCGGCGTGGACATCCACCTGCACGACCGCGACGAGAAGGGCACCAAGGTCCTGCGGGCCATCATCGACCGCACCCGCGCGCTGTCCCTGCGCGGCAAGGTCACGGTCAGCCACGTCTTCTGCCTGCCGAACCTGTCCGACACCGAACTGGACAAGATGGCCGCCGACCTGGGCGAGCAGGACATCTCCCTGACGACGGTCGCGCCGAACGAGTCCCTCGTCCTGCCGATCGCGAAGCTGCGCGAGCACGGCGTGCGGGTCGGGCTCGGCTCGGACGGCGTGCGCGACTCGTGGAGCCCGTTCGGCAACGCCGACATGCTGCACCGCGCGCACATCCTCGGCTGGGTCACCGACGTACGCCTCGACGACGAGCTTGCCGACTGCTACGGCGTGGGCGCACACGGCGGCGCGGACGTGATGGGCCTGGACCACGCGGACCTGAAGCCCGGCTCCCCCGCCGACTTCATCCTCGTACGCGGCGAGTGCCTGCCGCAGGTCCTGGTGGACATGCCGCAGCGGGACATGGTCGTCCACGGCGGTCAGGTCGTGGCCAGGAACGGCGAGTTGGCGTAGCACGACTCCCTGGGAGGGGCGGCTGCCCCGCCCCTCCCAGGGCCTTCACTCCTCCGAAGCGGCCCGCATCCGGTAGTCGTACCGGGCGGGCAGCTCCTCGTCGGTCGCCGCACGCCACAGCTCGCCGAGCACCTCGGCGCCCTCGCGCAGGTCGGCCACCTCGAAGCCCTCGTCGAATATCGCCCGCGCCGCGTCCCTCTCCCCCTCGGCCAGGAGCAGTTGGACCTCGACGAGGCGGAAGCGGCCCTCCGCCCGCGCCGACGCGGGCAGCCGCTCCCACACGCCGCGCGCCGCCGCCTGTCGTCCGGCCGCGAGCAGGACGGCTATCGCCTCCCTGCCGAGGGCCGCGCTCGCGGACGTCCACAGGGTGCCGTCGTCGCGCCGCTCCTGGCACAGGTCGTCGAAGGCTTCCGCGTACCGGTCCGCGGCGCGCTCGATGTGGTCCGAATCCTGGTCGGCGACCGCCAGGCACCGCAGCAACGGCCAGCGCGACGGGGCAAGTTCAAGGCCGCGCTCCCAGCTGCGCACCGCCTGCGCGCGATCGCCCGCGTGCCACTGCGCCACGCCCAGGTGGTACTCGGCGACCGGCCGAGCGGGCGCCGTCTCCAGCATGTCCCGCCAGTGCGGGGCGACCAGGGTCGGCCCCGGCGGCGCCACCCGGCGCGGCTCGGGGACGGCGCCGGAGTGCAACAGCTCGAGCCACGGCTCCTGTTCGGGGCCCAGCGTGTCCTCGGCGAACGGCGTGCCCGGCAACTTGTGGTCCGCGCGCAGGGCTTCGAGCGCGCCCCACCCGGACCCGGTGGCAAGGACCTCGCCCGGCTCGGTGTCCGCGCACGGCCGCCACGCGTCGTAGGCCTCCTCCACCGCGGCCCGCGGCAGCGCGTCGGCGAGCCGCGCCCGCGCCTCCTCGCGCGCGGCAGGCCAGTCGTCGCCGTGCACCAGGCCCGGGTCCGCCGACAGCGGTCCGTACGACTCCAGCCACGTGAACTCGCTCTCGGCGTCCAGGCGCACGTGCTCCAGCTGGGTGCGCGCGAGGCCCGCCTGGATCTCCGCGTACCCGCCGGTGCCGGGCTCGGTCAGCCACTCCTGCCAGCGCCGCCCACCCGTGCCGGAGCCCCACACGAAGAGCTTGCGGCCGCGCAGCAGGTCGGTCGACGTCTGGACGAGGCCGTGCCCGTCGTCGTCGAGAGCGGCTATCCAGCGGCGCTCCCGGTCCGGTACGTCGTAGAAGTAGTCCGCGGCGTACTCGCTGCGGGGCGGATACGTCCGGTCGACCCCGTCGGTCTCCGGCACTGCCACCCGGCGCAGGCCACCCTCGTACCCGAAGTGCCAGGCCTCGTCGGCCGGGGCGATGACCCGGCGCTCCTGCGGCACCGCGATGTTGGACCACCAGTAGACCGGCACCGCCTTCTCGTGCGGATTGCGGATCCGCACGCCGACATGGAGGAAGTCGGACCCCTCGGGCAGCCACAGGTCCACCTGGAACGGCACGTCCCGCAGCCGCTCCCACTCCCAGAGCCGCAGCATCTCGCCGCCGTCGGGCGCCGTCACCCGCGCGGCGTGCAGCGGTGCGCAGGACAGGGTCGTATGGCCCGTGGCGCCGATGTTCCACTCGATGCCGCCGGAGAACCAGGCGCCGTTGAGCGCGAAGGCCGCGGGCTGCAACACGGGGTTGCGGTAGAGGAGTTCACGGCCCGTCGGCTTGTGGAAGAGGGAGTGGACACGGCCGCCGAAGCCCGGCAGGACGGTGGCGCGCAGCCGGTCGTTCTCGATGACCACGGTGTCGAGCGCGGTCTCGGTCCGCTCGCGTCCGTACCCGTCGAGCACCCGGGTCGGCAGGATGCCGCGCAGCGGCTCGTACCCCAGCTGGCGCGCCATGTCGCGCGGCAGGCCTTCTCTGCCGCGCTCGTCCAGGGTGTGCACTTCACGGAGCGGCCGCAGCGGCGGCAGGGGGTTCTCGGGGCCCAACGGGGCGGCGGGCAGCGTCAGTACGTCACGTCGCACGGTGGTCGTCACGATCACCATGGAACACGGTCGTCGCCGTCCCGACCAGGGGCTATCCCGGTCAGGATTATGCAAAGGCGCCCTGCGCGCCCGCGACGTACGCTGAGGCCTTCGGTGAACGGCGAGAGAGCGGGACGCACAGCATGGGCACGCAGCACACCTACCGGGTGATCGTCCGGGGCACGTGGGACGGCCTGACGGACGAGGCGCGGGACCTGCTCCTGTCCGAGGTCGGGGAACAGAGCCTGGCGCAGTTCCAGTTCACGCCGGAGGGCTCGCTCTCGTACGACCGCACGCTCAAGCGCTTCACGTACCGCTTCGAGATCCTCTCGGACGCCGAGGACGGCGAGGAGATGGCGGAGGCGCTCGCGGAGGACCGGGCGGAGACGGCGCTGGGGGCGCGCGGCCTCGGCTTCCGCGACCTGAAGTGCTCGGCGACGGACATGGACACCATGAAGATCAACCGAAAGCCGTCGCGCCGCTAGCGGGTCGTCCCGGCGGTCAGCGCCCACCGCTGGTGATCGCGCCACGCCCCGTCGATGAAGAGGAAGTCGGGCGAGAAGCCCTCGAGCCGGAAGCCGCAGCGGCGGGCGAGGGCGATCGACGCGGTGTTGCCCGGCTGGACGTTGATCTCCAGGCGGTGCAGGTCGAGCACGTCGAAGGCGTACCGCACGACGAGCCCGAGCCCCTCCCCCATCAGGCCGCGGCCCGCCGCGTGCGCGAAGGCGCCGTACCCCAGCGCCCCGCAGCGGAAGGCGCCCGCGACGATGTTGTTGATGTTGATGAACCCGGCGATGGCGCCGTCCGCCTCCCGGTCGCAGACCAGGAACCCCGCCTTGCCCCGGCCCTCGATGAGCGCGCCCGCGTACGCGGCGTAGGCCTCGTCCGTGGCGGGCGGGAAGAGCCAGGGGCGGTGCAGCTCCCTGCTCTCGCGTGCGCGTGCGGTGAACTCGGGGCCGTCGGCGTGGGTGAAGGGACGTATGCCTGCGCGGGGTCCCTCGGCGAGATGGACGGTGTTGTCGGACATCAGGACACGTTAGCCCTCCGCCGCACGGGAGATCACACGGGAGATCGCACGGCAGATCACACGGGACAGCGCTCGGCCTTCTTCACGACACCGATGGTGACCGTCTGCCCGGTCAGCTCCTTGCCCGGGGCCGGAGACTGCGTGCACACCTTCCAGCTGAGCGGCCACAGGACGTTGCGCTGGTGGCCGCTGACGTCCCGCACCTCGACGCGGGTGCGGTAGTCGACCCCGGAGAAGACCCGCGCGAGGCCCTGCCCACGGAAGTCCGGCATGGGCGGTCCTGCCGCCGCCGCGGTCGTCACGGTCATGACGCCCACGGCGAGCGTCGCGCCCGCGACGACTCCCGCACGCCTGATGAGCATCCTCACTTGCGCCTCCTCATGTAGTACGCCCCGCACAGCGCACCGATCACCGCCGTGCCGAACAGGGCCATCCACAGCGGCACGGTCACTTCGGGGATCAGCAGCCTGATCTTGGTGCTGCGGGTGTTCTCGAAGATGAAGACCAAGGTGAGGACGGCGAGCAGGGCGACGACGATCCTGCCGGGCGTCACCGCGCCGCCGCCCGAGCTGCCCTTGGAGCCGCCCGAGGAGGTGCTTGGACTCATCGTGAACCCTTCCGTCGGAGCATTCGACCGGCCTCCCCCGGTGACCAGCATGGGCAGCTGGGCCGGGTTCGCGCGCGGTGGGTGCCCCTCCGGAGTGGGGGTGTGGGCCGTCCGGGTGAGCCCGGGTCAGCCCGGGTCGGCCCGGGGCTCAGCGGACGACGGGCAGCTCGATCACCCCGGTGTCGTCGGGCGCGCTGGTGACGGTCACCGGCTTCACTCCCCTGTTCCCGCCATACGCGTCGTCACTGGCCGCCACCACGAACTGCAGCTTGTGCCCCGCTTCGTACCGGTGCACGATCCCCGGCAGCGACACGGTGAACGGCTTCGTCACGTCCGGCACGCGCACGGGCGCCACGAGCCGGTGCACAAGCGTCTTCTTGCCGTCGGGCGCGATGTCGTAGAGCTTGGCGAAGAGGACCAGCTTGTCGGCCGCGTCGCCGGAGTTCTGCACCCTCTCGGTCCTGGGCGAGACGACCTTCAGGGTGGCCTTCGCGGAGCCGACGACGTCCACGGCGGTGGTCAGCGTCTCGGTCGTCCAGCCGAGGTAGGTGCCCTTGGTGTCGCGCGGTGCGGGGTCGGGCAGGCCGATCATGCCGGCGAGGGAGCTCTCGGAGTGGCTGGTGGGGATCAGCCAGTTCCGGTACTCGCGGCTGCCGCGCGCGACCTTCTTCCGGTTGTCGACGAGCTTGCCGTCCCCGGACAGATACAGCTTCCGGCTCAGGGCCGGCACCTTCGACGCGGTCGCGTAGGTGCCGTTCGGTCCGCTGTCGACCGGGACCCAGTCCTGGTGGTAGGCGAAGGCGGGCCCGGTGTCGGCGCCCTTGTTCTGCCGGAGGTAGCGGTCGAACCACGACAGGACGCGCTTGCCGACGTAGCTCGTCTCCAAGTTCCCCTCGGAGAGGTTGAGTTCACCGGAAGCGGCGTCGGTGAGGCCTCCGCTGTGACCCCAGGACTGCCAGATCATCTTCGTCGTGGTGCCCTGTGCCTTGAGCGTCTCGTACGTCGCCTGCGCTTCGTTGAGGTTGAAGAGGCTGTCGGCCTGGCCCTGGATCAGCAGGGTGGGCGCCTTGACCTGCGGCAGGTACGAGACGGGCGAGACGCTGCGCGCGTACTCCTGGAGGGCCTCGGTCTTGTCGGCGGGGTAGCGGCCCGAGTTGAGCGTGCGGATCGTCTCGCAGGCCTTCGTGACGAAGTGCAGGCAGGTCAGGGAGTTGATGCGGGAGGGGTCAAGGCTCGGCTCCAGGAGCGGCTGGCCCTCGCCGATGAGGTAGAAGCCGTTCATCCACTGCCATTTGGAGGCGCCGGGGACGCTCCGGTCGGAGGCGTTGTTCGGGTCGAGCGAGTAGCTCAGGTCGTTCCAGGTGATCATCGGTACGAGGGCGTCGACCCGGTGGTCCACGGCGGCCGTCGCCATCTGGATCGCCCCGCCGTACGAGCCGCCGATCATGCCGACGCGGGGATCGGCGCTGCCGTCCTTGGTGACGTAGTCGATCGTCGTGCCGTCGTCGGCCGCGCGCTTCCCGGCGAGGAAGTCGACGAGCCCGGAGGCCGCCTTGCCGTCGGTCTTCGGGTCGTCGAGGGAGATCAGGCAGCCGGACCTGCCGAAGCCGAGTCCGGAGTAGACGAGCCCGACATAGCCGCGCTCGGCGAAGGCCTTGCCGGTGGCCGCGGTCGAGCCGTCCGATTTGCTGCCGCCGAAGCCGTTCGTGGTGAGGACGGCGGGCGCGGGGTGCTCGGCGTCCACCGAGGCGGGGCGGTAGAGGTCGGCGTCGACGGTGCAGCTCCTGCCGCCCGCCTCGACCGTGAACTTCAGCGGGGTGACCGTGAATTGGCCGGTGGCGCTCGCGGGCGCGGGTGCCGCGAGCGCCAGGGGCGCGGCCAGCGCGGCGCCGACGGCGAGGGCGAGCGGCGCGCGGGAGCGGGAGACGGCACGACGGGATGCGGTACGACGGGACACGAGACCTCCACGCTGAGGACAGCCGACTACCGACCGGTAAGTAACCGGCCAGGGGTCATGTTGTGACACGTGTCAGGCGTGGGTCAACGCTCGTGACAGGAGTTTCTCACCGGGAGTTGACGGAGATTCAGCGAGGAAGGGAGCTGCTCACCCGGGTGCCGTCCTCACGTCAGGGCTGGCACGTCCAGCGTCAACGTCCCCGCCTCCGCGTCCAGTTCGCCCGCCACGCCGAACGGAACCGTCAGCGCCCCTTCGCAGTGCCCGAAGCCGAACTCCTCGACGACCGGCACCCCGAGGCCGCCGAGCCGGTCGAGGAAGAGCGCCCGCACCATGTCCGGCGGCTCGCAGTCCACCCACGACCCGAGGGCGATCCCCGCGACGCCGTCCAGCCAACCGGAGCGCGAGAGCTGCGTGAGGATGCGGTCCAGGCTGTAGGCCTCCTCGCCTATGTCCTCGATGCACAGGAGCCCGCCCCGCGCGGACACCCGCGCCCCCGGCGTACCGAGCTCCGCCGCCAGTATGCTCACGCACCCGCCGAGGGTGACTCCGCGCGCCCTCCCCGGAACCAGCGCGGCCACTCCCTCCGGAGCGATCACCTGCACCGTCTCCGGCTCGAAGAGCGTGGCGCGCAAGTGCTCCTGCGCGCGCGTGCTCTTCAGGAAGTCCACGACGGCGGTCATCGGCCCGTGCAGGGTGGCGAGCCCGAGCCGCGCGGCGAACGCCTCGTGCAGCGTGGTGATGTCGCTGTAGCCGAGGAACACCTTGGGCCCGGCCGCACGCATCGCCCGCCAGTCGACGAGGTCCGCCATGCGCGCGGCTCCGTACCCGCCGCGCGCGCAGAACACGGCGGCCACGGACGGGTCGCACCAGGCGCGCTCCAGGTCCCGCGCCCGGTCCGCGTCCGCTCCCGCGAGGTAGTCGAACTCCCGGTGCCGGTCCAGGACATGGGGAGCGACCACCGGGTCCAGGTCCCAGCCGCGCAGGATGTCGAGTCCCGCGTCCAGCTGTTCGTCCGGCACCGGCCCGCTGGGCGCCACGACGGCGACCCGCGCGCCCGGGGTCAGCCGCGGGGGACGCGTCAGGGGGTTCACTTGGCGAGCTCCAGGGTGGGGGTGCCACCGGACAGGTTCAGGCGGAACACCTGGGCGTAGAGGGAGAGTTCCGCCTCCAGGGCGCGGATCAGCGTGTCCGCGCGGCGGAATCCGTGCCCCTCGCCCTCGAAGGGGATGTAGGCGTGCGGCACGCCCCGCCCCTGCAGTTCGGAGACGAACCTCTCCGCCTGCTCGGGCGGGCAGATCACGTCGTCGAGGCCCTGGAGCAGCAGGAAGGGCACGCTGACCCGGTCGGCGTGCTCCGCGGGGGAACGCTCCACGTACCGCGTCGGCACCTCGTCGAACGGCCCGATCATCGAGTCCAGGTACCGCGACTCGAAGTCATGGGTGCCGCCGGCGGCCCACTCCGTGAGGTCGAGGACCGGGTAAATGATCGTGCCGCAGGCGTACACGTCCGTCGTGGTCAGCGAGGCCGCCGTGGTCCAGCCGCCCGCGCTGCCGCCCCGGATCGCGAGGCGGTCGCGGTCGGCGGTGCCCTCGTCGGCGAGCGCGAGCGCGACGGCCGCGCAGTCCTCGACGTCGACGATGCCCCACTGCTCGCGCAGGCGGTTGCGGTACGCGCGGCCGTAGCCGGTCGAGCCGCCGTAGTTGACCTCCGCGACGCCGATGCCGCGCGAGGTGAAGTAGGCGATCTCCAGGTCGAGCACGAGCGGGGAGCGGCCGGTGGGGCCGCCGTGCACCCACACCACGTACGGCGGGAGTTCGTCGTCGGCGGCGACGCGGGTCGGGTGGTGCGGGGGGTAGATGTGCGCGTGGATCTCGCGGCCCGCCGGGCCGCTGAAGGTGCGGATGCGCGGCTCGGGGTAGTACGCAGTGTCCACCGGGTCGTCGTGCGCGGCGCCGATCACCCGGGCGCGGCCGGTGCTGGTGTCCAGCTCCACGACTTCGTACGCGCTGCGGGGGCTCGCCGCGACGCCGACGGCACGGCTGCCGTTCACCGCGACGGTCGCCGACCACTCCGTCCAGGGTCCTGCCGCGTCGACGACCTCGCCGGTCTCCGGGTCGAGCACGCCGAGCGCGGTGGCGCCCTTGCCGTGCACGACGGCGACCAGGCCGCTGTCCAGGGGCGCGAACCAGCCGGAGCCGACCTGCCACAGGGGGCCCGCGAACTCCTCCTGGCGCGGACAGACCGGGGTTTCGTGCCCGCCGTTCACCGGGTCCGTGCGGTAGAGGTTCCACCACCCGGTCCGGTCGCTCGCGAACAGGAGCCGTCCGTCGGGCGCCCACTCCACCTGCGCGATGGACTCCTCCGGGCCGCCCGCGTACACCCGCGGCGCACCGAACGTGCCGTCCGCCCTGATCTCGGCGACGAGGAGTTCCGTGCCGTCCCACGGCATCCGGGGGTGGTCCCAGGCGATCCACGCCACGCGGGCGCCGTCCGGCGAGAGGCGGGGTCCCGTGATGAACCGGTGCCGGTCGTCGGAGAGTTCACGCACCGCCGCGCGGTCCTCGGCCCCTGAGCCGTCGAGCGGCACGGCGACGGCGACCCGCCGCACATCGGTCGGCCCCTGGCCGGTGAACTCCTCCAGGACGCACCAGACCTCGCCCCGGTCCAGGTGCACGCACAGGTCGACGTACCGCAGGCCGCCGCCCACGTCGGAGAGCGGGGTCAGCGGGCGCGGCACGCTTGCTGGGGTGTCGGGCTCGTACGCGTACAGGCGCTGGTCCGCGAAGTGGGCGAACACCACCAGTGGTCCGTCAGGCCCCTCGGCCCCGGCCCAGGACCGCCCCCCGTACTCCATGACCCGGCTGCGCACGTTCCACGGCTCGGGCAGCACGGACTCCTCCGCGCCGTCCCGACGCCGCCGGATCAGGGCGCGCCTGCCGCCTTCGGCGGGCCTCGGCTCGGTCCACCACGCCTCGTCCCCGACGAAACCCACGTGGGCCGGTGAGCCGTCGTGGGCCGCGGCGAGCGCCGCGTCGATGGGTGACGGCCATGATCCGTAAGCCTGGGTCTCCATCATGTCCTTCTCTTCCCCCATGATCGGTTGTGTTCCCTAGGCCGTTCTCAGATAGCGGTCGAGGACGCGGACGCCGAAGTGCAGCGCGTCGACCGGGACGCGTTCGTCGACTCCGTGGAAGAGCGCCTGGTAGTCGAAACCCTCCGGTGTCCTCAGCGGCGAGAAGCCGTAGCCGGTGATGCCGAGTCGTGAGAACTGCTTGGCGTCCGTGCCGCCGGACATGCAGTACGGCACGACGTGTCCCTCGGGTGCGAACTCCTCGACGGCCGCGCGCATCTTCGCGTACGTCGACGAGTGGACCGGCGCCTGGAGCGCCACCTCGCGGTGGTGGAACTCCCAGTCGACGTCCGCTCCGGTGAGCCGGTCAAGGGTGACGGCGAACTCTTCCTCCCCACCTGGCAGAAAGCGGCCGTCCACATAGGCGACGGCCTCGCCGGGGATCACGTTCACCTTGTAACCGGCCTGCAGCATCGTCGGGTTGGCGCTGTTGCGCACGGTCGGCGCCACGAGGTCGGCGGCCGGACCGAGCTTCTCCAGGAGCGCGTCCACGTCGAATCCCGGCACGTCCAGATCGGCCTGTTCCCCGTACAGCGCGGCCAGTTCGGTCAGTGCGGCCCGCACCGTCGGCGTGATCCGCACCGGCCAGCGGTGGTCGCCGATCCGGGAGATCGCGGCGGCGAGCTTGCCCACCGCGTTGTTGTGGTTCACCTTCGAGCCGTGGCCCGCCTTGCCGCGCGCGGTCAGCTTGAGCCAGCCGGTGCCGCGCTCCCCCGCGGCGATGGCGTAGAGCTGATTGCCGCGCCCGTCGTGGAAGGTGAAGGCGCCGGACTCGCTGATGCCTTCCGTGCATCCCTCGAAGAGCGAGGCGTGCTGATCGGCGAGGAACCCGGAGCCGTCCTCGGCGCTCGCCTCCTCGTCGGCGGTGAACGCGATCACGATGTCCCGCCGGGGCCGCACTCCCGCGCGCGCCCAGCCGCGCACCACGGAGAGGATCATCGCGTCCATGTTCTTCATGTCGATGGCGCCACGGCCCCAGACGACGCCGTCGCGGACCTCCCCGGAGAACGGGTCCACGCTCCAGTCGGCGGCCTCGGCCGGCACGACGTCCAAGTGGCCGTGCACGAGCAGCGCATCTGCCGAGGGATCCGTGCCCTCGATCCGGGCGACGACGTTCGTACGCCCCGGTGTGCGCTCCAGGAGCGTCGGTTCGAGCCCGGCTTCGGCGAGGCGCTCGGCGGCGTACTCGGCGGCGGGCCGCTCGCGGCAGTCGCCGCCGCCCCGGTTGGTGGTGTCGATGCGGATGAGCTCCGAGGTGAACCGGACCACCTCGTCGAGCGCCTGCCCGTCGACGTGTCCGGCGACCTGATGCCCCGGCTGCTCCTCAGCCATACTGCTCCTCCACTGCCGCCGAAGCGATCGTCGTGACCGCCTTGAACGTACGAATGCCCTCGTACATGGTCTCGCTGGTGTAAGCGATCTTCCGTTCGCCGGTGCGCCGCACGCCCGGCACGACGGTGGACGCCATGGAAAGGTGCTCGGCGTCGAATTCGAGGTCGACGGTGAACGGTCCGCCCCGGACCGGGTCGTGCCGCACGGCGAGGCCCGCCGCCTCCTTGGCCGCGGCCCGGATGTCGGACGCGGTCCGCCGCGGGGTGCGGCAGACCGCCGCGTACCGCGAGACGTGGTCCTTGACGGCGACCTTCAGGGCGCCGGGCGCGTAGCCGAGCGCGTCCTCGCAGGCCAGGTCGTCGCCGGTGACGAGGACGACGGGCACTCCGTACTCGGCGACGACGTGGGAGTTGAGCAGTCCCTCGCTCGCCCGGACGCCGTTGACCCAGACCCCGGTGATCGAGTTGGCGAGGTAGGTGTGCGCGAGGACGCCCTCCATGCCGGCGCCCGCGTGGTAGCCGATGAACGCGATGCCGTCCACGTCGTCGTGCTGGACGCCCTCGACCATGGAGAGGGACTTGTGCCGCCCGGTGAGCATCTGGGCCCGCTCGTCGAGGTTCTCCAGGAGGAGGTTGCGCATGGTCCAGTGCGCCTCGTTGATGAGCACCTCGTCGGCGCCCCCGTCGAGGAAGCCGAGCACGGCGGCGTTGACGTCCGATGTGAACATCGAACGGCACCGCTCCCACTGCGGCGTACCGGGCAGCACGTCGGCCGGCCAGGTCACGCCCGTGGCGCCCTCCATGTCGGCGCTGATCAGGATCTTCATGCCGCCTCACGCTACGCGGTCGCCAACTCCTGGACCAGGTCCGTCGGCGACCGCGTCGCGTGCCCCCGCGTTCTCGGTGATCAATTCGCCGTGACCGGCGTGGGCTGCCAGATCGTGCTGCGCAGATCCGACCCGCGGACCAGCTGGATCCGCCAGGGTTCGATGCGGATCACGTGGTACTCGGGATCCTCCGGGCCGCCGCGCCAGTAGTGGACGGGGTCGTAGCCCACGCCCGGCGGTCCGCCTCTGGTGTAGAGGTCCCAGGCGTGGCGTCTTGAGGCCTCGTCGTCGGCCCAGGCGGAGAGCGCGTCGACGTGGACGGTGTTCTGGCGGGGGTTCCAGTAGGAGTAGGTGGTGTGCGGGTTGTCGGCCAGGTGGGCCGTCTTGACGGGGGTCTTGTAGGCGGCGAGCCAGCCGACCGGGCGTCCTTCGACGATCTCCCATACGGGGAGCAGGACGCGGGCCCGTGGGCGGTTCCTGCGGTCGACGGTGATCATCGTGGCGTACTTGATGTCGCGTACGTACGAGAAGAACGTGTCCTGGAGGTCGGAGAAGTCGCTGACTTTGGTGGTGGGCATGGCGGGGTCTCCCTGCTGGGTCTTTTTCGGGGGGGCGGTCAGTTCGTCGCGGGGATCTCGGGGGTGCGCTCGTCCGCGGGTGTGCCGGCGGCCGTCACCGTGCCCGGCCGCGAGCGGAGCCCGAAGGCGCTGATCAGCGCGGCGAGCAGGGCCGCGGCGAGCGGGACCCACAGGGCCGCGCGGTAGCCGTCGAGGAGCGCGGAGGGTGAACTGGACGTGGTGGCCCAGACGTTGACGGCGGTGACCGTGGAGAGGCCGAGCGCGGCACCGAACTGGAAGGCGGTGTAGAGCAGCCCGCCGGCCAGCCCCTGCTCCTCCTCCTTGACGCCCTCGGTGGCGACGATGGTGAGGGGTCCGTAGGTGAGGGCGAAGCCGAGGCCGAGGATGATCAGGCTGGGGAACATCGCCAGGTACGTCCAGTCGGCGCCGACCGGCAGGAACAGGGCGTAGGAGAGCGCGGCGAGGAGAAGACCGCCGAAGATCACCCTGGCGTTGCCGAAGCGCTCGACCAGCTTGGGCGTGACGGTGGGCGAGAGGACCGCGTCGATGCCGACGACGATCATCGCGAAGCTGGTCTGGAGCGTGGACCAGTCCCGCAGCTCCTGGAGGTAGAGGACGACGAGGAACTGGAACCCGAAGAAGCCGCCCGCGAAGAACAGCCCCGCGAGATTGGCGCGGACCAGGGCGCCGCTGCGGAAGATGCCCAGGCGGACGAGCGGGGACGGCGAGCGGCGCTCGGCGGCGACGAAGACGGCGAGGAGGGCGAGACCCGCAGCGAGGGTGCCGGCCGTGGCGGCGGCGCTCGCGTGGGAGGCGCGCTCGACGCCCAGGACGAGCAGCACGATCGCGGAGGTGACCGTGAGGGCGCCCACCAGGTCGACGCTCTGCCCGGTGCGGTCGGGGCGCGGGGACTTGGGGACGAAGGCGAGCGCGGCGGCCAGGATCAGGGCGGAGAGCACCACGGGCACGAAGAAGACCCAGCGCCAGCCGATGGCGGTGAGCAGACCGCCGACGACCAGGCCGATCGAGAAGCCGCCCGCGGCGGTGCCGGAGTAGAAGAGCAGCGCCTTGTTGCGCCGCGGGCCCTCCTCGAAGCCCGTCGTGATGATCGAGAGGCCCGCGGGGGTCATGAAGGCCGCGGCGACGCCGGTGACGAAGCGGGCGACGATCAGCGTCCAGCCCTCGGTGGCGAAGCCGCCGAGCCCGGAGAAGACCAGGAAGACGGAGAGCCAGAAGACGAACATCTGACGGCGCCCGAAGAGGTCGGCCGCTCGGCCGCCGAGCAGCATGAAGCCGCCGTAGCCGAGGACGTAGGCGCTCATGACCCACTGCAGGGACCCGGTGGAGAGGCCCAGGTCGGCGCGGATGGACGGCAGGGCCACGTTGAGCATGGCCACGTCGATGCCTTCGAGGAAGATCGCGCCGCACAGGACGAGCAGGACGCCCCACTCGCGGGGCTTGAAGCCGGACGGGGCGACCGGGGACGTGCTCGGCGCCCCGGCTGATGACTCTCTGTGCGTACTCATGTCGTTTCTCCGCCAATTCATCGGTGGTGCACGGGATTTCCCGGCTCACTCACCTTCGATCAGGGCGTACGGACGGAACAACGGCGAAGATCGCAACGTTCGTTCAACCAGGCTTACCGATCCGATCCGCCTGGGGGGACGTCGATGGAACGCGATGAACTGGAGTGCTTCCTGCTCCTGGCCGAGGAGCTGCACTTCGGCAGGACGGCCGAGCGCATGCGGCTGTCCCGCGCCCGGGTGAGCCAGCTGATCCAGCGCACCGAACGCCGTGTCGGCGCCCCGCTGTTCATCCGCACCAGCCGCCGTGTCGGCCTCACGGCCCTCGGCCGGCAGCTCCAGGCCGACCTGGAGCCGCACCACCGGGCCATCGACGCCGCCGTCGAGCGGGCCGCGGCCACCGCGCGCGGCATCGACAGCGTCCTGCACGTGGGCTTCGCCAATCCGCTGGCCGGCGAGATCGTGATGCGGGCGACGGAGGCGCTGCGCGTGAGCCATCCGGGGCTCGCGGTGGAGATCTGCGAGGTGCCGCTCGGCGATCCGTACGGGCAGCTGCGCAAGGGCGAGTTCGACGTGCAGCTCACGGAGTTCCCGGTGCGCGAGGAAGACCTGGGCGGCGGGCCCGCGCTGCTCGCGGAGGAGCGTGTCCTCGCGGTCGCATCGGCGCATCCGCTGTCCGCGCGGGACTCGGTGTCGCTGGAGGACCTGGCCGACGTACCGCTCCTGACCATCGAGGGTGAGCTGCCCGACTACTGGCTGGAGCACCATGTCCCTTCGCGCACCCCGTCCGGCAGGCCGATCGGCCGCGGTCCCGGCGTGACCAACATGCAGGAGGCGCTGATGATGGTCGCGGGCGGCAAGGGCGCGTTCCTCGCTCCCGCGCACACCGGGACGTACTTCACGCGGCCCGGTGTCGCGTACGTCCCCTTCACCGACGCCGAGCCGGTCGGGTACGGCCTGGTGTGGCGGGCCGGCCACGGCACGGGCGTGATCGAGACCTTCGCGCGGACCGCCCGCGCTGTGGCACGTGACGTGGCGCAGGGGGATCCCCGGAGTGTGGTGCCGGGGGCCGCGGTCACCTCGGCGGGCTGAGTCCGGCGGGGGTCCGGGGCGCGGCGCTGTCGCGCGCTGCACGGAACGCGCCCGCCCCGACCACCGCCCAGACCGCGAGCGCGGGCCAGAGCAGCACCTTCCCGCAGGTCCACAGCGCGGGGACGTCCGCGGCCGTGGAGGTGGAGAGCGCGGCGACGGCGGTCATGCCGAGGGGGAAGACGGTGGCCCAGCGGCGTACGTCGTAGTGCGGGCGCGGCCAGCGCAGTTCACAGACGACGAGCACCGCGTACCAGGCGAGGGCGAGGCCAAGGGCGACGAGGGTGACGACCCTGAGGACGTCGTGCGCCGGGGTCGCCCAGCTCAGCGGGCCGTGCGGCGCGGCGGCGGCGACCAGCTTCGATCCGGCGAGCGCGGAGATGGCCATGGCACCGGCGATGATCCAGTGGTCGCCCTGGCCGGTGGCGAGCTGGCGGAAGTCGAAGCGGAGCAGCACCACGGCGTACAGGACGAGGCCGATGGCGAAGAGTGCGAGGGCGGGCCACATCAGCCACTTCTGCCGGTCGGCGGTGGCCACGGTGGCGGCGAGGACGACGACGGCCTGGGTGGCCACGCACACCAGGTAGGCGGCGCCCGGCACCTTGCTCTGCCAGTGGCGGATGACGTGGGACATCAGCAAGGGCCACAGCAGCACGCTGAGGCAGAGCAGCGCCACGGACACGGGCTGGTGTCCGAGCAGCGAGATGCGGGTGCCGAGGACCGCGGTCGCGGCGACGGCGGTCAGTGCGGGCGGGGTGTCGATCTCGCGCCGCCAGCGGTCCCGTTCGGCCAGCAGGTGCCGGGCGAAGACGGTGGCGAGGAAGAGCCAGACCACCAGCGCCACGGCGAGCAGGACCAGCGACGCCCACTCCACGCCGAGCAGGTGCAGCCCGACGGAGAGCACGGCGGTGGCCATGACCACGGCTCCCGATGCGGGCGGCAGACCGTCCGCCCAGTCCGTCAAGGCCGCCCGGCGGGGGCTTCGGCGGGCGGCTGTGTCGTTCGGCACGGGGCGACTCCCTGGGCGCACGAGGGCGTACGAGCACGTACGCAGGCGTACGAGCCCCCGCCCGCGATCCTGACACGGCCGCCGGGACCCGGCACGTCAGTCGGAGTGCCGCCGCTGGTGGCGCCCGCGCCGGCGTGGCGTCGCGGCGCCGCCCATCACCGTCATCACGGCGTCATGGGCGAGGGAGTCCGTCGCGCTGACGGCCCCGTTCGCGCTGACGGGCGCGTTCGCACTGACGGGCGCGTTGGCGGCCGCTGGGGTGGTTGCGGCGCGGCGGATCAGGCCACGGGTCTCCTGAGGCACACCCCGGGGAACGTCCCCAAGTCCCTCAGCCCTCAAGTCCCTCCGTACGTCCTGGCCCCCGCCTGCGGCTCACAGCTTGAACACCACTCCCCGCCACACCCACCCCGCACCGAGAACCGCGTCCCGCAGGGGTTCCTTCATCTCGGCGGGGTCGAAGCTGAACGTCTCCTTCTTGTGCAGCTTGCCGTCGTCCCCGCGCTCGTACGTCCACTGCCGGGTCTTCATGGTCACCTGCCCGCGCGAGTACTCGCGCGACTGCGCGAGCCGGGGAGCGTCCCCGACCCACGAGACCTGCCACTGCTCGTCGACGGTGCGCACCTCGTGGCTCTCCGGCACCAGACGCATCCGGGTCTTGATGGTCCGGTCCAGCTGGGTGCGGACGAAGAACGTGTGCCAGGCGGGCTCCAGGATCCGCCACTCCGCCACGAGGTCGGCGTTCTCGGCCGGAGTGGCGCGCCGCACGCGGTACGGCACGTCCGGCCCGTCGAGCCCGAGCAGCGCGGCCCGGACTTCCTCGGCCGAACGCGGTGCGACACCGCCGGTGGGGTGCCTGGTGCCGGTCAGTCTGTCGAAGAGACCCATCGGGTCAACCTATGGACGGTTGACGCGAACCTGCAAATGACCGCCCGACGTCATCCCGCCCGCCGTCACCCCGCCCGCCCCACCACCAGCCACTTCGACGGCAGCTCGATCCGCGTGCCGTCCGCGGTGAACTCGGTCGTGGTGAGAGGCAGTTCGCCCTTCGCGATCACCGTGAGGCCCGCCGCCGTGACGTACTCCGGCACAGCGGTGTCCGCGACCTCGCCCGGCGCGATGCCGTGCGAGAACACCGGCGCCAGTTTCGGCGGCGGGCCGTCGGGGCTCTGGGCGAGGCCTTTCAGGACCGTCCCCGCGGCCTCGGCGAGCTCGACGACGAACGCTCTGCCGCGCTCGCCGAGCAGCGCCGCGATGCCGTCGACCAGCGGCTGGCGATCGGCGGGCTCGCACTGGTGGAGCACCCCGCGCATATAGACGTTCACGTCGCCGAGTTCCGCGTGCAGCTGCTCGACCTCGGCCTTCTCCACGGCGTCGACCTGACGGAACTCGACCTGTCCCGCCGGGTCGGCGCGCCGTGCGTGGTCGAGGGCGGCGGCGGACAGGTCGGCGCCGATGACGCGCGGGTAGCGGTCGGCGAGGAAGCGGGTCTGGGTGCCGTTGCCGCAGCCGAGGTCCACGACGGGCAGTCCCACGGCCGCCATGTGCGGTTCGAGGAGGGCGAGATGGATGCCGACGGTGAGCGCGGGCTCGGCGTCCCAGAAGACGGCCCCCGGTTCCTCGGGCGCATCCCGCCAGAACCCCTCCCAGGCCTCCTTGTACCGACTCGTGACGCTCATGCCCTGCTCCCCAGGATGCGACGACGACCGCCGAAGCCGACGGCAAGATCGGTCTACCGCGCCTGGGGTGCGCGGACAAGTGACCGGCGCAATCATTCGCCGCGTCTTCCCCGCGTCCTCACCGAGCGCACGCCCCTAGGGTGCGCTCAGGTCTCTCACCTACGTGGCTTCACCTCCGTGGTGGCACCAGCTCGAACCACACGGTCTTGCCGGAGGCCGTACGGCTCGTGCCCCACTCCTTGGCGAGCACGCTCACGACCCGCAGTCCGCGCCCGAACTCGTCGCCGGGGCCCGCGCTCAGGAGCGTGGGCAGGGTGTGGTCGTCGTCCTCGACCTCGCAGATCAGCGTGGCACCCGCGCGGACCAGGCGGAGTTCGACGCCGCGTCCCCGCGAGTGGCGTACGGCGTTCGTGACGAGCTCGCTGACCAGGAGCTCGGCGGTCTCGGACAGGGCGGCACGGGACCAGATGCGCAGTTGGCCGCGGACCAGCTCGCGCGCCCTGCCCACCTCGCCCGGGTCGAGCGCGAGCCGCCAGGTCGCGACGTCCTCGTCCGCGATCCCGTTCAGGCGTGCCATCAGGAGGGCCACGTCGTCCTTGCGTCCGCCGCGGGTGTTCAGCGCCCGGATGATCGTGTCGCAGGCGGCGTCCATGGAGGCCGCGGGGTGGGCCGCGGACTCGGTGAGCGTGGCGAGTCCGACACCGATGTCCTCGCCGCGCACCTCGACGAGGCCGTCGGTGCACATCAGGAGCCGGTCGCCGGGCGCCACGCGCACCGTGACCGCCTCGAAGGGCACGCCTCCGACACCGATGGGCGCTCCCGTCGGCAGGTCGAGCAGTTCGCTGCGGCCGTCGTCGGCGCGGACCAGGACGGGCGGGATGTGTCCCGCGTTGGCCAGGTGCAGCTCGCTCGCGATGGGGTCGTAGACCGCGTACAGGCAGGTCGCGAGATAGTGCTCGCCGAGCCGCTGCGCCAGGTCGTCGAGGTTGCGCAGGAGCTGGGCGGGCGGCAGGTCGAGGGCGGCCATGGTCTGCACGGCCGTGCGCATCTGGCCCATCATCGCCGCCGAGTTGAGGCCGTGCCCCATCACGTCGCCGACGACCAGCGCGGTGCGCGACCCGGGCAGTTTCACGGAGTCGAACCAGTCGCCGCCGACCCGGCCGAGGAGCGTGCCCGGCAGATAGCGCGTGGCGATGTCGCAGCCCGTCATGCGCGGCTCGATGTGCGGCAGCATGCTGTCCTGGAGCGTGTCGGCGACACTCTCCTGGTACGTGTACATGCGGGCGTTGTCGAGCACGAGGCCCGCGCGGGCGGCGAGTTCGGCGCCGGTGACGCGGTCCATGTCGTTGAAGACGGGCCGCTCCTGGTGGCGCAGCAGGATCATGAACCCGAGCACCACATTGCGGGCCTTCAGCGGTACGACGAGCATCGAGCGGTGGTTGATGAGCGGGCGGATGTCCCGCTTCTCGAACTGCGAGGCGATCGCATTGCCCATCTGCTCCGTGATGCGCGGCACGAGGACCGGATCGCCGGAGGTCATGCACTGGAAGAACGGCGTGTGCGAAGGGAACGGCATGGACTCACCGACGGGCACGACGTCGTCCCAGCGGCCCGGCTCGTCCGTGTGCTCCACGGCGACCCGGTGCCACAGGGTCGTCTCGTCCGGCGGCCCATCGGGGAAGCCCTCGCCCGCGACGACCTGTTCGCGCAGGTACGTGCCCGCGACATCCGTGAACCGCGGCACGACGGCCCGGCTGACCTCGATGATCGTCCGCGACAGGTCGAGCGAGGTGCCGATGCGCCCGCTGACCTCGTTCAGGAACTCCAGGCGCTCGCGCACCGCCACGTACTCGAGGTCCTCGGGCTCGTCCGGTGTGCCGGGCTCCGGTGTGATGCCCTCCGCGGCGGCCCGCTGCGTGCGCAGCCTGCGTGCCTTGCGCTCGGCGCGGAGCGGCACGCCCCAGTCCGGGGTGACGGGCACCCGGTCGTGCTTGCTGAACTCCAGGACGGGATAGCCCAGTTCGAGGATCTGCGCCACGATGCGGGAGCTCTCCCCCACGCTCATGCTGGGCAGGATCTCGGGCAGCCCGCGCGCCAGCTCCTCCGCTCCGGGAAAGTCCGTGTGCAGGGCGAACGCCGGTGCTATCCGCTCCACCTGGCCCGGCTCATGGCCTTCCTCGTCGGCGAGCCGGTCGGCGTCCGCGGCGAGCACGAGGAGCCGCTCGGGTCCGGGGCCGACGAGTGGGTACGCCCACCACAGGACGTCCACGCGGTCCTGCTCGGCGCCGGGCACGGAGAGCCGCGCGCGCCCGGCGGCGGGGTACGAGATGCGTCCGTCGAGGGAGGTTCCCAGGTCGGGGCCCAGGCCGTCGTACTCGGAGTAGTTCGCGCGTTCCTCCGGGATCGCGCCGGCCACCGGAAGCAGGTCGCCCGCCGGGCTTCCGACGGCTGCCTCCCTGGAGTAGCCGAACAGCCTCCGTGCGCCGGTGCTCCAGTGCGAGACGAGACCCGCGCCGTCGACGACGACCACGGCGAGGGGGATCCGGCCGGCCATGGCAGGCTGCGCCACCGGCCCGTCCGGGGTGCCGTATTCCATGGCCTCGCTCCTTCCGGCGGCACCGCGAGGGCCTGCGCCGCCCCAACCACCGTACGACCGGCTCAGGTTGCCATGCGGTGCAATACGGGAATTGGGACGCGCGGGGGCGCCTCCGGCGGGTATTTTCCGCCGGTCCGCCGGTCCGCCGGTCCGCCGGTCCGTCAGACAGGCGCGGACAGGCCGGTCTCCGTGCGGCCGGGCCTAGTCCTCGTGCCCCAGCTGGAGATCCCGCTCCGTGCGCCCGCCGCCCGCGACCTGGAGCACGGTGGCCACCGGCGGATAGCCCGCGGCGATGACCGTGTACTCGCCGGACGACAGATCGATGAACCGGAAAGTGCCGTCCTCCCTGGTCGTGAGGGTGTCCACGACGTTGCCCGCGGCGTCGAGCAGCGTCACGCGCGCGTCCTCCACGGGGCGCCCGCCGCTGGCCCGCACGGTCCCGCGCAGGACGGCGCCGCCCGCGAGCTCGACGTCCTGGCGGGTCTCGCGGGATGCCTGCACGCTGACGGGCAGGGCGGCCGGGCGGAAGGCGGGTGCGCTGGCGGCGAGGGTGTACTCGCCGGCGACCAGCTCCGTGATGACATAGCCGCCTTCGCGCCCGCTGCGGGTGGTGGCGACAACCTCTCCGCGTACGTCGGTGAGGGTCACCGCGGCGTCCCTGACCGGGGTCCCGTCGGCGGTGACGACGCTGCCGGCCAGGCGTCCGGCGCCGCCGAGCACCACGTCGAGCTCCACGGGGCGCTCCCCGACGGTGACGGTGACCGCCTGCGGCTGGTGGCCGCCCGCGGCCGCGATCAGGACGAACGATCCCGAGCCCGGCGTGGAGAGCGCGTACCGCCCGTCGTCGCCGCTCGCGCCGCGGCCGATCTGCTGCCCCGCGACGTCGATGAGGGTCAAGGCGGCGCGGGGCACCACCGTGCCGTCCGGGTGCTGCACGGTGCCGCAGACGGGCACCCCGGCGGCGTAGGCGGTACGGGCCTGGGGAATGGGCGTGGGCGCGGCCGTGGGGGCGTCCTGGGACGCGGCGCTGGACAACAGGGGGGTCTCCTTGAGGAAGAAGGTGATCAGCATGCCGAGGGCGAGCACCGGCACCAGGTAGAGGAAGATGCGCGGCATCGCGTCGGCGTAGGCCTGGATGTAGCCGTCGCGCAGCGGGGCGGGCATCGCGTGGACGAGTTGCGGGGTGATGGCCTCGGGGTCGGGGAGGCCCGCCCCGGCCGGGATGCGCTCGGCGAGCGAGTCCGCGAGCCGGTCGGCGAAGAGGGTCCCGAAGATCGCGGCGCCGACGCTGCCGCCGATCTGCCGGAAGTAGTTGTTGGCGCTGGTGGCCGTGCCGAGGTCGGCGGGGCGTACGGCGTTCTGCACGGCGAGGATGAGCACGGGCATGACGAGGCCGACTCCCGCGCCCAGTACGGCCATCCAGATGCTGTAGTGCAGCCGGGGCGTGTCGGCCTCGAGCCGGGAGAGCAGCCACATGCCGATGACGGACAGGACGCCGCCGACGACCGGGTAGATCTTGTAGCGCCCGGTGTGGCTGATGAGCTGTCCGGAGAGGATCGAGGCGCCGACGACGCCGCCCATCATCGGCAGCATGAGGAGGCCGGACTCGGTGGCGCTCGCGCCGTCGACCATCTGCAGGAAGGTCGGCAGATAACTGGCCGCTCCGAAGAGGGCGATGCCGACGACCACACCCACCAGACCGGTGACGTTGAAGACCGAGTCGCGGAACAGGCGCAGCGGGATGATCGGTTCTGCGGCGAAGTGCTCGGCGACGACGAAGAGGACGACCGAGGCGAAGGCCCCGGCTCCGAGCCCCAGGATGACGCGCGAGCCCCAGGCGTGCTCGGTGCCTCCCCAACTGGTCAGGAGCACGAGGCAGGTGGAGGCCGACGCGAGCAACAGCGCGCCGAGCACGTCGAGTCGGGCCTTGGCGGTGGGCTTGGGCAGCTTCAGGCCGAAGCTGACGACGGCGAGGGTGACCAGTCCGAAGGGCACGTTGAAGTAGAAGCACCAGCGCCAGGTGACGTGGTCGGTGAAGAACCCGCCGAGCAGCGGTCCGGCGACCGACGCGAGGCCGAACGCGGCGCCGATGAGGCCCATGTAGCGGCCGCGTTCCCGGGGCGGCACGATGTCCGCGATGATCGCCTGTACGCCGATCATGAGACCGCCCGCGCCGACGCCCTGGAGGGCGCGGAAGGCGATGAGCTGGTCCATCGTCCGCGACCAACCGGCAAGCGCGGAGCCGACGATGAAGATGAGAATCGCGAACTGGAAGACGCCCTTGCGCCCGAAGAGATCCCCGAGCTTGCCGTAGATGGGCAGCCCGATCGTGGACGTGAGCAGGTAGGCGGTGATCGCCCAGGACATCTTGTCCAGGCCGTGCAGCTCACCGACGATCTTCGGGAGCGCGGTGGCGACGATCATCTGCTCGAGCGCGGCGAGCAGCAGGGCGAGCATGAGCCCGACGAAGACCATCCGGACGCGGGCGGGGCTGAGCCCCGCCGTCGCCGACACGTGCTCCTGGGGTGGTGGCGCCTCCTGGGCGTCGGGAGGCGCCGGGGCCACCACGGCACCCTCCCGCTCGGCGCCCTTCACCAGCGTCGTCCCACCCACGTCCTGCTCCCCTCGTCGCGCCTGCGCCGCACATTTCTCGCATTACGCGACAACTGCGAGCAAGCGCGACGAGTCGCACCTACAGGGTGTCCGGCACACGTATGCGCCGGTGGGAGCCCTACGCCGTACAACTGGCCCGAACTGAAAACCACTCGAAACGGTGAGCGTGACAACAACCCTTATGGGCTACCGAAGTTGAGGACCGGTCGGGCGTCGGTCTACTTCTCGACCTGGGCGGCGAGCTTGCCGAGCACCTCGTCGTAGATCCGCCCGAGCCCCTTGGGGGCGAAGGTCTTCTCGAAGAAGCCGCCGATGCCGCCCGCGCCGTTCCACACGGTGGAGACGACCACGCGCGCCTTGCCCTCCCCCGCCGGGGTCACGGTCCAGGTCGTGACCATGGAGGAGTTGCGGTCCTTCTCGACGAGCTGTCCGTCGGTCGGCTCGGTGACCTCGAGGAGGCAGTCCCGGATCCGCTTGCTGGTCGCCTGGAGCTTCCAGTGGACGAGCGTTCCCTCGCCGTCGCCGCCCTCACGCACCTCGAACTCGCTGAAGTGCTCCGACAGGATCTTCGGGCGCGTGCCTTCGTAGTCGGCAAGCGCGTCGAAGACGTCCTCCGGCTGCGCCGCGATGATCCGCTCCGTGGTCGCCTCGACCTGCGCCATGGCACTTCCTCCAGCACTCGGTTGTTACTCGGGGGGTTCGCGGAAAGCCAACCACCCTGCGTACCGGCCTCCCAAATCGGGGTCCCGGCAACGGCGTACGGCACCCGCTCAGGGGCGACGGCCCGCGAGGACGCAGAACTCGTTCCCCTCCGGGTCGACGAGCGTGACCCAGTCCTCGTCGCCCCTCTGGCCGACGTCGGCGTGCCGGGCACCCAGGCCGAGCAGGCGGCCCACTTCCTCGCCCTGCTCCCTGTCGGTGGGGTTGACGTCGATGTGGAGCCGGTTCTTGACGGTCTTGCCCTCGGGCACGCGCGCGAAGGTGAGCGCCGGCGGCACCGGGCCGAGGCGCTTCTTGCCCTCGGGCACCAGCGGGGAGCCGATGATGACGACCCCCTCGTCCTGGTCCTCCTCCTGCACCTCGTAGTCGAGGACCGAGCACCAGAACCTGGCGAGACCGCCGGGATCGGCACAGTCGATCGAAAGCTCGGTGAACTTGCTGGTCACGTCATGACCTCCCGGTCGAGTGGCGGGCCTGGCGAAGGCCACACGCTAGCCACAGACAGAGTCCGGCTCACTCCCCCGCACGATCAAGGGAACATGTGTTCTATTGTGTGGCCAGTGCTACCGAGGAGGCGTCATGCGCTGGGAGAACCTCACCGACGGGCCGTCACGGGGTGTCGCGGATGCCGCGCTGTTCGGCGCGGACGCGGTCACGACCAGGACCTTCGACACACCCGAGTTCTCTGGAATCACCTTCCACGAGATCCGGGCCAGAACGATCGTGAACCGGGTGCCGGGAGCGTCCCGCATGCCCTTCGAGTGGACGGTCAATCCCTATCGCGGCTGCTCGCACGCGTGCGTCTACTGCTTCGCGCGCAAGACGCACAGCTATCTGGACCTGGACACGGGGCTCGGCTTCGACAGCCAGATCGTGGTCAAGGTCAACGCCCCCGATCTGCTGCGGCGCCAGCTCGCCTCGCCCCGCTGGCACGGCGAGCACATCGCCATGGGCACGAACGTCGACTGCTATCAGCGGGCCGAGGGGCGGTACGCGCTCATGCCCGGGATCATCGCCGCCCTGCGCGATCACGCGAATCCCTTCTCCATCCTCACGAAGGGCACCCTGATCCTGCGCGACCTCGAACTGCTGCGCCAGGCCGCCGCCGTCACCGACGTCGGCATCTCCGTGTCCGTCGGCTTCGTCGACCAGGAGCTGTGGCGCACCGTCGAGCCGGGGACGCCCGCTCCGCAGCGGCGGCTCGACGTCGTACGGACGCTGACCGAGCACGGGATCGGGTGCGGGGTGCTCATGGCGCCCGTGATCCCCTTCCTCGGGGACCGGCCCGAGCAGCTGCGGGCGACCGTGCGGGCCATCGCCGCGTCGGGGGCGACCTCCGTCACGCCGCTCGTGCTGCACCTGCGGCCCGGAGCGCGCGAGTGGTTCATGGCGTGGCTGGAGCAGCACCATCCCTACCTCGTGCGGCGCTACGAGCGGCTGTACGCGGAGGGCGCCTATGCGCCCAAGTGGTACCAACGCCGGATCACCCGGCACGTGCACGAGCTGGCCGAGGAGTTCGGCATCGGGCCCGCGCGCGGGGGCGCCGCCCGCCGCATCCGCGTACCGGAACAACCCGAGCCCGAGCCCCGGCCCGGAGGCACCCAGCTCACCCTCCTCTGATCTTCACACTGCGCCTTTCAGGTTATTTATCGTCAAAAGCGCACCTTCCGGGCGGAGTTTCCGGGGACGATGCCGCGGGGACCGCGGCATCCGCGGCCCGCACTCCCCGTCCCTGGAGGCCGGATGAACAGACGCGCCGTCGCCCTGTGCGGCGTCGCCGCGGTGGTGGCCTCGATGGTCACGGCCGCGGTACCCGCCGCGAGCGCCGACACCGCGAGCACGCCGCGCGCCGCCCCCCTCACCTGGGAGAAGTGCGCGACCAAGGACTACCCCACGCTCCAGTGCTCCTCGCTCGACGTCCCGCTCGACCACGACCTGCCGGACGGCCGGCAGATCACCCTCGCCCTGTCCCGGGTCCCGCACACCGCGAAGAAGTCCCAGGGCCCGCTCCTGGTCAACCCCGGCGGCCCCGGCGGCAGCGGTCTGTCCCTCGCGGGGTTCGTCGCGAAGACGCTGCCCGCGAAGGTGTCGGCGCGGTACGACGTCATCGGCTTCGACCCGCGCGGCGTCGGCAAGAGCAAGCCGGCCCTCGACTGCCGCCCCGGCCACTTCGACCCGGTGCGCCCGGACACCGTGCCGGCCACACCCGCGATCGAGCAGGCCGATCTCGACCGGACGCAGGCCTTCGTCACGGCGTGTGCCGAGAAGTACGCGGACGTCCTGCCGTTCATCGACACGGTGAGCGCGGTCAAGGACATGGACGCGATCCGCGGCGCGCTCGGCGCCAAGAAGATCAACTTCTTCGGCTACTCGTACGGCACGTACCTGGGCGCCGTCTACGGAAAGCTCTTCCCGGACCGCGTGCGCCGCATGGTCCTCGACTCGGCCGTCGACCCCACGGGCGTCTGGTACGACGACAACCTCCAGCAGGACCACGCCTTCGACGCCCGCCACAAGGCCTTCGCGGCCTGGGTCGCCAAGCACCACAAGACGTACGGGCTCGGCACGGACCCGGCGAAGGTCGAGGCCAAGTGGTACGCGATGCGGGCGGCCGTCGCCAAGCAGCCCGCGGGCAAGAAGGTCGGCGCGGGTGAGCTGGAGGACACCTATCTGCCGGGGGGCTACTTCAACGGCTACTGGCCGTTCCTCGCCGAGGTGTTCGCGTCGTACGTGAACGACAAGGACGCCGATCCGCTCGTGGAGGCGTACGAGAACTTCGGCGCCGTCGACGCGGCGGGCGACAACGGCTACAGCGTCTACGCGGCCGTGCAGTGCCGTGACGCGGGCTGGCCGCGCGACTGGAGCACCTGGCGCGACGACAACTGGAAGGTCCACGACAAGGCGCCGTTCATGACCTGGAGCAACGCCTGGTACAACGCGCCGTGCGCGTACTGGCCGACGGGCTCCCTGGAGCCGACGAACGTGTCCAACTCCGGCCTGCCGCCGGTGCTGCTCTTCCAGGCGACGGACGACGCGGCCACCCCCTACGAGGGCGGCGTCACGATGCACCGCAAGCTGCACGGATCGAGCCTGGTCGTGGAACAGGGCGGCGGCAACCACGGCATCACCCTCTCCGGAAACACCTGCCTGGACGGGCACTTGGCGGCCTACCTGGAGAAGGGCAAGGTGCCGCGGAGCGGCGGCGAGGTCGACGCGGTGTGCCGGGCGCTGCCCGACCCGAAGCCGATGAGCGCCAAGAGCGGTTCGGGGCGCGGGGCCGCGCTGCACGGGCTGCTCGGCTTCCGCGGCTGAGCAACGGCCGAGCCCAGCGGGGGCGTTGAGACAGTGATGGTCCAGGATGGGCCCATGAGCCGATTGACCCACATCAACGCCCCCAGCGGCGTCTTCCCCGCCACCCAGTACACGCACGTGGTCATGGGGACGGGCCGTTTCGTGGCGATCGCCGGTCAACTCGCCCTGGACGGGCACGGGAAGCTCGTCGGCGAGGGCGACCCGGCGGCCCAGGCGCGGCAGGTGTTCGACAATCTGTGGCACTGCCTCGTGGCCGCGGGCGGCAGCTTCCGGGACGTCGTGAAGCTGACGTACTACGTCACGGACATGGCCTACATGCCCGACATCCGGGCGGCGCGGGACACGTACATGGATCCGGAGCGCCTTCCCGCCGCCTCCGCGGTCCAGGTCTCGGCGCTGGTCGCGCCGCAGTTCCTGATGGAGATAGAGGCGTACGCCGTCCTGTAGACGCGATCGGCGCCCTGTGGACCCGATCGGCCGAAGCTAGCCGGGCAATCGGGCCAGGGCCGCGGACGCGGCGGCCGCCAGGCGCGGAAAGCCGCACGCCTGCGTCAGGACGGGCCGGGCGCGCGGGTCCCCCAGCGCCCCCAGGCCCTCCACGCACGCGAGCGCGATCTTCCCGTACGGATCGTGCGGGGCGAGCCTGCGCCCCAGCGTGGTGATCAGGGCGGGCGCGGACTCGGGCGCGCGCAGCTCGGTGAGCAGACGCACCGGGTGCAGGGCGTAGGCGACGCGCAGCTCATTGGTGGCCAGGGCGGCTGCCGCCCGTGCCGTACGCGGGTCGCCGAGGCGGGCCAGGGCGTATGCCGCCGCCGCGCACCGCGAGGGGTCCCGGTGGTTCAGGAGCAGCACCAGGGACTCGAAGGCCCTGCTGTCCCCGGCGGCACCGAGCCGGACCGCCGCGAGCTCCCGCGCCCACAGTGGCTGACCCGCCGCGGCGAGCACCTCCGCGAGTTCCTCGACATCGCCGGTCGCGACCAGCCTCTCGTAGGTCTTCGAGACTCCCGCCTCGCGGCGTAAGCGTTCCGTCACCGTCCGCAACTCCACGTCCATGACGGGGAGCCTATCCGCGATGTAGATCACAAACCCCGGGGACTGGCGCGCTCGTTACTCGCCGGTTAATCTCATGTGAGCGGGGCACACTCCCCGTCAGCAGTTCTCAACTCTTGCCGGCCTGGTGACGCAGCCGGTTCGAGCGCTTGTCGGTTCGGTGCTTCGAGCACCTCAGCTCCACCCCAGTACGACGCGGCTCCGGGACAGAGCCGGTCGACTCCTCACGGGCGTGTGCGTTCTCGCCGCCCGGTCACGACACGCAGCAGCTCACCTTCCGTACGCCGCGCCGCCGTTGCCGCGCACCGCGTGCGCCCCTCAGTCGTCACTCACTTCCTGGAGTCCACGCATGGACACTCCCTTGAACACCGTCGCCGTGATCGGTCTCGGCACGATGGGCACCGGCATCGCCGAGGTCCTGGCCCGCGCCGGACGCGAGGTCATCGGCATCGACATCAGCGAGGCCGCGGGCGCCCAGGCCGTGGCCGCCGTCGAGTCGTCGACCGCGCGTGCCGTGCGCCGTGAGCAGCTCACCGAGGACGAGCGGCGTGACGCGCTCTCCCGGATCCGCACGTTCACCGATCTGCAGGCCGCGGCCGACGCCGACCTCGTGATCGAGGTCGCCCCGGAGTCGTACGAGATCAAGCAGCAGCTCATCCGCGAACTCGACGCCGTCGTGCGCCCCGAGACGATCATCGCGACCGGCACGAACGCGCTGTCCGTGACCCGTCTGGCCGCCGAATCGGCGCGCCCCGAGCGGGTGCTCGGCCTGCACTTCTTCAACCCGGCCCCGGCGATGAAGCTGGTCGAGGTGGTCTCCTCCGTGCTGACCGCGCCCGCGGCCGTCGCCTCCGTCACCGACCTCGCGTACGCGCTGGGCAAGGAGCCCGTCGCGGTCGGCGACCGGCCCGGATTCGTCGCCGACGGCCTGCTCTTCGGCTACCTCAACCAGGCAGCGGCGATGTACGAGGCGAAGTACGCGTCCCGTGAGGACATCGACGCCGCGATGAGGCTCGGCTGCGGCCTGCCGATGGGCCCGCTCGCGCTGCTCGACCTGATCGGCGTCGACACGGCCCGCACGGTCCTGGACGCGATGTACTCCGAGTCGCACGACCGGCTGCACGCGCCCGCGCCGATCCTCAAGCAGCTCAGCGAGGCGGGCCTGACCGGCCGCAAGTCGGGGCGCGGCTTCTACTCGTACGAGGCGCCCGGCAGTTCGGTCGTCGTGCGCGACGCGCTGACCCCGCCGGAGGACGGCAGGCAGGGCGGCGGACGCACCATCCGCTCGGTCGGCGTCGCGGGATCGGGGACCATGGCGTCCGGCATCGCCGAGGTCTTCGCCAAGGCCGGTTACGACGTGGTGCTCGCCGCGCGCAGCGAGGAGAAGGCCGAGAAGGCCAAGTCCCGTATCGGCAAGTCGCTTTCGCGGTCCGTCGACAAGGGCCGGATGACGGCGGAGACCGCGGCCAAGACCCTGGACCGGATCACTCCGGCCGGTACGTACGACGCGTTCGCCGACGTCGACCTGGCCCTTGAGGCGGTCGCCGAGGACCTGGAGATCAAGCAGCAGCTGTTCGCGGCGTTCGACAAGGTCTGCAAGCCGGGGGCGATCCTGGCGACCACCACCTCGTCCCTGCCCGTGGTCGCCTGCGCCCGCGCCACCTCGCGCCCCGGCGACGTGATCGGGATGCACTTCTTCAACCCGGCACCGGCGATGAAGCTGGTCGAGGTGGTCCGCACGGTCCTCACGGACGACGACGTGCACGCGACGGTCCGTCAGGTCTGCGCGACCATCAAGAAGCACCCGGTGGACTGCGGCGACCGCGCGGGCTTCATCGTGAACGCGCTCTTGTTCCCCTACCTCAACAACGCGATCAAGATGGTCGAGGAGCACTACGCGACGCTCGACGACATCGACGCCGCGATGAAGCTCGGCGGCGGCTACCCCATGGGCCCCTTCGAGCTCCTGGACGTCGTCGGCCTGGACGTCTCGCTGGCCATCGAGAAGGTCCTGCACCGCGAGTTCCGCGACCCGGGCCTGGCCCCCGCTCCCCTGCTCGAACACCTGGTGGCCGCGGGCTGCCTCGGCCGCAAGACCGGCCGCGGCTTCCGCGAATATGCCCGACGGTAGGCCGGTAACGGACGGGGGCGCGCCTGACGGCAGACCGCGCACGGACTGGGGCGGGCTGCTCGAACCGTCGGGCGGCCCCGTCCCGCAGGAGCACTCGGCTGCGCATATGCAGTACGTTCGGGTCATGCCCAAGGCCGCCAAGTCCTCACGTACGCCCGCTACGCCCGACGCTCCGGAGAGCGCGGCCGGCAGCCGCGCCGCCGCCCAACGGCTCAAGATGCGCCGGGAGCTGGCGGCCGCGGCGATGGAGCTCTTCGCGTCCAAGGGGTACGAGGCGACGACGGTCGACGAGATCGCCGCGCAGGCCGGGGTCGCGCGCCGGACCTTCTTCCGGCACTTCCGCTCCAAGGAAGAGGCGATCTTCCCGGACCACGACGACACACTGATCCGGGCGGAGGCGGTGCTCAACGCGGCGCCGCCGCACGAGCACCCGCTGGACACGGTGTGCCGGGGCATCAAGGAAGTCATGAAGATGTACGCCGCGTCGCCCGCGGTGTCCGTCGAGCGGTACCGCCTGACGCGCGAGGTCCCCACCCTGCGCGAGCGGGAGATCGCCTCGGTGGCCCGCTACGAACGGCTCTTCACGCGCTATCTCCTGGGCCACTTCGACGAGCAGGCCCACCACGACGGCAACGACGATCCGCTGCTCGCGGAGGTCGCGGCGTCGGCGGTGGTGACCGCGCACAACCACGTGCTCCGCCGGTGGCTGCGTGCGGGCGGCCAGGGCGACGTGGAGACCCAGCTGGACCACGCCTTCGCCATCGTCCGCAGGACCTTCGGTTCGGGCATCGGGGCGGGGCGTGACACCACCACCGCTCCGGCGGCCTCGGTGAGCACCGGCGGCGACGTTTTGGTCACGGTCGCACGGACGGACGCACCGCTGGACGAGATCATGCGGACGATCGAGAAGGCGCTGCGGGAGCGGGACTCCTAGGGGCTCGCGGGACTCCCGGGACGCTTTAGGTCCCGTTTTCCGCCCTTTCGTCCTCGGCTTTTGAGGGGGCGCTACCCACCGGTAGCGCCCCCTCTGTCATGCCGTCACACCCTCTGACCTGCGCTGATCGATCATCCATCAAAAATTGATGGCACTCAGTGTCTTGCCCACTGGCACGCGGTGTCATACGTTGATGTTGTCCGGGCGGCCGGCGTGCAGAGAACATCCGTACGCCGGCTGTCCCCACAAGCCACGGCTCGTGCGCCCGGACGCCTGCGTCACAGGCAACCTCCCGCGCCACACCAAGCGCTGCCGAGCATCACCCTTCGCCGAACCGACGGCACACCTCCACAAGCACCAGCAGCACCCGACGTAACCCTCAAGAGCGTGTTCCCCTCAGAGGGGGCCCGCACTTCGCCGGAGGCATCACCGTGAAGGAAATCCTGGACGCGATCCAGTCGCCGGACACCACGTCCGCCGACTTCGCCGCTCTTCCCCTGCCCGACTCGTACCGCGCGATCACCGTGCACAAGGACGAGGCGGAGATGTTCGCCGGGCTCGAGACCCGCGACAAGGACCCCCGCAAGTCGCTGCACCTGGACAACGTCCCGGTGCCCGAACTCGGCCCGGGTGAGGCCCTGGTGGCCGTGATGGCCTCCTCGGTCAACTACAACTCGGTGTGGACCTCGATCTTCGAGCCGGTCTCCACCTTCAGCTTCCTGGAGCGGTACGGCCGCCTGAGCGAGCTCACCAAGCGCCACGACCTGCCGTACCACGTCATCGGCTCCGACCTGGCGGGCGTCGTCCTGCGCACCGGCCCCGGCGTGAACGCCTGGAACCCGGGCGACGAGGTCGTCGCGCACTGCCTCTCCGTCGAGCTGGAGTCCAGCGACGGCCACAACGACACGATGCTCGACCCCGAGCAGCGCATCTGGGGCTTCGAGACCAACTTCGGCGGCCTCGCCGAGATCGCCCTGGTCAAGTCCAACCAGCTGATGCCCAAGCCGGACCACCTGAGCTGGGAGGAGGCCGCGTCCCCCGGCCTGGTGAACTCCACCGCCTACCGCCAGCTCGTCTCGCGCAACGGCGCCGGCATGAAGCAGGGCGACAACGTCCTGATCTGGGGCGCGAGCGGCGGCCTCGGCTCGTACGCCACCCAGTTCGCCCTGGCCGGCGGCGCCAACCCCATCTGTGTCGTCTCCAGCGACCAGAAGGCCGACATCTGCCGGGCCATGGGCGCCGAGGCGATCATCGACCGCAACGCCGAGGGCTACAAGTTCTGGAAGGACGAGCACACCCAGGACCCCAAGGAGTGGAAGCGCTTCGGCAAGCGCATCCGCGAGCTGACCGGCGGCGAGGACGTGGACATCGTCTTCGAGCACCCGGGCCGCGAGACCTTCGGCGCCTCGGTGTACGTCACGCGCAAGGGCGGCACCATCGTCACCTGCGCCTCCACCTCCGGCTACACCCACGAGTACGACAACCGCTACCTGTGGATGTCCCTCAAGAGCATCGTGGGCTCCCACTTCGCGAACTACCGCGAGGCCTGGGAGGCCAACCGCCTCGTCGCCAAGGGCAAGATCCACCCCACCCTCTCCCGGGTCTACTCCCTGGAGGAGACCGGCCAGGCCGCCTACGACGTCCACCGCAACCTGCACCAGGGCAAGGTCGGCGTCCTCGCCCTCGCACCCCAAGAAGGCCTCGGCGTGCGCGACCCCGAGATGCGGGCCAAGCACATCGACGCGATCAACCGCTTCCGGAACGTCTGAGGGCTGAGGGTTCGCACATGACAGAGCGTCAGAAGGACCGGCCGTGGCTCATGCGGACCTATGCCGGTCACTCCACGGCCGAGGCGTCCAACGAGCTGTACCGGCGCAACCTCGCCAAGGGTCAGACGGGCCTCTCGGTCGCGTTCGACCTGCCCACGCAGACCGGCTACGACCCGGACCACATCCTCGCCCGCGGTGAGGTCGGCCGGGTCGGCGTCCCCGTCTCGCACGTCGGCGACATGCGGCGTCTCTTCCAGGACATCCCCCTGGAGCAGATGAACACCTCGATGACGATCAATGCCACGGCCATGTGGCTCCTGGCGCTCTATCAGGTGGTGGCGGAGGAGCAGGGCGTGGACATCACGCAGCTCCAGGGGACGACGCAGAACGACATCGTCAAGGAGTACCTCTCGCGCGGGACGCACGTCTTCCCGCCGGTGCCCTCCCTCCGCCTCACCACCGACATGATCACGTACACGGTGGCGCACATCCCCAAGTGGAACCCCATCAACATCTGCAGCTACCACCTGCAGGAGGCCGGGGCCACTCCGGTGCAGGAGATCGCGTACGCGATGTCCACCGCCGTCGCCGTCCTCGACGCCGTGCGCGACTCCGGGCAGGTGCCGGACGAGAAGTTCGGTGACGTCGTGGCCCGCATCTCCTTCTTCGTGAACGCGGGCGTCCGCTTCGTCGAGGAGATGTGCAAGATGCGGGCGTTCGGCCGCATCTGGGACCGGATCACGCGCGAGCGGTACGGCATCACCAACCCCAAGCAGCGCCGTTTCCGCTACGGCGTGCAGGTCAACTCGCTCGGTCTGACCGAGGCGCAGCCCGAGAACAACGTCCAGCGCATCGTCCTGGAGATGCTGGCCGTCACGCTCTCCAAGGACGCACGCGCGCGTGCCGTGCAGCTTCCCGCCTGGAACGAGGCGCTCGGCCTGCCCCGGCCGTGGGACCAGCAGTGGTCCCTGCGCATCCAGCAGGTGCTCGCCCTGGAGAGCGATCTCCTGGAGTACGAGGACATCTTCGAGGGCTCGCACGTCATCGAGGCCAAGGTGGAGTCCCTCGTCGAGGAGTCGCTCGCCGAGATGGACCGCATCGAGCAGATGGGCGGCGCGATGGCCGCCGTCGAGTCCGGCTACCTCAAGTCGCAGCTGGTCTCCTCGCACGCCGAGCGCAGGGCGCGCATCGAGTCGGGCGAGGAGAAGATCGTCGGCGTCAACGCCTACGAGTCGACCGAGCCGAACCCGCTCACCGCGGACCTGGACACGGCGATCATGACGGTCGACCCGGCGGTCGAGAACCGCGTCGTGGACGCACTCAAGCACTGGCGCGACACCCGCTACCAGCCGCCGTTCAACCACCCGCGCCCCTGCAAGGCCCTGGAGAAGCTCAAGGAGGTCGCCGCGGGCACGGGCAACCTCATGGAGGCCACCCTGGAGTGCGCACGCGCCGGTGTGACGACCGGGGAGTGGTCCGGTGCCCTGCGGGAGGTCTTCGGGGAGTTCCGGGCGCCCACGGGCGTCTCCAGCGCTCCGGTGGCCGTCACCGCGGAGGCCGGCACGCCGCTCGCCCTCGTCCGCGACAAGGTCGCCAAGACCGCCGCCGACCTCGGCACCGGCAAGCTCCGCTTCCTGGTCGGCAAGCCGGGCCTGGACGGGCACTCCAACGGGGCCGAGCAGATCGCGGTGCGCGCCCGTGACGCCGGCTTCGAGGTGGTCTACCAGGGCATCAGGCTCACGCCCGAGCAGATCGTCGACGCCGCGCTCGCGGAGGACGTGCACGCCGTGGGCCTGTCGATCCTCTCCGGCTCGCACGCGCAGCTCGTGCCCGACGTCCTCGTGCGCCTGCGCGAGGCGGGCGCGCCCGACATCCCCGTCATCGCGGGCGGCATCATCCCCAACAGCGACGCCGAGGACCTGAAGGCGGCAGGTGTGGCCGCCGTCTTCACCCCCAAGGACTTCGGCATCACCGAGATCATCGGCCGTATCGTCGACGAGATCCGGAAAGCGAACAAGCTCGACCCTCTGGAGGTCCCCGCATGACCGCGCCCATCAACCGTCTCCGCCCCCGCCGCTCGTGTCTCGCGGTACCGGGTTCGAACCCGCGCTTCCTGGAGAAGGCCCAGGGCCTCCCCGCCGACCAGGTCTTCCTGGACCTGGAGGACGCCTGCGCGCCGCTCGCCAAGCCGGAGGCACGGCACACCATCGTCAAGTTCCTCAACGAGGGCGACTGGACGGGCAAGACGCGGGTCGTGCGCGTGAACGACTGGACGACCGAGTGGACGTACCGCGACGTGGTCACGGTCGTCGAGGGCGCGGGCCAGAACCTCGACTGCATCATGCTGCCGAAGGTGCAGACGGCCGACCAGGTCGTCGCGCTCGACTTCCTGCTCACGCAGATCGAGAAGACGATGGGCTTCGAGGTCGGCAAGATCGGCATCGAGGCGCAGATCGAGAACGCGCAGGGCCTGAACAACGTCAACGCGATCGCGCAGGCGTCGCCGCGCGTCGAGACGATCATCTTCGGCCCGGCCGACTTCATGGCGTCGATCAACATGAAGTCCCTGGTCGTCGGCGAGCAGCCGCCCGGCTACCCGGCGGACGCCTACCACTTCATCCTCATGAAGATCCTGATGGCGGCCCGCGCCAACAACCTCCAGGCGATCGACGGCCCCTACCTCCAGATCAAGAACGTCGACGGCTACCGCGAGGTCGCGAACCGCGCCGCCGCCCTCGGCTTCGACGGCAAGTGGGTCCTGCACCCCGGCCAGGTCGAGGCGGCCAACGAGGTCTTCTCGCCCTCCCAGGAGGACTACGACCACGCCGAGCTGATCCTGGACGCCTACGACTACTGCACCTCCGAGGCGGGCGGCAAGAAGGGCTCGGCGATGCTCGGCGACGAGATGATCGACGAGGCGAGCCGCAAGATGGCGCTCGTCATCTCCGGCAAGGGGCGCGCGGCGGGCATGACCCGGACCTCCAAGTTCGAGATCCCGGAGGCCTGACCATGCAGTTCGGCCGCACCTACGAAGAGTTCACCGTCGGGGACGTCTACAAGCACTGGCCGGGAAAGACGGTCACCGAGTACGACGACCACCTCTTCTGCCTCCTGACGATGAACCACCACCCCCTCCACATGGACAGCAACTATGCGGAGAAGACGACCGACTTCGGGAAGAACGTCGTCGTGGGCAACTACATCTACTCGCTGCTTCTGGGCATGTCCGTGCCGGACGTCTCGGGCAAGGCGATCGCCAACCTGGAGGTCGAGTCGCTCAAGCACGTGGCGCCGACCTTCCACGGCGACACGATCTACGGCGAGACCACGGTCCTGGACAAGACCCCGTCGAAGTCCAAGTCGGACCGCGGAATCGTGTACGTGGAGACCAAGGGCTACAAGCAGGACGGCACGCTGGTCTGCGTGTTCCGCCGCAAGGTGATGGTCCCCACCGAGACGTACATCAAGGAGCGCGGCGGCGAGCAGCCCGGCCGCCCCGAGCTCCTGGACACTCCCAAGAAGACGCAGGAGAAGTAGCCATGAGCCGACTCGCGCAGACCGCAGGTCTCACCGACATCCAGCAGGAGATCCTCTCCACCGTCCGGGACTTCGTCGACAAGGAGATCATTCCGGTCGCCACGGAGCTCGAGCACCGGGACGAGTACCCGCAGCAGATCGTGGACGGTCTCAAGGAGTTGGGCCTCTTCGGGCTCATGATCCCGGAGGAGTACGGCGGTCTGGGCGAGTCGCTGCTCACGTACGCACTGTGCGTCGAGGAGATAGCGCGTGGCTGGATGTCGGTCTCCGGCATCATCAACACCCACTTCATCGTCGCCTACATGCTCAAGCAGCACGGGACGCAGGAGCAGAAGGACACCTTCCTGCCGCGCATGGCGGCCGGCGAGGTGCGCGGCGCGTTCTCCATGTCGGAGCCCGCGCTCGGCTCCGACGTGTCGGCGATCACGTCCAAGGGCGTCAAGGACGGCGACGAGTACGTCCTCAACGGTCAGAAGATGTGGCTGACCAACGGCGGAACGTCGACTCTGGTGGCCGTTCTGTGCCGAAGTGACGAAGGACACCCCGAGGGCACGGCGCCCCACAAGTCGATGACGACCTTCCTCGTCGAGAAGGAGCCCGGCTTCGGAGAGGTCCGGCCCGGCCTGACCATCCCCGGCAAGATCGACAAGATGGGTTACAAGGGCGTCGACACGACCGAACTCATCATGGACGGGCTACGAATTCCGGCCAATCGCGTGCTCGGCGGGACGACGGGACGCGGTTTTTACCAAATGATGGACGGCGTCGAAGTCGGTCGGGTAAATGTCGCGGCGCGTGGCTGCGGGGTCGCTCAGCGTGCATTTGAGCTCGGTGTCTCGTATGCCCAGCAACGCCACACTTTCGGCAAGCCGATCGCCCAGCACCAGGCGATTCAGTTCAAGCTGGCCGAGATGGCTACCAAGGTCGAGGCCGCCCATGCGATGATGGTGAATGCAGCACGCAAAAAGGACTCCGGGGAACGAAACGACCTCGAAGCAGGGATGGCGAAGTACCTCGCCTCTGAATACTGCAAAGAAGTCGTAGAGGACGCGTTCCGGATTCATGGCGGTTATGGCTTCTCGAAGGAGTACGAGATCGAGCGCCTGTACCGTGAGGCTCCCATGCTGCTGATCGGCGAAGGTACCGCCGAGATCCAGAAAATGATCATTGGGCGGCGACTGCTCGAAGAGTATCGATTCCAGGGCTAGATGCCCGATTTGGGGTGTTTTCATCGAGAACAAGGTCACACCCTGTCAACACTCTTCGGCCGTCGACTCCGCTTCCTGGCTTGCCCAGTTGTGGCTCGCAACCGATACCATCCGGAAAAAGCCGCCGTCCCCCGTTCATGCGCGGCATCATCCGCTACGAAGGTCATCCATGCCCCACAGCCAAACCTCTGCACCACGCGACAGCCTCGCTGGCGTACGCCTTGCGCGCGGAGCATCGCCGTGGCTCCTGCCGACCGTCGCCACCGCGGCGCTCAGCCTCGTCCGCGCGCGTCGCTCCAAGGGCGCCGCGGCCGTCGCCGTGCCTGCCACCGCCTTGGCGGCGGGCATGCTGTGGTTCTTCCGCGACCCCGAGCGCGACATCGCCCAGGGCCGGGTCATCTCCCCGGCCGACGGCGTGGTGCAGAGCATCATGCCGTGGAAGGACGGGCGTACCCGCGTCGCGATCTTCATGAGCCCGTTGAACGTCCACGTCAACCGCGCGCCCCTCGCGGGCACGGTGACGTCCGTGGAGCACATCCCCGGCGGGTTCGTCCCGGCGTTCAACAAGGAGAGCGAGAACAACGAACGCGTTGTCTGGCACTTCGACACCGAGCTCGGTGACATCGAGATGATCCAGATCGCGGGCGCCGTCGCGCGACGCATCGTTCCTTACGTGCCGCAGGGCACGAAGGTGGAGCAAGGCGAACGGATCGGCCTGATCCGCTTCGGCTCCCGCGTCGACATCTATCTCCCCGAGGGTGTCGACGTGGACGTCGAGGTCGGTCAGAAGACCGTGGCTGGGGTGACTCGAATTGACCGTGGTTGATCCAGAGACACAGGCGGGCTGGGTGCCCGAGGCGGCCGAGGACGAGGCCGACGAGGAGATGCCTCTCTCACTCCGCCTCTCAATAGCGGACACCCTCACGCTCGGTAACGCCACGTGCGGGTTCATGGCGGTGTACTTCACCACCACGGGCATCCTCATCCCGCACCTGCAGGGCAGCAACGAAAGCGGCATGGCGCGGCACTCCGCCGCGACCGCCGTGATCCTGATGCTCTGCGCGGCCGTCTTCGACCTCTTCGACGGGCTCGTGGCACGCAAGCTGCGGTCCTCGCCGATGGGCGCCGAGCTCGACAACCTGTCGGACCTGATCAGCTTCGGTCTGGCCCCCGCGTACTTCGTGCTCGTCTACGGCATGGTCGCCGACGACGCGCACCAGAGAGTGGCCGCGGTCGGAGCGATCGTCGTGCTGTTGGCGGTGGTGCTGCGGCTTGCGCGGTTCAGCTGCGTGACCGTGAAGGACGGCACCTTCCAGGGCATGCCATCGCCCTTCGGCGCCCTGACGGTCGTCTCGATCGTGCTCCTGGAGCTGCCCTTCGTGGCGACGCTCCTGGCGATCATCGGTACGGCGTGGCTCATGGTCAGCCGGGTCGAGTACCCCAAGCCGCGGGGTCCCCTCGCGGTGGCGATGCTCGCGTGGATCGTCGCGGCCATGGGGCTGCTCGCGGCCTGGGCCTTCGAGGCGCCGGGCGGGCAGCTCCTGCTGCAGACCGGCTGCGCGCTGCAGCTGGTGCTCGGCGCGGTGATCCCGCTGTTCGCCACGGCCCGCCGGGTGAACAACTTCCGGGACAACCGGCGTGAGGCACGGGCGGCGCAGCTGCCGTAGCGGTTCTTGTACGTCGTGGAAGGGGCCCGAACCAATTGGTTCGGGCCCCTCCTCGTTGCCCGGATCCGGGCCGCTCGGACGCGGTGCGCTCTCAGGCTCCCGGTGTGGTGTACCCCTCGGCCGCCGCCGATGCTCCCGGCTCCCTGGCCACCTTCATGCCGCCCGTCACGCTCTTGTCGGGCCGCAGGATCACGCTCTCCTTCGAGGAGGGCGCCTTGGGGTCGGTGAAGTTCTGGTCGACGCCGAGGCCCGTGTCGTAGGCGTTGATCGTCAGGAGCGCCTTGTCGACGCCCTCACGGGTGAGGTCCTTGCTCTTGCACGCCTTCTTCAGTGCCTCGCCGAAGATGGACGCCGCGGTCCAGCCGGCCGACACTCCGTTGTCCAGGGCGTCCTTGGGGTACGCGGCCTTGTAGTCGGCGACCAGCTTCTTCGCCACGGGGGTGTCCGCGCCGATCGGGAGGGTCGGCGAGGCCACGTAGTAGTTCTTCGCGAGGGCCGGGCCCGCCTGCGTGCCCAGGAGCTGGGGCGCGAACGCCGAGTTGTTGCCGATGATCGGGACATCGAACCTGCCCGCCGCCGCGACACCCACGAGCGAGGCCGCCTGACGCGGTCCCGCACTGATCACCACGCCCTTCACCCCCGCCTTCTTCAGAGCGGCGACCTGCGCCGTCATGTCGTTGTCGGTCGCCTTGATCTTCTGCTCGACGACGGTGAGGCCCGACTTCTTCGCCATGTACTGCGAGCCCTTCAGGGCGTTCTCGCCGTAGTCGCCCTCGAAGTAGACATGGCCGAGCTTGTCGCCCTTCTTGAGGCCCTTCTCCTTCATCAGGAAGTCGATCGCGTTGATCGTCTCCAGGTCGTACGTCGAGCCGACCACCCGGACGTACGGGCTGCCCAGGAGGTTCGCGGACCACGCCTGCGGCAGTACGAGCGCCTTGTCCGCGTCGACCCGCTGCTTGACCGCGGCGACGAACGGGGAGCCGATGAACTGGGCGAAGCCGAGGACGTCCGGCTCCAGCTCGGTGTATCCGGCGACCGCCTTCTGGGGGTCGTAGCCGTGGTCGCGGACGGTCAGCTTCAGCTTGCGGCCGCAGATGCCGCCGTCGGCGTTGGTCTGCTTGACGTAGAGCTGCTGGGCCTGGGTGACGCTCTTGCCGAGGGTCGCGTAGACACCGGTCATGTCGGTGAGCACGCCGAGTGTGATCGCGTCCGACGAGACGCCGACGCCGGTCTTGACCCCGCCCGCGCTCTTCTTGTCGCCCTTGTCGTCCTCCGCCTTGGAGCTGCAACCCGCCACCGCAAGCAGCGCGGCAAGTGCCGTAGCCGTCGCGGTGGCCCTTTTCAATGTGCGTGAACTCATCGTTCCTCCCCTGGAGTTGGGCCGGACGTCGGCCTGGAGCGCCGGGCGGCGAAGCTGGCCAGGCCGCCGGGCAGGAACAGCACCACCGCCACGACGGCGGCGCCGTACAGATACCGGGACGCCTCACCCGGTGTGATCCCGCCACTGCCGGGGGCCGAGACCAAGGGCAGCGCGTCGCTGTACCGGGTCAGGAGCTGCGGCAGCAGGGACACGACGGCCGCACCGGCCACCGCGCCCGCCACCGAGCCGAGGCCGCCGATGACGATCATGGCGAGGTATTCGAGGGACAGCGTGATGCCGAAGTAGTCCGGCACCGTGCGCTGGAAGACGAGGGCCAGCAGGACGCCGGCGAGGCCCGCGTACATCGACGACAGGACGAAGACGCCCGCTCGGTAGCGGGCGACGGGCACCCCGATGACGCCCGCGGCGATGCGGTGGTCGCGGATGGCGTTCATGGCGCGTCCCGGCCGTCCGCGCAGCACGCCGCGGGCGAAGAGCCCGCAGCCGAAGAGGAGGAAGAGCCCGGCGTACCAGAGCTTCTCCGACGACCCGAACGGCACGGCGGCCACGACGAGCTCGCTGTCGTCGAAGGTGATGCCGAAGAGGCTCAGGGGCGGCACGTCGCGTCCGTTGGAGCCGCCGGTCAGGTCGTGGGCGTTGAAGAGGACGTGCTGCCCGATGAAGATCAGGGCCAGGGTCGCGATGCCGAGGTACGCGCCGCGCAGGCGTCCCGCGATGGGGCTGAAGAGCCCGCCCGCGATCCCCGCGACGATCACGGCGAGGGTGGCCGCGATCCAGGTGGGGAGCCCGAGTCCGGTCAGGCCGTCCTTCCCGTCCCCCGCGAAGACGCAGTATCCGTACGCGCCGATCGCGAGGAAGAAGGCGTGGCCCATGGAGAGCTGGCCGGTCGCGCCGGTGAGGAGGTTGAGGCCGATCGCGCCGATCGCGGCCGCCATGGCGAAGAGGCCCGCCTGGAGCCAGAACCGGTCGAGGTAGAAGGGCAGGGCGAGCAGGAGGACGGCCCCCGCGATCCAGACGTACGTCCGGGGGCGCGTCAGCCGCGTACGGCCTCGGGAGCGCAACTCCCGCCCACGGGCCAGGACTTCAGACACGGGTGAGCTCCTTCGTGCCGAAGAGTCCGGCGGGCCGGATGAGAAGGATGACGGTCATCACGAGATAGGGCGCCAGGTCGCCGAGGCCCCTTCCCAGGAAGGTGAGTTCGCTCTGGTACCCGGTCGCGAGCGACTCGGTGACCCCGACCACGAGCCCGCCGACGAGAGCGCCCGTGGTGGAGTCGAGGCCGCCGAGGATCGCGGCGGGGAACGCCTTCAGGGCGGCAAGCGAGGTGGCCCGTTCGAGTCCCGGGGTCGGGAAGACGGTGAGGAAGAGCGCCGCCACTGCGGCCAGACCGCCCGCCACCGCCCAGGCGCCGAGCGAGACCCTGCCCAGGCGCACGCCCATCAGGGCCGCCGTCTCCGGGCTCTCCGCCGCGGCGCGCATCGCCACGCCCCAGGAGGTGTAGCGGAAGGCGAGCAGGAAGACGGTGATCAGGAGCGCGGCGGAGACGAACGCGGCGATCCGGGTGTGGGCGATGGAGACCGACCCGATGGTGAGCACGGAGTCGCCCCAGGGGTCGCCGAGGGAGAGCACGTCGGTGCCGAGGCGGCGGGTGAGTTCGGTGGTGAGCAGGATGTCGACGCCGATGGTGACGATGGCGAGGACGCTGTGGTCCGAGCCCCGGTAGCGCCGCATGACCAGGAACTCGATGGCGGCGCCGACGACGGCGGCGCCCGCGATGCCGACGAGCAGCGCGGGCCAGAAGCCGATGTCGTCGTGGAGCGATGCGGTGATGTAGCCGCCGGCCAGGAGCAGCGAGGCGTGTGCGAAGTTCACGACTTCGGTGGCCCGGAAGATGACGACGAAGCCGAGGGCGATGAGGGCGTAGACGGAGCCCATCGCGAGACCGTTGAGAAGCAGTTCGACGAAGGTGGTCATGAGGTGGCCTCCTCTCCCAGGTAGGCCCGCACGACCGCCGGGTCGTTCTGTACGGCCGCCGGGGCGCCGTCCGCGATGCGCCGGCCGAAGTCAAGTACGGTCACCGCGTCCGCGAGCCGCATCACCACCCCCATGTCGTGTTCCACCAGGACGATCGAGATTCCGAGGCTGTCCCGGACGCCCGCGATGACGGCCGCCGTGCGGCGGCGCTCGTCCGCGGTCATGCCCGCGACCGGCTCGTCGAGCAGGAGAAGTCGTGGCTCCATGCACAAGGCGCGGGCCAGTTCGGCGAGTTTCTGCTGCCCGTAGGGCAAGGAGCCCGCCGGGGCGTGCAGTTGGTGTTCGATTCCCACGAACGCCGCTATCTCACGGACACGTTCGCGGTGTCGGCGCTCCTCGCGCGCGGCCGACGGCAGGCGGAGGCCCGCGGCGAGGAATCCCGTGCGGGTCAGCCGGTGGCGGCCGAGCATCAGGCTGTCGGCGACCGTCGCACGCGGCGGCAGGGCGAGGTTCTGGAAGATCCGTGCGACGCCGAGGTCGGCGATGCGGTGCGGAGGCATCGCCGTCAGCTCGTGCTCGCCGAAGCGGACGCTGCCGCCGGTGGCGCGGTACACGCCGGACAGGACGTTGAAGCAGGTGGACTTCCCCGCGCCGTTGGGCCCGATGACCGCGTGCACGGTGCCGGGCCTGACGGTGAAGCTGACGGCGTCGAGCGCGGTGAGGCCCGCGAAGCGGACGGTCAACTCCCTCACGTCCAGGGCGGGTACGTCCGGGGTGGGTGCGTCCGAGGAGGGTCCGCCCAGGGTGGGTACGTCCGCCGCCTCCTGCGGTGGCCCATCGGCCGCCGAGTGGTCCTCGGTCATCGTCGGCCCGCCCATCGCCGCAGCACCGGCAGCGCGCTGACCCCGCGCGAGGCATCGGCCGCCGCGGTCTCGTCGACCACGCCGAGGTAGCGGCGGCGTACCTCGTCGGACGCGGACAGCTCGTCCGCCGGTCCCGCGAGTGCCACTTCGCCCACGTCCAGGACGTACGCACGCGACGCGAGGCGCAGCGCGAGTGCGGCGTTCTGTTCGACGAGGAGCACCGAGGTGCCCTGGGTGTTGATCTCCTCGATGGTGTCGGCGATGCGTGCCGCCATCAACGGAGCCAGCCCCAGGGACGGTTCGTCCAGGAGCAGCAGCTTCGGCGAGCCCATCAGCGCCCTGGCCACCGCGAGCATCTGCTGCTCGCCGCCCGAGAGGAGCCCGGCGCGCTGGCCCGCGCGCTCGGCGAGCACCGGGAAGAGTTCATGGACGCGCTCCAGGGCCCTGGCCTTCGCGGCCCGGCTTCCCGTGGAGCCGAGCGCGCCCGCCCGCAGGTTGTCGGCGACGGTCATCCGGGCGAACACCCTTCTTCCTTCCGGGACTTGGGAGACTCCGGCGGCGACCACCCGGTCCGCGTGGAGTCCGTCGATGCGCCGCCCGCCGAAGTGGATGGAGCCGGTGGTGAGCGCACCCCGGTGAAAGGCGAGGGTGCGTGAAATGGCGCGCAGGAGCGTCGACTTGCCCGCGCCGTTGCCGCCGAGCACCGCGACGACGGCGCCGTCCGGTACCTCGATCGACACCTGGCGCAGTGCGCGCACCGGTCCGTATCCGACCGACGCGTCCTGTACGACCAGTCCGGAACCACCCACCTGGGACCCCCTGTCCTCCGCCTGCCCTGCCCATGGCGCTCGGCCGCCCGTACCGCATACGGCCCTTCACGTGGCGCTCACAACAGCACCGCCGCGCCCGCCCGTCCACGGCCTGTGTCCGAATCGCTGCGGGTGACCAGCGGGACCGGCCGCCCGTTGTGCACGGGCACAACACCCCGTGTCAGGGGCCTGCCAGGGGTGGCCGGGCGGTGGCATCCTCCGCAGCAGAGAGGCACGGCGGGCGGCGGCGATGGGGGAGAGAACCATGAGCGGACGCAGGCCTCGGACGGGCCACGACTGGAAGGTGCTGGAGGAGGCGTGCGTGGCGCTGCTCCCCCGCGTTCCCGAGCTGGTGGACGAACATCTGCGGCAGCTCTTCGAGCACTCGCCGGTGTACGCCCGGGTGCTGCCGTACGACCAGCAGTGGCGGGAGGCGGAGGACGCGATGCGGATCGGCATCGAGACCATCTCCGCTCCTCGCGCTTCGCCGCGCCGCGATCTGGAGTACGCGGAGGAGGCGGGACGGCGCAGGGCCCAGCAGGGTCTGCCGCTCGACCTGGTGGTGCACTCGTACCGCAACGCGGGCTATCTGGTCTGGGACTCGCTGCTCGAAGGCACCGTGGGGCAGGACCCGGAGAAGCTCGCGGTCCTGATGCGGTCGGCGACGATGGTGTGGTCGGCGGTCGATGCCCAGGCCGCGGCGGCGTCCGACGCGTACCGGGCGACGGAGATGGAGCTGCGGCGCCGCACCGACGAGCAGCTGCAGGCGCTGCTGGACGCGCTCCTGGAGGGCCAGTCGGCCCCCGGGCTCGCCTCTCAGGTGGCCGCGGGTCTTGATCTGCCGGAGCGCGGGCCGTACGCGGTGGTGGTCCTGCGGGCCGAGCGGCGTGACGGGCGTGCCGCGTTCCACCGGCAGATCCAGCGGGCCGGGTTCCGTTTCGTCTGGCGGATGCGGACCGACCGTGAGGTGGGGGTGGTGGCGCTCGGGGCGGAGGAGGGCCTGGACGAGCTGACCGCCGCGCTTGACGGGCGGTGCCCGGGGCCCGGCGGCATCAGCCCTGTGGTGGCGGGGCTCTCCGAGCTGGGCCACGCGCGGCGCCTCGCCGAGCTGGCGCTGCGTACGTGTCCGCCGGACGCCACCGGCATCGTGCGGCTCGACCAGCGGATGCCGACGGCCCTGGTGGTGAGCCAGCCGGAGCTGGCGGGACGTCTCGTGTCGGACGTCTTCGGTGAGGTCCTCGCCCTGGAGCCGGCCGACCGGGCGGTACTCCTGGAGACGCTGGACGCCTGGCTCGCGTGCGAGGGGTCGGCGGGGCGGGCCGCGGGGCGGCTCTACTGCCACCGGAACACGGTGTTCAACCGCCTGCGGCGGCTTGAGCAGCTGACCTCGCGGTCGCTTGCGCGGCCTCGGGATCTGATGGAGATGACGTTGGCCCTCGACGCGTATCGGCTGGCGCCTGGCTGAGGCGGGCTCTGCGGAGCTGAGGGAGGCTCTGCGGTACCCGGCGGCTGGGGGCGCCGTCGATCACCGGCTCCGCCGAGTTCGTCCTCACACGCCGGACGGGCTGGATCTGTCCAGCCCGTCCGGCGTTCTTACCGCAACCCCAGTGGAACGCCTAGCTGAGGAAGTCCCTCGCGATGTTCTCCGCCACCGTCTCCAGAATCGGCCCCGCCTCGGCAATGCACCGGGCGACATCCGGCTCCACGTCGGTGAGGGCGTACGCGCGTCGGATGCCCGCTTTGCCCAGGGCCTCGGCCGGGAGTGCCAGGCGTCCGCAGACCGCCACGACCTCTAGGCCCGCCTCACGGGCCGCCGCCGCGACGCCCGCGGGCGCCTTGCCGTGGAGGGTCTGCTCGTCCAGCGAGCCCTCCCCCGTGATCACCAGCGACGCACGCGCCAGCGCGGGCGCGAAGCCGAGGACGTCCAGCATGACCTCGATGCCGGGGCGGAAGCTCGCGCCGAGCCCGACGAGAGCGCCGTAGCCGATGCCGCCTGCCGCTCCGGCTCCCGGGGACTCCGCGTACTCCAGGGCCGAGGAGCCCGCCGACTCGGAGAGCACCCGCGCGAAGTGCGCGAGGGCCGCGTCCAGCTCGGCCACGTCCTCCGGGCTCGCGCCCTTCTGCGGTCCGTACACCGCCGGAGCGCCCTTCGGGCCGGTCAGCGGGTTGTCCACGTCGCTGGCCAGGACCAGGTCCACCGAGGCGAAGCGCTTGTCGATGCCGGACAGGTCCGCCGTGGCCAGCGAGGCCAGCGGACCGCCGCCCGGCGCCACCGGCGCGCCCTCCGCGTCCAGGAACACCGCACCGAGCGCGGCCAGCATTCCGGCGCCGCCGTCCGTCGTCGCACTGCCTCCGACACCGAAGACGATCGTCCGCGCGCCCGCGTCGAGCGCCGCGCGCAGCAGTTCCCCCGAGCCGTACGTCGTGGACGTGAGCGGCGCGAAGACTCCCTCGGGCAGCAGCTGGAGGCCTGACGCCTCCGCCATCTCGACCACCGCGGTCCCGTCCCGCAGCGCGTACGCCGCGGTGACCTCGTCGCCGAGCGGTCCCGTGACCCGCACCTCGCGGCGTTCGAAACCGGCGGCGACCGCCGCGGCCACCGTGCCGTCGCCGCCGTCGGCGACCGGCAGGGCCTCGACCTCCACATGCGGGGCGACGCGGCGAAGCCCGGCCGTCACCCGCTCCGCGACCTGCACGGCCGTGAGTGAGCCCTTGAACTTGTCCGCGGCGATGAGCACATGCCCCGCCGTCCCAGCAGCGTCCGCCACCTTGCATCCCCTTGCTTTCCGGGCCTTGCTCGCGTCAAGGCAGTCGCGCCGCTGCGACCATAACCGGAGGAGGGGCCGCCTGCCCATGGCCGCCCGCATTTCGGAGTCCGGGGACGCTCCCTTAAATCGCTCTAAATTGGGCTATACCAGTGCACTCTGATCGCAGAAATGATCGATCAGCCGCCTCAGTCCGTGCCGCCCGAGCCCCGCGAGTCGTACAGATGGTGCACGGTGGGCCGCGGCGGCGAGCACGGCCGTACGACGCTTCGTGGGCTTCACGGGACTCACGGGCTCAATGGGCTTCATGGGGTTCACGGGCTCCACCGGCTTCACGGGATTCATGGGCTTCACGGACACTCCCAAGAATGTGCATCTGATCGAAAACCAGACAAACGTCCCATGCTCCGCGCCGAACCGGTCGCGTTGACCGCGCACGAGCCCCCCGAATTCGGTAAACCGGAGGCATGACCCCAGTGCACACGGAACTCGCCGACCGCGTCCTCGGCGGCTGGATCGGGCGGATCGCGGGCAACATGCTCGGCAAACCCATCGAGCGGGGCGACTACTGGACGCGTGAGCGCATCGAGCGCTATCTGCGCCAGGCCGACGCGCTTCCGCTCACCGACTATCTGCCCGAACCTCCCTCCTGGGTCGAGGAGTTCCAGCTCCGGCCCGAGTGGCAGAGTTGCGTGCGCGGCGGGGTGCACGGCAGCTGCCGTGACGACGACGTCGACTACGCGATCCTCGGACTGCACCTCCTGGAGACGCACGGGTTCGCGTTCAGCACCGAACAGGTCGGCGAGCTGTGGCTGCTGCGCCTTCCCTATCTGCAGACGTTCACCGCGGAGCGCGCCGCGTACCGGAATCTCGCGAACGGCCTCAAGCCGCCGCTCACGGCGACGTACGAGAACTCCTGCCAGGAGTGGATCGGCGCCCTCATCCGTGCCGACATCTTCGGCTGGACGAACCCGGGCGCACCGCGCCGCGCCGCCTCGTTCGCCCGCCGGGACGCGGTGCTCTCGCACACCGGCAACGGCGTCTACGGGGCGATGTGGGCGGCGGCGCTCGTCGCGGCGGCGTTCACCGCGGTGACGCCGCGCGCCGCCCTGGACGTGGCGTTCGGTGTGATCCCGTCGAGCTGCCGCCTCGCCCGTACGGTGCGCAGGGTCGTCACCCTCCACGAGGCCGGGCTCAGCTGGGAGGAGACGCTGGCCACCACCGAGGCGGAGACCTCCGGGCTCGGCTGGGTCCACGTGGTGCCGAACTCGGCCGTCCTGACCGCCGGACTCCTGTACGGGGACGGCGACTTCACCCGCACCATCGCCCTGACGGTGCGCGGCGGCCTCGACACCGACTCGAACGGCGCGACCGCGGGATCCGTCGCGGGCGTGCTGTGCGGGGCCAAGGCGATCCCCGCACAGTGGCGGGATCCGCTCGAAGACCGGGTGCGCAGTGCGGTGTTCGGCTTCGACGGCGCGCGGATCAGCGAGCTGGCGGCACGGACGGTGGAATTGTCTACCCTTGCCAAATGACCGCTCAGGACTACGCCACGTACATCGCGGGCCTCCCCCGGATCATCGCCGGGGCCGCCGCTCTCTTCCGGGACTCCGAGGGACGGATCCTGCTCGTCGAGCCCAACTACCGGGACGGGTGGGCGCTGCCCGGCGGCACCGTCGAGTCGGACGATGGCGAGACACCTCGGCAGGGGGCACGCCGTGAGACCGCCGAGGAGATCGGCCTGGACGTCGAGCTGGGCGCGCTGCTCGCGGTGGACTGGGTGACGGGTACGGCGCGGCCGCCGCTGGTCGCCTATCTGTACGACGGCGGGGTGCTCGGCGACGACCAGCTGAAGTCGATCAAGCTCCAGGAGGAGGAGTTGCTCTCCTGGCGGCTTGTGGCCCGCGAGGACCTTCCGCAGTTCCTGCCGGGCGAGCTGGGGCTGCGGGTGCGGGCCGGGCTCGAGGTGCTTGACGCGGGGGTGGGCGCTGGGGTTGGGGCTTGCGCTGGGGCCGGGACTGGGGCTGCGGCTGGGGCTGGGGTGGGAGTGGGGGCCGTGGAGTTGGAGAACGGGCTGCGGGTCGGCTGAACGCCGCGTGCCGTTAGAAGAGGGCGTCTTCGCTGCGCTGCGTCGCGCCCTCGAAGGCCAGCAGCCGCTGCTTGCGGTCGAGTCCGCCGCCGTAGCCGGTCAGGGAACCGCCCGCGCCGATCACCCGGTGGCAGGGCACGATGACGCCGATCGGGTTCTTGCCGTTGGCCAGGCCGACGGCGCGCGAGGCGTTGGGCTTGCCCAGCGAGTCCGCCAGCTGTCCGTACGTACGGGTCTCTCCGTACGGGATCAGCTGGAGCTGCTGCCAGACGGTGCGCTGGAACGGCGTGCCGTCGAGGCGCATCGGCAGGTCGAACTCCCGCAACTCGCCCGCGAAGTAAGCCTCCAGCTGGCTGATGGCCTCGCCGAACGGCCCCGCGTCGCGGTCGCCGAAGGTCTCCTCGGGTGGTCGGTGGCGCTGCTCTGTCATGTAGAGGCCGCTGAGGGTGCCGTCGGTGGCCACGAGGGTCAGGGGGCCGTAGGGGCTGTCGATGAGGGTGTGTTGGCGGTGGTGCATGGCCTGTCCTTCGTGGTCGTGCTTGGGGTGGGTGGAGTGGGGTGGGTGGAGTGGGGTGGGTGGAGTGGGGTGGGTGGAGTGGGGTGGGTGGGCTACGCCGGGATGCTGTTGATGGGGTGGTCGTCGATCGCCCACAGGTACTGCACCGCGTACGCCCGCCAGGGGCGCCAGGCCGCGGCCCGTTCGGTCAGGGCCGCCGGGGTGTGCGGGAGGCCCAGATCCTGTGCCGCTCGCCGGATCCCGAGATCGGTGGGGAGGAAGGCGTCGGGGTCGCCGAGCGCCCGCATCGCGATGACCTCTACCGTCCAGGGGCCGAAGCCGGGCAGTTCGGTGAGCCGGGCGCGGGCTTCTTCCCAGCCGCTCTCCACGCCGAGCTTCAGTGATCCGTCGGCGAGGTGGCGTACGAGCGTGGTCAGGGTGGTGCGGCGGCTGCGCGGCAGGGCGAGTGCCTCCGGGTCGAGCGCGGCGAGGGCTTCCGGCGCGGGGAAGAGGTGGGTGAGGCCGCCCTCGGGGTCGTCGATCGGCTCGCCGTGCGCGGTGACCAGGCGTGCGGCGTGGGTGCGGGCGGCGGCCGTGGAGACCTGCTGGCCGAGTACCGCGCGCACGGCGAACTCCGCCTCGTCGACCGTGCGCGGCACGCGACGGCCCGGCGCCTTGGCCACGAGGGGTGCGAGCAGCGGGTCGGCGCTCAGCTGGGCGTCCACCGCGACCGGGTCCGCGTCCAGGTCGAGCATGCGGCGGCAGCGGCTGATGGCGATCGTGAGGTCGCGCATGTCGGTGAGGCTGAGGCGGCAGGCGATGTGGTCGGGGGCGGGGGTGAGGGCGACGACTCCGTGGCCGTAGGGGAGGCGGAGCGTGCGGCGGTAGGCACCGTCGCGCCACTCCTCGACTCCGGGTACGGCGGTGGCGATGAGGTGGCCGAAGAGGTTGTCGGGGTTGAGCGGGGCGCGGAAAGGGAGGCGGAGCGAGAGGGTGCCGGGGGCGGGCACGTTCTGGGCGGCCTGCGGGGCTGCTTGCTTGGCTGCTTGCTTGGCTGCCTTCGGGGCGCGGTCCCGTAGTTCGCTGGGGGCCAGGGCGAAGACTTCGCGGACGGTGTCGTTGAAGGTGCGGATCGAGGAGAAGCCGGAGGCGAAGGCGATCTCCGCCATGGGCATGGGGGTGGTCTCGATGAGCAGGCGGGCGGTCTGCGCGCGCTGGGCCCTGGCCAGGGCGAGGGGGCCTGCGCCGAGTTCCGCGAGGAGCTGGCGTTCCACCTGGCGGGTGCTGTAGCCGAGGCGGGTGGAGAGGCCGGGGACTCCGTCGCGGTCCACCACGCCGTCCGCGATGAGGCGCATGGCGCGGGCCACGAGGTCGGCGCGCTGATTCCACTCGGGCGAGCCCGGACTGCTGTCCGGCCGGCACCGCTTGCACGCCCGGAACCCTTCCTGCTGGCAGGCCGCCGCGCTCGGGTAGAAGCTCATGTTCTCGGGCTTCGGGGGGACTACGGGGCAGCTGGGGCGGCAGTAGATGCGGGTGGTCAGAACGGCGGTGTAGAACCAGCCGTCGAAACGCGCGTCCTTCGACTGCACGGCACGTACGCAGCGCTCGGCGTCGGTGTGCATGGAGAGGGGCGGTGGGGTGGTGGTTGTGGCCGGGGCGGTGGGCATGGTTCAAGGATCGGGTATGGCGGGTGGGGGTGGCTGGCGAGAATCCGACATGGAGGTTCGGGGGGGGGGTGCTGCGGTGCTGCTCTGTCCTTGGGTGCGGGGCCGCGCCGGTATGTCCGTCCTCGCTATCGTCCAGTGACCGCAGGGCTACTGCGCTACTGGAGCGCCGCGAACCGTGCTCCGGGCGGACATACCGCCACGCCCCCTCACGAGCGTGGCCGACTGCGGGTGCGTGAGGGCCGACCTCCCCGGCCGGACACGCTCACCTGTGCGAACCACCCACGCTGACACCCCGGCTCGCAACACGTCCGCACCCAGCCCCACAGCGCACATCCCCCGCCTGTGTCGTTCCCCCCTGCCACCACGGGGCAATCGGGCGGGTGGGCGGGAAAGGCCTGTTCGGCAAGGGGTTGATGCGGGGTTTCGGGCGGGTGGGTGGGAGAGGGGGTTCGGGCAGGGCAGCTGCGGGGGGCCTGTAGCTCCGCTCCCTCGGGCCCCGCGGGCCCCTCACGCCGCCCGAAGCCTCCGCCACACCGCCTTCGCCGCGTTGTGTCCCGACATGCCGTGCACACCGGGGCCGGGTGGCGTCGCGGAGGAGCAGAGGAAGACGGCCGGGTGCGCGGTGCCGTACGGGAAGAGGGAGGGCTTGGGGCGCAGCAGCAACTGGAGTCCGCTGGCCGCGCCGCAGGCGATGTCGCCGCCCACGTAGTTGGCGTTGCGCGCGGCCATCTCGGGCGGGCCCGCGGTGGCACGGGCGAGGACGCGGTCGCGGAATCCGGGGGCGAAGCGCTCCAGCTGGCGCTCGATCGCGTCGGTGAGATCACCGTCCCAGCCGTTAGGCACATGGCCGTACGCCCAGAACACCTGCTTGCCCGCGGGCGCGCGGGACGGGTCGACGAGGCTGGGCTGCACGGTGATCAGGAACGGCGGGTCGGGCGCGCGGTTCTCGCGCGAAGCGGCGTGCAGCGCGGCGCCGATCTCGGCGCTGCTGCCCCCCACCTGCACGGTGCCCGCTTCCCTCGCCTCCTTCGCCGTCCACGGGACGGGCCCGTCCAGGGCGTAGTCGATCTTGAAGACGCTCGCGCCGTACCGATAGCTCTCATAGCTCCGCCCCAGGCCCGCGATCCGGGCGAGTGCGGTGGGTGAGGTGTCGAAGATGTACGCGCGCGCAGGCGGCAGGTCGTCGAGCCGCTTGACCTCGTAGTCCGTGTGGACCGCGCCGCCCAGGTCCTTCAGATACGCGGTGAGCGCGTCCGAGATCGACTGTGAACCGCCCCGGGCCACCGGCCAGCCACGGGCGTGCGCGGCCAGCGCGAAGACCATGCCGACGGCGCCGGTGGCGATTCCGCCGAGCGGGGCGATGACATGGGCGACGAGCCCGGCGAACAGGGCGCGGGCCCGCTCGTCGCGGAAGCGCCGCATCAGCCAGGTGGAGGGCGGGAGTCCCGCGAGGCCGAAGCGGGCGAGGGTCACGGGGTCGCGCGGCAGCGCCGTCGACGGCAGCGCCATGAAGTCCTGCAGCAGGGTGTCCCACTTGCCGATGAAGGGCTCGATGAGCCTTCTGTACGCCCCCGCGTCCCGCGGCCCGAACGAGGCGGCGGTCTCGGCGACGGAACGGGACAGCACGGCGGCGCTTCCGTCCGTGAAGGGGTGCGCCATGGGCAGCTGCGGCTGGAGCCACTCGAGGCCGTACCGATCGAGGGGCATGGTGCGGAACACGGGCGAGTTGATGCCCAGCGGATGTGCGGCGGAACAGGGGTCGTGCCGGAACCCGGGAAGCGTCAGCTCCTCGGTCCTCGCCCCGCCACCGACGGTGTCCCTGGCCTCGAACACGGCCACCGAGAAGCCCCGGCGGGCCAGCTCGACGGCAGCGGTCAGACCGTTCGGTCCCGCCCCCACGATGACGGCATCAAGCATCGACGGCACCTTCGGACTCCTTTGTCAGCCGATGGCCTCTGCCGCCCAGGATAGGCCGGGCCACCGACAGCGCCGTGGGCGCGGGTAGCCTCTGACGGGTGACGTCCTGGTACCGCCGCGCTGACGCGGGCTTTGATGAGTGGTTCGAGACGGGGGACGACGCGATCGCCGTACGTCAGGCGTCCTTCACCGACCCGCACGGCCCGGCGTCCATGGCGGCATCGCGCGACGAACTGGCCTGGGTGCTCGACAAGTTCGAGCCGCTGGGGGCGCAGCTCTACGAGGCTCGGTACGGCGCACTCGTGAGCGGCCCCGTCAGCGGTGGGGAGCCGGTGTCGGAGAGGGAATTCGAGGCCGCGTGGGAGCGCGCCCGCCAAAGCCGGCACACCACGGCGCCGGCACCGGGCGGCCCGCTCCCCCAAGGCACCCGTCTGACCGGCACGGTCGACGTCCTTCCGTGGGGCCCGGGGCGGGTCGGGCTCTTCGTCGAGCTGGGGCTGCCGCTCGCAGGCTTCGTGGACCTGCTGCATCTCCCGCTCGATCCCGATGACTGGCCGCGCGTCGGCACCGTCACCGAGTTCGAGGTCACCACCGTGCGATTCCACCTCGAGCCGCCGCGCAGTGCGCCGCAGATCAGGCTGAGGCCGACAGCAACTCCACCACCCGGTCAGCCGTGGCTCCGTCCCGGGCGGCCGTGAACGGCAGCGCGTTCCCGCCCGCTATCCGGAAGGGCTCCCCGGCGACGGTCAGATTGCCGCCCCCGGCCTCGGCGACGAGCAGCAGCCCCGCCGCGTGGTCCCAGGCGAGCTCCCAGGAGAACGCGACCGCGTCCAACTCCCCCTTGGCTATGGCCAGATACTCGAGCCCCGCCGAACCGCAGGGCCGTGGCGCGACGCCCTCCACGCGAAGGCCGAGCAGTGCGCGCTTCTGCTCGGGGGTGGTGAAGTCCGGGTGCGAGGTCGCCACTTCGAGCACTTCGCCGGGAGAACCGGCCACCAGGCGCTCCCCGTCCAGCCAGGCGCCCTTGCCGCGCACCGCGACGGCCATCTCGTCGAGCGCCGGGGCGTACGTCCAGGAGGCGAGCACCTCTCCGCGCCACGCCAGCGCGATGAGCATGCAGAATCCGGGGTCGCCGTGCACGAACTGCCGTGTGCCGTCGACCGGGTCGACGATCCACACCGGTGCGTCGGTGCGTATCGCCTCGTACGTCGAGGGGTCCGCGTGCACGGCTTCCTCGCCCACGACGACGGAGCCCGGGAGCAGGGTGGTGAGTGCTGCCGTCAGCTGCTCCTCGGCGAGCCGGTCGGCCACCGTCACGAGATCGTGCGGCCCGCTCTTCTGAACGACTTCGCCCTCGGCGAGCTGCCGGAATCTCGGCATGACCTCGGCTGCGGCGGCCTTGCGGAGGGCTTCTTCGACGTCGGAAACGCCGCGTACAAGAAAGTCTTCGATCACGTCGATCATGCATCCATGAGAGCACGCCGGACTGACAATCCGTACGGCTCGGCGGTACGGGACATGGATTCGAGATGAATCCCACGTGACCTGGCCCCTGGGCCCCTTGCCTGTACCTCACCCCCCGCATCCCACCTGCACGAACAGGCCCCTCCCACCCACCCGCCCGATTGCCCCGCATCCGCCCCTGGACGAACAAGCCTTTCCCGGCCACCCGCCCGATTGCCCCGCGGTGACAGGGGCGGAGGTGGAGGAGGCGGGGCTCCCCAGCAGTGCCACAGGTGGGTGGGGCCGGGGCTCCCCCGCAGTGCCAAGAGTGAGGGGGGCTCCCCGCGCTCCCCAGCCGAAGCAGCCCCCCTCAGCACCACCTCAGTAAGGCGACTCCCTCTTCTCCATGTGTTCGCGCAGCCGCTCCGTGTCCTTCTCCCCCCACCCCTCCCGGGGAACAATCGCCGCCCACCCGTCCACCGGTCCCGCCCCGTACCGGTGACCGTGCGGTGCCTCGACGCCGTACGACACCGCCATGTCCACCGACGTCTGCCAGAAGGTGACGACGGGGAACCATCTGATCGCCGGGGTGATGTCCGGGCCCAGCGGGTTGTCGAGCCACTGCGGGCGGTGCAGGAGCAGAGAGGACGACCACCAGACCACCGGGTCGGACGCGTTCTGCAGGTACACCACCCGCGGATGGCCCCAGGCCCCGCCCGGCCGCTTCAGATCCCGCTCGGGGAACTGCGCGAACCGCACGTTCCTGCCCTCGTCGTACAGCGGTCGCCACACCGGACTCCCCGCATCCCGGTGATCGCGGATCTCCTGCGACATCGGCGCGAAGTTGGGCGTGCCGACGATCAGCGCCCCGTCCGTCCGGGCCAGCAGATCGTCCACCCCGTCGAACGACGACTCGATCGCGAACCCGCCCAGGCTCTCCCCCGTGACCACGAGCTTGGGCCGGTCGTCCTCCGGCAGGGCGGACCACTTCGCGAGGACCGCGTCGACGAGCCGGCGCGTGGCCTGCGCGGCGCGCTCCTTGTCGACGAGGAAGGAGACCCAGCTGGGCAGGTAGGAGTACTGGACGGCGACGATGGCCGTGTCGCCGTCGTGCATGTACTCCAGGGGTTCGCTGATGTCGGCGTTGACCCAGCCGGTCCCCGTGGTCCCGGCGATGGCCAGCACGTCCCGGTCGAACGCACCGGTCCGCTCCAGCTCCTCCACCGCGAGCCGGGCCTTGGCCTCGAACGGGTCCCGGCTGCTGAAGGCCTCCGGTGCCGACGCGCTGACGTAGACCCGCACGGGGTCCTTCGCCGGCCTGCCCGTGTACGTGGTGATCTGCTGTCTCGTCGGCGTGGACCCCGCGAAGTTGCGGCCCTGGAATCCGAGGTCCTGCCACCGCAGGAGCGAGCCGGGTCCTCCGGAGACCAGCGGCGAGGTCGGCTGCCGGATGCCCTCCTTGGTGCCGCCGTTCGTCGCGTAGGCGATGCGATCGGCGAGGTCGATGACGCCGCGCTGGAAGACGACGTCGCGCAGCCCGATCGTGACGATCAGCGCGCTGAGCGCGACGCCGAGGCCGATGGCTACGGGCAGCGGCACGAACCGGTGCAGACCCCGGATCAGCCTGCGGGCCCCGAGGCGGATGCCACGGGCCACGAGCAGGAACAGGGCCCAGAGCAGGACGGCGATCAGCATGATGACCGGTGTGTGCCAGGCCATCGACGGCGGCAGCCCCTGGAGCTCGCGCAGGCGGCGCTGCGCGTGGTCGCTCTCGGCGATCAGCCACACCGTGAGGACGAGCCCGACGACCCAGTACGCCTGCCAGAGACGCGCCCGCGCCTTCTCGCCCGGCCGCCACCGGAACAGCGCACGGCACACGGTGGCGACGACCGAGCCGAGTCCATATCCGATGGCCGCCGTGATCCCTCCGACGACACCCTGCAGCAACCAGGGCCGGGGCACGAGGGAAGGTGTGAGGGAGAGCCAGAAGAAGACCGTGCCGACGCAGGCAGCCGTGAGGTCCGGCCAGCGTCTGACCAGGTAGGTGGAGTCGGGCCGTTCCCAGTACGGCTTCCTGACGATCGCGCCGCCGCGTCGCACGATCCGCCGCCGAGCGTCCGCCAAGGGCGAGTCCTTCGTCAACCGCCTCAGCTCCGAGGTCCGGCGCGCCGTCCGGTGACGGATGTCCCCGGCAAAGGGCGCGCGACCCCATGCTCACCCAGCCCCCCATACCTCGCAAACCAACACGAAACACGCATCCACCCTGCTACCGCTCCGCATTCAGCGCATCCACCGCCCCCCTCGCATCGCCGATGTTGAGGTAGTCGACGGCGACGAAGTTCACCGGCCTGCCGCGCTGCCGCTCGCAGTCGTGCACGCGGTCGAGCACCGCTTCGCGCCGGTTGACCGTGCCCGCGTCGAGGCGGCTGCCGCCGTCGATGGTGATGAAGTGGTTGAGCAGGAAGAGCCGCTTGTCCTCGCCGCCCCGGTGCGGGGCGCAGGTCATGTCCGCGGGGCTGCGGAAGGCGAACGGGGTCTCCATGCCGTACCGGTAGAAGTTGCGGTACCAGGGCTGGGGCCCGTCCTCGCGCTCGGCGAACACCACCAGGCGCCGGCCGCTTTCGATCATTTCGCCGAGCTCGGGCCACGGCTCGTCCGGGTCCGGGTCGGGCGTGAACAGCAGGTCCGTGAGACCGGCCTCCTCGAAGGCGGCCGCGGTGTCATCGGCGCTGACGGCGTCCTGCACGATCAGCGTGACCACGTCGGTGGGGTGGGCGCGCAGCCAATCACCCGTCTCGCGCAGCGTGGGCACGAGGCCGATCGCCCCGGCCCGGCACACCGAGTGGCAGAGCCACAGGCCCTCACGGGGCGGGTTGAACTTGTTGACCGCGGCCTCGATCTGCCCTTGGAGGCGGGGCGAGAAGTCCGAGCCCTTCAGGCGCTCGGCGATCTGCTCGGGCCCCTCCCAGGTGTAGGTGTCGATCTGCAGGGCGCGTACGCCGTCGTTGAGCTGGGCCGTGATGCCGGGGTCCTGGAGGGGCCCGATGAACTGGTCGGCCGTGGTGGACATCGCGTTGTGCGAGGTGAGCTGGGCGATCTCGTCGTACGGGCGGTCGCAGAGCCGGGCGCTGCCCTGACAGGCCCGCGGTTCGGAGCGGCCGACCGCCAGGGGGGCCAGGACGACGCCCCCGAGCGCGGCCCCCGCCACCCCGACGGCGAGCACCTGGACCCGCCGCGGGCTGACCGTGAGGGCCGGTCCGGCCTGCCACACCCAGCTGACGGTGACGAGCAGCGCGCCCGCCGCGAGCAGGATGTACGCGGTCACGGTGGCCGTGCCGATGACGCCGTCCAGGGCGGCGTTCCCCACGTCGTCCACGAGGCGGGACACGGACCCCGGCCAGGACGCGGGCGCGGTGATCACCCCGTCGTCCGTGGCCGCGCGGGCGAGCAGGGCGGCAAGGCCGGTCAGGAGCCCACCCGCCCCGAGCGCCCAGCCGAGGCCCATCAGGCGGCGCGCGGGGGCCCGCGGCCCGGAGAACCACAGGAACGCCAGGGCGGCGACACCCAGCAGCGCGGCGAGCGGTTCGACCACCTCCTGGGCGAGGTGCGTGACGGAGCGCGCCCGGTGCAGCGGGGCGAGCGCGTCCTGCGACGTGTCGAGGTCGGCGGTGATGTCCCAGGTGTCGCCGCCCACGGTCGTCCGCAGCTGCTCGGTGGCCTGGCGCGTGCGGTCGGATACGGCCTCGGGGCCGACGGCGGCGAGCGCCGACGCCACGTCACCGCTCTCCAGGGCCACCTCGACCTCGGGTCGGAGCGCGTCGCGGCGGTCCTCGGGCACCACCTGGAGGAGCGCGCGGGCCGCGGTGACGGCCTGCTCCCTGGACAGTTCCAGGGCGGGAAGGCCGACGGGCGGCTCTCCGGTGGTCACGCTCCGCGCCGCGCCGTTCAGGTCCGCCAGGAATGCGGGGAAGTCGGGCTCGGGCTGCCGCTGCACGGAGGCGACGAGATCACCGAAGTACGTCTGGGCCAGGTCGCCGACATTGGTGAGCACCGGCCGCAGGTCCGCCGTGAGGCGCAGCGTCTCCTGCTCGCCCCGCAGATAGCCGGTCACCTCCTCGATCTGCCGGTCGGCCATGGCGCGCAAGGTCTCCGGGGGCAGCACGATCTTCAGGTTGGAGGTCACGGCCGCCTCCGGGACCGGCAGCCGCCCCAGCAGGTCGCGGGCGACCGGGAGGCTCTGCGGGTCGACCAGGACCTCGTTGTAGAGGCGGTCGTAGGCGTCCTGGTCCTTCAGCACTCCTTGGTGGAAGCCGGGGCTGAGGACCGTGCTGCGCGCCGTGGCCGTCGTGGCGAGGACCGTCACGCACAGCACCGCCACGACCCAGGCGACGGGCCGGAGCCGCCGCAGGCGCTGTCTCTGGCGCAAGCTCTGGCTCCGGAGCTGGCGCTGGCTCCGGCTCCGGCTCCGGCTCCGGCGGGATGCGCGCGCTTCCATGCCTTCAGGTTGAGTCCCCCACGTACACGCGGCGACTCGGTACGTGGCTCCGGCTTCCGGTCGCCGCGTGCGCGGGACGCCCGCACGATGGACTCGTGCACGCCCGACGCCCCTCCTCGCGGCACCCGCGGCACCCGCGGCTCTCGCAGCTCTTGCGGCGTCCGGTCACGACGGCCACCGCCGTCACCGCCACCGTCGCCGTCCTCGTGCTCAGCAACCTCGCGAACAACCGGTGGGCGCAGCCCCTGAGCCTCCCCCTCTCCCTGCTGGCCACGGCGGTGCTGCTCGCGATCGTGTACTGGTGGGGCGGGCGGTGGGCCGACGTGGGCCTCGCGCGCGGCACCCTCGTGCGCGGTCTGTGCTGGGCGCTCGCCCTGATCGGGATCGTCGGCGCGGGGTACGCCGTCGCGGCCGCGCTGCCGCTCACCCGCGGCCTGTTCGAGGATCAGCGGCAGAGCGGTCTGAGCGGGAGCGAGGTCGCCCTGCGGGTACTGGTGACGGTTCCGTTCGGCACGGTCCTGCTGGAGGAGGTGGCCTTCCGGGGCGTCCTGTTCGGGCTGCTCCTGCGCTCGCGCGGGCCGCTCGCCGCGACCCTGCTCTCGTCGGGGCTGTTCGGCCTCTGGCACATCCTGCCCTCGCTCGGTCTCGCCGACGCCAAGCCCGCGCTCGGCGGCGCCTTCGGGCACTCGGTCCTCGGCGTGATCGTCGTCGACGCCGGAGCGGTCCTCTTCACGGCCCTGGCGGGCTGCCTCTTCTGCGAACTGCGCCGCCGCAGCGGAAGCCTCCTCGCCCCCATGGGGCTGCACTGGGCCACGAATGCCCTCGGGTACGTCTTCGGCTTCCTGCTGAGGTGAGCAGCTGATGCCACGACCAGACAACCGTCATATGGTGCATTTCATGGCGTAATTCCCCTCCCCGGAGGCTCCTCATCCGCCACCGCCCCGAAAGGGTCACCCCATGCACCCCTCCCTCAACCCGGCCACCCTGGCCGAGCTGCGCCGGCCGCGCCCCTATCCCGCCGTCACGGTCCTGCTGCCGACCCACCGCAGGGAGCCGGACAACGCGCAGGATCCCGTGCGGCTGCGCAACCTCGTCGCCGAGGCCAAGGAGCGCCTGAAGTCCGACCCGGCCGTGGCCAGGGAGCAGCGGATCGAAGTGGCCGCGCAGCTGGACCAGGCGGTGGCGGAGATCGACCTCGTACATGCCGAGGACGGGCTCGCCGTCTTCGCCGCCCCCGGGGAGCACCAGGTGTGGTCGCTCGCCAGGACGGTCCCCTCGCGCGTGGTGCTCTCGGACACCTTCCTGACGCGCAACGTCGTCGCGGCCCAGGCCGCCGAGCGCCCGTACTGGGTCCTCGCCGTCTCGGCCGACCGCGTCTCGCTGTGGAGCGGCACCGCCGAGCGGGTCACCGAGCACAAGGCGGACGGATTCCCGCTGACCCGGAGCCTGGAGGACCCGGACGCCGAGCGCAAGGAGCGAATCGGCGACCTGCCGAGCACCTACCGCGACGAGCAGACCCGCAAGTTCCTGCGCGAGGCGGACCTGTCCACGGCCAGTGTGCTCCGCGCCCATCCGCGCCCCGTGTTCGTGGCAGGGGAGGCCGCGGCGCTGTCCCTCCTCGACGGCGCAGGCACGGTCATCAAGCAGGCCGACCGGGTGCCGCACGGCGGCCTCGTGCACGGCCCGGCGGACGCGGTGCGGCAGGCGGTACGCCCCTTCCTCGCCGCCCAGGACAAGAGCGAACTCGACTCCGTGCTGCATGAGTTGGACGCGGCGCAGGGCCGACGCCACTACGCCGCCGGTCTCGACGAGGTCTGGCAGAACGTGACGACGGACCGGGTGCGCCTCCTCGCCGTGGAGGACACCTACCAGGCGACCGTGCGCGACGACGGCGGACATCTGGTGCCTGCCGATCCGGACGACCTCGACGCGGTGGACGACGTCGTCGACGACATCGTCGAGCGGGCCCTGGACACCGGCGCACAGGTCCACTTCGTACCCGAGGGCGCGCTCGCCGACCGGGGCCGGATCGCCTGCGCCCTGCGCTACTGACACCCCCCTCATGACCAGCAACAGGTAACAGACAACAAGTAACAAGCAAGAAGCAAGAAGCAAGAACAGCAGCAGGGAAAGGACCGCACCGAATGAACCCGATGCCGCCCCGCGGGAAGCGGCGCCCCGCACGCCGCAGGCCCGCGGTGTCCGCCGCCCTCACGCTCGCCGCCACGGTGACGGCCGCCGCCGCCCTCGTCTCGTGCAGCACCGACAGCGACGCCCCATCGTCCGAGGGCAGCAGGACGGTCAGCGAACGGCCGACCGCCCCCGACTCGTCGTCGTTCTCGGAGAAGACCGCGTCCCCGTTGAAGTCGCAGGCCTCGGAGGCCGCCGAGTCCGCCCGCGCCTCGGCCTCGGAGGCCGAGGCCTCCGCATCGGAGCGCGCGGACGAGTTCGAGGCGTCCGTGTCCGCCGACACGGAACGGGCAAACCAGGCCGCCAAGAACGCCCTGAAGGACGTCGACGGGCGGGGCAACGCGATGTCCGACGTCTCCATGACGGGCAAGCCGCGCTCCGAGACCGGCGGCGTGCTCGCCTCCGTGGTGACCTTCACCAACAGGACCGACAAGACGGCCGACTTCGCCGTGCAGGTCGACTTCGTGGACTCATCGGGCAAGGCCGTGGAGACCCGTTACGTCGGCACGGAGAACCTCGAACCGGGCAAGCGCGCCCAGCGGTACGCCATCAGCCACGAGCCCCCGGAGCCGAAACTCTCCGCGAAGCTCGTCAAGGCCCAGCGGTACTAGGCCACCACCGGTACTGCACTGCCCCCCTCAGAACTCCACGGCGTCGCGGACGAGCGGGCACGTCATGCAGTGTCCGCCGCCGCGGCCCCGGCCGAGTTCGGCGCCGACGATGGTGATGACCTCGACGCCCGCCTTGCGCAGCAGCGTGTTGGTCTGGGTGTTGCGGTCATAGGTGAAGACCACGCCCGGCTCCAGGGCGACGGCGTTGTTGCCGCTGTCCCACTGCTGCCGCTCGGAGGCGTAGACGTCCCCGCCCGTCTCGATCACGCGCAGTTCGGGCAGGCCGAGCGACTTGGCGACCACGTCGACGAACGCACGCGAGCCCTCGTCGGTGATCTCGACGCCCGAGGCCTTGTCGCCGGGGCGCAGCGTGAAGGAGTGCACGGCGTCCATGATCTTCGGGTAGAGCGTGACGATGTCGCGGTCGGCGAAGGTGAAGACCGTGTCGAGGTGCATGGCGGCCCGCAGCTTGGGCATGCCGGCGACGATGACCTGCTCGGCCGCGCCGTTCTCGAACAGCGCGGACGCGACCTGGGTGATGGCCTGCCGCGATGTGCGCTCGCTCATGCCCATCAGGACGACGCCGTTGCCGACGGGCATGATGTCGCCGCCCTCGAACGTCGCCTGGCCCCAGTCGAGTTCGGGGTCGCCCCACCACACCGTGGCCCCCGTGAAGTCGGGGTGGAACTGGTAGACGGCCTTCATCAGGAGCGTCTCGTCGTGCCGGGCCGGCCAGTACAGCGGGTTGAGCGTGACGCCTCCGTACAGCCAGCACGTCGTGTCGCGCGTGTAGAGCGTGTTCGGCAGAGGCGGCATCAGGTACTCGCGTACGCCGGTGGATTCGCGCACGAGCGCGACATAGCCGGAGCGGAACTCGTCCGGCAGGTCCGCGGTGGCGAGGCCCCCGATGAGGTACTCGGCGAGCTGCTTCGGCTCCAGCGTCTCCAGGAAGGCGCGGGTGCCGTCGATGAGCCCCAGGCCGACCTCGTTCGCGGTGATCTTCCGGTCGAGGAGCCAGGTCCTTGCCTCGGGGATCGCCATGGTCTGCGCGAGCAGGTCGTGCAGCTCGACGACCTCGACCCCGCGCTGCTGCAGCTTGATGACGAAGTCCGCGTGGTCGCGCTGGGCGTTCTCCACCCACATGACGTCGTCGAAGAGCAGGTCGTCGGCGTTGGTGGGGGTCAGCCTGCGGTGTGCGAGTCCCGGCGCGCAGACCAGTACCTTGCGCAGCCTGCCGACCTCGGAGTGGACGCCGAACGTCGGTGCGGCGGGGGTGTCGTGGCTGGTCACGGTGCGCCTTTCGGTCGGGGGCGACAGGTTCGGTGGCGACAGGTTCGGGGACGACAGCTTCGGGGACGAGCCGGGCCCGGACCTGTCCGGGCCGGTCCGGTCAGAGGTCGATCCAGCCCGCCGCGAGCGCGATCACGCCCACGACGGCGCCCGCGATCGAGACGGCGCAGATGACGGCCTCGCGTGGCGAGAACAGGCGCCGGTTCTGCTCCCGCCGGGCCTTGATGAACAGGAGCGTCGCGGGGGCGTAGATGATGAAGGAGACAAGGACGAACTTGAGCCCGGCCGCGTACAGCAGGAACGCCATGTACAGCGTGGCGATCACCGCGATCACGAGTTCCTTGCGCGTGCTCTGCCCGGCGACGCCCTCGCGACCGGGCCCGGTGGCGATCTTGACGGCGAAACCGGCCGCGAGCAGGAACGGGATGAGGCTCAGCGCGCTGGTCAGGTCGAGCGCGAAGTTGAACGCGTCGTCGGAGAACATCGTGACGACCAGGACCACTTGGCTCAGGGCGGTGGTCATCAGGAGCGCGGGGACCGGCACGTCCTCGGAGGTGGCCTTGCGCAGGAAGCGGGGCATGTCGTCGTCCTTCGCGGCGACGAAGAGCACTTCCGCGGCCATCAGTGTCCAGGCGAGGTAGGCGCCGAGCACGGAGATGATGAGTCCGACGCTGACGAAGACCTTGCCCCAGGTGCCGACCGCCTCCTCCAGGACCCCCGCCATGGAGGGCTGGCGCAGCTCGGCGATCTCCGCCATCGGCATGATCCCGTACGACACGATGGTGACCGATGCGAAGACGGCGAAGACGCTGAGGAAGCCCAGGATCGTGGCCCGGCCGACGTCCTCGCGGCGCTTGGCGTGCCGGGAGTAGACGCTCGCGCCCTCGACCCCGAGGAAGACGAAGACGGTGGCCAGCATGGTGCCGCGCACCTGGTTGAACAGTGATCCCGCGTAGTCCGCGCCGCCGAAGTTGTCCGCGAAGACGGACGGCTTGAAGAAGAAGAGGGCCAGGATCACGAAGACGAGGATGGGCACGATCTTGGCGACGGTGACGATCCTGTTGATCGCCGCGGCTTCCTTGACCCCGCGCCGGATGAGCAGGAAGAACGCCCACAGGCCGCACGAGGAGAGTACGACGGCGAGCAGGGTGTCGCCGTCGCCGAGGCTCGGCCAGATGGCGCCGATGGTCGACATGATGAGCACCCAGTAGGTGACGTTGCCGACGCACGCGCTGGCCCAGTACCCGAAGGCGGAGAAGAAGCCGAGGTACTCGCCGAACCCGGCCTTCGCGTAGGCGTAGACACCGGCGTCCAGATCCGGTCTGCGGACGGCGAGGGTCTGGAAGACGAAGGCGAGCATCAGCATGCCCGCACCGGCGATGGCCCAGGCGATCAACGCGCCCGCGACCCCGGTCTCCTGGGCGAACCGCCGTGGCAGCGAGAACACGCCCGCGCCGACCATGGAGCCGACGACCATCATCGTCAGCGTGGCGAGCGTCAGCTTGACGGCCGGTGACGCGCCGGCGGTGGCTCGGTCGCTCGTCTCAGCGTGACTCATGGGCTCCTCGTCAGCTCCCGTCAGGGCCGGCGCCGAGGGGACGACTGACCACCCTGTGCGGGAATCTATCCCTAGTGGGTCGAGTTGTCCTGATATGAAATCGCAGGCTGCCGGAGTCCGCGATTCGGCCAGGCCCGGAGGAAGCACAGTGCACGGTGAGTACAAGGTCCCCGGCGGCAAGCTCGTCGTCGTGGACCTGGAGGTCGAGGACGGCGCACTGCGGCATGTGCGGGTGGCGGGGGACTTCTTCCTCGAACCTGACGAGGCGTTCGACGCCCTGAGCCGTGCCCTGGAGGGCGCACCCGCCGACACCGACACGGCGGGGCTCGCCTCCCGCGTCGACGCCGCGCTCCCGGAGGGCACGGTGATGTACGGACTCACGTCGGAGGGCGTGGGCGTCGCGGTGCGCCGCGGCCTCGCGCACGCCACGGACTGGACCGACTACGACTGGCAGCTGATCCACGAGGCCCCGCAGTCCCCCGCCCTCCTGATGGCCCTGGACGAGGTGCTCACCGAGGAGGTCGCCGCCGGGCGCCGCCCGCCGACGCTGCGCGTGTGGGAGTGGGAGTCCCCGGCGGTCGTCATCGGCAGCTTCCAGTCGCTGCGCAACGAAGTGGACCAGGAGGGCGCCGCGCGCCACGGCGTCCAGGTGGTGCGCCGGATCAGTGGCGGCGGCGCCATGTTCTGCGAGCCGGGCAACGCCATCACGTACTCGCTCTCGGTCCCTGACTCCCTCGTGCAGGGCCTGTCCTTCGCCGACAGCTACGCCTATCTGGACGACTGGGTCCTCGACGCGCTGGGCGACATGGGCATCAAGGCGTGGTACCAACCCCTCAACGACATCGCCACCGACGCCGGTAAGGTCGCGGGCGCCGCCCAGAAGCGGGTCGCGGGCGGCCACGGCGCCGTGCTGCACCACGTGACCATGTCGTACGACATCGACGCGGAGAAGATGGTCGAGGTGCTCCGCATCGGCCGCGAGAAGCTCTCGGACAAGGGCACGCGGAGCGCGAAGAAGCGCGTGGATCCGCTGCGCCGCCAGACGGGCCTCCCGCGCGAGACCGTGATCGAGCGGATGCTCGACTCCTTCCGCGCGCGGTACGGCCTGACGGTGGGCAAGGCCACGGACGAGGAGATGGCCAGGGCGAAGGAACTGGCCCGGACGAAGTTCAGCTCGCCGGAGTGGACGGCACGGGTGCCGTAGGCCTTGACGGGTTCGCGGCGTCGGCGGGCGGCCTCTGCCAGGCGGTCGTGCCGATGCGGCCGGTGTTGCCGAGGTCGATCCGGCCCTCCGGCGTCACGGTCCCGGGGCGGGTGCCAGGCGCCGGGGTGACCTTGAGATAGGTGCCACTGACGGCGGTCGTGGTCGTGTCCGTGACGGTGTTGCGCCAGACGAGGACGGTGTAGGCCTCCTCGCCCCGCTTGAGCGAGACGCGGTGGTTCGGGCCGGGGTCGTCGTCCCTCGCCATGATGGGCTCGGTCCCTTCGAGGATCTGTACGTCGAGGGGTTCGCGGCGCTCGTCCAGGACCCGCAGCTTCGGATAGCCCTTCAGGCGGTAGGTGTCCTTGCCGCAGTTGGTCAGGGTCACGCTCATCGCGCGCAGGCCCATGGCGGGGTTGACCATGCCCGCCTCGATGCGGACACCGGACGCGGGGCAGGAGGGCGAAGCCACGTCGGGCACCTCCGGCGGCCCCGTCTCGACGGGCATCCCGGTCGGCGAGGCAGGACCGGCCGAGGCCGACAATCCGTCGCCGTCCCCCGCACCGGCCCGACCATCCTGAGCCGACGCCGTACGCCCGGGATCCGCCTCCCGCTCCAACTCCTCCGAGAGCCCGCACCCGGTGGCGAGCAGGACCACGGCCGCGAGGGCAGCGACATGTCTGAACGCTATGACGGTCACGCGGGGATCATGCCACGGCCACGTGACGGTGACTCCTGTACCGGTGGCGCGGCCTGCCTAACCCTTCCCCCGCTCCCCGTCCTCCCGCATCGCCCTGGTCTCGCTCTTCAGGATCCGCAGGGACTTGCCCACCGCGCGTGCCGTGTCCGGCAGCTTCTTCGAGCCGAACAGCACGATGACCACGATCGCCACGATGAGCAGATGCCAGGGTTCCAGTCCGTTACGGAGCATCTCGCCCGCCCTTCTCCACAGATGTCTCAGCTGTCACTAGATGTGCCAGCTGTCACTCAGCCGTCGGTTGCCTCAGAAAAGATTGCTACATTGCGCAACTGTACAACCATGGGGCGGTCCGGAAGGTCCCTCTCCATGAGGCGGAACGACTCGGACGGATAGGGCGGCACCCATGACCACCAGCCACCGTGCAGCTGTACGCGGTCGTCGGCGCAAGCGCGGCCGTGTGCGGCTCGCTCTCGGCGTCGTCCTGTCACTCCTGGTCCTCGTGGCGGCCGGCGCCGGGTGGGCGTACTTCCGCCTGAGCGGCAACATCGACACGTTCGCGGCGGACGGCGTCTCCGGCGACCGGCCCGACGCCGACGCGTCCAAGGGCGAGAACCTCCTGGTGATCGGCTCGGACGCGCGCACAGCGGGCAACAGCGCGCTCGGCGGCGGCGACAAGAGCGACATCGGCCGCTCCGACACCGCCTTCCTGCTGCACGTGTACGCCGACCACCGGCACGCCGTCGCCGTCTCCATACCCCGCGACACCCTCGTGGACATCCCGCCCTGCAAACTGCCGGACGGCAGCTGGACCAGGACCCGGCCGAACACCATGTTCAACGCCGCGTACTCCGTGGGCGAGACCGCCAAGGGCAACCCCGCCTGCACCCAGAACACCGTCGAGCACCTCACCGGCCTGCGCGTCGACCACACCGTCGTCGTCGACTTCAAGGGGTTCGCGGAGCTGACGGACGTGGTGGGCGGAGTGCGGGTGTGCCTGCCGCAGGACGTCTACCAGCGCGATCTCAACCCCCACCGCACCACCCGCGGCACACGTCTCTTCACCAAGGGCGAGCAGGAGGTGTCGGGCCGGAAGGCCCTGGATTACGTACGCATCCGGCACGGCATCGGCGACGGCTCCGACATAGGCCGCATCAAGCGTCAACAGGCCTTCGTCGCAAGCCTGTTGAAGAAGGTCAAGAGCGACGGCCTGAACCCCACCAAGCTGCTGCCGCTCGCGGACGCCGCGACGAAGTCCATGACCGTCGACCCCGGACTCGGCTCCGCCGACAAGCTGATCTCGTTCGCGATGTCCCTGAAGGACATCGACCTGAGCAACACCAAGTTCGTCACCGTCCCCTGGCGGTACGAGGGTTCGCGCGTCGCCGTCGTCCAGCCGGACGCCGACGCTCTCTGGGCGTCGCTCAAGGACGACCGCACGCTGGACGGGGCGGACGCCGGCGGCGGGAAGGGTGAGCGGGAGTCCACCGGTGCGAAGACCGCCGCGCCCGTCTCCGGGGACGGCGCCGCCGTGGCCGTCGAGAACGGCACCACCGTCACCGGCCTCGCCGCCCGCGCGGCGAAGACCCTCACCGAGCACGACTTCACGGTCACCGACACCGCGACCGCCGCAACCCAGGACCACGCCACCACGGTGATCGCCTACGGCCCCGGTGAAAAGAGCCGCGCGAAGTCCCTCGCTCGCCTGTTCCCGGGGGCGGAGGTCGAGTCGGCCACCGCGCCCGGCATCACCGTCACCCTCGGCCAGTCGTACGCGGACGCCCCCTCGGCCGCGCCTTCCGGCGAGCCGGAACCCGTCCCCGGCAAGGTCCCCGACAAGATCGCCGACGACGCCCGCTCGGCCGACGACAACCCCTGCTCCGACCTCTCCTACGGCTGAACGTCCCACCGTCGCCGGAGCACCCCGAGCGCCACCGCGTAGAGACCGAGCACCACGGCGAGCAGCAGGTAGTACAGGCCCGGCAGCGCCGTCATCCCCAGGAACGGCCCCAGCGGCGAGTGCGGAAGGAGCAGTCCGACGGCGGCGAGCGCGGCCACCGACCAGCCCACCGGGCCCGGCGTCCAGCCCTCGGCCCTGCGGCGGCCGGTCCGCAGGAGCAGCATCACCAGGGCCTGGGTCAGCAGGTTCTCGGTGAACCACCCGGAGTGGAACACCGCCTGGTCGTCCACGGCTCCGGGGCCATGCAGGGCGAGCGCGAGGACGAGGAAGGTGGCGAGGTCGGCGAGGGCGTTGAGGGCGCCGAAGCCGGTGATGAAACGCAGGAAGGCGCGGGGCCGCAGCACGGTGGGGCGGCGGAGCACCGCCGGATGTGGCCGCTCGTAGGCGAAGGCGAGCTGCGCGGCGTCGAAGCACAGGTTCTGCACGAGGACCTGCGCGGGGAGCATCGGCAGGAACGGCAGCAGGAGTCCGGCACAGAGCATCGCGATGACGTTGCCGAGGTTCGAGGAGAGCGTGACGCGCAGATACGTGGCGATGTTGCCGCTGCTGTGGCGTCCCGCGAGGACGGCCTGGTCGATCGCGGTGAGGTCCTTGTCGGCGAGCACCACGTCGGCGCTCTCGCGTACGACGTCCACGGCGGCCCGCGGGGCGATCCCCACGTCGGCGGCCCGCAGCGCGGGCAGGTCGTTGACCCCGTCGCCGAGAAATCCGGTGGTGTGCCCGCAGGACCGCAGCGCCGCGGTGATGCGGGCCTTGTGCTCGGGGGTGCAGCGCGCGAAGACGGTGGTGCGCCGGACGGTCTCGGCCAGTTCGGCGTCGGTGAGGGTGTCGAGGCGGTCGGCGGTCAGGACCTGGCCGGAGCCGATCCCCAGCTCACGGCAGGCCCGCGCCGCCGTCCCCGGATGGTCGCCGGTGATGATCTTGACCGTGATGCCGCTCTGAGCGAGGTCCCGCAGGGCGCCGGCCGCGGTCGGGGCGAGCGCGTCCCGCAGGGTGAGGAAGCCGCGGAAGGTCAGGCCGCGTTCGTCGGCCGGGGTGTAGGCGCGGGTGCGCGCGGTCCGCTCGGCGGTGGCGACGGCGAGGACGCGCAGGCCACTGTCCGCCTCGTCGGCGGCGACGGCCAGCAGCCTCGCTCGTTCACCGTCCCCCAGCACACAGCGTTCCAGTACGTCCTCTGGGGCGCCCTTGACCACGAGCGTGTGGGTGCCGAGGCTGCCGGGACGGCGTACGACGGCGGTGGCGATGCGGCGTACGGAATTGAAGGGCAGCGCCGCCACCCCGTCGTACCGCAGCGCTTCGTCCTCGTCCGCGGCGTCGAGGACCGCGTCGTCGAGCGGGTCGGGGGCGGGCAGCTCGGCGAGCTGGAGCGTCCACCAGGAGTTGACCGCGGCCAGTGCAGCGCTTCGGGCGCCGCATGCCCGTCGGCGCCCAGGGCGCGGTCGAGCACCGGCCGGTCCTCGGTGAGCGTGCCGGTCTTGTCCAGGCACAGGACGTCGACGGCGCCGAGGTCGTGCAGCGCGGGCAGCCGTTTGACGATCACCCCGTGCGTACGGGCCAGGAGCGAGGCCCCGCGCGCCAGGCAGGTGGTGACGATGACCGGCAGCATCTCCGGCGTCAGGCCGACCGCCACGGCGACCGCGAACGGCAGGGTCTCGAGGCCCCGCCCGCGCAGGGCGGCGTTGGCCATCAGGACGAGCGGCGGGGTCAGCAGCATGAACCGGATGAGGACCCAGGAGATGCCGTGCACGGAACGGTCGAAGGCGCTCGGCCCGCGCCGCCCCTGCAGCCCGCGCTGCCCCCGCAGGCTGTGCCGCTCCTGCAGGCCGTGCGCGGCGGCGAACCGGGTCCGCGCCCCGGTCGCGACGACCACCGCGGTGCCGCTGCCCGAGGCGACGCTGCTGCCCTGGAAGCAGAGATGAGGCTGCTCGAAGGTGCCTTCGGGGCGCCGCGGGCCCGGCACGTCGGCGGCAGCCTTGGGCACCGGCGCCGACTCCCCCGTCAGTGCGGCCTGGCGCACGCCGAGTCCGCTCGCGCGCAGCAGCCGTACGTCGGCGGGGACGAGATCGCCGGGGCCGAGCCGCACCACGTCCCCGGGCACCAGCTCCTCAACCGGGATCTCCCGCTCCTGGGGATCCCCGTCCCGTTCCGCGCGGCGCAGCACGGTCGCGGTGGTGGCCACCAGCGCACGGAGCGCGGCCATGGACCGGTCGGCGCGGTACTCACCGGACGTCCGCAGCACCCCGCTGACGACGACCAGGCACAGGATCACGCAGGCGGTGCCCCAGGACGCGACGGTGGCCGACACCAGGCCGAGGCAGAGCAGCACAGCCGTGAACGGATCCCGCATGCTGCGGCCGAAGAGCCGCGGCCACGCCACCGCACGCCGGTCGGGAAGGGTGTTCTCGCCGAACCGGGCGACGCGCCGCTCGGCCTCCTCGTCCGTCAGGCCGCGCGGGCCGCTGTCCACACGGCGCAGCACCTCGAGCGCCGTGAGCCCACTGGCTGCGGCCTCCGTCACGAGGGCCTCAGGCTCCAGGGTTTCGGGCGCGAAGGCTTCAGGCACCAAGGTCTCAGGCGCCAAGGCCGCGGAGCCGGCGCGCGGGAGACTCCACAGCGCGGTCGGCGCGGTCGGCGCGGTCGGGGCGGTCAGTGCGGTCGGCGCGGTCCGTCAGCTGTCCGACCATCAGCCGCACCACGGTCACCACGTCCGCGTCGTCGACGAAGTAGACCTGGCGCCTGCCCTCGCGCCGGGCCCGCACGAGCCCGGCGAGCTTCAGCTTCGTCAGATGCTGGCTGACCGCGGGCAGCGCACCGCCGACCCGCTCGGCAAGACCCGTCACGTCGCTCTCGCCCTGCGCGAGCGCCCACACGATGTGCAGCCGCGCGGATGAGGCGAGCAGGCCGAAGGCCGCGGCCGCCTCGGCGAGAACCTCGGCCGGCGGATCGTCGAAGCCGGTGCCGCCTGTCGCCACGGTCGTCCTCCTCCGCCCTCCGCGCCCGGACTCGCGCGCACGAACGTCTCGTACGCAAGGGTCGCGAGGATCCAGTCTAGGCCGCCGGCCGGCCTCCTCCGGAGCCCGCGCGCCTGCCCACCGTCATCAGCCCGACGTAGACCACCAGCGCCGAAGCGAGCCCGATCGCCCACCCGTAGTCGGCGAGCGGCCGCAGCGCGGGGATCAGCCCGTCCTCGGGGAACGGCCCCTTCCCCGGCGCCGAGTGCGAACCGCCCACGGCGAGCACGCCCCCGACCGCGAAGGCCGCGACGGCGCGCAGGTTCCAGCCGCCGGTGTACCAGTAGCGCCCTTCGGGGCGGTACAGATCGACGAGGTCGAGGACCGTCCGCCGCACCACCCAGTAGTCGGCGATCAGGATTCCGGCGACCGTGCCGAGCAGTCCGCCCACGACGCCGAGCCAGACGAAGATGTAGAGCTCAGGCGTCTCGATCAGCTTCCACGGGAAGATGACCACGCCCACGACACCGGTGATCAGTGCGCCCGTACGGAAGTTGATGAACTTCGGGGCGAGGTTCGCGAGGTCGTACGCGGGTGAGACCACGTTCGCCGCGATGTTCACAGAGACCGTGGCGACCAGGACCGTCACCAGGGCGTAGAGGAGCCCGAAGACGTTGTCGGCCTTGGCCGCCAGGTCGACGGGCTCCCAGATCGGATCGCCGTACACCGCCTGCGAGCCGGAGGTCACCAGGACGGACAGGAGCGCGAACGCGGTCATGGTGGTCGGCAGGCCGAGCGTCTGCCCCCACACCTGCGCCCGCTGCCCCTTCCCGAACCGGGTGAAGTCGGGGATGTTCAGGGACAGCGTGGACCAGAATCCGATCATGCCCATCAGCGCGGGGAAGAACACCGGCCAGAAGTCGGCGCCCCAGCCCAGTGCGGACGGCTGGTCGAGGAGCGGGCCGAGGCCGCCCGCCTTGTCGGCGATCCACACGAGCAGCACGACGGCCCCGACGAGCACGAAGGGCGCCGCCCAGTTCTCGAAGCGGCGCAGCGCCTCCATCCCCCGGTGGATGATGGCCAGTTGGAGGGCCCAGAAGAGCACGAAGCAGAGCCACAGCGGCCATGGATAGCCGCCGATCTGCGCCTCGTCGCTCCACGCGCCGTCGAAGACCTTGTTGAGCAGGACGTAGATCCCCTGGCCGCCGATCCAGGTCTGGATGCCGAACCAGCCACACGCCACGACGGCGCGGATCAGGGCGGGCAGGTTCGCGCCACGCAGGCCGAAGGACGCGCGGGCCAGGACGGGGAACGGGATGCCGTACTTCGGGCCCGCGTGTCCCGTCAGGAGCATGGGCAGGAGCACGATCACGTTGGCCGCCGCGATGGTGAAGACGGCCTGGCGCCAGTCCATGCCGAGCGCGACCAGGCCCGAAGCGAGCGTCCAGGAAGGGATGTTGTGGGCCATGCCGACCCACAGCGCGGCGAAGTTGTAGGTGCTCCAGTGGCGTTCGGCGAGCGGAATGGGCTTGAGGTCGTCGTTGGCGAAGCGGCTGTGCTCCGGAAAGGCGCCGGGGAGCAGCTCGACGCGGCCGTCGTCGGCGACGGTCTGGGAAGTCGCGCCGGGCTCCGCGGCGGCCGGCCCCGTGGGGACGGTGCCGCTCACGAGGCGGTCGGATCTGTCTGCGGCACACGTCCGAAATCCATGCCCAGGCTCCTTACTCGGGTCAACGCGGGTCATCGCGGGTCAACTCAGGTCAGGTACTGGTGTGGGGGCTGGTGTTGGCGAGTGCTGGAGAGTCCGCAGAGCCCGCCCTCCGCCAGTTTCCCCGACCGGCGGCGACGGCAATCCTGCTCCCGGTGAGCCATATCGCGCCAGTCGCGTACCCCAACTACCTTGCCCCTCGGGCCTGCGTCCTCGGCCTCGCGGTGGCGAACTGGCTGACCAGCGACGCCCACCCGCTGCACGCCGCCTATCTGACCCTGCTCGACCTGTTCGCCATCGACGATCCCGCGCTCGGCGAGTCCACCGCACGCCAGATCCTTCAACTCCTCTCCGGCCTGGCCGGGTTGCTCCTCCTGCCGGTGCTGCTCGCCGCCGTCCTTGAGGCGTTGGGCACGTTCCGCGCCGCCTCCTCCCTGCGCCGTCCGCCAGGCGGTCTCCCCGGGCACGTGGTCCCGCTCGGCCTCGGCAAGATCGGGACCCGCGTCCTGGCGCGCCTGCGCGAACTCGGCATCCCCGTCGTGTGCGTGGAGGAGGATCCCGAGGCGCACGGCATCCCTCTCGCCCGCCGACTGCGCGTACCCACGGTCGTCGGCGACGTCACGGACGAAGGCGTGCTGGAAGCCGCCGAGATCCACCGCGCGCACGCACTGCTCGCCCTCACCAGCGTCGGCACCACCAATCTCGAAGCCGCCCTGTACGCCCGCTCGGTCAAGCCCAACGTGCGCGTGGCCCTGCGCCTCTACGACGACACGTTCGCCACCGCCCGTCTACCGCACCCTGCGCGCCGCCCACCCGCAGGCCGGCGGCAGATCCTGGGCGCGACCCGCCAGGGCCTGGCGGAACTCCTCGGTCGGCGCGCCCAGGAGGCCCGGACGGGCGCCCCTGCCGACGCGTAGACCGGCAGAACGGCAGACCTGCAGAAGAACGGCAAACAGCAGCCCGGCATGAAAGAGCTCCAATGATTGCCGGATCACGGCAATGTGCACCATCTGCCCGGCATGCGACGATCCTCACCTCACCGAGACATCCGGCAAGTTGGGGAGGTGCTCCGGTGACTCTCTTTCTGGGTCTTGGCATCGCGGGGATCGCGCTGCTGGTCCTCTGCCTCGTCTTCGACGGGGTTCTTGAAGGGCTCTTCGACGGCGTGCTGTCCCTTCCCGTGGTCGCCGGATTCGTGTCCATGCTCGGCTTCGGCGGCGCGATCGTGCTCGGCACGACCGGGCTCGGCGCCGGTGGCGCCACCGCCGTCGGAGCGGCCGCCGGTGCGGGAGCGGGCTGGCTGACATGGAAGTTCAGCCGCGCCCTGATGCGGGATCAGACCGCGGCCACGCCACGGGGCGACGATCTCGTGGGCACCGCGGGAGCCGTGGTCACCGCGATCCCGGTCGACGGATATGGCGAGGTACTGCTCCAACTGGCCGGTCAGCCGGTGAAGTTCGCCGCCAAGAGCGCCGTGGCCGTCACCCGCGGCACCGAGATCTGGGTGGAGGCGGCACTGTCGCCGACCTCGGTCGCGGTCCGCCCCGTACAGCGCTGACCACCGGACCGGCCGAATCAGCCGAACCGGCCCTTCACACCCGCGTACAACATCACCGATCTGCCGCCCCCTGGGAGGCAGGGGGGAATTCACCATGAGTCCAGTCCTGACCGCCGTCATCGGAGTCGTCGTACTCCTCGCGCTGCTCGCACTCGTCGTCGTGACCCGCTACAAGGTCGCCGGGCCCAGCGAGGCCTTCATCGTGACCGGGCGGCGCGGGAAGAAGTCCACCGACCCCGACACGGGCCGGATCTTCACCGACAACAGCGGCCAGAAGGTCGTGGTGGGCGGCGGCGTGTTCGTCGTGCCGTTCGTCCAGCAGAAGTTCACGCTCGACCTCTCCTCGCGGCACATCCCGATCGCGGTGCGCGGCGCGGTCACGCTGCGCGGCGTGAAGGCCAACCTGGAGGGTGTCGCGATCGTCAAGGTCGGCGGCACCGAGGACTCCATACGCGCCGCGGCCCAGCGGTTCCTCGCCCAGCAGGGCGGCATCGTCGGCTTCACCCAGGAGGTGCTCTCGGGCGCGCTGCGCTCCATCGTGGGCCGGATGTCGGTGGAGGACATCATCCGCGACCGCGCCGCCTTCGCCGGGCAGGTCGCCGAGGAGGCCGAGGCCAGCCTGTCCGGGCAGGGCCTGGTGCTCGACGCCTTCCAGATACAGGACATCACCACCGAGGGCTCCTACCTGGAGGATCTCGGCCGTCCCGAGGCCGCCCGCGCCAAGCAGGAGGCGGACATCGCCGAGGCCGTGGCCCGCCGTGCCGCCGAGCAGGCCCGGCTGAAGGCCGAGGAGGAGATCGCCGTCGCCCAGCGGACGTTCTCCCTCAAGCAGGCGGAGATCAAGGCCGAGACCGACGAGGCCTCCGCGCGCGCCGGGGCCGCGGGGCCACTCGCCGAGGCCGCCCGCCAGCAGGAGGTCCTCACCGAGCAGGAGAAGGTCGCCCAGCGGCAGGCCGCCCTGACCGACCGCGAGCTTGACACCAAGATCCGCAAGCCCGCGGACGCCGCCCGCTACCAGGCCGAGCAGGAGGCCGAGGCCCGCCGTGTCTCCCTGGTCAAGCAGGCCGAGGCCGACGCCGACCGGGCCCGTCTGACCGGTGAGGGCGAGAAGGCGCAGCGTGCCGCGCTGGCCGACGCCGTACGTCTGGAGGGCGAGGCCGAGGCCGCCGCGATCGGCGCCAAGGGAGCCGCCGAGGCGGAGGCGATGCGCAAGAAGGCCGACGCGTTCGACCGGTACGGCGACGCGGCGGTGCTGCAGATGCTCGTCGAGGTCCTGCCCAGTGTGGTGGCCAAGGCGGCGGAACCGCTCAGCGCGATCGACAAGATGACCGTGATCTCCACGGACGGCGCGAGCCAACTGTCGCGCACGGTCGCCGACAACGTCGCCCAGGGCGTCGAACTCCTCAGCTCCACCACGGGAGTCGACGTCGCCGAACTCCTCAAGGGCATCACGGGCGGCAAGCCCTTGGCGGGCACGGCTCCCACCAAGCTCAACGACAAGCTCAACGGCAAGATCGACGTCACCGACTGACCGCCACGGCTCACCGCTGGTCACAGGTCACCGGTCACAGCGAGGTGGTCGGCCAGCCGAGCAGTCGGGCGCCGATCACCGCTGTCTGGAGGGTGTAGCGGTCCAGGGGGTCGGCGGGGTCGGATCCGGTGAGGGTGCGGACGCGCTCCAGACGGTACGTCAGGGCTCGTACGCTCAGTGACAACTCCCGCGCCGCCTGGGCCGCCACGCACCCGGTGTCGAAGTAGGCGAACAGGGTTTCCAGCAGGGGCACGGCGCCGCCCCGCGCCTCTTCCAGGGGTCCGAGCGTGGTGAGCACCAGGTCCACCAAGGCCTGCCGGTCACGGGCGAGGACGGGGAAGACCAGGAGGTCGGCGGCGCGCAGCATGGGCTCGTCGAAGCCCATGCGCGTCGCGAGCTCCAGGGTGCTGACGGCTTCCTCGTAACTGTGGGCGATGCCCGCCGCGCCGGGCTGGGGCCGGCCGATGGCGATGCGGCCGCCGTCGGTGGCGGCGTGGGCCCGCTTGGCGAAGTGGGCGAGGACCTCGTCCTGATGGGCGGGGGCGATGCACACGAGCCGCCCGTCCTTGGTGGTGAGCAGGATATGGCGGTCGCCGAAGCGGCCGACGAGCTCGCTCTCCACGTCCCGCGACACGGGATCGGTCTCGTCATAGGCGTCGGGGCCCTCGGCCACGGCCACGGCGTGCGCGTGGGAGAGCCGCAGGCCGAATCGCTCGGCACGCGCGGCGAGACGCCCCAGGTCCCCTCGTCCGTACAGCAGGTCGTCGATCAACTCACGCCGCGCGGCCTCCTCTTGGCGTACGACGAGCCGTTGCGCGTGTTCGTACCCCTCGGCGAAGGCATCGATGGCCTGCTCCGCGGTGGCGAGCAGATGGTCGGGATCGCCGGCCGCGGGGCGGTGGACGCGGGTGGCGGTGAGGTGCTCGCGGATGAGGACGCGCCACGTGTACCCGGCGTGGGCGGCCTGCGCACCGAGCGCACGGCGTGACGTCAGCTCCTCACGGGTGAGGCGGCGGCCGGTCGCGGCGGCCCGAGTGAGCATGTCGGCGTAGCCGTCGAGCAGCCGCTCGGGAATCTCCTGGGTGGTCATCTGGTCTCCGGAGGACAGACACGGCGGTGCGGCACGGGCGCGGGCGCGGACACACGGCGTTCCATGCCGTCGGAAGGACGGGCGACGGCAACTGGGCGCGGGCAGAGGGGAGTCGAGGAGTCAATACCCCGAAGACATCAGCGGCGCGGGCTGCTCGTCATGGTGCCGTCGATATCAGGCACGCTGTCACGGGCGGAGTTGTCGATGCGCACGATCCTGGGACCCATCTCCCGCCCACCCCACCCCTCCGACCGTCGGCGACCGTCGTCGCCGCCGCTTGAATATTGAGCAACCCCTGGCGCGATGGAGCGCCTCGGCTCAGTTCGTCGGTTTACCGTACGACATAGATCGTAAAGGGGAAACCAGAGGCCTCAAGCGGACAAAAACCGGCACCCGGTGGCTCGACGGGGAGGCACCCGGCACCTCGGGCCGTGGTCCAGTCAGGCCGTGGTCCAGTCAGGCCGTGGTCCAGGTCCAGGTCCGCAGCTTCTCGGGGTTCCGTACGGCCCAGAAGCGCGTGATCCGGTCGCCTGCGACGTCGAGGGCGATCACCGACGTGGTGACGCCCTCGTGCTGGACCACCAGGCCGGGGCGGCCGTTGACCGTGCGCTCCAGGATCGTCTGGCCGGACAGCCTGCCGGCGACGGCGATCAAGTAGCGCGCGATCTCCTCGGCTCCCGCGACGGGGTGGGGCGCGGCGTTGACCAGGCCGCCGCCGTCGGCGAGTGCCGTGGCTTCGGGGTCGAGGAGGCCGATGAGCGCGGCGATGTCCTTGGCCTCCCATGCCTGCTTGAAGTCCCTGACGACGTCGGCACTCCGGGCGGCCGGAGCCGCGGGAGCGTGCGAGGCGCGCATGCGGCGGCGGGCCGAGGACGCCAGCTGGCGGCATGCCGCCGGGCTGCGGCCGACGATCTCGGCCACTTCGGCGAAGGAGTAGCGGAAGACGTCGTGCAGGATGAACGCCACGCGCTCGGCCGGGGTCATGGATTCGAGCACGACGAGGAACGCCATGTTGACCGACTCGTCGAGGGTGACCCGGTCGGCCGGATCGGAGGCCGTGCCGCCCGGCCGCCCCTCGGTCCACTCCGTGCGATCGGGCAGCGGCTCCGGTATCCACGCGCCCACGTAGCTCTCGCGCCGGGCCCGTGCCGAGCGGAGCTGGTCGAGGCAGATGCGGCCGGCGACCTTCGTCAGCCAGCCACCGGGGGATTCGATGGCCTCCCGCTGCTGCGGGGTCATCGCGTACCAGCGGACGTAGGCCTCTTGTACGACGTCCTCGGCATCGGCAAGCGAGCCGAGGAGCCGGTAGGCGAGATTGATCAGCTGACGCCGCTCGCTCATGATCGCGCCCAGGCTCGGGTCGCGCCGGACGTCTCCGGTCGTGAACTGGATCCTCATGGTGTCGCCGCTCCCCTTGCCGCGTTTCCGTCTTGCCGCATGTGCCGTCGCCCATACGACGAGACAGCCCTCCGGAATGTGACGCGGGCCCGCGTCGCCGCGGGCGTCGCCTCACATTCCGACGGGCTGTCTCGTCGGTGGTGCTGGGACGCCAAGGTCCCGCGAACGGCCGCTCCGCCCATGGGGCGAGCCGGTCAAGCAGGCTAAGGAGATCACCGTGGACACCCGTCTCGACTTCCTCACCAATCCGGTCTCGGCCAAGGTCGTCAAGCACATCGCCGCCGCGGGCAAGGCACTCGCGGACTCGACGCTGCCGGCCGCGACGCACGAGCTGGTCGCGCTCCGCGCCAGTCAGATCAACGGGTGCGGTTTCTGCATCGACATCCACACCAAGGAAGCGGCGCACGCCGGGGAGACCCAGGTCCGCCTCCACCTGGTCGCGGCCTGGCGCGAGGCTTCGGTGTTCACCGACGCCGAGCGGGCCGCGCTGGAGCTCGCGGAGGAGGGCACCCGCATCGCGGACGCGGCCGGTGGTGTCAGCGACGAGGTGTGGGCGAACGCCGCCAAGCACTACGACGAGGACCAGCTCGCCGCCCTGGTGTCGATCATCGCCGTCATCAACGCCTTCAACCGCCTGAACGTCCTCACCGTGCGGCCCGCGGGCGAGTACCAGGTCGGCCAGTTCGGATGAGCGGCGCCGGTTCGGACCGCCGTGCGGTCCGGGTGAGCCGACCTGGCTGAGCGGGCGGAGATCGTCGACGGCCGGCTCCCGGCCCTCGGGAGCCGGCCCATCCCCAAGCTCCACCCCTCAACCTCCAACGCCCAACCCCCAACCCCCAGGAGACACCACCCATGTCATCGACCACGATCCACCTCGCCGAGCTGACCGGCGCCTACACCCTCGAAACCGCCCACAGCCGGATCGGCTTCGTCGCCCGGCACGCCATGTCCACCAAGGTGCGCGGCCAGTTCGAGGAGTACGAAGGCGACGTACTCCTGCACGGCGACCACCCGTCGAAATCCCGCGCACGCCTCACGATCCGGACGACGAGCCTCCAGACCCGGAACCCGCAGCGCGACGACCACCTGCGCGGCAGGTTCCTGGACACGGACAACCACCCGGCCATCACCTTCGCCTCGACCGACGTGGCGGCGACCGGCGGGACCACCTACCAGGTCACCGGCGACCTGACCATCCGCGGCGTGACCAAACCGGTCACCATGGACGTCGAGTTGACCGCCGCCGAGAGCGACGCACGGGGCGACGTCCGGGTCGGTCTCCGGGGCGGCGTCACCATCAACCGCAACGACTGGGGCGTGAACTGGAACACCGCGACCTCCTTTCTCGTGAGCCCGAAGGTGACCCTGGAGTTCGACGTCATCGCCGTCCGGCAGCCCTGACGAGACACCGGACAGGCCGGGCAGCCCCAAGGAGAGGAAACCCATGGCCACGCGAGTGCGCGTCGTCGTGACACTGCGCGATCTGGACGCCCGGCACCGCACAGCCCTGCCTCATTACGGTGTCGTCGCCGACCTGGAGATGGGGCTGCTCACGACAGGCCTGCTCACGACAGGGCGGGGATGACCGTGCTGCCGTACCCGTCGATGACGCCTTCTCGGTCGTCATGCATCGCGTACAGCGCGAACTGGTCCACCCCCAGCCGCTTCAACTCCCTCAGTTTCTCGATGTGTTGCGCCGCCGTGCCGATCACGCAGAAGCGGTCCACGATGTCGTCGGGGACGAAGGCCGTGTCGGGGTTGTCGGCGCGGCCGTGGTGGGAGTAGTCGTAGCCCTCGCGGGCCTTGATGTACTCGGTGAGGGCCTCGGGGATCAGGTCCGAGTGTTCGCCGTACTTCTTCACCAGGTCGGCGACGTGGTTGCCGACCATCCCGCCGAACCAGCGGCACTGCTCACGGGCGTGGGCGAGCGCGGCGGGTGAGTCGTCCTCCGTCAGATAGGCGGGCGCGGCGACGCAGATCTTGACCGCCGCCGGGTCGCGGCCCGCCGCCGTGGCCGCGTCCCTGACCGCCTTCACCATCGACTGGGTGAGATACGGGTCGGCCAGCTGGAGGATGAAGCCGTCGGCCTCCTCACCCGCCATCTTCAGCGCCTTGGGGCCGTACGCGGCCATCCACACCGGGAGTTGGGCGTCCGGCTTGATCCAGGGGAAGCGGATCGTGGTGCCGCCCAGGTCCGCGTCCCCGCCCGAGGCCAGCGACCGGATGACCTTCATCGCCTCGCTGATCCGGGCGAGGGTGTTCGGGGCACGGCCCGCCACTCGCATCGCGCTGTCGCCGCGCCCGATGCCGCACACCGTGCGGTTGCCGTACATGTCGTTCAGCGTGGCGAAGGTCGAGGCCGTGACCTCCCAGGTGCGGGTGCCCGGGTTGGTGACCATCGGGCCGACGATCAGGTGCTCCGTGTTCGCCAGGATCTGGCTGTAGATGACGAAGGGTTCCTGCCAGAGCACGGCCGAGTCGAAGGTCCAGCCGTAGCGGAAGCCGCTGCGCTCCGCTCGCTTCATGAGGCTGATGACCTGGGCGGCCGGCGGATCGGTCTGCAGGACGAGTCCGAAATCCATGGTGCGTCGCCTCTCCTAGCCGAGGTACTGGGTGGTGCCGCGCGGCACGTACGCGCCGTGTCCGGCGTGGCCGGTGAACTTCCGCTGGTCGATGACCACTTCACCGCGGGACAGGACGGTCTCCACCTGGCCCGTGACCTGCTTTCCCTCGTACGCGGAGTAGTCCACGTTCATGTGGTGCGTGTCCGCCGACATGACCTGCTCGGCGGCCGGGTCGTAGATGACGACGTCGGCGTCCGCGCCCGGTGCGATCGTGCCCTTCTTGCCGTACAGGCCGAACATCCTGGCCGGGCTCGCGCAGGCGATCTCGATCCAGCGGCGGCGGCTGATGTGCCCGTCCACGACCGCCTGGTGGAGGAGGTCCATGCGGTTCTCCACGCCGGGCAGGCCGTTCGGGATCTTGGAGAAGTCCCCGCGGCCCAGCTCCTTCTGCCCGACGAAGCAGAAGGGGCAGTGGTCGGTCGACACCACCTGGAGGTCGTTCGTGCGCAGTCCGCGCCACAGCGCGGCCTGGTGCTCACGCGGTCGCAGCGGGGTCGAGCAGACGTACTTGGAACCCTCGAAGCCGGGCTCCGCGAGGTTGTCCGTGGAGAGGAACAGATACTGCGGACAGGTCTCCCCGAACACCGGCAGGCCCTCGTCGCGCGCCCTGGCCAGCTCGGCCACCGCCTCCTGCGCCGACACGTGCACCACGTACACCGGCGCGCCCGCCACCTGGGCGAGCTTGATCACCCGGTGCGTCGCCTCCGCCTCCAGGAGCGCCTTGCGCACCTCGCCGTGGTAGCGCGGATCCGTCTCGCCGCGCGCGAGGGCCTGCTCCACCAGGACGTCGATGGCCAGGCCGTTCTCCGCGTGCGTCATGATCAGCCCGCCGTTGACGGCGGCCTTCTGCATCGCCCGCAGGATCTGGCCGTCGTCGCTGAAGAAGACGCCTGGATACGCGGTGAAGAGCTTGAACGAGGTGACCCCTTCCTCGATCAGCAGGTCCATCTCCCGCAGGGACTTCTCGTTGACGTCCGAGAGGATCATGTGGAAGCCGTAGTCGATCGCGCACTTGCCGTCCGCCTTCGCGTACCAGGCGTCGAGCCCGGCACGCAGCGCGTGCCCCCGGCTCTGCACCGCGAAGTCCACGATGGTGGTGGTGCCGCCCCAGGCCGCGGCCCGGGTCCCCGTCTCGAAGTCGTCGGAGGAGAACGTGCCGCCGAACGGGAAGTCCATGTGCGTGTGCGCGTCGACTCCGCCCGGAATCACGTACTTGTGGGACGCGTCGATGACGCGGTCCGCCGTCCACGCCTCGGCGGCGCCCGAGCCGTGCGCGGCGAGCGCCGCGATCCGGCCGTCCTCGATCAGCACATCGGCGTGGGTCTCTTCGGCGGCGGTGATGACGAGTCCACCGCGGATCAAGGTGCGGGTACTCATGATGGGGCGCTCCCTCTCATGCTCGTACGTTCATACCGGAAGGCACGTGAACTAGACGCTCCGCAGGGCCTGTTCGAGGATCGACGCCCCTTCTTCCGCCTCGGCGACGGTCAGCGAGAGCGGCGGGGCGATGCGCAGGACGCTGGTGTCGTGGCCGCCGCCCTTGCCGATCAGGAGTCCCCCTTCGCGGGCCGCTTCGAGCACGGCGGCGGCAGCCTGTGGACTGGCCTCGCCCGTCGCGGGATTGACCAGCTCGATGCCGATCATCAGGCCCCTGCCGCGCACTTCGCGTACGACGGGCAGCTGGGCGCAGATGGCGCGCACCCGCTCGATGAGCAGACCGCCGACGCGTCGCGCGTTGCCCTGGAGGTCGTGTTCCAGGAGATACGTGAGGTTGGCGAGGCCGGCCGCCATCGTGACCGGTGAGCCGCCGAAGGTCGAGATGGAGTTGGAGTCCAGGGAGTTCATGACCTCGGCGCTCGCGACGACGCCGCCGATGGACATGCCGTTGCCGATGCCCTTGGCGAAGGTGAGGATGTCCGGCGGGCCGCTCGCGGCATGCGCCTGCCAGCCCCAGAAGTGGTCACCGGTCCGGCCCCAGCCGGTCTGCACCTCGTCCGAGATCCACAGGACGCCGTGCTCCCACAGGACTTCGCGGAAGGCGGCGTAGAGACCGTCCGGTGGCGAGGTGAAGCCGCCGACCCCCTGGATGGGCTCGGCGATCAGTGCCGCCACTCCCCCGCGCGCCTGCCCGAGCATGTCCTTCAGGTCGGCGACGCAGGCCTCGATGAACTCGGCGTCGCTCAGCGCGGCGTACGGCCCTCGGCTGCGGACGCCCCCGTGGACGTACAGCGTCTGGAGCGGCGAGAGGCTGGTCGGCGACCAGGCGTTGTTGCCGGTGATGCCGACGGCCGTGAAGGAGCGGCCGTGGTAGCTGTTGCGCATCGCCAGGATCTGGTTCGAGCGGCGGTGCGCGGTGGCCAGGAGCAGGGCCGTGTCGTTGGCCTCGGTCCCGGACGTGGTGAAGAAGACGCGGGCGTCCGGGATGCCGGAGAGGCCCGCGACCCGCTCGGCCAGGTCGATCATCGGCCGGTTGAGGTAGAGCGTGGACGAGTGGATGATCCGCCCGGCCTGCTCGCTGACCGCCTTGGTGACCTCGGGCAGCGCGTGGGCGGTCATGGTGGTGAGGATGCCGCCGAAGAAGTCGAGGTACTGCTTGCCGTCCGCGTCCCAGACGTGGCGGCCCTCGCCGTGGGTGATCTCCAGCGGGTCGGCGTAGTAGAGCGCGAGCCACTCGGGCAGGACGGCTTTGTGGCGGGTGTGCAGATCACTCACGGCTGTACCAGTCCTTCGTACGCGTCGGGGCGGCGGTCCCGGTAGAACGCCCACTGCTGGCGTACTTCCTCGATCAGGCCCAAGTCCAGGTCCCTGACGACGAGTTCCTCGGCCTTGTCGCTCGCGGTCTCGCCGACGAACTGGCCGCGCGGGTCGACGAAGTACGACGTTCCGTAGAAGTCGTTGTCGCCGTACTCCTCGACGCCCACGCGGTTGATGGCCGCGATGAAGTACTCGTTGGCGACGGCCGCCGCGGGCTGTTCCAGCTGCCAGAGGTAGGCGGAGAGGCCGCGTGAGGTGGCGGAGGGGTTGTAGACGATCTGGGCGCCGTTCAGGCCGAGCTGGCGCCAGCCCTCGGGGAAGTGGCGGTCGTAGCAGATGTAGACGCCGACCTTGCCGACCGCCGTGTCGAAGACGGGCCAGCCCGCGTTCCCCGGCTTGAAGTAGTACTTCTCCCAGAAGCCCTTGACCTGGGGGATGTGGTGCTTGCGGTACTTCCCCAGATACGAGCCGTCGGAGTCGATCACGGCGGCGGTGTTGAAGTAGAACCCGGACTGCTCGACCTCGAAGACCGGGACGACGATGACCATGCCGGTCTCGCGGGCCAGTTCCCGCATCCGCGTGACGGTGGGTCCGTCCGGCACGGGTTCGGCCCAGCGATAGTGCTCGGCCTCCTGCACCTGGCAGAAATAGGGGGCGTTGAACACTTCCTGGAAGCCGATGATCTTCGCACCCTGGCGGGCCGCCTCGCGGGCGTGCTCCTCATGCTTGGCAATCATGGATTCGGTGTCGCCGGTCCAGGTTGCCTGAACCAGTGCGGCGCGTACGACGTTGGCCATGAGCTGCTCCTTCGACGGGACGTCAGAGAGCTTCTACGCCCGTAGACTTGGTGCGTAGACAGGAAAACGTAAGCCTCGTCGCCGGGCTGGGCAAGACCATCGCCGTTAACCGGCGGAGTCGATCATGTTTCGCACCCAACCGGGCGAGACCGGACGAGAACGCGCAGCCGAAACGGGCGCGTCAGGCGCTGAACCCGGCGACGCGCAGCGCGTGCACGAGATCCCAGTGGCGCTCGTCCGACACCCCTTGGGCCGCCTGGAGGAGCAGCGGGATGAGCCGGTAGGGATCGGTGTGCGCGCAGCCGGCCGCGTCCTCGGGGGTGCGGACGCGGAGATAGGCGTCGAGCAGCGCGCGGGCCTCGCGCTCGCGGCCCGCGTCGATCAGTGCGAGCACCGCCTCGGCGATCTCCGGTGCGGGCCGTGAGACGCCCTGCCGCAGCAGCTTGCGGCAGTCGTCGGCGCGACCGGCCCCCGCGAGGGCGTCGGCAAGCGCCACGAGCCGGTCGGGCGGCAGCGAGGCGGCCTCCCAGAGCAGCGTCGACCAGTCGGCGCCGAGGCCCGCGCGGTGCAGTTCACCGGCGAGCACGGGGATGCGCGCCGCGGGCCAGCCCGCCGCCTCGACCAGGACGCCGTGCGCCTCGCCGCTGCGGCCCTCGCCACGGAGCCGGACGAGGGCGGCGACCGCCTCGGCGGTGGCCCGCTCGGCGTCGCGGTCCGGTCCCGCGGTGCCGGGGCCCCCGGCTTCGTCGCCGCCGCCCGACCCCTCGGAGGCGTGCGCGAACCGCGCGCCGCGCGGGGTACTGGCGGCGGGCGAGGTACGCGCGGTGGGCGGCTGCCCGGCCGTCTCCGGTACGGCGACGGCATCGGCCGCGTCCGCGCCCTCGTCCTGGCCGGTGAACCCCGCGAAGCGGGCGCCTCGGGGGCGGCGCGGGCGGCGGGGCGTGTCGCGCGACTTGCGGCCCTGCTTCGGGACGCGGGGGGCGTCGTGGGACGAGGGGGCCGCCTCGGGGTCCGGGCGGGAGCCGGAGCCGGGACCGGGACCGGAATCCTGGCCGGTCGAGCCGGAGTCGACATCGACGTCGATGTCCATGCCCATGTCCATGCCGACGGAGACGGTGCGGGAGCCGGCGGGAGCCGGAGCACCTTGGCTCTCCGGGGAGTCGCCGAACTCCCGCGTCCGGACGCCCGGTTCCGAAGGTCCGGCATCGGGGTCACCGGCAGCACCGCCGAAGCCGGCCGCCCCCCGAGCCCCGAAATCCGTCGGCGCCTGCCCGTCGAAGGCGTCGAAGTCCTCGGCCGCGAAATCGTCCGACACCGGAGTCCCGAAGTCGACCCACTGCGGGCGGTCCGCCCGGTCGAGCAGCTCGATGCGCTCCCGGAGTTCCGCGCACCGCGCGGTCGCCCGCTCGTGGTCGTCGCGGACCCAGGCCAGATCGCGCTGGAGCCGCTCCACCTCGTGCGGCGTGGCCGCGGCCGCGAGCGCGCGGCCCAGGTCCGCCTGCCGTTCCACGGCGAACCGCTGCTCGGTGAGCATCATGTCGAGGCGCTCGCCGAGCAGCCCGCGACCGCCGGGCCGCGCGTCGTACGCGGCCAGCGAGGCACCGTGCAGCGCCCGCGCCCGCTCCGTCTCCCGCTCGGCGACCTGCGCCCCGTACCCGGTGGCCAGATCGTGCAGCAGCGCCTCCAGCACATCCCAGGGGGGCACTTCCGAGCCATCCAGGCAGGCCTGCATCCCCTCGGGGTCACGGGACCAGAACACGCCGCACCACCCGGCGCCCGGATCGAGCCGCGCCAGGAGATCTCTGAGGTACCTCGCGAACTCCCGCACCTGATCCGGGAGTTGTCCTACTGCCATCCGAGCCAGCACCGCCCCATGGAGCCTGGAGTGTTCCGGTCCGGAAGATAACACCAGTCGTGTTACGGGACGACTACACGTGGTTTTCCGGCCGACCCACAGCACCTCACACGCCGTCGTCCGCACCGTGAGCGAGCACGGAGGCGCACAGCCTCCGCAGCCCTGCGTGCAACTGGCCGGGGCTCGCGCCCTGGCTGGTCAGATGCTCGACGAGGTCGCTGCGGACGGCGGCGAGCAGGGCGTGCCCGAGGTAGTCGGCATCCTCGCGTCCGTGCACGCCGGTCAGCATCCCGGCGATTTCGGAGTGCCACAGGTCGTAGGCGGGGTTGAGGTAGGGGCTGCCGGCCCCGGCCCGGTCCAGGGCCAGCATCAGCGCGCGCCGGCTCAGCTTGAGGTCGAGGAGGGCCGCCATGAGCGCGGGCAGCCGTTCGGCGACCGGTCCGCCGGGCCCCAACGGCGGCGGCCCGTCGACGACTTGCTCGCGCAGCTGCTGCGTCTCCTCCACGACCAGCGCCCTGACCAGGCCGATGCGGTCGGAGAAGTGCCGGAAGACCGTGCCTTTGCCGGCCCCGGCGGCCTGGGCGATGTCGGCCATCTTGACGGTGTCGGGGTCGGCCGCGTCCTGGAACAGACGGGCGGCGGCGGCCAGCAGCGCGGCCCTGTTGCGGACGGAGTCGGCTCTCTCCTTGCGGGCGGTGATGGTTCCTCCTCGATGACGGGCGACTCGGTGACGGGTGACGGGGTGACGGGCGACTCGGTGGCGGGCGAACGGAACGGCGGTACTGCCACCAGCATAAGTCGACCCCGGGTCCGGTACTTGTAAACGGACCCGGGGTCAGGTTAACGTCGCCCCCATGACGACACCCCCCGCAACGCACCCTTCACCCACCGACGTCTTCTCCCGCTCCCTCGACCTCCTCCTCGCCAAGGACATCGACGGCTGGGTCGCCCTCTGGGCGCCGGACGGAGTCTTCGAGTTCCCCTTCGCCCTCCCCGGGGCCCCGCACCGGCTCGTCGGCCGCGACGCCGTGCGCGCCTACATGGCGGACTACCCCGACCACATCGACCTGCGGAGCTTCGAGGACCTGACGATCCACCGCACCGAGGACCCCGGGACGATCGTCGTGGAGCTGCGCGGCACCGGCCGGGCGGTCGCCACGGGGCGCCCCTTCGACATGCCGTACATCCAGGTCGTCACCGTCCACGAGGGACGGATCACGCGGTTCCGCGACTACTGGAACGGCGCGCTGGCGGCCGACGCCTTCGACGGCCCGATCCCCGTCGGCGCCTCGCACTCCGGAGAGGCCCGATGACCATGCGATTCCTCATCACCGGCGGCACCGGCACCACCGGCAGCCGCGTGGCCAGAGCACTGGACGACCAGGGCATGTCCGTACGCGTCGCGAGCCGCGCCCCGGCGCCGGGCACCCGCCAGGTCCGCTTCGACTGGACCGACCCCTCCACCCACGGCCCCGCCCTCACCGGCACGGACGGCGTCTATCTGGTGCCGCCCATCGGGGACGCCACCCCCGCCCGGCTGATGGTGCCGTTCCTGGAACAGGCCCTGGCCGCGGGCGTACGCCGGTTCGTGCTCCTGAGCTCATCCGCCATCGAGGAGGGCGACCCCGGGGCCGGGGAGGTGCACCGGGCGCTGCGTCAACTGGTCCCGGAGTGGGCGGTGTTGCGCCCCTCCTGGTTCATGCAGAACTTCGTCACCCCGGGGCATCCGCACGTCGAGAGCATCCGCGCCGCGGACGAGATCGTGACGGCCACGGGGCAGGGCCGGGTGGCGTTCGTCGACGCGGGCGACATCGCGGCCGTCGCCGCAGTGGCCCTGACGGACGAGCGGCCGCACAACGCGGCACATCTGATCACCGGGCCACAGGCGCTCGGCTACGCGGACGTCGCGGAGGCGGTCTCCAAGGTCTCGGGGCGCGGGATCCGCCATCGCTCCGTCCCCGTGGCGGACTTCCGCGAGCGGCTCGTCGCCACCGGGATGCCCGAGGCGTTCGCCCGCGTGCTCGCCGCCATGGACGACTCCATCGCGCACGGGTCCGAGGACCGCGTGGACCTCGCCGTCGAGCGGATCACCGGCAGGCAGGCCCGCGGCTTCGCGGACTTCGCCGCCGAGCACGCCGCCGCGTGGGCCCCGGGGCGATGACCCCATGAGCCCGGCGGCCCGCGCAGACCCTCACACAGGGGCGAGCGGCACCAGCGCGCAGGCCTGAGCCACCTCGTCCAGCGAGAGGCCCAGCGCCACCGCCAGGGCCGACACGGTGAAGAACGCGGGCGTCGGGGCCCGCCCCGTCTCGATCTTGCGGAGTGTCTCCGCGGAGAGTCCGGCGCTCGCGGCGACCTCCACCATGCTCCGCTCGCCACGCGCCGAACGCAGCAGGCGGCCGAGACGCTCACCGCGTTCGCGCTCTTCTGGGGTCAGGGGGGTCCGCACCATGCGGCCATCCTAGTCCCGCCGCGTACAGAAAGCCATTCTCATACCGGTACAGTAATTGGCATGGTCGAACTCAAGACGGACACATCCATCGACGCCATGCGCGAAGCGGGCCGGGTCGTCGCCCAGGCCCTGACGGCGGTGCGGGAGGCGGCGGGCGTCGGCGTCTCGCTGCTCGAGCTGGACGAGGTGGCGCACGCCGTGCTGCGGGACGCGGGCGCGACATCGCCCTTCCTCGGCTACCGCCCCTCCTTCGCCCCCACCCCCTTCCCCGCCGTCCTGTGCACCTCCGTGAACGACGCGATCGTGCACGGGATCCCGACCGACTACCGCCTGCGGGACGGCGACCTGCTCTCCGCGGACTTCGGCGCCGAACTGGGCGGCTGGGCGGGCGACTCCGCGATCAGCTTCACCGTCGGGACCGCCCGCCCCGACGACGTACACCTCATCGAGACCGCCGAGCGCGCCCTGGAGGCGGGCATCGCCGCGGCCGTCGTGGGAAATCGCATCGGCGACATCGCGCACGCGATCGGCACGGTGTGCAGGGAGGCGGGCTTCGGCATTCCGGAGGGCTTCGGCGGCCACGGCATCGGGCGCCGCATGCACGAGGACCCGGGCGTCCCGAACGAAGGCCCCGCGGGCCGCGGCATGCCCCTGAAGCACGGCATGGCCCTGGCCATCGAGCCCATGGTGATCGCCAGCGGCAGCGACGACTACCACCCGGCGCGGGACGGCTGGACCCTGTGCACGAACGACGGCAGCCGCGCGGCCCACGCGGAGCACACGGTGGCGATCACGGACGGGGGCCCGCGCATCCTCACGGCCCTGTGACTCCGCACAGCACTGTGACGCCGCGGCGACATCCGTCACGTAGATCATCCGTACGATGCATCGGTGACACACGAGATCATTGATTACGGACAGTTCGCGGACCGGATGGAGCGTCAACAGGGGCGCCCGCGCTGGTCGTTGCTCGACGAGGTGCAGCGGGAGTGGGGGTACGAGGACCCGGGCGGCGAGCCCGGCCACTCCCGCTGGGGCGGCGAGAACAAGGAGCACGGCGTCGACTGGGACCTGCCGGTCCCCCTCGCGCTGAACGAATGGTGGGACTCCCCGCTCAACTCCTTCGCCTTCAACCCGCGCCTGTACTGGGTCCACACGCAGTGGCCGCCCAAGATCTCCGAGCTCGACGTGGAATCGACGGACGGGGCCGGCGGGATCGTCGCCCCCGATGACGACGCGCGCGTGTGCGTGTTCATGTCCGAGTACCACTACGCCCACGAGTGGGGCTACCTCGCCGCCGAGGCCGAACTCCCCGACCCCCGCGTCCTGGTGAGCGTCGGCGGGGCGTGGATGGTGCAGAGCCGCTCGCTCTCCGAGTTCCTGATGCAGCTCGCCTTCGAGCGGATGCCCGCGCACTACGGCTGGACGCTGCGGTTCGGGCGCGACACCGTCGACGCCGACCCCGAGATCGTGCGCCGCCTGGAGACCTCGTACCGCGAACTGGGTCTGCTGCCCTGGCAGGAGATGGGCACCGACGCGCTCTCGTACGGCGCTCCGGACGCGGTCATACGTCACGGACGCGGCCCTGGCGCCGACTTCAAGATCGTGATCAACGCCCGCACCCGCGACGCCCTGCTCGACGTCGCCCGCACTCTGGGCCTCCGGTGGACGGACAAGGACATCCGTCCGCCGGCTGAAGTGCCCCTGCCGCTGGAGGACTTGGGGCCGGTCGCGCTCTCCGCGGGAGACAGCGACCCGCGCGGCCGGTGGACGGTCCTCACCCGCGAGTTCCCGCAGCCGCCCGTCGTCGCCGGAGCGGCGGCCGCGCTCGTCGAGACCCCGGGCACGCTCAGGGCGGTGGCCTCGCTCCACGGGGCGACGCTGCTCGTCGCGGGTGACACGGAAGGCCGCGTGCACGTCCGCGAGACGGACGACGAGGACCCTGAGACCATCACCCTCGGCCTGCACCGCGCGCCGGTGACCTCCGTGACCTGCCTGGAGCTCGCGACCGGCACGCGCCTGGTCCTCAGCGGCGACGCCCACGGCGTGATCCGCTACTGGTCGACCCGCCGCAAGCCGTTGCGCGCGCCGTTCGCCCGCAGGAGCACCCCGGTCGCCTCACTCGCCGCCGCGGTCCTGCCGACCGGGCCCGCGCTCGCCGCGGCCTGGGCGGACGGCCTCGTACGCGTCTGGGACCTGGCGTCCGACGCGGTGGCCAACCTGCGCCTCGGCACCGGCATCAAGTTCCTCGGTCTCGACGCGGTGGGCACGGAGGGCACGGACGGCACTGTCGGCGCTGTCGGCATCCTGCGCGTCACGGACGCGGACTCCACGGCCGCGCTCCGCCTCGACCTGGCCAAGCTGTGGCCGCACCGCGACCTCCAACTGCGCCTGGAGAGCGTCGACTGGGGCTCCCTGTGGACGGCGCGCGGCCCCGGTCACATGGTCCCCGAGCTGATCGGCAAGGTGGCGTCGGACGACAAGAAGACGGCCATGGACGCCGTCCACGACCTCTACCGCCTCCTCGTCTCCAAGGAGGCGGCATCGACCGCGGCCGTTCCGGCGATCCCGTTCCTGGTCGACCTCATGACGGACCCGGACAACCGCTCGCGCAGCACGCTGCTGCTCCTGATCGCGGACCTGGCGGACGTCCACCAGGCCCGCGGCGGCCGGGGCGACGCCCAACTGGCTGCCGTACGCGATGCGTTGCCCGCGTTGCGCCACCTGCACGAAGACCCGGAGGGCCCGATCCGCTGGGCGGCCAACGAGCTGGAGCAGAACTGCGCGGCGCGCTGAGCCGGCCGGGCGGGCCGTGCGGCCCGCCCGGCCCGTGTCTCAGCCAGGCCGCACCACCATCGCCGACCCGCCACCGCGACGCACCTTCTCCGCCGCGGCCAGCCACTTGCCACCCGGCAGCCGCTGCACTCCGGTCGCCGCACCGATCTCCGGGTTCTGCTTGAACGAGTGCCCGATCGCCTCCAGGTCGGCCCGCACCGGGCTCTCCCAGAGGCCCGGCTCCAGCTCGGTCTGGGCGGCGTTGCGCTGACTCGCGCGCGGCGCGGCGATCGCGTCGACGAGCGGGAGACCCCGGTCGACGAAGCCCGTGAGGGTCTGCAGGACGGTCGTGATGATCGTGGCACCGCCCGGCGAGCCGAGGGCGACCACCGGCTTGCCCTTATCCAGGACGATCGTCGGCGCGATCGAGGACCTGGGCCGCTTCCCCGGGCCCGGCAGGTTCGGGTCGTGCACGGCCGGGTCGGCCGGTGCGAAGGAGAAGTCGGTCAGTTCGTTGTTGAGCAGGAAGCCGCGTCCGGGCACGGTGATCCCGCTGCCGCCCGTCGACTCGATGGTCAGGGTGTAGGCGACGACGTTGCCCCACTTGTCGGCGGCCGTGAGGTGCGTCGTGTTCTCCCCTTCGTACGTGGTCGGTGCGGCCTTGTCGCCGGACTTGCAGGCCGCCGGATCACGCGGGTTCCCCGGCGCGAGAGGGCTCTTGAGGACCGCGTCGTCGCGGATCAGGCACTCCCGCGAGTCGGCGAACTTCTGCGAGAGCAGCTCCTTCGTCGGTACGTCCTCGAAGGCGGGGTCCCCCACCCAGCGCCCCCGGTCTGCGAAGGCCACGCGGCTCGCCTCGATGAAGCGGTGCAGGTACTTCTTCTTCGACGCCTTCGAGAGGTCGGTCCGCTCCAGGATGTTGAGCGCCTCGCCGACGGTGGTGCCGCCGGAGGACGAGGGAGCCATCGAGTAGACGTCGAGCCCGCGGTAGGAGGTCTTCGTCGGCGCCTGCCGCTTCACCGCGTAGGCCTTCAGGTCCTTCGCGGACAGATCGCCGGGCCGGGCCACCCGCCCGGACGCCGGGTCCACGGGCGGTTTGTTCACGGTGCGTACGACGTCCTTGCCGATGCCGCCCCGGTAGAGCGCCCCGACGCCCTTGCGCCCCAGCTCCTCGTACGTCCGCGCGAGATCGGGGTTCTTGAACGTCGAGCCGACCACGGGCAGCGCGCCGCCGGGCAGGAAGAGCTTGGCCGTGTCCGGGAAGTCGGCGAACCGCTCCTGGTTCGACTCGGTCTGCGAGCGGAAGGTGCCGTCCACCGTGAACCCGTCGCGCGCGAGCCGCTCGGCGGGCTTCAGGAGCGTGCCGAGCCGCTTGCTCCCCCACCGGTCGAGCGCGGACTGCCAGGTCGCGGGCGTGCCGGGCGTGCCCACGCCGAGGCCGCTGGTGACGGCGTCCGCGAACGGGATCGGCTTGCCGTTCTCCAGGAAGAGGCCGGAGTCGGCGGTGCGCGGGGCCGTCTCGCGGCCGTCGATCGTGCTCACCTTGCGGCTCTTGGCGTCGTAGTGGACGAAGTAGCCGCCGCCCCCGACACCCGCCGAGTAGGGCTCGGTCACGCCGAGGGCCGCCGCGGTGGCGACCGCCGCGTCCACCGCGTTGCCGCCCTTCTTCAGGACCTCGATCCCGGCGGCCGACGCGTCCGCGTCGACGCTGGAGACCGCGCCGCCGGAGCCGACGGCCACCGGCGCCTTCTCCGGGGACCGCGAGGCCGGTTCAGCTGAGCGCGGAGACGAAGGGGGCACGGCCGCTCCGACCGACACCAACACCCCTCCGACCGCCAATAGCGTCAGATTCCGTACGACAGCACGACGCATTCGTACCTCCAGTCAACAACCGTCTGCGCAGCGTAACTTCGGTTCACCCACCACGTCAGGACCCCCTCGAACACGGGTCCTAGAGCCCGCTAGCATGCGCCCCCATGACTGAAGACGTGCGCAATATCGTCCTCGGCCTGATCGCGGCCGGCCTCGGTGCCGTGCTGGGCTGGCTCGCCCGTACCTACCTCTGGCGGCGCAAGCTCCGCCGCAAGCAGGCCTTCTTCGGGCTGCCCGACAACTCCGAGTCGCTGCTCGTGGTCAACCGCGAGGCGGGCGGCCCCGAGCTCACCGTCGTACGTCACGACGTGTTCGCGCTCCTCGAACTGGCCGCGCTGATCAAGGACTGCGGGGCGCACGCCCAGCTCGTCGCGCACGACGCCGCCCAGCAGAGCTTCGGTGAACGCACCGAGTTCTGCGTCGGCTCCCCCACGGCCAACCGCCGGATGGCCGCGCACATGCACTCCCTGCTGCCCGGGGTCCGCATCAACACCGACCCGGAGCCAGGACCCGACCGCGGGGCCTTCCAGGTCGGCAGCGAGCGGTACCGCATGGAGGGCGGCATCACGGAGTACGTGATCCTCGCGCGGCTCACCGCGGGGCAGGGCCAGGAGGCGAGACCCGTCTTCCTCTTCTGCGGCCAGCGCGCGATCACCAACCAGGCGGCGACCCGCTATCTCGCCCGGCACCACGAGCGCCTCGCCCGCAAGCACGGCGCGAACACCTTCGTGCTGCTCCTGAAGGTCGTCAACTCCCAGGCGTACGGTCCCGACGTCGTCGAGCTCGTCGGTGACGTCACCCGCGCCGCCCAGGCCCCGGCTCCCGCGACCGCTCCGGCGCGCACGTCCCATCGCGCCAAGTAGGCGGCCGGCCACCGAGCGCCGACCACCGGGCGTCGGCCCGCGCACCCGGCCGATATCCCGCCTCTGTGACCTATTCGGCAATTCGGGGCAAGAGACAACCCATCGGGACCTTTGGCCATCTCACCGTGCAGTTCCACATTCGCACGGAGGTACGTTCCCTTGAGGCCCCTGAGCTCGCCGAGTCACCGACGCCCGATACGCACCCGCCACACCGGGGCCGCGGTCACGGCCGCCGGCCTTGCGGCACTGGCCGCCGCGCTGACCGCCTGTTCGGGCAGCACCCCGGCGTCCGCGAATACGAATGCCGACAAGCCGGACATATCAGTCAACTTGCGGGGCAAGCAGGCCAAGGCGGGCTCCCCGGTCGAGGTGAAGCTGGCCGACGGCAAGCTGAAGAAGGTCACGGTCGCCGACTCCAAGGGCACGAAGTTCACCGGCAAGGTCGGCGCGAACGGCAGGACCTGGACGTCGGACCGCAAGGCGGCGCCCGGCACCGCGTACAAGGTCGAGGCGACGACGGCCGAGGGCGGCAGCGCGCAGACCTCCTTCAGGACGGCCGCCCCGGAGCAGGTGAACAAGCTGAGCCTGACGCCCGGCAAGGACACCACGGTCGGCGTCGCGCAGCCCCTGTCGGTCGTCTTCGACCACCCGGTGAAGAACAAGGCCGAGATCGAGAAGCACCTGAAGGTGACGACCTCGAACGACACCACCGGATCCTGGGGCTGGATCAAGAACTACGACGGCAAGGACCGCATCGACTGGCGGCCCAAGGACTACTGGAAGTCCGGCACGAAGGTGAAGCTCGACGCCCAGCTCAACGGCATCGACTCGGGCACGGGCGGCGGCTGGTTCGTCCGTGACTACGTCACCGGCTTCACGGTCGGCAAGAGCCAGAAGGTCAAGGTCGACCTCGACAGCAAGCAGGCGACGCTCGTACGCGACGGGCAGAGCGTCAGGACCGTCCCGATGTCGGCGGGCACCCCCGGCGGCGACAAGGCGTCCTGGGGCGGCACGTCCGTCCTGATGGCCAAGGAGGGCACGATCAACATGCGCTCCGAGACGGTCGGCCTGGGCGACGCCTACGACAAGATGGTCGACAACTCGATGCGTCTGACCTGGTCGGGCATGTACGCGCACGCGGCCCCCTGGAACGCCTCGTACTTCGGCAACACCAACCACAGCTCGGGCTGCATCGGCATGAGCGACGGCGACGCCTCCTGGCTCTACGGCCAGGTCCAGGTCGGCGACCCCTTCGAGGTCTCCGGCAGCGGCTCGAAGGGCGTCCCGGACCCGGGCAACGGCTACGGCGAGTGGAACATCTCCTGGACCGACTGGCAGATGAAGAGCGCGCTGCACTGACACGCGCCGCGTCGAAGGTAGATCACTCAACAATCGTTACCGGGGCGTAACTTACCGACGGGTTACCCCCGGTAAGAACACGAGGTTACCGTCGGGTCACTTTGCTTGCACGAGTAAGGAGTGACCCGTGGGACAACCGCGCAAGGCTCTGCGTACGACCACCGTGGGCGCCGTGTCGGCGACTCTCGTCGCCGGCGCCGCCTTCGGCATCGCCCCGGCCGCCCAAGCGGCTCCGGCGGCCGCCCCACAGGCGGCGAGCTCCTCGGACGTGCGCTTCGTCGACATCCCCGGCGACGGCGGCACGATCCTCAAGGCCAACGTCTTCACCCCCAAGGGCGCGAAGGCGGGCGCCAAGTACCCCGCGATCGTGCTGCCCACCAGCTGGGCCATGCCGCAGATCGAGTACGTCGCGCAGGCCCAGAAGCTCGCGAACTCCGGCTACGTGGTGGTCAGTTACAACTCGCGCGGCTTCTGGCAGTCCGGCGGCGAGATCGAGACCGGCGGCCCCGAGGACATCGCGGACGCCTCCAAGGTCATCGACTGGACCCTGGAGAACACCCCGGCCGACCCCGAGAAGATCGGCATGGGCGGCGTCTCGTACGGCGCGGGCATCAGCCTGCTCGCCGCCGGGCACGACAAGCGGATCAAGGCCGTCGCCGCGCTCAGCGGCTGGGGCGACCTGATCGACTCGATCTACAGCGGCCGTACCCAGCACGCCCAGGCCGCCGGGCTCCTCGGCGGCGCCGGTGTCCTCACGGGCCGTCCGAGCCCCGAACTCCAGCAGACCCTCAAGGACTTCCTCGGGTCCAACCTGGACAAGGAGGACGAGATGATCGCGTGGGGCGCCAAGCGCTCCCCCGCGACCTACATCGACCAGATCAACAAGAACGGCGCGGCCGTCATGATGGGCAACGCCTGGGGCGACACCATCTTCCCGCCCAACCAATACGCCAAGTTCTACGAGCAGTTGACGGGCCCCAAGCGCCTGGAATTCCGGCCAGGCGACCATGCGACATCCGAGTTGACCGGCCTGCTCGGGCTGCCCAACGACACCTGGACCTCCACCCAGCGCTGGTTCGACCGCTACCTCAAGGGCGAGAAGAACGGCGTCGACACCGAGCAGCCCGTCCAGCTCAAGTCCCGTTCCACGGGCGGCTACGAGGGCTATCCCGACTGGAAGTCCGTCGGCGCGACGAAGAAGAAGATCGACCTGGCGGGGTCCACCACGATCCGCACGAACGTCGACTCGGGCGCCAACGGCGGCACGGTGCTGCTCTCGAACGCCCTCGACCAGTTCCTCAAGATCCCGCCGGTGGCCTCGATGCCGCTGCTCCCGAGGCGTTACGCGGGCGTCTGGCAGTCCGAGAAGTACGCCACGGACCAGCGGGTGCGCGGGACGGCGAAGCTGCACACCACGCTCACCAGCACCAAGGAGAGCGGCACCCTCGTCGCGTACCTCTACGACGTGGGCCCGCTCGGCCTCGGCAAGCTGGTCAGCAACGCGCCGTACACCTTCCACGGCAAGACCCCCGGCCAGCCGTTCGGCGTGGACCTGGAGTTGTTCTCCACGGCCTACGACGTTCCGGCAGGACACAGGCTCGCCCTGGTGGTCGACACGGTCGACCCGCTCTACATCGAGCACAACCCGTCCGGCGCGCAGCTGACCTTCTCCTCGCCCGCGTCCGACCCGTCGTACGTGTCGGTCCCGCTGCGCGAACAGTGATCACCGGCTGCTGCCGGGTCGGGCCCTGGCCCCTTTAGCTACTGCACACCCGGCAGCAGCGTCCCTGGTTCGGCCGGGGCCACGTCCGCGGCCTCGGTCTTGGGATTGCGCCGCTGTCGTTTGGACACCCACTGGGCGAACCACGAGAGCAGCATGCACATCCCGATGTAGATCGGCGAGATCACCAGAACCACGGGGATGAAAGGTAGATCGTAGTCGAGGTTCGACGCGATCAGCTTCCCGGCGTGGAGGAACTCCTCATAGGTGATCAGATAGCCGAGCGAGGTGTCCTTGAGTGCGACCACCAACTGGCTGATGATGGCGGGCAGCATGGCGCGCACGGCCTGCGGCACGAGGACGTGCGTCATCACCTGCGTCTTGCGCATCCCGAGCGCGTACGCCGCCTCCCGCTGCCCGCGCTCCACGGAGTTCACGCCCGAGCGGAAGACCTCGGCGAGCACCGAGCCGTTGTAGAGCGTGAGCCCCGCGACCAGGGCCGGCAGCGGCTGGACCTTCAGCGCCACGAAGACGAAGAAGATCATCACCAGGACCGGCATCGCGCGGAAGAACTCCACGAGAAGCGTGGCCAGCCAGCGCACGGGACGGTGGTCGGAGAGCCGCCCCATGGCGAGCAGCCCGCCGAGCGCGAGCGCGAGGACCGCGGAGATGGCGAAGGCCTTGAGCGTGTTCCCCAGGCCCTTCAGGAGGAGTTCCTGGATGCCCTTGTACTCGAAGGGCGTCCACTTCGTCGCGGTGAACTGGTCGGTGTCGAAGAGCAGATAGATGATCCAGCCGACCAGGGCGAGCAGGACCACGGTGGAGAGCAGCCCGTAGAGCTTGTGTCTGCGCTCGGTCTTGGGGCCCGGCACGTCGTAGAGGGCGGTGGATTCGTGGGAGAGGGCTTTCATCGGGCGACTCCCCAGCGCTTCTCGAGGACATTGAAGACGGCGCTGATGGCGAGGGTGATGATCAGGTAGCCGACGGCGATCCAGACGAACGTCCAGATGATGTTGTAGCCGAGCTCACTGAGCGTCTTGTACGTGCCGAGCAGTTCGGTGACGCTGAACGCGCCGGCGATGGCCGAGTTCTTGGCGAGGGCGATGAGGGTGGAGCCGACCGGCGGGATGACGGACCGGAAGGCCTGCGGGAGCACGACCATGGACAGCGTCTGTCCGAAGGTCATCCCCAGGCTGCGGGCGGCCTCGCCCTGACCCTTGGGAACGGTGTTGATGCCCGAGCGCAGTGCCTCACAGATGAAGGCGGAGGTGTAGCAGCCGAGCGCGAGGACGGCGAACACCTTGAAGGGGAGCACGAGTCCGAAGCGCGGGAGCCCGAGCAGCACCGCGAAGAAGAGCAGCGTGAGCGGGGTGTTGCGCAGGACCGCCACCCAGGCCGTGCCGAACGCCCGGAAGGAGCCGACCGGAGCCACTCGGAACGACGCCATGATGAAGCCGAGCACGAGGGCGAGGATGGAGGCGTAGACGGTGAGTTCGACGGTGCCGAGGAACCCTTTGCCGAAGGTGGAGAAGTTGTCTGTCAGTACGTCCACGACGCCTCCTCAGCTCGCCGGGTAGCGGTCGATGGCGGGCGGCTTCGGCGCCGGGACCCCGGAGAGGCCGAGGGTGGCGTCGTAGGCCTTCTTCCAGTCGCCGTTCTTCTCCCGGGCGGCGAGCGCGTCGTCGACGGCGAACCGCAGGGTGTTGTCGCCCTTGGGGACCCCGATGCCGTAGGGCTCCTTGGAGAACGGCTTGCCGACCACCTTGAGCTCGTCGGGCACCTTGGCCGCGTAGCCGATCAGGATGGCGTCGTCGGTGGTGACCGCGTCGACCTGATAGGTCAGCAGGTTGTCGACGCAGACCGAGTACGTGTCGTACGCGACGAGCGTCGCCTTCGGGTAGTCCTTCTGGATGCGCTGGTAGGGGGTCGAACCGGCCGCCGAGCAGACCTTCTTGCCGTTCAGGTCCTGCGGCCCCTTGATGTCGTCCTCGTCGGAGCGCACGAGGAGGCCCTGCCCCGCCATGTAGTAGGGGCCGCCGAAGCCGACGAGCTTCTTGCGGAGGTCGTTGATGGTGTAGGTGCCGACGTAGTAGTCGATCTGCCCGTTCTGCAGGGCGGTCTCGCGGTTCGCCGACGCGATCGTCTTGAACCGGATCGACTTCGGTTCGAAGCCGAGCGAGGCCGAGATCATCTTGGCGATCTCGATGTCGAAGCCGGAGTACTGCCCGGTGGCGGGGTTCTTCTCACCGAGGAACGGCTGGTCCTCCTTGGCACCGACGACGAGGTGCCCGCGCCGCTTCGCCTTCTTCCAGGTGCCTGAGCCGGGCAACGTGAATCCCGTCGCCACCTGGTACTTGGGCAGCTCGTCGGGCTGCGGCCCCTTCACCGGGGGGCTGCCCTCCTTGCCGCAGGCAGTCGCGGCTACGGCGGCGACGGCGAGCGCCGCGAGCAGACGTGTCGTACGCATCATGGCTGGCCCCCCGTCAGTGCTTGAGGATCTTGGAGAGGAAGTCCTTGGCGCGGTCGCTCTCCGGGTTGCTGAAGAAGTCCTCGGGGGCCCGGTCCTCGACGATGCGGCCGGCGTCCATGAAGACGACACGGTTGGCGGCCGAACGGGCGAAGCCCATCTCGTGGGTGACGACGACCATGGTCATGCCGTCGCGGGCCAGACCCTGCATGACCTCGAGCACTTCGTTGATCATCTCGGGGTCGAGAGCCGATGTCGGCTCGTCGAAGAGCATCACCTTGGGCTCCATGGCGAGCGCGCGTGCGATCGCCACGCGCTGCTGCTGGCCGCCCGAGAGCTGCGCCGGGTACTTGTCGGCCTGTGTCGCGAGGCCCACCCGTTCCAGGAGCTCGCGGGAGCGCCGCGTGGCCTCGTCCTTCTTGCGTCCCCGCACCTTGACCGGCGCGAGGGAGACGTTCTGCAGCACTGTCTTGTGTGCGAAGAGGTTGAAGGACTGGAACACCATGCCCACGTCCGCGCGGAGCGTGGCGAGTGCCTTGCCCTCTTCCGGAAGCGGCTGCCCGTCCAGTGCGATGGCTCCCGACTGGATCGTCTCCAGCCGGTTGATCGTCCTGCAGAGCGTTGATTTCCCCGACCCTGACGGGCCGATGACCACGACCACCTCCCCCTTGCCGACGGTGAGGTTGATGTCCTGAAGGACATGCAGCTCCCCGTAGTACTTGTTCACATCACGCAGCTCGATCAGCGGATCGACGGCCATGCCCTGCCCTGCCCACTCTCAGCGGTGTCGGTCCGCGCAAACTATCCACGTGAAAACGGCACTTACTGGACGACACGCACTTATGGGCATTAACCGTATTTGCAGTTACGTCATCACGCACGCGTCCCGCGGCTACGCCTCCGACGCCTCCGCGTAGACGTGGGACAGCTCGGGAGCGCCCTGCACCGCCCAGTCGAGACCCGCCTCGACCACCTGGATCTCGCGCCCCGAGGCGAGCCGCACGGCGGGGCCGCCGCCGGGCCAGACGTGCCAGGTGGCGCCGGGCACCGTACGGACGATGACCGAACCGAGGTACAGGCCCGCGTCGTTGCCGAGCCACGGAAGGAGCTCGGGGTCGTCGCGCCAGCGCGGCAGGAGCTGGTCGAGCGCGGTCAACGAAGCCGGGGAGTCGTCGAGTTCGAGACCTGCGGTGGCCGCCTGGGAGCGCAGCAGCTCGCATTCGGAAAGGAGTTCGGCCACACCGGCCGGATCCTCGTCGAACGCCGAGGCGAGTCCAGGGCTCCGGTCGGCTGTCGGCTGCTTGCGCCACTTGCCGAAGAAGGAGATGTTCATGATCGGCCTCTCCATTGGATGCCAGCGCCGAATGCGCGGCCGGTGGGGCCTCGGGGCGCGGATGTCCGTATCTCCAAGAATGTATCTTGCATCAGTTGATCACGGAATCAGGTGAATCACGCCGCGCGCGCCAGAGGCCCCGTGGCCTGCCGCCACGGGGCCCCTGCACTGTCGGTCACAGGCACGGACCGCCCCAGGGCCTCGGCATGCCGTCCACGAGCTCACGGCGCAACACATCGAAGATCGCCAGCAGTTCGACGGGCCCCTTCCCGCCCTTCGGCCAGATGTCCATGCCACGCGGCCCGGCCGAGCGAGGGGATCAGGGACATGGCCCCGGCCGGCTCCGGCATCTCAGCGAGTTCGGGTCGTGTTCACGCGCACCTCATTGACGCTTCTCCCCGGCCTCCTTAGCTTCATGGCGCACCTGTCGTCACGTCAGCTTCAGCAAGGGGAGGGGTCTGGTGTGCGCCCACGCAGCTCGCGTGCCTCGCGTATCTCACGTATCTGGGGACCGGCCGCCGTACTCGCGGTTCTCACCGCCGGCATCGTCCCCGTGGCGGCGGCGCAGGCCGCCCCGCACAGACCCGGGCCGCTCCCCGTGGAGCGGCTCTTCGACAACAGGGCGATCAGTGACGACACGCGGCCCGGCGACGCGGACTTCGACGGCTCGGGCGGCTCGTTCTCGGCCCAGGACCTGACGGCGGCGGGCTGGACCCCGGGCCGTTCGCTCGCCGTGGACGGGGCGCGGCTCGCGCTGCCCCGGACAAACGCGGGCGAGGCGGACAACGTCCGCGCCGACGGGCAGTCCGTGCGGGTGCGCGGACGTGGGGACGCGCTCGCGTTCCTGGTCGCGGGCACGGGCGGCGACGCGGGCGGCACGGGGACGGTGCGCTACCAGGACGGATCGAAGGGGACGTACCGCCTGACGGCGCCGGACTGGCGCTCGGGACCGCTCGCCACGAAGGCGGTCGCGCTGCCGCATCTGAACACTCCGGGCGGCCAACTCGCCGAGAAGACACGGCTGTACGTCGTAACCGTGCCGGTGGCGCGCGGGCGCGAGGTCGCGTCGGTGACCCTGCCGAAGGACCCCGGCGCCCCCGACCTGCACGTCTTCTCGCTCTCCGTGCGGCAGCCCGCGAAGGGGTGGACCGGCAGCTGGTCGGCGTCGACGGCCGGTTACACGGCGGTGGGCCCCTGGGCCGACCGGACCGTGCGGCTCGTGGTCCACACGAGCACGGGCGGGCCACGGGTGCGGATCCGGCTCGACAACACCTTCGCATCGGCGCCCGTACGGATCGGGAGCGCGACGGTGGCGGTGCAGGAGTCCGGCGCGGGGGCCCGGGACGAGCCGCGGCGGCTGTCGTTCCGGGGCAAGGGCGGCACCGAAGTCCCCGCGGGGGCACAGGCGTTCAGCGACCCGCTCGACTTCGATGTGCCCGAGGACACCAACCTCCTGGTGAGTTTCCACCTCCCGGAGGCGGTGACGACCGCGCCCGTCCACAGCCAGGCCATTCAGCGCTCGTACGTGAGCGGCCCCGGCGACCACGCGGCGGACGGCTCGCCCGAGGCCTACACCTCGACGATCTCGACCTGGCCGTTGCTCACCGGGGTCGACGTGTCGGGCGGGCCCGGATCGGTGGTGCTGCTCGGCGACTCCATCACGGACGGTGTGAAGTCGACGCAGGACGCGAACCACCGCTGGCCCAACGTCCTGGCGACGCGACTCCTCCAACAGGACGAGGTCCCGCGTTTCGGGGTCCTGAACCAGGGGATCTCGGCGAACCGCGTGATCGCGGACCGCTACCCCGGCGACGGCGTCTCCACGGACACCGGCGGTGTGAGCGCGCTGCACCGCCTCGACCGTGATGTGTTCGCCCAGACGTCGGCCCGCACGGTCGTCGTCTTCGAGGGCGTCAACGACGTCCGCTGGGGCGCGTCGGCGGATCAGGTGACCGCCGGTATGCGGGAGATCTCCGAGCGGGCGCACGCGCGGGGCCTGCGGGTGGTGGCGGCGACGATCGCGCCCTGCCAGGGGGAGTCCCTGTGCACGGCGGCGGCGGACGCGGAACGGATGAAGGTCAACGACTATCTGCGGGGCGGCGGTGACTTCGACGCCGTCCTGGACTTCGACGCGGTGCTGCGGGATCCGGCGAATCCGGCGCGGATGCTGGCCGCGTACGACAGCGGGGACCATCTGCATCCGGGGGACGCGGGGCTCGCGGCGATCGCGGAGTCGGTGGATCTGGGGGCGCTGGTCCCGGACTAGCCCCTGGTGCTCGGCGGCGCGGGGGCCTGGCTGCGCAGGGGCGGGGCGGCGCAGGGGGCCTAGCTGCGCAGGGGCGGGGCAGGGGCCGGAGATCCGGTCCCTGCCCCCCTGATCCTGCTGACTCTGCCTAGACGTCCAGGTCCACCACGACCGGCGCGTGGTCGGACGCGCCCTTGCCCTTGCGCTCCTCGCGGTCGACGTACGCATCCGTCACGGCCTTCGAGAACGCCTCGTTCCCGTACACCAGGTCGATGCGCATGCCCCTGTTCTTGGGGAAGCCGAGCTGGCGGTAGTCCCAGTACGTGAACGGGTGGTCGTACTTCAAGGGGCGCGGCACCACGTCCGAGAGCCCCGCTTCCCGCAGCGCCGCGAGCGCCGCGCGCTCGGCGGGGGTCACGTGCGTGGCGCCCTCGAACAGGGCGGGGTCCCACACGTCCGCGTCGGTCGGCGCCACATTGAAATCGCCGAGGACCGCGAACGGCCGCGCGCCCGTCGCGTCGGAGGCGACCGCGGCCTTGAGGGCCTCGAACCACTGGAGCTTGTAGCCGTAGTGCGCGTGGTCCACCTCGCGGCCGTTCGGCACATAGACCGACCAGACGCGCGCCGGGCCGCAGGTCGCGGAGATCGCGCGCGGCTCCTGCACCCCTTCGTAGTCGGGCCCGCCGGGCAGGCCGACCGTCACGTCGTCGAGGCCCACGCGGGAGACCAGCGCGACGCCGTTCCACCGGCCCGTCGCGTTCACCGCCGATTCGTACCCGAGCTCGCGCAGCTCGTCGGCGGGGAACTGCTCGGCGGTGGTCTTGGTCTCCTGGATGCACAGCACATCCGTACCGCTGCTCTCCAGCCAGGCGAGCAGCCTCGGCAGCCGAGCGGTGATCGAGTTCACGTTCCAGGTGGCAATGCGCATGCCTGACAACCTACCGGGCGCCACTGACAGTCTCAGGTCGGCCGGTGACCGGCAGGCCGGACGCCGGTCACAGCTCGGCGGACTCCCCCGGCGTGAGCCGCAGGTGCTCGGCGCCGCCGAGGGACCCGATCTGCGCGTCGTAGATCGGCCGGGCCAGATCCGTGAGCAGCGCGTCGTGGATGTCGTAGGCACGCTGCGGCTTGATCTCGCGCACGTAGTCGATGACCTCGGAGATCTTGCTCCAGGGCGCCATCACGGGCAGCATCAGCGTGTCCACGGGCTGCTCGGGGACGGTCAGGGCGTCGCCCGGGTGGAACACCGAACCGTCCACCAGATAGCCGACGTTGGTGATCCGCGGGATGTCCGGGTGGATCACGGCGTGCAGCTCGCCGTGCACCTGCACGTCGAACCCGGCGGCCGTGAAGGTGTCCCCGTGCCCGACGGTGTGCACCCGCCCGGGGAAGGCGGCCGAGATCTTCTCCGCGACGGAGCGCAGGGTCCAGATCTCGGCGGCCGGGTTGGCCTCCAGACCGACGCGCAGCCGGTCCTCGTTGAAGTGGTCCGGGTGCTCGTGCGTCACGAGGATCGCGTCGGCGCCGAGCGCCGCGTCCTGTTCGCTGAAGGTGCCGGGGTCGATGACGAGACTCCGTCCGTCCCGCTCCAGGCGGACACAGGCGTGTGTCTTCTTCGTGAGCTTGATGCGCTTCGCGGCAGTCGTCATGCCCCCATCCTGCTACTCCTGCGGCGTGGTTTCCTCGCGGATCACGGCCTGGGCGACCTTGAAGGCGGAGTTCGCCGCGGGGACGCCGCAGTAGACGGCCGCCTGCAGCAGTACTTCCTTGATCTCCTGCGGGGTGAGGCCGTTGCGCAGGGCGGCGCGGGTGTGGAAGGCCAGCTCGTCGAGGTGGCCGCCCGCGACGAGCGCGGTGAGGGTGACGCAGCTGCGGGAGCGGCGGTCGAGTCCGGGTCTGTTCCAGACCTCGCCCCACGCGTAGCGCGTGATGAGCTCCTGGAAGTCCGTGGAGAAGTCGTCGGCGGCGCCGAGCGCGCGGTCGACGTGCGCGTCGCCGAGCACCTCGCGGCGGACCTTGATCCCCGCGTCGTACGGGTCGGGGCGTCCGCCGCCCACGGCCTCGGGCTGCTCCATCGGCCCGATCTCGGCGACGGGGAAGACGGGCGGCGGCGGGGCGAGGATCGGCTTGACGGGCGGTGCGCTGATCGCCGCGTGCGTCCCGGTGGCGTCGGTCGCGAGCTGCCAGGCGGTGGAGAAGTGACGTACGAGAAGGTCGGTGACGGCGGCGGGCTGCTCGACGGGAGCGAGGTGGGAGGCCCCCGGCACGACGGCGAGGCGGGCGTCCGGTATCCCCGCGACGAGGGTGCGGGCCTCGCCCTGCCCGGTGACCTGGTCCTCCGACCCGACCAGGACGAGGGCGGGCACGCTGATCCGGTTCAGCTCGGCGCGCACGTCGAAGGCGGCGAGTGCCTCGCAGGCGGCGATGTAGCAGCCGGGGTCGGTCGTGCGCACCATCTGTACGGCCCAGTCGGTGATCGCGGGCTGCGCGGCGGCGAAGCCCGGCGTGAACCAGCGCTCGGGGGACGTACGCGCGATGGGGTCGAGGCCGTTGCTCCGCACGATCACGCCGCGCTGGCGGAACTCGTCGGCGCTGCCGAAGCGCGGCGAGGCGGATATCAGCGCCAGGGACGCGACGCGCTGCGGGTGCCGCAGGGCGAGCTCGGCGCCGATCGCGCCGCCGAACGCGCAGCCCGCGTAGCCGAAGCGCTGCACGCCGACCTCGTCGAGCGTGGCGAGGAGCCGCTGGGCGAGCTCGCCGACGGAGCCGCAGGGGTGCGCGGGGGCGCCCCCGTGTCCGGGCATGTCGAAGCGGAACACCCGCCACTGCTTGACCAGCTCGGGCACCTGCCGGTCCCACATGTGCCAGGTGGTGCCGAGGGATGGTCCCAGGATCAGCACCGGGGCGTCTTCCGGCCCGTCAAAGCGGTATTGCAGGGTCGCAGTCGTCTTCTCACTCACCCGCTCACGCTCCCACATCTCGCCAAATCTCACGGACGCGGGTGGCGGCCTGCACCAAACCGCCCCAGTTCGATGGGGCGTCGTGCGGGCGAACGTGACGGAGATCTCCGGGGTACGGCCGAGGGCCGGGGAGCGGTTCGGGCCGCGCCGATGAGTTTTCCCGGCCCGAACAGTCCTACGGTTGCCGCCGACACAAGACTTCCGACGCAGGGATTCCACCACAAGACTTCCGCCACAAGACTTCCGACTCAGGACTCCGACTTATCCGCCCCATCTGACTCATCTGACTCATCCGACCCAGGAGAAGACACGTGCCCCAGTTGCTGAGAGTGCAGAACTTCAACGTCTCGCAGGACGGATTCGGTGCCGGTGAGAACCAGACCCTGGAGAGGCCGTTCGGCCACGCCGATCCCAGGGAAATCTTCGCCTGGGCCGGGGCCACGGCGAGCTGGCCCATGCGCACCGACCCCGGCGGCAGCCGTGGCCTCGACGACTACCTCACGCGGGACTACGCCCGCAACATCGGTGCCGAGATCATGGGCCGCAACAAGTTCGGGCCGCAGCGCGGGCCGTGGGAGGACCACGAGTGGCAAGGCTGGTGGGGCGACGAGCCCCCGTTCCGTACCCCGGTGTTCGTCATGACCCACCACCTGCGCCCCTCCTTCACCCTCTCCGACACCACGTTCCACTTCGTCGACGACGACCCGGCGACGGTGCTGGAACGGGCGCGGGAGGCCGCACAGGGCAAGGACGTCCGGCTCGGCGGCGGGGCCACCACCATCCGGGAGTTCCTCGACGCCGGCCTCGTCGACACCCTGCACGTGGCGGTCTCTCCGGTGAAGCTCGGATCCGGGGCACGGCTGTGGGAGTCGCCCGACGAACTGCTCGACCGGTACCACCTCGACGTCGTGCCGAGCCCGAGCGGGGCGGTGACGCACCATCTGTTCTGGCGCAAGTGACGGGCGCCCCCGCCAGGGCTGTTCCCTAGGGTGATCATGAAGGGGCCGTGCTGCCGCGAGCAGGACGGCCCCCAGCAGCCAGCCGATCAGCCATCCGAACAGTCAGCCCCGAAAGGATCCCCCATGAGCGAGGCCCCGCCCTACATCGACGCCGACACGATGGCCAGGCTCGTCCCGATGTCCACGGCGATCGAGGCGGTGGAGGCCGTCCTCAAGGCAGGCCTGGACCCGGAGACGGAGCCCGTGCGAGGGGTCGTGGACGTACCGGGCGGCCAGCTCCTGCTGATGCCGTCCTCCACGACGTCGTACACGGGGGTGAAGATCGCCACGGTCACACCCGGCAACGCGGCCCGCGAACTCCCCCGCATCCAGGGCGTGTACCTCCTCCTGGACGGCGAGACGCACACGCCGCTCGCCCTGCTCGACGGAATCGCCCTCACCTCGCTGCGCACCCCGGCGGTCTCCGGTGCCGCGATCAAGCACCTCGCGGTCCCGGAGGCCCGCCGCCTCCTGGTCTTCGGCACCGGCCCGCAGGCCTGGGGCCATGTGGAGGCGGTGCGCGCGGTGCGCCCGGCGCTGGAACACGTGGACGTGGTGGCGCGGAACCCGGAGCGGGTGGCGGCCTTCGTCGACCGCTGCCGCGATGCGGGGCTTTCGGCGGCGCCCGCGACCCCGGCGGACGTGGCGACCGCCGACGTGATCTGCTGCTGCACGACGGCCCGCGAGCCGCTCTTCGACAGCACGCTGCTCCCGCCCCACGCGACGGTGGCAGCGGTGGGCTCGCACGAGCCGGACGCGCGCGAGGTGGACGAGGGGCTCCTGAGGCGCGGCCTGGTGGTGGCGGAGTCCCACGAGGTGGCGCTGCGGGAGTGCGGGGACATCGTGCTCGCGGTGGACTCGGGGGCCTTCGACGTGGGGCGACTGCGGACGCTGAGTGAACTGGTGGGCGGCAAGGTGGAGTTGACCGAGGACCGGCCGCGGTTGTTCAAGTCGGCGGGGATGGCCTGGGAGGACCTGGGCGTGGGGGCGGCCGCATACGAGCGGTGGGCGGGCCTCGACTGACCTCGCCCCCCTCTGCCCCCTCTGCCCCCTCGCCCGAGGCCGCCCTTTCCTCAGACCACCGTCACCGCATGCCGCACCACCGCATCGAACAGATACCCCTGCGTGTTGTGCACCGTCACCTCCGGCTGGGTGCGGCCCGTGGTGTCCGTGGCGCGGGCCAGGAGTGTCGTCGGGCCCGGGGTCCTGGGGTGCCACGGGGTGGTCCAGCGGGTCCAAGTGGCGCGGTGGGGAGTGTCCTTGAGGCGGGCGCGGTGCCATGTCGCGCCCTCGTCCGTGCTGATGTCCACTCGGGTGATCGCGCCCGTCGCCGACCAGGAGCGGCCGGTCAGGTGGTGGGTCGTGGCCGCGTCGAGGCTTGCGTTCCAGGGGAGTTCGAAGGCGGACTTGAGAGTTTGGCGGGTCAGGGGGGCGCTGCCCTCCGGCGGGTACGTCTCGCCGAACAGGCGGTAGAACTGCGTGTTCCAGGGGGAGAAGAGGGGCTTCGACGAGACCTCGATGTCGCCCACCCATTTGATCGACGCGATGCCCACCCACGCCGGGACCAGGACCCTCACCGGGTAGCCGTGGTCCGCGGGGAGCGGGGCGCCGTTCATCTCGTACGCCAGGATGACGTCGTCCATCGCCTTGGAGAGCGGGAGCGGGCGGCGGACCCTGCCCAGGTTCGTGCCGTCGTCCGTGATGTAGTCCGCGTCCAGGCCTCTCGGCATCGCGTCCACCGCGTCGCGCGATACGCCTGCCCTGCGCAGGACTTCGGAGAGGCGCACCCCGCGCCAGCGGGCGTTGCCGATCGCTCCCAGGGTCCAGGCCGTGCCCGATGCGGGTTGGCCCTGCTGGCTCGTGAAGAAGCTTCTGCCGTTGCCCGCGCATTCGACGAAGGCGGTACGTGAGGTCGACGGGAGGCGTTCGAGGTCCGCGAGCGTGAACTCCCGCTCCCCGCCCCGCAGTCCGTCGCCCCAGATCCTCAGCGTCCAGGTCTTCGCGTCGAGGCGTGGCGTCGCCGTGTGGTTGCGGACGAAGAAGTGGGAGGCGGGGGTGAGGTGGCCCGTCCGGGCCAGCGCATCGAACTTCGTCTCCGCGTTCGTGCCGCGGATCGTGAAGCGGTCCTCGGGGAGCGGCTTCACGATTCCGGGGGCGGCGGTGCCGGCAGCCGCGTTCGCCTTGGGTGCGCCCAGCGTCATCGGCAGCGTCGCCCCTGCGCCCGCCGCCGCGAGCAGCCGCAGCATGTCCCTGCGTGCCACCCCGTCCGCCCGTGCCTCCCCCGCGAGCCACTGGGCGCGGCGGCGCCTGTCGTACTCCTCTTCGGATGACCCGTCGGACGTCTCTGTGGAGATCATGGGCGCCATCGTATGAGCCGCCCCTCGGACAACTCACCGATGAAACACGCCAGTTACGGGGTTGTCGTAGACACTACATACACCATGGGGTGCTTCGGGTTGCCGCGGTTCACCACCACGTCCAGGGTCGGCGCCGGGTCCTTCTTCACGTGGGTGAGGCCCAGCCAGGGGCCCGGGTCCGTGAACTCCCAGCCGACGACCTTGCGGTCGCGCTTGCTGATCGTGATGTCGTTCTTCTTCAGCGTCTTGGTGCTCGAACCGATCTGCTTGAGGAACTTGTCCAGACCGGCGTTGCTCGTCAGGAACTGGGCGTACAGACGGCTTGTGCGCCAGTTGTTCGTCTCGTAGTAGGCGACTTCCCTGGAGTAGCGAGGGATCGGCACGTCGTAGAGACGGCGCTGCACCTTGGAGGGCCAGCCCGCGGTGAGGCCGGTCGCGGAGTACTTGGCCTCCTTGTCGCGGCCGCTGTTGCGGCTCTGGTTCGCGGAGATCACCAGATAGCCGGCCGGTACGCCGATCAGGAGCACGATGATCGTGGCCGTCAGCCAGCGGCGGCGGATCATGTGGCGGCGGCCCTCGCGGGGGCCGCCACCCCCGTCGGCGGGATCCGGGGAGTCCGGGGAGTCCGGGGACGAGGGTTGGCGGGGCACGGTCATCTGTTTACTGGGTTCCCTGAGAGGTGCGGTCGTTGATACGGCGCGCTTCCGCGTAGCGCTCATAGCGTTCGTGGCGCTCCACCCTGCGGCGGTTCGCCCGGCGGAAGCGGCGTGCCACCAGGCGCGCCAGGTCGGCGGCGCCCACCATGCCCGCCTCGGGGCCCAGCTGGGCGCGGGCGATACGGGCCTCGGGGCGGTAGCCGCGGCCGGTCAACTGGCGGCGGAAGGCGTCGCGGGCCGGGCCGATCAGGAGGTCGTCGGCGGCCGAGACACCGCCGCCGATCACGAAGCAGGACGGGTCGAGGGCGGCGGCGAGGTTCGCGATGCCGACGCCGAGCCACTGGCCGATGTCCTGGAGGAGCTCGACGCACATCGCGTCGCCGTCGCGGGCCAGCTCCGTGATCAGGGGGCCCGTGATGTCGGGGATGTTGCCCTTGACCCGCTCGATGATCCCGTACGCGACCGGGGAGTCGGCGGCGGCGAGCTCGCGGGCCTCCCTGACCAGCGCGTTGCCGGAGCTGTACTGCTCCCAGCAGCCGCGGTTGCCGCACGGGCAGCGGTGGCCGCCGGGCACCACCTGCATATGGCCGAATTCTCCGGCCACGCCGAACTTGCCGCGCTTGACCTGGCCGTCCTCCAGGATCGCGCCGCCGATGCCGGTGCCGAGCGTGATCATGACCAGGTGGTCCTCGCCGCGGGCCGCACCGAAGCGCCACTCCGCCCACGCGGCGGTGTTCGCGTCGTTGTCGACGAGCACGGGGACCGCGAGGCGCCCTGAGATGCGGTCGCGGAGGGGTTCGTTGCGCCAGGACAGATGCGGGGCGAACAGGACGCGGTTGCGGTCCGCGTCGACCCAGCCCGCCGCGCCGATGCCCACCGCGTGCACGTCGTGCCGGTCGGAGAGGTCCAGGACCAGCTCGACGATGGTGTCCTCGACGACCTTGGGGCTCTTGGACTTGTCCGGGGTCTCCGTGCGGAGCGTCTCCAGGATGTTGCCGTCGGCGTCGACGACTCCCGCCATCACCTTCGTGCCGCCGATGTCGATGCCGACGGTGGGGACGCGGGGCGCCGTCAGATGGGATCGGCGCTCACGCGTGCCCACGGTCCGCAGAACGGTGGCTCGGGCGGAGCCGCGGTGCGCGAGGTCGCGGTAGGTGCTCATTGCGGCGATTCTGCCTCACACACGCGGGGGCGCGCACAACGGGACTCGGGGTGCCCCCGTAGGGGCGCGGGGAACCGCGCGAGCAACCACAGAAAAGCCGCAGTCGCCTCTGCCGGGTCGGCGAGCAGACGCGACTGCGGCTCCGACCGGGCTGAGCGCGCAGTTCCCCGCGCCCCTACGGGGCGCTGCTCAGCGCTTCTCCAGCTCGTGGCGGAGGTCGTCCAGTTCGGAGCCGCCCGCCATCTGGCGGGTCAGCTCGTCCAGGGTGATCTCGTCGCGGGCGTAGCTGCCGAACATCGTGCCGCGCTTGAGGAGGACGAAGCGGTTGCCCACCAGGTACGCGTGGTGCGGGTTGTGGGTGATCAAGACCACTCCGAGGCCCGCGTCCCGCGCGGCGGCCACGTACTTCAGGACGACGCCGGACTGCTTGACGCCGAGCGCCGCCGTCGGCTCGTCCAGGACCAGGACCTTGGCGCCGAAGTAGACGGCGCGCGCGATCGCCACGCACTGGCGCTCGCCGCCCGACAGGGTGCCGATGGGCTGGTCGACGTCGCGCAGGTCGATGCCCATGCGCAGCAGCTCCGCGCGGGTCGTCGCGCGCATCAGGTCGACGTCCAGGCGCTTGAACGGGCCGACGCCCTTCGTCGGCTCGGAGCCGAGGAAGAAGTTGCGCCAGACCGGCATCAGCGGGACCACGGCGAGGTCCTGGTAGACCGTGGCGATACCGCGGTCCAGGGCCTCGCGCGGCGAGCCGAGCTTCGCGTCCTCGCCCTCGATGCGGAACTCTCCCGCGTCGTGCCGGTGCAGGCCCGCGATGATCTTGATGAGGGTCGACTTGCCCGCGCCGTTGTCGCCGAGGACGCAGGAGATCTCGCCCGCGTGGACCTCCAGGGACACGCCTTCGAGGGCGCGGATGTTGCCGTAGTACTTACTGACGTCGTCGAGCTCGACGAGCGGGGTGCGGTCCGGCTCCGGCACCGCGTCGGTGACGTCGGTCGTCTCGGTGGTCACTTCGTCGCCTCCGCGCGCTTGCGGACCCAGTGGTTGAGCAGGGTCGCCAGGAGCAGCATCACTCCGAGGAAGAACTTGAACCAGTCCGGGTTCCACTCGGCGAACACGATGCCCTTGCTGACCATGCCGAAGATGAGGGCACCCACGGCCGCGCCGACCGCGGAGCCGTATCCGCCGGTGATCAGACAGCCGCCGATGACGGCGGCGATGATGTAGATCAGTTCGTTGCCGACGCCCTCGCCCGACTGGACGACGTCGTACGAGAAGAGCAGGTGCTGGCCGGAGATCCAGGCGCCGAAGGCGACGCCCATGTAGAGGCCGATCTTGGTCATCGCGACCGGGACGCCGACCGCGCGGGCCGCGTCCTCGCCGCCGCCGACCGCGAAGATCCAGTTGCCGACGCGGGTGCGGAGCAGGATCCAGGTGGCGACCGCGATCAGGCCGAGCCACCAGAGGATCGTGATCTTGAAGTCGACGCCGCCGATGGTGAGCGTCGAGGCGAAGACGTCCTTGGCGGAGTCGAAGCCCTCCATGTCGGAGATCGACTTCGTGGAGACCGTGCCGCTGATCAGCTTGGTGAAGCCGAGGTTCATGCCGGTCAGCATCAGGAACGTACCGAGCGTGATGATGAAGCTCGGCGGGTCGGTGCGCGTCAGCATCACGCCGTTGAAGACGCCGACCCCGAGGGTGGCGACGAGCGAGACGAGGACGCCGACCCAGACGTTGGCCGTCATCTGGTAGCTGAACATCGACGAGATCAGCGCCGAGGTCGTCACCATGACGCCCGCCGACAGGTCGAACTCGCCGCCGATCATGAGCAGCGCCACCGGCACGGCCATGATGCCGAGCGTCGACGCCGCGTAGAGCACCGTGGCGAGGCTGTTGGTCTGCAGGAAGCTGTCCGCCGCGATCGAGAAGAAGACGAAGACGGCGACGGCGCCGACGACGGAGCCGAGCTCGGGGCGGCCCATCAGCTTCTTCAGCGGCGACGCCTTCAGGAGGCGCTCGTCCGTCTTCGTGTCCGGCGAAGGCGCCGGTGCGGGTGCGGTCGCTGTCATCGCGTCCCTCGCTTCGCGTATTCCTCCAGCTCGGCGGCCTGGTCCTTGGTGATGATCTGCGGTCCGGTGAGGACCGGCTTGCCGCCGCCGAGCACGTCGGCGTTGTACTTGTAGAGCCAGAGCAGGTCCACGGCCTCGTAGCCCTGGAGGTAGGGCTGCTGGTCGACGGCGAAGCCGAGCGTGCCGTCCTTGAGGCCGGCCGCGACCTTCTCGTTCAGGTCGAAGGTGTCGACCTCGGCCTTGCTGCCCGCGCTGTCCGCGGCCTTGACCGCGGTGTCCGCGAAGGGCGCGCCGAGCGTGACGACCGAGTCGATGGACTTGTCGGACTGCAGCCTGGCCTCGATGGAGGACTGCACGTCGGGCATGTTCGTGCCGGTCACGTACAGGTTCTGCATCTTGCCGTCGAAGGTCTTCTTGGCGCCTTCGCAGCGCTGCTCGTGGCCGACGTTGCCCTGCTCGTGCAGGATGCAGAGCGCCTTCTTCTTACCCCGCTTGTTGAGCTCGTCGCCGACGGCCTCGCCCGCGATCGTCTCGTCCTGGCCGATGTGGGTGAGCGCGCCGAACTCCTTGGACTCCGCGGAGCCGGAGTTCACCGTGATCACCGGGATGCCGGCCTTCTTGGCGCGGGCCAGGGCGCCCTTCATCGCGGCGGGCTTGGCGAGGCTGACGATGATGCCGTCGACCTTCTTGTCGATGTACGAGTCCACGAGCTGGGCCTGCTGCTGGGCCTCGGCGTTGTGGGAGTAGAGGAACTTGATGTTGTCCTTGCGGGCCGCCTGCTCGGCGCCTTCCTGGACGATGTCCCAGAACGTGTCGCCGTCACCCGAGTGGGTCACCATGCCGAACGTCCAGTTCGGCGTGTTCACCGCGGCCTTGCCCTGTGCCGTTGCCGCCTTCCGTGCGTCCTCGGCCCGCTTGCCACCGGTGCTGCTGCACCCCGCGAGGGATACCCCGAGCACCGCGACCAGCACGGCGCCCACCGCACGTACCCCTGTCTGAACCCTTGCCACGACGCCGTGCCCTTCTAGCTCTGCTCCTCGGTGAGGCCGGTCCGGATCCCCGGCCCCAGCGGCCCAAGTATCGACCACGCGGATCACGCATGTGTTCATCGGGTACCGCGGGCGGTGTACTTCTCCAGCTTCGGCACGTCCTTCTCGGTGACGATGGCGGGTCCGGTCAGGACGGGCTTGCCGCCGCCAAGGACGTTCGCGTTGGTCTTGTGGAGCCACAGCTCGTCGATGGCGAGATAGCCCTGGAGGTAGGGCTGCTGGTCGACGGCGAAGCCGACCTCCTTGGCCTTGAGGCGCTTGACGACCTCGGCGTTCAGGTCGAACGTGTCGACCTCCGCCTCGCTCTTCGCGTCCTCCTTGGCCTTCACCGAAATGGCCGCGATCGGCGCGCCGAGGGTGACCACCGCGTCGATGTCCTTGGTCGCCTGGAGCTTGGCGCTGATGGAGGACTGGGCGTTGGGCGCGTTGGTGCCCTCGACGTTGAGGTTCTCGACCGAGCCCTTGAAGGTCTTCTTCACGCCCGCGCAGCGCTGCTCCAGGGAGACGTTCCCCTGCTCGTGGATGACGCAGAGCGCCTTCTTCTTGCCCCGCTCGGTCAGCTCGTCGCCGACGGCCTCGCCCGCCACGGACTCGTCCTGCCCGATGTGGCTCAGCGCGCCGAAGTCGGCGGAGAACTCGCCGCCGGAGTTGATCGTGACGACCGGTATCCCCGCGGCCTGAGCCTTGCCGAGGACCGCCTTCATCGCCTCGGGCTTGGCCAGGGTCACGACGATGCCGTCGACCTTCTTGTCGATCGCCGACTGGACGAGCTCGGCCTGCCCCTTGGCCTCTTTGTCGTTGGAGTAGAGGAAATCGACGTTGTCCTTGCGGGCCGCCTGCTTGGCGCCGCTCTGGACGATGTCCCAGAAGGTGTCGCCCTCGCCGGAGTGCGTGACCATCGCGATCTTGAGCCGTGGCGTGTTCACGCCTTTGCCGCCTCCGCCGCCGTCGCCCGACTTGTCCTCGTCGTCCTTGCCGCCGGAGCCGCTGCAGCCGGCGACGAGCGCGATGGCCGCCACGCAGGCCGTGATGCCCGCTGCCCTACGGTCTTTGCGCATGAGTGGGACCGCCCCTTCTCCCGGCCGCCTCAGTGCGGCTGGGGGAGTTCTAGCCGGGGGCGCGCGGCAGCGTCAATGGCTTTGTCAGAACATTCTGACGACCGTGAGCGAGTTGGAACCTACGGCCGTGCCGGGTCCGACCGCCGTACCGGGTCCTGCGGCGTACCGGGTCCTACGGCCGTACGAGGAGCTGGAACTCGAAGGAGTAGCGCGAGGCCCGGTAGATGTGCGAGCCGAACTCGACCGCGCGGCCCGTGTCGTCGAAGGTCGTGCGCTGCATCGTGAGCAGCGGGGCCCCCGCGGGCTCGCCGAGCCGCTCGCCCTCGTCGGCGGTGGCGGCACGGGCACCCACGGACTGGCGCGCGCTGTGCAGGGTGATGCCCGCGGCGCGCATCAGGCGATAGAGGCCGGTGGCTTCGAGGCGTGCGGTGTCGAGGTCGAGCAGCCCGGACGGGATGTGGTTGCGCAGGTACGCCATGGGCTCGCCGTGGGCCAGGCGAAGCCGCTCGACCAGGTGCACCTCGTCGCCCTCCGCGACGCCGAGCGCGGCGGCCACCTCGGCGGACGCGGACTCGACGGTGTTGCGCAGGACGCGGGTCTCGGGGCGCTGGCCCGCCGCCTCCAGGTCGTCGTAGAGGCTGCTGAGCTCAAGGGGGCGCTTGACCTGGCTGTGCACGACCTGGGTTCCGATGCCCCTGCGGCGCACGAGCAGTCCCTTGTCGACGAGCGACTGTATGGCCTGACGGACGGTCGGCCGGGACAGGCCGAGGCGCCCCGCGAGCTCGATCTCGTTGCCGAGCAGGGTGCCCGGGGTCAGGGCACCGCGCTCGATCGCCGCCTCCAGCTGCTGGGACAGCTGGAAGTACAGCGGGACCGGGCTGCTGCGGTCGACGCCGAGCTGGAGGGAGACGGTGGGGTCCACGGCTGGTTTGGCGGCTGATTTGGACACGCTGTGAGCGTAGTCGCAGGGAATGATGACGGGAAGTTCGGAAGTTCTGTTGTCCGGACAAAGGATTGACAGGATCGCGGGGCGTCGCGAGGGTGGGTCCATGCGCATCGGACTGATCGGAACGGGCCGTATCGGCACATTTCACTCTGCGGCCCTTCAGCGGCATCCCGAGGTGGAGGCACTGGTCGTCGCCGACGCGGACACCGGTCGGGCGGCCGGGCTCGCGGCGCGGATCGGCGCGGCCTCCGCGGGCTCGGTGGACGACATCTTCACAGGCAGCGGCCGGTCGGGCTCCGTGGACGCGGTGGTGATCACCGCGGCGACCTCCGCGCACGCCGAGCTGATCGGCAAGGCGGCGCGGGCGGGGCTTCCGGTCTTCTGCGAGAAGCCCATCGCCCTCGACCTGCCCGGCACGCTCGCCGCGCTCCAGGAGGTCGAGTCCGCGGGCACGGTGCTCCAGCTGGGCTTCCAGCGGCGGTTCGACGCGGGGTACGCGGCGGCACGCGAGGCCGTGCGGTCGGGACGGCTCGGGCGGCTGCACACGGTCCGCGCGATGACCTCCGATCCCGCGCCGCCGCCGGCCGCGTATCTCCCACTCTCCGGCGGCCTCTACCGCGACTGCCTGGTCCACGACTTCGACATGCTGCGCTGGGTGACGGGCCGTGAGGTGACGGAGGTGTACGCGACCGGGTCGGACGCCGGGCCCGCGATGTTCCGCGAGGCGGGCGACGTCGACACGGCCGCGGCGGTCCTCACCCTCGACGACGGCACGCTCGCCACGGCGACGGCCACGCGGTGCAACGGCGCGGGCTATGACGTACGGATGGAACTGGCCGGGGAGGACGACCAGATCGCGGTCGGCTTCGACGACCGCATGCCCCTGTCGTCCGTGGAACCCTCGGGACCGCCGCCGCCCGACAAGCCGTGGCCCGGCTTCCTCGAACGGTTCACGCCCGCGTACGAGGCGGAGCTCGCGGCGTTCGTGGATGTCGTACGGGGAGAACGGCCGAACCCCTGCGACGGCCGCGAGGCCCTGGAGGCGCTGCGGATCGCGGAGGCGTGTGAACTGTCGCGCCGGGAACGGCGGTTGGTGCGCCTTGAGGAGATCTCCGGTCGCTGACCCCGCTGCCCCCCCCCTGCCCCCTGCCCTCCCTCTGCTCCCCGAGGGCTACTCCACCCCGTCGAGCAGCCCCGCGTCATGCGCCAACAGCGCGATCTGCACCCGGTTGTTGAGGTCCAGCTTCGTCAGGACGCGGGAGACGTGGGCCTTGACGGTGGCCACGCTCAGGTAGAGCTCCGCCGCGATGTCCGCGTTCGACGCGCCCCGGCCGACCGCGACCGCCACTTCCCTCTCCCGCTCCCCCAGCAGCGCGAGCCGCTCCAACGCCCGCTCGCGGCGGCCCTGTTGGGGGTCCACCCCGGTCACCTGGCTGATCAACTGCTGCGTCACCGAGGGGGAGAGCACCGGCTCCCCCGCAGCGACCGCGCGTACCGCGGCGACGATCTCTGCGGGCGGGGTGTCCTTGAGGACGAACCCGGCCGCCCCGGCCCGCAGGGCACGCAGGACCTGTTCGTCGGCGTGGAAGGTGGTGAGGACGATGACTTCGGGGGCGTCCGGGCGCTTGCGCAGGGCCTCCGTCGCCGCGAGACCGTCCATCGTGGGCATCCGGATGTCCATCAGGACGACGTCGGGGCGCAGCTCGGCGACCAGCGGGGCGACGTGGGAGCCGTCCGCCGCCTCGCCGACGATCTCGATGTCGTCCGCGCCGCCCATCATGAAGGACAGACCTGCGCGGACCAGCGGGTCGTCGTCGACGAGAAGCAGCCTGATCGGTTCCATGGGGCCTACCGTAAGGGTCTTGAACCGTAAGGGTCTTGAAGGGGCGGTCCAGCAGCGTGATGTGCTCAGTCGTCACCGCTCCGGCAGGAGTGACTCTCCCCCGTCGCACGCGCTTCGGGCATCGGATCGGTCAGCTCAAGCCCAAGGCAGCCACGCGTCGACGCGGAACCCGCCGTCCCCCGATGCCCCGTGCTCGATGCGGCCGCCCGCCAGTGTGGCCCGCTCCGTGAGGCCGATCAGCCCCTGGCCGGAACCGGGGACGTCCGGCACGTCGCCGGGCGGCGGCGGGTTCCGTACCGACAGGGTGAGGCCTTCGCCGGGCGCTCCGGACACCAGGACGGTCACCTCGGCGCCCGGGGCGTGCTTGCGGGCGTTGGTCAGGCCCTCCTGGGCGATGCGGTAGGCGGTGCGGCCGACGGCGGCGGGCACGGCCTCGGGGTCGGTGACGCGGTGGTCGAGTGCGACCTTCATGCCCGCGTCGCGGGACTCGGCGACCAGGGTCTCCAGGGCGGCGAGGGTCGGCTGCGGGCGGCCGGACGCCTCGCCGTCGCCGCCGCCGCTGCCACCGCCGCGCAGGACACCGATCACCTCGCGCAGGTCCTGCAGCGCTTCGTGCGCGCTCTCCCGGATGACCCCCGCCGCGCGGACGACCTCCTCGCGGGGCGCGTCCGGGCGGAACTCCAGGGCGCCCGCGTGCACGCTGAGCAGGGTGAGGCGGTGGGCGAGCACGTCGTGCATCTCGCGCGCGATGGACTCGCGGGCCAGGCGCTGGGCCTGTTCGGCACGGAGCGCCGCCTCGTTCTCGGCGCGGATCGCGCGGTCGCGCAGGCTCAGCAGGAGCTGGCGGCGCGAGCGCACGAACATGCCCCAGCCGATGACGGCGGCACTGAGCAGCGCTCCGAAGAGGATGGCGACGACGTACGGCAGGTCGGCGTCGGGCCGCAGCCAGTAGACGACCGGCATCAGGGCGATCGAGACCCCGCCGATCCAGCCGACGTACCGGAAGGGCCGGTGCACCGCGAGGGTGAACAGGGCCACCACGGCCGCGCCGCCCGCGGTGTCCGAGAGCACGCTGATCGGCACCATGGCCACGGCGAGACCGACCGGCCAGCGCCTGCGCAGCCAGACGGTGGCGCAGGCGAGCGCGCCGATCAACTGGTCGGCCTCGGCGAGGCCGGGCGAGACGTGCGGGTTGTTGCCGACCGCGTCGGCGCCCACCATGCCGATGACGACGGCCACGGCGAAGCAGGCGAAGTCGACCAGCCAGTCCCGCACGGTCCGCCGGGGCCTGCGCTTGCCCTTGCGTGCCGCCCGGTCGGGGTCGAACTCGGCGGCGACGGCCGAGGGCAGCGCCCAGGGGCGTCTGGCCAAGGGGGCCGAGGACGCCGAGGGGACCACCGGGGGCTCACTGCCGCTCATGGTCGACAAATCTACGCACTGCCAGGGACATCGGGCGCCGTCCGGACGTGATCGTCTACCAAAGTCGCGGAAGCGGAGACTTTCGGACGGTCCAGGGATGAAGAAGCCTCACCCCGTGGCCGATGTGCGTGGGGAGTCCACGGGGCGAGGCTCTTCGGTATGAAGCAGGTACTTGAGGTCTTCGGCGTCCTTCTCCTGATCCAGGGCGTGGCCGCCCTGGTGCACGAGCTGACCGGCCGGCTGCGCGGCTGGGGCATCGTGCAGCGGATCGGGTTCCTCGACGGCTACGAGATCTACGCGGGCGTCACGCTGATCGTGCTCGCGCTCGCGCTGTTCGCCGTCGCGGAGAGCCGGAAGACCCGCTAGGACGGGCCGTGCGTCAGCAGGCGTGGTCGACCAGGTCGAAGGACTCGTAGTGGTCGGCGGTGTAGTAGTCCTCCTGGTTCTTCTCACCGGTCACGATGCGGCGCGCACCGCGGTCGGGTGAGCCCGGCGTCACCACGGTGTACTCGTGGTAGTAGCCGGAGCCCTGCGAGGGCAGGATGCCTTCCCTGTTCTGGAAGACGGTGTCGTCCTGCGGGTACGGGTAGGGGCCGCCCGCCTCGATCAGGTCCAGGGTGTCGTGCGCCTGGGAGGGCAGCGCGGAGTAGCAGATGTCGCCGACGGCGGTGATGGAGTACGCCGTCGACGCGGGGGCGTGGTGGTCCGGGGCCGCGCTCGCGGAGACGGCGACGGGGCCGCCGACGAGCAGGGCGGCGGCGAGGGCGGTGACGCTCACGATTCGTGGGGGGATTCGCATGCGACCAGTGTGACGCGCGTAGAGGTTGTCGTGTCAACGTCAAGTGCAGTGAATTTTCCGGGAGTTAACCAAGCGCCACCGGTTGGCCGCCGTCAGTCCTTGTCGGCCGCGGCCTTCGCGGCGGCGATGCGGTGTTCCGCCATGTACTCGCGCATCCGCAGACTGGTGGACCCACTGGTGTAGAGCACCGCGCCTCCCACCGACAGCGGCACCGAAAGCGCCAGCCAGCCCAGCATCTCGGGCCACCTGCGCTCCGCACGGCAGTCGTCCCACGTGGCCTCGGCCCACGTCGGGTCGTCACCCTCGTAGAACAGCATCGACTGGCACTCGCGGCTGTCGGAGTACGAGTCGTCCCCGTCGCTGAACGGCGCCATCAGCTGGTACGCGAGCACGCCCCAGATGACGCACGCCGCGAGGAGCAGCGCGCCGCCCCAGACGCGGCGCTTCTGCGCGCCCGCGGCGAATTCCTGCTCGAAGTACTCGTTCATGGTCTCCCCCTGCTTGACCGACCACCGGCTGCTCGATTGACCGAAGACAGCTCGACCGACCGCAGACTGCTTGATCGACCACGGAAGGTATCACCGCACCCTGCGCCCCCAGCTGGTCCCCACCAGAACCAGCACACCTCCCACCAGACCCACCACACCCAGCCGTTCCCCGCCCAGCGCGATCCCCACCGCGGCCGCCCACAACGGCTCCGTGCCGAGCAGCAGGCTCACCCGCGAGGGAGACGTCCTGCGCACCGCCCACATCTGCACGAAGAAGGCGAAGAGCGTGCAGAACACGGAGAGGAAGAGCAGTCCGGCCCACTCGCGCGCTCCGAAGTCCGCGGCGACGGACCAGGGCGACGCCCCCGTGCCCGCGCCGGCGAGCACCGCGAACACGGCCACCGCGGTGCCCAGTTGGACGGTGGTGAGCGAGAGCGCGTCAGCCTCCCCGGCGGCCCGGACGGCCTTGATCCGCGACATCGCCAGGACGTGCACGGTGCGCGCGAGCGCCGCAAGGAGGATCAGACCGTCGCCCGGCGAGGGCCGCGTGAAGCCGCCGCCCTGGGTCAGCAGGACCACGCCGAGCACGGAGAGCCCGGCCGCCGCCAGGAAGGCGCGCGGCGGCCTCTTGCGCGTCACCGCGGCCTCGGCGAGCGGGGTGAAGATCATGGTGAGGCTGATGATGAGGCCCGCGTTGGTCGCCGAGGTGTGGACGACGCCGTACGTCTCCAGGAGGAAGATCCCGCTCAGGATCAGCCCGAGCGCTCCCGCCCCGCGCCACTGCGGCGCCGCCAGCGCGCGCAGGCCGCGCCATCCGGCCACCACGAGCGCGGGCAGCACGACGGCGAACCGAAGCACCAGGACGGCGACGACCGTGTGCGTCGTCGTGATGCCCTTCGCCGCCAGATAACTGGCGCCCCAGACCACGGCCACGAGCAGCACGGGGAGATCGGTGAGCCAGGCGCGGCGCACTGCGGGCGCGGCGGGGGCGGCGAGCGTCGACACGGGGCGCGGTCTCCAACGGATGCGGCGGTGTGGAGACTTCGGCGGCTCTCACGTGGGTCGATCACCGTATCCGGCGCAGATCGCGCCGGGAAGGGACGGCGGCGGCCGTCTCACCGTGCGGTCCGGGCGGCGGCAGTGGCTCGGTGTCCATTTCCCGCCAGCCACGGCCCGTGCCGCCCGCTTTCATTGAACCCACAAGCACTTCTCACCGCATTGCGGAACATAACCACGCGAATGAGGTTCACGAACATGTCTTCTCTGACCGGCAGGACGGCTCTGGTGACCGGCGGCAGTCGTGGCATAGGCGCGGCGATCGCGCTGCGGCTCGCGCAGGACGGTGCCGATGTGGCCATCACGTACGTCAACGGCGAGGCCGCCGCTCATGAGGTCGTCGCCAAGATCGAGTCGGCGGGCCGCCGCGGTTTCGCCATCAGGGCCGACGCGGCCGACCCCGGGGACGCCGCGGGTGCGGTGGAGCGCGCGGCGGACGATCTGGGCCGCCTGGACATCCTGGTGAACAACGCGGGCATCGGAGTCCTCGGCCCCATCGGGGACTTGGCGCTGTCGGACGTCGACCGGGTGCTCGCCGTCAACGTACGTTCGGTCTTCCTGGCCTCGCAGGCGGCGGCCGGCAGGCTGGCCGACGGGGGCCGCATCATCTCCACCGGATCCGGGCTCGCGCGCTTCGCGGGTGGCCCCGGCGCGACGCTGTACGCGCTGAGCAAGGCGGCGCTCGTCGGCATGACCAAGCCACTGGCCCGTGAGCTCGCGGGGCGCGGCATCACGGTGAACGTCGTGCACCCGGGCTCGATCGACACGGACATGAACCCGGCCGACGGGCCGTACGCCGAGCCCCAGAAGGCGGCGACGGCGCTCGCCCGCTTCGGCTCGGCGGACGAGGTGGCTTCGCTCGTCGCCTATCTCGCGGGAGACGACGCGGCGTTCATCACGGGCGCGGAGATGGTGGTGGACGGCGGCTACGGAGCCTGATCGCTCCGCTTGCGGGGCGCGGTGGCGGTGACGCGGTGACGCGGTGACGCGGTGACGCGGTGACGCGCGCATGGTGATGGGGCGCACCGGGGCTGTCCACCCGGTGCGCCCCACGTTCTTCAGTGGGCTTCAGCCGCCGACGATCAGCCGCCGAGCTCCTGGTGACGTGCCGTCAGACGGCTCGCGCCCGCCTCGGTGAGCGAACCGAAGAGGTGCAGCCGGGAGATGCCGCCGTCCGGGAAGATGTCGATGCGCACGTGCGTGCCGACGACCGGGGCGTCCAGGACGAAGCGGTGGTTGGTGTCGGGCTGCAGGCGGGTGCGGGGCAGCGCCTCGACCCACTCGCCACTCTCGCCGTCACGGACCGAAAGGGCGGCCCAGCCGGCCGAGTTGCCCTTGAGGTACGCCGTGTCGATCTCGACGGCGCGGATCTCGGACTGGGCGACGAGCTGGTAGCGGATCCAGTCGTTGCCGTTGTCGCGGCGGCGGCGGGTCTCCCAGCCGTCGTCCATCTTGCGGGAGCGGCCCGGCTGGATGGTGTTGGTGGCCGGGGAGTAGAAGCGGTCGGACGCGTCCTCGACCTGGCCGCCGTTCTCCAGGGCCAGCACGTCGAACGTGCCGAGCGTGGCGAGCCACTTGGGGTCGGCGACGACCTCGCCGTACACACGGAGGCGCGCGATGCCGCCGTCCGGGTGCTGGTTGACGCGCAGGTGCGTGAAGCGCTGCTCGACGTCGACGGCGAAGCCGTTCGCCGCGTGGCCGCCGACTGCCGTGCGGGGCACGAGAGTCGTCCACTTCACGTCGTCCGCGAGGAGCTCCTCGGGGGTCGGCGAGCCCTCGACGTTGGCGCCCTGGACCGAGACGGCCTGCGGGTAGTTGCCGCGGAAGTGGGCGGTGTCGATGACGATGCCGCGTACGACACCGGGGGCGCCCAGGCGTACGAGCGCCCAGTCGTGGTCGTCGGCGGTGGGCCACGGGTGCTCGCCCGAGACGCCACGGCGGCGGCGGGTCTCCCAGCCGTCCATGACCTTGCCCTTGTGCCCGAAGTGCTCCGGGTCGAAGACGGCGTCGTGCGCCAGGAGGAGGTTCTCGCGCATCGCGAAGAACTCGTCGTTGGCGGCGATCACGCCAGCGCCGAGCTGCCGGTCCGCGAGGTTCGCGTACTGGGTGAAGGGGAAGTCGGCGGTGCGGTAGTCCGCGTACGGGTCGCCGCCGCCGTAGGGGCTCGCGTCGCCGGTGAAGGTCGGTATCGCCGTCACAGTGATCAGTTCTTCCTTTCCAGAAGTCGGCCTGCGGGTTCGCTGAACTCGCCGCCGTGCAGGATGCGTTCGCCGCGCAGCCAGGTGGACTTCACGACGCCGCTGAGGGTCTTGCCCGCGTACGCCGTGACTCGGTTCCGGTGCTGCAGCTCCGCGGGGTCCACGGTGAAGGTCTCGTCGGGCGCGAGGACCGCGAAGTCGGCGTCGCGGCCGGCCTCGATGGCGCCCTTCTGGTCGAGTCCGGCCAGTTCGGAGGTGCGCGTCGACATCCAGCGCACCACGTCGTCGAGGCTGTGGCCGCGCTTGCGGGCCTCGGTCCAGATCGCGGGGAGGCTGAGCTGGAGCCCGGAGATGCCGCCCCACGCGGTCGCGAAGTCGTCGGTCTTGAGGTCGGCGGTGGACGGCGAGTGGTCCGTCACGATGCAGTCGATGGTGCCGTCGGCGAGCGCGTCCCAGAGCAGGTCCTGGTTGGCGGCCTCGCGGATGGGCGGGCAGCACTTGAACTCGCTTGCCCCGTCCGGCACTTCCTCGGCGGTGAGCGTGAGGTAGTGCGGGCAGGTCTCGACGGTGAGCTTGACGCCCTCGCGCTTGGCGGCGGCGATCAGGGGCAGCGCGTTCGACGACGACAGGTGCAGTACGTGGACACGGGCGCCGAGCCGCTTGGCGAGCCCGATGAGGCCCTCGATCGCGACGTCCTCGGAGACGCGCGGCCGGGTGTCCAGGTAGTCCGTGTACTTGGGGCCGCTCTTGTGCGGGGCCGCGTCCAGCTCGTGCGGGTCCTCGGCGTGCACGATGAGCAGTCCGCCGAACCCGGCGATCTCCGCCATGGAGGTGGCGAGCCGGTCCTGGTCGAGGTGCGGGAACTCGTCGACACCGGACGGCGAGAGGAAGCACTTGAAGCCGTAGACGCCTGCGTCGTGGAGGGGCTTGAGGTCGCCGACGTTGTCGGGCAGGGCGCCGCCCCAGAAGCCGACGTCGATGTGCGCCTTGGTGCGGGCGACGTCCTGCTTCGTCCGCAGGTTGTCGACCGTGGTGGTCGGCGGCAGGGAGTTGAGCGGCATGTCGACGAGGGTGGTGATGCCACCGGCGGCCGCGGCACGGGTGGCGGTCCAGAAGCCTTCCCACTCCGTGCGGCCCGGGTCGTTCACATGGACGTGCGTGTCGACGATCCCGGGCAGCAGGACGTCGTCACCGAGGTCCTCGATCCTGGCCCCCGCCGGTACGTCGGCATCGTGCGGGAGCACGGCCGCGATCTTCCCCCCGGAGACCGTGACCGACGCGGCGCGGGTTCCCTGCGGGGTGATCACGCGGGTCGAGCGCAGCACCAGTTCTACGTCCACGTCCTCAACGCCCTCTCTTCGCTGTTGCTTTCCTGATTCGTTCTTTTCCGCTACACAGACCATTCGATTCCGCTAAACGGAATTCAACGTTCTGTTGAATGAGTCTTCACGGCCGATCCCGAACCGTCAAGAGGTCACCCGATGCACTCTGGACGTTTCCACAAAGTGGAATTAGAATTCCGCAAGCCAGAACGTAGCTACGCACAACCGGGCCGTCAAACGATCACCAGGCGTGACGGCGGAGAAGCGGACAAAGGCTCCCCGACCGGTCCCTGACCACCCCTGACCGGCAAAGACGCCAGGGCCGGTCAGGGCCCTTGCGGGGAACCGCCCGGTAGGCTGCTGCCTTGCCCGTCAGCCCCGAAAGGACTGCGCCGTGCCGACGTCAAGCGCCAGCGACGCCTCCACCGAAGTCGCCGCCTCCAAGCCGCCCGCTGCCAGCGGTGGTGTCCAGTCCCTTGAGCGCGCCTTCGACCTCCTCGAACGGATGGCGGACGCCGGAGGCGAGGTCGGCCTGAGCGAGCTCTCCGCCAGCAGCGGCCTTCCGCTCCCCACGATCCACCGCCTGATGCGCACACTGGTCGCCTGCGGCTACGTACGCCAGCAGCCGAACCGCCGCTACTCCCTGGGCCCGCGCCTGATCCGCCTCGGCGAATCGGCATCGCGCCTCCTCGGCACCTGGGCGCGCCCCTACCTCGCGCGCCTGGTCGAGGAGACCGGCGAGACCGCGAACATGGCGCTGCTCGACGGCGACGAGATCGTCTACGTCGCGCAGGTGCCGTCCAAGCACTCCATGCGGATGTTCACCGAGGTGGGCCGCCGGGTCCTCCCCCACTCCACGGGCGTCGGCAAGGCACTCCTCGCCCACACCCCGCCGGAGGAAGTACGGGCCCTGCTCTCCCGCACCGGGATGCCCGCGGCCACGGAGAAGACGATCACCACGCCCGAGGGTTTCCTCGACGCGCTGGAGGAGGTCCGCAAGGCGGGCTTCGCGGTCGACGACAACGAACAGGAGATCGGGGTGCGCTGCCTGGCGGTCTCGGTCCCGAACTCCCCCACGGCGGCGGCCATTTCGATCTCCGGCCCGGCGGGCCGCGTGACGGAGGCCGCGGTGGAGAAGATCGTGCCGGTGCTGCAGGAGGTGGCGGTGGAGCTTTCGGCCGCGCTGGCCAGTTCGGGGCCCGCGGCCTGAGGGTCGATACCCGCTGATCCGCCCGGCCCGGTCCCGCGGGCCTGCCAGGTCTACCGGCCCCACGGGCCCGCCGGGTCTACCGGTCCCCTGACCACGGGCCGGCCGGACGGCCGTCGGCCTCGACTCCGTACGGCAGGAGGGGGGCCGTGGGCAGACGTCCCGCGGCCCGCGCCCGCCGGGCGAACTCATCCGCCTCGGGGGCGTCGGCCTTCCGGAGTGCCGCCAAGAGGGCCTCGCCGCAGCTGGTGGTCGCTCGGTCGAGGTCGACCTGGGACGCCGGGGCGCGTCGCAGGAGGTGCTGGAGCGCCTCCTCGGCCTCAAGCTCCACGAACGCTTCGAGAAGCCTGGCGACGCTGTTCATGTGCCCGAGGCTCGCTCCCCGGGCGGCACGCCGGACGAGGACCTCGCACGGGCCGGACAGCCCCGCGGCGTTCATGGCCTTCAGCAGGGCGGCGACACCCATCGTGTCGTCCAGGTCGATGCCGGCGGCGGCCCGGTCGGCGAAGGACCGTGCGGCCTCGTCGGCCCCCGCGGAGACGAGGACGTCCAGGAGCGTCTCGTGCGCGTCGAGGTTCGTGGAGAAGTCCACGGCGACGCGGTCCACCAGACCTTCATCGATCAGCATCCGCACCGCGTCCGGAACGCGAGCCGCGTGGCAGTACCACGCGAGGATGCTGACCTCGTCCAGATCCGTGCTGGTGGTGTGGGCGACGTGGTGCAGCGCCAGCCGCCGCGCGGCTTCCTGGGCACCCGCATCCGACAGAGCGAGCACGGCGAGAAGTCCGTGCCCCGTTCCCACGTCCGCCTCGGCGCGCGTCACGAGGCGGTCGATGGCCCGCTCGGCGCCGACCGACAGCAGAACCTCGACGACTTCCGTGATGAACTCCGTGACGTGGAGGTCCACTTCGTCGACGAGCACCCTGGTCGTGGCTTCGAAGACCTCGCAGGCTCCGGCCCTCCGCAGCGCGCCGAGCAGGGGCCGGATCTCGCGCGGATCCTCGTACCAGACGAGACCGGCCACCTCCCGCCGCAACAGCGTCGCCAGGGCTTCCTCACGACCGGCCGAGCACAGCGACTCCAGGAGAGCGGTGACTGTTTCGGGGTCGGTCAGATCCAGCTCGGACACGGCACGGTCGGCGAGAACGGCGAACTCGTCCATGGCCCCGTACTCCCGCAAGGCGCCGAGAAGCCCGCAGACCGCCCTCTCGACATCGTCCGGCCCCGGCACGAGGCCGACGTGCCGGGCCGGTCCACGGCTCAGCAGCCTCCGTACGGCGCCGTCGGCCCCGGCACGGCGAAGAACTCCCAGCAGGCACCCGACGGTTGCGGCATCGGTCAGCCCGATCCTTGCCGCCGGATCGAGGGCGAGCAGTGAGTGCACGGCTTCCTCGGCCCCGGCATGCCACAACTCCTCCATCAGGAAGGGAAGTTCATCGGGGTCCAGGCGCGAAGCCTCGGCGGTGATCCTGGTGGCGAAGGCAGCCAGGAGGTCGGGAGCCTCGGCCGTGCGCAAGGACCGGATCAGCATCACGGCCGCCCATGTGTCCACCGGGTCGAGCTCGTCGGCCGCACGCCGGGCCAGGGACCGGAAGGACCGCTCGGTGCAGACCCGCCGGAGATCGGGCAGTGCTCGTACCAGGGCACGTGGGGCGAGCCGATCGGTGTGCCGCAGCAGTGAGTTCACCAGGGCGCGGACGACCTCGTGAGAGGCACCCTTGTCCGTCAGGCGTACGGCGAGTGCTCCGCCGGCCACGACATCCGCCGGGTCGGTCCGCGCCACGAGCCGACGTGCGAGCAGGTCGACGGCTTCCCGGGCTTCCGTCGCGGCCAGGAGGTCCAGGATCTCGTCCGTCTGACGTGCTCGGGATAAATTGGCCTGCCCTGCCGCCCAGTGGGCGATCCGGTGGGCGTCCGGATGTGTCGCGGTGCGTTGGAGAAGACGGATCAGGGCTTCGCCACTGCCCGCCGTCGCGGCCCTGCGGTCCAGGTCGACGGCGTACCGGAACAGCCCACGCTGCCAGGCGGCTTCCTGCAACGACACGAGATCCGCGGTCTTCTCCGTGTGGCGGCAGAGGGCTTCCCACAGGGAGGCCGAACCGGCCTGGTCGGCGCGGACCGGGGGGATGTGCTGACGGAGGTAGACCGTGGGCTCGTACAGGGGCGGGGCTCCCGCGGCGTCCCGTCGCGCCCTCAGAGGCGTCAGGGTGCAGCGGATGTCGGTGCGTGTGCCGTCGAGCCGTTCGCCGCTGGTCAGCGCGTCGAGGACGGGTGCCGCCCAGTCCGCGCCGGGGGCCCGGTGGTGCGGGGCGAGCGTGCCGTCGGCCGCGTCCGCCAGGAGAACCGAGGGCAGCGGCGAGGAGTGGCCCAGGCGGTGGGCGTCGAGCGCCGCGGTGATCAACGCGTGCTCATGGCGCGTGAAGTGGTCGTCGGGACCGCTCAGATAGGCATCGAGCAGTTCGGGGCCGCCGCTGAGATGCTGCACCATGCGCCCGTCCCGCGCTCCCGCACGCTCGGCGTACGTCAGGCGGTCGTCCCCATGGCGCTCGGCGAGCTCCCGCCACTGCTGCCGCTCCTGGGGGGTCAGCTCGGCCGGGACTCTGATCCGGTGCGTGTGGGCGCCGACGAGCAGGGCCCGCGCATGCGGATGGGGGTCCCGGGGCTTTCCCTGCCTGGTCAGCTCCTGCCAGTACGGGTTCTGCCACAGGGTGGCGACAGCCGCCACCCCGTGGTGCCGTTCGAGGAACAACCGCAGGTGCGCGGCGACCTGTTCGCCCTCGCTGTCGTACAGGATCCGCTGGAACTCGTTCAGCCACAGCACGGTTCCGGGACGCACCGCCCCGTCGGCCAGGAGCGACAGCAGGTCCTGAGCGGTCGCGGGCCGCAGGAGGGGCTGTTCGGGGGCCAGTTCACGCACGGCCTCGTACAGGGCGCGTGTCTTGCCGGTCGAGGACTCCCCGGTGAGCACCAGGAGGGCCGAAGATCCACCGGCGAGCGCCTTGCCCAGCCGCCTGCGCAGCTCTGCGTCCAGCTCGCGGCTCAGGTACGGGGACAGGGCGGGCAGTGTCCGGCGCCGGGGCCGGGGCAAGGGCGCCTCCTGCACCTCCAGTTGCTCGGCGGTCAGATCGGAGAGCGACTCGGCTTCCGGCTGTTCCTCCGGCGGCGTGCGGCGCTCGGTCCCCTGCTCGTCGCGGGCCTTGCCCAACAGGTCGCGCAACTCGCGTCCCGGCGGCGGCTCCTGCGCCCATTCGGCCCACAGGGCGGCCAGGGCCAGGACTCTGTCGTCACTGGCGGCTTGGGGCAGCCTGAACCCGGCCACGTCCCGGGGAGCCCAGTCGCTGATCCGCTTCCGTGAGAAGCCCCGAGCACCTGGAGCGGCGGCGGAAGTCCTGAGCGTCGTCTCCACCACGGCCTGGCTGAAGGAGAGCCCTTGAGCCCTCCGGCGCACCTCGGCGCGCTCACGCAAGCCGCTCAGGATCTCCCACACGCACTGTCCGGCCGGCCCCATCCGTATACGCCCTCCTTGCCCGAGCCACCCGCAACGGGCGCTTCGGGCACTCCCCTTGGTGGCGTTGACCAGCAGGATAGTTCGCCCGCTGCCCGGTTCGCCCGGATGTCGGGGGTCGCACGGGCACGTGACGTCAGAGTGGCTCCCGTACCGGGCCACAGTCCCGGCGCAGTGGTCATCCGCCCGCTCAGACCCCCAAGAGGTTCACGTGTGCCGTCACTTCGAGAAGCCCGAACCCGAACGCGTACCGGCCCCGCCGGAGACAGAACGGGACGTCACGTCCCCACCGCTGTGGCAGGAGGTACGACGCCGTATCGCACTCGGGGCGGCAGGAGTGGTCATGCCCGCGCTGCTGGGCCTCTTCGAGTGGTGGTCCCGGCGCTAGGTCAGCTCCAGGGATCAGCGACGTCAGCCCCAGGGATCAGCGACACGGCCGTCCGGTTCGAGTCCGTACCGGAGCAGTTGCCGACGGCGGGGGTCCTCGCCGTCCTTCCCCAGGAGCCACAGGCCGGAGGAATCCCCGGACGCCACGACCCTGAGGGCCAGGCTTTCGGCCTCGACGTGCTCACCGGCCTCGTCCAAGAGCCGTGCCAGGTGTACGAGACCCCAGGTGAGTCCTTGGTCAGCGGCCTTCTGACAGAAGGAACGCAGTCTGGCGAGTTGGCCGTTCTTGCGGTAGGTCATGGCTAGTTCGTCCCCGCTCTGCCGGGTGCTGGCCTCGGTGGCACCACGCAGGACATGGCGCTCGGCACCGTCGAAGTCACCGGCTTCCATCCGCAGCGCGGCCAGATCGTCCTGAGCCAGGTGATCGCCGGCCGCGACACATGCTTCGTACAGCGATTCGGCTCCGGCGAGGTCTCCGGCCTCCTGCAGCCGTACGGCCTTGACCCACAAGGCGTCGGCGCCCTCACGCTCTTCGAGGACCCGGTGGAGGCGTTCCGCCTCCCCTGGGCCGAGCCGCGACGACGACAGAGCGATCTCCCCCAGTGCCGTCGTCGGGCTGACATCCATCAGCTGCCCGAAAAGACGGTCGGCACGGTCCTCGTCACCGGCCGCACGCCACGTCCGGACCAGGTCGAGCATCCCTGTGCAGTCACCGTGGCGAGCAGCCTCGCGCGCCGGAGCCTCTGCGCCCTCCAGGTCCGCGGCGCGGATGCGGAGCTTGGACAGATAGGCCCAGAGCCACTGATGGTCGTTGCCCGCCTCGGCCAAGGCCAGGCACAGACGCTCCGCTCCGGCCGTGTCACCCGCCTCCGCCAGTGGCATGGCCAGCGTGCCGACGAGTCCCGCGACATCGGGCACGAGCTCGGCAGCGTCCTCGACCCGCCGTGCTGCCGCCCGGTAGAGCCGCAGGGCCTCCGCGGCGTCCCCGCTTCCGCCGCGCATCTGGGCGAGGCGGACAAGGCCGTCGACTTCACCGGCATCGGCTGCGGCCTGGAAGCAGCGGACAGCCGTGGAGCGATGGCCGACCCGATCGTGCAGGCCCCCCAGGTCGACCCACGCGCGTGGCAGGCCGTTGTCGGCGGCGGCCCGGTAGAGCACTGAAGCCTGACGGCGCAGCCACCGGTCGTCGGCGGCGCCCGCCAGCGCCATCAGATCGGCGGCCGATCCCGCGTGGTGGGCGACGGCATCCCAGAACGCGGCCGGGGGCACGGTGAAGCGGCGCGTGTCCCGTGCGTACTGCTCCAGGTAATCGGCGAGCCGGAGGACCGTCTCCGCCGGGGCGGTCTCCCCGGGACGGGGCCGCCATGCCGTCAGTGGACCGGGAACGCCCTTGCAGGGCCGTCGCGCGTGGTCGAGACCCTTCTCGAACCAGTTGTCGTCCATCAACTGCCACTGCTGGTCGCTCAGATATCCGGGAGCAGCTGCCCGCAGCAGCTCCGGACTCAGTGACGGACCGTGTCCCAGGCGGCGGGCGTCCATGGCCGCAAGGATCACGGCTCGTGCCTCGGCCGGGGCAGCCTCGAAGCGCCGTACGAGCTCGTGAGCTCCGGCAAGGAACTGCGTGACATGACGCCCGCCGTGCTCGACGGCGAGGGCAAGCCGCCGGTCCTGCGGCGCGAGCCGGGCCAGATGATCCAGTTCGTCGTCGGTGAAGGAGTCGGGGACCGTGACGCACCTGCCGTCCAGGAGGTCACGGGCGTGCGGGTGCGGGTCCTGCTCCGTCGGACGGGGCCGGACCGTCAAGAGGGAATGGTGCTCACGCCACAGCGTTCCCAGGACCAGGACGGGCGAACACAACGGGTCCGCCAGCAACGTCCGCAGCGCGCAGGCGGTTTCCTCCCCCAGCGGCCCGATGAGATGGCGCTGTGTCTCGTTCAGCCACAGCACGGTGTACGGGGCGATGCGGTGGCGCCGGTACGCCTCGAGGAACTGCTCGGGCGAATGCGGCTGCCACAACCGCCATTCCGCGAGCTCGCGGAGGAGGAGCAAGGCCTGCAAGGCACGCGTCTTGCCGGTCGACGAGTCTCCTACCAGCACCGTCATCTGGCTGGACACCTGCGCCGCTCGACCGACCGTTTCAAGTCGAAGGTCGTGCGGCCGACGGACATAGGGAGTCAATGAGGTGAGAGGCGGCAGTACGGGGTCGATGCTGCGGTGAACCCCTAGGTGGTCCACCACGTACGTGTCGTCGATCTCATCGACGGACACACCGAGGGGGGAACGCGAGGGGCCGTCCCGGTCCGGCACCGCGATGTCGCGCGGGTCGGCTGCGGCCGCGGCACGCAGCCGCAGCAGGGCCTGGAGATCGAGCTTGAGAGCGCGGGCCAGTGCCCCCACCGTGTCGGCCGTAGGGACGTCGTGGCCGGGGTTGAGTGCGGCACTGACCGATGTGCGTGCCCGATCGGCACGGCGAGCGAGTTCGGTCTTGTTCAAGCCTGCGGCCACTCGCCCGGCTTCGAGGCGCGCCCGCAGCTCCCTCAACGCGTCCGCCGGATCCCGCGGTTCGTGTGCCGCCACCCTCCCCGCCCCTCGCCTTGCCGTCCTGTTCACCGGTGTTCATCTTTGTCCGCGCGCACCATGACGAACAGTCACTTCGGCAGATTCGGTCACGCATTCCCCGTCCGTTGGCGTCGAAGGAGAAGAACACCGTGTCCGACCACACCGTCATGATCGCGCTCGCCCTGGCCGTGACCATCGTGATCGCCACCCTGGTCTCGGCAGGCGCCGGCTACCTCGCCCGTCGCGATCAGGCGACCTACCCGGCCGCGCTGACGCGCGCCGCCGTGGCGTTCGGGGCCACCCTCACGCTGGCCTCTGTGCTCACCACCGCGCTCGTCGCTGTCGGTGCGTCCTGACGCCACGAGCATGCCCGGACTCACCGAAGGCTCGGTCGCCTCCTCGCCGATGTCTCGGCGCGAAGCCCGCTAACCGGCGCCGCCCCGGATCAGCCCACGCGTCGTGGCCACAGCCACCGCCGCCGTCCGCGAATCAACGCCCAGTTTCGCGTAGATGTGCACGAGGTGGGACTTGACGGTGGCCTGGCTCAGGAAGAGCCGCTTGCTGACCTCCTGGTTGGAAAGCCCCTCCCGCACCAGCCGCAGCACCTCCAACTCCCGTCCGGTCAAAGCCTCCCCGGGCGCCCGCATCCGGTCCATCAGCCGATGCGCAATCGCCGGCGCGAGCGCGGACTGCCCCGCGGCCGCGGTCCGCACCGCCGCGGCGAGCTCCTCCGGCGGCGCGTCCTTGAGGAGATAGCCCGCCGCGCCCGCCTCGACCGCGGCGAGGATGTCGGCGTCCGTGTCGTACGTCGTCAGGACGAGCACCCTCGGTGCCCCCGCAACGGCGGTGATCGCCGCCGTGGCCTGCGCCCCGTGCATCCCTGCCCCGAACTGAAGATCCATCAGGACGACGTCGAAGCCGCCGGTCGCGGCGAGCGACACCGCGGCCTCCGCCGTCGCCGCCTCGGCCACGACGGCGAAGTCGGGCTCGGTGTCGAGCACCGCACGCAGCCCGGCGCGCACGACCGGGTGGTCGTCGGCGAGGAGCAGCCGGATGGGCTCCGGCACTTCGGCGCTCACAGCATGGCCTCCGGCGGATCGGTTGCGGTCGGGACGGCTGCTGTCGGGATGGCTGCGGTCGGACCGGTCGCGGTCGGGATGGCTGCGGTCGGACCGGCTGCGGTCGGACCGGTCGCGGTCGGGATGGCTGCCGTCGGACCGGCTCCCGCCGGGACGGCTGCGGTCGAACCGGCTGCCGTCGAACCTGCTCCCGCCGGGACGGCTGCGGTCGGGACGGCTGCGGTCGGAGCGGCTGCCGTCGGACCTGCTCCCGCCGGGATGGCTGCGGTCGGAGCGGCTCCCGCCGGGACGGCTGCCGTCGGAAGCGGCAGCGTGACCGCGACGGCCGTCCCCTGTCCCGGCGCCGACTCCACGCTCAGCGTCCCGCCGAGCGACCGGGCCCGCGCCCGCATCGCGGGCAGCCCGAAGCCCCCGTCCTCGCCGCCCTCCCCGCTCCCGCGTGGCGCGGACGCCGGATCGAAGCCCCGCCCGTCGTCGACCACGTCCAGGGACACCGAGGTGTCCATGAAGCTGAGCGTGATCTCGGCGCGCCCCGCGCCCGCGTGCCGGACGGTGTTCGCGAGTGCGGACTGAGCCGTGCGGAGCAGCGCGACTTCGTACGGGGTCGGCAGCTCGGTGGGTGTACCGCTCACCGTGAACTGGACGTGGACGTCCGAGCCCGGCGACGCGGACGCGGAGAGCCGTTCCAGCGCCCCGGCCAGCGAGCCGTGCTCCAGGTCGGGCGGGCTGAGGGCCCGCACGAAACGCCGTGCCTCCGCGAGGTTGTCCTGTGCGGCGGCACGGGCCTGCTCGATGTGCGGCGCGGCGGCCGATCCTGCGGGCAGCGCGCGTTGCGCGGCGCGCAGCAGGAGCTGGATGGAGGAGAGCCCCTGCGCGAGCGTGTCGTGGATCTCGCGGGCGAGGCGCTCACGCTCGGCGAGGGTGCCCGCGGTCCGCTCGGCGGCGGCGAGCTCGGCCCGGGTGGCCATGAGCTCGTCGATCAGCTGACGGCGCCGCTCGCTCTCCCGGTACAGCGCCTCGTACCCGAGAACGGTGGCGATCGCCATGGCCGCGCCGAGCAGCGGCCCGATGAAGCTGCCGGGGGACATCGGGGAGCCGTGCAGCACGAAGCTGGCGATGGCTGCGGCGGCGGTCAGCCCGACCGCGGGCAGGGCCCAGCGCAGAGGCAGCAGGTGCAGCTGCAGGAAGTAGAGGGGGAAGGCCGTCCACAGCCCGTCCGGCGACAGGACGAGCAGCGCCGCCCAGCACACGCCGAGCACCGCGAGCCACGCGGCAGCCGCGCGCTGCGACCCCGCCACGGCCGGGCTGAACGTGCCTGCCGCGTAGACGGCCCCCATGCAGAGCACGACTCCCACGACGGCACCGGCCTGCGGCACCCCGTCGGCCACGGCCCGCACCAGAGCGAGCGCGAGCAGCCCGGCGAACAGCCCGTGCAGGCAGAGGCGCAGGGCCAGAGTCACGGGGGCGGTTCGGGAGGGGTGCGGGGAGGAAGAGGGGGAGTCGGCGGAGAGCATCGGGGCCTCGGTCGGGGGCGGGGTCGGGGTCGGAGGGCAGGAGCGGGAGCGGGGGGCAGGGTCAACAGCGGAGTCGCGGGACCGATGCGCCCCACGGGCCGGGAACCGCCTCGCGGCTCCGACCGGGACCGCAACCGACCCCGGGCTGGGCCTCGGACCGCGCCGTCGACCGGGACTCGGCCTGCGGCGCAGTCCGGAACGCGGCCCGACATGAGGACGGAGAAACCGACCCGGTGCGGGGGCGGAGAACCAACCCAGTGCAGGGACGGAGAACCGACCCAGTGCGGGAGCGGAAAACCGACCCGTGCAGGGACGGAGAACCGACCCGGCGCGGGAGCGAAGGACCGACCCAGTGCAGGAGCGGAGAACCAACCCGGCGCGGGAGCGAAGGACCGACCCAGTGCAGGAGCGGAGAACCAACCCGGCGCAGGGACGGAGAACCAACCCAGTGCAGGAGCGGAGAACCGACCCGGCGCAGGAGCGAAGGACCGACCCAGTGCAGGAGCGGAGAACCGACCCGGCGCAGGAGCGAAGGACCGACCCAGTGCAGGAGCGAAGGACCGACCCAGTGCAGGAGCGGAGAACCAACCCGGCGCAGGGACGGAGAACCAACCCGGCGCGGGAACGGAGAACCGACCCGGCGCTTGAGCGGAGGACCGACCCGGTGCAGGGAAGGAGGACCGGTGGAGGTGTTCATCGGACCCTCCAGCGTAGGCGCAGCCGCCCTCGCTTCCGTCAACCGAAAGGTTGATCGCGCGCTCCCCCCTTCGATTCGGGTGAAGCGTGCTGTGGCGCGATGCCCAGGCGGCATGCGCAGACAGAGGGTGGGGGCATGTTCGTCGCATGGAGAGACCTTCGGTTCGCCAAGGGGCGGTTCGCCCTGATGGGAGCCGTCGTCGTGCTCATCACTCTGCTCGTGGGGCTGCTTTCCGGGCTCACGGCCGGGCTCGCGAGGGAGAACACCTCAGCGATCACCGGCCTCCCCGCCGACCACCTCGCCTTCGCCGCGCCGCCGCCCGGCCAGTCCGTCTCCTTCACCAGCTCCCAGGTGGAACAGCGCGCCTGGGAGTCCTGGGCACGGCAGCCGGGCGTACGGTCCGCCGAACCCATCGGCATCAGCACCCTCAACGCCACCGCGGGCGACCGCTCGGCCGCGGTGTCCGCCTTCGGGGTCGAACCGGACTCCGGGATCGCGCCGCAAGGCGTCGCACCGGGTGAGGCCGTGCTCTCCGAGAAGGCCGCGGCGGACCTGGGCGTCGGTCCCGGGGACACGGTGCGGCTCGGCGGCAGCGGAGTCGAGGAGCGTGTCGCGCGGGTCGCGTCGGACGCCTCGTACAGCCATACCCCTGTCGTGTGGACCGCGCTCGACGACTGGCAGGGGATCGGCCACCGGGGTACGTCGATGGACGAGCAGGCCACGGTCATCGCGCTGCGGACCGACGGCGGATTCGATCTCGCCGCCGGGGACGAGGCGGCGGGCACGGAGACGAAGTCCCTCGACGGCGCGCTCACGGCCATCGGCTCCTATCAGGCGGAGAACGGTTCGCTGCAGCTCATGCGCGGCTTCCTCTTCGTCATCTCCGCGCTCGTCATAGGAGCGTTCTTCACGGTGTGGACGATTCAACGCGCCGGTGACATCGCGGTGTTGAAGGCATTGGGCGCGTCCACTCCGTATCTGCTCAGGGACGCGCTCGGCCAGGCCGTGCTGATGCTCGCCGCCGGGACGGCCCTGGGGACGGGGATCGCTGCCCTTGTCGGTTCCGCGATCAGCGGCGGCGACGTCCCCTTCGTCCTCGATCCGCCGACCGTGCTGTGGCCCGCCGCCGTGATGATCGCCCTCGGGGCGTTGGGCGCGGGCCTGTCCGTCCGGCGGATCACCGCCGTCGATCCGCTGACCGCGCTGGGGAGTGCCCGATGAGTCTGTCCCTCGAAGACATCACACTGACGTACGCGGACGGCGAGGGGCGGCTCACGGCGCTCGACGGCGTCGGACTCGACGTCCCCGCCGGGACCCTGACGGCGGTCGTCGGCCCGTCCGGCTCCGGGAAGTCCAGCCTGCTCGCGGTGGCGGCGACGCTGGTCACCCCGGATCGGGGCCGGGTGGTGGTCGGGGGTACGGAGACGGGCGCGCTGTCGGCGGCCGAGCGGGCGGAGCTGCGGCGGCGGAGGATGGGCATCGTCTTCCAGCAGCCGAATCTGCTGGCGTCACTGACCGCGCTGGAACAGGTGGAACTGATGGCGCGCATCGACGGGCGCGGACGGGGACGGGGAAGCAGGCGCGAGCGCAAGCGCAAGCGCTCCGGCGAGGTCCGGGAGCGGGCGCGGGAGCTCCTGGACACCGTGGGCCTGACGGGGCTCGCGCACAGGCGTCCGCATCAACTGTCGGGCGGGCAGCGCCAACGGGTCGGCATCGCACGGGCGTTGATGAACGAACCGGCGGTGCTCCTGGTGGATGAGCCGACCAGCGCGCTGGATCATGAGCGGGGCGCGGCGGTCCTTGAGCTCCTCGGTCGGCTCACGCGGGAGTGGGACACGGCGACGGTCCTGGTCACGCACGACCGGGAACGGTTGTCTTTCGCCGACCGGGTGGTGGAGTTGGTGGACGGCAGGGTGGGAGTCACGAGCGTCTCTTAACCCGTCCGGCGTTTGAGGACAGACCGGGAGGAGGGACGGGGAGGACGGACGCGGAGGACAGACCGGGAGGACGGACCCGGGAGCCAGACGCGGAGGACGGACCAGGAGGACGGACCCGGAGGACAGACGCGGAGGACAGACCAGGAGGACGGACCCGGAGGACGGACCGGGAGGACGGACCGGGAGCCAGACGGAGAGGACGGACGGCGAGGTGGGGGATTTCAGCTCGACGGGCGCGTGACGGCGAACCCGGCAGAGCCTGTGCCACCCGCCGACCGGGCAGGTGGAGCAGAGACTTCAGCCCGACCGACACATCGCAACCCACCCACCAGAACAGACCACCACCCGACGGCCACGCACGCGGAGTGGGATTTCCGCCCGTCCGCCGTTGAGGACGAACCCGGCGAAGCCAGCGATCAACGCCAACCACAGGCCGGCGGAGCCGGGAGTTCGGGAAGGGGCGGGCCGGGGGAGAAATCCGCCGCCCTCACCTTTCGCAACGCCCGCCGCGCGCCCCGCGGCGCAACAGGCCCCGGCACCACCATGACCCGGCACCCCGCACGCCCCTGCACGTACCGCCGCACCCTCCCCCTCCTCCACCCCTTCCTCCACCCCTTCCCTCGCCCCTTCCGCACGCCGAGGACGACAAGATCCTCCGCCGAACCGGCGAAGTCGCACACCGCCCGCCCCGCAGCGCCCCGCACCACCCACCGCTCCGTCACAACCCCCTCCGGCACCCCGCCGAACACCTCCTCAAACGCCCGGTCGAGCCGCCCCCGAGCCTCCGTCTCCCAGTGCCGGGCCCACGCCCGGTCCGGACGCCGCGCGTACAGCCCCTCCCCCTCCGGCGGCTCCCACGCGATCACCGCGACCAGCACACGCCCGGCCCTCCGCGCCTCCTCCACGCCCACCCGCAGCGCCGCCAGACTCGCCAGCGACCCGCTCACCCCCACGACGACCCGCGCTCCCACGGCCGGACCCCCTCTCCCTCGTGGCCCTCACGGACCTCATCGCACCAGGCCAATCCGGCCCGCTTCCTGGGAGTCTGTACGCTGATTGGCCTGGCCGGCAGGGCCAATCCACGGGAGGTGGCATGGCAGACGTACGCGTGGTCCACGAAGTGGACCGGCGGCTCGGGAGCAGGCAGCTGTCCCAGCTGGTGACCGGTACCGCCGGCGATCGCCCCGGCTACCGCGCCCTCGCCCACGGCATCCGCACCCTCCTCCTGGACGGCCGCATCCCCCTGCACACCCGGCTCCCCGCGGAGCGCGAGCTCGCGGCGGCACTCGGTGTCAGCCGGGCCACCGTCACCGCCGCGTACGACCTCCTGCGCGAGGGCGGCTACGCCCGCAGCAGGCGTGGCGCCGGCACCTGGACCGAGCTGCCCGACGGGCGCCGCCCCTCCAGCGTGGCCGCCTTCCCGGCGGGCGACGGCATGCTCGACCTGGCGGTGGCCGCACCCGGCGCACCCGAGGCGGAGCTGACCGAAGCGCTCGCCGCCGCGGCCGCCGCACTCCCCCGGCACGCCTCGACGCCGGGCTACCACCCTTACGGACTACCGGAGTTGAGGGAGGCCGTCGCCGAGCGCTTCACGCGGCGCGGGCTTCCGACCCTCCCCGACCAGATTCTGATCACCACCGGTGCCCAGCACGCGCTGTCCCTCACCCTCTCCCTGCTCGGCAGGCCCGGCGACCGCATCCTGGTCGAGAACCCCTCGTACCCGAACGCTCTCGACGCGATCCGCCGCGCAGGGCTGCGCCCCACCCCCGTGCCGGTCACGGACACCGGCTGGGACACCGACCTCGTCGAGTCGACGCTCCGTCAGGCCGTGCCCCGCATCGCCTACTTGGTGCCCGACTTCCAGAACCCGACGGGCAGCCTGATGCCCAGGGAGCAGCGCGTACGCATCCTGGAGACCGCCCGCGCCACCGGCAGCCGGCTCGTGATCGACGAGACGATCGCCGACATCGCGCTGGACGGGCCCGCCCCCGCCCCCTTCGCCTCGCTCGCCCCGCACGGCGTGGGCGAACAGGTCGTCACCGTCGGGTCGTTGAGCAAGACGCACTGGGGCGGGCTGCGCATCGGATGGGTGCGGGCGGGCTCACGGCTCATCACGGAGCTGGCGACCGCGCGCGTCCCCTCCGACATGTCGACCCCGGTGATCGAGCAGCTCGTCGCGCTGCATCTCCTGGCCGGCATGGATGACGTACTGCGCGACCGTCTGCCGCGCCTGCGGGCCCAGCGGGACGCGCTCGGCGCCTCGCTCGCCCACCACCTCCCCGAGTGGCGCTGGCGGACGCCGCCGGGCGGCCTGTCGCTCTGGGTGGACCTGGGCCGGCCTGTCGCATCGGCCCTGGCCCGTGCGGTGCTCGCCCACGGCGTACGCATCGAGGGCGGCGCCCGCTTCGGCGCGGACCCCGGCACGCATGAGCACCGGCTGCGGATTCCCTACACGCTGCCCGCGGCATCGGGCGAGGAGGCCGTCCGACGCCTTGCCGCCGCGCTCGACGGGGACCTGAGCCACGAAGCCACCGGGGGTCCCCGGCACTGGGTCGCCTGACGCCGGGTTGCCTGACGCCGGGTTGACTACATCGGGTTGCCCGACATCGGGTTGACTGACGCGTGGTTCACGGCGTCCCGCAGCGGCGGGGCGGCCTTCTCGCCCGACTCCCGGCCTACCTGGGCCCCGGCTCCCCGAAAAGCTCCACCGCGCACCGCACCGCCGCGAGGCCCGTGGCCAGCGCGCTGACGGAGCCGATCGCTCCCGCGACAAGGAGCAGCGACCGCCGCAGCCTCGGCACCTCCGGGGCGCCGCTCAGCGCCATCGCGGCCAGTGCCGCGAGCTCGTCCTCGGCGATGCCCCGGTCCGGGAACTCGACCGGATGCGCGGCGAGCTCACGGCGCAGCCGCGACACCGCGGTGCCCAGCTCCGCGACTCGCGGATCCTCATCACTGCCGGTCACTTGCCTCTGCCCCACGCTCCGCAACACAGCTCTCCCCCTCGCACGACGTCGTGCGCATGTTCTCGTGCAGATCTTGCCGACCCCACGACGGCGTTGGTCAGACGCCTGGGGGCCGCGGGCCAGTAAACGCCACGGGAAGCAGGACGCGCCACTTTCCGGCCGGAAGACACCGCCCCGGTCGCGGAAGGCCCCGCCGCCTGTCGCGACCGGGCGCGCAGGGTGCGGTATGCAGGAGCCATGACGAATCCGATGATCGCCGGGCTCCTCCTCGCGGCGGGCGGCGGGCGGCGCCTCGGCGGCCGGCCGAAAGCGCTCCTCGACCACCAGGGGCGCCCCCTCGTGGAGCACGCGGTCCGCGTACTGCGCGAGGGCGGGTGCACGCGCGTGCACGTGGTGCTCGGCGCGGACGCCGATGTCGTACGCGAGAAGGCCTCGCTCCCGGGCTGCGTACTGATCGACAACCCCGAGTGGGCGGAGGGGATGGGTTCGTCGCTGCGGGCGGGGCTGAATTCGCTGCGTGAGAACGGCGCCCGCGGCTCCGAGGCCGACGCCGCGCTCGTCTCGCTCGTCGACCAGCCCGGCATCGGCCCGGCCGCGGTGGCCCGCGTCCATGCCGCCTACCGCTCGCCCGCCACCCTCGCGGCAGCCGCGTACGACGGGGAGCGCGGGCACCCCGTGCTCTTCGGCTCGGACCACTGGGCGGGCATCGCGGCGAGCGCCGTGGGTGATCGCGGGGCGCGCGCCTATCTGAAGGAACACGCCGGGCAGATCGCACTGGTCGAGTGCGGGGACGTGGCCCAGGCGTACGACATCGACACACCCGCCGACCTGATCCACCTTGAGTGACCGGCATGGCACTCAGCGACACGTTCTGTCGATGAAGAGAATCTCGACATCAACAGACGATTGAACTTCCACTATGAGGAAACTAGTATCCACTGTTCAGAAGCACCCGTTCCCTCAAGTGGGGCCCACGGCCGTATCTCGGCTCCGGTGGCACTGAGTGTCACTGCGAATGCCCGGCGGTCGCCAAGGCACCACCTGTGAAGCTCGCTGAAGGAAGTGACAGCTCATGTCCGCACCAGCGCAGTCCCCGCTGGCCATCGTCGACGCGGAGCCTCTGCCGCGGCAGGAGGAGGTCCTCACCGACGCGGCCCTCGCCTTTGTGGCCGAGCTGCACCGGCTCTTCACGCCCCGCCGTGACGAGCTCCTCAGCCGCCGCGCCGAGCGCCGCGCCGAGATCGCAAGCACCTCCACGCTCGACTTCCTTCCCGAGACCGCGGCGATCCGCGCGGACGACTCCTGGAAGGTGGCGCAGGCCCCGGCGGCCCTGAACGACCGCCGTGTCGAGATCACCGGTCCGACCGACCGGAAGATGACCATCAACGCCCTGAACTCGGGCGCCAAGGTCTGGCTCGCGGACTTCGAGGACGCATCGGCGCCCACCTGGGAGAACGTGGTCCTGGGCCAGCTCAACCTCACCGACGCCTACGAGCGCCGCATCGACTTCACGGACGACCGCAGCGGCAAGTCGTACTCCCTCAAGGACGCCGGCGAGCTCGCCACCGTCGTCATGCGCCCGCGCGGCTGGCACCTGGACGAGCGCCACCTGCAGTTCGAGGGTCAGCCGGTCCCCGGCGCGCTCGTCGACTTCGGCCTGTACTTCTTCCACAACGCCAAGCGCCTCATCGAGCTCGGCAAGGGCCCGTACTTCTACCTCCCGAAGACGGAGTCGTACCTGGAGGCCCGCCTCTGGAACGACATCTTCGTCTTCGCCCAGGACTACGTCGGCATCCCGCAGGGCACCGTCCGCGCCACCGTCCTCATCGAGACGATCACGGCCGCGTACGAGATGGAGGAGATCCTCTACGAGCTCCGCGACCACGCGTCGGGCCTGAACGCGGGCCGCTGGGACTACCTCTTCTCCATCGTCAAGAACTTCCGTGACGGCGGCTCGAAGTTCGTCCTGCCGGACCGCAACCTGGTCACGATGACGGCCCCCTTCATGCGGGCGTACACCGAACTCCTCGTCCGCACCTGCCACAAGCGCGGCGCGCACGCGATCGGCGGCATGGCGGCGTTCATCCCGTCCCGCAAGGACGCGGAGGTCAACAAGGTCGCGTTCGAGAAGGTCAAGAACGACAAGGACCGCGAGGCGGGCGACGGCTTCGACGGCTCCTGGGTCGCGCACCCGGACCTGGTCCCGATCGCGATGAAGTCGTTCGACGCGGTCCTCGGCGAGAAGCCCAACCAGAAGGACCGCCTGCGCGAGGACGTCTCCGTGGCCGCGGGCGACCTGATCGCCATCGACTCCCTCGACGCGAAGCCCACGTACGACGGACTGGTCAACGCCGTCCAGGTCGGCATCCGCTACATCGAGGCATGGCTGCGGGGCCTGGGCGCCGTCGCCATCTTCAACCTCATGGAGGACGCGGCCACCGCCGAGATCTCGCGCTCGCAGATCTGGCAGTGGATCAACGCGGGCGTGATCTTCGAGAACGGCCGGACCGCGACCGCCGACCTCGCCCGCGAGGTCGCCGCCGCCGAGCTGGAGGCGATCCGCGCCGAGATCGGCGACGAGGCCTTCGCGGCCGGCAAGTGGCAGCAGGCCCACGACCTCCTCCTCCAGGTCTCCCTGGACGCGGACTACGCGGACTTCCTGACGCTCCCGGCCTACGAGCAGCTGCGCTGATTCCCCTGCGGAACTCATGACGAGGCCCCCGGCACCGCACAGCGCCGGGGGCCTCGTCATGGGCGGGCCCAGCCACGACTGGCCCGCGGCTAACCGATGTGCCGCGACCAGTCCTGTTCGGCCGGAGGCTTCCCGTGCAGATCAGGAACCCGCTTGAGCCAGGCCGGACGGCCCTTCTCGGTGGCGGCGGCACGCTCGGCGTCCGCGGCGGCCAGCTCTCCCCGGCTGGGAAAGTCCACCGGCAGCCAGGCCGCCGAGGCCCGCGCGCGGGCCAGCAGGAAGTCGACGTACGCCGTCCGGACCTCCTCGGGGGACGCGAACCCCGGCTCGGACGCCAGCCACGCGTCCGGCACCAGGGCGACGATCTCGCGGAGAGCGGCCTCCGTGACCCGCGGAGCCAGTTCCGCGTCGGCGGCGACCGTGTCGGGGGCGTACCCCCCAAGGGCGTGGTGGCGGAAGTCGTACACCTTGTCGGGCGACGCCACGCCCCAGCGGTGATGGAAGACGAGGGCCGCCCCGTGGTCGATGAGCCACAGCCTCGGCGGCTGGATGCCGAACGTGGGCCAGACCATCAGGTTCGAGCTGTGCACCGTGCGGTCGACGTTGGCGGTGAGGGCGTCGAGCCACACCACCTTGCCCGCCTCCAGCGGGTCCACGTCCAGCTCATCGGGAGTGAAGTCCTCGGCGCCCGGCAGGAGGTCCATGCCCAGGTTGAGCCCGGCGCTGGCGTGCAGCAGGTCCTGGACCTCCTGGTGCGGCTCGTCCACCGCGACCGCCGGGTCGAAGTGGACCAGGACGAGCTCGGGGAAGCGCAGGCCGAGGTGTCTGGCCAGTTCGCCGACGATGATCTCGGCGACGAGCGCCTTGCGGCCCTGCGCCGACCCGGTGAACTTCACCACGTACGTCCCCAGGTCGTCGGTCTCGACGACGCCGGGCACGGAGCCCCCGGTCCGCAACGGGTTCACATACCGGACAGCAGTCACTTCACGCAGCACACCGGCAACTCTATGCCGAGGGTCCGCCGGTCCACGATCAGATTCCTCCCGGTCAGGATGCCGAACGTCTGGTCAGGACGTCTGGTCAGGACGCTCGCAGCGCCTTCGCGAGGACTCCCTCGCCCGTCAGCTCGATGCGGCCCGCCCGCACCCCTTCCCCCACCGTGAGCACACCGCCGCTCACCGCCACGCACGTCTCGGCGTCCATGACGATGCGGGCGTCCGGCTCCGCGGGCGCCGGGCCGTCGCCGTACCACTCGCCCGCGCCGCCGACCCGTACGTGGAACTCCCCCTCACCCAGGCGCACTTCCACCACGCCCTCGGCCCCGAGCCCCGCCAGGGCACGCAGCAGCGGCAGCGCGAACCAGTGGGCGCGGACCGCGTCCGTCGGCGCGCGCTCCTGGAGTGCGGGCGCGCCCCAGGCGGCAAGCGCCTGCAGGACCGGGAGCAACTCGCGGCCCCGCTCGGTCAGTTCATAGACGTACGCCGCCGACGGCGGGGGCAGGCGGCGGCGTGTCGTCAGGCCCTCGCGCTCCATGTCCTTGAGCCGGGACGCCAGGACGTCCGTGCTCACGCCCGGCAGATCGGCGTGCAGGTCGGTGTAGCGGCGGGGGCCCACCAGGAGTTCCCGGACGATCAGCAGGGTCCAGCGGTCACCCACGGTGTCGAGGGCACGGGCGGCGGCGCAGTACTGGTCATAGCTTCGGCGGGGCCTGGGTGCAGGTGGCATGCGACTCAGTCTATGCAAGTTGTTGGACTTTCCAAGCTCCAGCTTGGTAAAACCAAGTAACTCACGTCACGGGAGGCACAGCGCATGGAGTTCCGGCAGTCCAGCAAGCTCAGCGAGGTCTGTTACGAGATCCGGGGTCCGGTCATCGAGCACGCCAACGCCCTGGAGGAGGCGGGCCACAGCGTCCTGCGCCTGAACACCGGCAACCCCGCGCTCTTCGGCTTCGAGGCGCCCGAGGAGATCGTCCAGGACATGATCCGGATGCTCCCCCAGGCGCACGGCTACACGGACTCGCGCGGCATCCTCTCGGCCCGCCGCGCCGTCGCCCAGCGCTATCAGGCGCTCGGCCTCGACGAGGTCTCCGTGGACGACGTCTTCCTCGGCAACGGCGTCTCCGAGCTGGTGACGATGGCCGTCCAGGCCCTCCTGGAGGACGGCGACGAAGTCCTCATCCCCGCGCCGGACTTCCCCCTGTGGACCGCGGTCACGACCCTCTCCGGAGGCAAGGCCGTCCACTACGTGTGCGACGAGTCCGCGGACTGGTACCCGGACCTGGACGACATGGCGTCGAAGATCACCGACCGCACGAAGGCCGTCGTGATCATCAACCCGAACAACCCCACGGGCGCCGTGTATCCGAAGGAGGTCCTGGAGGGCATCCTCGACCTCGCGCGCCGCCACGGCCTGATGGTCTTCGCCGACGAGATCTACGACCAGATCCTGTACGACGACGCCGTGCACCACAGCGTCGCGGCCCTCGCCCCTGACCTCGTCGTCCTGACCTTCTGCGGTCTGTCGAAGACGTACCGGGTGGCGGGATTCCGGTCCGGCTGGCTGGTCGTCACGGGACCGCAGCAGCACGCGAAGAGCTATCTGGAGGGGCTGACCATGCTCGCCTCCATGCGTCTGTGCCCGAACGCCCCCGCCCAGTACGCCATCCAGGCCGCGCTCGGCGGCCGGCAGTCCATCCGTGAGCTCACCGCTCCGGGCGGCAGGCTGCACGAGCAGCGCGACATGGCGTGGCGGAAGCTGAACGAGATCCCCGGCGTCTCGTGCGTGAAGCCGAAGGGCGCCCTCTACGCCTTCGCGCGCCTGGACCCCAAGGTCCACCCCATCCACGACGACGAGAAGTTCGTCCTCGACCTGCTCCTCCGGGAGAAGATCCAGGTCGTCCAGGGCACAGGCTTCAACTGGCCCCGCCCCGACCACTTCCGCATCCTGACCCTCCCTTACGCTGACGACCTCGACGCGGCGATCAGCCGCATCGGCCGCTTCCTCAGCGGATACCGCCAGTGATGGCACGAGATGCCGGGGGCCGTGTGTCGCTCTGTTCCGCCTGCCAGGTCCCGTCCCACACGCAGTTCGCCTCGCCCGATCTCGTCGAGCGCATCGTGTACGGAGAGCTCGACCGCGCGGCCGACCCCGCCTGGGCGGAGTCGGGCGCCGTCACCCTCGACGACTACGCGCGCTGGTGCGGCCACCTGTGCGGCCTGACGTGCCTGCGGATGGCGCTCGGCCCGTCCGCGCCCTCGCTCTTCGAGCTGCGGGACGGCGCGCTGAAGTACGGCGCGTACACGGAGGACGCCGACGGCACGATCCACGGGCTCATCTACGCCCCGTTCGCCGAGTACGTGCGCGACGTGCACGGCGTCAACGCCACGGTGCACCGGCACCTCACGGTGGACGAGATCACCGCACTGCTCGACGAGGGCCGCTCGGTGATGGCCTCGGTGCACTACGAGATCCGCCGCCCGCACCGGCCCTCGCCCGGCCGGGGCGGCCACCTGGTGCTGGTCACCGGGCGTTCCGCGGACGGGGGTGTGCACCTGCACAACCCGTCCGGGATCGACGCGGGGACGCGGATGGCGGACATGTCACTTTCGGACTTCGAACCGTTCTTCGCCGGGCGCGGGGTGTCCTTGCGCTGACAGAGGGTCACTCTTCCTGCCAGGATGGCGCGATGATGCGTGGAGGCAGGGTCGCCATCGTGGGTGGGAGCATCGCCGGATGCGCCGCCGCACTCGCCGCGTACCGCGGTGGCGCCGATGAGATCACGGTGTACGAGCGTGCCGCGGGTCGACTCGCCGACCGCGGTGTCGGACTCGCGGTGCACAACTCCCGTTACGCGGAGCTGGACTCCGCCGGGTATCTGGACGCGGACATGCCGTGGGTGCAGCTGGAGCGGCGCCGCTGGTATGTGCGGGACGGGTCGGCGGCCGGGCCCCTCGGTCACGAGATCGGGGCGATGGCGTTCCCTTTCCGTACGTACAACTGGGGCCCTCTGTGGCGTGAGTTGCGCGGCCGCGTGCCCGATTGTGTGGTGTTCCGGTCGGGCGTGGCGGTGGAGCAGGTGCGCACGGGCGGCGAGGACGCCGAGGTGGACACCGCCGAGGGCACCGAGCGCGTCGACCTCGTGATCGGCGCCGACGGCTACCGCTCGGTGGTCCGTACGGCGGCGTTCGCCGGTGTGCGTCCCGCGTACGCCGGCTATCTCGCCTGGCGCGGCGCCTTCCCCGCGGACCGGCTCGCGGACCCGGAGCTGTGGGCGGAGGAGGACTGCGTGTACGTCGTCTTTCCCGGCGGCCACGCCATCGTCTACCGCATCCCGGACGGCGTCGGCGGCCACCGCGTCAACTGGGTCCTGTACACGGCGCCGCCGCCGGACCTCGATCTGGGGCTCGGCCTCGACCTGCGGCTCACCGCCCCCACCAGCCTGCCGCCCGGCGGCCTCACGGAGGCCCTCGCCTCTCATCTCACGTATGTGTGCGACGAGTTGATGCCGCCCTACTGGGGCGACCTCGTCCGTACGACCACCCCTGACGAACTCTTCCTCCAGCCGATGTACGACTACACGGCTCCCCGTTACACCACGGGCCGGGTGCTCCTGATGGGCGACGCCGCCACCGTCGCCCGGCCGCACACCGGGGCGGGCGCGGTCAAGGCGCTGCAGGACGCGACGGTCCTGGAGTCCGCCTTCGCCACGGCCACGACCTGGCCGGACGCCCTCGACACGTACGACACCGACCGTACGGTCGCCGGCGCCGCGATGGTCGACCTCGGGCGGCGCCTCGGTCATGCCCTCGTCGAGGAGACGCCGCCGTGGCGGTCGATGGACCAAACGGCGCTGGAGACATGGTGGAAGCAGGCCGACGGGGGCGGGGCGTTCGGGGGGCGTTCGCTGGGGCGATGACCTGGAGCGGCCGTGGCGGGTGGACGGGCGGCCGGTGGACTGGCGGCCGGTGGATGGGCGTCGGGTGGACGGGCATCGGGTCGATGGGCGGAGGCTGATACCCACCCGCCGGTTTGGGTATGCACGTCAAGATCAATAAGATCCGGCGATGATCACAAGACATCGGCTGGCGGCCGGGGCCTTCGCCCTGCTCGCCGCCTTGACCGCCGGACTCGGCACGGCGGGTTCCGCCGCCGCCGACGCGGACGAACCGGCACAGCCCTCCCCCAAGGTCGAGCTCGTCCTCGACGTCAGCGGTTCGATGCGGGCCCGCGACATCGACGGCAAGTCCCGGATGGCGGCGGCGAAGCAGGCGTTCAACGAGGTTCTCGACGCCACGCCGGGCGAAGTCCAGCTGGGCATACGCACGTTGGGCGCCAACTACCGCGGCGACGACCGCAAGACGGGCTGCAAGGACACCGAGCTCCTCTACCCGGTCGCGGAGCTCGACCGCGCCGGGCGCACCGACGCGAAGACCGCGGTGGCCACGCTCGCGCCCACCGGGTGGACGCCGATCGGCCCCACGCTCCTGAAGGCCGCCGACGACCTCAAGGACGACAACGCCGAGCGCAGCCGCCGCATCGTCCTCATCTCCGACGGCGAGGACACCTGCCAGCCGCTCGACCCCTGCGAGGTGGCCCGCAAGATCGCCGCCGAGGGCATCCACCTCACGGTCGACACGCTCGGCCTCGTGCCGGACGCCAAGACCCGCGACCAGCTGAGCTGCATCGCGGAGGCCACCGGCGGTACGTACACGTCGGTGCGGCACACCGATGAACTCTCCGGCCGCGTCAAGCAGTTGGTCGACCGTGCCGCTGACCCCGTCGCCACCCCGGTGGCCGCCGAGGGCGCCGCCCAGTGCTCCGACGCCCCGAAGCTGAACGCGGGCGTCTACACCGACCGGGAGAAGTTCGGCGAGCACCGCTGGTACCGCGTCGACGTCAAGCCCGGCCAGGAGCTGCGCGCTTCCGTCAGTGTGGGCGCCGACCGCGCCGTGAACCAGGACTACGGCGTGCTGCTGCGGGCCTCGACCACGCACGGACGCGAGATCGTGCGCGGATCCGAGGCGGGTGACGGACGTACGGACGTGATCTCGACCGGCCTGCGCTATCCGAAGCCGGAGGGTGACGACGACGAGGAGACGGACGAGGGCGAGCCCGCCCCCGAGACCGTGTGTCTCCAGGTCAGCAACTCCTTCTCGGCACCCGCCTCCGTCAAGACGACTCCGGGCCTGCCCGTCGAGCTGGCCGTCGACCTGGTGGACGCGCCCGACGAGGCGTCGGACGTGGCGTCCTTCGGCCTGGGCAACGGCTGGTGGCTGCTCGGCGCACTGATCCTCACCGGCTTCCTCGCCGGTCTGGTCTGGGGCTGGGTCTCGCGCTGGCGCTTCGCGGTCTGGAGGACCAACTGATGCGTACGACACGTGTGTTGAGCAGGGCTGCGGTGCTGGCCGGTGCGGCACTGCTGACCCTGGCAGGAACGGCGGGCGCGACCTTCGCCGACAGCTCGGACAGCTCGGACAGCTCGGACAGCTCCTCCGACGACAACAAGCCGACGGAGGCCGGTACGTCCTTCCGCACGGCGACGGCGATCCAGCCGGACCAGGAGGCGACGGCGGAGGCATCCACCGGCGACTACCTGTACTGGTCGTTCCCGGCGGACGTCGGACAGCGCGCCACGGTGCACGCGAAGGTGAAGCTGCCGGACGACGCCGCGCGCCGGGGCGACTCCACCTGGCGGGTCGATGTGTACGACGGGCTGCGGCGCCACCAGGCATGCCGGTTCGGCGCGCAGACCAGGACGGCGGCGCAGGACGCCACCACGGTCGAACTGTCCTGCACGCTGCGCACGGTGCGCGGCTGGGCCGAGCCCTGGGCCAACGACCCGCTGCCCGGCACGTACTACGCCCGCCTGACGGTCACCGACCTCAAGGCGGACGACCTGGGTCTGCCGATGCGGGCCGAGGCATCGGTCACGTCGACCGACGCGGGCGGCGCCCAGGCGGTGGACGGCGCGCTCGCGAAACCCTTGGTGCCGGGGGTCGGCACGAAGATGGAGGCGGCGTCCAGCGAACCGGAGGACGGCTGGGCCTCCGGCTGGTGGTCGTCCCGCTGGCTGTGGACGGCGGCAGGCGGCGCGCTCGGCGCCCTCGCGGGCATCGGAGGCTACTCCCTGACCCGCGGCTCGGGCCGCCCGGCGCGGGTACCTGCGGGGATCTAGCGGGGACCTAGTCTCGGTGGTGGCCGGAACGGGCCTTCCGGTCCGGCCACCACCGAGACAGAACAGGAAGTTGCGCACCATGGGTGACCTGCTCCTCGTCCGGCACGGCGAGACCGAGTGGTCCATGTCCGGGCAGCACACCAGCTGGACGGACATCCCGCTCACCGACAACGGCAGGGAGCAGGCGCGGGGGCTCGCGCCGCTGGTCGGGAGGTTCCGGATCGGTGCGGCGTTCGTGAGTCCCCGGGAGCGGGCGCGGGACACCGCGGAGTTGGCGGGGTTCCCGGACGCCCGGGTGGACCCCGATCTGAGCGAGTGGGACTACGGGGCGTACGAAGGGGTCACGACGGTGGAGATCCACCGCACACGCCCCGACTGGTTTCTCTTCACGGACGGAGTGGCACTCGGCCCCGCCGAGCACCCGGGTGAGACCCCGGAGCAGATCGGCGAGCGGGCCGACCGGATGCTGGCCAAGGTCGACGCGGCTCTGGCCAACTACGAGGCCAGCGTGGTCCTCTTCGCCCACTCCCATTTCCTGCGGGTGCTCACGGCCCGGCGGCTCGGACTGCCGGTCTCGGGCGGGGCGTTGTTCCAGTTGGCGACGGGGACGGTCTGCCGCCTCAGCACGGAGCACGGGCGCCCGGTGGTGGCGAGCTGGAACATTCGCCCGTAAAACCAGGCACACTCTGTCCCATATAGCTCTCTCACCACCAAGAAGGATCACGAATGATCACGCTCAAGAAGGAAGACGGACCGGCTGATCTCGGCGGAGTGACCCGTCTGTCCATAGGTGTGTCCTGGGACCCCACCGTCGGCAGCAGCGGTGGACTCATGGGGAAGCTCCGCCAGAAGGCCGGCACCGACCTCGACCTGATCGCCATCGCGATGTCCGGGGCCGACCCGGTGCGCCTCGCCGGTCTCGACTCGCTCGACCCGCTGGGCAACGGCTCGCTGGTGCACAGCGGCGACAACCAGACCGGCAAGGGTGACGGCGACGACGAGACGGTGACCGTCGAGTTCGAGCGCGTGCCGGACAACATCACGTCCATCGTGTTCGTCGCCGCCGCGTACAAGAAGCGCAGCGCCTTCCAGAACGCGCGCAACATCAGCTTCAAGGTGTACGACGCCACGGGCGGCAGCACCCAGCAGGTCGCCGACATCTGGCCGAGCCTGCTCACCAACGACAACGGCTGCGCCGTGGCCAAGGCGATCCGGGACGGTGCGACCTGGAAGCTCGAGGTCATCAACGAGACCGGGAAGATCAAGCAGGGCGACGAGCAGGCCCTGATGCGCTTCGCCATGAGCAAGTAGCGGGATCCCGGGCCGGCCGCTTCCCCGGCCGGCCCGGTCGATGCCGGGGTGTGCCCGGTCGATGCCGGGGTGTGCCCGGTCGATACCAAGGTCCGCCCGGTCAATGTCGAGGTCTGCCCGGTCGATGCCAGGCCCAGTTCGACATGCGCCCCGAAGATCATCAAGACTTGCGCCCATGCGATACGGCGTGAATCTCCTCAACTTCGGCTCCGGCACCACCCCCGACTCCCTCGTCCGCCAGGCGACCGACGCCCGCGACATCGGTTTCGGCTTTGCGATGATCTCCGACCACATAACGGTCACCCCCGACGTGCACGCGGTCTATCCGGCCCCGTTCTACGACCAGTTCGTGCTGGCCGCGCATCTCGCGGGCCGCGTACCGGGGCTGCGGCTCGGCACGACGATCACCGTGATCCCCTACCGCCACCCGCTCCAGACCGCCCGCCTGGCCGCCAACATCGACCAGCTCAACGAAGCGGGCTTCATCCTCGGCGCCGGTGTCGGCTGGTCCCGCGCCGAGTACGAGGCGCTCGGCGTCCCGTTCGATGAGCGCGGCGCCATCACGGACGAGTACCTCACCGCGATCCGCGCCGCCTGGACCGAGGAGACGACCTCGTTCCAGGGGCGGTACGTCTCCTACGAAGACATCCGCAACGCCCCCGCCCCGGCGACGCCCCTGCCCGTCTGGGTCGGCGGCAACTCCCCCGCAGCCCAGCGCCGCGCGGCCCGCCTCGGCGAGGGCTGGCACCCGTTCATGCCGACGCTCGAAGCCGTGCGGACGGCGCTGCCCCGGATCGCCGCCGAGGCCGAGGCCGCCGGGCGCCCCGTGCCGGACCTCGTGCCCCGCCTCCAGCTCCGGCTCACCCCGCAGCCGGACACCGCGGAGCGCCCCCTCGGGCACGGCAGCGTCGACCAGCTCCGCGCCGACCTGGAGACGCTGGCCGAGCTCGGGGCCACGGACGTCCTGCTCGACACCTACCCCGGTACGCCCGACGAGCGCGGCACCGCCGACGACGACCGGCGCACGCTCGACCTCGTGGCCGAGAAGGTGGTCGACCTCGCCACGGGAACAGTTCGCTGAGCCGGCAGACCGCGGACAGCTGAGGTCCCGCGGCCGTTGTCAGTGGCGCGAGGCACTATCGGAACCAGGCGGAAGAGGACCTGGGGAAGAGGTGGGCTCATGACGAAGCCTCCGACGGCCGCTCAGCGGCGGATCATCGAGGCCGCCGACCCGGCCACGGGACGGCTGACCGGGAGCGAGGCACAGCTGGCGGGACTCGTGCGCCACCGCCTCGCCTTCCGGCACCCCCGTCCGCCGCACGCCTATTTCCTGACGCCCACGGGTCATCGCGTGCGGGAAGGCACGGAGGGTGAGGGCGTCCCCACTGCCGAGGACTCCGGCCCTCCCCCGTCCGCCGCCCCCGCCCCCTCCGGCCTCTTCGCCGCCCGCACCGGCACCGAACCGGTACCGCCGCCGGGAGCCGAAGGCCCGGCCCGCGCACGCGACGTACGCAGCGCCTGGGAGGGCCTCCTGGAGATGCGCCGCATGACCAATCCGGACGGCGCGCGGGACCGCCCCTGCGCCTGGGAGCGGACGCATCTGGTGCAGGCCGCCGCGCTCGCCCTGGAGGCGGCGGGCTGCCCTCCGGGGCCCGACGGCTATCGGGTGGGCGAGACCCCGCAGCCCGAGGCCGTCGCCGTGCGCGTGGCGGTACCGGAGGGGCTGCGGGCCTGCGCGAGCGCGCTGGAGGCCGCGGGGTGGCAGGTCAGCGAACACGCCGAGCGGCCCCGCGGCGTGCGCTATCTCCTCGCATCGCCCCGGAGATCATCGTGAAGTGACTGGATGGAGAAGTCGCCGGGTTCGAAGTGAATGGCCTTGAAGTGACCGTGTTGAACCGTTGAAGGGAATGTCGTGGCAGAGCCGTTTTCCGTGAGCATCAGCGTCCGTGGGTACGAGACGGACTCGCAGGGCCATCTCAACCAGGCCGTCTATCTGCAGTACGCCGAGCACGCCCGCTGGTCGGTGCTGCGCGCGGCAGGCATCGAGCAGGCCGATCTGCTCGCCAAGGGGGTGGGCCCGGTCGCCCTGGAGAACACCATCCGCTACTTCAGCGAGCTACGCGCGGGTGACGAGGTCGAGGTGACCTGCGTCTTCGTGTGGGGTGAGCGCAAGACGTTCCGCATCGAGCAGTCGATCACCAAGACGGACGGCACCAAGGCCGCCGAGCTGCACTCCGTCGGCGGCCTCCTGGATCTCAACGAGCGGCAGATGGTGGCGGATCCGCGCGAGTACTTCAGGGCGCTGGCCGACGACCCGACGGTGATCGGCCTCTGACCGGCCGCAGACCGGCCGCTGGCCAGTCGTCGGCCAGTCGTCGGCCAGTTGCTGACCGGCCGTTGACCAGTCGCTGGTCGGCACCTGGTCGACCTTTGGAGATGGGGAGTTGGGCCCCCGTTTCCGGGGATCGGGAACTAGATTGGCGGGTGATCGTTCTTTCAAGTACCCAGCAGGAGCAGGACCGCTCACCCACAGGAGGCCCCCGTGTCGGACCGTGACCCCCAAGCCGACGCCGCCGAGGACATACGCGCGCGCATCGACACCACGACACCGCACTCCGCACGCTTCTGGAACTACTTCGTGGGCGGCAAGGACAACTACGAGAAGGACCGCGAACTCGGCGACCACATCAAGGAGATCCACCCCGGCCTGGTCGACGTGGCGCGCCTGAGCCGCAACTTCCTGGGCCGCGCGGTCCGGCACCTGGTGACGGAGCAGGGCATCCGCCAGTTCCTGGACATCGGTACGGGCCTGCCGACCGCCGACAACACGCACGAGGTCGCCCAGCGCGCGGCCCCGGACTCCCGGATCGTGTACGTCGACAACGACCCGCTCGTCCTGGCCCACGCCCGCGCACTGCTCACCAGCACGCCCGAGGGCGAGACCGCGTACATCGACGCCGATCTCTACGACCCCGAGGCGATCCTGCGGGCCGCGAGCGCGACCCTGGACCTCTCCCGGCCGGTCGCCCTGATGATCCTCAACACCCTTGGCCACGTGGGAGATTACGCGCAGGGGCGCGACCTCGTGTCCCGGCTCATGGCCGGTCTGCCGTCCGGCAGCTATCTGGTGATCAGTGACAGCACCGCCACCAGCGACGGCATGATCGCGGCGTCGAACGCGTACAACAAGAGCGGCGCGATCCCCTACCACGTGCGCAGCGTCGAGGAGATCGCCGGCTTCTTCGACGGCCTGGAGCTGGTGGATCCCGGCGTCGCCCAGGTCACCCGCTGGCGCCCCGAATCCGAGGACGCGACGCCCGTCGACGCGTACGGAGCGGTGGCCCGCAAGCCCTAGCTCCCGCCGGGCTTCCGCTGGAGACGCGGTGATCGATCCGCGGGCCGGTGGGGGCTTGTCGCGCAGTTCCCCGCGTCCCTTACGGGGCGCTCACGCGTCCACAAGCCCCCGCCGCTCGTCGTAAGCCGCCCGCGACTGCGCGATCGTCACCCGGTGCCGCTCCGCCCACCCCGTCAGGGTCAGCAGCGTGCCGTGCAACTCCTCTGCGACCGGCGTCAGTTCATACTCGACCTTCGGCGGCACCGTCGGAAACACCGTGCGCGTGAGCAGGCCGTCGCGTTCCAGGTTCCGCAGGGTCAGGGTCAGCATGCGGCGGCTGATGCCCTCGATGCTGCGCTCCAGTTCGGTGAAGCGGATGGGCCCGTGGGCCGCCGCGACCAGGATCGGGATGCTCCATTTCCCCACCACCCTGTCAAGAACTTCGCGCAGCGGGCACGCCTGCGCGTTCACCACCTGCGCCGTAACACCGGTGTTCCCTTGGGACATCGAAGTTCCTCCTTCTCGCGGCCTCCATGGTCACGCACGATGAGCCCCGTTACAAGTCGTGCACCTATGCAGTTCATGGAGGTTTTCATCGTGTCCGATGCCAGGGCTCAGGCCCCGTCCACTTCACCACGCTCACGCCGGGCGTCGCTCGCCGTTCTGTCGTCGGGACTCCTGATGACGATCATCGACGGCAACATCGTGACCGTCGCCATGCCCGCCATCCAGAACGACCTGGGCTTCTCGGCGCCGGGCCTCGCCTGGGTCGTGAACGCCTACCTCATCGCCTTCGGCGGACTGCTGCTCCTCGCCGGTCGGCTCGGCGATCTCATCGGCCGCAAGCGGATGTTCGTCTCGGGCCTCGCCGTGTTCACCGCGGCGTCCGTGCTGTGCGGGGTCGCCACCGACCAGGGCCTGCTGATCGCGGCACGCGCCGTGCAGGGCGTCGGCGGGGCGATGACATCGGCGGTCGTGCTCGGCATGCTGGTGGCCCTCTTCCCCGAGCCGCGCGAACAGGCCAAGGCCATCGCGGTGTTCAGCGCGGTCGGCGCGGCGGGCGGTGCGCTCGGCACGTTCCTGGGCGGCGCGCTCACCGAGGCCCTCAACTGGCACTGGATCTTCCTGATCAACCTGCCGATCGGGGCCGTCGCGCTCGTCGCCGCGGTACGCGTCCTGGCGAACGACCGCGGCACGGGCCTCGCCGGGGGCGCGGACTACCCGGGCGCCGCGCTCGTCACCGGCGCGCTGATGCTCACCGTCTACACGATCGTCGGCTCCGGCGAGCGCGGGACGCCCGCCACGCTCGCGCTCGCCGCCCTCTCCCTCGCCCTGTACGCCGCCTTCGCCGTCCGCCAGACCCGCACGGCCCGTCCCCTGCTGCGCCTGCGCATCCTGCGCTCCCGCACGCTGACCGGCGCCAACGCCGTGCAGATCCTGATGATCGCGGGCATGTTCGGCTTCCAGTACATCGGCGCGCTCTACTTCCAACGGGTCCTGGGCTACGGCGAATTGAAGACCGGCTTCGCGTTCCTGCCCGCCCCCGTCGCCATCGGCGTCCTGATTCTCGGCCTGTCCGCCCGCGTGATCGGGCGCTTCGGCCCGTACCGTTCGGTGCTCGCCGGCCTCGTCCTCATCACGGCGGGCCTCGCGCTCCTCGGCCGCCTGCCCGCCAACGGTTCGTACGCCGTCGACGTGCTCCCCGCGATGCTGCTGCTCGGCACCGGGTTCGCCGCGGCGATGCCCGCCGTGACGGGGCTCGCGATGGCCGGGGCGCGCGAGGAGGACGCGGGCCTTGCCTCCGGGCTCTTCAACACCACGCAGGTGGTGGGCGGTTCACTGGGGCTGGCCGTCCTGACCACGCTGGCCGCGAGCCGTACGGAGAGCCTGCTCGCGGACGGCGGACGGACCGTGGCGGCGACGGCCGACGGCTACCGCCTCGCCTTCTGGGTGGCCGCGGGCGTCGCGGCGGCGGGCATCGCCCTGGCGGCGACGCTGCTCCGGCCGGAGCGCGTGACGACCGGCACCGTCACCCCCACGCAGGAGCACGAGCAAGAGCACGAGCGGGAGTACGAGCAGGCGCAGGAGCGCCGCGCGCCGACGACGGCAGCAGCGACCACGACGGCGGCGCGAATCACCCGTTAGGCCAATCCAGGTATCCCCCTTGCCTCACGGCGGCCGGGCCACTACGGTCCGGCCAGCCGCGAATCTACGCGCGTCACGCACCGAGCGAGAGGCCCCTGACCATGCGTAAGACCGTCCTGACCGCAATCGCCGCCCTGGGAGCGGGAGTTGCTGTGGTGCTCAGCACCGGCCTGTCATCGGCGCGGCCGGAAGCCGGCTCATGGCAGCAGGTCGGGGCCGACGTGAAGTCCGGCATCAGCGGTCTCGCCGTCGCCTCGCGTTCGGGTGACGCTCTCCACGCCCTCGTCGTACGCGACAACAAACGGCCCGGGGACAACCGCATCGCCGACGTCGTCTACCGCCCCGGCCAGGCGGCCACCGTCACGCCGATCACCTGGCAGGGCGGCACCGAGCCCGTCGACCTGGAGGCGCTCGACGCGGTGCCGGGCACCTCCGACGAGTACGTGGCCGTGGCCAGCCGCGGGCTCGCCTACCACCTCGAGCTGATCGACGCCGGTGAGACCGTGCGGGTCCTCGACGTCGCACCGCTGCCCGAGATCGGCGCGGGCGACGACTTCGAGAGCTTCACCCTGACCTCGCGGCACGGGAGGACGGCCGCGGTCTGGGCGGACCGGGGCGCGGGCGCGGACCGCCCCGCGACCCTGTACACGGCGCCGTTCTCGATCAACTCCTACGGTGAGTCGAAGTTCGGCGCGGTGAAGAAGGCGACGCTCCGTGCGCCGTATCCGCGGGGGGACGTCCGCCACGCCTCGGACATCGAGGTGACCAAGTCGGGCCGTCTGCTGGTCAGTTCGGCATCCGACGCCGGGGACGACGGGCCGTTCGACTCCGCCGTGAGCGATGCGGGCAGGCTGTCCGTCACCCCCTCGGGGAAGGTCAGGCTGTCCGTCGACAGGTCGCCCGAGCTCCTGGAGAAGTTCGAGGGCCACAAGATCGAGGCCGTGCACTGCATCCCCGGCTCCCACCTCGCGGCCCTCGGCACGGACGACGAGAACGCGGGCGGCTCCCTCAGCACGCGCCGCCTCTGCGACTGACCCCGTTTCGACGTCCTGGAAGCCGGGCGCCGCTGAGGGGTCAGAGCCGCTGCGCCGCCACCAGTTCGCGCGCCTCCTCGTCCGTCGCGACCGACGGCGGGGAGCCTTCCAGGGGCTTCTGGGCCGTCTCCTTCATCGCGGCCACCGCGATGATGCCGATCAGGCCCGCGAGCATCGTGTAGAACGCGGGCATCAGGTCGTTGCCGGTCACGCCGATCAGACCCGCGACCACCAGCGGCGTCGTACCGCCGAAGAGCGAGACCGAGACGTTGAAGCCGATGGACAGCGAGCCGTAGCGGACGTCCGTGGGGAAGAGGGCCGGCAGCGACGAGGACATGGCGCCCAGGTAGCAGACCAGCGCGAGGCCGAGGATGAGCAGACCGGTGAAGACCGCCACCGTGCCGCCCTGCTTGATGAGCAGGAAGGCCGGGAGGGCCAGCACGAAGAAGCCGACCGAGCCCGCCATCAGGACCGGCTTGCGGCCGATGCGGTCGGAGATGCGGCCGACCGAGTTGATGAGCGCCATCAGGATCAGCATGACGACCACGATCGACATCAGGCCGCCGGTCTCGCCGAATCCGAGCTGGGTCAGGTACGTCGGCATGTAGGACAGCAGCATGTAGTCGGTGATGTTGAACGCCGCCACGAGGGCGATGCAGAGCAGCATCGCGCGCCACTGGCCGAAGAAGGAGTCCTTGAAGGACTTCTTCTGGCGTTCGGCGGCCGGGCCGCTCTCCGCCTCCGCCATCTTCTGGAAGGCGGGCGACTCGTCGAGCTTCAGCCGCAGGTAGAGGCCGATGAGGCCGAGCGGCGCCGCCACCAGGAACGGGATGCGCCAGCCCCAGGACTGCATGGCGTCGTCGCTGAGCCACAGCGTGAGGGAGGTGACGAGGACCGCGGCGACGGTGTAGCCGATCAGCGTGCCGAACTCCAGGAAGGAACCCCAGAATCCGCGGCGCTTGTCCGGCGCGTACTCGGCGATGAAGGTCGCCGCCCCGCCGTACTCGCCGCCCGTCGAGAAGCCCTGCACCATGCGGCACAGGACGAGGAGGACCGGGGCCCAGAATCCGATGGTGGCGTAGCTGGGGATCAGGCCGATCGCCAGGGTCGCCGTCGACATCATGATCATGGTCAGCGCGAGGATCTTCTTGCGGCCGACGCGGTCGCCCAGCGGCCCGAAGAACATGCCGCCGATGGGGCGCACCAGGAAGGCTGCGGCGAAGGTGGCGAGCGAGGAGAGCGTCTGCGCGGTGTCGTTGCCGGAGGGGAAGAACTCCTTGCCGATGATCACCGCGAGATAGGCGTAGACACCGAAGTCGTACCACTCCATGGCGTTGCCGAGGGCGGTCGCCTTCACCGCGCGCTTGACCTGGGCCTCTTCGGTGACGGTGATGTCCGACTGGCGCAGGCGCGGGTTCTTCCGGCGGTGGATCGCGCGGAAGAGCGCACGGTGCCTGGCTATCGCCTCCGGAGCGGGTGCTGGGGCTTCGGGTGCTTCGGGGGCGCTCACGGTGCAGTCACTCTCTCGGTCGGCGATGGGCGTGCGTCGATGCCCCGACCTGGGTGGCCGTGGATCGACATTCGGTCGTCTGCCCTGTTGGGCGTCGATCAACACTGCCAATTCCGGAGAACGGAAAGTGCCCGCCATTGGTCCTCACGGAGAGGGCCCCAAGTCCTGACTCCGCAGGACTTGGGGCCCGATTCGGTCAGCGTGCCTGCATCAGCGTGCGCACATCAGCGCGCGTACAGCTGGGTGGCAGGCACGATCTGCTGTTCCTGTCCCGGACTGGACCAGAGCAGCTTCATGTGGGCCTCGCCCGTCTGTTCCGCGTACTCGACCTTGATCGAGTGCCGCTTGCCCGCGGTGAGGGCGACCTGGCTCTTGTCGATCTTCGGCTCGTGCGGCGTCCAGGAGTCGATGACCAGCTTGCCGTCGATCCACACCCGCGCCATGTCGTCCGAGACGGTCGTCAGCGTGTACGTCTCCGAGCGGCGAGGCTCCAGCGTGCCGGTCCAGCGGATGCTGAACTTGTCGGAGGGGATGCTCGCCGCCGGTGAACCTTCGTACTTCCAGGCGTGGTTGAGGGTGGCATCGGTGCGGGTGATCTTCGGGTTGCCGCTCAGGTCCGCGTTGTCGAAGATCTCCTGCTTCAGGCCCTTGCCCTTGCCGGGGCGGGCCGTCGGGCCCGGGTCCACCCTCAGCTCGACGACCGTGGCCGTGTCGTTGGTCGCCGCGCCGGACGGCTTCACGTCGAAGCCGTCGCCCGACTTGGTGACCGTCACCTTCTGGTCGCTGCCGAGCACGCGTGCCGAGGTGACCTTGAAGTCCGTACGCGCCTTCAGGTGCAGGGCGGCGCCGGACGCCGGCCACTGGGTGACCGCCGCGTACAGCTTGTCGCCCTTGCGGCTGACCGAGCCCCAGGACGGCTCCTCGACGAGTCCGCCGTAGCGGGCGCCGAACACCGCGTTGCCCTGGCCCGACGCTCGCAGCCAGTCGCCCATCTGCTTCAGGCGGTCGACGGACGGCTGCGGGACGCGGCCGCGGGTGTCGGGGCCGACGTTCAGGAGGTAGTTCCCGCTGCGGGACGTCGTGGAGAGGAGGTTCTTGACCAGGGTGGACGACGACTTCCAGTCGGTGTCGTAGCGCGCGAAGCCCCAGTGGCCGTTGAGGGTCATGCAGGATTCCCAGAGCTGGCCGTCGACCGGTGCGCCGGGGATCTCCTGCTCGGGGGTGCCGTAGTCGCCGTCGACCACGCGGCGCTTGCCGACGCGGTTGTTGATGACCAGGTCGGGGTCGAGGCCGCGGAGGTAGGCCTCCAGCTTCTCGCCGTCCTTCGCCGTCCAGGGGTTGTTGGGCTTGTCCGTGTCCCATTCGCCGTCGAACCAGAGCAGCGCCGGGTCGTAGTTGTCGACCAGTTCCTTGAGCTGGGCGCGCATCCGCTTCTCGTACTGGGGGAAGCTCGCCGGGTCCGGGAAGTCGGGGTCGTGCCAGTCCCAGATCGAGTAGTAGAAGCCGAGCTTGATGCCCGCGTCGTCGGAGGCCTTCTTCAACTCGGCGAGGATGTCGCGCTTCTTGTCGAAGGAGGAGTGGTCGCGCAGGTTCCAGTCGTTGACCTTCGTGGGCCACATCGCGTACCCCTCGTGGTGCTTCGAGGTGATGACGATGTAACGCATTCCGGCGTCCTTGGCCGCCTTGACCACGGCCTTGGCGTCGAAGTCGGCCGGGTTGAACGTCGCGGCCTGCTTCTCGTACTCGGCCTTCGGGATGTCGCACTGGCGCTGGATCCACTCGGCGTCGCGGCAGACGGAGCCGTCGCCCTTCTTGTACTCGCCCTCCAGGTTGGAGTACGCGCCGAAGTGGATGAACATGCCGAAGCGGTCCTGCCGGAACCAGTTGGTGCGGTCGGCGGTGAAGGGGTCGTCGGTGGCGTGGTCGGTTCCCGGGCCGGTGGGCGCGGGCCGATCGGCCTGCGGGGCCGCGGTGGCCTGGGCGGCGGGGGGTTCCGTCGGCGCCGCGACGGCCGCGGGGACGGCGGTCGCGGCGAGGGCCGAGGCGAGGAGCAGGGCGATCCCGGCGACTCTTCGCCGGGTGCGGCTGAGCTGTGTGCGCATGGGGGCGGCTCCCTGAGGTTGACGGGTCGCTCGGGAACGTAGGGTTGAATACATCGGATGTCAATGCGCCTAACTGACCCCGATCGGCCGGATGTTGGCGCGATCGCGCGACATCGCTCCGATGACTTCCATGTCACGTCGTCCCGCCGCCACGCCGTCCCGCCGCGTCACCCCCTCACCACCCCCCGCACCGCACCGCGCGCTTCTCTAAGGATTTCAATCGAATTCCGATCAATGCGCGAAAGGAATCTGTGACTCCGACAAATCACGGCGTGACGTCGAGCTCACCATTGACTATTCACCTGAAGAGCCATTGTGAGAGTGGTGTAGCGTCGAATCAGGCAGATAATTCGTCGACGATGAAAATCAGCCAACGGGGGCAAGGAAAACGACACTTGGCGTCCCCATGTTCTGATCTTTCACCGCCGTGAATGCAGAACCCAGGGGGACATCCACTCGTGGTGGTGCGGCGGGGTCGAGCCGTTCGGCGACACCTCGAATTCGGTGAGGACGAAGCGGTCGGCGCCGTCCGGTGTGTCGATGAGTTTCCGGTGGGTGGTCTCCTTGGCTCCCGGTTCGCGGACTATTTCGGCCTTGACCGCGGTCCTGTGCACGCGCTTCATGTGCTGCCCTTCTCGGAGAGATGCGGATTTCTGAAATCGAAAGTAGTCACGCGTGCCGAGCGCGGATATGGGCATGGACCGCCGCCGGATCCGGGACCTGGAGCCGGGCTCGCACGGGATGTGGGCCCACGAGGGCGGGACAAAGTCCCGGCGGCCGGGCTACGCTCCGAGCAGCGCTTCGGAAACCGAAGCAGTCAGGAGGAGCGATACCGATGAGCCTCGATGTACGTGACGTACTGGCGCCCGGCGCACCCGACCGGACCCGGCTCCTGCTCGCGCGGGACGTCGTCTTCCACAGCCCTGTCGCCGACTACAGCGGGCGGGACGACGTGGCGCACCTGTTCCCGAAGATCGGGGAGTGCCTGACCGGGATCGAACCGCTGCGGGAGTTCACCGACCCCGGGGCGGGCAGCGGGAAGGACGGGCAGGAGCAGCAGACCGTGACGACCTTCACCGCCGATGTCGGCGAGGAGTCCGTGTACGGCACCTTCGTGCAACAGGTGGACGTCGAGGGTCAGTTGACGGAGGCGACCCTGTTGCTGCGGCCGCTGCACACGCTGGCGGCCGCCGTCTCCCGGATGCGCGACGCGCTCAGCGCCGACCCTCTGCCGAGTCGGCGCTGACCTCGGTGGCCCAGCGCTCGGCCCATGCGTCCAGCGGGCGCAGGGCCTGGTGGGCCTCGCGGCCGAGCACGGTCAGGGCGTAGGAGCTGTCGGGCAGTTGCCGCAGCAGGCGCGCTTCGAGCAGTTCGGTCAGGCGCTGGCGCAGCACACTGGACGACATCGCGTCGCACCGCTCCTGCAGCGCGCGGAACCCCAGCGGCTCGGCCCGCAGCTCCCAGACGATCCGCAGGCTCCAGCGCCGCCCGAACAGGTCGAGGGCGGCCATCAGGGGGCGGCCCGTGGTGGAGGCGCGGGTCGGCTTGCCGGGCAGGGGTGCGGTCATCGGCCGACGCTAACACCGGGGCTTCGCCCACCGGGGCCGTGCGCGGCGGGCGGGGTCCGCCCCGGAAGGCCTTCTTGACCATGGTTCGCGGGCGGTTCATCGTGGTGCGCCGTCCAGCACCGCTCGGGCGCCCGCCCGAGCATCGCCGAACCGGGAGGGTATCCCTACGTCATGCCCCTGGCCCGCCGCACCTTCCTCACCGCTCTCGCCGGAACGACCGGCGCCGCCGTCGCCTGCTCCGGCTCCACCGCCGACGGCGCCCCGACCTCCGGATCGCCCGCGGTCAAGGCCGCCCGGCGGCTGCTGCCCGGACACTGGAAGCAGCTGACGTTCGCCACCGCGGGCCCCGCCGACACCTTCCGGATATCCGGGCGGCGCGGGCACATCACCATCGCCGGTCCGACCCCGGCCGTCCAACTCACCGGCCTGCGGCACTACTTGAAGCACACCGCGCACGCGAACATCACCTGGGCGGGCGACCAGCTCGACCTGCCCGACCGGCTCCCCGGCCTCGACGAGCCGGTGACCGGACGCGCCAACGCCCCGCACCGCTTCGTCCTCAACGACACGAACGACGGCTACACGGGGGCGTACCACGACTGGTCGTACTGGGAGCACGAGATCGACGTGCTCGCGCTGCACGGTTACAACGAAGTCCTCGTGTACGTCGGCACCGACGCGCTCTACCACCGGGTGTTCCAGGAGTTCGGCTACTCCGACCGGGAGTTGCGCGAGTGGATACCGGCTCCGGCCCACCAGCCGTGGTGGCTGCTCCAGAACATGTCCGCCTTCCCGCACCCCGTCTCGCAGCAACTCATCGCCAGACGCGCCGCGTTGGGGCGCCGCATCGCGGACCGGCTGCGCGAGCTCGGCATGACACCCGTCCTCCCCGGCTACTTCGGGACGGTGCCGCCCGGCTTCACCGCGAAGAATCCCGGCGCGCGGACCGTGCCGCAGGGCGACTGGGTCGGCTTCACGCGGCCCGACTGGCTCGACCCGCGCACCGAGCACTTCGGCCGGGTGGCCGCGGCCTTCTATCGCGCCCAGGACGAGCTGTTCGGCGCATCGACGATGTACAAGATGGACCTCCTCCACGAGGGCGGGAAGCCGGGCGACGTCCCGGTCCCGGACGCGGCGAAGGCCGTGGAGAAGGCCCTCCAGGCCGCGCACCCCGGCGCCACCTGGGTGATCCTGGGCTGGCAGAGCAATCCACCCAAGGCGATCGTCGACGCCGTCGACAAGTCGAGGATGCTGGTGGTCGACGGGCTCTCCGACCGCTTCCCGAAGGTCACCGACCGCGAGTCCGACTGGAACGCGACCCCGTACACCTTCGGCTCGATCTGGAACTTCGGCGGGCACACCACCCTCGGCGCCAACACCCCCGACTGGGCTTCCCTCTACGAGAAGTGGCGCACCAAGGAGGGCAGCACGCAGCGCGGCATCTCCCTGATGCCGGAGGCGGCCGACAACAATCCCGCCGCCTTCGAGCTCTTCTCCGAACTGGCCTGGCGCACCGGCGACTTGGACCTCGACGCCTGGTTCACCGACTGGTCCGTGGCCCGCTACGGCGCGGCCGACCCGCACGCTGCCGCCGCCTGGGACATCCTGCGCCGCACCGCGTACGGCACGACCCGTGCCGACGAGTGGGCCGAGGGCGCGGACGGCCTCTTCGGCGCACGGCCCGACCTGTCGGCGAAGTCGGCGGCGGCCTGGTCACCGAAGGCGATGCGGTACGAAGCGTCGGACTTCGAGCCCGCCCTCGCCGAACTCCTCGACGTACGCAGGGAATTGCGCGGCTCCTCCGCCTACCGCCGCGACGTGCTGGACGTGGCACGCCAGGCTCTGTCCAACCGCAGCCGGGTGCTCCTGCCACGGATCAAGCAGGCGTACGACGACCGGGACACCGTCCTCTTCGACGAGCTGACCCGGACCTGGCTCGGCCTCATGGACCTACTCGACAAGCTGGTGGCCACCGACTCCCGCCACCTCCTGGGGCGCTGGGTCGCCGACGCCCGCTCGTGGGGCGCCGACGCGACGGAGCGGGAGCGGCTCGCGTACGACCAGCTGTCGCTGCTCACCGTGTGGGGCACGCGGTCCGGGGCGGATGCGGGGCTGCGTGACTACGCCAACCGGGAGTGGGCCGGGCTCGTCGGCGGGCTCTACCGGCTGCGCTGGGAGACGTACTTCAAGGAGCTGCGGACGGCGCTCGACGAAGGGCGCGACCCGAAGGCCATCGACTGGTTCGCGATCGAGGACGGGTGGATTCGTGACCCGGGGCGCCTGGCGACCCGACCGACCGGAGACACGTACAAAATCGCTGTTCAGGTGCGCGAACGGCTGACCGGGACGCGGTAGTCGGCGGACACGGGTCCTCCAAGATCGCCAACTCGCCCTTCCTTGACGGGTATACGTCATCCTCAAACTCTGGTAGGAAACCTTCCTAACAGTACGCGGAAGAGCCCAAGCGTCATCGGATCGACCCGGATCGACGAACTCCCCCACCTTGGAGGCCCCGTGCCCACCCCCCATCGCGCCCCCACGCCCCGCATCCACACCTCACGCCGCACCCTGCTCGCCTTCATCGGCGCCTCGCTCGTGGCGGGCCCGGTCATCGCGTCCCAGACGGCAGGCGCCGCCCCCACCCCCAAGGCGGGCGGGCTCGACGATCCGGCGAAGAAGGAGATCGCCATGAAGATCGTCTGCAGCGCCGAGAACTCCGACCTCAACTGGAAGGACTACTACCGCTACTGCGAGGACATAGGCGACGGCCGCGGCTACACCGCCGGGATCATCGGCTTCTGCTCCGGCACCGGCGACATGCTCGACCTCGTCGAGCTCTACACCCGGCGCAAGCCGGGCAACGTCCTCGCCAAGTACCTCCCCGCGCTGCGCGAGGTGGACGGCACCGACTCCCACGAGGGCCTCGACCCCGGCTACAAGCCCGACTGGGAGGAGGCCGCCGAGGACCCCGCGTTCCAGAAGGCGCAGAACGACGAGCGTGACCGCGTCTACTTCAACCCGGCCGTCAAGCAGGGCAAGGCGGACGGCATCGGTGTACTCGGGCAGTTCGCGTATTACGACGCCATCGTCATGCACGGCGACGGCGGCGACAGCACCAGCTTCCGCAACATCCGCAAGCGCGCGCTGAGTTCGGCCAGGCCGCCGGCCCAGGGCGGTGACGAGGTGACATACCTCAACGCGTTCCTCGACGCGCGCGTCTGGGCGATGAAGCAGGAGGAGGCGCACGAGGACACCAGCCGCGTCGACACGGCCCAGCGGGTGTTCCTGAAGAAGGGCAACCTCAACCTGAACACGCCGCTGGAGTGGAAGGTGTACGGGGACCCGTACCGCATCGGCTGAGCCGTCCGCGTCGGCGCGGGGTCCCACGCGCCCCGCGCCGATGTAGCAACGCTTACGCGATGCGTGAAGAATTCTTCGCTGGTGCTGAAGGGTGTGGCCGACCGATCCTTGCTGAATGATCGGAATGAACGCGGTACTCGGCGTCGCGGTCGTGTCTCTCGGCATGGTGCTCACGCCGGGGCCCAACATGATGTACCTCGTATCGCGGAGCATCACCCAGGGCAGGCGCGCCGGAGCGATCTCCCTGGCCGGGGTCGCCGTCGGCTTCATCGTCTATCTGACGGCGGCCAACCTGGGCCTGTCGCTGGTCTTCCTCGCCGTCCCCCAGCTGTACACGGCCGTGAAGCTGGCGGGGGCCGCCTACTTGGCGTGGCTGGCCTGGAAGGCGCTCAAGCCGGGCGGCACATCGGTCTTCGCCCACCAGGAGCTGGCCCCCGACTCGCCCCGGCGTCTCTTCACCATGGGAGTCCTGACCAACCTCCTGAACCCGAAGGTCGCCATCATGTACGTCTCGCTGATACCGCAGTTCATCGACCCGGCGTCCGGCCACACCCTCCTGCAGGGCTTCGCGCTCGGCGGCATCCAGATCTCCATCAGCCTGGCGGTGAACCTCGCCATCGTCATGGCGGCGGGCACCATCGCGGTGTTCCTGGCCCGCCGGCCGACCTGGCTGCGGGTGCAGCGGTACGTGATGGGCACGGTGCTCGGCGCCCTGGCCGTCAAGCTGGCGACGGACCGGGCGCCCGCCGCTGCGACCTGAGCACCACCGCCACGGCCAGGGTCGCGGCGATGCCCCCGAGCGTCATGACCGTGGTGGTGGACGCCGCGTCCACCACCACGCCTCCGGCCAGCGCGCCGAACGAGAACGTCGCCTGGAACGACGACGTGAACAGCACGGACGCGGCCTCGGGCGCACCCGGCGCCGCCGTCACGAACCACGTCTGCGAGCAGACCGGCACGGCCCCGTACGCGACACCCCAGACCAGGAGCAGCGCGAGCGCGCCCGCCTTTGCCGTGCCGAGAACGGGCATCAGCAGCGTGGCGGCGGCGATGAGACCGGCGGCCGCGGCGAAGGTGGTGCGCCGGGCTCGCCTCACCCACGCGCCTGCCAGGAAGTTGCCGAGGATGCCCGCGACTCCGTAGGCGAGCAGGAACAGCGTGATGGACCGCGGGCCCGCATGGGTCACCTCCGCCAGGAACGGCGTGACATAGGTGTACGTGCCGAAGTGCGCGGTCACGACGAGGAACGTCACCGTGAGGCCGACGCGGACGCGGGCGGTGCCGAGCAGGTCGCGTAGTACCGCGAGCCGGGTGACCTGCTGCGGCGGCAGCGACGGCACGGTTACCACCAGCGCGGCGAGGACGGCCAGCGTCAGGGCGCCCATCACCACGAACACCACGCGCCAGCCCGCGAGTTGGCCCAGCAGAGTGCCCGCCGGTACGCCGAGCACCGAACCCAGCGGGACCGCGGAGAAGATCACGGCGGTCGCCCGTCCTGCCTGTGCCTCGGGGACCAGGCGGGACGCGAGCCCCGACCCGATGGACCAGAAGGCTCCGATGACGAGTCCGACCAGGACGCGGGAGACGAGCATCAGCCAGTAGCCGGGCGCGATCGCCGCGAGGAAGTTCGCGAGGGCGAGCACCAGGATCAGGGCGCAGAGCATGCGGCGCCGGTCGACGCGGCCGGTCGTGACCGTCACGGCCGGTGCGGCGACAGCCGCGAGGATGCCGGGCAGGGTCATCATCAGGCCGGCCGTGCCGTCCGAGAGGGAGAAGGTGTCGCCGATGGGGGTCAGCAGGCCGATCGGCAGGATCTCGGTGGTGACGATGGAGAAGATCCCCAGCGTCACGGCGATGACGGCCGGCCAGCCGCCGCCCTGCCGCGGGCGGGCGGAGGAGGCTGCGAACGGGGCCTTTGCGGCGGGTGCGGGCATGCCACCGAGTTCAGCAGCGCCGTACGGCCCCGGTCTGGCACGTATGCGACACGAACATGGCGCGGCGAGGGTGACGTCGGATTCCCGCGCCCGCCCTCACCGCGCCCGCGCTCACCGCGCGACGCGGCTCAGTGCGTGATCGCGGGCTCCGGCTCGGCCGAACTCGCCTTGCTGCCCAGGTGGTTGAAGACCAGGTTCAGTGCGACGGCCAGCAGGCACCCCGTGGAGATCCCCGATCCCAGCACGATCTGGGCCCAGGCAGGGAACGCGTCGTAGAAGCCGTCCGAGAGCGCCGGGGCCAGTCCCGCACCGAGGGTGACCACGACGATCAGGGCGTTGTCGCCCCGGTGCAGGTCCGCCTGGAGCAGGGTCTGGATGCCGCTGACCGCGATGGAGCCGAAGAGGAAGAGGCTGACCGCTGCCAGGACCGGCATGGGAACGACCGAGATCAGTGCCGCCGCTGCCGGGCTGAGGCCGATCAGGACGAGGATGGCGCCGCTGAGAGCCACCACGAAGCGGCTGCGGACCTTGGAGATGACGACCAGGCCGATGTTCTGCGCGAACGCGCTCGCGTGGAAGGCGTTGAAGAGCGGGCTCAGCGCGGAGCCGAGCGCGTCGGCGCGCAGGCCGCGGGCGATGGTCTTCTCGTCGACCTCCCTGTCGACGATCTTGCCGAGGGCGATCATGTCGGCGGTCGACTCGGTGAGGATCACCAGCATCACGACGCACATCGAGATGATGGCCGGGATGTTGAACTCCGGTGCGCCGAAGTGCAGCGGCGAGGGGATGCCCACCAGGGCCGCGTCGTCCAGCTTGGAGAAGTCGGCGAGGCCCATCGGGATCGCGAGCAACGTACCGAAGATCATCGCGAAGAGCATGCTGATCTGCTTGAGGAAGCCGGTCGTGAAGCGCTGAAGCAGCAGCATGACCAGGACGGTCGCACCGGCGAGGCCGATGCTGCCCGGCTCCGGGGTGCCCGTCGGGGAGTCGTCCACGATCCAGTCGTACGCGACGGGGATGAGCGAGACGCCGATCAGGGTGATGACCGATCCCGTGACCACCGGCGGGAAGAAGCGGACAAGTCGCGAGAAGTACGAACTGACCAGGAATCCGAAGATACTTGAGACGATGATCGCCCCGAAGACGACGGGCATCCCCGCCTCGACGCCGCCCTGGGTCGTGAGGATCGTCAGCATCACGCCGACGCCCGCGAACGAGACTCCGTTGACGAAGGGGAGCTTGGAGCCGATGAAGTTGCCTATGCCAAGGGTCTGGAGCAGGGTCGCCATCCCCGCCATCAAGAGGCTGCCGCCCATGAGTACGGCGGTGTCTCCCGGCGACATCTTGGCGGCGACGGCCACGACCAGCGGGACCGAGACCGCGCCCGCGTACATGGAGGCGACGTGCTGGAGGCTTGCGACGAGCATCCGGCCCGGCGGCAGGATCTCGTCGACGGGGTGCACCTCAGGAGCCGGTGCGGCCTTGTCGGCAGGGGGAAGCTGAGAACTCATGGGTGGCGCTTCTTCCGTGTGCGTGACGCCGGAAGTCGGCCCTGCCGCGCGGGAGTTCACGAGGCGCGCGGCGGGACCGACCATCAGTCCGACTGGAAAGTAACTTCCGCGATGCGGGCGGCGTCACGCACGTTACGTCAGTGGGCCCCCGCTGCGGAAGACCCTTCGTGCACCCTCTGTTCAGCGATTTCTCCCCCGGGCTCCATCGGGTTGGTCACGTCGTCGTCCTCACCGCGCTTGCCGATGTGGTTGAAGACCAGGTTCAGGAGCACCGCCGCGACACAGCCCGTGGAGATGCCCGAGTCGAGGATGATGTTCGCGGTCTCCGGGAACGCGTGGTAGAACTCCGGCGCCGCGATGGGGATGAGGCCGACGGCCAGCGAGACGGCCACGATCAGGACGTTGTTGTCCCGCTCCAGGTTCGCCTTGACCAGCGTCTGGATGCCGCTCGCCGCGACCGAGCCGAAGAGGACGACACCCGCGCCGCCGAGCACCGGGCGCGGTACGACGGCGATGAGCGAGGCGGCCATCGGGCACAGGCCCATCAGGACCAGGAAACCGCCGCCCGCGGCGACGACGTACCTGCTGCGGATCTTCGTCATGGCGACGAGGCCGATGTTCTGCGCGAACGCGCTGCACATGAAGCCGTTGAAGAGCGGGCTGATCGCCGAGCCGAGGGTGTCGGCGCGCAGACCGGCCGCGATGGTCTTCTCGTCGGCGGGGCGCTCCACGATCTCGCCGAGGGCGAGCATGTCGGCCGTCGACTCCGTCATCGAGACGACCATGACGACACAGAGGGAGACGATCGCCGCCGCCGCGAACTGCGGGGCGCCGAAGTGGAACGGCGTCGGGAAGCCGACGATGTCCGCGTCGCCGACCGGGCTGAAGTCCGTGACGCCGAACGGGATCGCGATGACCGTGCCGATGATGAGGCCGAGGAGCACGGCGATCTGCTTGACGAAGCCGGTGGTGAAGCGGCGCAGGAGCAGGACGATCACCAGGGTGAGGCCCGCGAGGCCGAGGTTCTTCATCGAGCCGTAGTCGTCGGCGCCCGGCACGGGCCCTTGTGCCCAGCCGAAGGCGACCGGCATGAGCGAGATGCCGATGAGCGTGATGACCGTGCCGGTCACCACCGGTGGGAAGAAGCGCACCAGCTTGGAGAAGAACGGCGCCGCGATGAAGCCGAGGACACCCGCGACGATCACCGCCCCGAAGATGATCGGGAGCGCGTCGTCCTTGTCCTTGGTCGAGTCGACGACCGCGAGCATGGGGGCGACACCGGCGAAGGTGACGCCGTTGACGAAGGGCAGCCTGGCGCCGATCTTCCAGATGCCGAGCGTCTGGAGGAAGGTGGCGAGGCCGGCGGTGAACAGACAGGCGCCGGTCAGGAAGGTGAGTTCCTTCGCGGAGAGGCCGATGGCCGCGCCCACGATGAGCGGCGGGGCGACGACGCCCGCGTACATGGCCGCCACGTGCTGGAGGCCGGTCGTCGCCATCTTGAGCGGGGGGAGCTTCTGGTCGACGGGGTGGATCTCTCGTATGGCGCTTTCGCCGTCGGCTTCGGATGGGTCTGGGGTGGTGCCTTGCTTGGTGAACCTGGGCTGAGTGGCCACTGTGGCTCCTCCGGTTGTTTTCCAGTACGGGCCGCATTGCCGGCACTTTTCGCTTCTGGGAGGTGGTGCGTGGTGCAAGGACTTGCTCGGTATGAAGTTGTGGGTGGTGCGCCCAGGTAGTACTGACCGCCCCGGGAGCGTGAAGCTTTGGGCCACGTTCCGGGGCGGCACTTGAGCAACCCGCTCGGCTGCTCAAGTCCGGTCAGGGGCCGTCCCCCCTGACCGGAGTTCTTTGGGTCAGGCCTCGGCGGCGATCCGCGCGAGGCGCTGCGCCTCGTCCCGCGCGGAGCGGGCGATGGCGTCCTCGTCGACGTTCAGCAGTCGGCTGTTCTCGACGACCGGCTTGCCGTTGACGAGGGAGAGCGTGACCGGGGCCGCCGCGCCGAAGACGATGGCGGTCACCGGGTCGGCGATCGAGGAGTGCCCGATGCCGTCGATCTTCCAGAGGACCAGGTCGGCGAGCTTGCCCGGCTCGAGCGACCCGATCTGCGAGGAGCGGCCAAGCACCTGGGCGCCGCCGAAAGTGCCAAGACGCAGGGCCTGACGTGCGTTCAGGGCCGCTTCGCGGTGCGCGCCGAGGCGGTTGATGAGGAGCGCGTTGCGCAGCTCGGTGTGGAGTTCGCCGGACTCGTTCGACGCGGTGCCGTCGACACCGAGGCCGACCGGGACGCCCGCCTTGAGCATGTCGGGGACGCGGGCGATACCGGCGGCCAGACGTGCATTGGAGGACGGGCAGTGCGCGACTCCCGTGCCGGTGCGGGCGAATGCCGCGATGTCGGAGTCGTTCATGTGGACGCAGTGCGCCATCCACACGTCGTCACCGAGCCAGCCGGTCGACTCGAAGTAGTCGGTGGGGCCCATGCCGAACAGTTCCTTGCAGAACTGCTCCTCCTCGACGGTCTCACTGCCGTGGGTGTGCAGGCGTACGCCCTTGGCGCGCGCCAACTCGGCGCCCTGCTTCATGAGTTCGGTGGAGACCGAGAACGGGGAGCAGGGGGCGACGGCGACCTGGGTCATCGCGTCGAAGGAGGCGTCGTGGTGCTTGTCGACGGTCTCGGCGGTCGCGGCGAGCGCGCCTTCGAGGGTCTCGACGGCGAAGTCCGGCGGCAGGCCGCCGTCCTTGACGCTGCGGTCCATGGAGCCGCGGGCGAGGGTGAAGCGCACTCCCATGTCGCTCGCCGCGCCGATGATGGCGCCGGAGAGGTCACCGGAGTTCTTCGGGAAGACGTAGTGGTGGTCCATCGCGGTGGTGACACCGCCGCGGGCCATCATGCCGAGCGAGCCCTGGGCCGCCGCCTTCACCATCTGCTCGTCGATGCGCGCCCAGGTCGGGTAGAGCGCGACGAGCCAGTTGAAGAGGTTGTGGTCGGTGGCCAGGCCGCGGGTGATCCACTGGTAGAAGTGGTGGTGCGTGTTGACCAGGCCGGGGGTCACGAGGTGACCGGTCCCGTCCACGCGGCGTACGACGTTCTGCAGGCCCTCGGGGGCCTTTCCTGCGCCGATGGACTCGATCTTGTTCCCGGCGACGACGACGTACCCCGATGCGTACTCGGTGTCGTCGGCGTCGACGGTCGCGATCGCGCAGTTCTCGATGACGATGCGCTGCAGGTCTGCCGGTGCTGCCATGGTGCTTCTTCCTTCTCTTGCGTGTGGCGATGTGGGCACGGCATGACCCTAGGAAGATTTGAGTGCCGCGGCCGCGGGGCTACGGGTGCCGAGATGGTTGAAGAACAGGTTGAGCAGGACCGCGGTCAGCGCTCCCGCACTGATTCCGGAGCCGAGGACGGTCTGCGCCCAGGCCGGGAATTCGGCGTAGAAGGTGGGCGCGGCGAGCGGGATGATGCCCGCTCCGAGCGCGACGGCCACCAGGATGATGTTGGAGCTGTCGTCGAGGCCCGCCTCGGAGAGCGTACGGATGCCGCTCACCGCGATGGAGCCGAAGAGGACGATGCCCGCGCCGCCGAGGACCGGCATCGGTACGAGGCTGACGACCGCGCCGAGCATCGGGAAGGCACCGAGCACGATGAGGGCGCCGCCCGCGACGGCCACTACATAGCGGCTGCGGACACGTGTCAAGGAGACGACGCCGACGTTCTGTGCGAAGGCCGATGTGGGGAAGCCGCCGAAGACCGGGCCGACCAGGGTCGCGATGCCGTCGGTGCGCAGGCCGCGGGTGATGGTCTTCCCGTCGCTCTTGCGGTCGCAGATCTCGCCGAGGGCGAGTATGCCGGCCGACGACTCGGTCATCAGGACCAGCATCACGATGCAGAGCGAGAGGATGGCGGCGGGCTGGAACTCCGGGGCGCCGAAGGCGAAGGGCGTCGGGAGCGCGGCGACCGGCGCGGACTTGAGGGCGCTGAAGTCGGCCATCCCGAACGGGATCGCGGCGAGCGTTCCGATCAACATGCCCAGGAGCAGGGCGACTTGCTTGAGGAAGCCGCGGCCGAACCGCTGGAAGAAGAGGATCACGACGAGCGTGAAGGCGGCGAGCGCGAGGTACTTCATGGCGCCGAAGTCGGCGGCGGTCTTGTCGCCGCCCTGCGCCCAGGTGACGGGCACGGGCATCAGCGTCACGCCGATGAGGGTGATGACGACGCCGGTGACGAGCGGCGGGAAGAAGCGCAGGAGCCGCCCGAAGAACGGTCCGACCGCGAGGCAGAAGACGCCCGCCACCATCACCGCGCCGTAGATGGCCGGGAGTTGATGACCTTTGGCGCTGTTCTCGGCGATGGCGAGAATGGGTGCGATGCCCGCGGACGAGGCGGCGTTCACGAAGGGGAGCCGGTTGCCGACGAATCCCTTGACGCCGAGCGTCTGGAGGATCGTGGCGAGTCCGGCGATCAGCAGGCTCGCGGCGATGAGGCGCGTCTGCGCGACCGTGTCCAGGCCGACGGCCTGGCCGATGATCAGCGGCGGAGTGACGACGCCCGCGTACATGGCGGCGATGTGCTGGAGCGCGGCGGGGACCAGCCGCGAGGGGTGAAGCTTCTCATCCACCGGATGACAGGCGGGAGTTGATTCGCCGTCGGCTATGTCCGATGGGGTGGAACACGGGCCTTTCGCCGGCCCTTTTGCAGGCTGTGCCATTGCTGCTGTTCCCTCCGGTGTGGCGCGCCCCCGTCCGCTGCGGACGGGCGGGGGCGCGCGTCCCGCGTCAGAGGTTGGTCATGTCGACCGGGATCTTCGGCTGGACCCCGTCCCTGAGAACCGTGGCCTCGATGAGGCCGTAGGGGCGGTCCGCCGCGAAGTAGACCTCGTTGTCGTTCTTCAGCCCGAAGGGCTCGAGGTCCACCAGGAAGTGGTGGTTGTTCGGCAGCGAGAAGCGGATCTCGTCGACCTCGCTGCGGCTGTTGATGACGCGCGAACCCATTTGGTAGAGGGTCTGCTGCAGCGAGAGGGAGTACGTCTCGGCGAAGGCCTGCAGGATGTGCTTCTTGGCCTGCTCGTACGACTTCTCCCAGTTGGGCATCCGGTCCGCGTCGCTGGTCCAGTTGTAACGCCAGGCGGCGGAGACGTCGGTGCACAGGATGCGGTCGTACGCCTCCTTCAGCGTCGTGTACTTGTCCTTGACGTAGCCCCAGAACTCCGAGTTGGTGGAGTTCATGACCGTGAGGTCCTTGAGCCCGGAGATGATCTCCCAGTTCTCACCGTCGAAGGTGATCTGCGTGGTGCGCAGCTCCTGGCCCTTGCGGGCGAAGGAGTGGTTGACCTCGTCCGAGCCGATGAACCTGGAGTTGTTGTCCGAGGTCGCGATGCGCTCCCAGGTGTACTCCTGGATGCGGATCCGCGCGACCTTGATCGGCTCCTGCGTGGTCACGAAGTGCCGGGCGAGGTGGATGCCGAACTGCTCGGCGGACTCGATGCCGAACTCCTTGGCGAACGCGTACACCGTGTTCTTGGTGGTGTCCGTCGGCAGGACGTTCGCGTTCGAGCCGGAGTAGTGGACGTCGTCCATGTCGCCGGAGAGGGCGACCGAGACGTTCAGGTCCTTGATGTGGTGGGTGTCGCCGTCCCGCGTGATCTTGACGACGCGGTTCTCTGCTTTGCCGTACTGGTTCTGGCCGAGAATCGTGGGCATGTCTGCTAGCTCCCTCGGTAAACGGAGTAGCCGAACGGGTTGAGCAGCAGCGGTACGTGATAGTGCTCGCCCGGGTTGACGGCGAACGTGATCGCCACCTCCGGGAAGAACGCACCGCTGTCCCTTACGCGGGGGGCGTCCTGCTGCGCCTCGGCTTGCTTCTTCGTGAAGTACTCCTCGACCTCGAAGTCGAGTCGTACGTGGGTGGTGCCTTCCGGCAGCGCCGGCAGGTCCTTGCAGCGCCCGTCCGCGTCGGTCGCGGAGCCGCCGAGTGCCACCCACTCGGCGTCACGGCCACTGCGGGCGGTGAGCGAGATGGTGACGCCCTCGGCGGGGCGTCCGACGCTGGTGTCCAGGATGTGCGTGGACACCGAGGCGGTGGTGTCAGTGCTCATCAGTCCTTGTCCTCTTCTACGAGACGGGCCAGCCGGATTCGGTTGATCTTCCCGAGTTCGGTGCGCACGATCTCGCGCTCCTGCTCGGCGGTGTTGCCGATCCGGGTCTTCACCGCATCGCGCATCTGCTCACCGGTCGCGCCGGTGGCGCAGATCAGAAAGACATGACCGAACTTCTCCTGGTAGGCCAGGTTCAGTTCGAGCATCTCTGCCTTGAGCTCCTCGGAGGCCCCCGCCATGCCGCGCTGTTCGCGGGACGACGTGGGGTCCCCGGGCTTCGGGCGGCCGATCGGCGGGTGCCCTGCCATCGCCTCGGCCAGATCCTCGTCGGTCAGCTCGGCCATGGCGGCGTCGCTTGCGGCGAAGAGGGCTTCGACAGTGGGGAACGGGCGCTGGGAGAGCAGTCTGCTTCCCCAGGCCGATGAGGCGCAGGCCTCGTGGAGGGCGGCGGTGGCCGCACTCTCCGTCAAGGCGTTGAACCGGGCTGGGCCCGGCGTCGAGCTCGAAGTCACGGGTGCCTCCGTGGCCATACGGCCTTGTGCTGGACGGGCTGCGGATAGCTAACGCCAGCCGAAACACCACGTCAACACTTTGTTGAAAACTTCGAGTAACAAAGGCCGCCGTCCGGTTAACGGACGACGGCCTTCAGGGGTGCTCTGACCTGCGAGGTCAGGTGGACCGGTTGAGATAGTTGTAGACAGTGAAGCGCGAGACGCCCAGCGCGCCGGCCACCGTCTCCACTCCGTGCCGCACGGCGAAGGCGCCTCGCGCCTCGAGTATCCGTACGACCTCCTGCTTGGCCTTGCGGTCGAGCTCCGACAAAGGCACCCCGCGCTTGCGCTCCAGGGCGAGCAGGATGTGGTCGAGGGAGTCCGCGAGCTGCGGCAGGCGTACGGCGAGCACGTCCTCGCCCTGCCAGGCGAGGACGACGTCGTCGGCGCCCGCCTCGTCGGGGGGCACGATCTCGCCGCCCATGGCGTCCACGAGCGGCTTGACGGCGGCCACGAAGGGGTCGCGGTCGTCTCTGGGACCGGTCATTCGACGGCCTCCCCCGATTCTCCGAGCACGTTCACCTGGAGCGAGACACGCGTGGCGCCCGCCTCCAGGGCCTTGCGCAGCAGGGCATCGACGGCGGTCAGGACCTCGTCCGCGCCGCCTTCCGCGGTATTGCCGAAGGGGCCGACGTCCACGGCGTCGAGCTCGGCCCCCTGGATGACGTCACGGGCCACCACCGCATGGGCGGGCGCCTCGTCCAGGTCGAAGGGTTCGGTCGTGAACTCCACTCTCAATCGCACGCGCACAACCTACTGCCGCGTGGTGATTTTCCGGCAGCCCCCTCTTGACAAGGGCGGATCCCCGACGGCAATCTTCCATCAGACAGAAATTAACTTCCGCTATACGGAAGGAGCGCGGAAGCCCCATGGGATACTCCGACCAGCGCTTCAATGTGAACCTGTCGATCCTCTTCACGGAACTCCCGCTCCTGGAGCGCCCCGCGGCTGCCGCCGCGGCGGGCTTCACGGCGGTCGAGCTGTGGTGGCCCTGGGTCGACGCCCCCACCCCCGAGCAGTCCGAGCTCGACGCCCTTCGGGCCGCGATCACGGACGCCGGCGTAGAGCTGGTGGGCCTGAACTTCTATGCAGGGCAGCTGCCGGGCCCCGACCGCGGTGCGCTGTCGATCCCGGGCGAGGAGAGCGACAAGTTCCGCGCGAACCTCTCGGTGGCGGCGGACTTCGCGCAGTCCCTCGGCTGCAAGGCGCTCAACGCGCTGTACGGCAACCGGGTGGACGGGGTCACCCCCGCCGTCCAGGACGAACTCGCCCTGGAGAACCTGGTGCTCGCGGCCCGCGAGGCCGACCGCGTGGGTGCGGTGCTGCTGATCGAGGCCCTGAACAAGCCCGAGTCGCCGCGCTGCCCGATCGTGAGCGCGGACGCGGCGATCGCCGTGGTGGACAAGGTGAACGCCGCCACCGGGCTCGGGAACGCGAAGTTCCTCATGGACCTGTACCACCTGTCCATGAACGGCGAGGACCTGCCGGCCGTCATCGATCGGTACGTCGCCCAGACCGCGCACGTGCAGATCGCCGACAACCCCGGCCGTGGCGCCCCGGGCACGGGGTCGCTCCCGCTGGAGGAGCTGCTCGACCAGCTCCGGAAGGCCGGCTACGACGGCTGGGTCGGCCTGGAGTACAAGGCGGGCGACCGCCCCAGCTCCGAAGCCTTCGGCTGGCTGCCGGCCGCGGACTAGACCGCCGCCTCGCGGCGGATCTTCTCCCGCCCACCCACCGAGCACCCCGCAGCCCGATTACCAGGTAGCACTAGAAAGGCTCTCACCATGAGCAACCTTCCCAAGATCGCGTGGATCGGACTCGGCATCATGGGCTCCCCCATGTCCGAGAACCTGATCAAGGCTGGTTACTCCGTCACCGGCTTCACCCTTGAGCAGGACAAGCTGGACCGCCTCACCGCGGCCGGCGGCGTCGCCGCCAAGTCGATCGCCGAGGCCGTCAAGGACGCCGACGTCATCGTCACGATGGTGCCCGCGTCCCCGCAGGTCGAGGCCATCGCGTACGGCGAGAACGGCATCCTGGAGAACGCGCGGTCCGGCGCGCTGATCGTCGACATGTCGTCGATCACCCCGCAGACCTCCGTGGACCTGGCCAAGGCCGCCAAGGACAAGGGCATCCGCGTCCTGGACGCCCCCGTGTCGGGTGGCGAGGCCGGCGCCATCGAGGCCGTGCTCTCCATCATGGTCGGCGGCGAGCAGGCCGACTTCGACGAGGCCAAGCCGCTCCTCGACGCCCTCGGCAAGACCATCGTGCTGTGCGGTCCGCACGGCTCGGGTCAGACCGTGAAGGCCGCCAACCAGCTCATCGTCGCCGTGAACATCCAGGCGTGCGCCGAGGCCGTCGTCTTCCTGGAGAAGTCCGGGGTGGACCTGACCGCCGCCCTGGACGTCCTGAACGGGGGGCTTGCGGGCTCGACCGTCCTGACCCGCAAGAAGGACAACTTCCTCAACCGCGACTTCAAGCCCGGTTTCCGGATCGACCTGCACCACAAGGACATGGGCATCGTCACCGACGCCGCCCGCAATGTCGGTGCCTCGCTCCCGGTGGGTGCCGTGGTGGCCCAGCTCGTCGCCTCGCTGCGCACGCAGGGTGACGGCGGCCTCGACCACTCCGCGCTGCTGCGCGGCGTGGAGCGCCTCTCGGGCGCCGAGCTCTAAGAAGCCCTCAGAGGCTTCAGGAGCTCCCTCAACTTCCGGGCCGCGGCGGCGCTGACACCTGTCCTGTCGCGCCCAGGCGTCGCCGCGGTCCGGAACTCAAGCCCCACCGGTTCGTCCCGAACAAGCCCCACCCAAAACTTCAACAAACTGTTGACGTAGCTGTTCAGGCGTACTTACGCTCACGTCACCTCAGCAGTTTCAGCAGTCCGTACGGAAGGTCAACCCCGCCACCATGTCGAAGCGTGTGCTCACGACCGAGTCCGGCGCCCCCGTCGCCGACAACCAGAACTCAGCCACCGCCGGCGTCGGTGGCCCGCTTCTCCTCCAGGACCAGCACCTCCTGGAGAAGCTCGCCCGCTTCAACCGCGAGCGCATCCCGGAGCGTGTGGTGCACGCGCGCGGTTCCGGCGCGTACGGCTACTTCGAGGTGACCGACGACGTCACCGCGTACACCTCGGCCGACTTCCTGAACACCGTCGGCAAGCGCACCGAGACGTTCCTGCGCTTCTCCACGGTGGCGGACAGCCTGGGCGGCGCGGACGCGGTCCGTGACCCGCGCGGCTTCGCGCTGAAGTTCTACACCGAAGAGGGCAACTACGACCTCGTCGGCAACAACACCCCGGTGTTCTTCATCAAGGACCCGATCAAGTTCCCCGACTTCATCCACTCCCAGAAGCGCGACCCCTTCACGGGCAAGCAGGAGCCGGACAACGTCTGGGACTTCTGGGCGCACGCCCCCGAGGCGACGCACCAGGTGACGTGGCTGATGGGTGACCGCGGCATCCCCGCGTCGTACCGCCACATGAACGGCTACGGCTCGCACACCTACCAGTGGACGAACGAGGCGGGCGAGGCCTTCTTCGTGAAGTACCACTTCAAGACGAACCAGGGCGTACGCAGCCTGTCGGCCGAGCAGGGTGCCGAGCTCGCGGGCAAGGACGCCAACTCGCACCAGACGGACCTCCTGCAGGCCATCGAGCGCGGCGTGAACCCGTCCTGGACGCTGCACGTGCAGATCATGCCGGCGGCCGAGGCGGCCGACTACCGCTTCAACCCCTTCGACCTGACGAAGGTGTGGCCGCACAGCGACTACCCGCTGCAGCGCGTGGGCCGTCTGGTCCTGGACCGCAACCCCGACAACGTCTTCGCCGAGGTCGAGCAGGCCGCCTTCTCCCCGAACAACTTCGTTCCGGGCATCGGCCCCTCCCCCGACAAGATGCTGCAGGGCCGCCTGTTCGCCTACGCGGACGCGCACCGCTACCGCCTGGGCGTCAACCACACGCTGCTCGCGGTGAACGCGCCGAAGGCCGTCAACGGCGGCAAGGCCGACAACTACGGCCGTGACGGCCTGATGGCGTCCAACGCGTACGGCCGTGACCGCAAGAACTACGAGCCCAACTCGTACGACGGCCCGGTCGAGACCGGCCAGGCGCTCTCCGCCCCGCTGGCCGTCAACGGCCACACGGGCACGCACGAGGCCCCGCTGCACACCAAGGACGACCACTTCTTCCAGGCGGGTGAGCTCTACCGCCTGATGTCGGCCGAGGAGCAGGCCCGCCTGGTGGCGAACATCGCGGGCGGCCTCTCGCAGGTCACCCGTGACGACGTCATCGAGAAGAACCTCGCCCACTTCCACGCCGCCGACGCCGAGTACGGCAAGCGCGTGGAGGAGGCCGTCCGCGCCCTGCGCGAGGACTAGAACTCCCGGACTGCACTGGTGAATTGACGGGAGGTCAGTTCACCGGTGCTGCGCCCGCACCATCACGGACCCGGATGAGGGGTGGTCCCGTGGTGAACGGGCCGGACGAGGACCGCGGCGGCTCTGCGAGCCAGTGCGGTGGTAAAGGCCCTGTGATCCCCTTCTCGACCTGAGGGAAGAGGAACTCACAGAGCCATTCGCAGCCGCCGCGGTCCCAGCCGCTTTCGGGCCCCTGGGCCTTGGACCCAAATGACTCCGTCCGGCAGCGCGTATGCATGTTCCGCCAGTCGCGCGCGGCCGGACGGCTACAACTCCTCAGCCAGAGCGGCGAGTACGGACGGTCCCGTACTCGCCGCTCTTCTTTGTCTGCGACCGCGTCGTGGCTGGTCGCGCAGTTCCCCGCACCCCTGACGGGGCGTCCCCGGGGCTGTCTCCGGGACTAGCCGACCTTCTCCCCCGTCGCCAGTTTGGCCACCATGCGTTCGAGCCTGGCTGCCCGCGTGGCGGGAGTCCTGGCTGTCATCAGGCGGTGCAGGACCGCGTACTGATCCGACTTGCCGAGGGCCTCGAAGGTCGCGCGGGCCGCCGGGCTGGCCGCGAGCGCCGCCGTCAGGTCGTCCGGGACCGTGGCGTTGCGCTGGGACTCGTAGGCCGCCTCCCAGCGCCCGTCGGCCTTGGCCGCGGCCACCTCGGCGAGACCGGCCTCGCGCATGCGCCCAGCAGCCGTCAGGGCCTCCACCTTGTGCACGTTCACCTTCGACCAGAGGCCGCGCGGCCGGCGCCGGGTGATCTTCTGCAGGTAGTACACGTCGTCGTACGACCTGCGCTGGCCGTCGATCCAGCCGTGGCAGAGCGCCACGTCGATGATCTCCCCCGCCGTCACCGACGGCACGCCCGAGGCCTTCTTGGCGACCATCAGCCACAGGCCGGGTGCGGTGCCGTGGTGCGCGTCGAGCCAGGCGTCGAGCTCCGCCCCGTCCTTGCAGGTCATGACCTGCAGACCCTCAAGCGATTCCATCCGCACACACTAAAGGGCGGTCCACCCCGCTCGGGTGGACCGCCCCTCAGAGAGCCGTGTGGCGCTGCCGTCAGACCTTCAGCGGCCGGATGGCGGTGGGCGCGTGGCCCGGCTCAGTCGCGATCTCCTCGAACTCCTTGACCGCGCTGATGTCGGCCGTGGGGCTCATGGAGATGTTGGTGATGCGCTCCAGGATGGCCTCGACGACGACCGGGACCTGGTGCTCCTGGGCCAGCTTCTTGGCCTGCTCGAAGGCCTGGCCCAGTTCGTTCGGGTCGGTGACGCGGATGGCCTTGCAGCCCAGGCCCTCGGCGACCTTGACGTGGTCGACGCCGTAGACGCCCAGCTCCGGACTGTTCTGGTTCTCAAACTCCAGGTTGACCTGGAAGTTGATGTCCAGGCCGATCTGGGCCTGGCGGATCAGGCCGAGGTAGGCGTTGTTCACCAGGACGTGGACGTACGGGATGCGGTGCTGCGCGCCGACCGCCAGCTCCTCGATCATGAACTGGAAGTCGTAGTCGCCGGACAGCGCGACGACCGGGGTGTCGCGGTCGGCGGTGGCGACACCGAGCGCGGCCGGGATCGTCCAGCCGAGCGGGCCCGCCTGGCCGCAGTTGATCCAGTGGCGCGGCTTGTAGACGTGCAGCATCTGGGCGCCCGCGATCTGCGAGAGGCCGATGGTGGTGACGTAGCGCGTGTCCGGGCCGAAGGCCTTGTTCATCTCCTCGTAGACGCGCTGCGGCTTCATGGGGATGTTGTCGAAGTGCGTGCGGCGCTGCAGCGTCTCCTTGCGCTCCAGGTGGGAGGCGACCCACTCGGAGCGGTCGGGGAGCTTGCCGGCGGCCTTGAGCTCCTTGGCCACCTCGACGAACAGTTCGAGCGCGACCTTGGCGTCGGAGGCGATTCCGTAGTCCGGCGCGAAGATCTTGCCGATCTGGGTCGGCTCGATGTCGACGTGCACGAACTTGCGGCCCTGGGTGTACACGTCCAGCTTGTAGCCGGTGTGACGGTTGGCCCAGCGGTTGCCGATGCCGAGGACGAAGTCCGACTCCAGGAACGTCGCGTTGCCGTAGCGGTGGCCGGTCTGCTGGCCGACCATGCCCGCGTTCAGGTCGTGGTCGTCGGGGATCGTGCCCCAGCCCATCAGGGTCGGCACGACAGGGGTGTTGGTGATCTCGGCGAACTCGACCAGGAGGTCGGATGCGTCGGCGTTGATGATGCCGCCGCCGGCCACGATCAGCGGACGCTCGGACTCGACCAGGAAGGTGATGGCCTTCTCGATCTGGGCACGGGTCGCGGACGGCTTGTAGACCGGCAGCGGCTCGTACGTGTCGATGTCGAACTCGATCTCGGTCTGCTGGACGTCGATCGGCAGGTCGATGAGGACCGGACCCGGACGGCCCGAGCGCATCAGGTGGAACGCCTGCTGGAAGATGCCGGGGACCTGCGCGGCCTCCAGGACCGTGACGGCCATCTTCGTGACCGGCGTGGCGATCGACGCGATGTCGACGGCCTGGAAGTCCTCCTTGTGGAGCAGGTGCGTGGGCGCCTGGCCGGTGATGCAGAGGATCGGGATCGAGTCACCGGTCGCGGAGTACAGACCGGTGATCATGTCGGTGCCCGCCGGGCCCGACGTACCGATGCAGACGCCGATGTTGCCGGGGTTGGCGCGGGTGTACCCCTCGGCCATGTGCGAGGCGCCCTCGACGTGCCGGGCGAGCGTGTGGTCGATGCCACCGCCCTCCTGTAGCGCCTTGTAGAACGGGTTGATCGCCGCGCCGGGCACACCGAACGCGTTGGTGACGCCCTCACGCTTGAGGATCTCAACTGCCGCGCGGACAGCGGTCATACGGGCCATGGGGTTCTCCTGCTTCGACAACAGCTTCGACAGCTTGATCAGCTTTTCGGCTGACGGATACGGCTGGCGGATCCGGCTCCCGTCGCGCCCCGCGGTGAGCTTCTGTTTCCGCATTGTGGAAAAGATGTTCTGCTATATGGAAGCAATGTAGGCGGGTCCAGTGGAGACCGTCAAGAGATGTCCGGGAACCGGGCCGCCCGAGGGGCGCGTCCCAGTCGTTGAATTCGCATGGAATTCGGCCACACCATCGGGGGTCGAGCGTGGCCAGTTCACCGGACGCGGCGTCATTGACCCGACATCGGTACGGCCGCTGGGCGGCGGGCCCGCTGCTCGGGCAGGGAAGCCTCGGGCGGGTCTTCCTCGCGCACGACGGAGCGGGGCGCGCCGCCGCCCTCCGGGTCGTGCACGCCTCACTCGCCGGTGACCAGGAGTTCCGTACGCGCTTCGCCCGCGAGGTCCACGCCATCGGCGCGGTACGGGGGCGCCGGATCGCCGCGCTCGTCGACGCGGATCCGCAGGGTGCGGTGCCCTGGCTGGCCACGGAGTACGTCCCCGGCCCGACGCTCGCCACACGGGTACGGGATCTCGGCGGGCCGATCGGTACGCCGGAGCTGCGCGCCTTGGCGAGCGCACTCGCCGGGGCGCTGAACGACATCCACCGGGCGGGGCTCGTGCACGGTGGCCTGCGGCCGTCGAAGGTGATCCTGTCCGCCGACGGGCCCCGTGTGGTCGGCTTCGGCACGGGAACGCGGGCAGGGCGGGGAGGCACGTCGGGAGGGACGCCGGGAGGGACAACGGAGTACACGGCGCCCGAGGTCCTGGCGGCACGGGGCGGGGTGGCACGGGGCGGGGTGGCCAAGCCGCCGGCGGACGTGTTCTCGCTAGGCGCGGTACTCGCCTTCGCGGCGACGGGGCGAGGCGGCTTCGCCCCCGAAGGCGGGAACCCGGCACTGCCGGGCGTACCGAGGGAGCTGCTCCCCCTCGTCACCGCCTGCCTCGCCGGGCACCCCACGGCCAGACCGGCCCCACGCACGATCGCCCGTATGGCGGGCCTTCCCCTGCCGGGCAGCCGCCGCCGCGCCCTGACCCTGGCGGGCACGCTGTTCTTGGCTCAACTGGCTGCCGAGGCAGGCCCACTTGGTGGACGATGGAGGTCACGAACCGGCGAGCGGTGACGGTTACGGTGACGGGTGAGGGTGATGACGGACAGCGGCGTCCCGGTACGGTGCCCGGTCTGCCGGCGCGAGCATGTGTACGCCCCTCCCTCCTACCCCTGCGCGTGCGGCGCCCCCGTGGTGCCGCCGGTGGCGCGCGGCGCGACGGTGACTCCGGTGACGGACCGGACGTGGGCGGAGGAGTGGGTGACCGTGCGGTGCCGGATGTGCGGCCGCCGCGATCAGTGGCCACAGCCCGAGCTGGGGTGCGGGTGCGGGGCGGTGCTGCGGATTCCGGTGCGGGCGGTACAGGCACCGTCGAACGAGCCTGCGGCACAGGCCCCGCCGAACGACCCCGAGGTGCAGACCCCGCCGAACGACTCCGCGGCGGAGGCACAGCCGACCGACCCCGTGGTAGAGGCACAGCCGACGGGCCCCGTGGTAGAGGCACAGCCGACGGGCCCCGCGACAGAGACGCGACCGGCCGACCCCGCGACAGAGACGCGACCGGCCGACTCCGCGACAGAGGCGCGACCGGCCGCCCCGACGCCTCCGGCAACACCGGAAGCTCCGACCCCACCCGAAGCCCCGGCGCACATCTCGCTGCCCCGGACGGCTCCGACGCCTCGGCCCGCCTTCCAACCGGTGCCGGTGCGCACGGCGCGGGACGCGGTGACGGTGGCGGCGCTGTACCTGCGGTGGCTCGGGTACGGGGAGATCCGGGGAGCGGTCAAGCGGGCGCCTTCCGGGGTGCGGGTCGCGGCGCGGGGCATGATCGCGCTGATCGAGCCGTCCGTGCAGCCGACCTCGCTCCGTGACGTGGAGTGCGTATGGCTCAGCGCCATGACCGAGTCCGTGAGCTGCGTCTGCTTCTCCCTCGCGGGCTACGAGGAACCGGCCCGCGCACGGGCGGACGCACTGTCGATCCCGCTGTTCGTCATAGACCTCACGGGAACGCCACAGCCGGTGAACAGCGCGGCGGACGAGCTGATGGCCGCGGGGTAGGTAGACGCCTCGCGGGGCGGCGGGCGGCGGACGGCGGGCGAGGGTCGCTGGGGCGAGGGCCACCCGGGCCGACGGACGAGGGAAGGCTACGGGGCAACCACCCCACCCGGACCACCGAACGAAAGCCCGGCACGCGACAAACGCCCCACCGCACCGCCGGACAAGAACCGGCCCGCGGCAATCACGCCCCCGGCCGCGGACAAGAACCGGCACACGGCAATCACACCCCGGCCACCGGACACGGAACCACCGCGGGGCAAACGCGCCACCCCGACCACCGGACAAGGGACCACCGCGGGGCAAACGCCCCACCCCGACCACGGAACGAAAGCCCGCCACGCGGCAAACGCCCCACCCCACCGCCGGACAAGAACCGGCCCGCGGCAATCCCGCCCCCGGCCGCCGGGCGCGGGACCATCGCGGGGCAAACGCGCCACCCCGATCACCGGACACGGGACCACCGCAGGGCAAACGCCCCACCCCGGCCGCCGGACAAGACACCACCCCACCGCAAACGCGCCACCCCAGCCACCGCACAACACACCACCGCGGGGCAATCACGCCCCCCGGTCGCCGGGCAAGGGACCACGGTGGGGCAAACGCCCCACCCCGACCACCGCACAGGACACCACCACACGGCACCCCCCCACCCCAGCCACCACACAACACACCACCACGGGGTAATCGGGTGGGTGGGAGGGAGGGCATCCGCCGCGAAGCGGCGGGACAGAAAAACCGGGAGCCGCCAGGCCAGGGACAGCCATACTCAGCAGATGCGCATCCGCCCAGCCACGAGAGCCGAGCTCCCCACGCTCCAGGACATCGAACGCGCCGCAGGCGCCCCCTTCCGCGCCCTCGGCATGGCGGCGATCGCCGACGACGAGCCCCCCGCCCTCGCCCTCCTGGAAGAATTCCGCCACGCAGGCAGAGCCTGGGTAGCCACAGGCGAGAGCGACGGCACCCCCGTCGCGTACCTCCTCAGCGAACCCGTGGACACGGCAGAGCACATCGAGCAAGTCACCGTCCACCCCCGAGCGGCGCGCCACCGCATCGGCCAGGCCCTGATCGAGCACACAGCGGAGCGCGCCCGCGAAGAGGGGCGAGAAGCCCTCACCCTCACCACCTTCGCGGACGTCCCCTGGAACGCCCCCTACTACGCCCGCATCGGCTTCCACGTGCTCGCCGAAGCCGAACTCACCCCGGGGCTCCGAAAGATCCGCGCCCACGAGGCCGAGCTCGGCCTCGACCGCTGGCCCCGCGTGGCCATGCGCCGCGAGCTCGCCCCCGGCGGGGCTACGCCCCGTACCGCTCCCTGAGCTCGATCTTTCGCACCTTCCCCGACACCGTCATGGGAAAGCTCTCCAGGATCCGCAGCCCGGCCGGGATCTTGTAGTGCGCCAACTGCCCCTCGCAGAAGGCCCGCAGTTCCTCCAGCGACAACGGATCCTCCGCGTCCCGAAGGATCACGCAGGCCAGCGGCACCTCCCCGTAACGCTCGTCGGGGACACCCACCACCTGGACGTCCGCGATCTTCGGGTGGCCGTACAGGAACTCCTCGATCTCGCGCGGGTAGATGTTCTCGCCACCCCGGATGATCATGTCCTTGATGCGGCCCACGATCTGGACGTAGCCGTCATCCCGCATGACCGCCAGGTCACCCGTGTGCATCCACCGCCCGGCGTCGATCACCTCCGCCGTCCGCGAAGGCTCATTCCAGTAGCCGAGCATCACGCTGTAGCCCCGCGTGCACAACTCGCCGGAGGCGCCCCGCGGCAGCGTCACGCCGCTGACCGGTTCGACGACCTTCACCTCGATGTGCGGCAGCACGCGCCCCACCGTTCCGGTCCGCCGCTCCAGGTCGTCCGTGCGGCGGGTCTGGGTCGAGACCGGGGACGTCTCCGTCATGCCGTAACAGATGGAGACCTCCTCCATGTGCATCTCGGCGACCACCCGCTTCATCACCTCGACCGGGCAGGGCGAGCCCGCCATGATGCCGGTGCGCAGCGAACTCAGGTCGTACGTCGCGAAGTCGGAGAGGTTCAGCTCCGCGATGAACATCGTCGGCACCCCGTACAGCGACGTGCAGCGCTCGCGCTCCACCGCGTGCAGCGTGGCGACGGGGTCGAAGGACGGTGCCGGGATGACGATGCAGGCGCCGTGGGACGTGGCGCCTAGATTCCCCATGACCATGCCGAAGCAGTGGTAGAACGGCACAGGGAGGCACACCCGGTCCTGCTCCGTGTAGCCGACCGTCCGGCCCACCCAGTAGCCGTTGTTGAGGATGTTGTGGTGGGAGAGGGTCGCCCCCTTGGGGAAGCCGGTCGTACCCGAGGTGTACTGGATGTTGACGGGGTCGTCGCAGCTCAACTCCCCCTCACGTACGGCGAGTTCACCACCATCCACCGCCCCCGCCGCGTCCAGGAGCTCGTCCCACGAACCGTCCCCGATGTAGTGGACGGACCTCAGTTCGGGGCAGCCGGGCCGCACCTGCTCCACCAGCGCCCGGTAGTCGCTCGACTTGTGCGCCTGCGAGGCGACAAGAACCGTCACCCCGGCCTGCTTGAGCACGTACTCCAACTCGTGCGCACGGTAGGCCGGGTTGATGTTCACCATGATCGCGCCGATCCGCGCGGTGGCGTACTGCACGAGCACCCACTCGGCGCAGTTCGCCGCCCAGATGCCGACGCGATCACCCTTGGCGACCCCGACCCCCATGAACCCCCGGGCCAACTGCTCGACGGCGGCGCCGAATTCGGCGTACGTCCAGCGCGTCCCCGCCGCCACGTCCACCAGCGCGTCACGCTGGGGCCAGGCCTCGATCGCCCGGTCGAGGTTGCGCCCGATGGTGTCTCCGAGCAGCGGCGTCGTACTGACACCGTGGGCATACGACAGTTCGCTCACCGGTAGTCCTCCTCGCGGTACTCGGCGTCGGAGCTCGCGGCCGTGGCCTCGCGCAGCTCGATCCGGCGGATCTTGCCGGAGACGGTCTTGGGGAGCGGGCCGAACTCGATGCGGCGCAGCCGCTTGTAGGGGGCGAGGACCGCGCGCGAATGCTCGAAGAGCAGCTTCGCGGTGTCCGGTCCGGGCTCGAATCCGGCGGCGAGGACGACGTACGCCTTCGGGACGGCGAGCCGCAGGGCGTCGGGCGCGGGCACGACCGCCGCCTCCGCGACCGCCTCGTGCTCCAGGAGCGCGCTCTCCAGCTCGAACGGGGAGATCTTGTAGTCGGATGCCTTGAAGACGTCGTCGGATCGGCCCACGTACGTGATGTAGCCGTCGGCGTCGCGGTAGCCGATGTCGCCGGTGCGGTAGTAGCCGCCTGCCATCGCCTCGGCGGTGCGTTCGGGGTCGCCGTTGTAGCCGACCATCAGGCCGACCGGGTCCCCCGCGAGGTCGAGGGAGATCTCGCCCTCGTGCGCTGTCGGCTCTCCGGTGACCGGGTCGAGGAGCACGACGGCGAAGCCGGGAGTGGGCCGCCCCATCGAGCCCGCCTTCAGCTTCTGGCCGGGCGAGTTGGCGACCTGTACGGCGGTCTCGGTCTGCCCGAAGCCGTCCCTGATCGTGACGCCCCAGTCGCGCCGCACCTGGTCGATGACCTCGGGGTTGAGCGGCTCGCCCGCGGCGACCACCTCGCGCGGCGGTGTCCGCAGCTGGGTCAGATCGGCCTGGATGAGCATGCGCCAGACGGTGGGCGGGGCGCAGAAGGACGTCACTCCGGCCCGGTCCATCTCCGCCATCAGCCGACCCGCGTCGAAGCGCGTGTAGTTGTGGATGAAGACGGTCGCCTCCGCGTTCCAGGGCGCGAAGAGGTTGGACCAGGCGTGCTTGGCCCAGCCGGGCGAGGAGATGTTGAGATGGACGTCGCCGGGCTTGAGCCCGATCCAGTACATCGTCGCCAAGTGGCCGACGGGGTACGAGACATGGGTGTGCTCGACCAGCTTCGGGCGGGCTGTCGTGCCCGAGGTGAAGTAGAGCATCAGCGGGTCGTCGGCACGGGTGACGCCGTCGGGCTCGAAGGACTCGGGGGCGTCGTCGGCACCCGCGTACGAGACCCAGCCGTCCACGTCGGCACCCACCACGATGCGGGTGTAGGCACCGGGCACGGCGTCGAACTTCGCCGCGTCCTCGGGGCGTACGACCACGTGGCGGGCGCGTCCGCGCTCGATCCGGTCGCGCAGGTCGACGGGGCCCAGCAGCGGCGTCGCCGGGATGACCACCGCGCGCAGCTTCATCGCGGCGAGGGCGATCTCCCACAGCTCGACCTGGTTGCCGAGCATGACGACGACGCGGTCGCCGGCGCGGACGCCCTGGGCGCGCAACCAGTTGGCGACCTTGTCGGAGCGGGTGGACAGACGCGCGAAGGAGAAGCGGGTGTCCGGCCCGTCCTCCTCGACGATGTGCAGCGCGGTCCTGTCGTTGTCCCGGGCGATGACGTCGAACCAGTCGAGCGCCCAGTTGAACTGCTCGGGCCGCGGCCAGGCGAAACCCTCGTAGGCGGTGGAGTAGTCCTCACGATGCCGCAGCAGGAAGTCCCGAGCCGTGCGGAACTGTTCCGTGCCGCTGGTACCCGTCGTCCTCATTGCGCTCTCCTCGTCGCCGGTCCGATGCCCGGCACCTTTGCCGCGCTCTGCGCCGGAGTCATTGCCGGACGCTACGTAACATCGTGTAATTCGTGATGCGGGTCTCACCACCCCCGTACGGGGGTGTCCGGAAGGGAAAGGTCTTGCGCGTGACGGCTGACGGAGGCGAGGCGGTCGAGTTGCGGGCCGCGCTGCTGCGGCTGCGGCGCGGCACGGGTCTGCCGGTGGCCTTCGGTGGCCTCGTCGAGGGACAGGGACAGGGACAGGGGCAGGGGCAGCGGCAGGTGCGGATCGGTGAGCTGACGGGCACCGGGACGCGTGCGCTGTGCGGGCTCGCGGTGTCGTCGGGCAACGGCCTGGGCGGCAAGGCGGTCGCGCTCTCGCGTCCCTGCGCGGTGACGGATTACCACGACTCGCGCCACATCAGCCATGAGTACGACACCGCCGTGGCCGCGGAGGGTCTGCGCTCGGTGCTCGCGGTGCCGGTGGTGGTGAGGCGCAGGGTGCGAGGTGTTCTGTACGGGGCCCTGCGCTCGGCCCAGCCGCTGGGCGACCGGACGCTGTCGGCGGCCGTGGCTGCGGCGCGGGACGTGGAGCAGGCCATCGTCGTACGTGACGAGGTGCGCGCGCTGCTCGTGGCGGCACGGGAACCGCAGCCGGGCGCCGGGCCCGCCTGGGAGCAGGTCCGCGAGGCGCACGGCGCGCTCCGGGGTCTTGCCCCACGGATCGCCGATCCCACGCTGCGGGCAGAAATACTGGCGGTGTGCGGCCGATTGGCGTCTGCGGCCACGCTGCCGCCGGGACGCGAGCGGTCGGTCTCCCTGGCTCCGCGCGAGGTGGACGTACTCGCATGCGTGGCCGGGGGCGTGACGAACGCGGTGGCGGCGGAGCGTCTTGGGCTGCGGCCGGAGACGGTGAAGGGGTATCTGCGCGGGGCCATGCGGAAGTTGGGGGCGCACACGAGGCTGGAGGCGGTGGTGGCGGCGCGGCAGGCCGGGCTGCTGCCGTGAGCGCCTTACCGAACGACGTCGGCGGCGGGTTGAATGTCCGGCGGAGGGGGTGACGGACATGGTGTCCACGGACCGTTTTCTCGCTTTCGCGGCGATGTCACTGCTGGTGATCGTGATCCCGGGGCCGAGCGTCCTGTTCGTGATCGGCCGGGCCCTGGCCCATGGCCGGCGCACTGCCGTGGCGACGGCACTCGGCAACGTCGTCGGGTCGTACGCCCTGGTCGTCGCGGTCGCGTTCGGCGTCGGATCGCTCGTCGAGCGGTCGGCCGCGGTGTTCATGGCGGTGAAGCTCGCGGGCGCCGCCTACCTGATCTTCCTCGGCATGCAGGCGTTCCGGCACCGCAAGGAGATGCGGGCGCAGTCATGGGGGACGGAGTCCCCCGGGGAGGCGCGCACCGACGTGCGCACGGTCCTGGACGGTGCGCTCGTCGGCGTGACGAACCCGAAGGGCATCGTGTTCTTCGCCGCGGTGCTGCCCCAGTTCGTCGACCACGCGGCCGGTCATCTGCCCGCGCAGATGCTGCTCCTCGGGCTCGTCCCGATCAGCATCGGCCTGGTCACGGACACGTTGTGGGGGCTGACGGCCTCCGCGGCCCGTTCGTGGTTCGCGCGCTCGGACCGGCGCCTTTCGCTGATCGGCGGGGCCGGGGGCGTCACGATGATCGGGCTCGGCGTGACGGTCGCGGCGACGGGCCGGGCGGACTGAGGCCGCGGCGACGGCCACGCCGGACCGGGGCCTTCGCCGCTCAGCGCTCGATGACCGTGCCGAAGCGGACGTCGTACGTCGCGGCCCCGCACAGCGGGCCGCGCAGCAACCGCTCCGCCTCATCGGTCAGTTCGCGGCGCTGAGCCTTGGTCAGGGTGCCGAACGGTTCGATGGTGAGGACGGCGGAGTCCTTGTCCTCCCCCGCGCCCTCCTCCATGCGCCACACACCCTCCAGGAAACCGTCGATCAGGAAGACGCTGTAGGCGAGGTTCCCCTTCCAGGTGCGGCCCTTGTACTCGGGCGGCACGACCCGGCTCCGGTCGGCGTGTGACAGGAGGAGGTTGTCGAACTCGGGCAGGAGGCGCGCCGGAGCGGGGGTGTCCGCATCCGGGCGGGGCGCGTCGGGAAGGTCGAAGAGCTCGGCTCCCTTCTCGTCGCGGAACGTACGCAGTTGGGGCCGCAGCCGCTCGAAGACCTCGCGCAGCCGTGTCAGACCCGCCCAGGTCTGCATGTCCTTGACGGACGCGGGCCCGAAGGCGGCGAGGTAGCGCAGGACGGTGGCGTCGGGCGCGGGCACCGGCTCGCTCGGGCGGCCGATCCAGTGCTCGGCGGTGGTGAGCGCGACCTGCCCGCTGCGCCGCCACAGGCCACGCGGGGTGACCTGGACCAGCGGCAGTGAGCAGCGGGCGGCGACGGCGAGCGACTGCGGGTCGGCGTCGGGCCAGCGGGGCAGCAGGACCTCGCGCAGCTGCTTCATGGTCCGGGGCTCCTCCTCGACGGCGGCGCGGGCGAGCGAGGCGAGTTCCTTCAGGTCGACTCCGATGAGCCCCTTGCGGAAGGCGTGCAGCTCACGGTCGCGCGCGGCCTGTACCAGCGGGCGCAGGGTGAGGGCGTCGTCGGCGGTGTGCAGGTGGATGGTGGAGCGCATGGTGACGATGCGTACGAGGTCGCGGGCGGCCAGCGGCCCGGAGAGGTCCTCCGGGTCGAACCCTTCGAGCCGGGCGGCGAGCGCGAAGTAGGGCGGCTTCACGTTCTGCGCCTGGAGGCCGAGGAGGTGGGCGACGGCGCCGTCGACGGAGAGGTCGGCCGAGCGGCGCAGGAGGAGTTGGCGGTCGAGGGTGGCGCGGTTGAGGGCGCGGGGACCGAGTACGGGGGCGGGGTGCACCTGCGCGCCCGTGCGAGCGGCTTTCCTCCGCGTGACCATCGCCTCCGCGGCGGAAGTCGCCTTCGCCGCACCCGTCGTCTCCGCCGCAGCCGTCGTCTTCGCCGCACCCGTCGCCTTCGCCGCACCCGTCGTCTTCGTCATGCTCCGCACGCTAGCGGGGCTTGCGGACATCTGCTGTCCGCAAGGGCGCCGAGATGTCGCCACGCCCGCGACTTTTGGGACGTATATCCTGCTTCGAAGCCATCAGCAACCAGGACGCACGTTCGACACCATCAGGCGCCATCGGGCACCACCAGGTGCCGCCAGGCGCCATCAGACATCGGAGGCAGCCAGCATGGCGGAGCGCCGGGCCCGGCCCGAACCGAGCGCGAAGAGGCACGGCTGGCGGCGCACCGCCCCGGCCAAGGCCGCTTCGGCCTCAGGGAACGGGGACTCCGCACACCCCGAGGCGACGCCCGCACCCTCCTCCCCCGCACCGGCGGACACCGCGAGCGTCGTGCAGGCCGCGCTCTACCGGGACGGGGTCCGCGTCGCGACGCCCGCCTCCCTCGCCGACACCTTCCGGGAGCTGCGCGAGCAGCAGGACGGCATGGCGTGGATCGGCCTCGCCCGGCCGACGGAGGCCGAACTACGCACACTGGCAGCCGAGTTCGACCTGCACGAGCTCGCCGTCGAGGACGCGATGGAGGCCCACCAGCGGCCGAAGCTGGAGCGCTACGGAGAGACCCTCTTCGTCGTCCTGAGCGCGGCCCGCTACCTGGACGCCTCCGAGGAGGTCGACTTCGGCGAACTGCACGTGTTCGTGGGCCCCGACTTCGTCATCACGGTGCGCCACGGAGCCGCCCCGGACCTGACCGCCGTACGCCGCCGCATGGAGGAGAGCCCCGAACTCCTCAAGCTCGGCCCGGAGGCGGTCCTGTACGCGATCCTGGACGCGGTGGTCGACGGGTACGCCCCGGTCGTGGCCGGCGTCCAGAACGACATCGACGAGATCGAGACCGAGGTCTTCAGCGGCGACCCGGAGGTCTCACGCCGCATCTACGAACTCTCCCGAGAAATGGTCGAGTTCCAGCGCGCGACCCGCCCCCTGGTGGCCATGCTGCACTCCCTGATGGCGGGCTTCGCGAAGTACCGCACCGACGAGGAACTCCAGCGCTACCTACGCGACGTGGCCGACCACGTCACGCACACCAGCGAACGCGTGGACGGCTTCCGCCAGGCCCTCACCGACATCCTCACGGTCAACTCCACGCTCGTCACGCAGCAACAGAACGCGGAGATGCGGGCGTTGGCGGAGGCGGGGTTCGAGCAGAACGAGGAGATCAAGAAGATCTCGTCGTGGGCAGCCATTCTGTTTGCACCCACGTTGGTGGGAACGATCTACGGGATGAACTTCGATGAGATGCCGGAGTTGCACTGGGCCTTCGGCTATCCGTTCGCGATCGGGCTGATGGCAGTGGTGTGCGTCAGTCTGTACTTCATCTTCAAGCGGCGGGACTGGCTGTAGCTACAGACCTCCCCGCCTTGATCAACTTCGCGTACGCGAAGGTCCAATAGAGCCTCTCCCGACTTCCTGGGGAGAATCAGGGGAGAATGCGCTGCGCTGGGGAGTGCGCGATCACCTCCCCAACCTGCGGTTCCACACCTGTCGAGCGTCCCGGCTCCAGTCGAGTACCTGCCGTTGACCGTCACCGAGAGTGGCTGGCGGGGCCGGGACTCAGTGAGCCGGCCGCAGAGCTGGTGCCGGTGCCGGTACATCCGCAGACCGGCGAGATGTGGCAGCCGAGAGCGGCGGCGTGGCTGTGCCCGTCGAGGCCACGGGGCCTAGTTGGTCTTCCCGCCCCATCGATCCCCTGCCGCCACACCCGTGGTCGCCTCCGGCCGTCTGGCGATGCCCTCCGGCACACGCTGGCGCGGATGCCGCCGTCCTGGAACCGTGGCTACGGGAGATCTACGACCGTAGGTATTAGACCCGGGCAGCATTGGATCCTCATCGAGGTGGCCAATGAACAGTCAAGTTCGAACAAACCAATTCGCGGGTCGCTGCGCCCGGTGCAGCGCGGAAGTCGCGGCTGAGGCTGGCGTACTGCTCCGCAGCGCTTGGGGTGGCTGGGTGGTCTATCACCCAGCGCACGCACCGGTACCCGATCCGGACGGCACCACGTCGGACCCCTCCGCGATGCGGCCCAACCGGAGGGATGGGGAGTGCGAGGTCTGTGGCTCGATCGTTCCGGCAGGGCTCGGCGTACTGGTGGACACCGCCTTCGGCGGATGGGACGTGTACCACCGCGAACATGCCCGCGAGCCTGCACCGCCACCCCGCCATCACCACCCGGGGTGGCACCGACGTCGCCTCATGGCCCTGGACATCGCGACCACGGGAAACCGATACAACGTCGACCGAATCCTCGGTGCCGCGCTGCGCACGAGCGACGGGACGGAGCAAACCTGGCTCATCGATCCTGGCCCCGGCCCGCTGTCTGTCACGCCTCGCAAGAATCACGGCATCTCGGTGGAGCACGCACGTGCTCGCGGGGAACCTGCCGCCCAGGCGCTGGAGGAATTGACAACCACGCTCGTCGGGCATCTGGTGACAAAGGAGCCTCTGGTGGTCTGGCACGCCCCGTTCGTGCTGACCTCGTTGGAGACGGAACTCCTCCGGCACGGGCTCACGTCACTGACCGATCGCCTGGCCAACGGTCTGTCACCGATCTGCGACCCACTCGTCCTGGACCGGCACGCCGAACCCTTCCGCTTCGGCCGGCGCACCCTGGAGGCCGTCGCCGAGTGGTACGGCATCCCGCACGAACGCCCCGGTGATCCCTCCTGCGATGCCGAAACCGCACTCGTCCTCGCACAGGTCGTCGCGGCCTGCCATCCCGCCATCGGACGATTGTCCCGACCTGCGCTTCACCGGGAACAGGCCCACTGGAACGAGCAGTTCGTACAAGAGGCAGAGGCTCGACACCCCGACAGGAACAGGGACCGTCATTGGCCCCTTGAGACAGTCCAGGTACTGGCCTGGATGGAACACGATCCCGCCTGACGCACGGTGACTCCGGCCCCTCATGCGGGGTTGCCAGGTGGCGCGTCACAGCCCGACCTGATCGAGGACTTGACGCACAGTGGCCGCGGGGACGGCTCAGTTCGCGGCAGCCCCCGCGGCGATGGCCGGATCGGCGATGCCGAGGAGTTCAATCAGCCGGTTCGCCGCGATGGTGGGGTTGGTCGCGGCACGACGTCGCACGGCCTCAACGTCATCAGCGAGCAGTGCGTCGATCGCCCCGGTCACCAGGCCGGGGCGATCGACGCAACTGAAGGAGCCCTATGGGGTGGAGTCCTCGACTCTTGCAATCCATGGCAAGCGAGCTGGCGCATGCCTCCGCAGAGTCCGGTCCACAGGCAGGAAACCCCGGACGAGTTCGAAAGGTGGAACGGCTGCCAACCGGTGACAGTCGCCGACGAGAACTTCGGCAAAGGCCAGCAGTTTACGTCGGGCTGGGACCTCAAGAAGGTCAGCTGCGGCCTTGACCGCGTTACTGATCAGCTTCGCGGTCCTGATCAACTCCTCTTTGGCGGCAGCATCCCCATGGGCCAGGGCAGGCGCCAAGCGGTTTCGTTCCCCATGGACATGGGCAGCGGCCAGGGCAAGGACCGTTGACGCTGCCGTCTCGGCGGCCTCCCCTAAATTGCCCATGGCGTTGGCCAGCACAGGCAGCACGGCGAAGGGCATGGGGTCGTTGGTCACCCAAAGGGACTCGGCAACTTGGAGCCCGGCATCCACCCCTGTGCGGTCCACGCACAGCATCGGCCGATCAGAAGAGGTCTGCCGCAATACCCAACGCTCGACGCCTGGATCTGCCATCGCAGCCCTGAGCAGAGCGCGGCATGCCTCTCGGAGTGACTCATAGGAGACGTCGGGCACCTCCAGCTGCACAAGGCTGCCGTGGCGTCGGATGTCCAGCACCGGGACTCCGGCTTCCCCGGCGGCCTGAGATATGGCGAGGTCGCGGCTGACGTGGTTCGGGTCTCCCGCGCCCCAGATGATCATTGATGCGTTCTGCGCGTAGGCCACTGCGACCCCGTGCTCGAACCCTTGGCAGATTACGCGAGCACGGACCGCTGTTTCCCGTACCTGCCCCAGCTCGGCCGGCTGTCCGCCCAGAAGGAGCCTGGTGTTAACGGGGTCCCAACGAAAGTCCTCGTGCGCGTTGGCGTTGCGCCACTCGGAGTGGATCGTCGAAGCCAGGAGCTGGCACAGCAACTGGCCGTCTTCGCTCGTCAGCAAGTCACGTACGGTGGCGAGTGACGAATTTTGTGGAACCACCCTTCCTAGAAGCTCCAAGACCACCGTGGCCGTGCGCTTAACGTCACCTTCCAGCACGGCCCGGTACAGATCCATCACCGCACGCACCTTCTCATCCGGGTGCTCCGCACGGTTGTAGGCATCGCGGTAGGCGATCTGTCCGCGATGGGAGAACAACATCTCCGGCTCACGATCGACGTGTCGTCCGATCACCGAACATGTCAGTTCCGGATCGGTCTTCAGATGGGACGTCACCAGATCGCGTGCCCGAAGCGCGGCACGATGCGCCATCAACGGGCGGTCGGACAGCGCGAGGCCAGCGAGGTGATGGAGCAGGTTCACCGTCAGCGGTGTCGCATCATCGATCAGATGCTGCATGCTCCGGCGCAGCCGACGCTCAAGCGATTTCGGGTGCTTCGCCCAAGCGGCCAGCAAGCGCGCTCGTGACGACACGCCTGACCCACGATGCAGCTGCTCGACCGGCACCCCGAGGGCTCGCTGGTAGATGTCCTCACCCGGAGAGTCGGCATGATCAGCCCCGGCGGCAACCTCCAGCCCCTGGCCGGCCATTTGGGCCTCAAGAGCATTTCGCCGTACTGCTGCCCAAGCGGACTCCTCCCAATCTTGTTCCATACAGACAAACAGCGCCTCAACCTCGCGCCAGTTCGCTAGCGCCAAGTCGAAGGCCAACCGCTGTTCGGCCGCGCTAGTGCGAGATGGCGCGAACCGGGACACTTCTTCTACGGCAGCACCTACGGCGACAACAGACGCGCTGAGACTTCGCAACAACTCGGGGAGCTGCTTCCCGACCGCCCGACCAGAAGCGGTGCGCAGGCGCAGGATCTCCACCACCTTCTCGTCGGTCGTCCGCTGCAGCCCGAGCAGATCAGCGTCCGACAACACCGACTTCCATTGCGCGCGGATCACTGGCACATACGCGACTTCCCGCTGCCGCACTATCCGCTTGGGAGGCGGGGAGACACCCATCTTCCCGATGACGGCACGCGCAGCGGCACAGAAGTCTCGCTCGACCGCGCCCAGTTGCTCTGGAAGGGATACGTCCACCAGCACAGGATGACACTGACCCTCAACCCAGAACCTGTGGATTTCCACCGCCGTTGGCGTCCTACATAGTGCCAATCAAGCAGAGTTGGACCATCAGACCGACATCGCTGACCGGTCTCCAGTAGGTCATCGTCATCGACCTGTCTGGCCCTGATGGAATCGGCTGCGCGGCTCAAGCCTTGGCGATGTTGAGCACAACGGGTGGCACAGCGTGCGCTGTGCCACCCGTTCCCCCTCACACGCTCGCGAGGCCCTCTGGTACGTACTCAGGAACCACCCCAAGCAACGCGTCGACGGCCGCTCGGCCCTTCCCGCCAGCCTCCGGCATGAAGTGGGCATAGTGGTCGAGGGTGATGGTCGGGCTGGAATGGCCGAGCCATCGGGCCAGCGTGACGACGGACTCGCCCGCTTCAAGGATGACCGAGGCGAAGGTGTGCCGGAGCACGTGGAATCCGTCCTTGCGAGACGCCTTCCAGCGCTTGCCCTTCTCCCGCATGGGGATGACCCCTGCCGCAGCAAGAGCGGGCTTCCAGACCTCGTCGTTGAAGATGTTGGCGCGCAGCGCGTTGCCGTACGTCGTCGTCAGGACGAGCGGGAAAGTCCGCTTTTCCCGCTCCGGCTCCGGGCCGCCCCACGGCAACTCGACCTCGACAGCTGGGTACTGCAGGAAGTGCGCCGCCAACTCGGCAGCGACGGAGCCGGGCATGTCGACGATGCGCGTCTTCCCGCCCTTGGGCAAGGTGAAGTACAAACGACCGTTGAGTAGTTGAACCTGTCTGCGTACGCGGATGATCCCGCGCTGGAAGTCGACGTCCTCCGGCGAGAGACCAAAGACCTCTCCCTGCCGCAGCCCACAGCCGAGTGCGACCACGACCGCGATGCGGTAACGCGTTCTGATCGCGTCCCGCATGCGCTGCGCGGTCTCCAGCGGCCACGCCTCCCGCTGGTCCTCCGGCACCTTGGGCCACCGCACCGACTTGGCACGCATCGGATTGCGTACCAGGCGCTTGTCGTCGATGGCCGTCTCGAAGATGTTCGAGAGGGAGGTGAGTATCTGGCGTGCGTATCGCGGCGCGCACTCACCTTCGAGCGTGGCAATGTAGCTGCGCAGGACGGCCGCTGACACGTCCCTCAGCGGCACTGTGCCGAGGTGCGGAAGGACGTGGAGGCGTACTCGCTCGTCGACGCGTTTGACCGTGCCCGGCGCCCCGCGAACGCCAGCTTTCCAGTAGCGGGTGACGTAGTCGGCGACGGTGATGGAGCCATCGCGCGGGTCGACGAACTCACCGCGCTCACTGTCGGTTCCAGACCTGCGCAACCACGCTTTGGCGTCCTCCAAGGTGTCGAACGACATGTCCCGGACGCCAGGGATCCCGGAGACGCGGTATCGCGAGCCCTTCCCATAGCGGGCAGTGCGCTCCCGCTTGCCAGTGGCGGGATCCTTCTTCTTGTTGATCCAGCGGTCTTCGATGTAGCCGGCCAAGTATTTCCTCAGGATCGGGGGTGGGAGTGCCGTTGACGCTGAGGCGTCAGGCCGTGGCCGAGTAGCCGGCGCGGCGCTGCGGGGCCGCGCTCACGGGATCCAGGGCCGGGTTCGAGCGCGAGTCGGCCTGCTCCTGCTCGCGTATCCAGGCATCGAGCGCATCGAGCCGGTACGTCACACGCCCACGGGCACCCATCCGGAAGCTCGGCGGCCCTTGCCGACGGTGCCGCCAGACGTAGAGCGTGCGAGGCGAAAGGCCGAGGTAGGCAGCCGCTTCCCGCACCCCGAGAAATGCACGATCGACGGCGGAGGAATGCGCGAGGGCGAAAGAACGAGCGGAGGGAAGCGTGACGATTTCAGGCAAGAGGATCCTTCAATTGGGAACACAATGAGGTACGGCTTGTAACGACGACTGAAACCGTGCGTCGCGACAGACCTTTCCTGGAGGCCCCCTGTTTCCACTCGCCGTAGATCCTGCTGCACGAGGATTCACGGAACGCGTGGAAACGGGGGACTCGCTGGGAGGTTCAATGATGCGGAGAATCGCCGGTTTGGGTAACCGGCGATCGTCGGCTATGTTGCCCCCGCGCTGACCGGCTCCAGGGACTCGGCGGGACCGCCGAGGAGCGCGCAGGGGGAGACACCGAGGGCGGCGGCGATGGCGACGAGATCGTCGATGTCGCAGCGCCGGACCCTGCGTTCGATGCGAGAGAGCGCGGTGAAGGTCATTCGCCGGCCCTGAGCGGTGACGCGAGTGGCGAGCTGACGCTGGGAGTAGCCACGGGCGGTGCGGGTGCGCACGAGGGCGCGGGCGGCGGCCTGTCCCGCGGGCCCTATTTCGAGAGGATGTGGGGGCATGGTTGTGTTGTAGCTTCCGCTCGCCCCTTTACGGAAGCGCTATTCGTCTGCCGTGAGCGATGCGCCGATCGACGGCGATTTCGGCAACCGGGGTTCCGGGGCTACGGTATTGGCCCCCGCACGGAAGTAGTACAGAGTTTGTGAACTAACTCTGGACTTTCGCGCCCTGGGTGTGGCTGTGTTGTCCACGCCCCCAGCACTGCCTCCCCCGCTCCCGAATTCCCTGCCCCGATTTACGACGAAGGTGGTCGAACGACATCGCCCGAATCCGCACCATCAAGCCCGAGGCGTTCGCGTCCGAATCCTTGGCAGCCGTCACCCTCTCCGCCGAGCGGACCTTCTTCGGCCTGCTCACCCAGGCCGACGACCACGGCCGGTATCGCGACCAGGCCGCCGTCATAGCCGGCCTGCTGTGGTCCCTGCGCCCCGAGCACGGGCCCATGGGCGTCGAGGACGACCTCAACCAGCTCGACACCGCCGGCCTGATCTGCCGGTACGAGGGCGTGGACGGGAAGCGGTACCTGCACGTCGTCACCTTCGCCCGGCACCAGAAGGTCAACCGGCCCAGCGGCGTCCGCCATCCCGATTGCCCGTACCACGATCTCGGCCTGACGCGTGAGTCCGTACCGCCTACGCGCGGAGCCCTCACCGAGCCCTCCACGCAGGCTCTCGGAGGAGGTAAGGAAGGCTCCGTGAGCCAGGAAGGCGCAGGTCAGAACGGATTCCTTGAGCCCTCACCACGAACGCGGAAGCAAGCGGTGAGCACTCACGGTCCGGATCTAGGACCTAGGAACAGGGATCTAGGATCTACTCCGTTGGGGGGCGCAAGCGCCCACGCACCCGAGACCGTCTCGGCCAAGACCCTCATAGGCGAGTACGCCGCCGCCTGCCCCAATCGGCCTCCCAGCAGCTTCCTGGGGCACCTCGGCAAGCAGACCGCCCAGTTGCTCGCCGATGGCATCGACGCGGCGCACGTGCGCGCCGGGCTTGAGCGGCTGCGTGCCAAGGGCCTGCACCCCAGCGTGCTGCCGAGCCTAGTCAACGAGGCCATGAACCCGCCCACGGCGAGCGGCACGTCCGCAGGGCACCGGCCGTGGACCAACCCGATCGACGCACAGTCCGCGTACGGGGGTGAGCTGTGAGCACGAAGACATCTGCCCGCGAGCCACGCCAACTGGGCGGCGCCGTGGCCAAGCTGGAGGCGATCCTGGCCTCCCGCGACATCGACCTCACCGCCGTGGTCGACGCGACGCCATCGCCGGAACCGGTGACCGCTCTGGAGCTGGCCGCCGCCCGCATCCCGCGCCGCTACCGCGACGCCCTGGCCGACCACCCCGACGTATCGCCCTGGGTCGAGGAGATCGCAGCTGCCGGACGACCGGGGCCGGGCGGCGCACCGGGCATCGCCTACGGGCCCTCGCTGCTGATCGCGGGTCCTACCGGCACCGGCAAGACCTACCAGGCGTACGGCGCCATCCGCTCGCTGCTCGGCGCCGGAGTCCGGCTGCGCTGGGAGGCCATCACCACCGCCGAACTGCACGCCACCCTGCGCCCACGCCAGGGCCACGACGGCGAACGCCGCTTCCAGGAACTGGCCCGCAGCCCGCTGCTGCTGGTCGACGACCTCGGCGCCGCCAAGGCATCGGAGTGGACCGAGGAGCTGGCCTACCGGCTCATCGACCACCGGTACGTCCACGAGCTGCCCACCCTCATCACCACCAACGTCCCCATCGCCGACCTGCGGACCGCCGTAGGCGACCGCGTCGCCTCCCGCCTCGCCGAGATGACCCGCCGCGTCATTCTCGACGGCCCCGACCGCAGGCGCGGCACAAGCACCGGCACGCACGGGTATTAACAGGCCCTTGCTCCCCGGCGCCGCCTGATCCGCTGAGCCGCCTCGTCGACAGCAACCTGGCCGCCATTGGTCGACTGCGTCACCGGAGGGCCGAGGGCGGGCAGCAGACCCGCTTCTGCGCCTCCTCCCGCCGCCTGACCGCCGTCGGCTGAGCCCTGACCGGCCCGCGTGGAGCGATCGCGCCCGCGTGTACGCCCCTCCGTGCCCCCTTCACGCCCGCCCCACAAGTCCCACTTCCCCCTGGAGCCCTCCGCCTTGCACTCCCCTGCCCCGAGCGCCCGGGCAGCCGTACGCGGAAGCCGCAGCGTCCGCGACGGCATCGCCCTGCTCCCGCGCTCCCCCGGCCGCCGAGGACGAGACCCTCGCCCACGTGATGATGCTGGTGATGCTCGCCGAGCACCCGCGCCAGCTGAGGGCCCTCGCGTGAACCGCAAGGGACGCATCACCCTTGTCATCGGCCTGGTGGCCGTCGTCCTCATGGCCTTCCGCGTCTCATGGAACGCGCTGTCCGACGTGGCCCGCGCCATCGGTGCAGACTCCACCGCCGCTCTGCTCTATCCGATCGTGGTCGACGGGTTGATGGCCCTCGCGCTCATCGCCACGCTCGTGCTGACCGGTCCCGGCCGGAAGTTCGCGCTGCGGGTCCTGGCGGCATACGCGATCGCCAGCCTCCTGCTGAACTACGTGCACGGCCTCATTCCAGCCCTGCACACCACGTCGATCCAGCAGGGCCGACTGACCGACTGGGACCCCGCGAACTGGGCCCTCGTCCTGCTGGTGACCTCGCTCCCGGTCGGGTCGATCTACTTCGGCTCGGATCTCGTGGCGAAGGTGCTGCACCACACCCCCGAGTCGGCCGACCCGGCCGAAACGGCCTCCGCCCAGCCGGTTGGCCAGCAAGCTGACGCGTCGGCTGGTCGGCAAGCCAACGAGCAGGCTGCCCGGTCGGCATCTGACCAGGCTGAATTCACCCCCGAGCAGCTGACTGAGTCGACCCCTCTGAAGGTCGCCGAGGCGCCCGTGACGAGGCCGACCGAAACCGACGAGTCGGCCCCCGCCCCCGCCCCCGCTGCCCGATCGTCCCGGTCGGCTGCTGTACCGGAGTCGACCGGAACCACCCCGCGTCGGGCGACCGGTCGGGTCCCCGCCACCAGGTCGACCACCGACCGCACCCGCACAGACGCCGAAGTTCTCGACGAGGCCCGACTCCTGACCGCCGCCTGGAGCGAAGACCAACTGACCGCCGAGCGTCTGCGCAACGAACTACGGATTGGCCAGAAGCGAGCCCGCGTCCTGCGTGACCAGCTGCAGGCCGAGCGTCGCACCGGCCGGGCCGAGCCCGTCGCGTACTACGGCTTCGCGGCCGAGTCTCTCGAAGGACTCGACGAGGCCGCCTCCCAGCAACAGGGCGAACCCAACGCGCCTGGCGACGACGTCTGATTCCCCACGTTCACCTCACCCTCGCGGTCCACCCCGCGCCCCTCGGGATGCAGCGCGGGGAAATCGAAGCCAGACGCAGCGAGGTCCTCAACACCATCACCCCCACGGAGATCCGACGCATGCACGACCCGCACCACGAACCCCTCACGGCTCAGCAGCAGACGACCACCACCCCCGTCACACGCGCAGCAAGTTGTCGGGTAAGGAGTCCTTACCCGACCTCCACCCCACAGGGGGCGGAGGCATCCGGCGCCGAGGCGGCACCGGAGTCGGTCGGCCCAGGGGTGCCGACCGAGACAGGGGGCATCGAGCCGTCGTCGAACGAGCCGCATCAGCTTGCACCGCGTCGCCGTCTGCGTGACAAGCAGCTGCGCGAGCGCCGCGTCCACCCCCGCTACAACGACGACGAGTTCGCCCTTGTCCAGAACGCCGCCGCTCTGAGCCGCATGGCGCTCGGCGGCTACGTGGCCGAGTGCTCGCTCGCCGCCGCCCGCTCCGACGACCCCACCGCAGCCGTCGCCGACTACCGCGCCATGATCAAGGCACTCATGGCCTCCAACGGGCAGCTCGGCCAGATCGGCAACAACCTCAACCAGCTCACCTGGCACCTCCACAAGGACGGCGCCTGGCCCCACCCCGACACCGTCCAACGACTTCTGGACCGCGTCGAGGCGTCAGTCGCCGAGCTGGACACCGCCATCGCTCAGGTCACCGTGGGGCGGTGAGCGGGTGATACCCAAGATCATTCTCAGCTCGGGCCCGGCTGCCACGCGACGCACGATCGGCTACCTCTTCGGCAAGGGCCGGGCTAACGAACACATCGACCCGCACTTGGTGGCGTCCTGGAACGGCTTCGCCCCCGACCCTGGCCGCAGCCCTCACCGCGATGCGAAGGACGCGATGGCTCAGCTCGTCGCGCAGCTCGACCAGCCCGTGAAGATGCTGGGTGACAAGGCGCCCAAGGACACCGTGTGGCACTGCCCCGTACGCGCCGCACCAGAAGACCCGATCCTCAGCGACGCCCAGTGGGCGGACATCGCACGCCGAATGGTGGCCGCCGCCGGTATCGCCCCCGACGGTGACGAGGAAGCCTGCCGCTGGGTCGCCGTCCGCCACGCCGAAGACCACATCCACATCGCCGCCACCCTCGTACGCCAGGACGGCCGCCGCCCCGAGCGCGGCTACGACCAGCGCGCCGTCCAGCGTGAGGCCCGCCAGATCGAAGTCGACTACGCGCTGCGACGGTTGAAGCCGGGCGACGGCACCGGAGCCAAGCGGCCCACCAGCAAGGAACACTTCAAGGCCAAGCGTCTGGGCCAGGATGCCGCCACCCGCGATGTCCTGCGCCTGCGGGTCCGTCGCGCCGTCGCCGCCGCGTCCGACGAGGCCGAGTTCTTCACCCTGCTGGAAGCCACAGGCGTGACCGTGCGCCTCAAGCTCGGTCCTTCCGGCGACGCTCTCGGCTGCAATTTCGCCCTGCCCGGAGACACCAACGACGAGGGCGAGCCGGTGTTCTACGCAGGCTCCACGCTCGCGCCCGACCTGTCCCTGCCCAAGATCCGCAAGACCCTCGCCACCACCAGCCCCGAACCTGTCACCGTCCGGCCGGGTGATCCGTGGCACCAGGCCACCGCCGCCACCGACCGCATCCCCCACCACCTCACCCACAGCGACGACCAGACCGCCCAAGGCCAACTGGTCGCACTCGGCGCGACGCTGGACCTGCTGCCGATCAACGCACCTGCCGCGGTGAAGGCCCAGCTCGAACAGGCCGCCGCCACCTTCGAGCGCGCCACCCGCTCCCGCATCGCAGCCGATCTCGACAGCACCCGCGTCCTGCGCCGCAGCGTCCGAGCCATCTGGCGCGACCGGCCCTCGGACAGCGACGGAGCCGGAATCGCGATGCTCCTGGACACCGTGCTCACCGCCGTGGCCTTCGCGATGCACTGGCACCGCGCCCACCAGCACGCCCAACAGGAAGCGGCAGCCGAGCAGGCCCTCATCCATCTACAGATTGCGTACGCACGGGTCGCCGAGCCGGTCTTGGCGGGCTTCGCACAACGCGCCCCCAGCCGCCAGATGAAGCTTCGCCCACCACCTCCAGGAGGCAGTGCCCGAGCACGCCGAGCGCATCCTCAACGACCGCGCCTGGGACGCACTCACCACCGTGCTCGCCGAAGCGGAGGCAGCCGGGCATAGCGCAACCACCGTCCTCGACCAGGCACTCGGCCAGCGCACCTTGGACGACGCCCACAGCCCCACCCGCACGATGACCTGGCGCATCCGCCGCCTCGGCGAACGCCACGCGTCTGGCCCCCGGGCACAGGCAGCAAGGTTCCGCAGCGCCACACAACGCCCCACCGCCTACGCTCCCGCTTCGGCGCCTACGCCGGCGCCGCAGCCGCCGCCCGCACGGCGACGCTGATTGCGGCAGCGCTCGTGCCAATCTGGCCGCCAACGGGCCGATCCACGCCAGCCTGCTCCCCATGAGCACCGTTCTTCTGGCAAGTTCTGGCAAGTTCCTCGTCCGGAGCCGGAGATAGGGGCAAGCTCCGGCACAGCGATCGTTACCTTCAACGGAGGTGGACATGATGGCCCTGATCAAGCTCGGTAAGGACCCGGAAAGCCCGAGTGGGGGCTCCCCCACGATCTACCTGGATGACGTGAAGAACACCTACCTTGTCCAGGGCGTGACGGTTCTCGACGAGGAGCGCCTCAACGAGATGGACCTTCCTGGTCACGAGTCAGTGGTGGAGATCCCCCGTCGCATGGTGCAGTTCTTCTTGGAGGTGAAGGGTGACGAGGGTCCCGACGTTTGAGGATCTGTTCCGCGACTGCCAGAGGACGGCTGTTCATCTGGAGATGCGCGACGCCTACATGAAGTCGGACCCGGCCTTCATCGACTGGTGTGCCGGCAAGTTCCTTGACCCTGCAGAGCGCTGGGCCGATTGGCACACGCTGGTCACGGCGGCGACGTCGCGAGGTGTCGAGGTCCGCCGGGCACGAATCGCCTCCACACCCATCAGCGAGTACATCCGTTTCGAGTACGAGGTCACGGAGGGGCTCAACATCGCTGCCGGAGAGCAGGTGCGATGGCTGTCCCGCCGCGAAGCCACCGACCTTGCTCTGCCGGGCAACGACTTCTGGCTGTTCGACTCCCAGCTCGTCCTCGTTAACCACTTCGACGGTGAGGGCGAGAACTTGGAGCTGGAGCTCAACGAATCCCCGGAGTTGGCGAAGCTCTGCGAAACGGCCTTCGAGGCCGTCTGGCAACGCGCGACGCCGCATGCCGAGTTCCGGCCGCTCTGACGCAGCGAATAACAGCGTCTCAGCGATATGACCTCGCCATCTTCGAGTGTCCAAGAAGCACGCAGGGCCCTCGGCCAACGCCTGCGCGAGATCCGGAATGACGCCGGACTCACGAAGCGGGCGTTGGCCGCTCTCCTGGGCTGGCACGAGTCAAAGTGCTCACGCTTCGAGAGTGGCACGCGCGCCCCCTCCGAGGCCGACCTCCGAGGCTGGGCTTCTGCCTGCGGTGCTTCGGACACTGCCGAGGACCTCGTCTCCACTGCCCGCGGGATCGACGGCATGTACGTCGATTGGCGCAAGATGGAGCGCTCCGGCCTCAAGCAGGCCCAGGAGTCCGTGCTGCCCCTGTGGGAGCGCACCGAGCGCTTCCGTATCTACTCACACGCGCTGGTCCCGGGCCCCGTACAAACCGCCTCGTACATCAACGCCCTGCTGACTTCCATCCAAAGCCGGCGCGGGCTCATCAACGATGTTCCGGAGGCCGTGAAAGTACGGGTCGACAAGCAGGAGATCGTGTACGGCAGCCACCGATTCGCGATCCTCCTGGAAGAGTCGGCACTCCGGAAGCGCATCGGTGGAACCGAGGTGCTGGCAGGTCAACTCGGCTACCTGCTGAGCGCTGCCGCTCTGCCTTCGGTAAGTATCGGCATCATCCCCGAGGACGCCGATCGCTCTGCCCTGTGGCCTTGCGAAGGCTTCTTCCTCTTCGACGACTACACCGTCCAGGTGGAGCTCGTATCGGCCCATCTCACCATTACGCAGAAGCATGAAATCGCTCTGTACGCCGAGACGTTCACCGACCTGGCGGAGCTGGCGGTGTACGGCGTCAAGGCACGCGAGCTGATTACGGCAGCCATCGCATCGCTCAGGTGATTCCCTGGCAAGTTCCGGCACATTCGTAGAGCCCATGCCATCGCCCTTCCTAGCGTTACTGGCACGGCTGGAATACGTGCACCGGAGGGCGAAGCGGTGATGACTGTGGCAAGCAGAGGCAAGCAACCGACGGCAACTGACAATGCCGAGGCGGAAGTTCTTCCGGTCGATGTAGAGACGATCTCCGTTAGCACGGACATGGTCCTCGCCATGCAGATGGCCACCTCCACCCGTCAGGAAATGGACGGGTCCACGTCAGTGATCCTTGGGCACCTCAACCGACTCCTTGTTGAGGACCTGGGAGCGGCAGAGGACGAGGGCGTACAGGAGCTGCTCCACCGGGGCCGCAAGCTCGTCGACTACACGAGCCGCCCGACCGCGCAAACCCCTTCGTTCGGCGCCTTCATCTACCTCCGAGATAGCGCCCAGCTCACGCGCCGACTGTTGTGGATCTACACCCAGCACAACGGGCTTGGTGCCCCGTGAGCATCAGAGACGACCAGATCGTGAAGGAACTCGCGCACTACATCCACGAGCACCCTGCCGAGTCGATGGCTCTCATGCCCTTGTACGACGCTGCGCGTGATCACGCACAGCGTGGGTCCTGTCTCCACAACCATCGCTGCCCCCTGGTGATGGCGGGGGCGGTCGTCGTGGACGAACTCACCCGCGTGCTATCCCTGCGGCACGGTGGCGGCTACTCCCTCGCCGAGCTGGCCCCAGAGCCCCAGGACGACTCACTCAGTGGGACGGCCTTGCGCTTACTGGCCGAAGAAGCCGGTATCCGCGACGTCTGGACGGAGCCCGGCAGCGAGGGACCCTTCCTGGTGGACGTCACCAGGGCAGCGCCCGAGTACGGCCCCCGCATCAGGGTCGGCTTCCGGTACCTCTTCCGCGCCCACTCGGGGGCCATCCTCCCGACCATGATCGAGACCGGCGCGGCGGCCTGGGTGCCCATCGCCGAGATCGGCATCCCATCGGTGCGCGAGCACCTCCGCAGTCGCTTGGCAGGGGCCGCATGAGCCCCCGTAGAGAGCAAGTCGCGTACGTAGCCAGCCTTTTGTCGCTGGGCTCGGCGCTGCTGCTAGCCATCTGGAGGGGCTGAATGTACGAGCGGCGCAGTACTGACTCGGCTCCCCCGCCCGCTCCGCTCGGCACCACCGCGGGCTTGCGACCGCCAGGCGATGTCCACATCGGCGACTTCGTACACCTCGACGACATGTTCCTGCGGGTCCAGGACATGCGGGCCGCCAGCACCGCAGCGCAGCGGGTTCTGATCTTCGACGGGCACCCTCCGTGGGTCATGAGGCAGTCGACGATCACGTATCGGCCCATCGAACTCGCCTGATTCCGCCAGCCCCTTCATACCAACGCAGAGCCGTCACCTCACCGGAATGAGGAGCTTCGCCATGCGCTTTCGCAAGATCCACGGAGCGGGGAACGACTTCGTCTTCCTCTCCGACCCCGCGCCGGACAGTGACAACAACTGGGCGAAGGAGGCCGAACAGCTCTGTGCCCGAAGGACCGGCGTGGGTGCTGACGGCCTAGTCATCAGCAGGCTGATCAGCACGGACCCCGCCCTGATCGAAGTCGCGTGCTTCAACGCGGATGGTTCGACCGCGACGATGTGCGGCAACGCCCTGCGCTGTACCGCGTGGCTGACGCGCCAAGACCACGGCCTCACGACGATGGGCCTCCTCATGGCCGGGGTGACACACCAAGCCGTCGTGAGTGATGACGCCGTGTGGGTCACGGCCGAAGTCGGCGCTGTGCATCCGCGACGTGTTCAGGCCGTCATCAACGGCAGGCCGACGTGGTTCGACAGCGCGCACACCGGCACCGAGCACGTCGTCGCGGTCGTGGATGACGTGGACGCCATCGACACCCTCACGATCGGCCGCCTCATCCGCCACCATGCCGACCTTGCCCCGCTCGGCACGAACGTCAACTTCGTCCAGTCCGCTGGCAGTCAAGAGCTGAGGATCCGCACCTACGAGCGCGGTGTGGAAGCCGAAACGCTGTCCTGCGGCAGTGGAGCGGTCGCTGCAGTCGTCATCGCCACCATGCGCGGGCTGGTCGCTCAGCGCTCCGTCACCGTCCACAACCAGGCCGGGGAGCCACTGACGGTACGCCCGCACGCCGACCGGCCGACGCGTACGCAGTGGGTCGGCGGCCCTGTCACCCACACATTCGAAGGGGTACTCGCATGACGCTCTTCCTGGACACCAGCTCCGGCAGGAGCGTGCAGCAGGCGACCCAAGCGCTTCGCGACTGGCAGCAGGACCGGCAGGGGATCGGCGTCGCCCTGATCTACGGCCCGGTCAGCCTCGAGGATCGGCTCTACCACTCGAAGTGTCCCGTGGAGCAGCGCTCGGTGACAGCCCTGTCCGGGGCGCTGGAGGAGATCGGCGCCCGGTGGAAGGTCCTGGACCCGTGCGAGCCGACATTCATCCCTGAACTGGCCGGATACGACGTGGCCCTCTCGAACCTCCACGGCCCGTTCGGCGAGGACGGACGCCTGCAAGGACTCCTGGACTACATCCGCATGCCCTACTGCGGAAGCGGCGTCGCCGCCTCGGCGGTGGCTGCCGACAAGATTCTCTGCAAGCGGGTGATGGAGAGCCTGGGCGTCCCGACGCCCGGCTGGTGGGTGTGGTCAGGAGGCCCGGCGGACTGGACCGGAACACCCGTAATGGTCAAGCCGCCCTTCGGTGGCTCCAGCGTGGGCATGAGCCTGGTCCGCGACCAGGCAGCCCTTCCGCTGGCCCTGGCGGATGCTGCCCGCGATGAGGGAGATCCCGTACTGGTCGAGGACTACGTTCCCGGCATCCCTCTCACCGTAGGACTGCTGGAGATGCCCGGAGGCGCGGTACTCGTCTGCCCACCACTGGCTACCGAGGTCGCTGACGCTGACTTCTACGACGCCGATACGAAGCTATATGCCGACTCCAGAGGCGCTGTAACGGTCAGGGCCGCCGACCTGAAGCCCGCACTGCTGGCCGAGATCACCGGCTACGCCAAGACAATGTGGGAGGGGATGGCCCTGCGCGGCTCCGCTCGCGTGGACTTCATCCTCACCGAGACCGACCAGGTGCACGCACTGGAGGTCAACACGACGCCAGGCATGTCGCGTGACAGCAACTTCGCCGTAGGCGGGGCCGTGGTCGGGCTCACTCACACAGACATCGTGTTGGCGATGCTCCACGAGGCCCTGGCCCGCCCGCCATACGATGTCCCCCTGCCCACTCCCGCGTTCGCCGGCTCCACTCCGACACGGGAGGCTGCCGTCTCACCGTAGGAGCACGCCGCTGTGCCACGCGTCCACGACGTCCCCATGTGCCGACAGCTCATCGCTCCCGCCGAATGGGATCTCCACGGAGGGTGGGCACTGGGAGACCGGGCCGAGTGGTCCAACAGGGCGTGCGGCCTGGCGTCACTGAGAATGATCCTGCTCGCCTACGGCCGTGAAGCGCCAACAGTCACGGAACTGCTGAAGCTCGCCGTCAAACACGAGGTGTTGACCCCACGTGGAGCGCTACATGCCGGTATCGCCAACCTGGCAACCGACTTCGGAGTTCCTGCCCGAGCCGAACCAATCGCGGCCGAAAGCCTGGTCGCCCGCCTCGAAGAAGCACCGCTGATCATGTCGGTGACCGAGCAGTTCCCCAACGACGGCCGAGCTGGTGGCCATCTCGTCCTCGCGCGCGGCTACGAGGACGGGACGGACCCGACCATCTTCATCCGCGATCCCTCCGCGTGGGGACAGAGCAACGACAGGGTCCCCCTGAGCCGAGTCGCGCCCTCCTACACGGGCCGAGCTATCACTTTCGCGCCCCTCAATCGCAACGGAGCGTCCTCATGACCGAAGCAGAAGGCGGCCGGAGGATCGCCGTGCTCGGGGAAATGCTGGAACTGGGCGATGAAGCCTTGGAGGCCCACAGGGCAGTAGGACGCATGGCCGGCGAGAGCGGCGTCGATCTCGTCGTGGCGGTCGGCGGGGACCTCGCAAAGCAACTCGCTCTCGCTGCGGGCGCAGCAGGCGTGCCAGACGTGGCGATCGTCGCCGACAACGCAACCGCTGCGGCGTACGTCGATTCCGTCCTCCGCCCTGGAGACGTTGTCCTGACGAAGGCATCGCGGGGCGGCATGTTGTGGCAGGTCGCCCAAGCGCTCACCGGGCAGCCCGTCACCGGACTCTGATGAGACCTGATCGATCTGCCGGTGCCCAAGCCGCCGCTACCCCCACCGGCTCGTGCACCACAGCCGCCCGACCACCCGGGTCCGCGTTGCGGCGATGGGCCCGTTGGGGGCCCCGCTGATTAAGGGCGGTTCGGTATTCTGCGGAGTTCCATGCTGTTGCGGCCCTACTCTGTCGGGACGGGCGCGCAGCATCCATGTGAGCCGTCCTGCAGTTCACCCGGCAGCGGCCACGAGAGCGCCTCGGACCCGACGACCTTCATCCGGGGTCCATGGGCCCGGAGCCAGACCCCCGATCGGGTCCATCTCGGCCGAAGGATCCCCAGCTATCGGCCGTTGAGCTCGCAGCGGCACACCGCGCAGTACATGGCCGCATGGCGTCCGTGCCGGCGCATCAGCTGACCGCAACCTGCACACAGCCCCAGCTCCCAGGGAGGGCACCCCAGCGCGGCCGAGGCGGCAGCCCGCTCGACGGGCGTGATCAGGGTCGGCTTCACGGACCGCTGCAGCGGCATCCGCGGCAGGGTGACACCACCGGTGGGCTGTCCCAGATCCCGGGTGGGCCGGGCATCGCTGACGAACCATCCCTCTTCACCGGCACGGCACGTCCGGTCGATCTCCTGCTCGGCAAATGTGATCCGGTCGTCCTCCTCCTGCTCCGGAGCGATGGGAAGCGGCTCCTTCTCTCCGACGAGCTCCCGCCATAACTCGCAGTCGTCCGTCGGCACCCACATGTGCCGTCCGGCCCGTCCGCTGCCCCGATTGGGAACGTAGACGGGCACGCTCTCCCCCGTCGCACTGGAGAGAACGAGATCCTCGAGATGCACGGGCTTCTTTTCCGGCTGACACAGAGCGGGCAGGAACCAGTCGGCATGGATTCCGCTGCAATGGCCGGCTCCCTCGGACAGCGGGCAGTGGCGATCGCTGCTAGGTACGCACTTCCAGACTTGGAGGTAGCGGTACCCGCCGCGGATCACCATCTCCTTGCCGTCGGTGATGTCCTTCCACGGCATGTCGTCCACGCGGGCCCAGGGCGCCCGGTCGATCAGCGAGGCCGTGCGGTCCTTGGCCACCCACAGGGGCGTGATCTGGTGCTGCACGGCGTTGACAGACCGGCGATGAACACTGCTGGGGCTGATGTGGTGGTACTGGATTTCCCAACCGATGCGGATACCCCCAGGTCCGGCTACGAGGGCATCAGAAATGGTCCGTCGGTTCCCTGTGGAGACTTCGGTTTCTGCGTCGAGACCGCATCGCGAAGCAGTCTCGACGATTCGCTCCTTCGTGGCCCTGTGCTGAGCGCTCTCCGCTGGGGTCGCCTTGTGCGTGATCGGCAGATGCGCGGCAACCAGAGGGGAGCGCCCGCCGACGCGAGCACGCCTGATGAACATCCAGGGCGACTTTCCGCCTGCTTCTGACGCGCATTCCTTTCCCTGGTGGTGAGCAAGGCACTCGAGCAGTTGAGGGTTCCGATCGGAGACGCTGGTCATGATCTCTTGGAGTAGACCGGGGTAGCCGTCCACTCCAAGATCAGGTTTCGACAAGTTGATCTCAATGCCGTACTCGGTGTGCCACACGCCATTGGCCATCAGTCCAGCATAGGAACGGCCACTGACATCCGACAGAGTGCCTAAGCGCCTGAGGATTCGACCACCGATGGCGATCTTGGCGACCGCTTTGACCGAACCACCACCGTCGTTGCCATTCCCTTGGCGTACCCCACTCGCATGAACGTTCCCGTCCGAAGTCCACCTCGGCACCCATTGTGTACGGCGAAAACCTGCCCATACACGGCGCGAGTACGTCACCATCCCGACATGAACTGGGGAGGAACTTGTGGGTAAGCGCGAACGCCGTCGTAAACGGGAACGAGCAAAGAAGCAACACCGACCACATCAGCCGGCTGCTCCGCAGCCGATCATTCGGGAGCACCCGGAAGATTCCCCCCGCATCCGCGTCGTGATCACACATGACGCTTCCGAAGATGCCCAGAGGATCAGTGCCCTCTACTGGGAGATCAAGGACGACGACACGTGGGCTCGAACCGTCACCAGCATCGGAGTGGCCGTCAACGTCGGAGCGGTGGCAACGGCTCACTCTCACGCCATACTCCTGCGCTCCCCGTGCGCGAACTGCTCCGAACCGATCCATGTCGCCAACCGGTCCTGGGCCAACAGAGTGGGCGGCAAGTACCTCGACGCCGAAGCACCCTCCTACCTCTGTGGGGACTGCTCGGCAATCCAGAAGCGTGAGAAGGCTGAGCGGCAGCAGCTCGCCGCTGAACAGAAACGTGCCGAGCAGACACGTGAGAAGCAGAAGGCCGAAGAATTCAAGCACCTGGTTGCCGGGGCCATCGAGGACGAGGAGGCGAAGACCGAGTCCGCCAGCTGCCTCCCGGACGACAACCCTCGGGCCCTTGCCCTCTACGTGGCGCTGGTCAGTTACGCCACCCGAAACCCTGGCAAGCAGCTCCCGAGTATCACGGGTATCGGCGCCATGGGTTGGACTGGTGACAACGCGCAGGACAGCGAACTCCTGCTGGCGCTCTACTATTCGAACCTACTTGCCATCTCCCGGGAAACACCGCCGCCCGCCTTCGTCCTCGCCAAGGACGGTGACGACATCACGTTCCGCGCCAATGATGTCGTATGGCGGCTCATCGGCGACCGATCAGTCGCTCAGGAGCGCGTCAAGGACATCACGAGCGGGTTCAAGACCCGACCTGGCCCGCAGGGAGCCGCCGCGCGCGAAGCCATCGCCTTGTTGACGGACGAGATCGAGGTTGCCAACATCACCTCGTATCTCAACGGGCTGCTCACCAAGAAATACGACTACCCCGAAGTCCCGGAAACACGGCGGGAAGAGCTCACGGACATCATCCGTAAGGGTTTCAACCATGGATACACCTCTGGGCAGATGATCACTTTCGTGTGGCGGGCCGCCGACTCCGCCGCAGCCTGGAAAGAGCGCAACGCGCGGATGGGGACGCCGGAAGCCGCCTCTGCCTCGGTGACCACTCTCAACGGGAAGATCGACAAGGCTATCGAGCTCCACCACGCCGTTCCTGAGTACGAGGTCCCCCGCTGGCACTCGGGGCCGCTCGCACTCAGCAGCTTGCGGCGACTGACCGCAGATATTCGGTGGGTGTACGACCGCGAAGTCATCGAGGCATGTCCCCACTGCGACCACATCGGACTTAAGGAAGTCGTTCATCCCGAGACCGAGTCAACCGCTAATGGGCGCTGCACCCATCCCGTCGAGATCCCGGCCCAGGCGCGAGAGGAGGAACCGAACTGGTGGGACGACGCACCCGATCCGGCTGACGTCTGAACCTGAGACCTGGTCTGGCCGATCCGGTGATCACCGGATCGGCCAGACCAGATTCACGGCAGTATCCCCAGATCAGCCCCAGACACCCATCCTTCACGCAGCGCCCCGCAGCATCGCCTTGGCCAGGGCAGCCCGATCGCCGATCACGTGCAGGGCTGACTCGCTCTCCCACAATGCCCTTCCTCGGCGCTCGTAGACGCTGGAGAGCAAGCCCCTCACCGTCTCCTCCCGCAGCTCGGGCGATAGACCAGCAGGCACGCAGGCCCAGATCCTGCCGTCCGGATCGTTGTCCTCAAGGGCGTATCCCGACGAGCCCGGATCCAGTTGCGAGTCCTCGACCACCTTCGCCCGCATGTCGGCAGTAACACAGTCGAGCGGGGGCAAGGCACTGGGCATCGCGCAGGTATCCGCCATGGCGATCATTTCGCCAAGGACGCTCCTTACCTGCCTGGCTTCCGCGAGCGACAGACGAGTGTAGGCGTTCGTTCGCCCCTCGATCGTGAGAGCGACCGTCGGCAGGCGTCCGTATGCGTACTGCTCCAGCACCAACTGAAGCTCGTCCGGGATGATCCCGGTATCCGCAGCGCCCTTCTCAGGGTGGTGCAAGGTCAGCTGCACGAGTTTCCAGGCTCCGGTGTGAGAGCGGTCCTCCAGGGCGTCCATGGTGTGGCTGTTGTCAGTTCGGTTGGTGCACCACCTGGGGCACGGTGCGGTGACCTCAACAGGGCGGTTCGGGCCGGATGCCTCCGGCGCGTCGCTCGTCAGGTCAGTGCCGGCGAGTGCTGTGGCGTAGCGATATCGCAGCGCTTGCAGGTCGACGGTGTACCGGTCGAGCCCTGCAATGACATGATCGAGCCCCGACAAGCCGAACTCACACCACCTGCCAGCTGCGCCGAACCAGATCTCCGGGGACTGTCCTTCGCCCTCGTCGTTCTCCATGAGTGCGATCGACGCGGACAACGCCGCCGGTCCTCCGTCCCCGCCCCAGTCCTGCGGGCCCTGCCATTCGACCTGGGGGCTCTCGTGGACGTCGTGCGTTCCGTCGTGCGTCTCACCGAGGCACCACGGCGGGCACGAGACCTGAGTGGTTCCAGCGGCATCGGACACGACGGCCAATTCGGCATTGTGTCGCATGATTTCTCCTCCTGTGGGTGGTTCCTCTTTGGCATTCAGCTTGGCGAGACAGGAGGCAGAACTCGCTCATACTGAGGTTTTCGTGTAGCCACGGGCCGTACTCGCCAAACTGACCTGACACCACCCGGATACTGATCGTCCGGTTCGAACCGTCTCGGACCTGCGTACAGCCTCGGTCCACGATGAGTGCGCACCCGCAGCCGGCCGCAACCGCTGACCTGTCCTGCAGGTGCTTCCTCGGGGGCGAACGAAGCTGCGGCAGCGCTGGTCAAGAGGTGACGGCACCGGCATCGCCGACCCGTGCCGATGGTCTCAGTTCTGGTCTCGTTCGCCGCCGTCCGACGCCGTTCAAGGTGTCCCCACCACCGGCTCCGCGCCAGGTCCGGACACACGCATCCCCCGCCGAACCCCCAGACGAACATTTGGAAAGCGTGTCGGGGCAACCCCTCACGACTTCGAATTGCTGGCTGTCCTAGCGCTCCAGATCAACGGCAACCACTGAGCACATCACCACGGAGGCTACGGCGTTCCGGAGGCTGGCCCTGAAATGAGCAGAGCGCGTCGGTCGATGACCATGCTGCGCCACCGTTGGCGCACCGTCTGCTGCTCGTCGAGCCACTGCGCACGGGAGGGGGTGTCGAGCGCGAGGTCGGCCATGAAGTGGGCGATGTCGACGTAGTAGGCGTAATAGCCCTCACGGGTCAGCTCGCGGAGCCGACTGATTCTGGAGGCGACGCCCGTCTGGTCATCGCGGATGGCGTGGTGGAAGGCGCGTGCCAACTCAAGCTTGGCCTGGACGAAGAGCAGTCCCGACGTGCTGATCTCCGCCGCCAGTACCTGTGACCGGTCTTCGACTCCCGCGTCGGTGCCGGCGTCGCGCAGGAGCGCTGCGATCCGTACGTCCAGGGTCGCGGCGCGCAGATCGACCTGGGCCAGGAGGTGTTCACCGAGGTCGATCTCGTCATCGGTGGTGGGGTCGGCCGTGAAAGCGAGAGTGAAGGCACGCATGGCCTGTGACATCGCCGCCTCCCCGCTCTTGCCGTGCTCTTCGGCCTCCGCGCGCGCCGCTCCGAATGCCTGCCCGGCCAGGCGCATGTCGCCCTGGACCCAGCGCACGTCGCCGACGACGCGATGATGCCGCCCCTCCCAGCCCAGGCGTTCGGCGGCCTCGAGAGCGGTCGGGAAGTCACCGGCGAGCCGGGAGAGTTGAGCGAGCCCGCGACGGGCGTTCGGTGCAAGACGTCCCCCACCGGCGGCGACCAGCTGCATTCCCTGCCGGGACCCGACGGTGTGCCCGAGGTCGCGCTGCGCCTTGGCCCGGTAGTAGACGGCCATTTCGGACAGCTCCGCGGGCAGCAACCCGGTATCGGCGACCGCCGCCAGGCGCTCCCCGGTGCGGGCCCGGTTCTCGTGCTGCCGGCGGGCGAGCGCGCTGAGCAGTTCCACCAGTGCGTCGGCGGCCGTGGCCGCAGTGCCTTCCGCCTCAGGGCTAGCGGCCAGGTCGAGCGGCTCCCACACGGAGTCGCCGACGTAAGTCCAGGCGGCCTCGGTGAGCCAGCCGAGGTCAAGACGGTAGTCGCGGGCGATGGCCAGTCCCTGACGCAAGCAGCCCACGAGAAGCAGCCGGTCACGGTCGGAGCCACCCCTCCACTGCTCTTCGAGGGCGGCGAAGGCCCGGATGGCAGCCTGCTGCCAGTCGGCGGGAGACCACCGGTCGTCGGTCTGGTCGTCGGCGCCCCGGATCGTCGCGCGGATGAGGGCATGGAGGTGGAAGGGCCACAGCCCGAACGGAGTCTCCCGTACGAAGGGACGCTCGACGAGCCTCAGTGCCGGCGCTTGCTGGGGCAGACCCGCGGCCCGGGTCGCCAGGTCGACGTCAAAGGAGGAGAAGAAGGTGACGGAGCGCAACACGTGACGCTCCGGGGCGGTGAGGTCGGAAAGGGTGCGGGCGATCAGCGCGGGAAAGTCGTGATCGAAGTCGGTCGGCTGTGGGGCGCGCCCGCTGCGGCGGAGCTCCAGGAACCTCATCACGGAGAGGTCCAGGTACAGCGGCAGGCCGTGCGAGCGCTGCCCGATCACCGTACGGATGGAGCTGTTGATGAGGGGGCGGCCGTCGGCCGAGAGGCGGCGGGCGAGGTAGTCATCGCAGTCCTCGAACGAGAAGTCACCGACCAGCATCTGCCGTTCGCGACCTGGCGCGGAAAACTCCGTACGGGCCTGGGGGATGTCGTGGGCGGCCAGACCGGGCCAGGCGGTGGGACCGGTGAAGTCGAGCTGCCCCTGGAGAGCTTCGTCGGCCCACTGCAGGCGGGAGCGGCCGGTGATGACGAAGAAGGCGTTCGGCATCAACCACACCAGGCGCTGCAGAAGCCGCTCGAAGTCTCGGTGGGTACGGTCCCCGATCTCCTCGAAGGCGTCCAGCAAAATCACCGGCGTGACCCTCTTCACGGCGGGTAACCGGGCAAGCTCCCAGGCGAGCAGGTGCGGGTAGTAGGAGAGGGAATCCAGATCCGGTTCGCTCTCCAGAAGGTCGGCAAGGCGTGCGCAGCCGGCGAGCGCGCGTACGGTCTGCCGGCGCTCGCGCAGTGCCCCTACGAGCGCCCCGGTGACCTGCCCGATGGCGGAGCCCACCGTGCCAGGCAGCAGCAGGGTCTGGGCGACATCGGCGAGGGCGGACTGCATCTGCTGCGGCAGCGCCTTCCCGAACCGGGCGGCCAAGCCGCCGCGGTTGAGGAACTCCTCCAGCGGATCACCCGGGTGCTGATGCTCCCAGTAGCGGCGCAACGCCAGGTCGAAGGCAGGCAGGGGCCGGCCGACAGCGGCCAGCGCAAGGCGGACGGAGAGCACGACCTTCTCGAAATCGGGACTCGCGGAGCGCGCGAGATCGATACGTACGGGCAGGATCCGCGCTCCACCCCATACGGGGGCACCCCACTGGGCAGGGCGCTGATCCGGGTCGGCGAGGGCTGCCTCGAACTTGCGCGACAGCGTGGACTTCCCGATGCCACCAAACCCATGGAAGACCACCACGTTGTCCCGGGCCGCCTCCAGGTCTTCAGGATCAAAGGCAGGGTCGTTGACATACCGCAGGTGCTCGGTGAGCGCGGCCACCGCGAACTCCCACTGCGCCTGGCGATTCGTGAACGCCTCCGCAGCCCCAAGCGTGCGGTCGTTCGTACTGAACAGCGCCCGTAGATCCCGACCTGCCACACCAACCCCCGCCAAAGATCACCTGGCCACCAACTTATGTCCGCCGCAGCCCTGTTGGGGAGTCATCCCCGAAAACGCCCACGCCCGCACCCGTGCACACCGCCACCAGACGAGAGCAGCCGTACTGCCTGCCCCGGCGTCAGGCCAGCCTGACTCCTCCTGAGGGCACGGCGGAGTCGGTCGGCCCTTTGCCGCATTTCGGCCAGGCCAGGATGCTCGCGAGCGGGCCATTCCGCATAGTTCCAGCCGAAAGTGCGTCTGCCATATGCGCGCCAGCCGGACACCATCGGACCGCGCCCCACGTCAAGGGCATCGCACACGCGAACGCCAAGGGTATTTGGGTCATCACCTTGGGTGACCGGAACGGTTCTTCTCTCTGGGTGACAGCGAACGTACCGTCAGTCAGGTTTTGCGACTGCGCGTACACGGCGGGACGCGCAATCAACGGGGAGGGCATACATCCATGGATCCACTGACGTTTCCGATGCTCGTCGGCACCGCACTCACTGAGGCAGTCAGGTTTCTGTTCGACCGGGCCGGGGCGGTCCTTGACCGGCGTGCGGGTCGGGTTCCCGTGGAGGAGCCGGAGCAAGTCGAAGGGCAGGTCGGGTCGTTGACCGTCCGCCCGGCTGAACTGTCCTCTGCACGGATCGAGCGCATCACTGAGGCCCGCGGAGCACTCCAGGTGTATCTGGCACGTCCAGCGCTGCTGCAGGGAGACGATCCGGGGCTCAGGGATCTACTGGGTGCTCTGCGCCTGGACTTGGAGCAGATCTACGGGCGGCAACTGCCCTTCGGCGGCGAGGATGAGCGGCCCGCGCGCCCCGGCGTCTCCGTCACACAGCGCGCGGAACAGCTCACCGGCCACCAGGTCGGTGTACGCGCTCAGGAAATTTCCCAGACGGGCCGCGTACGCGTGGACCAGTCCGCGAAGGTCGTCGAGGCGTCGGCGGAACAGGTCGGCGTCGAGATCGACGGACCCATCGGCTGAGAGGCGGCGCAACCGATGGCTCTCGACGATGAGCAGGACTTCACCCAGCAGCAGTCCGTTCCGGCTACCAGAAACCCGTACGGCGCTGCCGAAGACTCGCGGGCGCGTCCGCCGCTACTCGATCGCTACAGCGACGGAGAACAGACCAACCATACGGAGGGCCCCACCCCCTCCGCCGGTGCACCCACAGCAGGCGCAGAGGCCAACGCCGAGTCAATGGCGCGCGCTCGCCCCGAAGTGGCCGCGCCGTCGAGCTCACAGTCAGGATCCGTACACACGTCATATCCCGCTCCCCCTGTCATCCCACCGAATAGCCCGGAACCGGCAGCACAGCGAGAAGCTGAACGGGGCAGGACGGCACCACCGTCCCCCGAGGCGGTCGAGGCCGTCGGGCAGGCGGCCACGCTCCAGCGCGCGTTGATCAACCTGGGCGAGATGATCGGCACGAAATACGTGTTCGAGCAGACCCTGGACGCTGACGCGCCTATCGAAGCCGAGTACTTGGCGGTGATCCGCAAGGTCTACGCCAAGCCCCGCTCTGAGGACACCGACCGGACGCGCAGTCCCTTTGCCCAGGCCCTTGAGATCCTGCGCCCTTCGGGGTCCGTACTGGTCATCAACCGCCCACCGAACAGCAGCAGGACCACGACCGCATACGCCCTTCTCGACCAGCTCGTGGAAGAAGGCTTGATCACAGAAGTGCGCCCGCTCGCCTTCGGCGGCTCCCAGCACTTCCCCGCACGACGTCTGCCTCATGATCACCGGTGTGGCTTCTTGCTCGAACTCCCGCCAGACGAAGACGGCTTCCAGGTAGCCGACACATTCGGTTCCGGTCTGGGAAGACTCGGTGAGCGGCTGGCCCGGCGGGACAACCGACTCATCGTCCTCACCCGCCCGGAACAGTGGCGACGGATCAGCCACGGCGCACCGCCGAGCACCGCGCCGGATCTGGGCGAGATCCACCCCCACGACATCGCCACCCGCTGGCTGCTGGCACAGGAGCCGTCGTTCCCCGTCAATTCCTGGCTCGGTAGCACCGGCATACGCCGTCTCATCGGCGGCATGACGCCCACAGACATCTTGAACGTCACTCCTCTCATGCTCGATGAGCACCGGAAGGCCGAACGACTCGCGGCCGATGACCTCTCGGACGTAACACGGGAAACGGCGCAACAGGCTTCTGCCGAGCGGCGCCGCTCCCTCGACGACCAGATTGCCAATGTCGTAGCCGTCCTCAGCAACTGGGAAGACGCGCTCTACGAGTGGCACGAACCAGAAGACCAGGTCCGGACCAGCTTCGAACGGAGCTTCCTCCTGACCGCCGCGGTCCTCCGCGGCGACCCGGTGGGCCATGTGTACGCCAAGGCCGCGGAGTTGACCGACACGCTCGACAAACGTGACACCCCTGTCCCGGTGCACGGGCAACAGGCCCCGGGCGTGATCGCCATGACCAAGGCGATCAAGGCGCGCCGCGAGGAGGACGGGACTCTCCGTTTCGACCGGCCGCACTGGGATGACGCCGCGATCGAGTATTTCTGGAACGATCGCCCGCTGGCCCGCACCTCCTTCTTGAAGTGGCTCGCCCAGGTTCCCGTCGATGACACAGGAACGAACAAGGAGGCCCTGGAGACCATCACCAAGGACGCCCGCCGTGCCTTGGCAGGCCGCATCGGTGAGTTCGCGCTGCGCTGGGCCGTACGCCATCGCAGACAAGAACCGTTAGAGGCGATCGTCACAGCGTGGTACGCCCACGGCACGGACAAAGAACTGTGGCCCTTGGCCGTGAAGTTGCTCGACAACGCGGCGATCCACGCAGCCAGCGCTCCATACGTGCACTCCCTGTTGCTGTCATGGGCCAAGCGCAAGGACCCCTCACTCCAGCAGGCCGTCGTCGAGGTCTGCACCGGACAGTTCGGGCGGCGTCACACAGGGAAGGCGCTACGCCGCCTGAAGCGCGTGGCCAACAGCGGGCTGCCGGAGGTCGTGGACAGCCTGCGCGAAGCGATCCAGGTGCTGTGGGCGGACAGCTCCGTCCGGAAGACGCTCTTCGGGTACGTCGTCGATTGGTGCGGTGACGAGAAGATCCGGGACACCGTCGGCCACCGTACGTTCATGGCTCTCGCCGCGTCGTCTGCACCAGAAGCCGACCGAGTGCCGCTGGTGCTCCACAGCGACATCACGCCGGACACCGACGAAGAGGAGGACTTCCGCCCTCCAGTCGCCGGCCTTGTCACCGGGTGGCGCACTCTCCTGCGTCAGGCGACCGGAGCGGCGGGGGATCGCGAACTCGACCGAGCCATCTTCTTGTGGCTCGATGCAGCCCTTCAACGGCCACCTCTGCGACCGATCGTCCTGGACACCCTTCGCCAGGCCGTGGACGTCCGGGGCCCTGAAGGCCCGACCCTGCGCGAGGCCCTGCGTACCTGCTCACAGGTATGGGTCCAGAGCGAAGACCGCCCGTACTCGCCCGACCGGGCGAACCTGAAGCTCGAACTCTCCTCCCTCCTCGACGCCGACCTCGCCAAGGTCCAGCAGCTCCTGCTGCAGGAACATCCCGAGGCAGACAAGTCAGAGGAGCCCGAAGCCGCATGAAGCGCCGCCCCACCGCCGAAGGCGCCTCCCAGCCGGGCGGCGCCACCTGGATCTCCACCTTCTCCGACCGACCACGCAGCGCGGACCCAACGCTCCACTTCTGCGCACATGTCCGAGCGACGTGGCGGCGTCGTGACGACACCGCCAACCCTGCGGGTCCGTACGCAGCCGGGCAACTCGTCAGGGCCGTGATCGATGAGGCAGCCGCCGCCTGCGATGTCCTCCGTCCTGACGCCGCCGAGCAGGACATTGGCGCCGCACTCGCTGAAGCCCTGCCTCTTGGCGGCGTGAGCGTGGTCGTCGTGGATGCCACCGTGACCATCGAGGTGGACGAATTAACCCGGCAGGCCGCGTTCGCCGCGGAACAGCTGCAGCAGAACCACCGTCGCCAGGAAGAGCTGCTGCGCCGCGAACTCGAGCTGGACGTGCTGGCCCGTCGCCAGGCCAAAGCGCGCGAGGAATTCCTCCAGGAACACATCCTCGCCAACCCCGCCGCCGCCCGGCTTTACACAGCTCTGGAAAGCTCGGCCGAGAACTGGCCCCGCCTGGGCGGACCACCTGCCGGTACGGATCTCGAAGATCTGGTTCGCATGGTCAGACAGTGGCAACCCGGACAGCAGTGGGTCGTTGTCGCTCAGGTAATCCACGATTTCGTCGGCAAGCTGACCCCTGAAGGCTGCAAGGAACTTCTAGTCCTGCTCGCAGGCACCGTACGAGCATTCGGCGACGAGGACGCTGCCCGTGCCCTCACCGCCATCGCCGGTGAGTTCCAGTGAAGTTGATGCTCCTGCGCTGGCTCCTCGATCCGGTCACCAGCTTGCTGGCAGTGCGTCTCCGTGCCCAGAGCCACGGCCGTATGTCGTACGAGGCAGCCTGGCGACTGGCACGCGTCACCCGGCACCCCGACGAGATGGGGTATCGCTTACACGGTCATCTCCCAGAGGACCCCACGGAGGTGACCAAGCCACCATGACCGCAGCCGGTGTTCCCTAGCCTCCCAGCGTGAACCTGACTGCTAGGCAGTCGGCCCGGTCACCACCTGGGCCGGCGGCATCTGCAAACTCGCGCCAGCAATCGTTGCCAACCCGCTCCTCTCCAGGTCAGGACCTTTCAGGTCTGCTCCGGACGCCCAGACGAACATTTGGAAAGCGTGTTGCGGGCACCTCTTACGAGCTCGAATCTCGTATCCTCCGCACGTGCCCCAGCAGGGCAGATGAGGCCCGGTAGTTGGTGCTGCCGCTGAACAGTCATCCGGCGTTGCTCGGGTGACGTTGGGGGAAGGCGTCGCCGACCGGCCAGTGCTTGGGCAGGCCGAGGGCGGTGTAGATGGGGTAGGTCGGTGGCTGGTATTCGACGTGGGCATCGACCACCTGTGCCGTTGCCCAGACAGGGAGGGCGGGGGCCGAGAGCGAGCTGGGGTCGGGACTTTGCCAAAGGACAGGCGTGTTCTTCGTCCAGGTCCAGGGCGCTGGGTTGTTGACGGTGAGTACGCCGCTGACCTGACTGTGAGCGTGGTCGTAGGTAGCAGTCCAGTAGCCGTCGGGCTGGCGGCCGTAGGTCCGCGTGCTGTTGTGGACGTACTCGACCGAGGTCCCATACAGCGCGGTCTCTACGTCTTCATCTTCGGGGAACAAGGCCGCACGGCCAACCGCCACGATGAATGGCAGCGCTAGATCGCCGTACTTCCCTCCTTTCTTCTTGACCGCGTCGAGCACTTGATCTGACTCGTCGCCGAACCAGGACATCGCGGGGTGGATGCCGATTGTCCTGCTTGTTGGATCGCCTCGCTTGCCGGGGCTGCGGGGGATTGCCTCGAACGAGAGGCGCCAGCCTGCCTCCTGCCAGGTGTGCTTGGGCAATGGCACTTTGCGCTCGTACTCGGCGATGACTTGATCGGGGTGCAGGCTGGCGAGCCACTGCGTCAGCTCAGTCTTCAGCCGCCTCTGCCGCGGCGTCATCGGCCCCGTCTGTTCAAGCGTGTACGAGACGAAAAAGTTGGGGCTCGGCACGCTGTCGATGGCATCGGCCAGGTCAGGTGGGAGCAGCCGGTTGGGTCCGGTTTCCTCCAGGCGCTGGGTCGTCCAGATCGCCTCGACGACGAATTGTTCACTCTCGCGGGAGACCAGGAAGTCTGGGTTCTTGCCGCGCGTCCCTATTCCAGGCTCGATCGCCACGGTGTAACCGGAGCCAATCAGCATCTCGTGCAGGTACAACTCCCACAGCGCGGAGTAGACGTTCGTGTCGAAGTTCCGGTCCAGCAGCCGGCTGCGCAAACCGGGCTGCGCATGGTCCGGGAGGTGTGACCACCACTCGTTGATCGTGTCCCGAACCTGATCCCAGAACGGACCGGCGATTCTCCCCAAGAACTCGGATGTCGGCTCCGCAGCTCGCTTCGGCGACGCATCCGTCCGATTCTGGCTCGCGTATACGGTCATGACCAACGATCGTAAATCGCCCCACCAATAACTCCCATACGTTTTCCGCGCCAGGGTGGGTCGCGGGGCCTCAGGTGCGACGGCTCTCCCGCCCACGTCAGCACCGCCCGCGCAGCCTGGGAGAAATCAGCTAGGTGGGCCAGGACGAGCAGGGCCTGCCGACCGCAGGTCAAGCGACGCCAGCGCGAACCGATCCGACGACGGTGACCTGCGAGAAGACCGGAAAGATGCCGCAGAGTGCGGCTGGACAGATCGATGCCGGACGGGTAGACAAGCACGCGAAAGCTCCTGGCGGACTGGTGATCTTGCTCGTGAACCCGTCTACCAGGAGCTTTCTTCATGCGCCCGCCGCCGGGGCTGCCAGCCCAACCACCCGTCAGGTTGGAAAGGCTCACTGCCCAAGATCCACTTTCGATACACGGCCTAGCAGGCCGCGCCAGCTCGGTGGACCTCGGCAATCCACTGGCGCGAGGGCGCTATCGGGTCATATCCTGATCCGTTCTTCGATGATCAACTACCACACGGAGGCTGCGAGTTGATGGACGTAGCGAGGATGATGGCTCAGCTTGATGAGCTTATTGCTGAGTACCGGGAAATGATCAGCACCCGTACCGAAGGAGTACTGGCCTCTGATCGAGCCAAGCTCCTTGTGAGCCGTCTCGAATCCGCTATCGATCGCTTGGCACCTCCTGGTAGTAGCTACGTAAGGCAGCTAGATGTCTATCGGGAACAAAAGCGAACCTCGCTGAAGATTCGCGAGGTCTTTAGTATTGCTCTTGGCCTCCATCACGATCTGGCATCCGGATGGGTGGAGACAGTTGTTGAGATGGTGCACGCTGACACCCATAGCGATTACCTGGATATGGCAGAGACGTTGTTGCAATCGGGGTACAAGGACGCTGCGGCTGTCATCACAGGTACGTCATTGGAAGTTCATGTGCGAACGCTCTGTGTTAGATATGGCGAAGACACCGAACTGGCCAGTGGTGCACCGAAGAAGGCCGACATCATGAACGCCGACCTGAAGAAGGCTGACGTCTATGACGGACTACGGCAAAAGCAGATTACGGCCTGGATGGACCTGCGCAACAAGGCGGCTCACGGTGACTACCAAAGCTATGACGAACACCAGGTACGTATGTTCATTGATGGCGTGCGGGACTTCATGCTGAAGTACTCGGCATAGCGCGCAGACAAGGGGACTAGACGATGGCCAACATCGACAAGGTAATCGAGCAGCTCAACTTTCTGATCAAGGCTTCCGAAAACTACGCACGGAACGATAACTGGTCTCTCCTGCATGACGGGGCAGACGACCCCGTTGTTCTCAGCAACCGGATCGAAGCCGCAATCGAGCGAGCTACGCGACCGACCTCTATGTATATGAAGCAGCTTGACACTGCCCGCCGTAGAGTACAGCCTTATCGACTCAGAGAAGTGCGCATCGTCGCATTGGGACTACGTGACGATTTGGTCGCCGGGTGGGTTGAATCGATCGTCGAGCTGGTGCACGCCGATACCTACCGCGATTACTTGGAAATGGCGGAAGGGCTGCTTGCCAAGGGATACAAGGACGCCGCGGCCGTCATCACGGGAACGTCCCTCGAAGTTCATGTGCGCGCTCTGTGCGGGAAGAACAATGTGACGACGGCAGTGGCAGGCAAGCCAAAGAAGGCCGACACTATGAACGCCGACCTCAAGAAGGCTGGAGTGTACGACGGCTTGCAGCAGAAGGAAGTTACCGCCTGGATGGACCTTCGGAACAAGGCAGCCCACGGGGACTACGCAGACTACGACCGCGATCAGGTACGTCGGCTCATCGGTGGAGTAGAAGCCTTCATGAGGAAGTACCCAGCGTAGGCGAACCCAATAGGTCAGGGGTAGGTGTGAAGACTTCTCACTAGCAGCCACCCTCAGCGTACGGATGACTTGGGCCATTGTGATGATGTCAGGTGCGCCGAGAATGATTCTGATCGAAAGAAGAGGGAATAGTGACAGTTCAAGATGATGTGGTGGCGCTCGGCATAAGAAGTGATGCTGCCTATGTCGGCCGGTTCAGTCGCGATTTGGGTGCATCGAGAGCCTCCGAACACAGCGGTACCATCATGTTCTGTTTGGCACCGTACCTGTCACTATTTGTACATGAGTCGTATAGCAAGCTCAAGCGCATTGATCCCGCCTTGCCCGCCCTGTTGTCGGCTGACGCCGAAGCAATCGTGGCGCGTTCCCGCCACAGTTTGAAGCTTTTCGAGGACAACCGGCGCGGCATTGAAGGGCAGCTTGCGTACTTCCGTGACGAGATCTCGCCTGCACACGCGGATAGGTTTCTGAACAACACGTGGCTTAAGGCCGCCCGCTTTCTAGAGACAGACTTGGGTCTCTATAGCTACGACGGAAGGATTATCTCGACAACGCATGCCGCCACGTTCCATCTGGGATTTGATCCTGTCGCACTACTGGAGAAGGGGTCGGGTCCGAATCTGCAATCCGTCTACGAAGAGTACGGCCGTTACTTCCGCGGGCTGGGCGCGAGGACCGATTCAGGCGCGAAGACCTTTGTGAGTCATCTCGATCCGATGCGCTTTGATCAGCGGGACAACGACGTTCGATCGACTAAATACTACGGTCAGGTATTCAATGGCAAGGGCACGCTAGACATCAACCGGCTACTGATGGTGTTCCGGGGTTTGATGAATTTCGTCGACTCGATGGTCGGGCTGAGCGCAGATGCGAATGAGGTCGAGTACACCGTATTCAAGATACGCTTTCTTACCCTGTATCAGGTTCTTGGCAGCTTGCAGATGCTTCATGACGAACGACCCGGTGACCTCACCACGCAGTCCACGAGGCTTATCGAGAAGATCACGGGCACGTGGGCGGCAAGCCTGATTATGGATCGCTCAGCAAAGCCGTTCCGCAACACCCTGATGCACTACAACCTAGACTCTCGCGTCGACCTGGCGAGAGTGGATGCAACTCAGCCACTCTTTGGACTCGTGCCGATCTATTTTCCGTCGCACGACGCTGCATCGTTCGTCGAGGCCGTTGACAGTTGTATCGAGGAAACTGCCTCGGTCATAGAGGAGTGGGCTACTGCCTGAGCAGTGAGCGCGGAGTTGGTTCGGCGGGCACGGGAACTCGACCGTCTGCACATAGAACAGCCGTGCGGCCACTGATCGCGGGGTGCTTGGCTTGCGCAGCTTGTTCAGGCGGACCTGGCAGGCGTGGCCGGCGCAGGGTTGGGCGGCTCGATCTATGCGGCCGTCTCCGGCTTCCCGCTCCTGATGTCGCGCAGCGCGTCTGACTGTGTCTCATTGCGCAGGCCGCTCGCCGTCAGCAGAAAGCTCATCGGGCGAGCCAAGCGCGGCTGATGGGCGCCGCGCAAAGAATTCGGGCTCCGCCGTGCGACCGGCACGAACTGCGCGCCGACTATCGCGAGGGCAACGCCGGGGCGGGGTGCTCAGGGTCTTCCGGAGAGGCCAGGGACCACTGACGGCCGTCCACCTCCGCAACAGGCTTGCCCGACGCGGACACGGCTGGGACAACTCGGGCGCTGACGAACTCGCCTTCTCCTGGGACGGGGAGACCGAGCTGGTCGGCGATGCGCCGGTGCGCGCTGTAGTCGCCCAGGATGATGATTCCTGAGCCGCTGAGCGCCGTGCGGGATCCACCGTTTCCGCGGATCCTCTTCATGTAGTCCCTCTGCTGAGCCACCGTGCGGACCGCCGTACGCCCGATTCGGCGCCCTTGGACACGCCGGAAGAGTTCGTTGAGCCGGAGCTGGCCCGAACTGCTTCTGAAGACCGCCTCGCGGTCGGTGTCGGACATGTGTAGCAGGACGTTCTCCGCAAGCTCGGCGTCCCGCCAGAGCCAGACGATCTTGTCGCGGTGCTCGGCAGCCAGCGTGGCCTTCATGTCCCGGTTGCGCCCCGCGGTGAGCCACTCCTGCCTGACGCGCAGCAAACCGACGCTCCACCGGCTCTGGTGGTCGTCGGCCCAGACCAGCAGACAGACGTGGTCCAGCATCTCAGGAGCGAACATCCAGCTGCCGAGTCTGTGGCTGTAACGGATGTCCACATCGACACCGGCGACACGGAAGTCCGTCGCTCGGCCGTCCCCGAAGACGAACGCGCGCTGGAACGCGATGGTCACCGAAGTGCCGAGGCTCCCCTTCTCCGCCTTGGTCAGCTGCTCCACGTCGTATCGACCCGTCACCTCACCGGCCAGGACTGCGTCGATGACATCCCGCAGGACGCGCCCGGCACGCGTACCACCCGGGTCCGCATCGCGCACCGCCTCGTAGACCGCGATCAGCTCCGCATCGTCCGTGCCCGCGCTCGTGAGCCGCTTCATCACCTCGACCGCAGTGGTCGACCGGCCCACGGGCTCGACGGTCATGAGTTCCGTGACCAGCGCCGCGAACTCGGGAGGAAAGCCGGGGGGCAGTTTCGGTGGAGGGTGCGGGGGGCGGTGGTCTCCTGCTTCACGTGGGGTGAGCGCGGTCATGTCGGGCGAGGCGCCCGTGGCCATCGCGTAGAGCAGACAACCCAATGCGTACAGGTCACTGCGGTGGTCGAAGGCGACGCCCGTGGATTCCGTTAGACCACGGATGCCCGAACCGGGATCTGTCAGCAGCACCCGGCCGTCAGGGCGCACCACCAAGGCCGCGGTGCTGATGTCCAGGTGTAGCAGCCCGTGACGGTGGTATTCGGCGAGGATCCGCGCGGTCTGGCGACCGATGTCCTTGATTCTCTCCAACGGGAGGGCGCTGGAAGACCCATCCAGCAGGTTGTGCAGTTCTTCGCCGTCGACGGCATCCGTCACAAGGTACGGACGATGATCGTGCAGTCCGTAATCGCTGACACGCACCAACCCCTCCGCGTCCAGTACGGCCAGCTGCCTCGCGTCGGCAAGGAAGTTCCTTTGTGAAGACGCCTCGCCGTCCCGTGGCCCGGTGAAGATTTTGAGAGTGACATCACTGTCCCGCAGTTCGTCCGTTGCCCGCCACGTCATCGAGATCGCTGCGACGCGGTGCAGCCGCACCAACCGGTAACGTCCCCCGACCAGCGCTCCTTCCCTCTCGGACTCGGAAGAAGCGGTTGGGTCGGCCGGCCCACGGTTTGCCCTCCGTGCGGTTTCCTCGGAGTCCAGGGCCGCGCGTTCGGGCGCCGCAAGCGCGAACGCCTCGGCCAGTTCAGTGGCGGAGGGTCTGAGGGCGGAGTCCCGCTCCAGACACCGCCGAAGCGTTCGCAGGAGCACCGGGCCACCGATTCCGGGGCCGGCCAGGAAACCTTGTTCCGGGTGGTCGGTCCTCGGGCCGCCCCACCGCCCCGAGAGGAAGGCCAGCAGCAGCGCCCCGACGGCGTACATGTCGCTTTGCGGCGTGAGCGAACGCCCGTCGTCGTCCGCCGTCAGATAGGTGTCGCTGAGGGGCAGCACGCCGCGGTGAGCGCTGTCGACGCCGTCGACCGTCGCTGTGGCCCAGCCGACCAGCCGTACGTCGCGGTCGGTCACGAGTACGGCCCGAGGGGAGAGCGAGCCGTGCACGAGCCCCCGGGAGTGCGCGAGGGCGACGGCCTCCGCCAGGCCGAGGCCGATGCGTAGGAAGAGTTCTTCCGGGACGATCCCTCCGTGTTCTGCGAGCAAGACGCGCAGATTGGGTGCGGGCGGTGAGGACGGATCGCCTGCGCTGCGGTGAACGCAGCTCGCGGCGACCCATGGCAGCTCTTCCCCGGTAGGCGCCGCCGCGCCGAGGAGGGCGGGGGCGTGCGTGCCCCGCATGCGCGACAGACACCCGGCTTCCGTCCGGACAAGATCCCGCGCGGTTTCCGGCTCGCGGGCGTACAGACTGATCGGTGCGCGGACCATGGAGACCGTGCCGTCCTCGGCCTCGGCCAGATACATCGTCAGGTGGGACCAGCCGTTCGCACTTCGCGCACGAAGCCGGAACCGGCCGAGCCGCGCCGGATCCTCCGGGAGCAGCGCCACCCAGCCTGGGGGCAGGAACGGGTCGCGCGTGTCGTTGTACGCCTCTTCGCCTTCAGCGAGCAGAGCACTCGGAGCGCGCTGCACACGCAGCACCGGTGCCAACTTCGCCACCGGCACGGCATCAGCGGGGAACGGGATACCGAGCCGCGTGAGCACCTGCTCCCGTAGCCAGCCGAAGGAGCGTGCGGGTTTCTCGATGACAGCCGCGCCGTCCGGGTGGCCGACCCATGCCGGGAAGACCGGAGCGCGGCCGACCGCGGTCTCAATGCGTTGCGTCACTACCTCGGCGGTGTGCAGCAGTTCCCTCGGGGAGACGGCGCTGAGGAGGACGCGCCGGGCGTCGTCCGTGAAGTCGTAACGCCGGTGATGCGGCAGCCGTTCCGTTCCGCCGGTTCCATCCGTCCCGTCCGCTGGATCAGTTCCGTCGGCGCCGGATTCGTGCATCAAACCCCCGAGGAACACTTCCACGAGGTGACCGAGGTCCGTCGGCGGTCCGAGGGCCGCTTGCACCAAGCGCATGACCGGCGGCGTGACCGGGGTGACGGCTGCTATGTGAGCCGCGAGCCGGTACGCCTCGGCGGACGCGGCATCTTTGAAGCGGAGTACTGCTGCGGCAGCGTCGTCCGGGGCGTGGTTCGGGTCGTCGTCCACGATCCTGCCGGAACCGGGCCGGGCCTCGTCCCACAGCGGGAGGAGCGCGGTGCCGCCCGGTGAGGCGACGAGCCCGGCCCAGTCGGCCACGGCCGCGGGGGTCGGCGTGAGGACGGGGACGGGCACGGAGTCGTAGCGGACAAGGTCCGGCGGCAGGTCCGGGTCGGTCACGTGCCAGGCGTGCGTGGGGCCGCCGCGGCGCTGGGTGGTCACCTGCCAGCGTCGCGCGCCGATGCCGGTGCTCGCCCAGAGCCTGGACGGCAGTGTCTGGACGATCGCCGTGGGACCACGGCGTCCCCAACAATTCATCACCTGGCGCATGCCGCCGTCCCGCCACGCCTCACCCACGCCGTCGCTGACGACGAGGACGAGGGTGTTGCCGCTCGGGTCGCACAGGGCTTCCGGCGTCAGAGGCCGGCCGCGGTGGCGGTACGGGCTGGTGCGAAGCGACGGAGTGACGCTGCGCGCGTCGAGTCCGTACACGCGCACGTCACGGAAGGCCCCGGCCCGTTCCATCAGGGTCCGGACGTCGGCGGCGAGCCGCTGCCACAGGACCATGGAGACGCCGTCGTCGACCACGAGGGCCAGGGACAGCCAGCGGCCGCGCACCGCACGGGTGACGGTCTCGGGCACACCTGTCTCGGCGATGGTGGCAATGGTCCGCGGGACGTCGAGTTCCTGTCGGCGTCGGTCCGGGAAGCGCTGCCGCAGCGGCCGCAGAGACCTGCCTAGCCCGACCTGACCGGCGCCGAGGGCGCTGCTGTCCGGAACCCGGAGAGCAACCGCCGGCGAGAGGCTCGCGGGCCCCTGTGCGTCGTCGTGGCCGGGTCGCCCCGAGGCCAGGAGTGGGCGCGCGGACTGCTCTTCCGCGGACTCCGCCTCCGCACTGTCCGGCTCCGACGTGGGATCCGCGGTCCCGCCCGATGGCACCGCCAGCCCATCGTGGTGCGGCTCGTCGTGCCGCTCCGAAGAGGCGGCGGCCACGTCAGCGGAGCGCGCCAGGGGTTCGGAGCCTCGGGGCAGCTTTCCGGCGAGCCAGAGGGCGTCGAGGAGTTCCTCGTGGGAGAGGTCCGCGCCGCTCTCCGCCAGAAGCTTCGTCACGCGCGAGATCACGGCGTCACATGCCTCCGCCGAGCCGGTGCAGCACGCCTTGGAGGAGGGAGCTCGCGTCGAGGTTCACGCCGCCCTTGCGTAGAAATACAGCGTTGAGCAGCTGATCGGTGGCCAGTTCCCCCTCGGCGCGGCGTGCGAGGAACTCCCGGAGCAGGTCGTCCATGTCGTCCAGGGCGTCGGGGCCGAGGTGCGCGGCGACAATCTCCCGGAGGCGCCGCTCGTCGGGCTCGGGGAGGTCGAGGCGGACGCAGCGCCGCAGGAAGGCAGGCGGGAACTCGCGTTCGCCGTTGCTGGTGATGACCACGACCGGGAACTCGGCGCAGCGGACGCGGCCCCGCGGGACCGGGGCGGTCTCGTCCAGATCGTCGGTCCGCACGTGCACCGGTGCCTGGCTCGCGGGCAGCCGGGCGAGTTCGGGGATGATGAACTCGCCCTCCTCGAAGACGGTCAGCAGGTCGTTGGGCAGGTCGACGTCGCCCTTGTCCAGCTCGTCGATGAGCAGAACGCGGGGGCGCTCCCTGGGCACGAGCGCGTTGCCCAGGGGGCCAAGGCGGATGTACTGGCCGATGTCCGGTTCCGTGCCGTCCGCGTCGCGGCCGTCGACGTCGCGCCGCAGGCTCGCCTCGCGCAGTCGGCCGACGGCGTCGTAGTGGTAGAGACCGTCCTGAAGAGTCGAGCGGCTGTTCACAGGCCAGTGCAGGACGCGGCCGAGCGTCATCTCGTGCGCGATGGCGTGGGCCAGCGAGGATTTGCCCGTGCCGGGCTGGCCGGTCACCAGGAGGGGACGGCGCAGGTGGAGCGCCGCGTTCACCACCTGCACCTCGTCGGGGCCGATGAGGTAGGGCCGCGGGAACGGGGCCCCGTCGCCGGTCGCCGTCTCCGTCCGGTCGAACCGGCGCCACGGGGGCGCGACGGGGAACGGCACCTCACGGCACTCGCCGTCACCGCGGAACAGCCACCACGCGTCGCCTTCACTGTGGGAAGACGAGAGCCGGGGGCCTGTACCGGCCAGGGGTTCTGGGGTGGTCATGACACGTACGATCCTCTCCGCGGGTCACTCAGTCGAAGCCGCTCGGTCCGCGGGAGACTGCCTTCCGGTTCCCATACGAGGGCGGGCCGTGCCCGCCGCTCCGTCGGGCGGGCCGCCGAACCGCTCCGGAAGTGCCGGACCCGCTCGGCGAGTCCGTCCAGATCGTCTGCGGGAGCAAGGGCCCCCAGTCTCTCTGCGTCCTCGTAGCCCTGGGAGTCCCGGTCCCACAGCACGACCGGGACTCCCAGGGCGAGGCACAGGATCGCCCAGGACCTGCGCTCGTGGGCGGGCCCGCGGAGGACCACCCGCGCGGTGTCCCGATGCTTGGTCGTCAGCAGATCCTGGAGCTGCAAGGCGTCGTCGACCGCCCGGCTTGTGTCGAGCACCGACGCGCGGCCATTCCTCCACCGGCGTGCCTGGTCGCCTTCGCGCGCCGCCATCAGGTCGTTGAGTTCCGGGCAGCTCAGAGACAGGCGGTAACGTCCTCCGATCGGCCACGGCAGAATGAGGCCATCGAGCGCCGCGGGCTCCCACTCGTCGACGGCCAGGCCGAGCCCCTCCCGGTCGACCACTACGGTCACCCACACCGCTTGGTCGTCCTGTCCCGGCTCCTGGGAGGCGGCGGACACCGCCGCTTCGAGGCAGATAGCAACCTCCTGCGGGGTTTTGGGACTCGCCTCCGCCTCCTTGAGCACGCGGTGCGAACCGTCGTGCCGGACGTGCAGGATTTGGACCCGGTACCTCTCCTCCCCCGCGGCGGGGTCGTGCGCCAGCTCCATCACGATCCGCGACACCGGCGATGGCGCGCGCTTGGCCCACTGGGCGGCGTCCGCACGTCGCTCGCGCAGAGCCCCCATGTCGACACCGAGCCGTTGGACGGTCTTCTCCGACCACGCACGCAGGTCGTCGCCAAGGCCGCCGCCCACGGCCGCCGCCGCGTACTCGACGACCCGCAGGAGAGCCGGTACCGGGAAGGCGCCGTCGGCGCCGCTCACCGTGTCGGACAGGTTTTCCAGGCTCTCGACCATTGCGCCGATGTCGTCCTCGACGAGCCGGGGGCGGGTGAGGATCTCCGGGAGAGCGGCGAACGGCAGCGCCTCCCTGGCCATTCGGGGCAGCAGCGCCGGCTGTTTCTCGCAGACACGCCCCAGCAGACCGGTCAAGGAGTCGTACTCGTGCAGGGAGAGCAGCGACGCGCTGTCGAACGCCGTGGCCCATGCGAACAGTCGAGTCAGGTCGGCCCTGGTCGCCGTTTGCGCGCCGGCCGCGACGGCTTCGCCGAGCGACGCGAGCGCCCGGGGATGCGCCATGAGCAGCGCCACGAGGTCGGCGACGGTGGGCTCATACCCCAGCGTCTCGTAACCCAGTTCGCGCGCTAGGGTCCGGGCGTGATCGACACGGACGTCAGGCCGCGGGAACAGCGGCGCCAGCCACGCCTCCAGTTCACGCCCGTCAGGCCGACGCTCGGCGGCGGGCGGGGCCTCGGGCGGGCGCGCACCAATCGCACTGAGCGCGGGAGCCCGGCCGGTGTGCTCCTCGACAAGGGTCACGAAGCCACTGTCCCCCGCGAAGGAGGCCACCGGCACGGCGATCAGCCGCCGGGCACCGTAGGCGTGCGGCTCCTGGGTCACGACACCGACGAGGTGACCGTCGCAGAAGACCGCCGCCCCCGAAGCCCCGCCCCAGGCGTTCCGGCCGTCGGTACGGGCGGTGGGGGCCGAGCCCTGATCGAGGACGTAGCGGTCCTTGCCCCCGGAGAGGACCGGCAGAACACCGCGCAAATGCTCCGGGGCCCGGGTCTCATCCTTGGCGGCCAAGGGGTAACCGAGGCCCTCGTACGGCAGCGGCACGCTGCCCGTCGGGCGACCCCAGCGGACGGAGCCGGGCGGATCGATCTCACCGTCGATCCGCAGGAGCGCGACGTCCAGTCCGCCCGAGTGGGTCCATACAACTTCCGCGAGCGCGCGCGTCGTCGCACCGTCGCGGTGGTGACCCACCCACACGGTGATGTCCGGCCACAGCTCCTCGGCCTCGCGGTCCTCCAGCACATGACGGGCGGTCAGCACGAGCTGGGGGGCGACCAGGTAGCCGGAGCCGACAGTGGCGCGCCTCTCACCGCCACGTCCGCTGCGGATAAACGCCAGTCTGCGGCGATCCACGTCACTCCTCGTCCAGCGACCCGAACTCGTCATCGCCGATCTGCGGGCGCGCACCGCCGCGGGCCCGGTCGTTGACCGACAGCTTCAACACCAGCTTGTGCGTACGGACGTTGGACTGCTCGCCCCCCGCGCCCACCGCGACCACCCCGAAGGCGAGCTTGCCGTCCGCCTTGGCGGTCTCGCGCAGTTCGAGCTGCAGCTCCAGCTGTGCCTCTTCGACACCGAAGCCGAACTGCTGATGCGCACCGAGCCGCTGCACCTCGTACAGCTCCTGCCGCAGTTCCTCAATGGCCGCGGCCAGCCCCATACCCGACATATTCGCCTCGCCCCCCCGGTTCACGCACCCCGGACTAACAGTAGGTCGCCGTACGGTACAACGCGTACGAGACACCGCACACTCCGGACAGGTGCGATGACCTGTGGAGTCTCGGCGAACGAGTCGCGCGTAAGGGGTTAGGCAGGCGGGGACACCCAAGCAGGTCAGTGACTGTTCCTGCGCGGCTTCAAGGGTACGTTCGGCAACTCTGGAGCGGGCAGCGGCACCCCCTCACCTCACCGAGCCTGTCCCCTTCCGTCCAATCACGACGCGCCCTTTACGATCTCATCCGCTGCGCCCGATGAAATGCCACCACATGACGATCTCCTCTCCGAACGGCGGCCCGCCCAGCAGGATCACGCGTGCCGTGGCATCGGTCTCGTTGGTGGGGGTGAGCGTGGCGTTGCCGGTGCGAGATAGCCCAGTTCGGCCCGCTCCAGCGACGTGCCCGACAGTGTGACCGTTCCCCTGGTCCGCGAGGCCCCCGTGTTCGAAGTCGCTCCGCATGTCGAGAGTGACGCTCGCGCGTGTCGAGAGTGACGCTCGCGCGCGGGGCAAGGAGGAGTTCGGCGCCGAGCAGGAGGGAAGCTGCGAACCGGGGAGGTCGCTGCGGCCAGGGAGCCGAGGAAGACCCGGATGTCGGCGCCGTTCGACGCGGACGAGCTCGGGAACGTACTGCTGGAAGTCGCGTGCGGTGTGGCGGTGCCGGCCGAGCAGGGCCACCCACCAATCCGCATAGTCGGCCGGCCGGTGCGGCGGATGCCCCGGCGCCACCGCAGGCTGCTCCGCAACGCGGACATATGGGCTCACCGCCTACGACAGCGAGCCGCCCTGGGGAGAATTTGGGGAGAAGCAACAGCCCTTGGGGAGGGCGTGGGGAGAATCGGCCGCGCAAATCTGTAGCGCATTGAAAGCACGAGAAAAGGGCATCGTCCCACGTCAGGCACGGAAAGTAGTCCATTGACGCAGGTCAGCGCGCTGAGGGCGACACCTTCAAGAAGATTTCGTCGTGGGCGGCGATCCTGTTTGCTCCCACATTGGTGGGGACGATCTACGGGATGAACTTCGAGACGATGCCCGAGCTGAAGTGGGCGGCGGGGTATCCCTTCGCGATCCTGCTGATGGCGGTGGTCTGCGTGAGCCTGTACTTCATCTTCAAGCGGAGGGATTGGCTGTAGGCACCGCGCGAGCGGCCAGCACTGCCGCGAGGCCCTCTTGCAGATCCTTGACGAAGTAGTCGCGAACCTCCAGCGACGGGAAGTGTCCCCCGCTTTCGGGCGACCTCCATCGGACGATGTTCCGGTACCGCTCCTGCGCCCAGGGCCGCGGGCACTTCTCGATGTCGCGGGGGTACATGGTCACTGCCGACGGGACATCGACCCGGAGTTCGGGGTCCAGGGAGTTGTGGCTCTCGTAGTAGATGCGGGCCGCCGATGCGCCGGTCCGCGTCAGCCAGTACAGGGTGACGTCGTCGAGAACCCGGTCCATGGAGATCGTCTCGAACGGGCTGTCCTCGGTGTCCGACCACTCGGCGAACTTGTCGAGGATCCAGGCGAGCAGCCCGACCGGTGAGTCGACGAGCGAGTAGCCGATGGTCTGCGGTCGGGTCGCCTGCTGCTTCGCGTACGCCGCGCGTCGGCTCCAGAAGTCGCGGGTCTCCTCGGTCCATTTGCGCTCGACCGCCGTCAGCCCGTCCGTCGTCAACCCGGGCGGCGCCTCCGCGAACAAGGTGTGGATGCCGAGAACATGCGCCGGGAACCTGCCGCCGAGAACCGTGGTGATATTGCCTCCCCAGTCGCCGCCGTGGGCTGCGAACTTGCCGTAGCCGAGCCGTCCCATCAGCTCCACCCATGCGGCCGCGATCTTTTCGGTTCCCCAGCCGGTGGTGGCCGGCTTGTCGCTGTAGCCGAAGCCCGGCAGCGACGGGACCACGACGTGGAACGCCGGCGCGTCCGCTTCCTTCGGATCCGCCAGCTCGTCGACGACATCGATGAACTCGGCAATGCTGCCCGGCCAGCCGTGCGTCAGGAGCAGAGGGGTGGCATCTGCGCGCGCGGATCGGCGGTGCAGGAAGTGGATTCCCAGACCATCAATGGTCGTGCGGAACTGGCCGATCCGGTTGAGGCGCTCTTCAAATGACCGCCAGTTGTACCCGGTTCGCCAGTAGTTCACGACATCGATGAGGTCGGCGAGAGGAACACCCTGGCCCCATCGACGAGGGCCGGCCGCGGCGCGATCGACCGTCTCGGCCTCCGGCAGCCGCGCCGCGGCCAGTCGCGCGCGCAGATCGTCGAGGTCGGCGTCAGTCGCGTGGGCTTCAAATGCTTGGACGTCGCTGGTCGGACGGGGCATGAGACCTCCTGGCCATCGCGGAACCGGCCGTGACCTTTCGTGAACCGGCTAAGACGGTTCTACTACTCCTTCATGCCGACGTGCAACCAGCTAAGGTGGTTCCATGCGTACTGGGTTCCCCGACTTCCGCCTCGGCAGCGTGCTGGCGACCAGCTTCACGGGGACCCTGTCGGAGCGGCATGGCGACGCCGTGGAGCGCATTCCTGTGCCGCAGCGACTCGTCGACTGGCTGGCGGTGAACGGCCTCGACGTGGACTCCTGCACCAGCGCCCAACTCGACCTCGCCCGGGAACTGAGAGAGGCGATTCACGCCGCCGCGACCGCGACCGCGACCCAGGACGCGCTCCCTGCGTCTGCCGTCCAAGTCATCAATGACCGCAGCGCTCAGGGCCGGGCCGCGGCCGTCCTGACGCCCGAGGGCGAGCGGCGATGGCAGCTCAGCTCGGCTTCGTGCGTGGAAGACGCCCTCGGCGTGATCGCCGCCGACGCGATCAGCGTCATCTCGGGCGAACGGGACGGAAAACTGGCCTTGTGCGCATCGCCGACCTGCCAAGCCGCCTTCTTCGACACCAGCCGAAGCCGCACCCGCAGATGGTGCGACATGAACACGTGCGGGAATCGGGAGAAGAAGGCGCGCTTCAACGCCAACCAGCGCAAGAGCACCGGATCAGCGGGGTGATCGTCACCTCCTCCCCCTCCTCAATCCGCCCCGGCCGCTCTACCGGCCCGTCTCCCCCGTCTCCGTAACCCGCCGATCGTGCCGCAAGTCGTCGAAGAGTCCGGCCGACCTCTTCGCGTCCCACTTCAGTACGTTGCCCTTCGACGTGGGGACGCCGATGCCGGACACCGGCACGTTGATCTGCTTGCCCTTGCCGCCCGCGACGCCCTGCACCGCGCGGAACATCCCGCTGAGATCGCGCAGGCTCATGTCCTTGTCGACGATGAGTGTGTCGAGCCCGGCCTGCATGGCGGGACCGATCTCCCGTGGGTCGAAGAGGGTGTCGGGGCGGGCGGCCTGGTGGGCGAGGGTCGACAGGAACTTCTGCTGGTTCTTGGAGCGGCCCAGGTCGCCCTCCCGCTCCTGGTGCCGCTGGCGGACGAAGGCGAGCGCCTGCTTGCCGTTCAGGGTGTGACAGCCCTTGCGCAGGTCCGCGCCCGACTTCTTGTCCTTGATGTCCCGGTCGAGGCACATCCGTACGCCGCCGATGGCGTCGACGATGTTCACGAACCCCGCGAAGCCGATCTCCGCATAGTGGTCGATGCGCAGCCCGGTGTTCTTCTCGACGGTGTGCACGAGCAGTTCGGGGCCGCCGTAGGCGAAGGCGGCGTTGAGTTTGTCCCCCTCGGGGCGCTTGGTCTTGCCCGTCAGTGTGTCCAGGCGGCCGGGCACGGTGACCCAGGAGTCGCGGGGCAGGCTGACCATGCTGGTTCCGTTGGCCCCGGTGTGCAGCAGCATCATCGAGTCGGTGCGCCGCCCGCCGCCCCCGCCGGCCCGCAGGTCCTTCACATCGCCCTGGGAGAGTCCGTCGCGGCTGTCCGAGCCCACGATCAGGTAGTTGGTGCCCTTGCCGGGCGGCGGGCGGTCCCCGTACGCGCCGAGGTCGACCTCTCGCTGCAGGCGTGTCTCGGCGTAGCCGTACGTACCGCCCGCCGCGACCATCACGGCGCCCAGCAGGACGAGCACCGTCCGCCGCAGCCTCCTGCGCTTCTTGGGCTGCCGGGCGTGGGCGCGCCGGGGTCCGTAGCGGGAGCTGGGGCGTTCGGCGAACCGGTCACGGGTGGCGGAGCCCGAGCCTTCCGGGGTCGCCACGTACGCTGCGCTCTGGTCGGCGTCCGGTTCCAGGCAGCCCTGGTCGGCGTACGCGTCCTGGACCGCGTCCGGCTCCGGGCGCCACAGCTCGCCCGTCACCCGCACCGGGTCTGTCATGGTCGGCTCCCTTGGTCACGTGCCGGGTCCAGCTCGCGCGGGCGCGGCAGCTCGTCGAGCGGGTCTCCCGAAGTCCCGCGGGGAGACCCGCCGGACACCTCTCCTGTCGGTGGTTCGAGCAGGTACGGGTCGGCGGTTCCGGTGCGCTTCATGCTGTGCCACTTCAGGCGGGTGCCGAGCAGCGCCGTGATCACCGAGTGGATGACCACCAAGTACATCAACTGCCGGTAGACGAACTGCTGGAGCGGAAGCACCCACAGCACGCGCAGCCGTTCGCGGTCGAGCCGCAGCGCGTACGCGGCGGTGACCAACTGGATGGCGAGGAACCCGAACCAGACGAGGGCGGCCTCCATCGGGTCTCGGAACAACGCCCCGAACAGGGCGAACATGTCCACGACCGGTGCGCACAGCGGCAGCACGATCTGGAACAGCGTGACGTAGAGCAGCACCCGACGGCCGAAGCGTCCGGCGGGACCGACCCCCACCACCGCCTGACGGTGCTTCCACATCGACTGGAGGGTGCCGTAGCACCAGCGGTAGCGCTGGCGCCACAACTGCCGCACGGTACTGGGCACTTCGGTCCATGCGACCGCGGACTCCTCGTACACGACGCGCCAGCCCGCCCGCCAGAGCGCCATCGTGAGGTCGGTGTCCTCGGCCAGGGTCTCGTCGCTCACGCCGCCGACGCCCATCAGCGCGTCCCTGCGGAAGGCGCCGATCGCCCCCGGCACCGTCGGCATGCACTCCAGGACCTCGAACATCCGCCGGTCGAGGTTGAATCCGAGTACGTACTCCAGGTGCTGCCATTTGCCGAGCAGGCGGCGCCGGTTGCCGACCTTGGTGTTGCCGCTGACCGCGCCGACCGCCGGGTGGGCCAGCGGCTGGATCAGCCGGGCGAGGGCCTCGGGTTCGAAGATGGTGTCCGCGTCGACCATCACGACGATGTCGTGACGGGCGTGCGCCAGACCGGTGTTGAGGGCGCTCGGCTTGCCGCCGTTGGGCTGGCGGATCACCGTCACCCGCGGGTCGTCGATGTCCTCGGCGATGTCGGCGGTGGCATCGGTCGAGCCGTCGTCGATGACGATGATCTGCAGATGCGGGTGGGTGGAGGCGAGCAGCGAGTACACGGTGGAGGCGATGCCGGCCTCTTCGTTGTACGCGGGCACCAGGACCGTCACCGGGTCCCGCACCTCGCGCAGCCGTGGCGCACCCGGCTGGTACCGGTGCAGCCTGCGCACGTGGAGCCGGGCGAACACCATGAACAGGAGCATCCGCAGGACGCCGAGCACGCCGGTGAGGGTCAGCGTCCACACCATCAGGGTGAGGAACGCGTGCCCGAGCCGCTGCGACCAGAGCAGGCCCTCGCCCTTGATCTCCTGGGCGACCGGGACCTTTTCGACGAAGGAGGGGCGTCCGAGGCCGCCGCTGACGGTGGTGAACGACTTCACGCGGCGGTCCCGCAGGAGCTCCTCCGCCTCGCGGAAGCCGAGATCGGTCTGGCTGTGCTGCGTCACCACGCCGCGCCACGGCTTGCGGTCCTTGTGGTCCGACGCAACCACCAGATACCCCTGTCCCGCCGCGCGCCGAGCGGCCGGCCACTGCGGTCCGCAGAGCGTGTCCGAGGCCGTGGTGTGCGGCAGCCGCAGCAGGGTGGTGCTGATGCCGGACGCGCCCGCGAGGGCGCTCTGGGTGAGGGACAGTTCGAGGCGCGCGCGCAGCGGAGATGCGACACCGAGGTCGCCGCCGCTGTAGGTGTACGAGCCGATCTCGTGGCCCTCGCGCAGCATCCGCCGCATCAGCTCCGGGTGCCGGGCCGCGTCCTTCCCGTAGACGAAGAACGTCGCGTGCGCGTGGTGTCTGCGCAACAGGTCGAGCAGGCGCGGCGTCCACTCCGGGTCGGGCCCGCCGTCGAAGGTGAGCGCGACGGTCCCCGGCGGCATGCCCGCGGTGGTGACCCCCTTCGGGCCGAACCGCAGCAGCGGCTTCCCGTCGTCCGCCTCGCGCGGGATCGGCCGCGTGCACGGCGGTTTGGTGCGCGCGGCGTCGACCTGGTGGGTCGTCCAGCCCTCGAAGAGGAGGGCGACGGCGACCACCAGGAGGACGAGGAGGAGGACGAACCAGTGTCCGCGCGGAGGGCGACGGACAGCGGTGCGCCGGGTCACTGCTTGAGGCCTCCGGCCGGCGGGGCGGCTCTGTCGGCTGCCGGGGGACGGTGGTCCTCACGGCCCGCGCCCTCGCCCGTGTCCGCGCCCGTTTCCGCGCCGGCGCCCGCGCCCGTGTCCGCGTCCCCGCGGGATGAGGCCGGTCCGTTCGTGCTCGGCGGCTGCGTGCCGACGGACTGCCAGAGGCCGCTGACCACCGTGCCGACGAACAGCAGATACCCGAGGCAGGCGCAGCCGACGGCCAGCGCCAGGCCTTGCAGCGACCGCCTGCGCCAGCCCGACTGGTCGATGAAGATGGGGGGTTGGGGGTCGACGGCCTGGGGAAGCCGCGCCACCGGGGGCACGCGGGGCGCCGCCGCCCGGTGCGGCATGCCCTGCGGCGTGCGGTGGGGCATGCGCTGCGGCATGTCCCGCTCCGTGTGCGGCGACGTGTACTGCGCCGCGTACTGCGACGTGTACTGCGACGTGTACTCCGCCGCGTACTGCGCAACGTACTGCGCCGTGTGCTGCTGCGCCCTGAGGGCGGAGGGTACGGACGACGACCATCGCCCGTCGTGGGGTGTGCTGGCTATGTGGGGGATGCCCTGCACTGGTGCTCCTGATCTGCGGCCGCGCACGCGCGACTCTTTGTGTGGGGGGTACGGACCCGGGGGTCCACTGCACTGCCCGCGCGACGTCAGGAGCCGCATCCCGGTATCCGGCGCGCACGGAGGTGCCGTACGCGCGCGTGCGGTGCGCCCTCCCCGGGTGGGGCCGGGAAGGCCACGTACGCACGGCCCTCTCAAGGGCCGGGAGGCCAGGAGTGACCCTCAGGCATCACGCGGCCCCCGACCCTACTAGGGAGGACGGTGCCGGGCACCCCCGGACAGGGGTGAGCTCGGACTCCCCGTCAGCGCGGTGCGGGAGTCGTCGCGTCGCCCTCGCTGCGGAGCCATACGGTGCGCTGCGGGTAGGGGATGTCGATGCCCGCGGCGTCGAGCGCCTCCTTGGCGCGGCGGCGCAGTTCGCGGGTCACGCTCCACTGCTGGAGGGGGACGGTCTTGACGGCCATGCGGACGACGACTCCGTCCGCGTCGAGGGACTGCACTCCCCAGACCGACGGGTCTTCGAGAAAGACTCCCTTGAACCGCGGGTCCTGGCGCATCTCGTGACCGGTCCGCTCCAGGACCCCGTACACGGTGTCGAGGTTGGATTCGTACGCGACGGAGATGTCCAGGACGGCGCGCGCCCATTCCTGGCTGTCGTTGCGGACGCGCAGGATCTCTCCGTTGCGGATGTGCCACAGACCGCCGTTGAGGTCGCGGATCTGGGTGAGCCGCAGGCCGACGTGCTCGACCTCGCCGACGGCCTCACCGAGGTCGACGGAGTCGCCGACGCCGTACTGGTCCTCAAGCATGATCAGCATTCCGGCCAGGTAGTCGGCCACGAGGCTCTGGGCGCCGAAGCCGATGGCGAGGCCGACCACACCCGCACTGGCGAGCAGCGGGCCGAGGGCTATGCCGACCTGATCGAGGATCATGGCCGTGGTGATGACCGCGATCACGATGGTGACGATGCTGCTGAGCACCGAACCGATGGTGCGGGCACGCTGCTGACGCCGTTCGTTCGCCCGCGCGCGGTCACGGTGCAGCACGGCGGGGCCGCGGCTGCTGCGCCGCGGCTCGTTCCCTCCCTCGGCCGATCCGCTCGATCCGGCTGATCCGGCCGACTCAGCCGAATCGGCCGGCTCCAGGATGCGCTGCACGACACGGGTGATGGCCTTCTTGGCGACCGCCCGGAAGATCATGGCCCCGATGACGATGATCGCGATGCGCAGCGGAATGCCGATCACGGTGCCGAGGTGGTCGGTCAGGAACTCCGGGGCCGCAAGCGTCGGCGGACGGCCGACGCCAAGGACCTGGGGCGTCGTGGGGTCGATGGTTGCCAAGGGTCGAGCACTCCGATTCGTCGGTCTGGGATCACGAAGGACCCCATGCGCCTTTCCCGGCAGCACGGACTCAACACGGGGCGGTGTGTGGATGACGTGATGACGGTGCGGAACGGAAGTGCAGGCGGGAGGTCTGCTCCCGCGCCCCCGCAGCGGCGGCTGTTGCGGGGGCGCGGGAAGCCGCGGCCCTGACCCGAGTGGGCGCTACGTCACGAGAGATCCTCGATGCGAATGTTGTCGTGATAGATGACGCGCGTCGGCACGTCGCCCTCCTCGATCGACTCGTCGGGGCGGTAGAGGCCCCACTTGACGTAGCCGAAGTCGGTCGCGTTCTTGGGGTGGAAGGTCTGCACGTTCTCGTACGTCTTGCGCGGGGTGAAGTCCGATTCGCCCGGCATCCGGGTGGAGATCTTGTAGTAGCCGGTCTTGTCGTCGGTCCAGCTCACGTCGACCCGGAAGGTCATCCACTTGCCGACGTGCGCACGGAAGTCATCGACCACGGTGGACTGCAGGTCTAGGGTCGGCGACCGGAAGGCGATGCTGTTCCGCTTCGTCATGAGGTAGAAGGACGGCAGGTTTCCGCCCGCGTGCTTCCCCTGGAAGATGATGTCGCCGCTGTCCGAGTCACCCGGTTCGTAGAGCTTCCAGTCCTTCAGGAGCACGCTGAACTCGTACCGGTGCTCGTCGCCCACGTGGATCTTCCCCGCGGGGACATCGTTCGTGGCGCTCTCGCTGCGCGGGGCTCCGTCGGAGACGTAGTCGGAGTCGCCGAGTGTCACCTTGTGCGCGATGGCGTGGTCGTCCCCGGACTTGACGGTGTACGACGCGTCCTTCGCCTTGGCGTGCGTCGTCGTCAGCTCGGGGATGCCGGAGTTCAGGCTGCCGTCCTTGTAGTCGACGTTCAGCAGGGACGACGCGCCCTTGGCCTCACTCTTCGCGGGCCGGGGCTTCTCCTCCTGCCCCGCCTGGGCGGTGGCCAGGCCAACGATCGTCAACGTCCCTGCAAGCCCCGCGGCGGCAGCGGTCCGCACCCTCGTCCGTGCCTTCCGCGTCGACCGGTGCGTCGTCCTGCGCTGCTCGTTCACCATGCTCAGCCCGCCTTCTTGTCGTCGATCTTGTCGTCGATCCGGACGAGGTCGTGGCCTCGCAACGTGTAGAGCCTGCCGTCGCTGTCGGCGTTGACGTGGGGACCGCTGTACCACGCACCGTTGATCTCGGGTACGACCTCGCTGACGGCGAAGGTCTTCGGGTCGAAGCGGAAGAGGGTCGTGTCGGAGACGCCGTAGACCCTTCCCCGGCTGGTGACCATGGCCGCGAATCCGGGACAGATGTCACCGTGGTCGGCGGTGTAGACCACCTTGCGGGCCCGCAGGCCGATGACGAAGAAGCCGCCCTTCCTGGTGAGTCCGTAAAGGTTGCCGCCCTGAACCGCCAGTGCGGCCACTCCCGTGGTCAGGGAATCAGGGAGGTCGACGCGCCACAGCTCCTTCCCAACGACCGGGTCGAAGGCGACGACCGTGCCGCGCGGCCCCTTCGTGGTGGGGTTGTCACCGCCGAGGTACGCGACGCCCTTCCGGGTGGCGACCGCGCGCACCAGCTGGACGTCGTCGACCGGGTTGATGAAGACGCGCTTCTTGCCCGTCCTCGGGGAGTAGGTCCACAGCGAGCCACCGCCCTCGGTGTCGGACTCCGCACCGACGAGCATCAGCCGGTTGACCGGGTCGTGGCAGATGTCGAGCGGCCGGTTCTGCTCGCTCGGGAACGAGGCGATCTGGTGGGGCTGCTCGTCGTCCGACGGGTCGTACGCCCATATGCCCTGCGAGCTGTACTGGCCGGTGTAGAGCACACCGGAAAGCAGCTCGGCGTCCTTCGCCTCGCCGGGCGCACGGAGGTTGACCACCTTGCCGGTGCCCACCTCATGGCGTGCGATGACGTTGTTGCCACCGACGAAGACGTACTGGTCGTCGGCGGCGATGCCCATCGCGGTCTGCGGGCTGAGGGGTGCACCCGCCTTGCCGAGTTCCGTGATGACGGACGTACCGGCGGCCGTGTCGATCTCGCCGACGAAGCCGTAACCCGAGACGACGGTCAGTGTGCCGTCGGCGTGGTCGAGGCCCCAGATCTCACCGAGGTCGGGACCCTCGAACGTGACGGCGGCGAGCGCCTGGGTCACCGCCGAGTAGGAGTACAGACCGGCGTCGGAGGCGAAGTAGATCACGTCGCCCCTGGCGGTCAGGTTCTTGACCACCGTGCCCTCGGTGGTCTTCACCTCGTACGAGGAGAGGTCGGCCAGGTCCAGCACGGCCAGCTTGGCGGGTTGGGTCGAACCCGATGTGCCGACGATGAGGCGGTCGCCGACGACAGCGAGCTCACGCAGGCTGGGGTCCTTCTCCAGTTCCGACGGTGTGACGTTACTGAACCTGCCCGTCGCCCGGTCGTACGCGTACAGCGACGCCTTGGCGGCCTCGCCGCCGCCGGACAGGATGCTGCCTGCTCCGAAGAAGACAGTCTTGTCCGTGGCCGCGACGGCCCTGGCCAGAGTGGCCTTCGGGTCGGGGATGCCGAGGTTGGTCATCTTGCCGTCGGCCGGGTCGTACATCCACAGCGCTGGGGCCTTGCCGGGTATGCCGCCCACGGCGTACACAGTGCCGTCCGGGGCGACGGCCAGCTCGCGGATGTCACGGTCCTCGGTCCGGCCGACGCCCACGGCGGGCTTGTCCGGGGTGCTCAGGTCCCACCGGAAGAGGTTGGGCCTGCCCTCGTCACCCTTGGTCAGGATGCCGGCGTACAGGTACTTGCCGTCCTTGTCGGCGGCGAGCGCCTGGATCGAGTGCCCGTAGCCGAGTTCGGTCTGCGAAACCACCTTGCGGGTCGGCAGATGGAACCCGATCACCCGGGTGGGAGTGAGATTGCGTGATCCGATGTAGACGGTGTCGCCGACCTGGATCCCGCTCATCAGCGCGAACTGGACGATGCCGGGGCCGAGATCGGTGACCCTGGTACGGAATCCTTCCGGCGCGGCCTGGGCCTTCGCGTTGAGCAGCGGTGCCGCTGCCGCGGCGAGCCCGATGCCTCCGCCTGCCCGGAGCAGTCTGCGCCTGCTCATCGATGTGTGTTGTCGCACGTGAACTCCTTTGTCAGTGCGGGACATGTGGGGGGGGACAGCGCACAAGTGGGTGAGCGGAGCTCACGGGAGAGCGCTGGTGGCCTGTGGTGAGGGCGGTGCGTGGGGGCCGCCGCCCCGCCCGTCAGGCCGACGTCGCCAAGGCCGCCCGGTGGACGGCGTGGGCGAACGGTCTGTGTGAGCAGTAGCGCACGACTTCGTCGATGGCACTGCTGGTGATACGCCGGAGCTCGCCGCCGAGCGAGCCCGCGATGTGCGGGGTGAGCAGGACGTTGGGCAGGGAGTAGAGCGGTGATGCCGCGGGCAGCACCTCCGGCTCGGTGACGTCGATGACCGCGTGGATGCGCCCGCTCGCGGCTTCGGCGGTGAGCGCGGCGGTGTCGACGAGGGAACCGCGGGCCGTGTTGATGAGAGTGGCGCCGTCCCGCATCGACGCCAGCCTGCGGGCGTCCAGCATGTGGTGGGTCTCCGTCAGGGCGGGGGCGTGCAGCGAGACGACGTCCGAGTCCGCGACGAGTTCGTCGAGGCCGACGTGCCGGGCGCCGAGTGCCGCCGCCTGTTCCGCGTCGACGTACGGGTCGGCGAGCAGCAGATCCAGTTCGTAGGGCCGCAGCAGTTCGAGCACCTTGCGGCCGATGAGCGAGGCACCGACCACACCCACGGTCCTGCGGTAGTTGCCGAACCCCGGGAAACGCTGCGACCAGTCGGACACGTCACGGTGCTCGCGGTAAATGCCGCCGATCTCCAGGACCCGCTTGTTGGCGAAGAGGATCGCGGCGACGGTGTACTCGGCGACGGGTACGGCGTTGGCCGCGGCGGCCGAGGAGACCGCGATCCCGCGGTCCCAACAGGCCTGCGTCACATGGTGCTTGACGCTCCCTGCCGCGTGCACGATCGCCTTCAGGGCCGGTGCGCGGGCCAGTAGGTCCTCGTCGAGGACCGGGCAGCCCCAGGAGGTGATCAGGATTTCCACGTCTTTCAGGGCCGGTTCGTCGTCGAAGTTCTCGGTCACATGGTCCGGATCGATGTCGACGTACGCCGTCAGACGCTGCCTCTCGGCAGACGGGAACATCGCGTCCCGGTGCCGGCGCCCCATGGCGAACAGGGCGCGGGGCCGGGAGGCCACGGTCGGGTGCATACGGGGATTCCTCACGGTGGTGGATCGCTCGTGGCCTACTTGACGGCGCCGGCGGTCATGCCGGACTTCCAGAACCGCTGGAGCATCAGGAAGACGATGATCAGCGGTACGACGGACACCAGCGAACCGACGACGGCCAGCAGGTAGTCCTCGGGGTGCCCTTGGGAGAGCGCGGAGGAATACCACACGTAAAGACCGAGGTTGACCGGGTAGAGGTCCTGGTCGGAGAGCATCACCAGGGGCAGGAAGAAGCTGTTCCAGATCTGCGTGAACTGGAAGAGGAAGATGGTCACGAAGCCGGGTGCCATCATCGGGAGGGCGACGCGGCAGAAGGACCTGAACTCCCCAGCCCCGTCCATCCGGGCCGCTTCCAGGACTTCGTCCGGCACGTAGGCGGCGCTGAAGACGCGGGCCAGATACACGCCGAAGGGGAAGACGAGGCCGGGCACGAACACGCTCCAGAACGTGTTCACCACGCCGGCTTCGGCGGCGAGCAGGTAGAGCGGGATCGCCATCGCCGTGCCGGGCACCATCACGCCGAGCAGGACCAGCGAGAACAGCCGCTCCTTTCCGGGGAACACGAGCTTGTCGAAGGCGTACCCGGCGGCGACGCTGAACAGCGATGCCAGCAGGGCGCCGACACCGGCGTACCCCACGGTGTTGAGCACCCAGCGCAGGTAGACGCCGTCGTCGGCGGCGAACAGCTGCTCCAGGTTCTCGGCGAGGTGGATCTCGTCGCCCAGGGAGAAGCCGTTCGTTCCGAACAGGTCCTCGCGGCTCTTGGTGGAGGACAGCAGCAGCCAGGTGAGCGGCAGCAGGGTGTAGAGGGTGGCGAGCCCCAGCATCGCGGTGACCCCTGCCTTGGACAGCAGGACGGACGGTGACTTGGTCACGGCTTGCTCCCACGGCGTGAGATACGGGTGACGACGAACGACAGCACGGCGGCGAACACGGCGATCAGCAGCGAAGCGGCTGCCGCGAGGCCGAAGTCGTTGTTCTGGAAGGCGGCCGTCTGGACGTACATATTGGGTGTCCAGGTGCTGCCGATCGCGCTGGAGGCGCTGTAGATGACCTTCGGCTCGGTGAAGAGCTGGATCGATCCGATGACGGTGAACAGGACGGCCAGCGCGATCGACGGGCGGATCATCGGGACCTTGATGGCCAGCGCCGTGCGGATGGCACCCGCGCCGTCGACCTTCGCCGCGTCCAGCGTCTCGCGGGGCACGGCCTGCAGGGCGGCGTAGAAGATGACCATGTTGTAGCCCATCCACTCCCACACGGCGATGTTGGCCGCGGAGAACACCGCGACGTCGGCCGACAGGAAGCTGATGTCGATGCCGCCGGACTTCAGGAGGTCGATCACCGGGCTCAGGCCCGGCGTGTAGAGGTACACCCAGATCAGCGCGGCGATGAGACCCGGCACCGCGTGCGGCAGGAACAGCGCCACCTGGAAGAAGGACCGGGCCTTGGCCAGGCCGCTGTCGAGCAGCAGGGCGAGTACCAGTGCCCCGCCGATCATCACCGGAATGTAGAGGGCGCAGTACGCGGCGATGACGAGGAAGCCGTCCAGGAACTGCGGGTCGGTCAACGCCTCCGCGTAGTTGTCCAGGCCGGAGAAGACGTTCTCCGTACCGCCGAACCCGAGGCCGGATGTGCGAGTGGTGAACAGGCTCAGCCAGGCCGCGTACGCCAGCGGGGCAAGCGTGACGACCGTGAACAGGACGAAGAACGGTGACAGAAGCAGCGTGGCGGCGCGGCTCTGTCCGCGCGTGGATGGGGATGCCATGACGGCCTTTCTGGGTGACGCGTGGGGCGAGTGGGCCGCGCGGCCCGCTCAGCGGGCGCGGGATTCAGCGGGCGCGCGGCCCACCCAGGGGTGCGCGGCAAGGAGCCGGGTCCTTACGGGGCGGCGACCTTCATGCCGCGCTGCCTCATGTGCTTGACGGTGGTCCTCTCGGCGTCCGAGAGCACCCCGGGCAGGTCTGCCTTGCCCTCGGCGACCTTGGGGAGTTCGTCCACGATCGCGGTGTTGGTGGTGCCCATGGCGGGGCCCCAGGTCCAGCCGCGCCGGATCGCCCGGTACGACTCCGCGCCGATGGCATAGACGTCCTGTCCGCCGAAGTACTCCGTGCCGAAGGCCTTCTTGGTGACCGGCACGAGCTTCGGGTCGGCGGGGAACATGCTGCTGGTGCCGGAGGACACCCATGCCTTCATGCCCTCGGGGTCCGTGGTGATCCACTTGATGAACTCGGCGGCGGCGCCGCTGTTGTCGGACCCCTTCGGGATCACGAAGGACGAGCCTCCGTACATGCCCGAGGCCGGCTCGCCGTCCCAGGTGGGCACGGGGGCCACGGCCCATTTGCCCTTCTGGTCGGGGACGGTGGCCTGGTGCGCTCCGGCGCACCAGCTGGCGCAGACGTAGGCGACGGTCTGGTTCTTCTGGACGCTCGTCCAGAACGGGTCCAGTGAACTCAGCGAGCGGACGAGGTCCTTGCGGGCGAGGTCGCCCCAGTAGCCCGCGGCCTTCTTGGACGGGCCGTCGTCGACCGTCACCTTCCAGGAGTCCTTCCCTGCGGTGAACCACTTGCCGCCCGCCTGCCAGGTGAGCGCGCTCAGGAGACCGGGGTTGTCGGTGTAGAGGACCCCGCCGCGGGCGTCGGGGTCGGCCTTCTTCACCTGCTCGGTCATGGTGCGGTAGGCGTCCCATGTCTTGGGTACGCCGATCTTGTGCCGGGCGAAGAAGTCCTTGCGGTACATCATCATCAGGGGCGCCGCGTCACGGGGGACCGCCCAGGTTCTGCCGCCGAGGTCGACCAACTGGCGTACAGCTTGCGGGAATTGGTCCTTCACTACGGGTCCGAGCGTTGCGCTCAGGTCCTCGATCTTGCCCTGGGCCGCGAACTCCGGCAGGTTCGGGTACTCGACGACCGCGACGTCCGGGGCGGTGCCGGCCTTCACCGCGTTGGTGAGCTTGGAGTAGTACTCCTGCCCCGACGGGACCGTTTCGAAGGTCACCTTGATGTCCGGGTGGCTTCGGTTGAAAGCCGCGGCCACCTCGTCGGAACCCTTGACGAAGGACCAGAAGGTGACCTTTCCGGTTTTCTTGGCCGCGGAGGCGGACCCCTGGTCTGCCCCTCCGCACGCCGTGGCAAGCAGGGCGAGGGCCACGACAGGGCCGGCCAGGGCGGCCGTGGTTCTGCGAAGCATGATGTTCGCCGATCGTTCGCTGGGATGTCGAACGAAATCATTAGCCAGCACCAAGGCTTCGTCAATGCTTTCGCTTTCATTCAACGCCAAACGAAAGCAAACAATGCGGGCGGATCACCCCCTACTTGCGCCCGGCGGCCTCCAGGAGCGCCCCGCTGGACGCCCGGACCCGCAGCTCGGGGCGGAGCAGCAGCTCGGCGAGCGGCGGGCCCGCGTCGGCGAGCCTGCGCATCATCAGGTCGACCGCCCACTCCCCCACCGCCCGCTTGGGCGGCGCCACGGCCGTGAGCGGGACATCACTCAACTCGGCGACCTCGTCGTCGTACGTGACGATGGCCAGATCCTCCGGAACGCCGAGGCCGCGGGCCTGCAGGAGACCGACGAGGGTGACGGCGTCCAGATCGTTGTGGACCAGCGCCGCCCGGACCTCGCCCGCCTCGACGGCCCGTACGAGATCCGCCAACTGCTCCTCGAACGGGGCGGGCTCGTCGGCGGAACCGATGTGGTGCTCCGGGCCCGTCGGCAGCCCCAGGGCGGCGCACGCCGCGGCGTAACCCTCGCGGATCAGGGGCGTGTTCGGGCTCTCGACCCTGGCCACCAGCGCGATCCGCTCGTGCCCCAGAGCCGCGAGATGCCGGACCGCGAGGCCCGCGCCGAAGGCGTGGTCGGACGCGACCTGCTCAAGACGTCCGGCCTGCGCACCGGCCCGCCGGTCCACGAGGACGACCGGCACATCGAGGCCGCTCAGCCACTCCTCGGCCTCCTCGGCGGGTTCGAGGCCCGCGCGCGGCATCAGCAGCAGACCGTCGGCGCCCGTCGCGACGAGCCGCCGCACCTGCTCCTTGTTGTCCGCCAGCGTCTCGCCGGAGACCGTGAGCACGACGCGGACGCCGTGCGTGCGCGCCGCGTCCTGCACACCTCGGATGATCTCGGGGTAGTAGTAGCTCCCCGGGGGCACGACGAGGCCCAGTACGTGTCCCTGACGCACCGCAGGCCTGGGCGCCGCGGGGCCTGAGGACGTGGCCTGCCGGGCCGCGGACGGGGACATCGCGCCACCGTGCACACGGACGACGAGCCCGCGGGCGGCCAGGTCCCGCACGTCCTGGCGCAAGGTGACGGCGGAGACACCCATCTCGGCGGCCGCCTCCTTGACCTTGATGGTCCCCCGGCGCTCCACCATGCGCAGGATCGCTTCACGCCGCTCTTCCGTCAGCACCCGCGTGCCCCTCTCTCGCTGCTCGCCGCGAGTGAAATCGTTTGCTTTCACTCGACGAGTGACTCGACAAGTGAAAGGTATCAACGGGCGGCCGAAGGCGGCACCGTCCGTTCACCCCATGGCCCTCCGCCCGACGCCGTATCTGCCGGAAAGGCTTCACGGCAAGATCACAGAGTGCTCTCTGTCATGGAATGCCCATGACAGAGAGGATCTCCTTCATGGCCAACTCCCTCAGACAACAGTCCACTTACGGTCGGCTCGCCCTCGTCACGGTCCTCGCCGCGATCGCCGCCGCCGTGCCCCTGAACGCCGACGCCCTCGCGGCCACGCCCCTGCCCGCCGTCGAGCCGCGCGCCGAGACCCCCGCCCTGCACGACGACGAAGCGGGCGGCGACGCCGACGCCGACGACCCGGCGATCTGGCGCAACGACGCCGACCCGGACCGCAGCCTGGTCGTCGCCACCGCCAAGCAGGGCGGTCTTCGCGTGTACGACCTCGCCGCGCGCGAGGTGCAGTCCGTTCCCGCGCCCGCCGCGCCCGGACCTGACGACGCACCCGGCCGCTTCAACAACGTCGACCTGGTGCACGGCCTTCGCCTGCCGTCGGGCCGCGCCGACCTCGCCGTGACGAGCGACCGCGGCAGCGACCGGCTGCGGGTCTACCGCATCGACCGCGACCGCGCCGGCGGCCCGCTCACCGACGTCACCGACCCGTCCGCCGCGCCCGTCTTCTCGTCCTCGCAGGAGCAGATCAACGAGCAGCGCACCGCATACGGACTCGCGACCTGGACGAACCCGTCGACGGGCCGGTCCTACGCCCTGGTCAGCCGGCGGGAGCGGACCAGCATCGCGCTCCTCGAACTGACCCCGAAGAGCGACGGCACGGTCGGCTACCGCAAGGTCCGCACACTCGACCTGCCCGCCGACTTCCGGCTGCCGAACGGCACTTCGTGGTCGCCGTGCGGCGAGCCGGGCGAACTGCCGCAGGTGGAGGGCATGGTCGTGGATCCGGCCAACGGCACGCTCTACGCGGGACAGGAGGACGTCGGCATCTGGCGGCTCCGCGCCGACCTGACCGGAAAGCCCCAACTGGTCGACAAGGTACGTGAGTTCGGCGTACCAGGGACGTACGACCCTTCGACCGAGGAGTGCGAGGCGGGCACCGACCCCGGCTACGGCGGCAAGCACCTCAAGGCCGACGTCGAGGGCCTGACGCTCCTGGACGAAGGCGACGGGAGCGGCGACGGCCGACTGCTGGCCTCCAGCCAGGGTGACAACACCTTCGCGGCCTACGACCGCGAGCTGTCCGACCACAACGAGTACGAGGGCGGCTTCCGCATCACCGCGGCCTCATCCGCGCTCGACGGGTCCGAGGAATGCGACGGTGCCGCGGTCCTCAACAAGCCGCTCGGCGCCAGGTATCCGCACGGCCTGCTCGTCGTGCAGGACGGTCACGACGCACCGGGTGACCCCGAACGCCCCTCCACCAACTTCAAGTTCGTGGATCTGGGCGACGTGCTCGACGCCGTGGACGACTGACACCACTGCGCCACTGCACTGCACTGCACTGCACTGCACTGCACACCACTGATGCCACATCCGGTGGCGGCCCCACGGGCCGCCACCCTCTTTCTTTTCGTATTCAAGTGAAATGGCGATCAACGCGACTGCCGACCATGGCCAGAATTTCACCCGCCCAGAATGAGACGCTCCCCCTGCCGAAAACATCACAGTCTCGACAGGCACATGACAACGGCAAGCAGCTTTTACCCATGACCGGATTTCGTCGATGAATACCCCCTTGACTCCTTACATCACCTGGAGCGGGAACGACCGGTCGCTGTCCTAAAGCCGAGGACGCCGTCCGCCGACCGAGGTACCAGTGAATACAGATGAGGCAAGGAGCCATTGACGGCCCGTCAGGCGGCCCGCGCTTCTTTTTGGACAGACCATTGAAATAACCACCTCTTCGAAACAGATGGCTCTACGGTTGCTCCAAGTGGGGGGAAACACGAGGGGCACGAGGGGGGAAAGCCGATCGTGTGGGTGTGGCGCGAGAACCGGGGGGTCCGTGCCGCCCTGTAACACCAAAGGCTGTTCTTTCTAGGGGGCTCTGCGCGGCTGCCACTGACCGGGTGCCGCCGGAGCAGATGGTGCTGCCCGGCTTGACCAGCCGGGCCGCCCCATCGGAATCGAATCGGTATTCGAAGTCCTTCTGCCCATCGGCATGCTCAAAACGCTGGACTCTGCGCAGTCCGCGTCCGCCCCACACCTACATGTCGGGCAACACAGGGACTTTCCGAAGGAGACCCCCGTGACGGAATCTCGACCGCACAATCCCGCTTCCGACGGGAGCGGATTACTGCTCGATGCGTTCGATGCTCAACTGTTCCGGGAAACTTCCGAAACCGCTCTTGCGAAGCTGGAGAAGCACCTTTCCGATCTCTCCATCAGGGGTCTCGAACTGATCGATCCCACGACGCTGTCGGAGGCGGCGAAGGCCCTGATGACGACGGAGCGCGAGAGGGTCGCGACGTTCGACGAGGAGAAGCTGGCCGGGATCATCGACCTGTACATCAGGACCGGCATCCAGGTGCACTCGCCCGGGTACATGGGCCGCCAGTTCTCGGGCGTCGTACCGCTCGCCGGCGTCATCGACTTCGTCAGCTCGGTGGTCAACCAGCCGGCCTCGTTCTACGAGGCGGCCCAGCTGCCCAACGCGGTGGAACGGATCATGGCCGATGAACTGAACCGGTTCATCGGCTGGGATCCGGCGCGGTTCACCATGGTGACCACATCAGGCGGGTCCCTTGCGAACCTCACCGCGCTCCTGGCGGCCCGCAACCAGAAGCTGCCGGGCTACTGGTCCGAGGGCGGCTCCTCCTTTCGGGGCCAGCCGCGGCCCGCCATCGCGGTGGGCTCGGACGTGCACTACAGCGTCGCGCGGGCAGCCGGCGTGATGGGCATCGGCGACGCACAGCTCGTACGGCTTCCGCTGAACGACCGGGGGCAGATCTCCGTGGCGGACGCACGGCCCGCCCTGGAGGCGGCCGAGCGGCAGAACCTGAAGGTGTTCTGCCTCGTCGCCTCGGCCGGCAGCACATCGGTGGGCGCCTTCGACCCCATCGACGAACTGGCCGACCTGGCACGGGAAAGGGACCTCTGGCTGCACGTCGACGGCGCCCACGGAGCGAGTCTCCTGGTGTCGGACACGCTCCGCGAGAGGCTGCGCGGAATCGACAAGGCGGATTCCCTGACCTGGGACGCGCACAAAATGATGTTCGTGCCCGCGCCGTGCACGATGCTCTTCTACCGGGACAAGGAGGCGAGTCTCACCGCGTTCCGGCAGAAGGCCAGTTATGTGTTCGACGAGGAGCCGGACATATATACCGCGTACGACAGCGGGGGCAAGAACTTCGAGTGCACGAAACGGCCCATGATCATGACCCTGTGGTCGCTCTGGGCCATGTACGGACCTGCCCTGTTCGCGGAGAAGATCGAGTATCTCTGCCAATTGACGGAGGAGGCCCACGGCATCGTGCGGGCCGAGCCCGACTTCGAGGCACTGCACCGCCCGGAAGCGAACATCCTGTGCTTCCGATATCACCCGGACGGAATCAGGAAGGAGGATGTCCATCGCCTCCAGATCGCCATCCGTAACAGCGTGAAGCTCCGGGGAAATTTCTTCATCTCGAAAGTGAACGTCGACGGTGTGGCCGCACTGCGCGTGGTCATGATGAACCATCAGATCACCGGCGAACACTTCCGGATGCTCATCTCCGAAATCCGCAGGACAGGTCAGGACCTGCTCAGCAGCGAAGCGGCAACAGAAACAGCTTAGAGGGGACGGATGTTGAGTACATCTCATGTTCCACAGGCCACGCACGTTCCGCCGACCGCACTGACGCCTGGCGGCGCCCGTGAACTGGCCGACTGGCTCATCCCGGACGGTGAGCTGCTGCCGGAATCAGTTGAAGCCGTAACCGCACTTCCTTCGTTCGCCGAGAAGTTACGTGAATGCGAACGGGTCTGCCAGGCGCCGTACAGCGAGGTGTCGCACGACGTTCAGGAAGCCGTCGTACTGCGTCGTCTCCAGCAAATGGTGAACACGGCGATGCTCAATCCACTGTGGCGCGACCGCCTGCGCAACGCGGGGACCGTGCAGGCCCCCGAGACGTACGAGGAGTGGCAGCGGATCCCGCTGTCGGACAAGGACATCCAGCGCGACTTCTTCATGGATTCGCGGCCCGGCATGGTGGTGCCCCTCACCCGCGGCGAGTTCGAGATCGTGGCGAGCGGCGGCACCAGCGGCGGCCGTCCTCTCGAAGTCGTGTACTCCCTGCGGGAGTTGAAGGACACGTACGAGATCGCGGGCCGCTTCATGGGCGCCTATCAGCTCGCGAGCCACCTCGCGGGCGCCGACCCCAAGTGGCTGTTCACCACGCTGGCCGACTACCAGATGTGGAGCAGCGGCACGATGGTGGGCGGCGTGCTGCAGCACGTGCCCGGCGTCAACTACGTCGGCGCGGGCCCCGTCACGGCCCCCGTCCTGGAGCACATGTTCTCGTACAAGGGCCCCAAGGCCCTGATGGGGATCTCCGCGGGCATCGGGATCCTCAGCGAGCTCGGCGTGGGCATGCGCAAGGAGTCGAGGGAGAGCTTCCGCGTCGCCCTGTACGGCAGCGGGGTGCTCTCGCAGCGCAAGCGCGTGGAGCTCAAGGCGCTGTACCCGAACCTGGCGATCCTCAGCTACTTCGCCGCCACCCAGGCGGAGACCATCGGCCTGCAGCTCGACCCCGCGTCGCCCGACCTGTCGGCGGTGCCCGGCCTGCACCTCATCGAGATCGTCGACGAGAACGGGCAGTGGGTTCCCGAGGGCGAGGAGGGCGAGCTCGTCGTCACCCGCCTGCACGCCCACGAGGCACCGCTGCTGCGGCTCAAGCTGGGCGACCGGATGATCCGGCGGCCACGGACCGATGGCCCCGGCCTGAAGACCCAGCGGTTCGAGTTCGCCGGCCGCACCGGCGACGTGCTCCACATCAACGACAGCCAGTACTCCGCCGCCCGCGCCTTCGCCGCGCTGCGCGACGAGCTGAAGGCCGCCGAGGCGGTGGACCTGGACGCGGTGGCGCACGACGTCCAGTTCGTGAACCACCGCGAGGGCCGGACCATCACCCTGTTCGTCTCGGTGGACGACGTGCTCGGCATGACGTACCGGACGGACACGACCCTCGGTCCCTACGGCATCCAGCAGGTGTTCGTGAACGCCCTGCCGCGTTCCCTCTCGCTGTTCAACCACGGGGAAGCGAACCCCGCGTCGATCGAGAAGACCGGCTACAGCTTCCAGCTCAAGTTCGTGCCCCGGCTCTCGGCCGAGATCGAGCGGACGGCCGTCGGCAAGGTCCCGCTGGTGCGGGACCGGGGCTAGCGCCGACAGAGCGCCTACAGGAGGAGTGAGGATGAAGCACCAAGTCAACATCATCGCTGTCGTCGACGTCATCGGAGCGCTCTCGGGCAGCACGCTGCTCGACGGCAACCTCTGCATGATGGACGACGGCGGTCACAACAGTGCCCACCAGGGGACGCCGAACCTGTGCACCGTGGTCAAGCCCGGCCAGGTCGTCTCGTGGTCCGCCCTGGCCGTCGACCTGCAGACGCCGGTCGAGATCAAGAACATCTCGTTCGTGCCCGCGGACCAGAACGGCCACACGTCCGGCCAGACCTCGGGCCAGACGCAAGGCCAGGCGCCGGGCCAGACGCAAGGCCAGGCGCCGGGCCAAACGCAAGGCCAGATGCCGGGCCAGCCCTACGGACAGCCCCAGGGTCAGCCACACGGCCAGTCCCAGGGCCAGTCCCAAGGCCAGTCCCAGGGCCACGCGCAGGGCGCCCAGGGCGGCGGCAACCACTCCGAGGGCGACAAGCTCGACCTCGACGTCTGGACGGGCGTGGTGCCCAACTGGCTGACGCCCGGGGTCGCCTACCAGTACCGCCTGGAACTCCAGATGTACGAGGGCGAGAACAGCGTCATGCACATCGACACCCCCGCGTTGATGTGCGAGTAGCAGCCGGAGCTCGACGGCAAGGGCCGGGAATCAAGTAGCGGCGACAAAGGCGGAATCATGCCCCAACAATTGGCGATCATCGTGCTCGTGGACGTCGGCAGTGCGCTGGAGTCCGAGTCACTCGAAGGCAACACCTACCTGTTCGACAACATGAAGCTGCAGGGTTCCACGAACCAGGGAACCGGCGATCTCGTGACGGCGATCAACGGCTCCTACTGGAGTGACGGGTCCCAGGCCAGTGAGCAGGTGCTCAACTGGCTTCCGTACAGCCTGGGTTCCATCCCGCCGACCGTCCCCCGCGGCTATGAGTTCGAGCGGGCGCGGCGGAGCGACGAGAAGGCGCTCGAAGACCTCCAGGACCTCGCGACCAAGTCCTCGGTCGCAGGCGTCGACCAGGCCGAGCAGCTGAGCCAGATCCGCAAGACCGTCGGTGCCCGCGTCAAGACCACGCGGCGCACGCGCGGCCGCATGTCCGGGCAGAAGATCCTGGACGTGACCGGCAAGGTCGTCACCGAGGACAACACGGCGGCGTACACCTACCCCGCCCCGGTGATCACCGACATCTACGGCGAGGCCGTCGACTCGAAGATCATGTACCCGGCGGAGTACGGCTCCCCGGACCTGGTCACCGACGGCTGGTACTGGTCCGCGACGGTCGACACCTCGCGGCCGGGCACCTACTCGTACGTGATGCGCATCCAACTGCACAAGCTGGTGGGCCTCAACGGCGAACTGCGGTGGGAGGCGGTCAACCTGATCTGTCCCTCCACGCTCAAGATCACCTCGGAGCCCCGGCGCAACGCCTTCACCAAGGCGGGCATGGGCCTGCTGCCCATCCCCCCGGACGCGGGAACGCGTCCCGGCAGCCACTGATCCCGCAAGGACTTCAGCCAGAAGGAGGAGCAGATGACCACCACGCCCAGGCGGCGCGAGACCGGCGCCGCGAAGCGGCCCATCTCCATCACCGCCGTAGTGGACTGTGTGGGTGCCCTGGCAGCCGGCAACATGCAGGGCCACCTGTACATGTACGACACGAACAAGTCCGCGGGATCCACCGGATTCGGCACCGAGGAGCTGCAGACGCGCGCCCGGAAGGGCGACCAACTCCTGTGGAACGCGCTCGCGTTGGAGTGCGAGGCGTATGTCGCCATCGACGGCATCGTGATCGACAGCTCCATCTGCGTACCGGAGCGGAAGGTCTATCCGGGCACCGACGTCGCCTACTGGATCGGCACGGTGAAGAAGGACGCGCCCAACGTCACGTACCAGATCAAGTTCAAGCTGGGCACGAGGGACGAACCGATCGCCACCACCCTGTCGTCGTCCCTCATCGGCTAGGTCCGGGCATGACGGCGTACGCGAAGGAGGAGCGTTGAGCAGCAGCGTGCAGGAGAAGTCGGCAAGCGGCGTGCACCACAAGCAGAATCCCGGACAGCTGAACTCGGTCCAGCTGAACATCGTGACGCTCATCAACATGGAGCGAGCGGTGGAGACGGGTTCCCTGAGCGACTCGATCTACATGATGGACAACAGCATCGGCGGCAAGGGACAGGGCACGTCGTCCCTGGAGACGGTCTGCAAGCAGGGCCAGGTCCTGAACTGGATCGTGCGCCCGCTCGACATGGAGAAGCGCAGGGACGGCACCTGGCCCCCCATGCCGAAGATCAACAACATCACCTTCCTCGACACCGAACTGGGTGACGAGGAGGACGTGGCCGAGCGGAAGATCTTCACCGAGCTGAAGATCTACGGGATGCCCGACCGCATGCGGGACAAGTTCACGCCCGTCTACTACTACTGGGCCGGCACAGTCCTGAGCACCGCCAAGCCGGGCGTGCACAGGTACCGGCTCGTGATGGAGCTCGAGCAGGAGCACAAGAAGGAAAAGCTGTATCTGAACACGGCCATTCACCCCTCGATCAGGATCCTCGGGGTCTGACGGACCACGTGACCGCCAGGCCGGATATCGGTCTGGCGGTCACGCGGCACCGGGCGTAGAGAGAAAGGTTCACCCCAGGAAGGCCAGGGAGGCCTCGTGGACAGGACCATCGGCAAGGGAACGTTCCGGGACGCGTTCAAGAACCAGGTCATCGCACTCTCCGCGCTGGCTCCGGGCACGGGGCGGCGGCTCGCCGAGCGGGCCAACGCGACAGCGGGCCCGGCCGATGCCGCGTTGCGGACGAAGGCCGAGTTCAGCACGTTGTACGACCTGCTGCTCGCCGAGCAGGGTGCCACGTCGGCGGACGGCAGCCTGGTCCTTCTCGACGCGGACGGACAGCTCACCGCGATCGGGCGGATCGTCGACGACTTCCTCAACTCGGCGGAGAACAAAGCGGAGTTCTTCGCTCAGGACATGTATCAGGTCAAGGTCACCGGCTGGCCGCCCGGCGTCCTGACGGCCGACGAGGTGATCCAGGCTCCGCAGGGCGCCCGGCTGACCCTCGCCAGGAGCAGCACGCCTAACGACACGATGCTCGCGACACCGTCGTTCTCGATGGTCAACAGCGGCAACATGACGGCCCACGCGCCCAAGCGCTCCTGGAAGGTCGACTTCGAGGTCGGCGAGAGCGAGGACCGGCTTTATGGCATGGAGCGGATCAACCTCAAGGCGATGTACAACGACCCGTCGCAGATGCGGGAGGCCGTCGCCTGGCGGCTCCTGGAGCGCGCGGGCATCCCGGCGGCGCAGCACACGTACGCGACGTTCTCGATCAACGACCGCTACATGGGCCTCTTCTCGGTCATCGAGCAGGTCGACAAGAAGTTCCTGAAGGACCACTTCGGCAAGAACTCCGAGGGCAACCTCTACAAGGCCTACTGCGGCGACGTCGGCTGCGCGACCCTGGAGCACCGCACCGGCACGGACGGCGCCGACGGCGGACGGCAGTACTTCACGGCGGGCAGCCTGGAGGACGACCGCACGTACCGCCTGAAGACGAACGAGGACAACCCGTCCGCCAACACCTACGACGACCTCGCCACACTCGTGAGGACCGTCAACGGCGTCCAACTGACGGGCGGTGAGGGCCGGTTCGCGACCGACGCCTTCCGTGACGCGGTCGAGCAGGTCCTGAACGTCCCGGCCTTCCTGCGCTGGGCGGGCGCCAACGTCCTCCTGGGAAGCTGGGACAACTACTTCGCGACACCGTCGAACTACTACCTCTACAACTCGGGCCGGCTCGGCGACCCGACGGGCTTCATGGCGCGCCCGTACTTCACGTTCATCCCGTGGGACTACGACAACAGCTCGGGCATCGACTTCTTCTCGACGCAGTGGCAGTACACGGACCTGCTCGACTGGCCCGCGATGAGCCGCAACTACTGCCGGATCACCCACGCGCCGCACGAGGTGTCCCACCTGCCGCTGTTCACCAACCTGCTGCGGCACCACGACTTCTGCCAGTACTACCTCGATCACCTCGAGTTCCTCCTGGACACGGAGTTCGGCCCGGAGCGGGTCGCCGCGCTGCTGGGCGCGGAGGGCTCGGGGCGGACCGACGGCCTGTGGCAGCTCATCTCGTCCGCCGCGTACGGAGAGTCCACCAGCCCGCACGGACAGCCCTTCACCGGACGGCAGTTCACCAACGACGAGGTGTACCGCGCCGCGTACCGGCAGTGGGAGATGAGCCGGGGCTCGCAGTTCACGTACGGGATCTTCCACTACACGCGCATGCGCTACGACCACGCACGCCAGCAGCTCGCCGAGCTGCGCAAGACCTACCCGAACGGAGCCAGCGGGGCGACGTTCCCTGGCGCGATGGAGGTACTGCCCTCATGACATCGACGAAGAAGTCGGCGGCGCGTGAGCTCCGCCTGGTCAAGGAAGCGAAGATCCAGGACCTGATCGGCGACGGCGCGGGCACCCGCCTGGAGGCGAGCGGCGTCATCTACCGTGACGGTGCCTTCCTGATCGTCTGCGACAACCTGCCCTCCCTGATCCGGGTCAGCAGCGAGCTGTCGCCCAAGGCCCCGGAGAACGGCGTCCTGACCCGCGCCAAGGGGAAGAAGTCCGGCGGCGCGAAGGCGAACGAGGGGTACGAGGATCTCGCCCACGACGAGCGGCGGGACCACTACTACACGCTGAGCGAGGCCGAGCCGGTCAAGTCCAAGGGCTTCCGCGCCCGCGTCCAGGAGTACGACGGGAAGCTGCGCCCCGTCGGATCGGCGCAGCTGGAGTTCGACCTGGCGGACGCCAACAAGGGCATGGAGGGCCTGGAGTGGGTCGAGCGCTCGGGCACGGGCCACCTCCTCGCGCTGTGCGAGGGAAACCGGTGCGAGGGCGGCAAGAAAGGCAGGACACCGGGGGGCGGCCGCATCCAGGTCTTCCGGCGCGGCGGCAAGCGCTGGATCAACACGGCCACGATCCGGCTGCCCAAGTCACTTCCCTTCGAGGACTACAGCAGCGTGTCCGTGCGCGACGGCCGGATCGCCGTCCTTTCGCAGGCGTCGTCCGCGCTCTGGGTGGGCCGCATCTCCACCAAGAAGTGGGAGGTCGACGAGGGCACGGTCCACCGCCTGCCCACCGACAGCAAGGGCCGCCCGCTCTACGGCAACCCCGAGGGCGTGTCCTGGGTCTCGGCCGACTACGTGGTCATCGTGTCCGACCGGGCGAAGAAGGGCGCGGACAACGAGCGGTTCCGCGAGAAGGACCAGTCGATCCATCTGTTCCTGATCCCGGGCAACAACCACTGATCTAGTCGGCCGCCCACAGGCCGCGCACGTGACCGAGGTGGCGGGTCATCACCGCGCGCACCGCCTCCTCGTCACGGGCGAGCAGCACGTCGAGGATCTCCAGGTGCTCCTCGGCCGACGCCTCCAGACGACCGGCGTCGACCAGTGCCTGCAGCCCGTACAGACGGGAGCGCTTGCGCAGGTCGCCGACCACCTCGACCAGGTGGTCGTTGCCGCAGAGGGCGAGCAGACCGAGGTGGAAGCGGATGTCGGCCTCCACGTACGCGATGAGGTCGCCGTCCGCCGCCGCGGTGACGATCGCCTGCGCGGCGGGCCGCAGCGCTTCGAGTGCGGCGGGGTCCGCCGACGTGGCGAGCTCCGCCGTGGTCGGGATCTCGATCAGCGCGCGGATGTGCTTGTACTCGTCGAGCTGCTTCTCGGAGACCGCGGTGACCCGGAAGCCCTTGTTCGGGACCGTGTCGACGAGCCCTTCCTTGGCGAGGTCGAGCATGGCCTCGCGCACCGGGGTGGCGGAGACGCCGAAGCGCACGGCGAGGGTGGGCGCCGAGTAGACCTCGCCTGCCCGCAGCTCGCCCGCGATGAGCGCGGCGCGGAGCGCGTCCGCGACCCGCTCGCGGTAGCTGCTGCGCGTCCCGCCGAGGCTGGGCAGCGCGGCAGGGGCTGCGGACGGAGCGCGGTTGCCCTTGGCGGACATGGGGGCGGTTCCTCCTTGGTGCGATGGCACGTGGGTGCTAGGTCACGTGGGTGCGATGGCACGTGGGTGCAATGTCACCTGGGTGCAATGTCACGTGCCATGAGTATCCCAGCAGGTCCTAGAGGACGAACCCCGCGGGGAAGGGGTCGTCCGGGTCGAGGAGGTACTGCGCGGTGCCGGTCACCCAGGCGCGTCCGGTGAAGCTGGGCAGCACTGCGGGCGTGCCCGCGACCTCGGTGGTGCCTAGGAGACGCCCGCTGAACTGGGTGCCGATGAAGGACTCGTTGACGAACTCGGTGTCCAGCGGCAGCGCGCCGCGCGCGTGCAGTTGGGCCATGCGCGCGCTCGTCCCGGTGCCGCACGGCGAGCGGTCGAACCAGCCTGGGTGGATGGCCATCGCGTGCCGGGAGTGGCGGGCGGTGGCGCCGGGCGCGTAGAGGTGGACGTGGTGGCAGCCGTGGATGGACGGGTCCTCGGGGTGCACGGGCTCGCCCTCGGCGTTGATCGCCTCCATGAGCGAGAGGCCCGCCGCGAGGATCTCGTCCTTGCGCCCGCGCTCGAAGGGCAGGCCGAACTCCTCCAGGGGCAGGATCGCGTAGAAGTTGCCGCCGTAGGCCAGGTCGTACGTCACCGAACGGCCGTCCGGCAGGGTGATCTTGCGGTCCAGGGCGACGGCGAAGGACGGCACGTTCTTCAGCGTGACGGACTTCGCCGCACCGCCCTCGACGGCGACCTCGGCGACGACGAGGCCCGCCGGGGTGTCGAGACGAATGGTGGTCACCGGCTCGACGACCTCGACCATTCCGGTCTCGACGAGGACGGTGGCGACGCCGATCGTGCCGTGCCCGCACATCGGCAGATAGCCGGAGACCTCGATGTAGATCACGCCGTAGTCGCAGTCGGGCCGGGTGGGCGGCTGCAGGATCGCGCCGCTCATCGCCGCGTGGCCGCGCGGTTCGTTCATCAGGAGCTGCTTGATGTCGTCGCGGTGCTCACGGAAGTGGAGCCTGCGCTCGTTCATCGTCGCGCCGGGGACGGTGCCGATGCCGCCGGTGATCACCCGCGTCGGCATGCCTTCGGTGTGCGAGTCGACCGCGTGCAGGACGAGTTTGCTGCGCATGTGCGGTGCCTTTCGTACGAGTCCAACGCGGGAGGGGAGGAGGAGGTTCAGGCGAGCCCGGCGGCGATGGCTCGTTCGGTGGCGGTGCGCACCGCCTTCTCCTGCTCGGGCAGCAGCGGCACTCGGGGCGGGCGGCAGGGGCCGCCATGGCGCCCGGCGATGTCCATGGACAGCTTGATGGCCTGGACGAACTCGGGCCTGGAGTCCCAGCGGAGCAGCGGGTGGAGCTGCCGGTAGAGCTGGCCCGCCGTACCCAGGTCGCCGGCCACGGCGGCGCGGTAGAGCGCGACGCACGCGGCGGGCAGCATGTTCGGGTAGCCCGCGATCCAGCCCTTGGCGCCCGCGACGGCGAGTTCGAGCAGGACGTCGTCGGCGCCGATCAACAGGTCGAGGTCCGGGGCGAGTTCGGCGATGCGGTAGGCACGCCGTACGTCTCCGGAGAACTCCTTGACCGCGTGCACGTACCCCTCGGCGTGCAGCTTGGCGAGGAGTTCGGGCACCAGGTCGACCTTGGTGTCGATGGGGTTGTTGTACGCGACGACCGGAACACCCGCCTTGACCACTTCCTCGTAGTGCGCGAGGACGGAGCGGTCGTCGGCGCGGTAGGCGTTCGGCGGAAGGAGCATCACGGAGGCGCAGCCCGCGTCCTTGGCCTGCTCGGCCCAGCGGCGGGCCTCGGCGGAGCCGTACGCGGCGACGCCGGGCATGACGCGCTCCCCGCCGACGGCCGAGACGGCGGTCTCCACGACCTTGGCGCGCTCCTCCGGGGTCAGCACCTGGTACTCACCGAGTGATCCGTTGGGCACAACGCCGTCGCAGCCGTGCTCGACGAGCCAGGTGCAGTGCTCGGCGAACTTGCCGTGGTTGACGGAGAGATCGTCGTTCAGCGGGAGCGCGGTGGCGACGAGGACGCCGTGCCAGGGGCGGGGACGGTCGGCGGGGGTGGTCATGGGCGGGTCCCTTCGTTGCGGTGCGGTGCGGTTCACGTGCGGTACGGAGGTGTGGCTAGGAGGGGCCCTCGGCGTCCACGTCGGCATCGACATCAGCTCGGGCGTCATCGTCAACGGTCCCTGCGAGCACGCCGAGGGGGACCGGTCGGGCGAAGGGCCGCCGCGCGGAACCCTCCTCGCATCCGGCGAGCCCGGCGACGGCGGCCGAGCACATCCGGCCCTGGCACCAGCCCATGCCGGCCCGGGTCAGGAGTTTCACGGACCGCGCGTCCGTGGCCCCGAGCTCGTCGACGGCCTCGCGCACCGCCGACGCCGGGACCTCCTCGCAGCGGCAGACGAGGGTGTCGTCGCGGAGCTGCTCGCCCCAGTGCGCGGGCGGCACGTACACGGCGGCGATGGCGGCCCCGAACTCCCGCATGTTCGTACGTGACTTGGCGGCGGCGACCCAAGCGCGCGGGTCGGGCGTGGTGCCCCGGAGCCGGGCGGCGGCCGAGCGTCCGGCGATGTGTCCCTCGGCGAGCGAGAGTGCGGCTCCGCCGATGCCGGTGGTCTCGCCCGCGGCCCAGACGCCGGGGACGTCGGTGCGCTGCTCGGCGTCGACGGCGACGTTCAGGCCCTCGACGCGGCAGCCGAGCCCCTCGGCGAGATCGGTGTGCGGCAGCATGCCGTGCCCGACGGCGAGGGTGTCGCAGGGGATGTGCCGCTCGGTGCCGGGCCTGACGCGCCCCGCCGGGTCGAGCGCGGCGATGGTCACCGCTTCGAGCGCGTCCTTGCCGTGCGCTTCGACGACGGTGTGGCGCGAGAGCAACGGAACGCGGTGGCACAGCAGTTGACCGGCATACCGCGCCCCCTCGACCACCTTGTCCGGATGGGCGGCGAGGGTGGCCGCGTGCCGCACGAAAGCCTTCGGGTCGGCGGACTCGACCAGGGCGGCCACTTCGGCCCCGGCAGCCGCGAGCCCGGCGGCGACGGGCATGAGCAGCGGCCCGGTCCCGGCCACGACGGCGATGCGCCCCGGAAGCACGAGACCTCCCTTGAGCATGGCCTGCGCACCCCCGGCGGTGACCACACCGGGCAGGGTCCAGCCGGGGAACGGCAGGACCTTCTCGTACCCCCCGGTCGCGAGCAGCACGGCATCGGCGTGCACGGCCACGGACTGCTCTTGGCCGGGCCCGAGAAGCGCGTGCACGGTGAAGCGGCGCCCGCCGCCATCGGGTGCGGTGGACGAAGCCGAGTCGGGGGCTGAGCCCGCGGCCCGACCGGTCCCCGCTCCGGGCGACCCCCGACCGGACGGGCGCGTAGCGGCACCGCCCGACGGGGCGGACCCGGCGGACTCAGTGGCCCCAGCGGCCTCAGCAGACCCGGCAGCCGAAGCCAGGGTGGGAGCCGCCGCCCAGGCTCCCTCGTCCGCCCCCGCGTCAGACCACTGCCCCTCGGACACACGCGCCGCATCACCGCCCGACGCACCGGAGCTCCGGTGTCCGGACCCCGATGCCGACCGCCGCCGAGGCTGCCCGCCCTCGAAGTGGCGTTCCACGAACCAGACATGATGCTCCGTCAAGTGCATGATGCGGCCCGCGGCGACCTCTTCCGCGAGCCCGTCCCGCAGCCGCTCCCACGTGCGCCACTGATGATGCAGCGCCTTCGGGCGTCGCGCCCCGAGCGCCCCGGCGGGCTGACGGTAGAACTGGCCGCCCGCCTGCGCGGCCGAGTCGAGCACCGTCACCCGCACACCGCGCCGAGCCGCGGCGAGCGCCGCCGCGAGGCCCGCGGGGCCCGCGCCGATCACCGCAAGCACCGGAGAAGCACTCATCGCCACTCCCCCGCCTCCCCGCCGTGATCGACGCCGTGACCGCTGCCGTGACCGCTGCCGTGCTGCGTCCGGATCTCGTCTCCGGGTGCCGCCGGGATCAGGCAAGCCCGTTGATTCGGCCGCCCGTTGACCTCCACCAGGCAGTCGAAGCAGACCCCGATCCCGCAGAAGACTCCCCTCGGCTCGCCCTCGCGTCGCGTGGTCCGCCAGGCGGTGATGCCCGACGACCAGAGCGCGGCGGCCACCGTCTGGCCCGGCAGGGCCGGGATCTCGCGGCCGTCGAACGTGACCGTGTGCGGCGGACCCGGGTGGGCGCGGACCAGGTTCAGGGGGGTGCGTTTGCTCATGACGCCTCCTCGGGCGTGCGGTCGGCGAAACGGTCGGGGCGGAATGGGGTGAGGTCGAGGTCCGGGGTGGCTTCGCTCAGGACCTGGGCGATCAAGTGGCCCGTCCCCGCGGCCAGACCGATCCCCGCCCCCTCGTGCCCGCAGGCGTGGATGAGCCCCGGCACCCGGGCGTCAGGGCCGACGGCGGGGAGGTGGTCCGGCATGTAGGGGCGGAAGCCCACGTACGCACGCATCGCGCGGACGCCCTCCAGGAACGGGAAGAGCCGGGTCGCCCCGGCCGCGAGGGCCCGCATGACCGGCAGCGAGAAGGAGCGGTCGAAGCCGACCCGTTCGCGGCTCGCGCCGATCAGGATCGGCCCCGCGGCCGTGCCCTCGACCACCGGCGACTTCTGGAGCGCGGCGGATCCGCTGGCCACGTCGGCCACGTAGTCGGCGGCGTACACCTTGTGGCGGACCATGCGCGGCAGCGGTTCCGTGACGAGGACGAAGCCGCGCCTCGGCAGCACGGGCAGGTCGGCTCCGGCGAGGGCGGCGAGATCGCCGCCCCAGGTGCCCGCGGCGTTCACGACGTACGGGGCGTGGATCTCCCCCTGGTCCGTGCGGACCCCGCGCACCTCGCCGCCCGCGGTCCGCAGCACGGCCGTGACGGTACAGCCCGTACGCAGTCCCGCACCCAACGACCGCGCCATGCGCACCAGTTGGGCAGCGGCCAGGGACGGCATCACCTGACAGTCCTGCGGGTAGTGGACGCCACCCGCCGTGCCGGGGGCGAGGTGCGGCTCCAGCTCGTACAGTTCGTCCGCCCCGACGGCCCGCGCGTCGACACCGGCTTCGCGCTGCCCGGATGCGAACTCCTCCAGCGCCGCGAGCCCTTCACCGGACGACGCCACGACGACGCCGCCCTTGGCCTCGAACTCGACGCTCGTGCGCACATCCTGATCGGCCGTCAGTTCCGTCCACAACCGGGCGGAGAGCAGGGCCAGTTCGAGCTCGGGGCCCGGTTCCTTGTCGGAGACGAGGATGTTCCCCTCGCCGGATCCGGTCGTGCCGCCGGCCACGGGACCGCGGTCCACCAGGACGACGGACAGCCCGGCCCGCGCCGCGTACAGGGCACAGGCGGCGCCCACCATCCCGGCGCCGACTACCACAACATCGCAGGTCAGCCGCTTTGTCACGCCAGTACTATGTCACATGTTCCCTTACGGGCCAAGGGTCTCTACGCTGACGGAACCGCGACCGAGCACTCCGTCACGAGCCCCGGAACGGGGAGGGAAGGGTGAACCCCATGACCAAGTCCGAGAAGCCCCAGGCATCCGAGAAGCCCAGCAGGCCCAACGTGCGCAAGAACGGCCTCTACTCCGAGATCTCCGACGAGCTGTCCGCCCTGATGAGGACCGGCTGGGCCGACACCGAGCAGCGCGACCTGCGCCCGGCCGAGCAGGCCCCGCACGCGGCACGCCGCCGCGCCGCCCTGTCCGCGCTGTTCCCGGGCGAGCGCCTGGTGATTCCCTCGGGGAAGCTCAAGACCCGCTCGAACGACAGCCATTACCCCTTCCGCCCCTACTCCGCGTACGTCCACATGACCGGCGACCAGGCGAGGGACTGCGCCCTGGTCCTCGAACCGCGCACCGGGCAGGACGGCGGCCACGACGCGCACCTCTACCAACTCCCCCGCGACAGCCGGGACAGCAACGAGTTCTGGATCGGCATGACGGCCGAGCTGTGGATGGGCCGCAGGCGCAGCCTCGCCGAGTCCGAGCTGCTCCTCGGCCTGCCCTGCCGTGACGTCCGCGACGCCCCCGCCGAGCTCGCCGCATCGCCCGACGTGCCGACCCGCATCGTGCGCGGCCACGACGCGGCGCTCGAAGCGGCCGTGACGACCGACGAGGAGCGCGACGCCGAACTGGTGGAGGCGCTCTCGGGCCTGCGCCTGGTCAAGGACGACTGGGAGATCGGCGAGCTGCGCAAGGCGGTCGACTCGACGGTCAGTGGATTCACCGATGTCGTAAGGGAGTTGGCCACCGCCGTCGCCACGTCGGAGCGCTGGATCGAGGGCACCTTCTTCCGCCGCGCCCGCCTGGAGGGCAACCACATCGGCTACGGCTCGATCTGCGCGGCGGGCGAGCACGCCACGATCATGCACTGGGAGCAGAACGACGGGCCCGTGCGCCCCGGCGAACTCCTCCTCCTGGACGCGGGCGTGGAGACCCACACCCTCTACACCGCCGACGTGACCCGCACGCTCCCCATCGACGGCACCTTCACCCCGCTGCAGCGCAAGATCTACGACGCGGTGTTCGAGGCACAGGAGGCGGGCATCGCCTCGGTGAAGCCGGGCGCCGCGTACCGCGACTTCCACGACGCCGCGCAGCGGTACCTCGCGCACAAGCTCGTCGAGTGGGGCCTCCTCGAAGGCGACCCGGAGCGGGTCTTCGAGCTCGCCCTGCAGCGTCGCTTCACCATGGCGGGCACGGGCCACATGCTCGGCCTCGACGTCCACGACTGCGCCCAGGCCCGCACCGAGGAGTACGTCGGCGGCATACTCGAAGAAGGCATGGTGCTCACCGTCGAACCCGGCCTGTACTTCCAGCCGGACGACCTCACCGTGCCCGAGGAGTACCGGGGCATCGGGGTCCGCATCGAGGACGACATCCTCGTCACGGCCGACGGCAACGAAAACCTCTCTGCGGGGCTGCCGCGCGGTGCCGCGGCGGTCGAGGCCTGGATGAGCGGTCTGGCAGGCGGCCGCTAGAGCACACAGACCTACTCCTGGTCACGGACCCGGGCGCGCTGCGGCGACCCCTCTATACACACCGCGTATACACGCTATGTATAGTGCGGGCATGCCTGCTGCGAAAAACAACATGCTCGCCGTGAAAAGCAAGATGAAGCGATCCGCCCAAGGGTTCCGTCGCGCCTCTGTGATGACGGTCATGACCTCCGTGGTCATGGCCGTCGCACTGACCGGATGCACGAAGGTGGACACCACGTCACCCAGTTCCGCCCGCAAGGACGCGGCGGCCGTGAGCCTCAAGAGCCAGGCGCAGCTCGGCACGGTCGACTGCCGCAAGGCGAAGTGCGTGGCCCTGACGTTCGACGCGGGGCCGAGCGAGAACTCGCCGCGGCTGCTCGACATCCTCAAGGAGGAGAAGGTGCCCGCCACCTTCTTCCTGCTCGGCAAGAACCACATAGCCAAGCACCCCGAGCTCGTGAAGCGCATGGCGGCCGAGGGGCACGAGGTCGCGAGCCACACCTGGTCGCACAAGATCCTCACCGACATCACGCCGGACGAGGCACGCGAGGAGCTGCGCAAGCCCAACGAGGCGATAGAGAAGCTGATCGGCCACAAGCCGACGCTGATGCGCCCGCCGCAGGGACGCACCAACCCCGACGTGAACGAGATCTCGCGCGAGGAGGGCCTCTCGGAGGTCCTGTGGAGCGTGACGGCCAAGGACTACACGACCAACGACTCCGCCCTGATCCAAAAGCGCGTCATCGATCAGACCCAGCGGGACGGCATCATCCTGCTGCACGACATCTACAAGGGGACGGTGCCCGCGGTGCCCGGCATCATCGACGAGCTGAAGAAGCGCGGCTACGTCTTCGTGACCGTGCCCCAGCTGCTCGCGCCCGGCAAGGCCGAGCCCGGCAAGATCTACCGCCCGTAGCAGGCGCGTTTCGCCTCCGGGGCCTGGCAGGATCGCCGTGTGGCTCTCTTCCGTATCGACCGGGAATCGTCCCTGCCCGCCGGCGAGGTCTGGCGCCGGCTCACCGCGTGGGAGCGGCACGCCGACGTGGTCCCGCTGACGCGGGTGACCGTCCGGACGCCGCCGCCCAGTGGCGAGGGGACGGTGTTCGTCGCCCGCAGCGCGCTCGGTCCCGTCGGCTTCGACGACGTGATGGAGGTCGTGACGTGGCGCCCGGCCGCCGACGGCGGGGGCCTGTGCCGGCTCGAGAAGCGGGGGTCCTTCGTCACCGGGTGGGCGGAGATCGAGGTGTCACCCCGGGCGGGGACCGGTTCGGCGGTCGCCTGGCGTGAGGACCTGCGCGTGCGGTGGCTGCCGCGGGTCTTCGACGGGGTGCTCGTGGCTGCCGCCCGGTGGATGTTCGGGCGGGCGGTGGACGGGCTGCTCTCCTCTCCCCCGCCCCGCCCCTTCGCGTGACGGGGGCTGACGACGGCCATGACCGCGGATGTCAGGGGGCCCGACCTGCCCGTCCGGCAGGGCGGGGCCGCAGCCAACTCACCTCAGGAGCACGGGAATCGAGGCGAAGCCGTCCCCGATGAACGAGCCCACCGGTGACGCGCTCCCCGCATCGGCGTCCAGGCGCAGCTCCGGGAACCGTTCGAACAACGCGGGCAGTGCCACCCCCGCCTCCAGGCGGGCCAGCGGCGCCCCCACGCAGTAGTGCACCCCGTGACCGAAGGCGAGGTGCTCCTTGTCGACGCGGCCGACGTCGAACTGCCCCGCGGTGGCGCCGTGCCGCAGCGGGTCGCGGCCCGCGGCCCCGTACGCGGCGAGGATCGCGTCGCCCCGCGCGATGACGGTCCCGTCGGGCAGCTCGATGTCCGAAACGGCGTACCGCAGCGGCAGGTTGGCGATCGACGGCGCGTAGCGCAGCGTCTCCTCGATGACATCGCTCCACGGCACCTCACCGCCGCGCACCCGCGCCAGCTGATCGGGGTGGCTCAGGAGCGCGTGCACCGCGTTGCCGATGAGGTTGACCGTCGTCTCGTGCCCCGCCCCGATGACCAGGAGCAGCGTGTCGATCAACTCGGCCTCGGTGAGCGCCGAGCCCTCCTCGTCCCGGGTCGCGATCAGGACGCTCGTCATGTCGTCCCCGGGCTCGGCCCGCTTGTGGGCCACCAGACCGGCGAGCAGCAGATGCACTTCCTGCCAAGTGGCCGCGGCCTGCTCGGGAGTTGAGGTGGTGTCCATGATCGACTCGACGAGGCGGGCCGTGTCCGCCTGCCGGTCCTCCGGAAGACCGAACAGCTCGCAGATGACCTGCATCGGCAGCGGATGGGCGTAGGCGGCCCGCAGGTCCACCGCCCCGTCCGCGGATTTCTCCATCGCGTCGAGCAGCCCCGCCGTCAGCTCCTCGATGCGCGGACGCAGCGCGTCCGTACGCCGTTTGGTGAACGCGGGCGACACCAGTTTCCGCAGCCGGCGGTGGTTCGAGCCGTACGCGGTGAACATGTTCGTCACGCCCACCCAGGAGTTGACCCAGGTCTCGCGGAACCGGCCGTCGATCCAGGCGGGCCAGTGCTGGTGCGGATCCTTCGACACCCGCTCGTCGGCCAGGAGTTGCTTCAGTACGTCGTACTGCGTCGGGGCCCAGGCCCTTATGCCGTCGGGGAGTTCGACCAGGGCGGCGCAACCGTGCTGCCGCAGCCGGTCCGCCTCCCCGTGGAGGTCGCGGCCTGCGGGGTCGATCGTTATGGCCTGTTGCGGCACAGATGACTGCGACATGGAGGGGCACCTGCCATGGGGGGAGGGGACGGACGTCAAGTTCAAGATCAAGATCATCCTAGGGGTCGCCCCCTCCCCCGCGTGAGCCCCGAGTGAGCCCCGCGGAACCTGCGGCTCGGTCCCGCGGCTCAGTCCCGCGACGGTCCCGCGACTCAGTCCCGCGAAGCCTGCGCCCGCCCGTGCAGCGTCCGCGCGACCCGCGGCCCCAGCCACCGCTTCATCCTCCGCAGCGGCTCCAACTGCTCGGCCGCGCGGTCGATTCGGTAGTACAGCTGCGGCGGGATGTGCGGAAGCAGCGGCGAGTGGCGCTGGCCGAGGAGCGCGAACATCTGCGCCGGTTCGAGGCCGATGTAGCGCGGCAGGTTCTCGTACCACTGGGCGCTGTAGCGGGCCGCGCTCTGGACGGACAGGAGGGCGGACCTGCGCTCCCGCTCGTAGCGCGCGAGGGCGGTGCCGAGCTCCGGGCTCCCCCGCAGCGCGCCCGCCAGTGCCATCGCGTCCTCCAGGGCGAGCGTCGTGCCCGCGCCGATGGAGTAGTGCGTGGTGTGCGCGGCGTCGCCGAGCAGGACGACGTTGCCGCGGTGCCAGGTCCGGTTGGTCAGCGTCCGGAAGTTGAGCCACTGCGCGCTGCCGTCGGACTGCGCGCGGCCGATCAGGCGGTGCCCGTCAAGCGGTCCCGCGAAGAGCCGCTCCAGGAGGGCGAGGCCGTCGGCCTCGCTCGCCTCGTGCAGGCCGAGGCCCGTCCAGGTCTCCGGAGAGCACTCGATGACGCAAGTGCTCTGCTCGTCGCTGAAGCGGTAGCCGTAGCACCAGATCCAGCCGTGCGCGGTCTCCACGAAGGCGAAGGTGAAGGAGTCGAAGACCTTGGTGGTGCCGAGCCAGATGTACTTGTTCCGGCCGAGCGCGACCTCCGCGCCGTAGTGGTCCGCGTGGCGCTCGCGCAGCACGCTCCTCACACCGTCGCCCGCGACGACCAGATCGGCGTCGGGCAGCTGGGCCGCGTCCGTGATCTCGCTCTCGAACTCGACGCGTACGCCCAGGGAGCGGGCCCGCGTGGCGAGGATGTCGAGCAGGCGGTGGCGCCCGATGCCGTGACCCTCGTCGCCGTGGTTGACGGTCGTGCGGTCGCCGACGTACGCGACGCCGTCGCTCCAGCGCACCGAGTGCTCGCTGATGGCGCGCGCGGACTCGGGGTCGCCGGCGCGGAGTTTCTCGAGCAGGCCGCCCCAGTAGGTGACCCCCCAGCCGTACGTCGACCCGGCCGGGTTCCGCTCATGGACGGTGATGTCGTGGGACGGGTCCTGCCGCTTGAGCAGGATGGAGAGATACAGGGCGGCGGGACCGCCGCCGACGCAGGCGACCTTCACACATGCTCCCATTGCGTCATAAAGTGGCCAATTTGTGACGCAACGTAGCAGGAATGAGGGGCGAGCCCGTGGACCTCGGGCGGCGGATCCCTGGGATGCGGACGGGTCTCAGGCCACGGACCCGATACGACCCGCGGGGCGCCGCGAGCCGTCGTGGTGGATCGGCGTGTGCGCACCGGTCAGCGATACGCCGCTGCCGCCCCGGCGGTTCGCGACGATCTCCGCGGCGATCGAAAGGGCCGTCTCCTCCGGAGTGCGCGCACCCAGGTCGAGTCCGATGGGCGAGCGCAGGCGGGTCAACTCCAGTTCGCTGACTCCGACTTCACGGAGCCGTTCGTTGCGCTCCAGATGGGTGCGGCGCGATCCCATCGCGCCCACGTAGGCGACCGGCAGACGCAGGGCCAGTTCGAGCAGCGGCACGTCGAACTTGGCGTCGTGGGTGAGCACGCAGAGCACGGTGCGCCCGTCGACCTCGGTCCGCTCCAGATACTTGTGCGGCCACTCGACGACGATCTCGTCGGCGTCGGGGAAGCGCGCCGCCGTCGCGAACACGGGCCGGGCGTCGCAGACGGTCACGCGGTAGCCGAGGAACGTGCCGACCTTGACGAGCGCCGACGCGAAGTCGATCGCGCCGAACACGATCATGCGGGGCGGCGGGACGCTGGACTCGACGAGGACCGTGAGCGGCTGCCCGCAGCGCGAGCCGTCCTCGCCGATCTCCACCGTGCCGGTGCGGCCCGCGTCCAGCATGGCGCGCGCCTCGCCCGCCACGGTGCGGTCGAGCTCGGGATGTCCGCCGAGCCCGCCCTCATGAGCGGCCTCGGCGTCGGAACGTACGAGAAGAGCACGGCCCACGAGTTCCGCGGGTCCGGCGGTGACGCGGGCGACGGCCGCGGCCTCGCCCGACGCGGCCGCGGCGAGCGCGGACGCGAGAACCGGCCGCGCGGTGGAGTCCGCGCGGACCGGGGTGACGAGGATGTCGATGACCCCGCCGCAGGTCAGACCCACGGCGAAGGCATCCTCGTCGCTGTATCCGAAGCGTTCAAGGACGCTCTCGCCGTCTTCGAGCGCCTGCTGGCACAGGTCGTAGACGGCGCCTTCCACACACCCGCCGGAGACGGAGCCGATCGCCGTGCCGTCGGAGTCGACGGCCAGGGCCGCACCGGGCTGCCGGGGCGCGCTGCCGCCGACCGCCACCACGGTGGCGACGGCGAAGGCGCGTCCCTGCTCGACCCACCGGTTCAACTCTTCGGCGATGTCCAGCATGTCCGTCTCCTTACGGGTGTGTGGTTACAGGATGGGCGGCTACTTGACGCCCATCCAGTTCTCGATCGGATGGAGCGCGAAGAAGGCCAGGAACACGAGCGCGAGCACCCACATCAGCCAGCCGATCTCACGGACCTTGCCCTGGGCGGCCTTGATCAGGACGTGGGCGATGACACCGGCCGCGATACCCACCGTGATGGAGTACGTGAACGGCATCAGGACGGTGGTCAGGAACACCGGAATGGCGGTGGCCTGGTCGGTCCAGTCGATGTGCCGGGCGTTGCTCAGCATCATCGCGCCGATGACGACGAGCGCGGCGGCGGCGACCTGCGTCGGGATGAGCTGCGCGAGCGGGGTGAAGAAGAGGCACAGCGCGAAGGCGAGGCCGGTGACCACGCTCGCGAAGCCGGTGCGCGCGCCGTCGCCGACGCCCGCGGTGGACTCGACGAAGACGGTCTGGCCGGAGGCACCGGCGAAACCGCCGACGACGCCACCCGCACCGTCGATCGCCAGGGCCTTGTTCAGACCCGGCATCTTGCCGTCCTTGTCGGCGAGGTTGGCCTGCTGGCCGATGCCGATGATGGTGCCCATGGCGTCGAAGAAGCCCGCGAGGACCAGGGTGAAGACGATGACACCCACGGTGATGCCGCCGATGTCGCCGATCCCGCTGAAGGACACCTCGCCGAAGAGGCCGAAGTCAGGGGTGGAAGCGATGGAGCCGTTCAGCTCCGGGGCGTTCAGGCCCCAGTCCTTCTCGCTCATGCCCGCGACCTGGTTGACGATCGCGGCGAACACGGTGCCGCCGACGATGCCGATGAGGATCGCGCCCGGAACCTTGCGGACCTGGAGCACGAAGATCAGCAGGACGGTGACGGCGAAGCAGAGGACGGGCCAGCCGATGAGCTTGTCGTCGATGCCCATCTGGATCGGCTTCGCGCCCATGTCGCCGTACTTGGACGGCATGGAGGTGACGAAGCCCGCCTGGACCAGGCCGATCAGCGTGACGAACATGCCGATGCCCATGGTGATGGCGTGCTTCAACGCCAGGGGAATCGCGTCCATGATCAGGGTCCGCAGACCGGTCAGGACCAGCAGGATGATGATGACGCCATAGATGATGCACATCGCCATCGCGTTGCCCCAGGTCATCTCCGGGGCGACCTGGAAGGCCATGACGGCGGAGACACCGAGTCCCGCCGCGAGGGCCAGCGGCACATTGCCGAGGATGCCCATGACGATGGTGGTGGCGGCCGCCGCGAAGACGGTGGCGGTGGTCAGCTGATCACCGTCGAGCCGGTGTCCCGTGGCATCGGGCACCGAGAGGATCACGGGGTTCAGAAGGATGATGTAGGCCATCGCCATGAAGGTGGTGATGCCGCCACGCACCTCCCTGCCGACCGTCGATCCTCTGTGGGTTATGTGGAAATACCGGTCGAGCCAGGACCTGCCGGCCGGGACGCGCGAGCCGTTGCCCGCGTCCTCTGCCGTGGTCTTCGGCTCCGTTGACTGCTGGGTCATGGTGCCTAACTCCCAAGGTTCAAAGGGGCACCCGCAACAGGCTGTTCATAAAGGGTCGGGCCTGTGGAGACTGCGGGATTTGGGATGCTGCGTTGGGCGCACGACCCGGGGGACGGCCCGAGACGAACTGGGGCTCCGAAGAGCGTGGGTGCTGCTGGGTACTGCTGTGGGTGCTGCGAGACCGCGAGCGGTGCGGTACTGGTGTTCTCCGGGCGGCGCGGGCTGACGGAAGTGTGACGTTCCTGGGAGGCACGCACCGCCCGGAGAGATCGTGGGATCAGGTGCCGGTGAGGTGTTCGGGTCGTACCGGCGTCCTGTTCAGCTCCAGACCCGTCGCGTTCCGGATCGCCGCGAGGACGGCCGGGGTGGACGAGAGGGTCGGGGCCTCGCCCATGCCGCGAAGGCCGTAGGGCGCGTTCGGGTCGGCCAGTTCGAGCACGTCGACAGGGATGGTCGGCGTGTCGAGGATGGTCGGGATGAGGTAGTCCGTGAAGGAGGGGTTGCGCACCTTCGCGGTCTTCGGGTCGACGATGATCTCCTCCATCACCGCGACGCCCAGGCCCTGGGTGGTACCACCCTGGATCTGGCCGACCACGGAGAGCGGGTTCAGCGCCTTGCCGACGTCCTGGGCGGTGGCGAGCTCGATGACCTTGACCAGGCCGAGCTCGGTGTCCACCTCGACGACCGCGCGGTGCGCGGCGAACGAGTACTGGACGTGGCCGTTGCCCTGACCGGTCTTCTTGTCGAAGGCCACGGTCGGACGGTGCCGCCACTCGGCCTCGACCTCGACGCTCTCGCCTTCGAGCAGCTCGGCCAGGTCCGCGAGGGCCTCGCCGCCGTCGGTGACGACCTTGCCGCCCTCAAGGAGGAGTTCGGCGGTGGCCCACGCGGGGTGGTACGAGCCGAACTTGCGGCGGCCGATCTCCAGGACCTTCTCGCGGACGAGCTCGCAGGAGTTCTTGACCGCGCCACCGGTGACGTACGTCTGACGGGACGCGGACGTCGAACCGGCGCTGCCCACCTGGGTGTCGGCGGGGTTGATGGTCACCTGCTGGACGCCGAGCTCGGTGCGGGCGATCTGCGCGTGGACGGTGATGCCGCCCTGGCCGACCTCCGCCATCGCGGTGTGCACGGTCGCGACCGGCTCGCCATTGATGACCTCCATGCGCACCTTGGCGGTGGAGTAGTCGTCGAAGCCCTCGGAGAAGCCGACGTTCTTGATGCCGACCGCGTAGCCGACGCCGCGGACGACGCCTTCGCCGTGCGTGGTGTTGGAGAGTCCGCCGGGCAGCGCGCGGACGTCGGCGCCCTCGCTGGACTCCCACTGGCGCTCGGGCGGCAGCGGGCGGGCCTTGACGCGGCGCAGGATCTCGGCGACCGGGGCCGGCGAGTCGACCGGCTGTCCTGTCGGCAGGAGCGTGCCCTGCGACATGGCGTTGAGCTGGCGGAACTCGACCCGGTCCATGCCCACCTTGTCGGCGAGCTTGTCCATCTGGGCCTCGTAGGCGAAGCAGGCCTGGACGGCGCCGAAGCCGCGCATCGCGCCGCAGGGCGGGTTGTTGGAGTAGAGGGCGATCGCCTCGATGTCGACGTCCTCGATCACGTACGGACCGACCGACAGGGACGAGGCGTTGCCCACGACCGCCGGGGATGCCGACGCGTAGGCGCCGCCGTCCAGGACGATCTTGCACTTCATGTGCGTGAGCTTGCCGTCCTTGGTGGCGCCGTGCTCGTAGTAGAGCTTCGCCGGGTGGCGGTGCACGTGGCCGAAGAAGGACTCGAAGCGGTTGTAGACGATCTTGACCGGCTTGCCGGTGCGCAGCGCAAGGAGGCAGGCGTGGATCTGCATCGAGATGTCTTCACGGCCGCCGAACGCGCCGCCGACGCCGGAGAGCGTCATGCGCACCTTGTCCTCGGGAAGACCGAGGACCGGGGCGATCTGTTCGAGGTCGGAGTGCAGCCACTGCGTGGCGACGTACAGGTCGACGCCGCCGTCCTCGGCCGGTACGGCGAGGCCGGACTCCGGGCCGAGGAAGGCCTGGTCCTGCATGCCGAAGGTGTACTCGCCCTTGACGATGAAGTCGGCCTTCTTGGCCGCCTCTTCGGCGTTGCCCCGGATGATCGGCTGGTTGTGCACGATGTTGGGGTGCGGGACGTGCTCGATGTACTCGTCGCTGCGGCCCTCGTGGACGAGGACGGCGTCCGGAGCGGTCGCCGATGCCTCGTCGGTGATGACGGGCAGTTCCTTGTACTCGATGACGATCTTCGCGGCGGCACGGCGGGCGGTCTCCGGGTGGTCGGCGGCCACGAGGGCGACCGGCTCACCGTGGTGACGGACCTTGCCGTGGGCGAGCACCGGGGTGTCCTGGATCTCCAGGCCGTAGTTCTTCATCTCGGCCGGCAGGTCGTCGTACGTCAAAACGGCGTAGACGCCCGGCGTCTTGAGCGCCTCGACGGTGTCGATCGACACGATCTCGGCGTGCGCCACGGTGCTGCGGAGCGTCTGGCCCCACAGCATGTCCTCGTGCCACATGTCCGAGGAGTAGGCGAACTCGCCGGTGACCTTCAGGGTGCCGTCCGGGCGGAGCGTGGACTCGCCGATGCCGCCCTTGTTGTGCTTCTGGGTGACTTCGGTGGGCGCGCCCGTGGTGGTCTTGGTTCCAGCCATGATCAGACCGTCTCTTCCTGACGGGCGGCCGCCAGGCGGACCGCGTCCAGGATCTTCTCGTAACCGGTGCAGCGGCAGAGGTTGCCGGAGAGCGCCTCACGGATGTCGGCGTCCGACGGCGAGGCGTTGCGCTCGAGCAGCTCGTCGGCCGCGACGAGGAGACCGGGGGTGCAGAAACCGCACTGGACGGCGCCGGCGTCGATGAACGCCTGCTGGATCGGGGAGAGTTCGCCGCCCTCACCGGTCTGGCCGTCCGTTCCCTTGGCCTGCCACTGGCGGGCCTCTTGGAGGCTGGTACCGCCGCAGACGGAGCCGCAGGCGCCGCCCGGGTGGGAGTCCTCGCGGTGCTTGGCGTAGTCCGCAAGGCCCTCGACGGTGACGACCTCTCGGTCCTGTACCTGACCGGCGGCGACCAGGCACGAGCACACCGGCACGCCGTCGAGACGGACGGTGCACGAACCGCACTCGCCCTGCTCACAGGCGTTCTTGGAGCCCGGGAGCCCCATGCGCTCACGCAGGACGTAGAGAAGGGACTCGCCCTCCCAGACGTCGTCGGCTTCCTGCTGACGGCCGTTGACCGTGAAGTTCACGCGCATTATGCGACTCCCTCAGTGCTGCGGCCGTTGCCGCGGTACGACTCCCAGGTCCAGCCGAGCGTGCGGCGGGCCATGATGCCGACGGCGTGCCGGCGGTAGTTCGCCGTGCCGCGGACGTCGTCGATCGGGTTGGCGGCACCGGAGGCGAGCTCCGCGAACTGCTTGGCGATCGAGGGGGTGATGATCTTTTTGCTGTCCCAGAAGCCGCCTTCTTCGAGCGCCGCGTTGAGGAACTCCTCGGCGGCCTTCGCCCGGATCGGGGTCGGGGCGGCGGAACCGATGCCGGTCCGTACGGTCCGGGTCTCGGGGTGCAGGGCGATGCCGAAGGCGCACACGGCGATGACCATCGCGTTGCGGGTGCCGACCTTCGAGTACTGCTGCGGGCCGTCCGCCTTCTTGATGTGGACGGACTTGATCAGCTCGTCGGCGGCGAGCGCGTTGCGCTTGACACCAGTGTAGAAGTCGTCGATCGGGATGAGGCGGGAGCCGCGTACGGACTCCACCTCGACCTCGCAGTCGGCGGCGAGGAGAGCCGGGTGGGCGTCTCCGGCCGGGGACGCGGTGCCGAGGTTGCCGCCGACGCCGCCGCGGTTGCGGATCTGCGGGGATGCGACCGTGTGCGAGGCGAGCGCCAGACCGGGGAGCTCCGTGCGCAGCTCCTCCATGATCTGGGTGTACGGAACCGAGGCGCCCAGCTGGACCGTCTCCTCGCCCACCGACCACTCGCGCAGCTCGGCGACGCGGTTGAGGTCGAGCAGGTACTCGGGACGACGGTGGTCGAAGTTGATCTCGACCATCACATCGGTGCCACCCGCAATCGGCACAGCGGTGGGGTGCTCGGCCTTAGCGGCGAGCGCCTCCTCCCAGCTGGCGGGGCGAAGGAAGTCCATGAGGCTCTCTTCTTCTTCGTGGGTCGTTCGCTTCGGGGGACTTCGTTCCGGCCACTCGGGCCATTCGTCCCTCGACTGCTCGTTCATGTGCTGTTAACGCGGAGTGGGGCAAGTACACCGCCCCGCCGTCCGCTGCGGTCAGTCACCGAAACCATGAAGGAGTTGGCTGGCCAAGGCGCGCGTCTTGTAGATTCGTATGAAGAACGGGCCTCAGCAACCTCGCGGAATCCCCCTGGAAACCGGAGGCACCCCAGGACACGGGGGCCCGGGTCGACGGAGAGTCGACAGACCTGGACTGTCTGTACATCCCATTCGAGACAAGATCGGCGGCGACCACCATGCGGCTGCGCGCACTCCTTGACACCGACGCGCTGGGCCTGCGGCTGCTCGGCGGTGAGGAAGAGCTCGACCGCACCGTGCGTGGCGTGATGACCACGGACCTGCGCGACCCCAGCCGCTACCTCGCGGGCGGCGAGCTGGTCCTGACGGGCCTCGCCTGGCGCCGCGACGCATCGGACACGGAACCCTTCGTACGCCTCCTCGCGAGCGCCGGGGTGGCGGCCCTCGCCGCGGGCGAGGCCGAGCTGGGCGACATCCCCGACGACATCGTCGAGGCCTGCGCGCGGCACCGCCTGCCCCTGTTCGCGGTGAACGAGCGGGTCGCCTTCGCGACGATCACCGAGCACGTCGTCCGCCAGGTCTCCGGCGAGCGGGCCGGTGATCTGGCTGCCGTCGTCGACCGGCACCGCCGCCTGATGACCTCGGGCCCGACGGGCGGCGGCCCCGACGTCGTCCTCGACCTGCTCGGCACCGACCTGGATCTGCGGGCCTGGGTCCTGTCCCCCGCGGGCCGCGCCATCGCGGGGTCGAGCGCGGCGGGCCCCGCCCTCTCCACGGCGGTGTGCGCGCGCCTGGCGGCCGAGCACCTGGCCGCCGCCCGCACAGGGCGCCGCGGCCCGCACCGGGTCCAGGTGGACGGCACGGCGTACTCCCTGTTCCCCATCCGGAGCAGCGGGCGCGGTTCGGCTTCCGCCGCGACGGCGGCGAGCACGGCTGCCCTGCGTGACGTGCGCGAGACGGTCCTCTCGGACTGGCTCCTCGCGGTCGAGGCGGACGCGGGCGACTGGCCCGAGGAGCGGCTCGACCTGCTGCAGGGCGTCACCCAGCTGATCGCGGTGGAGCGGGACCGGCGCGATGCCGCCCGCACGGTGCGGCGCAGGCTGGCGCAGGAGGTCCTCGAACTGGTCCAGACGGGCGCGGCCCCGGCGGAGATCGCGGCGCGCCTGCGGGTCGCGGCCCCCGTGCTGCTTCCGGGCCTGGGCGCGGCACCGCACTGGCAGGTCGTGGTGGCCCGCGTCGAGTGGGACGGCGGCGAGATCGAGGGCGGCCCCGTGGCCCAGTCCCTCCTGGAGGAGATCCTCGTCGATCCCCTCTCGGCGGGCCCCGAACCGTCCGACCGCATCGCGGTGGCCCATACGGGTGACGAGGCCATCGCGCTCGTGCCGCTGCCCGCGGTCTCCTCGGAGCACGACGGCTCGGAAACGGGCCTCCTCGCCGATTCGCTCCTGGAGTCCGTCCGCGACCCGCTCTCGGCGGGCCTCGACGGCGACGGGCGCCTCACGCTCGGCGTCAGCGCGTCCGTGCACTCGGCGGAGGGTCTTCGCGGCGCCCTGGAGGAGGCGCGGCACGCCCGCCGGGTGGCGGCTGCGCGTCCGGGTCGGGTCTGCGCGGCGGGCCACCAGGAGCTGGCCTCGCACGTCCTGCTGCTGCCCTTCGTCCCGGACGACGTGCGCCGGGCGTTCACGGCCCGGCTCCTGGACCCGCTGCGGGACTACGACCGGCGCCACCGGGCGGAGCTCATTCCGACCCTTGAGGCGTTCCTCGACTGCGACGGTTCGTGGACGCGGTGCGCGGCCCGTCTCCACCTGCACGTCAACACGTTGCGCTACCGGGTGGGCCGTATCGAGCAGTTGACGGGTCGTGACCTTTCGCGGCTCGAGGACAAGCTCGATTTCTTCCTGGCACTGCGGATGAGCTGACGCGAGCGGCCTCGGTCAAACCCCTTTCATGGTCCGCCCTTTGTGAATTCTTTCACCCAGCCTCTTGGCCGCATGAGCCGATCCATGCTGAGATGCGCCCACGACTCAACAGCTCAATGGCGTGCTCGGGGAGGGCAACGTGGCGCATACCGCCATGTCTGGTTCCGGAACGACTGCAGGGGACGATCCACTCCAGACCGCGGTATGGCGGCTGCGCTCGCGCGGCTGTTGGACCGACGCGGCCGCACTGCTCGCCTCACGGGAGGGGCCCGCGGCAGCGCTCCAGCGAACCTCACTCCTGGTGGAGCGGTGCCTGTTCACGGGGGAGGGCTGGGCCGAGGCCGAGGACGGACTGCGTACGGCGGAGGCGCAGGCCGTGGAGGACGACGACCGCGGGGCCGCGGCGTGCGAGCGCGGTCAGCTGGCGTACGCGTCCACGGTGCTCGCCGTGCGGGACCGGGCGGACGAGGCGCGTACGGCGCTTGGACGGGCCGCGGCGCTCCTTGCCCCGAACGCTTCGGGGCGACCGCTCCTCGACTTCCGGCGGGGTCTCATCGCCGAGCACATCGCGGATTCACCCCAGGCGGCGCGGGCCGCCTACCGGCGGGCGCATGCGGGGGCGACGGCGCACTCGGATCCTCTGCTGCTCTCGTTCACCTGGCGCCACTTGGCCGGACTCGCCCTGAGGGAGGGCGAGTTGGCGGAGGCGCGGCACGGGTTCGCGGAGTCGCTGCGGATCCGGGAGGAGCTGGGGTATCTGGTGGGTACGGCGCCCGCGCTCGCGGCTCTGGCCGATGCCGAGCCGGAGCCTGAGGCGGGGCGCCTGCGGGCCGAGGCCGCGCGGCTGTTCCGGTTGATGGGCGGGGTGCCGTCGTGGCTGGCGCAGCAGTTGTCGCCGCCGGCACCGGCGGCTTGAGGCAGGGGCACTGTCCTCGATCGCCGGACGGGCCGGATGTTCGAGCCCGTCCGGCGATGGAGGACGAACTCGGCGAAGCCGGTGATGACGGCGCGCAAGGCTTCGGCGCAGCCGAACCTCAGCCCTCGGCCCCCGCGAAGTGCTCCCGCACCAAGGACTGCACGACCCCCAGGTCCTGGGCGACCAACGCCTCCAGGAGCGCCATGTGCTCCGCCGCGTCGGCGACGAGATCCGCGCGGCGGGCATGGACGGGGCCGCTCACGAGGGGCCACTGCGACCGGCGGTGCAAGTCATCCGCCACCTGCACCAACTGCTGGTTGCCCGAGAGGCCGAGCACCGCCCCGTGAAACGCCCGGTCCGCCTCCGCGTACCGGGCCAGGTCCCCGCCCGCCGCCGCCACCGCACTCGCCTCCGCGAGCGGCCGCAGCTCGCACCACCGCGCCGCGGGCACCGTACGGGCCAGGCGCAGCATCACCGGCACCTCGATCAGCGCCCGTACCTCCGCGAGCTCCCCCAGCTCGCGCGCGCTCCGCTCGGTGACACGGAAGCCGCGGTTCGGTACGACCTCCACCGCTCCCTCGATCGCCAGCTGCTGCATCGCCTCGCGCACGGGAGTCGCCGAGACCCCGAAGCGCTCGCCGAGCACGGGCGCCGAGTACACCTCGCCCGGCGCGAGGTCGCCCCCGACGAGCGCGGCCCGCAGGGCGTCCAGGATCTGTCCGCGGACCGAGTTCCGCTGCACCGTCTTGCGGGGCGCGGGCACCGCCGCTCCCGCGGCTTCCCCGTGGGTGTGCTCACCACGGGCCGGGGGCGATGCCGGGGTCGGGGCCGGGGCCGATGAGGCCCGCACCTGCTCCGGCACACGGACGGCGAGGCGGTACGCGTCATGCGCTCTGGCCTGCTCCACGAGGTCCACCCCAAAGTCCGCTCGGTCCGAAAGGTACGAGAGGCACCATAGGCGGACAGCCCCGCAGTTGAAACCTCGATCATTCCGGGTAAGGTTAGGCTTACCTGCAATCGATCGCGATTCGGTGGTCCCCCTATGTCCGTTCCCACCCTGGCGAAGCGCGCCCCGAGCGCCCTCGCGGACGCCTACGCACGCCTCACCGAGGTGTTCCCCGGACTGCGCGTGACCGAGCTCGTCGACGAGGAACAGGCCCCACAGGGCGGCGGCTGGGTCACCGCCTCCCGGCTCGCGGAGGGCGGGGCCGACCTCGACGCTTTCATGGCGTGGGACGAGTCACAGGTACGGAAGGACTACGGACAGGCGGGGCGTCCGGACGTCATCGCCAGCTTCGCGCTGCACCGCTATGCCTGGCCGGCCACCCTCCTGATCACCATGCCGTGGTTCCTGCACCGCCGCGTGCCCCGCTACCCCGTACAGAACGTCTCCTTCCAGCGCACCCTCGGCCGTCTGGCCGTCCGCAGCACGGGTTTCGCCTGTCTGCCGGACGATCCGGCCGCCTCACTGCCCGGCGCCCGCGTCGTGCCGGACGAGGAGGCGCTGCGCGGGGAGGTGCGGGCCGCCGTCGCCGAGCATCTGGGACCGCTTCTCGACGCCTTCGGGCCCCGGATGCGGCGCCGCTCGCGCGCCCTGTGGAGCGTCGCGACGGACGAGATCGTCGAGGGGCTCTGGTACATCGCCCATCTCCTCGGCGAGGAGCAGCGCGCCACGGCCGAGCTCGAACGGCTGCTTCCGGGCGCCACCAAGCCGTACGTGGGGACGGCGGGCTTCCGTGAGCTGCGGGGGCCGAACGGCGAGTCCCTGCCGACGCGCGACCGCGCGAGCTGCTGCATGTTCTACACGCTGCGCCCCGAGGACACCTGCGTGACCTGCCCGCGCACCTGTGACGCGGAGCGCGTCGAGCGCCTCAGTGCCGCCGCGGCGGCCTGACCGGAGCCCCGCTCCCCGCCGAAACCGCAGCCCCTCCCCCTTGAACCACCCTTTCGTGTCCGTTTAATCGAACTCAACTCCCCTTGCCGGGCCTTGAGTTCGAGCAAAACGGCGCGCGCCGCACCCCTTTGCACCCCCCTTGGCGTTCTCTTGCGCCGAAACCCCTCTGGGGGCCATCGGGATTGGGTCACTATTGCGCCCGAACGCCCTACCGCGACGCAAGGGACCCCAGATGAGACTGACCGACATATCGCTGGACTGGCTGCTTCCGGGTGGCGTCCTGCTCCTGGGCATGCTGGTGGCGGTGGCGGTACTCGCACGCGGCAAGCGCGCCGGGCAGAAGGCGGCCGCCGGTGCCTCCAGCGACGACACCTGGGAACGCAGCGAGGAGCGCCGCAGGCGCAAGGAAGCCGTCTATGGAACGGCCTCGTACGTTCTGCTGTTCTGCTGTGCGGCGGTCGCCGCCGCACTCTCCTTCCACGGCCTGGTCGGCTTCGGCCGCCAGAACCTCAACCTCACCGGCGGCTGGGAGTACCTGGTCCCGTTCGGGCTCGACGGCGCGGCGATGTTCTGCTCCGTACTCGCGGTGCGCGAGGCGAGTCACGGTGACGCGGCCCTCGGCTCGCGGCTCCTGGTGTGGACGTTCGCGGGCGCGGCGGCGTGGTTCAACTGGGTGCACGCGCCCAGGGGCCTCGGCCACGCGGGCGCCCCGCAGTTCTTCGCCGGGATGTCGCTTTCGGCCGCGGTGCTCTTCGACCGCGCGCTGAAGCAGACCCGCCGCGCGGCACTGCGTGAACAGGGCCTGGTGCCAAGGCCGTTGCCGCAGATCCGGATCGTGCGGTGGCTGCGCGCGCCCCGGGAGACCTTCGGCGCCTGGTCGCTGATGCTCCTCGAAGGCGTACGCACCCTGGACGAGGCGGTCGAGGAGGTCCGCGAGGACCGGCGCGAGAAGGAGCGCACCCGGACCACCAGGAGGGACCGGGAGAAGCTGGAGCGTGCGCAGCTCAAGGCGATCAGCCGCGGCCACCGCAGCCTCCCCGGTCGTGGCCAGGGCCGCCAGGTCGACCTGCCGGCGGTCGCGCCGGCCGCCGGGTCCGCGCAAGTCGGCGCGGACCCTGCCATAGCGGCGCAGCCTCAGGAACAACTGCCGCTGCGCTCCCGTCCCTCCCTCCAGGCCGTGAAGAACGGCTCTGAACCCGTCACCGTCGACCTCACCGCCGAGGACGACACCCAGACGCTGCCACGGCTCGACTCCCTGGAGCAGAAGCTCAAGGATCTGGAGCAACAGTTCGGCTGATGTCAGCAGCGCAGGACGGGAGTTGGACGGCGGCCCGGCTCAGGCCGGGCCGCCGTCCAGTTCGAACCACACCACCTTCCCGACCCCGTGCGCCCGCACGCCCCACGCGTCGGCGAGGGACTGCACGAGCACCAGGCCGCGGCCGTGCGTGCTGAAGTCGGCGTTCGTCACGCACAGCTTCGGGCGGCGCCCCACGAAGTCCCTGACCTCGACCCGCAGCCTGCCGGGCCGCACGGTCGCCGTCAGGATGGCGTCCCGGTCGGTGTGCACCAGGGCGTTCGTGACCAGTTCGCTGGTCAGCAACTCGGCTATCTCGGCTCTTCCGGGCCTCCCCCAGGACCGGAGCAGTTCGCGCAGCGCACCCCTCACTTCAGGCACCGCCCGCAGGTCGGATCGCCCCAATCTGCGCCGGAGTTGAGCCCTATGGGGCTCGTCCGGTTTGCCGTCGGTCGGCTCGTCCCTTGCTTTCGGCGAAGAAGTCCCGAGATGAATGGGACCGCCCCCTCTTACCTGCCTTGTCATGACCCCCGCCCACAAAACGAGTCAGTTCCTTCCTGCTCGAACACGCTCACGGAATGCATTCCCCACCCGGTTGGCGGCACTCATGTCCATTCATCAACGTTCGGAGTGGGTGCACCCGAGCCCGGCGGGGAAGTGAAGCGGTGGACCGTTTCCGCATGATCCCGACCGGGCCCGACCGCGCCGCGCCGGGTCCGCCCGAGCTTTCCGAGGAGCCGCCGTGCACGACGACCGACTGCTGGTGGAGGGACGCCTGGAGCGCGCCCTGCGGCAGTTCATCCGCCCCGCCCAGTACGCGGACCGTGTGCCGCTCACCCTCTCCGTCTGGCACGCGCCGGGCGAACCCGTCCCCGTCGCCGAGGCCGTCGACGCCTCGTACGAACCCTTCGAGACGGGCACCGAGTGGGGAAAACCCTGGTCAACCAGTTGGTTCCGGCTGCGCGGCCAGGTCCCCGAATCCTGGCGCGGGCGCCATGTCGAGGTGGTCGTCGACCCCGGCTTCACCGGTGACGGTCCCGGCTTCCAGGCGGAGGGGCTCGTGTACGACGCCACGGGTGTGCCCATCAAGGGCATTCACCCCCGCAACCGGCACATCCCCGTCGCGTCCTCCGCGCAGGGCGGCGAGCCGGTGCACCTCCTCCTGGAGGCGGCCGCCAACCCGGCCGTTCTGCACGATTTCGAACCCACGCCCCTTGGCGACGTACTGACCGCGGGCGATCGCCCCATCTACCGATTCGCGTCTGCCGATCTCGCCGTACTGGACGAGGACGTATGGCAGTTGACACTGGACATCGAGGTCCTATCGGAGCTGATGTACGAACTGGACGCCGCCCGTCCGCGGCGCCACGAGATCCTGCGCGCCCTGGAGAGGTCGCTCGACGCGCTCGATCTGCACGACGTGCCGGGCACCGCGGCCGCGGCCCGCGCCGAGCTGGCGGAGGTCCTCGCGAGCCCCGCCCACGCCAGCGCGCACCGCGTATCGGCCACCGGGCACGCCCATATCGACTCGGCCTGGCTGTGGCCCCTGCGCGAGACGGTGCGCAAGGCTTCCCGCACCTTTGCCAATGTGACGGCCCTCGCCCAGGACTATCCCGAGCTGGTCTTCGCCTGCTCACAGGCCCAGCAGTACGCCTGGGTCAAGGAGCACCAGCCGCACATCTGGGAGCGCATCAAGAAGGCCGTCGCGGACGGAAACTGGTCGCCGGTGGGCTCCATGTGGGTCGAGTCGGACGCCAACATGCCGGGCGGCGAGGCCCTGGCCCGGCAGATCACGCACGGGATGCGGTTCTTCCGCGAGGAGCTGGGGGTCGAGACGGAGGAGATCTGGCTGCCGGACTCCTTCGGCTACACGGCGGCGTTCCCGCAGCTCGCGAAGCTCGCGGGCGTCCGCTGGTTCCTCACCCAGAAGCTGAGCTGGAACCAGTCCAACAAGATGCCGCACCACACCTTCTGGTGGGAGGGCATCGACGGCACGCGCGTCTTCACGCACTTCCCTCCGGTGGACACCTACAACTCCCAGATCCATGGCGCCGAACTCGCGCACGCGGAGAAGAACTTCACCGAGAAGGGCCGCGCGTCACGCTCCCTCGTGCCGTTCGGCTGGGGCGACGGAGGCGGCGGCCCGACCCGCGAAATGCTGGAGAAGGCCCGGCGGTTGCGCTCCCTGGAGGGTTCGCCGCGCGTCGAGATCGAGCGTCCTTCGGCGTTCTTCGCCGCCGCCGAGGAGGAGTACGGGGCGCAGGCGCCCGTCTGGTCCGGCGAGCTCTATCTGGAGCTGCACCGCGCGACGTACACGACGCAGGCGGCCACCAAGCGCGGCAACCGCCGCACCGAACACGCCCTGCGCGAGGCCGAGTTGTGGTGTACCGCCGCCGCGGTGCGCGACCCTGCGTACGTCTACCCGTACTCGACCCTCGACCGGCTCTGGAAGACCGTTCTCCTGCACCAGTTCCACGACATCCTGCCGGGGTCGTCGATCGCCTGGGTGCACCGCGAGGCCCGCGACACGTATGAGCGCGTGCTCGCCGAGCTCGATGAGATCACCGCGGCGGCGGTCCGCTCCCTCGGCCCGGGTGGACCCGCCGCGCTCAACGCGTCGCCGTACGCGCGCAGTGAGGTCGTCACGGCCGACGACGGCACCCTGGTGCACGTCGATGTCCCGGCCCTGGGGAGCAAGAGCCTCGAAGAGGCGGCCTCGTACACGCGGGAGACCGGGGCGACCGCCCTGCTCGCCGACGGCGAGATCCAGCTCCTGAACGAGCACCTGCGCGTCGCCATCGACGCGGACGGTCTGCTGACCTCCGTGCACGACGTCGACGCACAGCGGGAGGTCCTGTCCCCCGGTACGCGCGGCAACCTCCTGCAGCTGCACCCCGACCACCCCACGCACTACGACGCGTGGGACCTCGACAAGCACTACCGCAACACGCACACCGACCTCACGGACGCCGAGTCCGTGGAGCTGGTCGAGGACGGGCCGCTGCGGGTCGCCGTCCGCGTGGTGCGGGCCTTCGGGAATTCTCGGATCACCCAGGAGATCCGCCTCGCGGCGGGCAGCCGTCGCATCGACGTCGTCACGGAGGTGGACTGGCAGGAGTCGGAGAAGGTGCTCAAGGCCGCGTTCCCGCTGGACGTGCATGCCGAACGGTCCGCGGCCGAGATCCAGTTCGGGCACGTGCACCGCTCCACGCACGCCAACACCGGCTGGGACGCGGCCCGTTTCGAGATCTGCGCGCACCGGTGGCTGCGGGTCGCCGAGGAGGCGTACGGCGTGGCGGTGCTCAACGACTCGACGTACGGCCATGACGTGACGCGTACGCCGCACGGCGACGGGCTCGGCACCACCGTTCGACTCACGCTCCTGCGCGCCCCGCACAGCCCGGACCCGGAGACGGACCTTGGCGTGCACCGGTTCACGTACGCGCTGCTGCCCGGCGCGACGACGGGCGACGCGGTCGCCGAGGGGCTCGCGCTGAATCTGCCGCTGCGGGTCGCCGCCGCGCCCGTCCTGCCCTCCCTGGTGAGCGTCGACAATCCGGCGGTGACCGTGGAGTCGGTGAAGCTCGCGGACGACGGGAGCGGCGATGTCGTGGTGCGTCTGTACGAGTCCCGGGGCGGGCGCGCGGCGGCCGCGCTCACCACGTCGTTCGCGGTGAGCACGGCCGAGGTGACCGACCTCCTGGAGCGCCCGCTCGAACCGGCCCACACCGACGACGCGGGGCTCGTGCTCGCGCTGCGTCCGTTCCAGATCCTGACGCTGCGTCTGCGACATGCCTGACCGGGCGTCAGGGGCGGGGCACGTTCCGCAGGTTGGAGCGTGCCATCTGGACCATCCGGCCGACTCCGCCGTCCAGGACGATCTTGCTGGCGGAGAGCGCGAAGCCGGTCACCATGTCGGAGCTGATCTTCGGCGGGATGGAGAGGGCGTTGGGGTCCGTCACGATGTCGACGAGGGCGGGCCCCTTGTGCGCGAAGGCGTCCTTCAGGGCGCCCACGAGCTGCTTGGGCTTCTCGACCCGCACGCCGTAGGCACCGGCGGCGCGGGCCACGGCGGCGAAGTCGGGGTTGTGGTTGGCCGTGCCGAACGAAGGGAGCCCGGCCACCAGCATCTCCAACTCGACCATGCCCAGCGAGGAGTTGTTGAACAGGACGATCTTCACCGGCAGGTCGTACTGGACGAGGGTGAGGAAGTCGCCCATCAGCATGGAGAACCCGCCGTCGCCCGACATGGAGACGACCTGGCGCTTGCGGTCGGTGAACTGGGCTCCGATCGCCTGCGGCAGGGCGTTGGCCATCGAGCCGTGGCTGAAGGAGCCGATGATGCGGCGCTTGCCGTTCGGCGAGAGATAGCGGGCGGCCCAGACGTTGCACATGCCCGTGTCGACGGTGAACACGGCGTCATCGGCGGCGAGTTCGTCGACCACGGACGCGACGTACTCGGGGTGGATCGGGATGTGCTTCTCGACCTTGCGCGTGTAGGCCTTGATGACGCCTTCGAGCGCGTCCGCGTGCTTCTTCAGCATCTTGTCGAGGAACTTGCGGTTGGTCTTGGGCGTGACGCGCGGGGTGAGACAGCGCAAGGTCTCGCGTACGTCGCCCCAGACGGCGAGGTCCAGCTTGGAGCGGCGGCCGAGGCGTTCGGGCCGCACGTCGACCTGCGCGATCTTGACGTCGTCGGGCAGGAAGGCGTTGTACGGGAAGTCGGTGCCCAGGAGGATGAGCAGGTCACACTCGTGAGTGGCCTCGTAGGCGGCGCCGTAGCCGAGGAGTCCGCTCATGCCGACGTCGTACGGGTTGTCGTACTGAATCCATTCCTTGCCGCGCAGGGCGTGGCCCACCGGGGACTTGATCTTCTCGGCGAATTCCATGACCTCGGCGTGCGCGCCGGCCGTGCCGCTGCCGCAGAAGAGGGTGACCCTGTCGGCCTCGTCGATCATCGCGGCGAGCTTGTCGATCTCCGTGTCTCCGGGGCGCACGGTGGGCCGCGAGGTGACGAGGGCGCTCTCGGGGGACTTGTCCGGGGCGGGCTGGTCGGCGATGTCTCCGGGCAGGGTGACGACGCTGACGCCGGACTGCCCGATCGCGTGCTGGATGGCGGTCTGAAGGAGCCGCGGCATCTGCTGCGGGTTGGAGATCATTTCGCTGTAGTGACTGCAGTCCTGGAAGAGCCGGTCGGGGTGGGTCTCCTGGAAGAACCCGAGGCCGATCTCGCTCGACGGGATGTGCGAGGCCAGGGCGAGGACGGGCGCCATGGAGCGGTGGGCGTCGTAGAGGCCGTTGATCAGGTGGAGGTTGCCGGGGCCGCAGGAACCGGCGCAGACGGCGAGGCTGCCGGTGATCTGGGCCTCGGCGCCCGCCGCGAAGGCAGCCGTCTCCTCGTGCCTGACCTGCACCCAGTCGATGCCCTTGGTGCGCCTGATCGCGTCCACGACAGGGTTCAGGCTGTCGCCCACGACTCCGTACATGCGGCGCACACCGGCGCGGTGGAGGATGTCGACGAACTGTTCGGCGACGTTCTGCTTGGCCATGGCTTCACGAACCCTTCAGTCCCCTTGATTCTCTTGGGGTCCATGAATTCACAGTGAGGGCGCTCACGCCTCCCAAACGGCGGCCGCCGTTCGGTCGTCCGCGTACCCCTTGACCCTGACCTGGACGTCCGCGAGGAAGGTCGCGAGACCCGGCGGACCGCTCTTGGCCCACCGCTGCGTGAGATGCGCGGCGAACTCGGGCTCGCCGCGCAGGGGCTCGGCGAGGCCGCCGCTGCAGAGCATCAGGGCATCACCCGGGCGGGCTACGGAGGCCCGGAAGCGGAAGGGTTCGCGGGCCGGTGGCTCGGGGGCGGGCTCGTACGGACTCGGGGGCGTGATGATCCCCATGTCCATGGTGAGCCGATCGCCGTCCGGGGTCTCCGGGGGCACCGAACCGAAGCCGACGACCGGAGGCCCCGGGTCACCCGCGGAGTCGCTGACGTGGGGCTCGATGTCCTGCCATGCCCCGTCCCTGAGCCGGAAGAGACCGCCGCCGCCGACGCCGAAGAAGACGCGGGTGCGGCACTCGGGGTCGGCGGGCAGGAGGAGGCAGCGCAAGGACGCCGCGTACTCCTCGGGCTCGATGCCGAGGTCGACGGCGTGCGCGCGGAGCTTGCCGAGGCTGCGGTCAGTGAGCCGGTGCAGACCGCTCTTGAGGTCCCCGCGCCGGGCTGCCCTGATGTCCTCGGACAGCCGCTGATGGCTGCGCCCCACGGCACGGCCGATCCAGGCGCAGGCCTCCGCGGCGGCGCGATGGGCGCCCGGCGTGGCCCGCGCGCCGGTGGCCATGGCCACCAGGACGAGGGCGCCCTCCCCGGTCCCGAACCGCGCGGTGAGCAGCGAGTCGCGCCGCGGCTCGCCCCGATAGCGCGCGGAGTCCCCGCGCACGGAGACGGCACGCAGGGTGGAGGTTCCGTAGCGGGCGCCGTCCAGGACGGTGTCGGCGACCAGGTCGCCGAGGTCGTCGGGGTCGGCTGCGGGCAGGACGGTGGGCTCGGCGTCGTACGTGGGCGGTCCGTCGCCTACGTACGAGACGGCGTCCGGCGTTGCTGCCGCCAGGGCGGGCTCCGGTTCCACCGGGGCGGGTGCCCGCTGATCCGCGACCGCGGACTCCTCGGGCGCGCGGGGCGCGGGGACGGCGGTGGTGCGGCTCGGGTCGCCGGGAGGCTTCGACGGCCCCGCCGGGAAGGTCACAGGGCCCGTGGGTGCGGCGGGAGGCTCCCAGGGGGCGACGTCCGGGCGGATGCGGGCGGCGGGCGGGGGCTCGGGCGGCGCCACCGGCTCGGGTGGAACCAGGGGCTCGCGTGGAGCGAACGGTTCGCCCGGCCCAGGACCCGCGCCGCGGACGGACGATTCCCCCGGAGGTCCGGGATCCGGCGTCCGGGGCTCCGGGTCGGGGAAGCCGCCGTCGCCCGCCGCCGCGGAGACCGCCGAGGCGAACCTGTCGTCGAGGGTGTCGGCCGCCTCGGCCGGACCCGTGTCATGAGCGGAGTCGTCGTACAGCTGACCCCACCAGTCGTCCTCCTGGCCGGAGGCCCCGTCGTGCCTCTCCCCCTGCTGGCTCATGCCCCTTATTGTCCACCGCAGAGGCCGTACGAAAACGGTTCATCCGGAAATTCCGGCCACCGGAAGAGTGATGATGGCCGCCGGGCGGGCCCACCCCCCACGGGAGGACCGCCCGGCGGTGTCTGTGTGTTTAGCGCACGTCGTAGGCGCGAGCCACCGTCTGAGTGACGGAACTTCCGTTCGCATCCGTCAGTTCGGTCCTGAGCCAGACCTGCTTCCCCGAGGCGCCCGCGTGGTTGACGGTCGCTGTCCACTCCCCCTTGGAGCCCTTGGAGCCCTTGGAGGCGGACGTCTCGGCCTTGGTCCAGGTCTTGCCCTCGTCGTACGAGTAGGACAGGGCCGCCGACTTCAGCGCGCCGGGCTTGTAGCCGGCGTGCCCCGTCGCCGTGAGCCCGATGCGCTGACCGTCCTTCGCCGCCAGCGTCTTCATGCCGTCCTCCGGCAGCTGGTAGCGCGGGAACAGCATCGGGATCCCCTGCGAGTAGACCTCCTCGTCGAGGTGCGAGCGGAACGCCCACGTGGTCTGCGTGCCCAGGGACCGCTGCCAGACCTTCGAGCCGATCTTGTTGGTGTGGAGGGTGAGTTCGTACGCCGCGTCGTCGGCCGGGACCGAGAACACCCCGAACGGCCAGCCCGAATCGCCCACGACCTCGCCGTCCCGCTTCAGCTCAAGGCCGCCGATGTCGCCGAAACCGCCCTGAATCCCCGCGTGTTGGCCGTCGTCCCAGAAGCCCGGCGCGACACCGATCAGGTTGCCCTGCCGCTCGGCCGCGAGCGCCTCCTTGCCCTGGGCGTCACGCGGTGCCGCGGGCGTCAGCACACCCTCGTACCACTTCTCGCTGCGCCGCTCCCCCTTCTCGTACGTCCGCACCGGGTCGATCATGAACTCGCCGAACGGGAAGCTGCTGGACACCTGGTGGCCCCAGCCGGTCGTGCCCGCCGAGTAGTACTCGGTGCGCTTGCCGGGGGCCGGGACCGACTCGATGTCGGCGAAGTACACCTCCAGGCCCGAGGGACGGACGGCGGACGGCAGGTCCACGTAGTCCGTGGCCGTGCCCATCGCGCGGTACGTCGCCTCGTTCGCGGCGAGGTCCTTGTCCCGCACCCGGTAGGTGCGGTCGTCGCGGATCTGGCCGGTCTCGGGGAAGGCGAGGTTGTAAACGTAGGGGCTCTTCGCCGTTCCCTTCCACTTCAATTCGACGGGTCCATCGGCCAGTCGGGCGAGGAGAGAAGCCGCTTCGGCCGTCTGGACGCCGAGGACCGGGAGCGGGGATCCAGTGAAGCCGGTCGAGGGGTACCAGCGGCCGGGGGCCGCGCGGTGGGCGATGACGGCGAGCGCTCCCGCCGCCTTCGCGTTCGTCGCCACGGCGCTCGCGCTGCCGCTGTCCGGGACCTTGACGAGGGCGATCCTGCCCTTGACCCCGGCGGCTTCGAGCTCCTCGGGCGTACCGGACTTGGCGTCCACGAGGGCAGCCCTGCCCGTGCCGTCGAGGTTGGCGGATCCGGTGGACGCGGTCACGGGATGGAGCGACTTGCCGCCCACGACGGCGAGTTCGGAGAGCTGGGGCGCCGCCGCGCGCCAGTAGCTGCCGGACTCGAAGGTGCCGTCGGTCGCCTTGCCCTCGACGGACTGGTAGAAGCCGCGGATGGAGCGCGGCCCTGACGCGGTGCCCGCGTGCAGCCAGTTGTCGGTGCCCCAGGTGCGGGCGAACCCGAGGGTGGCGCCGCGCACTTCGGACTCCTTGTCCGTCTTGACGGACAGGCGGTGCGCCTTGCGGGCGTCGAGCGTGACGGTCATGTCCTTCTTGACCTCGACCTGGGGCCGGGCCATGTGCGTGAGCGAGTCGGTCAGCGTGCCGCCGTCCGCGTCCGGGGTCGCGATGAATCCGGTCAGGAAGTAGGCGCCGGGGCGGACTTGGTACGTCTGGTCGTTCGCGCCCTCGTTGAAGCGGCGCTCACCGCTGGCGTCGTCGGTGCCGATGAGGTCGACGGACGACGGGCCGTCCGCGGGCTTGCCTGCGCGGTCGACGAGCTTGACGCGGAGGCTGACGGTCTCCGGCTGCACGTAGAGGGAGAAGGGCGTGGAGACCGCGACGCCCCCGTCGGCCTTCGCCAGGACGCGGCCGGTCACGTCGCCGTACTGCGCCTTCTTGAGGTCCGCGGCGGGGTCGAGCTTCAGCGGGACCTTGACCGTGGCACCGGCGGCGACCTTCACGGTGCGTTCGCCGAGCTTGGCGATGCTCGGGCGCACGGCCGAGCCGTCGTTGCCGGTGACGCCCTGCACGGACAGCTTCAACTCCACTGCCTTGTCCGTGGTGTTGGTGTACGGGACGTCGACCGTCGTGCGGTCCGAGTCGTCCTGGGGCCAGCCGAAGGTGCCGCCCTGCACGGCGGGCGAGCCGAGCACCTTCTGGTCGACGGCCGCCTTCACGTCGAGCCGCCCGCCGCCCGTCTCGGTGACGTCGCCGGGGATGGCGCTGTCCGCCGACGAGACGAGGGCCGACTTGATCTGCTGTGCGCTCCAGTCCGGGTGGCGCTGCTTGACCAGGGCGGCGGCGCCCGCGACGTGCGGGGTTGCCATCGACGTACCGCTCATGGACTGGTAGGCGTAGACGCCCCTGCCGCCCGCCGCCGCGGCGGAGATGTCGACGCCGGGCGCGGCGATCTCCGGCTTGAGGGTGTGCGAGCCGTACGCGGGCCCCCTGCTGGAGAAGGAGGCCGTCGAGTCGTCGCGGTCGACGGCGCCGACGGTCAGGACGCTCGGCGCGCAGCCGGGCGAGGAGACGGAGTTGAGGCTCGGGCCCGTGTTGCCCGCGGCCAGGACGAAGAGGGTGTCCGTGCTCGACTGCGCGAGCTCCTCCGTGGCCGTGCTCATCGGATCCGTGCAGTCGGTGCGCGCCGGGTTGCCGAGGCTCATGGAGACGACGTCGGCCTTCTCGTCGACGGCCCACTGCATGCCCGCGATGATCCACGAAGTGGCCCCGGAACCACTGTCGTTGAGGACCTTGCCGTGCAGCAGCCCGGTGCCGGGCGCGACGCCCTTCTTCTTGCCGTCGCTCGCAGCGCCGGTGCCGCCGACCGTGGAGGTGGTGTGGGTGCCGTGGCCCTGGCGGTCCTCGTTGTCCGGCGAGTCGGTGAAGTTCTTGGTCGCGCCGATCCTGCCCTTGAGGTCGGGGTGTTCGGCGTCGGCGCCGGTGTCGAGCACGGCGACCTTGGTGCCCTTGCCGTCGTAGCCCGCGGCCCAGGCCTCGGGGGCGTGCACCTGCTTGGTCGACCGGTCGAGGGTGGCCTTGACCTTGGCGTCCAGCCACAGCTTCTTCAGGTCGGACGCGGAGCGGGACTTGGGGGACGTGACGTCCGCCCAGAAGTCCGCTGCCTTCTTCTTGTCGGCCTTCAGCGCGACACCGTCGACGGGTTTGAGGACGAGGCCGCGCTCGGCGCCGCGCGGCGTCGCGGGCACCGAGCGCGTGACGTCGACGGACTTGTCGTACACGGCGATCAGCGGCAGCTTCTTGGCGTGCGCGTCGTCGTAGCCCTGGCGGACGAGCCCGGTGACGTTGAAGAGTTCCTCGTCGACCTTGCCTTCGGCGATCGCGTGGACGGCGCCCTCGGGGTAGACGTACAGGTCCTTGCCGGACCGCCTGGTCTGGATGAGGGGCATCGTGCCGTCGGCGCCGGGCAGCGCGCTCGCGCCCGCGCGGTCCTTGCCGTCGGACGTCACCAGGATGCGGTCACCGGTGACGAGGGTGACGACGGAGCTTCCCTCGCCCCGCGGGGCACCCCCCACCAGCGGACTCGTGTCCGCCTCGGCAGCGCGTGGCTCGGCCACGGACGGGACGGCCGCGGTGACGGCGAGGACGGCGGCGGACGCCGCCCCCAAGGCCGTACGCGATATCGGGCGCATCGCTCTCCCCAAGGTTGTCGGGCATGCGGAACCACAGCCGATATCGGACCAAAGGCCGTATTAGCGGCTGCCGTTGGTGCTGCGGTGGCGTCACCTTGGCAGAGAGGCGGGAGGTGCGGGGATGATGTCCCGGGGCGGGTTTACGCCGTGGCTGTTTTCCGCCAGGGCGCCGTCGGAACGGATCCTGGGGAGGGACGTCGCCGCATGCTGGCTTCGATAGGCCTGGACGAGACGCACGAATCGGCGTATCGCGCCCTGGTGGCGGTGGGCGCCGCCGACGTGCCCGATCTCGCGCGGCGGCTCTCGCTGGGCGAACCGGACACGGTGCGCGCGCTGCGCCACCTGGAGCTGCACGGCCTCGCGGCCCAGGCGTCGGGCAAGGCGGGGCGGTGGGTGGCGGCCCCGCCGGGTGTCGCGCTCGGCGCGCTCCTGACCCAGCAGCGGCACGAACTGGAGAAGGCGGAGCTGGCGGCGAAGCTGCTCGCCGAGGAGTATCGCGCGCAGGCCGCGGAGCCCGCGGTGCACGACCTGGTCGAGGTGGTCACCGGAGCGGGCGCGGTCTCGCAGCGGTTCCTCCAGCTCCAGCTGGGGGCGAGCGACGAGGTGTGCGCCCTGGTGACCGGCAACCCCGTGGCGATCACCGGCATGGAGAACGACGCGGAGGCGCAGGCCGCGGGCCGTGGCGTCACCTACCGCGTGGTGGTCGAACGCTCCGTGCTCGCGCTTCCCACCGGCCTCATCGAGCTGTCGACGGCGATCGGCCGCAACGAACAGGTGCGCGTCGTGGACCGCGTTCCGACCAAGCTGGTGATCGCCGACGGCTCGCTCGCGATGGTGCCGCTCACCTCGCGCACGGCGGAGCCCGCCGCGCTCGTGGTGCACGCGAGCGGCCTGCTCGAATCCCTGACGGGGCTCTTCGAGGCGGTGTGGCGCGACGCGCTGCCGCTGCGGCTCGGCGAGGACGGCCGCTCGGTCACCGAGGACGCCCCCGACGGCCCCGACGGCGCGGACCTGGAGATCCTCTCGCTGCTGCTCGCGGGCCTGACGGACGCGAGCGTCGCCAAACAGCTCGACCTGGGCCTTCGGACGGTGCAGCGCCGGGTCAAGCGCCTGATGGAGCTGACGGGCGTGACGACGCGGCTCCAGCTGGGCTGGCACGCGTACGAGCGGGGCTGGGTGGCGCGTTAGGGGTGGGGCGGGGCCGGGTGGTGCGCGCTGGCACGGTGCGGGGCCGGGTGACGCGCTGGCACGGTGCCGGGCCGGGTGGTGCGCTGAGCGCGGGGTAGGGCCGGGCCGGGTGGCGCGCTGGCACGGTGCCGGGCCGGGTGGTGCGCTGAGCGCGGGGTAGGGCCGGGGCGGGTGGCGCGTTAGCACGGGCGTGCGAAGCTCGCGCGACCTGCGGTTTTCTCCCGTTTCCTGCACGCTTGGCAGATGGGAGCGTGGGAACTCCTGCTGGTCGCGGTGGTGCTGCTGCTCGGGATCGGCGGGGTGCTTGTGCCCGGTGTGCCGGGGCCGTGGCTGGTGTGGGCCGCGGTTCTGTGGTGGGCGCTGCAGGACCCCGAGCCGGTCGCCTGGTGGGTCCTGGTGGGCGCGTCCGTCGTGCTCCTCGTGGCGCAGGGCATCCGATGGCTGCTGCCGCCCCGGCGCTTCCGGGAGAGCGGTGCCACGCGCCGGACGGCCGTGTACGCGGGGGCCGGGGCGCTTGTCGGGTTCTGCGTGGTGCCGGTGATCGGGTCGATCCCGGGGTTCATCGGCGGGATCTACCTGGGCGAACGGCTGCGGCTCGGCAGGCACGGGGAGGCGGTGACGGCGACGCGGACGGCCATGCGGGCGGGCGGCTGGAGCGTGCTGACCGAGCTGTTCGCGTGCCTGCTGATCGCGGGGGCGTGGCTGGGGGCCGTGATCTGGGGGTGAGCGGGCCGAGCCGACCGAGCCCCCTCCCCTGGCTGGTCCCCGGCTGGACCAGCCGATCCGTGGCCGAACGCATACACAGCACACGTTCACATACACATACCCCCATCGGATCTCTCCTGACTCATTGACTGGATGCCGCACCCTCTCTAGCTTTCAGCGAGGTAAAGCTCCGATGACTCCGGGAGAAGCGATGCCAAGCCCGTCCAGAAGAACCGTGCTCGCCACCACCGGAACCGCGGTCGGCGGCGCCCTGATGGCCGGCGGCCTGCCCGCCCAGGCCACCGCCGCGACCCGGGAGTCGACCGAGGTCAGCGCGCCGGGCGACCCCTGGCGCACGGTGCTCGACGACGCCGACCTGGTCTGGCAGAAGCTGCCGAAGACCTGGTACGAGGGCCCTTACCTCGGCAACGGCTTCCTCGGCTCGGGGATCTACGCCGAGCCGAGCGCGCAGCCGGACGGCGCGATCACGGCACTGCGCTTCAACATCCAGCACTCCGAGGTCCAGGACCACCGCCCCGAGTTCGGCTCCCTCTTCGGCCTCGCCCGGCTGCCGATCGGCCACTTCACCCTCGAACCCGTCGGGAAGATCACCGGCATCGACTGGCGCCTGCGGCTGCGCGACGCCGAGCTGACCGGCACCCTCACCACGGACAAGGGCACCCTGAAGCTCCGCGCGCAGGTGCACAACACGCGCTCCGTCATGGCCGTAGAGGTCACCCCGAGCGCGGGCGAGCGCGGCTTCCGCTGGGTGTTCCACCCCGCGGAGGCGATCAGCCCGCGCGCCGCGTTCAAGCCGCTGCCGGAGGGGTACGGGGGCAACCCGCCCGCCGAGGTGAAGGAGTACGACGGCGTCACGGCCGCCGTGCAGCCGCTGCTCGCGGGCGGGCAGCACGTCACCGCGTGGCGGGAGCGGACGCGGGGCGGGGCCCGGACGCTGTACGTGAACGTGGCGCACTCGCACCCGGGCACCACGGCCCGCGACCGTGCGGTGCGCGCGGTGCGGGGCGCGGCGGGCCTCTCGTACGACGGTCTCGCGGCGTCGCACCGGGCCTGGTGGCACGCGTACTACCGCAAGAGCTTCCTGTCGCTGCCCGACGCCCGGATGCAGCGCTTCTACTGGATCCAGCTCTACAAGACGGCGGCCGCCGCCCGCCGGGACGCCCCGGTGATGGCGACCTGCGGCCCGTGGCTGGAGCCGACGCCGTGGCCCAACACCTGGTGGAACCTGAACGTGCAGCTGGAGTACTGGCTGATCCACGGCTCCAACCACCTCGAACTGGACGCGGTGACACGTGCGTTGAGCGAGTTCCGGCCCAACCTCACCAAGGAGATGGCGGCCCCCTACCGCGCCGACTCGCTCGGCATCCCCCGCACCACGGACCCGTCCCTCGTCAATGGCGCATCGGTGACGGACGGCGGCTACGGGGTCGGCATCCCCGGCCAGGACCCGCCGACCCCCGAGGTCGGCAACCTCACCTGGGCGCTGCACAACGTCTGGCTGAGCTACCGGCACACGATGGACGAGTCGATCCTGCGAGACGTCCTCTTCCCGCTGCTGCGGAAGGCGATCAATTACTACCTGCACTTCCTGGAGCCGGGCACGGACGGCAAGTTGCACCTCCCGGCGACCTACTCGCCCGAGTACGGCGGCAATTCACGGGACTGCAACTACGACTTGATGCTGGTGAAGTGGGGCTGCCGCACGCTGCTGGACGCCGCCGAACTCCTGGGCGTGGAAGACAAGTTGGCGCCACGCTGGAGGGAGGTCGGCAGCAGGCTGGCCGCGTACCCGACCGACGCGAACGGCTACATGATCGGCGCGGACATCCCCTTCGCGAAGTCGCACCGCCACTACTCCCACATGCTCGCGGTGTACCCGCTGTACGAGGTGACGGGCCGCACGGCGGACGAACGCGCCCTGATCGAGCGGTCCTTGGCCCACTGGGTCGGCTTCGAGGGAGCGCTGCAGGGCTACACCTTCACCGGCGCCGCGTCGATGTCGGCGCTGCTCGGCAAGGGAGAGGACGCGCTGAAGTACCTGGGTGAGCTGATGACGCGGTTCATCCAGCCCAACACCATGTACAAGGAGTCGGGCCCGGTCATCGAGACCCCGCTCTCCGCCGCGCAGTCCCTGCACGACATGGTCTGCCAGTCCTGGGGCGACGTCATCCGCGTCTTCCCCGCGCTGCCGTCGGCGTGGGCCGACCTCACGGTGCACAACTTCCGTACGCAGGGGGCGTTCCTGCTCAGCGCGGTGCGGGAGGGTGGGGCGACCCGGTGGGTGCGGGTCGTGAGCGAGGCGGGGGCGCCGTGCGTCGTGCGGCACGGCATCGCGGGGGCGATCAAGGTACGGGACGGGCGGGGGCGGCAGCTGTCGTACGAGGATGTGGGCGGAGACGGGGACGGGGGTGCGGTCAGGATCGCTCTCCGGCGGGGCGAGTCCGCACTGATCACCGCGAAGGGTGACCGTCCTGATCTGCGGATCACGCCGGTCCGACCGAACGAGGCGGCGCCGCGATGGGGGCTCCCTGCGGCTTAGGCTCGCGTCATGACCGAATTCAGCGAGGCCGAGCGGGCGTACCTCAAGTCCCAGCGTCTGGGGCGGATGGCGAGCGTCGACGCGACGGGGCAGCCGCAGGCCAATCCTGTCGGGTTCTTCCCGCAGGACGACGGGACGATCCTGATCGGCGGGTATGCCTTGGGGACCCCCAAGTGTCATGAAGGACACCACTAGGCCCGCAGGTCAGAGACCTGCGGGCCTAGTTCGTGATCCTTTTGGCGCCGAATTCGCTTACTGGCCAGCCCAGTTCTGAACCCACAGACCCTCGCGCACTATGCGCTGCAGTTGATCGACAAGCTCGTCAACAGCCTTGGGGTGTACGTACTTTCTGGACGCGAGCCACATGAACTCGCCCTCCTGCTCCACGCCGATCACCGCCCGGTCTCCGGGAAGGCTGTCGCGCAGCTCCATCCGGAACTCGGCCTTCGGCTGGGCCTCTTCCTTGCCGGGGGCGTCTCGCGTCTTCTCGGGTTCGCCGCCCTCCGGCCGCATACCTTCCCCGTCCGCCATCGCACGCGCCTCCCTGAGCCATGCCCGCGCACGACCGATCAAGCGTTCGAGCGCGCGAGCGAGGTGATCCCTATGCGCCCCCCAGGCGGATCACTGACTGTGCCATACCGGTCAGGGTGTGACCAGAGTGAACCACTCGGTAGCAGAAAGTCGTACTAATCTTCTGCATTTCCGTCACGTTGGGTGCGCCTACGGGCAAAGGTCTCAGCGATCTCGGCCAGCTGCCGGCGCTCGGTGGCGTTCATTTCCTCGATGCGTGCGGCGAGGATGCGCGTGGACCGGTCCCGGCTCCAGACCTCTCGCGTCTGCATGCCGAGGAACTCGGCGGCGACTGACTCTTGCAGCACGGGCAGCGGAATCTCCAGACCGACGGAGAGTGCACGCATCTGCTCCAGCGACGGGGTGTCGATGGGCTTGCCGTTCTCGACCTTGCTCAGCCATCCGAACTTGGCCTGCACACCGGACTCGGGGTCGACCGATCGCGCCTCCAGCTCGCGGAGGCTGATGCCCAGCTCCGCGCGCCGCTCGCGCACGAGGTCGGTGAAGTCAGTGCTCTGCTGCTCAGCCATGGCGGTCATTGTGCCTCTTAGCTCCCGTTGAGTGACGGCTGATGTCTACGTTACGGCCCTCGAAAGCCGAGTAAGTCGCAGGTCAGTCGACGCAACCATTCACGCCAGACAACACAGTGTCTACGCGCACACCCCGTGTGCGCCATCCCCACGGGGTGTGATGACCGAATTTTGGTGGACGTGCGTTTCTGTAGACAGCACGTCTACCGAGATGTACTGTCGTCCTTGTTCACGGAAACGCACACAGCGTCTACGGAGGTGAATAAGTGCGCCCCCAGCAGAACCCCATGCAACTCGTGAGCGCTGACCTCCTCTGTCAGCTCATGGAACGCACCGGAGACGGCCGCGAGGTAAGCGTCCGGGAACTCGCCGAATCCGCCGGATGCCACCCCAGCAAGATCGGCCACCTGCGGACCGGAGAGCGCGAGACAGCCAGCGAGGACGAAGCCAAGGCCATAGCTAAAAGGCTTGGAGTCGACCTCTTCGTGATCTGGGTACCGACCGGCCGCGCCAACCCTGCGCCGATCGAGCCGGAGCACCTCGCCGCGGTGCCGGCATGAGTTCGGGTCCCGTGTTCGACCGCGCCGCGATCGAACGGAGCCTCGGACCGGCAGCGGTTGATGCCGCGCGCCGCAATGCCGCGTCGGCCCCGCCGCTTCGTCCGGAGCAGCGCGAGTTCCTGCGCAGCTTGTTCGCCCCGGTGTCCCTCGCGACGCCGCAGGCACCGGCGGCCAACGCCGCCTGATTCACCCCTGAACGCGCCGCAGGGCCGCCCGCTTGCAGGCCCGGCGACCCCACGACTCGGCGCCTCAACCACTCAGAAAGAAGAGGCCACCGTGAAAACGAAGCCTACCGATCTTCCCGCCGGTCACCGGCGTCCGGTGCTCGTCACCGGCATCACCGTCCCCCACCGCCCGCCGTCGACCGTCCGCGAGGTAGAGCGGGCTGCGGCCCGGATCATCTCCGCGAATGGTCTCCACAAGGGCGACTTGATCCCGGACACGTTCAACCGCGAGCTCACTACCCCGCACGCCGAGCGGCCCATGTCGATCGTGGCCGCGCTGAATTGCGCGGTGTCCGGTGATCCGCATCTGCCCTCTGATCTGTCGCGGGCTGCGATCGCGGCTCTTGCGCACCGGCTGCTCGTGAACGAGCAGGGCCCGTACGGCGAGGACGAACTGGCCCTCGCGTTCCACGTGGACTCGTGGGGTGACGTCGAGGGGCGTACGGCCGAGTCGGCTGTCGCGGTGCTGGAGGCGGCTGCGGATGCCTGCGGGGTGGCTGCGTGAATACCCGACGTGTGAACGCTGCGGCGGACGTCATCCTCGCCGCGCAGGCGAGGGACCGGACGGCGGCGGGTATCGCTTGCGCGCTGGAGGCTGCGAGTCTGCTCCAGTCTCCGCGGGTCGCCGTCGAGTTGGCCGACTTGCAGGCGCGGCGGGATGTGCTGCTGACGCTGCTGCCCACCGAGCCGTGCATCGAACAGGGCACGTTCCCCGAGCTGAAGGCCGCTGAGGCGGAGTACAGCGCGTGGGAGCAGGTTGCCGAGGTGCTCGGCGTGGCGCTGCCGTACAACCCGGCGGATGCCCCCGCGGACGCGCTGACTGCGCTCCTCGCGCCCACACAGACGCTGCGCCTGGACAAGCCCCTCGCAGGTGGTGCGTCGTGATGCTGCCTGAGTCCATGCCCGCCGCGTTCTCGCTGGCCACCAGCGTGTTCGCCGCCGCGAGCATTCCGCTGCTGCTGATTGTCGATGACCCCACGTGGCCGACACGGCGGGAGCTGATCGAGACCCGTGCCGGTGACCGGCTGCTCGTCGAGATCACCCGGCTCCGCACCGCGCAGGTCCGTGACCGCGCCTTGCTGGCGGTCGTGTCGTGGCTGCTGCTGATCGCCACCCACCGCCCCATCCTCTCCGCTCCGAAGAAGGGCGCACTCCGATGACGCACCGGATCGAGGGCCCGTTCCCTCTCACCATCGACACCACCGCAACCGGTGCCGAGCTCAACATCAGCGCCTTCCTGATCCGCGCCGTCTTCACCGAGCTGATCAGTCAGGCGGTCGATGACCCGAAGGGCGTGGTCGAGGAGCTCACCGACATGGGCGAGCTGCTGCGGTCCGCGCTGCACCAGGGCCCGGACAGTCACGCAAGGCACGAGCTCGATGAGCGGATGGACAAGCTCGTCGACACGTACGCGGACGGCGGGACGGTGCCGCTGTACACGACGGGGCTGGGGCAGTTGCGGGCGGCGGTCGCAGAGATCGCGGCTCCGCGTCCGGTGCCTGCGCAGGAGCGGAGGCGCACCGCATGAAACAGCCCGCAAAGATCAACGGCCGCCTGACCATCACTCCGCCCCTCAGCGCGCACTGGACACAGGCGGACTTCGCGCACGAGACCGCGACCATGCGGTCCGAGGTCTGGCCCGCCGTGCAGAAGTTCCTCGCCGAGAACTACCCCGGTCACAGCGCCGCGTTCACGGCCGACGACATCACCCTGTGCACGCACTGCCGCTCGGAGTTCGAGGCGCTGACCGCCGAGGAGGCGGCCGACGAGTCGACGACCCAGGACGAGCACAGCGTCGAGGGCGAGCCGGTGTGCTGTCGCGAGGCGATCGCTGAGTTCCGTGCCGAGCGCGGGATCGTGCCGCTTGCGGATCGTCGGGGCGGTGAGGACGCGTGAGCACCCGCGACTCGATCCTCAACATGGTGCAGGCCGTGTCCGACAGCCCGTACCGGAGCGCTGGGCTGCCGCATCTGCTCGACGCCTACCGCGCCGAGGTGCTGCGGGACATGGCCGTCGAGATCCAGGCGCTCGGCGCCGAACGCGGCTGGTCCATCTGGGCTGCGCAGTACATGCACCCCGACATCGAGTTCGTGGACACGGGCGGCCTGGACACGGCCACTCTGCTCCGTGGGCTGAAGCGGGAGCACCGCGCCGAGGTGCTGAACGAGGGCGCCGACGCACTCGACCGGATCGCGGACGAGACCGAGGCCCGCGTCGCCGAGCACTACGGCACCGGGTCCGGGATCGGCCCCGGGTCTGCCGAGTTGGTTCGCGAGGCCGCGCGGACGCTGCGCTCGATGGCCAGGGAGAAGAGCAGCCGCGAGGCCATCGCCACTCCCACCGACACCAACCGCCGCGCACGACTCCTCCACGAGATCGCCCTCGGCGGCCGGTGGAAATCCGGCGGCGTCGTCCGCTGGTACCGCGTCAACGGCTTCCCCAACCTCGGCGTCCGCGCGGCCCGCTTCGACCTCGCGACTCTCCGCGACTCCGGAGCGCTCGTACAGCACGAGGAGAAGGGCGTCCGGTACTTCACCGCCCCCAGGGGCGGGGGCAACCGATGACGCACGACGACGCGCCCGCGCTCGCTCTGCCGCAGATCGCTATCACCTGCCCGTCCTGCGAGGCCGCACCGGGCGACCTGTGCACCAGCCACAGCGGCACCCGCGAGCGCCGCCACGACACCCACCAGGCCCGCCGCAATGCGTGGAACAACCCCCGGAAGGACGGTGCTTGATGGGCACCAGAGTCATGGCCCCCATGTCCGACACCGAGCGGGTCCTCGGTCAGATCGCCCGCGGTGAAGTCCGCGCCGGACGTGACGCCGCACGCGAGATCGCAGCCAAAGCAGAAGCCGCATACGGCAGCGCATGGGCCCCGGCCCACCCTCGCCCGCCGCAGCCCATCGTCACGTACCCCACCCGCAGGCCACAGACCGACCATGCCGCCGTCGCCACCCGAGCCCGCCACGAACCCGGCGTCTGGGTCGTAGTCGGGAAGTACAGCTCTCTCCCGTCGGCGACCGCCACCGCCTGGGTCATCCGCACCGCGGGGAACGGTAAGCCCGGCAGCGGCCACCACTACACCCCCGCAGGCGCCTTCGAGACGGACACCCGGCAGACGGAGTTCGGCGCCGAGGCGCTCGTCCGGTACGTCGGGGAGCCCGCGGTTTCCGCGGACGACATGGCGTGGGACGACGCCCTCGCGGCGCTGAGCGGTGATGCCGCATGACGAACACGACCACGGCCGGGGCCACCACCGCCCCGGCCGCCGGCCGCCGGGTCACACCGACCGGCCGCCTCATCCTCTCCGCCGACGCCGACCGCGCGAACTGGCTCCTCGCCCGCCGCGAGGGTCTCGGCTCCAGCGACGTCGCAGCGATCCTCGGTATCTCGAGGTACGGCAACGCCCTGTCCGTCTGGCACGACAAGACTGGCGGCCTCCCGCTGGAGAGCGACGACAGCGAACCCGCCCTCTGGGGGCGCGCGTTCGAGGAGACCGTGGCCCGCGAGTGGGCCCGCCGCAACCGCTCCGTCGTCCGCCGCGTCGGCCTCGTCCAGAACATCGACCGCCCCTGGCAGATGTGCACGTTGGACCGCCGCGTCCTGGAGTGCCCGCTCGCCGACGGGCGCGAGAAGTGCGCGGTTGAGATCAAGTGCCGCGACAAGATGAAGGCCTCCCAGTTCCGGGCCGGTGTCGCAGACGACGTCCTCGTCCAGACGCTGTGGCAGGCCGACGTGTGTGGGTACGACCACATCCACGCCGCGGTCCTGATCGGCGGCAACGACTACCGGCAGTACGTGATCCGGGTCCGGGACCACGCCGACCTGATCGCCGACCTGCGCACCGCCGGGGCCAACGCCTGGCAGCAGATCATCGAGCGGCGCCCGCCCGTTCTGGCGCACGACGCCGACCCGGACGTCCTCCTCGACCTGTACGGGCGCCTCCACCCGGACCGCGCCGGAGTCCTGGACATCACCCGCGATGTCGACACGCAGGAAGCCGTCGAGGAGTACCTCGACGCCCACACCGACTACGCCGCCGCCGAGAAGCGCAAGAAGGCGGCCAAGGCCCGCATCCTCGCCGGGCTCGGCGCAGCCGAGGCCGCCACGGTCCTCGACAAGCCGTACGTGTCCCTCGATGAGCGCTCCAAGGAGTGGACGGACACCAAGCGCCTCGCCGAGCGCTGGCCCGACGCGTACGCCGACTGCGTCGAGGACCGCACCCACCGCCAGATCAGCATTCCCCGCGCTGTCCGTGAGGAGCACAACGCATGAGCACGATCACCGAGCGGGCCGCCGCAGCCGCCGGCCGCACCGCCGAGACCGAAGCCGCCGATCCGGCCCCGGCACCGACGTACACCCCGGCCCCTCTCCAGGACCCCGGCATCGCCGAGCCTGGCCCCGACGGTCCGGAGCGGGTGCCCGTGTGGGTGGCCTGGTCCCGCGTCATGGGCGAGGTCCGCGGCGTCAGCAAGGGCAACTGGTACGGCAAGGCCAACACCAGCGGCAGCTATCAGTTCCGAGGCGTGGACTCCGCCCTCAACGCCTTCGGCCCGGCTTGTCGCCTGCACGGCGTGCTCGTCCTGCCGATCCGCACTGAGACCGCCTACCGGGACGTGAAGACGTCCGGCGGGAAGCCGTCCCGCGAGTGCACCGCCACCGTCACCTACCGGATCATCGGCCCGACCGGCGACAGCATCGAAGTGCAGTCCGCGGGCGAGTCGATGGACTCGGCTGACAAGGGCACCGCGAAGGCCCTTTCGACGGCGTTGCGGTCGCTGCTCTTCCTGGGTGGCCTGGTGCCCACGAACGACGCGGACCCGGACTCCACCAACGTCGAGCGCGGTGAGGCCCCGCCCCGCACTGCGGCCTCGTACCGGGACGAGATTTTGGAACTGGGCACGTCCCGTCAGCGCATGGCGCAGATCAACTACGAGATCAAGCAGGCGGGTCTCTTCGACACGAAGGTGATCAACGAGACCGGTGACGAGGAAGCCCTCGGCGCCTTCCTCTACCGGACTGGTCAGGAGCGCTTCGCCGGGGGTGGCCAGTGAGCAGCCCCTGGCACCTCCAGCACATGGCCGCCCTCGACTTCGAGGCCAGCGACAAAGACGCCGACACCGCCCGCATCGTCACCTGCGCCCTCATCCTCGGCGGAGCAGGCCGCACACCCGACACCCGCACCTGGCTGATCAACCCCGGCATCCCCATGGAGCCCGGAGCGATCGCCGTCCACGGCATCACCGACGAGTACGCCGCCCAGCACGGCATGCCCGCCGCACACGGCATCGCCGACATCGCGCAAGCTCTCGCCGAGGTAGTCGCCGCGGGCGTGCCGCTCGTCGGCCACAACATCGGCGGCTACGACCTCAACCTCCTCAACCGCGAGTGCCGCCGCCACCTCAGCGAAAGCCTCGAAGGGATCTGCCGTCAGCCGCTGACCCGCGTCATCGACACGATGGTCCTCGACCGGCAGTGCGCCCCGTTCCGTAAGCGGATCTCCGAGGACCAAGGGCCGTACCAGATGCGGACGACGGCCGAGACGTACGGCCTGCCGTGGGACGAGGACCAGGCGCACGGCGCCGAGTACGACGCACTCATGTCCGCGCGGGCCGCATACCGGATGGGCGTCATCGCTCACACCCCCTACCGGCAGCGCCCGGACTGGGTCCTCGCGCTGCGCACCAACCGGTTCAACGCGCTGCGGGACGTCGCCGTCGAGGAGCTGCACGAGCGGCAGGTCGAGTGGTACCGCGAGGACGCCGCCGGATACCAGGCGTGGCTGCGGAACCCGGTGAAGGCGAAGGACAAGCACGACCCGGACGCCGTGATCGATGGGGCGTGGCCGCTGCGCCCGATCCCCGCGCAGCGTGCGGGAGGCGACGCCTGATGAGCCCCATCCGCACACTCCTCCACATCGTTCGCGGCCCCGGCCAGCACCGCCGCCCGACCTTCAACCGGACGCTGCTCGCCGCCGAGCAGAACCGGGAGGCGCTCCTCGACCCGCGCGACCTGGAGGCGCTCATCGAGGACGGCGAGGTCGAGCCGATCGAAGAGGCCTGGTGCCCCGCCGAGCAGGCCACCCGTCCGCACGCGCTGCACAGCGACGGCAGTCGTACGTGCTTCGAGTGCCAGCACACCACGGAGGACGGCCAGTGAGCACCCCGACCCTGTTCGAGCAAGACCCCGCCCCGGCCATCCGGTCGGCGGCGGGGCCCCGCCCCCTCGTCATCGGAATCGACTCCAGCCTCACCAGCCTCGGCATCGCCACCCCCGACTCCGCCGACGCCCTCCGCTGGAAGCACGAGGACAAGGGCCACTACCGCATCGAGTGGCTCCGCAAAGAGGTCCTCGACCGGACCAAGGCCGCAGACCTCGTCGTCATCGAAGGCCCCTCGTACGGCTCGAAGATGCTGCCCGGCCAGCACGAAACCGCCGGCCTCTGGTGGATCCTCACCCACGGCCTGTGGCAGCGCAGCATCCCCTACGCCGTCGCCTCGCCCCACAACCGGACGATCTACGCCACGGGCTCCGCGTTCCCCGCGAAGGACCACCCGAAGGAGAAGCGGGCCCGCATCGCGAAGGGCATGGTCAACGCGTTCGTCGTCGAACAGCTCGGCATCTGGTGCGAGGGCACCGGCAAGTTCGATGCCAGCGACGCGGCGACCCTCGCGGCCATGGGTATGGACTGGCTCGGCTACCCGCTCCTCGACCTCCCGCCACAGCAGCGCCGCGCCCTCGACGGCGTGCACTGGCCCACCACCACCGTGGCGGTGGCCCGGTGAACCGGCACTCCACCTTCAGCCGCTCCACTCCCAACACCACCACCGGCGCCGACAACTGGCAGCGGCGCGGGAACTGCACGCCGGTCGACCCCGAGGTGATGTTCCCCGGCTCACTGCCGGACGACATCGCCAAGGCCAAGGCCGTCTGCGTCGACTGCCCCGTCTACAAGACCTGCCTGCGCAACATCATCCGCGTCGAAGGCGCACGGCGCGACGACGCCCGCCAAGGGGTCGTCGCCGGGCTCACCGGCCGCGAGCGGCTCAACACCTACCGCATCCTCAAGCGCCGCGGACAGCTCGCGTGACCACCCGTCGGCGCCGCCGCGCCCGAGCTTCGGCATGAACGGGCTCGGGCCGACGATCGGCAACCCGCACCCCGGCTACGGCATCCGCGTCCGTCTCGACAACGCGAAGGCCAAGTCCCTAGCGTCCGCCGACTTCACCTGCCCGTGCGGCCACGCCGAGGACGCCGTCGGCTACGCGGAGACGGAGCAGCTCGTCATCCGCGCACAGCGACACCGCCGCGACTCCTGCCCGAGCCCCGAGGTCCGCGAACAGGCCCACCGCCAGTACGCCGCTCTCTGCCACTCACTCACCAGGCCCCGCCGCAAGCGCAAGTAGCCCCACCCGAAAGGAACAGCACATGCCCAAGCTCTCACCGGCCGACGTCCCCGAGGTCAAGCTCGACGCCGGCGCCGCGCACATCGAAGCGTCACTCTCCCACGAGCAGCGCCGCGGACTCTTCGAGAGGCCCGGCACGACCGTGTACGCGATCGTCGCGCTCACCTCCAAGAGCTACACCGGGCACGCCGACGGCGAGGACAAGGACCCACAGGTCAAGGTCCGCGTCACCGAGTGCGAAGTCGCCCGCAGCACCGAGGACGCCGCCGCCCTGGCCGACGCCAAGCGCGCCATGTGGCGAGGCCGACAGATCGACGGAACCCTCGACGAGGTCGGCGAGGGACCGCAACGCCCCGACGCCGCACTCCTCGACGTCACGGCCACGAAGCCCACCGAGGACGAGCTGAAGGCTCACAAGCGCCGCGTCGAGGATCGCCGCCGCTCCGACTACGTGAGGTGACCGACACCCCGGGGCGGCCTCGCCCGCCGCCCCGGATCTTGCCGCAACGGTTCCGCAACATCACGCCGCACGGCGTCTACCGAAAGAAGCACCGATGCCCTGGGCACGATTCGACGACCGGTTCCCATCGAACCGGAAGGTGCGCCTCCTAAGCGACGGAGCGTTCCGCCTCTACGTCTCCGCGATCTGCTGGTCAGCCGAGAATCTCACCGACGGCGTCGTGAAGACGGCAGAACTGCGACTCGTAGCCGACGTGAGGGCGACACGAACGCGCGCGAAAGAGCTCGTCGAGGCTGGCCTGTTCGAAGCCCTAGACGGTGTCGGTTGGAAGATCCACGACTACCACGAGTACAACCCCACCGCCGAGCAAGTCCGCGCCGACCGCGCGCAGAGAACCGCACGTCAGCAGAGGTGGCGTCAGAAGCAGCAGGGCAACGCACCCGACCCGGACCCGCCCGGCAACACCCCCGATGTAGACGCGTCTACAGATGCATCTCACGACGCGTCTCGTGACGGTGTCAGAGACGCTGCCCCGTCCCGGCCCGTCCCGTCCCGGCCCGTTACTAGTGGTGCAGGTAGAGAGAGAGGTGTCCGTAGTGACGCGCGAGACGAAGCCGCTCTCTCACTGATCACACCCGACTGGCACCCCAGCCACGCCGACCTCGACAAGGCGAAAGCCGACCTCGACCGCCTCGGCCCCGCCGGCGCCGCAACGGCCACCGCGAAGTTCGTACGCCACCACCAGGCCCGCGCCACCCGCGCCACCAACTTCGGCCCCCTCTGGGTCACCTGGCTCACCCGCGAACGCGCAGACCCCCCAACGCAGGGCGCGTTCCTCGTCGGCCTCCCTGGTGGCGGAGCCACACCTCCCACCCCCACGCCCCCCTCCTACGAGCAGCGCATACGCCAACTCGACGCCGCCGCCGAAGCCGACCGCCAACGCGACCGCGAGACAGGTGAAGCCGGATGAACCACCGCTGCCGCACCACCGGATGCCGCCGACCCCGACAACACGGCGCCCGCTGCTACCCCTGCCGCAACCGCACCCGCCGAGAACGCAACGCCCACACCGACGCCCTCGCCATCACCACCACCGTCACCAACCACCGAGCCACACCCGGACTCCGCCCCCGCGAACGCCGAGCAGCCGCAACACAGTTCACTGCCCTCGGCCTCTCCGCCGCAGAGATCGCCCGCATCCTCAGCGTCACCCCACGCACCGTCTACCGCTGGCGAGCACGCGACCGAGAGACCACCGCTGCCGCCTGAGCGCCGCACTCGGTTACAGCCAGCCACGCGCGATCCAAACGATCCCTACCGCGTGAGCCGACCCAACCGAACTCGCATCCAACGGAGACGACCATGCACCCCGCCCTCTTCACCACCCCCGGCATCCGAGCCTTCGCCGAGGAGCTCGACGCCGAACGCCAGCGGCAGATCGACAAGTTCGGCGAGCAGCACCACCCCGACGGCACCGGCGCCGAGTACTACGTCGGCATGGCCGACAAGGCCCGTAACGACGTCGAGCGGTTCGTCGCGCAGCACAGCGGCCCCGAGTGGGCGCTCGTCCTCCTGGAGGAGGTCTACGAAGCCCTCGCCGAGTCCGACCCGGCCAAGCTGCGCGCCGAGCTCGTCCAAGTCGCCGCTGTGTGCGCCGCGTGGATCGCCGACATCGACAGCCGGAACGCCGTCGAGAAGCAGCTGGCCGAGACGATCGTGGCGTACCGCACCCGTGGCACCAGGTCGCCGTACTGCCTCACCTGCGCACGACAGGAAACCGGCGCACAGCCCCTCACGGCCGCCGAGGTCACCCCTGACACCGTGTGCGAATTCTGCGGCGGCCAGGTGCTCGCCGTCGCGTCCATGACGCTCGGCGACGTGATCGCCCGCCGCACCGCCGCCGAGGAGCAGCCGGTCGCCTGCGGGAAGTGCCGCCGGCCCTTCGACCCCACCAACACGAGGTTCGACGGCCACGCGCAGCACGCCGCCACCCCGTACTGCCGCGCCTGCGTCGGCCGCTGCCACGACAACGAGTCCGCCGACCACCGCTGCGTCATCTGCGCATGAGCCGTACGCCCGCCAACCGACGCCCACGGAGGCCGCCATGGCACACACCGCACTCGTCGCCACAGTCCGAGAGATCAGCGCCACCGTCCGCATCAACCTCACAGACGCACCCACCCTCACCAACGTCCTCGGCCGCACCCGCCAGCCCCACGGACTGCGCATCACCTATGGCGCCCGCACCGACATCACCCGCATAGACCTCGCCGTCGAGTGGGCGAGCGAGGCCGAGCTGTGGCCACCCGTCGCGGAACTCCCGCCGTGGCTACGGCAGATCATCACCGACCACCTGCCCGCCGACGTCGACGAGCCCGAGACGGACCGTCCGTCCGGCCGGACGGGCCTGCCCATCCCGTGGCCGGCCCTCGCTGTGACCGACCGGCCGTGACCCGCACGCCAACCTGCCACCACGAAGGAGCCTCATGCCCGACCGCCCGTACACCGACGACGACCTCCGCGCCGCCGCAGCTCTCATGCACTACGCCCTGACCATCCAGCCGAACCCTGCCGATGCGGACGCTGTCCTGAACGGCCATCCCGCCTGGGCTCACGTCGAGGTGGGCGGCGACGAGGAGGACCAGCTCCGGGAGTCCGTTGTCGAGCTGGTGTCCAAGGCGGCCGACGTGTCCGCGTGGGCCGTCAACCTCGGCGCCGACGGCCTCGTGCCGTCCACCGAGCACGAGATCACCCTCGACGGCGGCGGCCGGCCGATCGCCCGCATCCACTTCGCGTACGAGCCGGACATGCCCGACGAGATCCGCACCGTTCTCGTCGAGGGCCTGGAGCAGGCACTCGACGACGCCGAGGCATCCCTCACGAGCTCGCCCCTCGACGAGCAAGGCGACTCCGACAGCGACGTGTTCGCGCTGATCTCCGGCATCGCCGGACGCCTCCGTGATGCCACCGACAGCGGCGAGTACCACGCCGTCGGCCTGATCTACGACCTCGCCAACGGCCGCACCACGATCGCCGAGGCCCGCGAGCAGCTCGCCGAGATCACGTTCCGCCACGTCTGAGCAAGGCGCCGGTCGCCGCGGCCCGAACCTGCGGCGGCCGGCCCGGCCAGTCCACCACGACCACCCCGGAGACGACCATGACCGAACGGCCGCCGCTCAGCCCCTGCCGCCGCAACGATCGCCACGACGCGCATGTGTACGAGGCGTACTGCCGCCCCTTCCAGTGCCTCGGCTCCACGCCGACCGAGCAACCTGCCTCGCCGTCCGCGCCCGCCGACCACATCACGCTCAACCGCGGCCAGCTCGCCGCGCTCCTCGCCCACCACGCCGACGCCGCCCTGGCCGTCCTCCCCGCACCCGCCGATCGGGCCGCCGAGGAGCAGCAGGCCCACAGGCACGCCCGGCTCGTCGCCCTCCAGAACGACGCCCTCGCCACCCGCGGCGCACTCTCCCCGAACGGCGAGGCCCGTAAGGTGCCTTTCCCTCTTGGGGACGCCCTGCTTCCGGCTGTCGAGTGGCTGATCAACCGAGTCGCCGAGCTGGAGCGGCAGCCCGCCGACCGGGCCGCCGTACTGCGCGAGGGCGCTGACGCCGTGGCGCTGGACCGCGACTCGGCCCTCCCCGGCAGCGGCAAGGGTGCGTGGCGGCGAGGGATGACCCGCGCCGAGACCCTGCTCCGCCGCTTGGCCGACGAGGTGCAGCAGGCTGAGCCCGAGCGCAGCTGCTCCCACTGCGACCAGCCCATCACCGGTAACGGCCTCACCCACTTCGGCCCACCGAACGGCCCGTACTACCACGTAGACCGCGACGACTGCCGGACCGCCGGGGGCCTCCCGCCTCGGCATGACGGCCTTGGGGCCGACGAGGCGCGGCAGACGCAGGCCGACCGTGGCTGACACCCCGCGCACCACCGACGCCGGACTCCTCGCCACCGTGACCCTCACCCGCCACCAAATCCGCGTCATCGCAGGCCTCGCCCTCGGCCACCGTACCCACCACATCGCGGCCCAGCTCGGCCTCACCAACGTCGCCCTCAAATCCCGTATCGCCTACACCGCACACCGCCTCAACATCCACGGCCTCACCCACCCCCAGCTCGTGCACCACGCCTACGCGCACGGCTACCTCACCATTCCCACCCCACCCGACAACCCGCTCACGCCCCTCCCACGGCGGGAAGCACAGAGCCTCACAGCCCTCACACGAGGTCTGAGCGTGGCGCAGACAGCATCCGAACTCGGGATCGCCCGCGATACCGCCAACACGCAACGACGGTTCCTGTACCGGCGCCTGGACGCCCACACCGGTGCCCACGCGGTCGCCCTCGGCTGGCAGCTCGGACTCCTCGGCCCGGGATCGGGGGCCGCCCCGTGATCGTCGACCTCACCGACTCGATCACGCTGATCATCATCGGCGCGTGCGTAGTGGTCGGTCTGATCGTCGCCTGCGGCCTCCTCGGCATCGCCGCCCTCGCCTCCGCCCTGGTGGCCGCCGCCGCGCGGGCCTGGCGCGCCCTGCGACGGCGCCCCACACGCCCCTCCTGGGCTCACGGGAGGCGCAGCGCCCGGGAATTCACCCGCACCCACACCAGCGCCTCCACAGGCCACACAGAGCCTCACCGATCGGAGCACCCATGACCGACCCCGCCGCCGAACTCCGCGCCGCCGCCGAGACTCTGCGCGCACTCTCCACCGCAGCAACCGACGACAGCGGCAACGCCACCTGGCACGCGGCCCGCCACTTCCCCGAGCAGCCCGACGCCGGATACACCGCCCTGTGGGCCACCGGCGCGCGCCCGCTCATGCGAGGCGGCGGCGGACGCGGGCGCCCACCCGCCTACGTGTCCGCTCCAGTCGGCGACTACATCGCCGCCATGGACCCCACCGTCGGCCTCGCCCTCGCCACGGCCCTCGACGAGGCCGCCGCCAGCGTCGAGCAGGACGGCGACGTCGTCCAGGGCTCCACCACCGAGGCGCTCCTCGGCGTCGCCCGCGCGATCAACGGGGGTCAGCCGTGAGCAGACTCGCCCGCGCCCTATGCAGCCTCCACGGACTCCTCGGCACCTGGCTCGCCTACTGCGCCGTACAGACCGCCCGCAACGACGGCCCGACGTGGATGGTGATCGCATTCGCCGCGGGCTCCCTCGTCCCCGTGATCTCCGTCATCCGAGAGACGGAACTCGCAGACGAGCAGCGCGACATAGCCATCCACGCCGAGTACGAGGCACGCGCCGCATCACGAGCCGACGAACACGCCACCGCCCGCGCCCGCGCTGTCTGCTGCGTCAGCTGGATCGTCACCGACGGCGCCGGCCACGAAGACGACTGCCCGAAGAACGATCACCGGAGCGCAGCATGAGCACCCACCAGCAGAACCCTGACGGCTCCTGGAGCCCGGCCGAACCTCTGCCGATTGGTAGCGACTTCGACGTCGAGCTGCACGGCACGGGCCCGTACATCTGGCAGGCATGGATCGGTCTCGACCGCATCGCCTCCGGCCGAGCCCGCACTCGGCCCGGCCTCCAGTTCGCACTCTGGCGCGCTCGACGACGTCACGCGAGGCGATCGTGAGCGGCCCGAGCAGCGCACCCCGGGGTGAGCACACGCCCGCCCCGGGCGCCACCTGGCAGCCCCGCATCGTCCGTACCGAGCAGCCGGTCGACGACGACGCACCCGACCCCCGACCGAACCGAGCCACCAGGCGCGCAGCCAAACGCGCAGCACGGAGGAACACGAAGTGACCGTCACCCGCTACCGCAAGAAGCCCATCGAGACCGCAGCTATCCAGTTCACCGGCGACAACGTCCAGGAAATCTGGGACGCGTTCGGTGCGGACGGGATCTACGGCCCCACCGAGAAGAACCCGGACTACTTGATCCTGACCACCGTCCACGGCGACGAAGCGCCGGCGCGACACGGAGACTGGATCATCCCTGACGGGAAGCCTGGCACGTTCTATCCCTGCAAGCCGGACATCTTCGCCGCGACGTACGAGGTGGCGGAGCCCGGCACGGCGTCGGCCGAGCAGTGGGCGGAGGCAGCGTCACGGCTCGGTACCCGGTACATGGTCCGCGCCGAGCGCGCCGAGGCCGCCACCGAGCGCGTGCGCGACCGCTGCCAGGCAGTCCGTGACCGTGTCGGCCCCAGCGGCATGATCAACGCGAGTCAGATCCTCGGCCTGCTCTCGCCCACCTGGCCGGACGGCAACTACGAAGCCACCCCGGCCGCCCTCGACGAGACCGGCCTGGCAGCGACCGAAGCGACCGAGCCCGCAGCCCCCGCGCTCCGCCAGCAGCTCCGTGCGGCCATCGAACCCACGCTCCTGGAGTACCCCGAGCACAACCGCACCGACGAGCACGAAGGAATCCTGACCGAGATCATCACGGCCGTTCTCGGTGTGGTCCTGCCCCCAGCCCGCACAACTGCCACTCTCGCCCGCGCGGCCGAGGCCGACGTGCAGCGCGTCATCGCCCTGTACGAGCAGTGGGTGAAGGCCGGGGCTCCGCCACTCGGCACCTTGATGGCCCGCTGGTGGGATGCCCGGCTCGTCGAACTCCACGACGCGATCCTCCCGCCCGACCAGACCACGAGGACCGAGAACTGCGGCCCCGAGTGCTCCGAGATGCACACCGAAACCGGACGCTGCGAGATCGCGAGGAACCGATGAAGCCGACCCGCGTCGAGCTCCTCGACGACAACGGCGAATGGCAGCCCCTCCACGGCATCACCAACATCGTGATCTACGACGAGCCGACCGCCCGCGCCGTCGCAGACCGGATCCGCGAGTTTCAGGAGGCCATGGCCGCGCTCATGCGCGCCTACGCGGAAGCCGCCCGCCCGCTCCTCGAAGAGGTCGGCCGCGTGTTCCAGACCATGCGCGAGGCGCAGCTTGTCGAGGACAACGGAAAGCCCACCAGACGCCCGGACCGACCCGCCTGGCAGTCGCCGTACGGGCCCCCGAGGAGGCGACGTTGAGCGACAACACCTTTGCCGCGATCTTCATCGTCTGCGTCACCGCGATCATCATCGCCCGCATCTGGGCCTCCACGAAGCACAGATACCCCCGCCGCTGACCACGACGAAGGGGCGCCCTCTCAGTCTCCCCAGACCAGGACGCCCCTCAGGTGCTGATCACCGTACCTCCCGCGCACCACAGGAGCACTCACGATGACCACCACCGCCACCCACCTCCGCACCATCGCCCTCCACTGGCGAGACCTCCACGACGTCCTCGGCACCCCCGCCACCCTCGGCGCCTTCGGCCTCGGCCTCCGCGGCTACCTCGCCGCCCTCGACAACCACGACGCCGAATACGAGCGCGCCCACGCCGCACACCTCCGCTCCCAGGAACGTGACCCGATCCAGCTCGGGGAACGCCCCGCCCCCTTGCGTATCCCAGTCCTCGACACCATGTGCGCCGTCGAGAGTGCCCTCGTCGAGTGCGCGGACATCACCGCCGCCGAGGTGCAGCGCTCCCCCATGGGGCTCCTACCCAAGACCTACCCGGCCGCAGACCGCGTCCGCCGCGAGCTCCTCGCCATGAAGGACGCAGCCGACCCACGCCGTTGGCGGTACAACGGGCACCGCACGGCACCGATCGCCGCGCTCTGGCTCCTCGCCCGCATCGAAGGTGCGGGAGGCCCGTTCACCACGCTCACGGGCGGGCAGCGGGCCCGCATCGGGGCAGTGGCCGAAGGGGCAGCCGAGCGGGTAGAACGGGCCCTCGACATCGCCGCGCAACGCCGCACCCTGGAACGCCACTGCACCTGCGGCGGGGCGATCGACGTCTACGGTGGGGAAGGCCGGCAACCCCTCGCGCACTGCACGGGATGCGGGCGAACCTGGACGGAGGGCGGGCTCGTCGCCGCGGTGTAATTCAGGTGCTCGCGGCAGGCCCGATGACTACGGTGATGACTGTTCAGGTGCGCAGGCTGCGGCTACTTCTCCTGTCAAGAGAGCAACGCGGGTTCGAATCCCGTCGCCGGCCCCTGGCCGGTGTCGTCTAGCGGCCGAGGACGCTTACGTCGCCGCCGCCGAGTCTGATCTCTGAACACCTAGACGCGAGCCGTCCGCCATGGGGGAACCAGGTGGACGGCTTCGTCATATCTGCCATTCCGCCGGTGAAGCATCTCGCGAACACCGGCCGGACTACGCGCCGTTGTGCTCAGTCAGGCACGTGTACTGCACCTCGCCCTCCCAACCCCCAGGCTCCGCGAACGTCACCACCGCAGGCCGCGCGGGCGCCACACACTCCGGCACATCCACCGTGAAGGCCGACGTCTCCCCGCTGGGATCGAACGGCAGCAGCTCCGAGCACTGATACGCGGGCGCCCCCATGAGCAGGATCGCCTCCCGAGCCGGGCCGGAGAATGAGCCGGTGTAGACGAGGCAGTAGTCCGATGAGGGATCACCGCCCGTCTGTGGCGTCTGGATGATCCGCACCTGCTCCACCCTCGCGGTCTGCACCGTGGACGAAGGCGCCGGGTCACTCGGCGCGGAGTACGTACTCGGCGGCACGCTGGTCCTCGTAGGCGGCACTGCCGCCTGCTCCTTCCCGGCTGGAGCGTCGCCGTCGGCTAGGGAGACGATCCCAACCCCGGCCAGCGCACCCACTGCCGCAATGGCGAGCGCCAGGAGGGCGAGCCGCCCATGCCGTGGGCGATCCGGCGCGGGCGACGGGCGGACGATGGGGATGTTGTCGAGGGTGTCGCCGTTGTGGAATCGCGCGAGTTCCTCGTCCGGGCGCGGCGGGCGCCGCGGGGTGTCGGTCATGGTCCCCCTGGGTCTCACAAGTGTGAGCGGCAGTCTCCTCCGCACCGGTGGCTTCAGGGGCGGATATCGGGCAACTCGCCGCACGTGCAGGTGGCTCGTCAGCCGACTCGGCCCGCGTCGAATACCAGCAGGAGCCCGCCGATCGCCGTGTAGACGAACCAGCAGCGCCCCCGAAGTACCGCGTCGGCCGCGGCCATCGGCTCGGTGCCGTGCTCGCGCGCGTCGGCCACCTCGTCGATGAGCGCGAGCATCTCCTCGTGCACATCATCCGGCAGCGCCCACAGCGCCTCATCAGCCGCGCGCGCAAGATCCACCCTGTGCATAACGCCCCCTTGTGATCCACAGGAGCAGCACGGTAAAGCCCGCGCGAAGATCCCGCGCGGGCCTGTGGATAAGTCGCGGCCGGTCAGCCTCCGGTCGGTTACGGGGCGGCGGTGTAGGTGACCGCGGTGTCCTTGCACTGGCCGGAGGCGAAGACAGCGATAGCGTCCAGCTCTGCCGGGTCGGCGGCCAGGTCCCAGCGCAGCTTGGTGGACACCCACTCCGAGAGGTAGCGGCAGTGCGCGGTGGGCAGCGGCGGCAGCCACTGCGCGGGGTCCTTGTCGGCCTTGGCACGGTTGGTGCGGGCGGTGACGGCGACCAGGGACGTGGGGGCGTCCAGGTCGTTGGCGTAGGCCTCGCGGCGGGCTGCGCTCCACTGGGAGGCGCCGGAGTCCCAGGCTTCGGCGAGCGGCACCATGTGGTCGACGTCGAGCTTCTTGGCGTCTTCGACTTCCTGGGCGTCGTAGTAGGACAGCCATTCGCCGCCGGTGATCTTGCAGCCCGTGGCGACGGACGGCGCCTCGCTGGCCTCGGCGATCAGTACCTCGGCGCGGGTGTTGCAGCCGTCGTCTGGCACCGCACCGGCGTTCCAGTGCTTGAACGCGGTCCGGACGTAGCCGTCGCGGTGTTCGTCGGCGGCCGGGATTCGGTGCACGGCGTCGGCCAGAGTCGTGGTCTCGGTGGGAGCGGCCTGCGCCGGTGCAGGCGCAAGGAGGGGGGCCAGGGACAGGCTGAGCGCGGCGAGGCCGCGGCAGAAGTTCTTGATCACTCCGACAGGTCTAGCGACCTGCGGTCTGGTGGAGCGGGCGTTCGGCAGGAACCTCAGTCGAGTGGGGGAAGAGGTTCACCGGAGAAACGTTTCGAGTAAGTCCGTGGAGAGAGGCCGCCGTTACTCGCCCGACGCACCTCAGTCCAGCATGCCGAGCTCGGTATCAGGCCGGCAGTGAATGCAAGCGCGGATGCCGCGGGCCAGCTCCCACCGCGCCTCATCCCGCGTGACCGGCCTGCGCCGTTCCCCTGCCGCGCCGCAGTCTCCGCGGTGTACCTCGACGGGCGGGCCACCGTTCCCGATGCCTCGCTCGACGATCCAGTCCGGGTCAGGCGGGCGGGCTTCCTCGCGGCGGGATTGCTCGGCTTCGCGGCGTTCTTCGTCGGCGATCCATCGGTCGATCTCCGCGAGGTTCCGGGTGGCCTGCTGCTCGACGACGCGGCGGGCGAAGCGCAGCTGGTCGAGGCGGGTAAGCGGAGCCGGATCGTTCACATGTTCGAGTCTACGGCTGTGAGCTGCGGTAATCCCGTCGGGTCATCCGCGCCTCGTCGAACCAGTACCAGCCGTGCGGGGCCTGGTCGGGGCGCGGCCAGAGGAAGAGGTCGTAGGCCCGGCGTCCGTCGACGTCACGGTGGGCGCGCACCACGCCACGGTAGGGCGCACCCTCGATCCGCAGGTTGATCCGTACGACCTCGTCGGGCGCGTAGCAGTGAACCCCGGTTCCGCCGTCCGGAGCCGGGGCCGCTTCAGCGTCTCGCGCGTCGCCCATATGTTCGAATGTAGCGCGGTCGGATCCGAGCGGCGATACCCCGCACGGGTGACGCCGAGCGCACTGTCATCCGATGCCGAGATCGGCAAGGACGTCGTTTGTGACGTGGTAGCACACCACCTCGCCGTCCTCGACATGACAGGTCGCCTGCTGGTCCATCGTGTCGGCGACCTGGACTAGACCAGTCTCGTCAGCGATCGGGAACGGATCGGCTACAGGGGCGTGGCGCAGTTGCGGTGCAGCCGAGGCGGCACCGGCGAGCGGAAGAGAAGCGAGAGCCGCGACAGCGGCAGCACGGCCAAGCAGAGTACGCATGGACGACTCCTAACGAGTCAGGTCGGGACGGTCGCGGCGATACATACCGCGACGGATCTTGACCGCTCGGGAATCCTGCTGGTTTCGCTCTTCCGGCGGGAGGTCAGACCGCTACTCGACCGGATCTTCCTCCGCATGCCGTACGGCCTTCTTCGGGGCCATCTCGACCTCGGTACTCGGCGTGCTGCTCGCCGCGCTATCGACCTGAGCGAACATCACCCTCCGGGTAGCTAAATTGAGAATCGCGCACACAGCGTGACCGCTCGAACACGTGGAGAGTCCTTTGCGCCGCTCACTCACCGCCCTCGCCGCCATGGCCACCGCGCCCCTCGTCGTCCTGACCCTCGCGGCCGCGCCCGCTCAGGCAGCTCAGGGCGCCGCCACCTTCCGCAACGCCAAGGGCATGGACATCACCCTCACCGACCCGGTCAACGGTCAGTGCTACAAGCTGGCAGACCCCCAGGAGGAAGGCGCCGCCTGGCGAAGCAACGACACCGACACCGACGCCACGCTCTACTACGGGGCCGACTGTGCCCAGGACATGCTGACGGTGACGCTGAAGGCCCACCGTCGGCTGGAGCCGATGTGGGGGCACGACACGATCATGTTCCCGCCCCATTCAGTGAAGTTCGGCTAGCCGCAGACGCGCGAGCGCCCCCGCCACACGAATCGAGGCGGGGGCACACACATGCCCAGCTACTCGACTGGATCCTCCTCGGCGTGCCGCACGGCTTTCTTCGCGGCCATCTCGACCTCATGTCGCGGCTGACCGGTCTCCTTCGCGTGCACAGTGACGGCCGCCTGGAACGCCTCAGCGGCGGCGGCCCATGCGCGCCACTGCGCCGCGTACTCCTCGCCGTCGAGCCCGGCGAGCTTGGCGCGTGCTTCTTCGGAGGACCGTTCCAGCGTGATCAATTCGTCGGTGATGTCAGCCACGAACGGATCTTAGGCGGACAGCAGGAGGCCCCCACCTCGACCCGCAAGGCAGGGGCTCCACCGGCGGCAAGCTACGGCCGCCACGTCTCCAGGTAGCCGGGCCGGTCCGCATACGGCCGGGCGAGTAGACCGACGTACCGCTTCACCCGAGCGTCCCGGCCGCAGTCGCACGGGCCTGGGGCGCGCGAGTCATTGATGCAGACGGGATCGCCGTCCTCGTCCACGAGGGCAGCGCACGTGTACCAGTTGTCCTCTTCGTTGCGGAGGTGCGGCTCGGACAGCACGTCGGCGAGCAGCTGCCGCTTGGCGTCGATCTCGCGCAGTACCCGCGCCGGATCCCACTCCGCGATGTGCCGCGCCACCCCCTCGTCCTGGGCAGCCTTCGGATCGACGTGCGTGATCACGCCTTCTTCCATCGCATCCTCGACGTACCAGCGCTCGCTCTTGCCCCGGGTGTCGTACGGCGACGGAGCGGCGTGCCAGGTCGTCGCGTCATCGGCCCACGTCGCGGCCTCCACGCCTGCCGCGTCGATGTCGTACTGCTCGCCGAGCCACTGCACGAGATCATCCACCGCTACGCCTCCTTCGGCGGCCGGTTCTTCCACGAGCCTGTGTGCCCCCGGATGATGTCCTGCACCACGCCCGGCGACATCTTCAGCCGCGTAGCGATGGCCCGAATCGTGACCGGCGGGTCCTGTGCGCGCATGCTCAGCACGAGGTCTCGACGCTCGGCGTGCCAGTCCTTCACCACTTGAGCCTGGAGCGCCAGGACCTCATTCCGTGCACGGACGCGCTCCTCCAGGTCTGGGATCTCGTCGACTGCTTTCAGGGCGTCTGACACCCGCAGGACCTCCTCGCTCGCGTCGTCCACGCCCGCTCCTCTCGTGCTGGCGGGTAGCGGCACGCTCCGACTCTCTTGCATGGGGACCATACAGCGCTGTACGGTCCCCATACAACGGTCGGGGTTTCGCTTCCCTTCCGTGATCAACAAGTAGGCCCCGGCCCGGGAGTCGCCACTCCATATGGGTCGGGGCCGCCCACCCTGACTCTCACGAAAGGGCAGGCAATGCCCGAGCGTACCGATCAGCCCCCTGAGCAGCCCAGTCCCACGCACCCCGAGCCCACCGAGGCCGAGCGCGTCGCCGAGCTCCACCGCCAGGCCGACGAGGACTACGCACACGCGCAGGACCCCGCCACGAAAGCCGAAGCCGCCGCGCAACTCGCCCTCGCCCGCGCCCGCGTCCACGAGGCAGGCGGCGCATGAGGCGCCTCGCCCGCATGGTGACCGCGGTCCTGCTGACACTCAGCGGGCCCGCGGTCGCCGCCGCCGTCACCTACGACTGGCTCAGCAACAGCGAATGGTGGACCGGCGCGGCGAGTACCAGCCCCGCCGCAGCCGCACCCGCGCGCCACGAGGCCGTACCGCAGCCCTCACCGCAAGGCGCACCCGCTCCGGCACCCCGCGCCACCCGGCACCCCTGGCCCGCAGGCAGCTGCGTCACCGAGGCCGCAGTCCGCACCGACTGCACGAGCGGGACCCTGCGCGTCGTCGCCTCACTCCACACCCGCACCGGCGACTGCCACGACGCACCCGAGACGACCACCGTCCGCCGCGCCGGCGCCTACACCCTCTGCCTCGCAGACCTCTGACCCACGGTCACGGAGGACCAGCTCGTGAACGCCAACCAGCTCAGCTCGTGGGCGGTCGCCCACCCCTGGCCGACCGCGATCACCACCATGGCCCTCGCCGTCGTGATCGGTGTCGCGTCGTGGCGCATCGAACACGCCATCCGCGCCGCCCGGCGCCGTCGCCGCTGACCCGACCAGGAGTCACCGTGAAGACCCGCACGATCCGCCGCAAGGCCCTCGTCCCACACACCGTCGACGGCGACACCGAGCTCGTCCTCGACGAGTACGACGTCGAGGTACCCCTCCCGCCCCGCGACTGGGACAGCATCGTCCGCCACAGCGTCACCGTCCTCGCCTGCACACTCGTCACGGTCTCGCTGATCTGGACGACCGCGAGCATCGGCGACCTGCTGTCCATGGCCGTCATCGCCGCTGTCGCGTACGGCGCCGGTGTCGCCTTCGATGCCGCGTGGATCCTGTGCATGGCCGTCGAGTGGCTCCTGCGCTACGACCCCAAGCGCGCGGCGCTGCCCCGCCGGGCCGGGCACGTGGCGCTCCTGGTGTCCATGGCCGCGGTGTACGCCCACGGTGATCTCACCGGGGAGTGGGTGGTCGGCGCGGCCGGGGCCGCCGTGTCGCTGCTCGCCAAGGGCGGGTGGACGATCGCCATGCGCGCCCACGCCCGCCCGCTTGACCCGCGCACCGCGCAGTGGGTGGCGAAGCGGCGCGCCGCGGTGGACGGCAAGCTCGCCATGATCCCCGTGCGGCGTGAACTCGTCCGTGGGGAGGCCCTCGTCGAGGCGGAGCAGCTGGCCCGCGCTGCGGAATCCGGATCCCCGGAATCCGACGGATTCGCGGATCCGGACCGTCCGGAGGAATCCGCGGGCCATCCGGACTCGTCCGCCTCGCGGAACCCCCGCCGCACGCTGACCACCAAGGACGCGGCGCGGATCGTGTGGGATCGCGGAATCCGCGGCGAGGACGAGGCGGTCCGTGAGATCGCCAACCTCGTCGGGCGTCCGGTCTCTCCGGACACCGTCATCCGCTACCTCCGCGACCTCCGCAACGAAGCAGCGGCCTCGTGATCGCGGTCGGGGGGCTGACCCTTGCCGTCATCTGCATCGCCGTCGTCGGTCTGTGCGCCGCCCTCGCCGCCGTCTCCCTTGGCAGCACCGAGCCGCCCCACTGGCTCCTGACCCTGGTGCGTGCCCTCGCCCTCGCGATCGCCGCGTTCTGCTTCCTCCTCGCCGCCCTCCACCAGCTCACCGAGGCACTCCTGACATGACCGACAAGCCCATCACCCCGACCCGCATCATCCCCGCCGGCGCACCGCTGCCAGCCCGACCGCCCGCACCCGGTGAGGTCCCGCCGTGGCGTATGCCGCCTCCGCCACCCCCGCCGGTGGCCGCACCGCCGATCCCACCGCCCCCTCCGCAGCCGGGGCCCATCGAGGTCCGCGTCACCTACGAGCCCGTGCCGACCCCTCCGGAGCCGTCACGCTGGCAGTGGCTATGGGACTGGCTGCGCCCCTGGCAGTCCCTCGCCGCCGCCGCGCTCGCGCTCTTGCCCCTCTTCAACGGCTGGAGCGCAGCCACCGGTTGGGCCGCAGCCCTCAACGACGCCCGCACCACGCAGAGCATCGACGCCGCGTACGTCCTCGCCGCTGTCGCCCTCGGCACCGCACTGCTCCTCGACCGCACCGGCCGGTTCCTGCCCCGCGTCCTCCTGGTCACCGCCGTGATCGGCGCGACCGGAGCACTCGACTGGTACGACCCGGTCACCTTCACCACGGGGGTACACCGATGACCGGGGCAGGCCTGACCGTCGCGGGCCTCGCCCTCGTCCTCGTCGTCCTGTGGGCCAACCTGCGCCCCTGGTGGAAGGGCGACCGCGACCCCGCGAAGCTGAAGAGCTTCGGCACCGGATCGCTCCTCGGCGCCTTGTCGACGATGTGCGCCGGCGGTGTCCTCGGCTGGCTCGCCGGATGTTCCACCAAGCTCGCCAACACCGGCGGCGGCAAGGGTGTTCAGGGTGTCACCGGACAGACACCGCAGGGCGCGGTGACGAACGGGAGCCTGGGCCAGCTCACCGCGGAGGGCGCAGCGGTGGTCTTCCTGATCACCTGCGGCACGGTCTTCGCCTACAGGTCAGCGAGCAAGGACGAGCGCAAGCGCATGGTCGGCGGCTTGTTCTGCGGGGTCTGTCTCTGCCTGACCGCCGGTGTCGCCGGGGCCCTCTCCTTCCTGCCCGACCTGATCAACCAGGCCGGAACAGTCATCAAGGACGGGGCGCAGGGGGCGGGCTTGCTGTGAGGAAGCTGATCGCCCGCACCGTGATGCGGCTCCCCGCGCAAGCATGGCTGTACGAGGGCAGTCTCCTCGTCCTGCGCCGCCGCACCGATGCCCTGACCCGGTGGGTGCGCGCCGGCCGCCGCGACGACCTCACCGGCTGGCAGGCCGCCCTCGGCCCACTCGCGCGGCTCGTCGTCCTCGGCGTACTTGCCTACGTGCTGTGGGCCATCGTCCGCGCCCTGCCATGGCTGCTGTGGCTCCTCGGCGCGCTGTGGCTGAGAGCCGCGTGGAAGGCCGTCCGCAACCAACCCACAGACGCGCCAGAGACACCCTCCGAACAGGCCCCCGCGGAGCCCAACGGTGAAGCCATCCGCGCCCTCCTTCTGGACCTCATGGGGACGGGCTCCGCGGTGCACCTCCGCACCGTCCTGGCCTACCTCCAACAGCACCCCCCGACGGCCGCCCTGACGGCCCGCTGGAAGATCGCCGATCTGCGCGCCCGGTTGAAGGCTCTGGACATCCCCGTCCACCCCAAGGTCAAGGCGCACGGCGGGGGCCCCACTCGAGGTGTCCGGCGTGAGGATCTGGCCCCTTCCCCGCCCGCGCCGCAGGAGACGTCTACCGACGTATCTACCGCCGTCTGACCTGCACGTCTACCGCCTCGTCTACCGCCGTCTACCCGCCCATCTCCCCACCATCTACCGCCCCTTGGGAGCCCGCAATGAAGATCGTCCGCACCGAGCCCGCACGGAGCAGCCAGACGTGCGGCTACCAGCTGTCCACCAACGGGTGGGACTCCCGGGAGTCGTACTGCGGCGAGCCGAAGGCCACCGGCCTCTACTACTGCCGCGAGCACCACGACTGGGTGGCCGCCGACACCGAGGACGGCATCGTCCGCATGGCCCCCGGCAACGCCCTCGGCGAGGGCTGACATCAGACCCCGGGGCGGCCCCCGCCTGGCAGCTGACGGCCGCCCCGGTTTCCCATCCCGATCACACGAGACAGGAGCGCCATCATGGCATTTTGGAAGAAGGACGAGCCCGAGCGGACCACCTCGGAGACGGTCCTCGACGCGACGTTGAAGGACCTGCCGAGCAACCCGGCCCGGTGGACCTCCGAGCAGCGCGCGAGCTACGCCGCCGCCTCCAACACGGTCATGGGCGAGAACGCCACACGGCCGGGCGAGCACGGCTGACACACTGGAGGTTCGAGCCGGGTCGCGCCCGGCATGAAGCCCCACCGCGCATCCCCCCGATGCGGTGGGGCTTCGCCGTTCCCGCCCGCCATACCCGCCGGCCCCGCTACGCTCCACGCCTCACAACGCTTGGGGGGACCATGCGCCAGTTCAAGAGAAGCCACATCATCATCGCCGCCCTCGTCATCGCCGCCGGAGTCGCCTTCACAGCCTGGAGGATCGTCCAGCCCACCTACGCCGACGAACTTAAGCGCTGCGAGAAGGCCGTCGCCGCCTACGACTTCGACGCCAATCCCGTCGCCGAGGGCGACACGATCCCTGGGTGTGAAGACGTCGACCGGGACGACTACTTGGCCTTGGCTATGAACAAGTCCATGGATGACCTTGGCTGGCTGGACGACGAGGGGAAGTTCGACGAGAACAAGATGTTGGAGGAGTCCCTCGACAACTAGCGGCACACGGTCGCGGAGAGGCCCCGTCCGGGAGGTGTCCGGGCGGGGCCTTCGTCATGCGGTGGGCTACTTGCCGGGGCGCTCCGGGCGCCCGCCGCCGAGCGCTGTCCTCGTGGACTCGTCGAGGTAGGCCCGGTGCTGGCGCACTCCCTCTTCGTCGTACGGGGCGTCGATGCCCAACTCGGCGTGGATGCGCTGATAGACGCCGTCCTCGATCAGTTGGATGTCCATCTTCTCCCACGGCGTCGGGCCAACAAGCGGAGTCAGGGTCTTGATCCGCTCCTCGAACCAGTCGCAGCCAACGGACCAGCTCCCGTTCTGAGCGCTGCGGCGGGCGCTCTGGAGGTCGGTCCACAGGTAGGACAGTTCCTCGGCGACGGCGAAACGCAGGGTTTCCAGCTCGCTCATGACGGCTTGACCTTCCCGTCGCGGATGCGTGCGACGTACTCGCGGGTGAATCCGGACGCCTTGACGACCTCGTTCAGCCTGCCACGCACGGGCTCCTCGCCGCGCTTCTCCGGGAAGACCTGCGGGATCAACTCGAAGATACGGGCCTTGTCTTGGGCCATGCGTTCGGTGAGCTTCTGGATCTCTTCGATCTTCTGCTCGTCGGTGTCTGCCATGACTTCAGTATGCCATCTCAGTAGGCGAACTGGGTATGCCAACCCTGTAGACATGAGGACTGAGTAGGCCTACTATGTAGCCATAGCCAGTCGCACCGAGGGGGCCGCAATGCAGAACACCACCACCGAGCAGCACACCACCTGCCTCGGATGCGGCCGCAAGCTCACCTCGCCGAAGTCCATCGCCGCCGGACGCGGCCCCCGTTGCGCCGCCAAGCTCCGCGCCGCCGAGCGGACCATCGACCTCACCGACTACAAGCCCCACCAGATCACCAGCGCCCGCGAGTTGATCGCCGACGCCGCGATCATCCCCCTCCGCAGCGTCGTGTTCCTCGCCGTCTCCACCGACGGCACCGAGACCTACCGCAGCGCCCCCACCGCCTGCACCTGCCCCGCCGGAATCAAGGGCAGCCGCTGTTATCACCAGCTGGCAGCCCGCCTCCTGCTCGCCGCCTGACTTCACGAGGAGACCCACCATGCAGACCACCGAATTCGACTGGGCCGTCCGCGCCACCAACGTCGAAATCGTCTCTTGCTCCGACCGGGAGACCGCCACCGAACTCGCCTTCGACAAGCCCCACTTGACCGTCATCTGCCGTCGCCCCGGTCATGCGTGGCACGAAGCCGCCGAGGAGACCCCCACGGCCAGCATCGCCACCGCCGACAGCCTCACCCGCAACGACCGCGTCATCCGCGAGGACGACCCGTTCCCGTACCTCGTGGACCGCGTCGAGGAGCAGGCGGACGCAGTTGTCGTGTCCTACTCCAACGGCGACAAGGTCACGTACCCGAAGCGTCAGCCGGTGATCGTCCTAAGCAGGGGCTGACCCGCCCCGCCCGCCTCCTCCTCGCCGCCTGACCGAAAGGACAACGCCATGGCCTACGGCCTCGACAAGAGCAAGCAGTACGACCACGAGTACTCCGACAACGTCGGACAGACCTGGATCCCGACCAACACCAACTGCTCCGCCATGGTCGAAGCCGAGGTCATCCACGCAAACGAGGAAGGGCAGGAGGTCGCCATCCGGGGGCAGGTGATCGTCATCGACGAGGGCACCTCTCTCGCCCGGTGGACCCCGCGCTCGTGACCCTCACCACCTAATACGAAAATCCCGCGCCCCTTGTCCGTAGCCGCAGATCATGCAGCCTCGACGGGTTGGAGGACCACTTGATAGCCGAGTTGGTTGAGCTGGCTCACCAGCCGCCGGGTCTGCCGAGCACGCCCGACACGGTGGAGGAAGTAGTCGCCGCCGAGGTCCGCGTACTCGACGTCGTTCGTGAACATGTGCCAGACAGCGATGAGGATGGAGTGCTCCAGCGCGACCAGGGCGCGCTTCTTGCCCCGGCGGGCGGCGATGCGTCGGTAGCGGGAGGCGAGGTAGGTGTCCTTGGTCCGGGCCGCGGACACGGCGGCCTGGCCGAGCGCGGCCTTGAGCCAGGGGTCGCCGTGCCGGGTCTTGCCGGTCGGCTGCTTGCCGGCGGACTCGTGGTTGCCAGGGCAGACCCCGGCCCACGAGGCGAGGTCGCCCGCGGAGGGGAACCGGGCGATGTCCGCGCCGATCTCCGCGAGGATCACCTCGGCGGCCCGCGTGTTGATCCCCGGGACAGTCAGCAAGAGCTCGATCCGGCGTCGAAAGGGGCCGAGCTGGGTGTCGATGTGCTCGCTGAGGCGGGTTTCCGTCGCGGTGCAGGCGTCGATCCGGTCCAGCATGGTGCGGGCCAAGAACGCGTGGTGGTCACCGAAGTTCCCGGTCAGAGCCTCGACCAGGCTGTCGGTCTTGCGGCGCATCGAACCCTTGGCCATCTCGGCCAGCACCTGCGGGGCGCGCTGCCCGGCGATCAGGGCTTCCAGCATGGCCCGGCCGGAGACGCCGAGGATGTTGGAGACCACGGTCGACAGCTTGATCCCGGCGTCTTCCAGGAGCTTCTCCAGCCGCTGGGTCTCGCGGGTGCGTTCGCGGATGACCTCGGTGCGATAGCGGGTGAGGTCGCGCAGCTGCCGGATCGGCTCCGGGGGCACGAACGAGGGCCGGACCAGGCCGTGTTCGACGAGCTGGGCGATCCACTGGGCGTCCTTCACGTCGGTCTTGCGACCGGGGACGGCCTTCATGTGGCGGGCGTTGAGGAGCCAGCACTCCAGGTCGTGTTCGAGCAGGTAGAAGATCGGCTTCCAGTAGATACCGGTGGCTTCCATGCCGACCAGGGTGATGCCCTCGGCGAGCAGCCAGTCCCGCATGGCCAGCAGGCCGCGGGTCATGGTGGTGAAGGTGCGGGTCTCGCTGCGGCGCCGTTTGCCGGTGCCGGGCACGCGGATCGTCACCTTCACGTCCGCCTTGCTGATGTCGATCCCCGCACAGCGTTCGTGCAGCACTTCCATTGCCCCGGCACCCCCTCTCGACGTCGGCCGCGAGCACGTGACCGCCCGGCAGGGGTCTAGCAGGCGGAAGAGTCTAATACGCGCGCTCGAAGCAGCACTTCCGGGTGCCTGTCAACAAACCCCCACCGTCCTACTAACCCTCGGGCTCGGATCACGCCAAGGCGCGTCGACGTCCGCCGGACGGCCACACACCGATTTTCACCCGCTCAGGGTGGCCCCGTCAGGGGCTCGGATTACTAACCCCACACAGCAGAAGGCCCGCCCCAGTCACCACCGGGGCGGGCCCTCGCATGTCCCGAAAGATCGGCCGTCAGCACCCGCCACTACGCCCGTAGTTGCAATACTGCCGATCATGTCCCACACTGAGCCGCAGATCCGGCATGCCCGGAAACAGAACGTACGGAGCCCCCAGCCAACATCCCTGGCTGGGGGCTCAGGCATGTCCAAGCTCTACAGGCTGTCGAGGATCTTCTCCCTGCGGTCCCGGTACTCCTCATCCGTGATCGCCCCAGCCGCCCTCAGCTGATCCAGCGTCGCCAGACGAGAAGCAACGTCTCCGCCGGCAGGAGCCGGAGCAGCCTGCGGCACGCCACCGGACGGCGCCCCCACCGCGCCAGCCAGACGGGCCCGCAGCGCATCCGCCAAGGCCTTCCCCGCGTCCTTCGGCATCTGCTTGATCTCGGCCTTGTTGCCCGACGAGAACACGGCCAGCGTCCCCATGAGCATGCCGCCCGACCACTGCACCGAGCTGATCCGGCTGTACGGGAAGTCCTCCACCTGCTGCGACATGACGCCGTGCTTGAGGAAAATCAGCCGCTGGCTCGTCATCGCCACCAGGCCGTTGCCCTTTCCGTATACGCCGGGGGCGAGCATCTCGACCGTCTCGCCCTCCCACAGCACCTCGGGCAGCCGCTGAATCTCCCGCTTCGACCCGATCGCACTCTTGAGCTTCGCTGCTGCGGCATCGATGTCCGGCCGCACGTTGACGTCCACCATCTGTGGCACCCCTCCACGTCTTGCGGCGGGGTGCTGCTGCTCTGCGGCATCGCGCCCCGCCGCGATGAGGCCAAGAGCGTAGCGCCCGATATGCAGCCTGCGGAGGTGACCGCGTGACACGACCCAAGTTCAGTAGGGGCGGCCTCGTTACCGACGCGGAGCGCGCCGAGATCATCCGCCTTCACGGCCAGGGCCTCGGCCGCAACAAGATCGCGCGAGCCACTCGCCGCTCCTCGCGGACGGTGTCCCTCATCTGTCAGGAGGAGGGCCTCGAATTCGACGTCACGCTCACCGAGGAGGCCACCCGGCACCGTGTGGCCCAACTCGCCGACCGGCGCGCCATGCTCGCCGAGGCGCTCCAAGACGACGCGGAGCGGCTGACCGAGCAACTGTGGCGGCCCGCGAAGGTCTTCAACATCGGCGGCTCCGGCAACACCTACACCGAGAAGGAAGTCGACGAGCCGCCCGCGGACGCGAAGAAGAACCTGATGGCGTCGGCCGGCATCGCCATCGAGAAGAGCCTGAAGCTCGTTCCCCCGGAGCGCGAGGACACGGAGGGCCTGGCGGCCGTCGACAAGTGGCTGAGGGGAATGATCGGCGGCGAGTAGGGGGCGCAGATGTTCAAGCCCCTGGTAGGGAAGGGCCTGCGCGCAACCACGCTGGCAGCGGCTCGCGGCAACCTGTGGGAGGGCGCGGTCCGTTCGGGCAAGACGATCGGGTCGATCATGGTGTGGCTGCGGTACATCCGCAGCGGTCCACCGGGGGCGCTCCTCATGGTCGGCAAGACCGAGCGGACGTTGAAGCGGAACATCATCGACGTCATCGAGCAGATGGTTGGCAAGAGGCGCTGCGTGTACCGGGCGGGCGCTGGCGAGGTCGTCATCTTCGGGCGCACGATCTACGTGGCCGGGGCGAACGATGAGAAGGCCGTCGACAAGATCAAGGGCCTGACCCTCGCGGGCGCGTACTGCGACGAGCTGACGACGTACCCCGAAACGTTCTTCCAGATGCTGGAGACGCGCCTCTCGATCGCCGGGGCCCAGTGGTTCGCGACGACCAACCCCGAGGGGCCGAACCACTGGCTGAAGAAGCAGTACCTCGACCGGGCCCGCCTGCACCTGCGCCGTGACGGGACACTCGTGGAGACGCTGGACTCGGACGCGCTCGATCTGCACCGCTTCAGCTTCACCCTGGACGACAATCCGACCCTGCCGTCCGACTATGTGGCCTCGCTGCGGCGGTCGCACCAGGGCTTGTTCTTCCGGCGGTACATCCTCGGAGAGTGGTGCCTCGCGGAGGGCGTCATCTACGACGCGTTCGACGAGGCCAAGCACGTCGTCGACCTGGTGCCGGACGTCAACCGGTGGATGTGCGTGGGCCTGGACTACGGCACCGTGAACCCCTTCGCTGCGCTCTTGATCGGCATCGGCACTGATGGCCGGCTGTACGTGGCCAGCGAATACCGGCACGACTCACGGATCGCACGCAGGCAGATGACCGACGCGCAGTACAGCGTGGGCGTGCGGCGCTGGCTGTCGACGTACGAGCACCGGGGAACGAAGGGCGTGGCACCGTCATGGATCTTCGTGGACCCGTCGGCGGCGTCGTTCATGACGCAGCTGTGGGCGGACGGGATGCCGGGGGTGGCCAAGGCCGACAACGACGTGAAGGACGGGATCCGCAGCGTCAGCACGGCGTTCGGCGAGAACGTCCTCTCGATCCACCGCTCGTGCACGGGGCTCCTCGACGAGTTGCCCTCGTACGTGTGGGACGAGAAGGCCAGCGCGAAGGGCGAGGACAAGCCGCTGAAGGTCGACGACCACAGCGTGGACGGTCTGCGGTACGGGCTGCACAGCTCGGCGCATGAGTGGCGGCATCTGCTGCCGGTGACGAGTCTGGAGGTGGCGGCGTAGTGGCTGCTGAAGTCGTCATGCCCGTGATCGTCAGGGTCGGGGAGACCGAGGCGCGGTGGGGAACGATCACCTTCACCGCGGAGGACTTCCCCGTCACCGAGGAGAAGATCCGGCGGCAGACCGCCTCTTTCCTCCGCGGTGTCGTGGACATTCTGGAGCGCCCCGACGGCACCAAGGGAGTCGACAATGCCGCTCCCCGATAAGGGCATCGCGTGGCCGCCCGTCCACCCCGCCGTGCAGGCCGACATGGCCGACTGGTCCGCCTGGCTCGCCGCGAACCCAGACCGCTTGGCGTACAGGTACCTCAACCGGCACCGCGACAACGCCCGCTTCGGACCCGCCGAGAACCGGCCCTCGCAGTACCGGGGCGGCGTCGTCGGCCGCGTCAGCCGCTGGTTCTGGGGCGAGCCGACCCCCCTCGGCGAGAAGCGCGCCAACCTGTTGATGCCGCTCGCCCGGGACATCGCCCGCACCTCCTCCGACCTCCTGTACTCCGAGCCGCCCGCCCTGAAGGTCGAGCACACAGCCACTCAGGAAGTCCTCGAAGAGCTCCTGAACACCGGGCTCAAGCGCACCCTGATCGCTTCTGGCGAGACAGGGGCCGCGCTCGGTGGCGGCTATCTGCGGATCGTGTGGGACGCCGACCTCAGCCCCACCCCGTGGATCGGCCGAGTCCGTGGGGACGCGGCCATCCCGGAGTTCGCTCACGGCGAGAAGCTGAAGGCGGTCACCTTCTGGACGGTCCTCGAAGCCGACGGGCAGAAGGTCGTCCGCCACCTGGAGCGGCACGAGCCCGGCTACGTCCTGCACGGCGTGTACGAAGGCACCGAGGACAACCTCGGCAAGCCGCGCACCCTCGGCGACTTCACGGCCACGAAGGACCTCCTCCCCTCCCGGCAGCTCCCGGCCGGCATGGAGAAGCGACTCCTCGCCGCGTACATCCCGAACACCATGGATGCCCCGGACTGGGTCGACATCCCCGGCGCGGCCGGGCTCGGTACATCGGACTTCCAGGGGGCGGAGACGTTCCTGTCGGCGATCGACGAGACGTACACGTCGTGGATGCGGGACATCCGTCTCGCGAAGGCGCGGATCATCGTCCCGTCCGGCTACCTCCAGTCCAACGGGCCTGGTGGAGGCTCTCTGTGGCAGGACCGCGAGGTCTACGCGGCGATGAACATCCCGCCGACCAGTGATCACGAGATCACGTTGAACCAGTTCGCGATCAGGCACGAGGAGCACCGGGCCACGATCGAGGAGCTCGCGGGCAAGGTCATCCGCAATGCCGGGTACTCCGGCAACACCTTCGGCGATGACTCCGATGGCGCTGCGGTGACCGCCACGGAGATCAAGGCCCGCACCGCGCGGAGCATGAGCACCCGCGCCCGCAAGGCCGAGTTGGCGGCGCCGGGGATCGCGGACATCACCGAGTCGTGGCTGATGCTCCTGACCTCCGGCATGTTCCCCGGTGCACCGTCTGTCGAGGTGGCGCGACCGGACGTCGAGTTCCAGGACTCGGTACAGGACGACATCAAGACTCTCGCCGAGACCGCCGAGCTGCTGCGTCGGGCCGAGGCTGCGTCCACCGAGACCCTCGTCGCCATCACTCGCCCCGACTTGGACGAGAAGGAGCAGGGCGAGGAGGTGGCCCGGATCCTGAAGGAGTCCGGCCGCGACGTCGCCGACCCGGCCCTCACCGGGGCCGAGGGTGAGGGGGTGCCGAATGCCGGTTTCCCCGGCGATGGCGGAGGACTTGGCGAGTGAGGTAGGCCGCCTGTACGCGGACGCCGAGGGCGCCCTCCTGGAGCGGCTGGCGAAGGCCCTGGAGGCGGACCTCGAATCGCCTCTGTGGGCGGAGCTGAAGCTCGCCTCGATCGGTAACCTCCGTACGGCCGTCGAGACGATCGCCCAGGCGCTCCAGGCCGACGCAGACGGCAAGGTCCGAGAGGCCCTCGTCACCGCGTACAACCGCGGCAGGCAGGCGGCCGTGGCCGAGCTCGGCGCGCTGGACATCGGGCGGGAGCTCGTTGCCCGTCGCGTCCTGCCGAATGCGCCGGCCGTGGACCGGCTCGCCGCGTCCCTCGCGCAGGACACTCGTCCGTTGTACGTGCGCATCACGCGCGCGGTCCTGGACGCGTTCCGTTCGATCGTGGGCCGCGTGTCCGGCGGGGTGCTCCTCGGCGGCATGACGCGGCGGCAGGCATCGCAGCGGGCACTCGATCAGTTCGCGGCGCGCGGCATCACAGGCTTTGTCGACAAGGCAGGCCGCTCATGGAACTTGGCCTCGTACGCGGAGATGGCCGTGCGCTCCGTGACCGCCCGTGCGGCTATCGAGGGGCACACGGACGCGCTCGCGGAGATCGGCGTCGGGCTGGTCATCGTGTCGGATGCACCGCTCGAATGCCCGCTCTGCAGAATGTGGGAGGGCGAGGTTCTGGAGCTGTCCGGGGAGGCCGGGCCGCACACGGTCGTGGCTGAGCATGCGGTGCAGCCGAGCGGCTTGTTCACGCCGAGGAGGACGGTCGTCGTGCACGTGGCCGGGTCGCTCGTCGAGGCGCGCGCGAAGGGTCTGTTCCATCCGAACTGCCGCCACTCCTTGGCCGCGTACTTGCCCGGTGTGACGACGCGGCCGCCGCATCATGCGACGCCGGGGACGTCGTACGAGGACACGCAGCGGCAGCGGGAGATCGAGCGGCACATCCGCCGCTGGAAGCGCGTCCGGGCCGCCGCGATGGGCGAGGACGCCCGGCGGAAGGCTGGGGCGAAGGTTCTCGCGTGGCAAGCCGCGATGCGCGAGCACGTAACCGCCCATGAGGACCTGCGACGTAATCGTCAGCGCGAGCAGATCAACACGGCCCGCTAACCCCGCCCCTGCTGCCTCTCGAACTGCTGCAACTCCTGTACCGAACAGGCCGTGCAGCGCGGATCACCCACCGGTTGCCAAGCGCCCGGGGCCCCGCCTCCCCACCCGGCACTTCGACGCTGAAGCCGCTGCTTCTTCGAGCCTTGGCAGCGAGGGCAGCGCTCGGAAGTCTCTTCTTCTCGCTCGTGCACGTCCATCTCTCGACGGTACCCACGCCGCGTCAACCAGTCACAGACTTCGGCCCGCCTGGTGCGGGCCGGGAACACCGATCCGCCTGGTGCGGGTCACTCCTGAGGCCCGCCGGGCGCGGGCCGCTTGCACATTCACCGGGCACGCCAGGCGCGGCCCGATCCCCAGCCCGCCAGGCGCGGGCGACACAGGCCCTGGAGGGCTCATGCCGAAGAAGACCCTGCCCCGATACCGACTCGCGGGCGCCGGATGGGCACACCCCTACGGTGCTGCCCCTTTCTCCCCGTTCCTGTACGCGGACGGAGGAGACGGCGACGGCTCCGGATCCGGCAGCGGAGACGGGAACGGTGACGGTGGAGACGGCACGGGAGGTGACGGCGGCTCCGGTGACGGGGACGGCGGCAGCTCAGGTGACGGCGGTGCCGGTAAGGACACCGGGCAGGGCAAGAGCGGCAAGGACGGCGACGACCTGGCAGCCACGGTCAAGCGGCTGGAGAAGGAACTCGCCTACGCGCGCGGGGAGGCGGGCAAGGCCCGCACCGCAGCAAAGCAGCAGGCCGCAGACGACGCGGTCAAGGAGCTGACGCAGCAGCTCGGCAAGGCGCTCGGGTTCGTGAAGGACGACGACACCCCGCCGGACCCGAAGGCGCTCGCCGAAGCGATCGCGCAGAAGGACACGACGATCTCCGAGAAGGACTCGGTGATCCGCGCGAAGGACGTCGAGCTCGCCGTGTGGATGCGGGCCGACAAGCTCCAGGTCCGCGCGGGCGCGCTGCTCGACTCGCGCTCGTTCGTCGCCAAGCTCGCCGATCTCGACATCGCCGAGCAGGGCTTCACGGCCGCCCTCGACACCGCGATCAAGGAAGCGGTGAAGGAGAACGGCGCGTTCGCGGCCGTCGCCTCCGCGGGGAAGAGCGGCGGCGACCTCTCCGGCGGCACCGGCGAAGGCACCGCCAAGAAGCGCACCGGCTCCCTCTCCGGGGCCGTCGGCTCGCACTACCAAACCTGAAGATCAGGAGTAACCCATGCCCGTAACGCTCGCTCAGGCGCAGCTCAACACACAGGCCGACGTGGACTACGCGGTCATCGACAACCTGCGCCGCTACTCGTGGCTCCTCGACCAGATCGTGTTCGACGACACCGTCACCCCCGGAACGGGCGGCGGCACCCTCACCTACGGCTACACCCGGCTCACCGCCGCGCGTAGCGCGCAGTTCCGCGAGCTGAACCAGGAGTACACCGCCTCGCAGGCCACCCGCGGCCGGCAGACGGTGGACCTCAAGCCGCTCGGTGGCGCGTTCTCCGTGGACCGGGTGCTCGCGAATCTCGGACCGGCGCAGACCAACGAAGTCACCTTCCAGATGCAGCAGCTCCTGACCGGGGTCCGTACCCGGTTCCAGGACGAGCTGATCAACGGTGACACGGCGGTCGACTCGGCGGGCTTCGACGGCCTGGACAAGGCCCTGACGGGCACGGCGACCGAGTACCTGCCGGTCAGCGAGGGCGTCACCTCGGGCTACCTGGACTGGACGCGGGGCACGATCGACACGCAGGCCGAGGCGATGTCTCAGCTCGACGTGATCGACGACTTCCTGTCGCGGATCGTTCCGTCCCACACCGGCGGCGGGGACCAGGGCTCTCCGGGCTCGCTCCCGCCGGGCCTGAAGGCGATCCTCGGCAACACCAAGAGCATCACTCGCATGCGGGCGCTCGCTCGGTGGGCCGGGATCTACGCGCAGTCGAAGGACGACCTCGGTCGCGCGGTCGAGATGTACGGGCCGTGGGCGCTGGTCGACCTCGGCGACAACGCGCTCGGCGCCGCGCCGATCGTGCCGGTCGAGACCCGCGACGCGGACGGTGTGGGCGGTGGCGGCAACATCACCAACCTGACCGACCTGTACGCGGTCAGCTTCGGCCTGGATGCACTGCACGGCGCATCGGTGGCGGGTAAGCCGCTGATGGAGACGTGGATGCCCGACTTCTCGCAGGCGGGTGCGGTCAAGTCGGGCGAGATCGAGATGGGCCCGGTCGCCATGGTGCTCCGCAACACCAAGGCCGCCGGCGTCCTCCGCAACGTGAAGGTGGCCTGATCATGAACGCCTTCACTGTGCACGCCCCTGTGGGCGACTTCAGCGGCGAGTCGGCGGGTGTCTCGTTCCGGGGCGGCGTCGGCCACGTCACCGACGAGGCGAAGGAGGGCCGGGCGGCCATCGAGTACTTCCGCCGCCGCGGCTACACCCTCACGCGGGACGGCGCGGACGAGGAGCAGGACGGGCCGCTGGAGCCCGCCGCGCCTTCGGCCCCCGCGCCGTTTGACCCGTCGGAGCATGACGCTGGCGAGGTCATCGCGTACCTCGACTCCACCACCGACGAGGACGAGATCGCGCGCGTCCTCGACGCCGAGAAGTCCGGCAAGGCCCGCAAGACCGTCCTCCAGAAGGGAGCCGAGGCATGACCGTTCACGGCGCATTCCGCGGCAACGTCCGCGACAGTCTCGGCTACCTCGACACCGGTGGCCGTCCTGACGTCTTCCATCGGGCCAACCTCCCCAGGGTCGGCCTGGACGACGTGGCCGCACTCGCCACCGGCGTGATGACGTCGGTTGACCTGTGGCTGAACGAGGGCGACCTCGTCACCAGCCTGTCCTTCCTGTCCGGCGGTACCGCGGCCGGTACGCCTACCAACTACTGGTTCGCGCTGTACGACCCGACCGGTGCTCTCCTGTCGCAGTCGGCGGACCAGCTGACGGCGGCGTGGGCGGCGGACACGTGGAAGACGCTCGCGCTGGGTGCAGCGCAGCGGGCCACGAGATCGGGCCGGTACAAGGCTGCGGTCAACGTCACGGCGACGACTCCGCCGACGCTGATCGGCTCTCTCGGTGCGAAGTCGCTCCTTACCGGAGAGACGGACCTCGCTCGCACGTCTGGCTCGTCGCTGACGGGTACCGCTCCGGCGTCGATCGCCTCCCCGGCGTTCAAGCGCCAGGTTCCGCTCGTCATCGCGACCTGATCCGGAGGCTCACTTATGGCTCTCACGAGTAGCCTCTCGATCGCCGCGACTGCGGAACTGTCCGCGGCCCTCGACCTCACTACGGGGCGGGCTCCGCTCCAGGTCCGTAAGTCGGTGGCGCTCGCGTCCGGTACGGGTGTGGGCAAGGCGGACAAGGTGTTTTCCGACCGGCGCACGCTGGCGGCGTCGGCGACTGAGGATCTCGACCTCGCGGGTGTCCTGTTGGACGCCTTCGGGGCCGCGATCACGTTCGCCCGCGTCAAGGGCCTGATCATCTCGGCGGCCGCCGGCAACACGAACAACGTGGTAGTCGGCGCGGCGTCGACGAACCCGTGGGCGACGCTCCTCGGTGCGACGCACACGCTCACCCTGCGCCCTGGTGCGACGGTGGGTGTCTTCGCTGGTGCCGCCGATGCGGTGGGCTACGCGGTCACTGCGGGCACGGGCGATCTGCTGAAGGTCGCCAACTCCGGTGCTGGCACGCCGGTGACGTACGACGTCGTCATCATCGGCGCGTCCGCGTAGAGGGGGTGCCCGGTGGCCAGGGTCTACGCGACACCAGCGGAGTACGAGGATTTCACCGGGCAGCCCGCCCCTGCGAACGCTGTCCGGCTGCTGGCACGGGCCTCGCGGCTCGTGTCGGCAGCCACGAAAGCGGCGCTGTACGACACGGATCCGGCGGGCTACCCGACGGACACCGACATCCGGGAGGCGTTCCGTGACGCCACGTGCGCGCAGGTGGCGGAGTGGGCGCGGCGGGACGCAGCGGCGTCCGGGGAGAGCGATGATCCGGCGGCGAGTCCGTGGACGTCGGTGTCGGCGGGCGGGTTGTCGTTCTCCCGGCAGTCGGCGCCGACGGAGACGGCCGCGGACACCGACTTGGTGCCGGAAGCCTCCGAGATCCTCGCCGATCTGGACCTGTACCAGGTGGTGTGGTCGACGTGAGGATGCCGCGCTTCCTACTGCGGCACACGGTGGTGGTGGAGCCGTTCCTCGGCAACTCCTCCACTGGGGCCGTGTACGGTCCCGCCGTTGAGGTGCGGGGCCTGCTGGAACAGAAGACCCGGCTCGTCCGCAACGCGGCGGGCGAGCAGGTCACCTCGTCCTCGACGATCCGGGCACCGCTGGAGACGGTGGCACCCGCGAAGAGCCGCGTGCAGCTGCCTGACGGCAGGAAGACGACCGTGATCGCGGCCGTGCGGCAGGACGGCGCGGGCCTGCCCGTACCGGATCATCTGGAGGTGCAGCTCCAGTGACGCAGTACGCGCGCATGAACTGGCAGGGCACCCGGCTATGGACTTCCCGCGGCCGGCGCCTGGCATCTGAGGGTCTCCAACGGGCCCTGGAGCACGGCCTGAAAGTCTCGAACGAGCGCGTGCCGCTGGAGGAAGGCACCTTGGAGCGGTCCGGCCGCGTGGACGTGGACGGCCTGAACGGGGCGATCTCCTACGACACCGTGTACGCGGTGCGGCAGCACGAAGAGCTGACCTGGAAGCACCTGCCCGGACGTCGGGCGAAGTACCTGGAGTCGGCGATGAACGACGAGCGCGAGATCATGCTCCAACTCATGGCCGTGACGCTGCGCCGCTTCTTCCGCGGCTGACCTTCATCCGCCCGAACCCCCGCCCAGCGCGGGGGTTTTCGCATGTCCGGAGGGTCGCCGTGGGTCACACCAGCTCGATCGTCAACGGCCTCGCTGAGCTGTTCGCCGCCGAAGGGCTCGGCGTGTACCGGCCCACCGGGGTAGTGGCGGACGGCGAGACCGGGATCTTCCTGCACCGCCTACCCGAGGCCCCCGATCGAGCGTTCGCGATCACTCCGTACCCGGTCGAGGACACCGGCCTGTCCGACGTGACCGACGGCGTGCAGATCCGTATGCGCGCCGGCCCGGACCCCCGCGACGTCCTCGACATGGCCGACGCCGTCCGCGACCTCCTGCACATGCGGGAGGCCCTCGTCGTCGGCGGAGTGCGGCTGTCCCTGATCTGGCGTGACTCACAAGCCCCGATGGGCCAGGACGAGCACGGCCGCGAAGAGCTGACCAGCAACTACTACGCCCGCTCGTCTCGACCGAGCATCCACGTCAACGAATAGGAGGCCGTCATGTCGACGCCTACCGAGACCGCTCTTGCCCGCCGCTGGCGGCTTGAGATCAACATGGCCACGGCGGAAGCGCCGGACTGGCAGCTCGTCCCGGCGATCACTGAGTTCCAGTGGACGGCCGAGCCGAACTTGGAGGACGACACCTCGTACGACACCGACGGGTGGGGCGAGAACACCAAGACCGGCCAGGACTGGGAAGTCGAGGTCACCTTCAACCGCAAGGCCTCGCCCGACTCCACCACGTATTCAGCCGTGCACGAGAAGATCCGTCTTGCGTTCTTCGCGTACGGCGAGCCGTCCAAGGTGCACCTCCGCTTCATGGACCGCAACGGTCTGCCTGAGGCGTACGAGGGCTACGGCCTGCCCAACTGGGAGCCCCAGGGCGGCGAGGCCCGCGACTTGGACCAGGTGCAGACAACGTTCACCGGCACGGGCCCGCTCACCCCGATCACGAACCCGCTGGCCGCCTGATGGCCGGGGCATTCAAGGTCCTGGAGGAGTTCCAGGACGACGCGCTGACGCTGCCCGTCCGCCTCCCGGACGGCAAGGTGAAGGAGTTCCGCATCCCTTCACCCTCGGCCGAGGACGGGCTCCGCGTACAGACCCTCATGGAGCAGACCGCACGCATGGCCGACTCCGGGGCAGCCATGGACACAGAGGTCCTTGACGACGCTCAAGAGCTTGATCTGTACCGCACGGCCCTCGGCGACGCCTATGACGACCTCATGTCCGCCGGGCTGCGCTGGAGCCGGTTCCGGCATGTCGCCATGACCGCCGTCATGTGGATCACTGCCGGGCTGGAATCGGCCGAGAAGTACTGGGAGTCCGATGGCGACCCTTCTCGGGTGGCCCCGAATCGGGCGGCACGCCGGGCCTCATCGGCTGCGGCGAGCAAGACCCAGAAACGGGGCTCTTCGAGTGGTACGAGCACCCGCAAGGCCACCGGCCGCGCCCGAAAGGACGCGAAGACCTGACGTGGGGCGCCCTCCTCGATGAGTGGGCGCTGATCGAGTGCGACCTCCAGGACCGAGGCATCGACCTCGACACCCCCGGCCTCATGCAACAGCGCACGTGGCGGTGGCTGCGCGTCCGCATCCTCGGCCTGCTCTCTGCCGAATCTCGGCTCTCCCGGCACTTCGCCCCGCCTGAGCCCAAGGCGCCGCGCGCACCCCGACGCTGATCTCCCCAAGGGGGTGCACCCATGGCCCTCAACCTTGGCGAGCTGGTCGCAGGACTGCGCGCGGACGATGCTCCGTTCACGCGCAGCCTGACCCGCGCCGAGCTGGCCATGCGGGGCCTCACCCGCGACGTCAACGGCCAGTTGCGGGACATGAACGGCCGGTTCGTCCGGGACGGCGACGCCATGGGCCGCAGCTTGTCCTACGGCATTGGCAGCGGTGCCCGCGCGGCCGTGGCCGCACTGCGCAAGGTGGCCCCGGCGGCGGTTGGTATCGGGGCCGGCCTTCCGGTGATCGCCGCAGCGACGGCCGCGCTCGGCGGGTTGGCCGCCGGCGCCGCGGCGGCTGGGCTCGCCTACAAGGCATTCAGTCTCGCGGCGGGCCCGCAGATGGAGTCGGTCACCGAGGTCTCCAAGCTCGCCGAGGAAGCGCAGAAGGCTGTCGCGTCTGGGGCATCGGATGCTGCCGAGAAGCAGAAGGCGTACAAGGACGCGATGGCACAGCTGCCGCCTGCTACGCAGCAGACGGCTAAGGCGTTCATCGGCCTGAAGAAGGACTACAAGGGTTGGTCGGACGAGATGTCCGGCACGACCATGCCGGTCTTCACCAAGGGGATCGGAATCCTCCGGGACCTGCTACCGATGTTGACGCCGTTCGTGAAGGCCGCGGCGAGCGCTATCAGCGGGTTCCTCGACGACGTCGGCAAGGGCGTGAAGTCGGCGGGGTTCAAGGCTTGGGCCAAGGACATGGCCGAGGCGGCGGGCCCGGCGCTCCGGAACTTCCTCGAAGTGATCAAGAACCTCGCTGTTGGGTTCGGCGGGCTCCTCCAAGCGTTCCTGCCTGTCTCGGGCCAGATGACGGGCGGGCTCGTCAGCATGACCGAGGCGTTCGCCAACTGGGGAACGTCCCTGAAGGGCTCCGAGGGGTTCGCGACGTTCCTGGAGCTGGCACGCCAGGGCGGGACCACGCTGGGCCAACTGGCCCTGGCCGTCGGCAATCTACTGGTCGCGCTCGGCCCGCTGATCGGTGTGACGACGCAGGTGGCGCTTGCGCTGGCACGGATCATCAACGCTCTGCCGCCTGAGGTGCTGTCGGTGCTGGCGACGACCATTGCGGCTGTCGTCATCGGCATGAAGGCGTGGGCGATCGGTGCTCGCGTGGTGGCCACTGCGAACGCGCTGATGGCGAGCAGTTCACTTGCTGCGATCCGCGGATGGGTGCGGATGATGGCCGTGGGTGTGGCCGCGTACGTGCGTATCGCTGCCTCGGCGGTCGCCTCGGCTGCGACGACTGCGGCGGCGTGGGCGGGTGCCGCGCTGCGGTCGATGGCCACGTTCGCGGCGCAGATGATCCGCACCGCGCTCGTGGCGGTCGGGCAGTTCGCTCTGATGGCGGCGCGGGCGATCGCGTGGGCTGCGGTGATGGCCGCTCAGTGGCTGATCGCGATGGGCCCGATCGGCTGGATCACGATGGCCGTCATCGCCCTGGTCGCGCTGGTGGTCGCCAACTGGGAGACCGTCAAACAGTGGACCATCACGGCCTGGACGGCGGTGTGGGGCGCGGTGCAGTCGGCCGTGAACATGATCCTCGCCGGGGTGCGGTGGCTCGCCCAGATCCCCGGCTGGGTCGCGGGGTGGTTCGGCGACATGAAGGCCCGCGCCGTATCCAAGGCCATGGAACTGGTCGGGTGGGTGCGGGGCCTGCCGGGGCGGATCCGGTCGGCTCTGGCCAGCCTGCTCGGTGTCCTGCGCTCGTCGGCGACGAACGGCTTCAACGCCTTCCGCTCCGCTGCGGTCTCGCGGGCCTCCGCGTTCGTCTCCTGGGTGCGCGGCTTGCCCAGGCGGATTTCCAGCGCCATCGGGTCCCTGTCCGGTCTGCTCGTCTCCAAGGGGCGCGATGTGATCCGCGGCCTGTGGAACGGCATCAAGGCCATGGGTTCGTGGCTGAAGAACCAGTTGATCAACTTCGCCAAGTCGATGATCCCGGGCCCCATCGCGAGCGCCCTGGGCATCTCCTCGCCGTCTCGCCTCATGGCCGACCAGGTGGGCCGGTGGATCCCCGCCGGTATCGCGCAGGGCGTCACCCGCAATGCGGGCGTGCTCGACACGGCCATGTCGAATCTGGTCAACACCCCCACCCCGTCCGCGTCCATGGCGATGGCCGCCGGCGCGGCCGGTGCGGGAGCCAGCGGGGGCGGCATGCGGGCCAGGGCGCCCCGGGTCGTGGAAATCCGCTCGGACGGCAGCGGGTTCGGCGACCTCATCGTCGGCACCCTCCGCGACGCGGTGGGCTCACGTGGCGGCAACGTCCAATTCGTACTCGGGAGGTGAGACGACATGGCCTTTCCTGAGGACCCGTTGGGCGTGCGCGTCGAGTTCCGCACGGGGCTCGTGTGGACGGACATCACGGCGGACGTGAAGGTCGCGGACCCGATCACGCACACGCGCGGGATCCGCAACTCCGGCACGTCCGCCGAGCACGCCACCTGCCCACTGAAGATCGACAACAAGGACGGGCGCTTCTCGCCGCGCAACCCGATGGGCCCGTACTACGGGGCCATCGGACACAACACGCCCGTGCGCATCTGGATCCCCGGCGGCCCGCACTTCCTCGACCTCGACGGGCAGCCCGGCACCGCGGCCACCACCCCGGACACGGCAGCCCTCGACATCACCGGCGACCTTGACCTCCGCGTCGAGGCCGCCGCCTCCTGGTACCAGGCCGGAGCCCGCACCCTGATTGGGAAGTGGGAGCCCACCGGCGACCAGCGGTCCTACCTGATGCGCCTCCAGGACGGCTCGCTCTACCTCACCTACTCCACCGACGGCACCGCCGCCGGGAGCTTCTTCCACGCGCGACGCCTGCCCGCGCTGCCCGAGCGTGCGGCCCTGCGCACCACGCTGGACGCCGACGACGGAGCAGGCGGGCATACCGTCCGCTTCTACTGGGCCGAGACCCTGGCCGGGCCGTGGACAGAGTTCGCGGACCCGATACTCCTCGCGGGCACCGCCCCCATCTACACCAGCACGGCCCCGCTGTCCGTGGCACCGACCGACCTCACCTCGTCCATCCCGCGTCCGCCGATGGAGGGCCCGGTGTACGCCGCCGAGGTGCGCTCCGGCATCGGCGGCACAGTGGTGGCCGCCCCCGCTTTCGAGGCGCTGCCGCTTGGCACGTCCGGGTTCACGGACTCGGCCGGCCGCGTGTGGACGCTCACGGGGGCGGCGATCGCGGACCGTCAGGAGCGGTTTGTGGGCGAGGTCTCGACGTGGCCGCAGAAGTGGACTCCGTCCGAGAAAGCGGTGTGGACGCCGGTGGAGGCCGCGGGCATCCTGCGCCGCTACGGGCAGGGTCAGAAGGCCCTCGACTCCACCCTGCGCCGCCGCATCCCGAGCGGATCGCCGCTCGCCTACTGGCCGTTCGAGGAGGAGCGGGAGGCCACCCGCGCCTACTCGCCGATCAAGGGCGTGAGCCCCGCCGCGGTGACGGGCCTGGAGTTCGCGGCCGTTGACACCCTGCCGAGCTCGCGGGCCCTGCCCAAGCTCAGCGGGGCCGCCACCCTCTCGGCGATCGTTCCCGCGTACCCCACGCCCACGCAGTGGCAGGTGGAGTTCGTCTACGCCGCTGACGACAAGGCCCCGGCGGCGGCCGAGCCGCACCCGGAAGTCATCAGCATCTCGGCCACCGGCACGGTGCGCCGCTGGTCGGTGGGCATGCGCAACGGATCCGGCCGCGTCTACGGTTACGACGCGTCCGGAACGGCGATCGTCGACCAGCTCGTTGGGCTGGGCTCGGATGTCTTCCACGGCTGGGTGCGCCTGCGCTTCTGGGCCACCGAGACGGCCGGGGTGGTCACGTGGGGGCTGTTCTTCCAGGACCCGGGCGGCGCCGCGGGCGGTATCTCGCGCACGGTCAGCGGCACCACGGGCCGCGTCACCGCCGTCACCGCCACCTGGGGTGCGGCCACCGAGGGATGGGCCATCGGGCACCTGTCGGTCCTCCCGGTCGCCGAATCCTCGCTCTACACGGGCAGCGACCTCGCGTACTCCGGCGAGACCGCATGGGCGCGCATGCTGCGCCTGGCCAATGAGGAATCCATCCCGCTGGCCCGGATCGCCGGGCCGCTGGAGCCGGAGCGGGTAGGTCCGCAGCGCCCGGAGACCCTCGTCGACCTCCTGCGGGAGGCCGCGGATGTGGACGGCGGGCTCCTCCTGGAGGACCGGCACCGTGCGGGCCTGCTCTACCGCGACCGCAGCAGCCTCTACACGCAGGAGCCCGCTCTCGTCCTCGACTACGCGGCCGGGGTGATCTCCACACCGCTGGAGCCGGTCGACGACGACCAGGCGACCCGCAACGACATCACCATCACCCGCCAGGGCGGGAGCTCGGCGCGCGCGGTCCTCGAGGAAGGCCCGCTGTCGGTGGCCCAGCCGCCCGCCGGGATCGGCCTGTACGACGAGGCCGTGACGCTGTCGCTGGCGGACGATGTGCAGGCCGAGCCGCACGCGTTCTGGCACCTGCACCTGGGCACGTACGACGGGGCCCGCTACCCGGCGGTGCGGGTCCTGCTGCACCGGCGTCCCGCGCTGATTGCGGATGTGATTGCGCTCCGCGAGGGCGATGTGCTCCGGATCGTGAACTTGCCGTTCTGGACGTCGAACGGGGCTGTGGACCTGCTTGTGACCGGGTACAGCGAGGTGTTGCTTCCACGCAGGTGGGAGATCACGTTCACCTGCCAGCCCGCCGGCCCCTGGATGACCGCGAAAGCGGATCACCCCGTATACGCCAAGGCCGACACCGACGGATGCTCTCTGGCCGCCGCAGCGACGGCCACGGCCACCGCGTTGGACGTGGTGAGCTCCGGTCTGCCGTGGACGACGGCACTGGCCGCGATGCCCATTCCGCTCCAGCTCGGCGGCGAGGAGGTGTCCGCCACCGCGATCGCGCCGCTGGCCGACACCTTCACCCGCAGCGTTTCGGGCGGCTGGGGGACCTCGTCGGGTGGGCAGGCGTGGGCGACGGCTGGTGGCGCCGGGGCGGAGCGCTCCGTGGACGGTGTCCGCGGCGTGGTGACGCTGCCTTCGTCGGTGTCCTCTGTGCGCTTCCAGACGCTCGTGTCCGGGGTGCAGGACTGTGAGGTGCGCTGTCGGATGTCTGCCGCGCAGGTGTCCACCGGGGCGAGCCTCGTTCCGGCCGTGCTGCTTCGCTATGTCTCCACGTCCGTGTACTACCGGGCGCGCGTCCACTTCGGCACCGGTGGCGGCATGTTCACCAGCATCACCCGCGACACCACGCAGGTGGGTGGGACTCCCGCGCTGCCCTACACCTACGCCGCGGGCGACGAGTTCGAGGTGCGGGTGCGCCTGGACGGCAACCGTGTCCGGATGCGGGTGTGGCCGGTCGCTGCGGTCGAGCCGACGGTGTGGCACCAGGACCAGGAGATCAGCGCCAACGCGATCGCCGAGGGCGCCGTGGGCCTGACGGCGTCCGGTTTCGCGGGCAACACCAACGTCTCTCCGTCTCTGAAGTTCGACAACTTCGATGTGGTGGGCGGGCAGCGCATGACCGTCGTGCGCTCCGTCAACGGCGTCGTGAAGCCGCACGCGATCGGCACTCCCATTCGGCTGGCCCGTCCCGCGATCGCATCCCTGTAAGGAGGGCCCGCCTTGGCAACCCCGATCGAAAAATGGCTGCCCGGTGACGACATCACCGCGGGCCGCCTGGAGTCCATGAACCAGCGCGGCTGGGTGATGGTCACCAACTACGGTGCCGACGCCTCAGGTTCGATCAACGCGGCGCCCGCCATCCAGCTCGCACTCGACTGGGCGCGCGACATCGGCGGCGCGCAGGTCATGGTCCCGCCCGGCGTGTACCTCCTGGCACAGACCCTGCGGATCTACACCAACACCCGGTTGACCCTGATGTCCGGCGCGGAGTTCCGGCGCAACCACGCCGGAACGATGCTGATCAACGGGGATTCGGGCCAGGCGTTCGGCGGGTACACCGGACACTCTCGGATCATCATCGAGGGCGGCCTGTGGAACATGCGCGGCACGACCGCCGGTTTGACCGGGTCGGCCATGTGCATCTCGATCGGTCACGCGACGGACATCGTCATCCGTGATCTGGAGATCAGGGATCTGCCTGGGTTCCACGCCATCGAGCTCAACAGCACCACCCACGGCACGATCAGCGGCTGCCAGTTCAGGGGCTATGTCGATCCAGGTGGCAGGGATTTCTCCGAGGCGGTACAGCTCGACTTGGCCAAGTCGTCCGCCGTGTTCGGCGGCTTCGGCCCCTACGACCACACCCCGTGCGAGGACGTACTGATCACCGGCTGTCACTTCGGCGCCTCCGGCACGGCGGGAACGACCGCGTGGCCGCGCGGGATCGGCTCGCACTCGGCGACGATCGGCCGCTGGCACCGCCGCATCCGCATCGCCAACAACTCGTTCGAGGGCGTCCTCCAGTACGCGATCAGCGCGTACAACTGGGAGGACGCCACCGTCACCGGCAACACGTTCGTGTCCTGCGGCAGCGGCGTGCGTATCCGCGTGGTGATCCTGTCCGATGCCGAGGACACGAAGGACGTCAACGGAAATCCCACCGGGGCGTCGCAGAACATGCGCAACATCGCTGTCGTGGGCAACACCATGCGATCGGGTGGCGGCTACGACAACGCGATCATCGCCCTGGGGGAAGTGTCCGGGACGGTCCTCAACCTGACCATCGTCGGAAACGCGATCGACGGCACGACCGGCGGCCAGGCCGGTATCCGCCTCGACCGGGTATCCCGCGCTGTGATCGCGGACAACATCGTCGCCAACGTCGCGGGGAGCGGGATCAGCACAGAGAACCAGAACAACTCGGTCCTCAACGGCAATGTGATCTGGACGGCTGGAGCCCACGGGATCACGATGGTGACCAGCGACAACAGCGACATCCTGGGCAACCACATCCGCGACCCGGCCAACAGCGGCGTACTCGTCCAGGGCGGGACGGACATTCAGCTGCGCGACAACTTCGTGGACGGCGCCAACCGCGTCGCATCCAGCGCCTACGGCATCCGCGTCTCGACCAACCCCGTGGCGATCGCGATCAGCGGCAACAAGTGCCGCCCCGGCAGCTCGGCCACGAAGGCAGTGCGCGGCCTGTCCATCAGCTCCGGTACCGGCATCCACCGCTTCGGCAACGACATGAGAGGCACGTGGTCCGGCGCCGGCGGCAACGGCATCGATGACGCCTCGACGTCGCCGAACACGACCGCGACCGACATCCAGTAGACCCGCTTCCCCCTGTACGCCCCGCGCCGTTGGCCGGGGCCTTTCTCATGTCTGGAGACCTCATGGCCCCGCAGTCACCGTCTATCGGGCGGATCGTCCACTACCGGCTCACCGAGCACGACGCCGAAGCCATCAACCGGCGGCGCAAGGACTTCCACGAGAGCCGCAGCGCCGATCAGCAGACGGGCTTCGTCGGCCACGTGGGCAACCGCACCGCGACGGGGGATCTCTTCCCGGCGGTCATCGTCCGTGTGTGGAACGAGAGCACCGTCACCTGCAATCTTCAGGTGCTGCTCGACGGCGCGGATACCTACTGGGCGACGTCGCGCGCCGAGGGCGCCGAGGACGGCCACTGGTCGTGGCCGGAGCGCGTCTGATGGCGCCGCCGCTGGCTCCCGCCACGTTCCTTAGAGCACTGCGTGACGAGGGCGTGACCGTCGTCGAGGTCGGCGACTGGGAAGACCACAACCGCAACCACAAGGGCCCATGGGGGCCCGTGCACGGGGTGATGATCCACCACACCGTCACCAAGGGCTCCAAGACCACGGTCGACATCTGCCGCAAAGGCCACGCCTCCCTGCCCGGTCCGCTGTGCCACGGCGTTATCACGAAGGACGGCCGCGTCCATCTCGTCGGCTACGGCCGCACCAACCACGCTGGGATGGGCGACGACGACGTCCTCCAGGCCGTCATCGCTGAGAAGGCGCTCCCCGCCGACAACGAGGCGAACACCGACGGCAACCGCCACTTCTACGGCTTCGAGTGCGAGAACCTCGGCGACGGCGAAGACCCGTGGCCCGACGCACAGATCGAGGCCATCGTCCGCGTGTGCACTGCCCTGTGCAGGCGCCACGGCTGGGGCCCCCGCTCCGCCCTCCGGCACCTCGACTGGCAGCCGGGGAAGGTCGACCCGCGCGGCCCCGGCATGGACTGGGCGGACGTGGAGAAGCGAGTCGCTAAGCGCCTGGGAGTGAAGCCTCCCGGGACGCCGCTGCCTCTGCCGCAGGCGCCGAAGGTGTCCGTGTCGAAGCTGGCCACCGCGGCGCGCCGGGACCCCGCGGCGAAGGGCACGCCGGTGTCGTACGCAGGCACGCGGACGGTGGAGGCCGCCCTCGTCGACGCGGGCCTCCTCGACAAGCCGCTCCTGGACGGGCACTTCGGTACAGCCACGGTCACGGCCTACGCGAAGTGGCAGCGCCGGTGCGGCTACTCGGGTGCCGCGGCGGATGGCATCCCTGGCAAGACCACCTTGTCCAAGCTCGGCGCAGCGCACGGCTTCGCCGTCACCTCCTGAGGAGGACCCTCCATGTCCGATCCGCTGCGGCACCCTGCCACCGAGCACCTGCTCAAGTACTTCACCAGCGACCACCTGCCCGAACACCTCGCGCGCGTCAGCAGGCTGTGCGGCGACCTCGCGCACCGCCTGGTCGCCGAGCTCCCCGACGGCCCCGAACTGACGGCCGCGCTCCGCAAGGTCCTGGAGGCCAAGGACTGCGCTGTCCGGGCCGCTCTCGACGTCCCCCGCCCCGACTCCCGAACGGACATCCCATGAAGATCTTCGGCCGTGAGCCCGTCTACATCCTGGCGTTCATCGCCATCGTGCTGAAGCTGTCCGCGGCCTACGGCCTCGACGTCTCCGACACCGAGCAGGGCGCCATCATGGCGTTTCTCTCCCTCGTCGTGGCCGTGGCCGCGGCGTTCGTGCTGAAGACCGGCGCCGCAGCCGCGGCCATCGTGAACCTGGCGCAGGGCGGCCTCGCTCTGTTCATGGCGTTCGGGCTCGAGATGCCCGCTGAGACGCAGGCGCTGTGGATGCTCGGCGTCGAGGGCCTCGTGGCGCTGGTCCTGCACCGCGAGGTGACCGCCCCGGTGCCACAACTGCGGATCGAGCAGTCGAGCCCGGTGTCTCCGGGCTCGCACGCAGCGGGCGCCTGACGCTGTCCCGTGAAGACGCCGTGGGAGAGGTGGTGGCGTGGACGCGGCCATGGTGACGGCGATCGCAGCGCTGATCGGCGGACCCGTGGCCGCGGCGGCCGTCATGTACGGAACCCGAGGCGCGAACCGAGCAGCCCGCGAGGGCGGCGTCATCGGCGGGTACGACACGCTGACGCAGCGCCTCGTCGCCGAGAGAGACAAGGCGGAGATGGACGAGAAGGCGGCGGGGGCGCGGGCGTCCGCGGCGGAAGCGAAGGTGGCGGCGCTGGAGGCGGAGGTCGCGCGGCTGCGGGCTCAGGTGGCGGCGCTGGGGGGTGCGCCATGACGGCCAGGCAGGCGGCTTTGTACCGCAAACGGCAGCTCCTGCTGCTCGTCGCGATCCTGGTGACTCTGGCGGGTGGACTCGGTGTCGCGTTCCTCCTGATCGATCGCGCGTCCGGGCGGGCCGATTACGCAGTGGAGGAGGCGAACCTTCGCGGTGAGGCAGTGAGCACGTTGGCCGGTGACGTGCGCGCGCTGCGGGAGCAGGTGAAGGCGGAGGGAGGCACGCCTGTGGCCCCTGACCCGACACGAGCGGTGGAGGATCTCCCGGACCGTGCCGAAGTCCCGGTCCCAATCCCGGGGCCACCAGGCCCGCCTGGAGATGTGGGGCCGACGGGGAAGCCCGGCTCGTCGGGGTCGCCCGGCCCGAACGGAAGCGATGGAGCGAATGGAGCCGACGGGACGTCGGGCAAGGACGGTACGTCGGGGGATGCCGGTCCCGCTGGTCCGCCTGGGCCTCAGGGTGAGGCCGGTCCGGTAGGCCCGGACGGACCCCAGGGTCCGCCGGGCGAGGACGGGCAAGACGGGCGGGACGGCGCGGATGGGCAGGCGTGCCCGGACGGCTACAGCTTTCAGCCCCCGCCTGATGATCCCGATGCCCTCGTCTGCCGCCGCGACTCTGCTCCTGATGACGATGACGGCGGCTCCTCGCCGGAGGCGGCGGCTCTGGATCCGTTCCGCCGGCAGTACCCCTGACTGCACGCATGCCCCCTCTCACCCTTCGGGGTGGGAGGGGGCCTTTCGTCATGCCTGGTTGCGCGCAATCCAGCAACCACGGGGCGTATCTGCAATCTGCCGCAATCCCTCTCCACGCCCCGGGGCCGCGGGCGCATGCTGGTCGTCCAACATCCGCTGACGGAGGTCCACATGACGCTGAGGTTCATCGGCACGACCAGCGATGACGGTGATTGCCCCACCCTGTACGAGATTCCGGAGACGGACGAGATTCTCGTCCAGGGCGACATCGAGACCGACCCCGAGCACTTGGTGCAGCTGCGCGACGTGAAGCCGTCCGAGTCGTTCGTCCGGGTGCCCCGCTCGCTGCTCACCCGCTACGCGCCGAGCACCCCGGCACCGGAGTTGCAGCCCTTCTCGGCGATCTCGCACCTGTTCGCGGAGTTCCGGCACACGGCTTGGCGGCTGGAGACCCGCCGCGGCTACGCCTCCGACCGCAAGAGCGCGAAGTGGGATCGGTGGCTCGCGGGCGAGGACATTGCCGCTGGCCCCGACAACGCGTGGCGCGAGAACGTCCGCGCGCAGGTCGCACAGGGCAAGCGGTTCGAGCGGGTCCGCCTCGTCGACGAACCGGCAACGCAGGGACAGGAGTTCCTCCTCGCGAGTGGTCTGGGCAACGTCGCCGCGGGCGAAGACATCCGCAACCTGGCCCGCTCGGAGGGCGAGGCCCTGCGTCTGCCTGACTTCGACTTCTGGCTCTTCGACTCCAAGACCCTCGTGCGGTTCGACTTCGACGAGGAGGACGTCACCCTCGGCGTGTACGTCACGGAGGATCCTGCTGAAGTCCTCGCCGCCTGTCAGGCCCGCGACGCTGCGTGGCATCACGCGACGTCTACCAGCGAGTTTCAGCGGCGGGTACGTTCCAATGTGTGAGTGACTTCCAAGAGGCCCGGCAGATCCTCGGCGCGCGCCTAAGCGAGCTGCGCGCCGAGGCGGGCATGGAGGGTAAAGATCTTGCTGCCAAGATCGGTTGGCAGCCGTCCAAGGTGAGCCGCATCCAGAACGGCAGGCAGACGGCGAGCGCGCGGGACGTCACGGCGTGGGCTGCTGCGGTGGGCCGCGCGGATGTGGAGCCTGAGTTGCAGGGGCTGCGCGCGGGCGTGGAGATGAAGCACCGGTCGTGGCGGCGGCAGCTTGCGGGAGGTCACTCCGAGCGGCAGAAGCTCGCGATCCGGGAGACCGAGGCGACAGCCCTGGTGCGGGCGTTGGAGGTCTCGCGGATCCCGGGCCTGTTCCAGACTCGCGACTACGCCGCCGTGATCTTCGATTCGAATGCTGAGTTCCGCGAGATCCCCGCCACGACCGAGCAGGCCGTCGAGAACCGGATGCGGCGGCAAGAGGCTTTGTACGAGCCAGGGAAGGAGTTCCGGTTCCTCCTGTGCGAGGCCGCCCTCTATCACCGCTCGTGCCCCAAGTCGGTGATGGCCGAGCAGCTCGACCGGCTCTACGGGGTGGTGGGCATGCCCCGCGTGGATCTCGGGATCCTCCCGTTCGGGACGCAGCTGCGGCGCACGGCCCCGCATGCGTTCTGGATTTACGACCGTCGGCAGGTGATCGTGGAGACGATCGCCGAGGAGCTGTGGCTCACGGCCGAGGAAGACATCCGGCTGTACGAGCGGGCCTGGGACTGGCTCGCCGAGTCGGCGGAGCGCGGGCCGACGGCGCGGCGGCTGATCGGCCGGGCACGCGCGTCGCTGGATCTTTCCTGAGCAACCCACGCAACTGACGAACCGTTAGATGCAATCGGGCGCAATCGATCAACAACCGAGCCCGCGTACTCCCTACGGTCCTGGTCATGGCCGCAAAGACGCGCACCACACCCGAGCGAGACGCAGGGGACACCTGGCTCGCCAACTGCGCCCGGCGCCCGGCACTGGCCCACGAGGTGTGGGACATGGACGGCCTCGCCCCGATCCACTGCACCCGCTGGCTCGCGGCGGAGCTGCCACTCGCCACCGCTCTCCAGGCCATGAAGCGGATACCGGCGGGCGCTCGCGGCCCGCTCCTCCTGGATCCCGGCCTCGACACCGCGTGGTGGCTCGTCCCTCTCGACGCCGCCGAGCAACTCGCGGACGTCCGACACATGACGGTGCAGCCCGTCGGCTGGCCCCTGCACTGTCCGTCCACACGCCGCCCGGCCGCCGGCCGGTTCTGGCTCGTCCTCCCCGACGGCTCCGGGCGCGTCACGGATTCCGTGTACCTCGCTGCCGCACTCGGCCCTGGCGGTGGCCCCCGACTTCCCGCGGAGGCGTTCGGATGACCGACCTCAGAGAGATTGCCCTCGAAGCCGCTCTCCCGGCGCTCACCACCTTGTCCGTGGCGCAGACGTGCGGCCGTGCCTGCGTCTGGTGCGCCGTCGCGCTCTGTACGACGACGGCGGTAGAGCTCGGCGAGCGTAGGGGTGACAACGGCTTTACCTGGTTCCCCCGCTCCTGCCGATTCTGCGCCTCCCGGCCCGCATATCTGGCGCTCCTGGACCACATGCAGAGCTGCGAGCAGTGCGCCGACGACGCCGCCCGCTGCACCGAAGGCGCCGCGCTGCGGCAGGTGTTGAAGGAGGCTCGGCGGTGAGCGGGGGCACCTGGTTCTGCGGGCACTGCGACCAGCCGATCACTCAGGGCCAGAAGGTCAGAACCTACGCGAAGGTCTCCATCTCGGCCGGTGGCGTCGCGGTCCGGTTGCACGAAGCCTGCGCGGAGCGCGCCAAGTACGTCCGGCGCCACCCCTACACCCCCTCGCCCCGGGGAGCGCTCTACGCCGCGCTCATCACACCCCGGGGCGAGGGACGCCCGATCCATCCACCACAGGAGGTTCACGATGGGCACGCTCACGAACGGCAAGACCACCATCCCTTACGAACACCATGCCGCGCCTGGCCTGGACTGGCGGAAGGCTGGCCGTACGGACCTCGACCCGATCCTGAAGGACTGCGTGATCCTGGCGGCAGCCCCTGACGCTGCGGGTCATCCGCACCACAGCATCCCGGACGGCACGCGGATGGTCGCGATCAGCGACGACAAGGACCCTCAGTCGCCGGTGCTGTACATGAGCCGACTGGAGATCAGCAAATTCTTTGACGGGGTGATCGCGGGTGAGTTCGACGACTTCCGGGCGAGCGCGGACGAGCTTCGGAATGCCAGCGTCACAGCAGGCTGACGAGACCGCCCCGATCTACCGCGCCCCGGCGGACAACTCCAAGTCCCTGACGGGCGGGGCGATCTGCGATGTGCACGAGGGCCCGCCCCTGGAGACGGAGCGGGACTGGAGCGGCGCTTGGATCTGCCCGGTCTGTACGCCGCTCGGCCGCACGCATGAGGAGACGCGGATGATCGTCCGGAGGGCGAAGGCGCGGTTCGAGCGCGTCGGGTACTGGAGTCAGCCGGGGCGGTGCACGTAGCGGAGACGCGGCATGTGGGGCTGCCGGCCTACGCCTGGGGTCGGCAGCCCTCTCGCCGCTACACGAGGTCGCGGAGCGGGACACCAAGGACTCTGGCGATGCGGAGGAGCGTGGAGATGGTGATTTCTTCGCCAGCCTCTGCGCGCTGGAAGGTCCACCGGCTCATGCGGGCGGCGAGATAGACGTCGTCCTGCGTGAGCTCCTGGTGGTGGCGTGCCGCGCGAATGGCTGCGCCGATGGCCCGACGGTCGTCGGTGATCCAGCTGTCGTCCTCGGGCAGGTCTCGCACCTGCCCCACTTCAAGCCGACCATGGTCAGATGTCTGCCCAATGAATTAGGCTTTTTTGGATCACGTGTTCAGAGGGCGTGCGCATCCTGTGCGAATAGAGCACACGTTCGAGTGAAATGGACTAATGGACCTTGCCAGCGGCAAAGACCCACTCAAGCATCGGCCCTACACAGACCGGCCCCCCTCCGACAGCCCCCCAGGCCTCGGAGGGCCGGCCGCAGCGCCCTCGACTCCTCACCGAGTCGAGGGCCGCTGTCATTTCCACTCGACATCCACGGTCGACTCATCGAAGTACGAACCGCCAGGCATCCGACCCCGCCGAGCCGGATGCACCGTCACCCTCACCAGATAGTCGAGCGCCGACCGCTTCCGCGACAGATCGAAATCGGGGCTGTTCCACACCGAGACCGGGTCGTCGGCGCCGATCAGCTCGGCCGCGGGATTCCGCGTCACGGCATCCTTCATCTTGTCCTCGGCCGCCTGGAGACGAGCGCGCGCAGGCCCCGCCGCGGCACGCCACTCCTGCATGTCCATCTCGCTGTTGCCGAGCGCCGTAGCGAGCTCGTCGAGCCGATGCCGCGCCGAGCGCATCTGCTTCTGCAGAGACCGCACGTCGACAGGGTCCTCCCTCCGCGCCGTGAGTTCCCCCATGCGCTCCTTCGCGAGGCGGTCCATCAGGTTCAGCATCACGTACGCGTCGAGGTCCGGTAGATCCCGCGTCACGCAATCCTTCACCCGGCACCGGTACACCGGACGTGTGCCACCGCCCCGCCGATTCGGCTTGGACGACGCCTTCAGCGTGGCCCCGCACACCCCGCACAGATAGATGTTCGAACCGAGGTGCTTGCGAGCGTTCGTCGCGGACGGCATCCGGGACGGGTCCTTCAGCACAGCGACGGCGCTGCGCCACGTCGCCTCGTCTGTCAGCCCCATCCAGTCCGCCCGCCCCGCGATCTCCCCGCGGTGCTGCACGAGAGCTGCGTTGCGCGGCCGCATCAGGATCGACCGGAGGTTCAGCTGATGCGGCTCCCGTTCCTTGCTGCTCTGGCTGGTGCGCATCCCCTCCTTCAGCAGCTGGTCCTCCATCGACGCGAGCGACGCGCCGGCGAGGAGCCCGTTAAGGGAGCGTGCGACGGCGTCAGCTTCCGACCCCTCCAGGAAGGCGGCTTCGGCCCCGCAGCCGTCGCACACGAACGTCACCCGCAGCGCGTCCGCACCACAGGCCTTGCAGACCAGCTTCGACGTGAACTGGTCGATGGCTTGGCAGTCGTCGCACTGCCGGCGCTTGGTGAAGCCCTCCGGTCCGGTGGCCCCGCAGTCCCGGCACAGCAGGGTGCGAGGGGTCACCCCGTCGGGTTCGTAGCCGAAGGGCCGCGGGCCGCCGCTGTACTCGCCGCGCTCGACTTTCTGGTCCCGGGCTCGGCGGGACCGTTCGATCATCCGCTCGACTTCGTAGCGGGCTTGCACGCCGAGTTGCCGGGCGATCATGCGGCCGGTGGCCGTGGAGAGGTCGAGTTGTCCAGCCTTGACGGTGCGAGTGTCGATTCCGCGGGGGCCGCATACGTCGATGTATTCCTCCAGCTCGGTGGGCGAGCGGTGGAGGCGGTCGGTGTGCCAGGCGATGACGCAGTCCGCGTCGCCGTTGCGGAGGGCGGCGAGCATGGTGATGTAGTCGGGGCGGGGCTTGCCGCTGTAGGCGCTGAGGTCGTTGTCCTCGAACGGGGCGTGCACGAGGCGGTATTCGACTTGTGGCGTGGAGAGCTGTTCAAGGAGCTCGGTGCAGTCCTCGATCTGCCGCTCGGTGGCGAGGTGGGCGCCTTCGCGGTCCTCGCTGATGCGGGCGTAGATGAAGCAGCGGACGACGCGGCGGACTACGGCAATTGCACTGTCGAGAGGCACCTGTTGAGCATGGCAGGTTAGAGGTGTCTTCCGCAGGTGTTCGGGACCACCAAGAAGTGGCGCAATCTTCAGGGGAATCCGAAGGTGTCGCTGGTCGTGGACGACATGGTGAGTGAGCGGCCGTGGAAGGTGCGGGGGGTCGACATCCGGGGGGATGCCGAACTCCTCACGGGGCCGCATGACTTGGGGCCTCACTTCAGTGAGGAGCTGATCCGGATTCATCCTCGGCGGATCCATAGCTGGGGGCTGGAGCAGTAAATAGTCCCCGACCCCGCCCCTTCCCGAAAACCGTGCCTGCGCCCCGGGCCTACCTGGGGCTCCGCCCCAGACCCCGAAAAGATGGCCTCAAACGCCGGCCGGGCTGAACTGTCAGCCCCCGCGCCGGAGCGGGTTTTCGGGAAGGGGCGGGGTTGGGGAAAGAAAAGGCGGCTACCCCGCGGTCAACAGATGCCTCACCCCATAAGACCGCCAAGGCCGCCACCCCTCGCTCACGCCTACCCCCGGCAACCCCACATCCGGATCCCCGAGCGCCCGCATCCGAATGACGGCCACCGTCCCCGCATCCAGCCCCGGCAGCGCCGAGAGCCCCGCCTCCGCATCCTCCCGATCCGCCCCCGCATCAAGCCGAACCCGCCCATCGGCAAGCGCAGCGGCCAGCTCCCCCAAGGGCCCCGGCTCCCCGGCGAGCGCCCCCGGCTCGGGGAAGACGTGGGTGAGGGATCCGCACGGCGCGTCCAGCGCCTTCCCGTACCGCTCCACCAGCAGCGCAGCCTCCTCGCGCCCCACAAGCGCCCGCACCGCGTACTCCTCGGGATCCGCCGCCCCCGGCGAGCGGAGGCCGGGCCGCGCCGCGACCAGCGGAGCGAGCCTCGCGTCCGCGCCGAGCCGCTCGTCCACGGCGTACGGATCCGCGTCCAGGTCGAACAGTCGCCGCAACCGCTGCACGGCGGTGGTGAGGTCCCGCAGGTCCGTCAGGTGAAGGCGGGCGTCCAGCCATCCGCCGACCCCGTGATCACTCTCCTCGACGGCCACGATCCCCGTGCCGTACGGCAGCCGCAACGTACGCCGGTAGGTGCGCCCGCCCCGCTCCCCGGAGACCTGCTCCACCCCGTCGACGGCCTCATCGGAGAGCAGGTCGAAGACGGCACCCGCCTCATAGGCCCCCCGGTGGGCGAGCCGCAGCGGAACCCCTGCGGACGGAGTGGCCCGCCCCGCGCCCCCGCCACGCGGCGCGGCGGCCCGCAGCGCGGTGGGCGTCAGGGCGTACACCGCCCGGATGGTGTCGTTGAACTGCCGCACGCTGGCGAACCCCGCCGCGAACGCGATCTCCGTGATCGGCAGTCCCGTGGTCTGCAGCAACACCCGCGCGGTGTGCGCCCGTTGGGCCCTGGCGAGGGCGACGGGCCCCGCCCCCAGCTCGGCGGTGAGCTGCCGCTGCACCTGCCGGGAGCTGTAGCCGAGCCGCACGGCGAGACCGGGGACGCCCTCGCGGTCGACGACGCCGTCACCGATCATGCGCATGGCGCGGCCCACGACGTCCGCGCGTACGTTCCACTCCGCGGACCCCGGCACCGCGTCCGGGCGGCAGCGTCGGCAGGCCCGGAATCCGGAGCCCTGGGCGGCTGCCGCGGTGGTGTAGTAGCGGACGTTCTTGCGTTTCGGGGTGACGGCGGGGCAGCTTGGCCGGCAGTAGATCCCTGTGGTCTCGACGGCGAAGAAGAACTCCCCGTCGAAGCGCGCGTCGCGGCTGCGAACCGCCTCGTACCTGGTCTCTTCATCGATCACGTCTTCCAGTGTGCGGCTTCGCCGGCGCTTCGGCTGGCGGAAATCGGACACCGCGTTGCGGGGGCGCCTGAGCACCCCCGCAACGCCCCGCGACACCCCCGCGACGCTGCCGCTACCTAGCGGATCCGGCCCCGCTTGGCCTCCATGGCCGCCTTGCCCTCCGCGCCCCGCAGCTTCCACATGCGCCGCATGTCAGCCCGGAGCTTCGCGTCCGTCTTGGCGACGATGCGCTGGTTCTCGCGGATCAGCTTGCGGTAGCTCTCTAGGCGGCGGTCCGGGAGCGTGCCGTCCTCCACGGCCGCGAGTACCGCACAGCCGGGTTCGGCGGTGTGGGCGCAGTCGTGGAAGCGGCAGTCGGCCGCGAGCTCCTCGATCTCGGAGAAGACCTGGCCGACGCCGTTCCCGGCGTCGAAGAGGCCGACCCCTCGCAGGCCCGGCGTGTCGATGAGGACACCGCCCGCGGGGAGCACGAGGAGATTGCGGGTCGTCGTGGTGTGGCGGCCCTTGCCGTCCACGTCACGGGCGGCGTTGACCTGCATGACGTCCTCGCCGACCAGCGCGTTGGCCAGGGTCGACTTGCCCGCTCCGGACTGGCCGAGCAGGACGGACGTACCGCCGGAGACGACGGCGCACAGGACGTCGACGCCTTCCCCGGTGGTGGCGCTGACCGGGAGCACCTGGACGCCAGGGGCCGATGTCTCCACGTCCTCGACGAGATAGGACAGGCCCGTGGCGTCAGGGACCAGGTCGGCCTTGGTGAGGACGACAAGGGGCTGGGCCCCGGACTCCCAGGCCAGGGCGAGGAACCGCTCGATCCTGCCGAGGTCGAGCTCGACGGCGAGCGAGACCGCGATGATCGCGTGGTCGACGTTGGCCGCGAGGATCTGCCCCTCGGACCGCTTGGAGGAAGTGGAGCGCACGAAGGCGGTGCGGCGCGGCAGCAGCGTACGGACGTACCGCGGATCGCCGCCCTCCGGGTCCACGGCGACCCAGTCCCCCGTGCACACGACCTTCATCGGGTCGCGGGGCACGACGAACTCGGTGTCGGCGCGCACCGTGCCGACCGGCGTGACGACGTCGCACTGGCCGCGGTCGACGCGCAGGACGCGGCCGGGCAGCAGACCCTGCGCCGCGTACGGAGTGAAGTCGGCTTCCCAGTCCTCGTCCCAGCCGTAGGGCGCGAGAGCGTGCGAGGAAATCGGAGAAGAGGACGGAAATGAGGACGGAGAAGAAGGCTGCGGAGATGCAGAGGAAGACAAGGGGTGACCCTTCACAGGGGTGGCCCCGGCGCACGCGCACTGTGGCGCGTGGAAAAGAGGAAGGTCAGCCGGTGACCACGGAGGTGGAATGAACGGACTTCTCGATGCGGGCAGCGCCCATCTCAACGACAGCCATCGGTCACACCTCCTGGATCACACTCAACCGGCACCGGCGGCCGAGCGGCCACCGACGAACAGAACGAACCCTAGCTTCGGGCTCAGGCGGAGCGCCACCTCTTTTCCCGCCCGGCGGCGACGGGCTCCCCGGCCGCCGCCGCACGGGCCCGGCGCACGGCGGAGAGCGGCGTGGGCGCGAGCGTCCTGCGCAGGTTGGTGCGCATCGTCGACGCGGCGTCGAGCACGTAGTTCTGCCGGACCTTCCAGGGGCCTCGGTCGCCCTGCCGGGGGAAGGCGTCGATGGAGCGCTGGACGTATCCGGAGGCCAGGTCGAGCAGCGGGCGTTCGTTCAGCGTGCTCGTCGGCCTCGGTTCCACGGCCGCGTAGTCGTGCTCGCGCATGTGGTTGAGCACCTTGCACACCAGGCGTGACGTGAGGTCGGCGCGCAGCGTCCAGGACGCGTTGGTGTAGCCGATGCAGACCGCGAAGTTCGGTACGCCCGTCATCATCGCGCCGCGCCACACGAACTGCCGGTTCAGCTCGACCGGTCGGCCGTCCACGCGCGGCTCTATGCCGCCGAAGGCGAGCAGTTGGAGTCCGGTTGCGGTCACGACCACGTCGGCCTCCAGGACGCGGCCGGACTTCAGCCGGATGCCCTCGGGGACGAAGCGGTCGATGTGGTCGGTGACGATCTCGGCCTCGCCCGTCCTCAGGACCTCGAACAGATCGGCGTCGGGCACCGCGCACAGCCGCTGGTCCCACGGGTCGTACGACGGCGTGAGGTGGTCGGCGACCAGCTGGTCGTCCTTGACGATGCGCTTGTTGAGCCCGGTGAGCAGCTTGCGCGCGGCCTTCGGGCTGCGCCGGCAGAACTGGTAGAGGCCGATGGCGAAGAGGATGTTCTTCGTCCGTACGACCCGGTGGGCCGCGTTCGCGGGCAGTACGGCGCGGATGCCGTCGGCCAGCCTGTCCCGCGAGGGCAGCGAGCCGATCCAGGTCGGGCTGCGCTGCAGCATGGTGACGTGCGCGGCGCTCCGCGCCATCGCGGGCACCAGCGTGACGGCGGTGGCGCCGCTGCCGATGACGACGACGCGCTTGCCGGTGTGGTCCAGGTCCTCGGGCCAGAACTGCGGGTGCACGACCGTGCCGGTGAAGGAGTCGGCGCCGGGGAACTCGGGGGCGTGTCCCTGGTCGTAGTTGTAGTAGCCCGCGCAGGAGTACAGGAAGTCGCAGGTGACGGTGGTCAGGGTGCGGCTGCCGTCCTGCTCGGTGCGCTCCAGCGTCACCGTCCAACGGGCGGTCGCGGTGGACCAGTCGGCGCCGACGACCTTGGTCCCGTAGCGGATCTTGCGGTCGATGCCGAACTGGGCGGCCGTCTCCTTGATGTAGCCGAGGATGGACCGGCCGTCGGCGAGCACCTTCGAATCGCGCCAGGGCTTGAAGGCATAGCCGAGCGTGAACATGTCGGAGTCCGAGCGCACACCCGGGTAGCGGAACAGGTCCCACGTCCCGCCCATGGACTGCCGCGCCTCGATGATCGCGTACGAGCGCTCGGGGCATTCGGTCTGCAGCCGGTAGGCGGCGCCGACGCCGGACAGACCGGCGCCCACGATCACGACGTCGATGTGCTCGGCACCTTCACTGACATCACTGACTTCACTGACTTCGGTGCCTTCGGTGCCTTCGGTGCCTTCGGTGCCTTCGGTGCCTTCGGTGCCTTCGGTGCGGGAGTCTGCGGTGTGCGTCATGCTTCTCAGTGTCCGGAAGCACACCCGGCAGTAATTGACCCAGGACGACAGATCTTTGACCCTGGACGACATGTCCGTGATCAGATCGGCTGGTCTTCGCGGGTTCCGCGCCACGGTGGCGGAGCTCGGCGGTGACGCAGAGGCCTACGCCCGGCAGGCGGGCTGCCCCACGGCCGCCCTCGACGTGGACGACCTCCTGGTGCCCGAGGAGGCGATGGCCACGGTTCTGGAGCTGGCCGCCGATGATCTCGGCTGCCCGGATCTCGGTCTGCGCATCGCGGCCCGGCAGGACCTGGGCATGCTCGGCGCCCTGGCGCTCGCCATCCAGAACTCCGCCACCCTCGGGGACGCCCTGGAGTGCACCACCCGCTACCTCTTCGTCCACGCGCGCTCGCTGAGCCTCAGCCTGGAGCCCGATCCGTACGGCACACCGGGGGTCGCCGCCCTGCGCTACGGCGTGCGCGAGGGGGTCGAGGCACCACCCCAGGGCATCGACCTCTCCCTGGGTTTCATGCACCGGGCCATCGTCTACCTGGTCGGCCCCTACGGCCTGGGCTCGGTCGAGCTTCCGCATCCGCTCCTTGCCCCGCTCTCGGTGTACGAGGACTTCTTCGGCGTACCCGTGAAGGCGGACCGCCCCGCGGCCCTGCTGCGTGTCCCGCTCAGCCTGGCCGACCGGCCGCTGGGCGGCGGCAACGCGCATCTGCGCCGCCTCGCGCTCGCCTACCTCGACGAGCAACTGCCCAGTGAGCGCTCGGACATCGTCAGCGGTGTGCGCGCCGTCGTGGGGCGGTCGCTCGGCACGTCGCCGCCGGAGATCGGGACCGTCGCCCGGCTCCTGAACGTCCACGCGCGGACGCTCCAGCGCCGCCTGCGCGCCGAGGGAACGACCTTCGCCGAGATCATCGACGAGGAGCGGCGCAGCGCGGCCCGCCGCTACCTCACCGGCACCGACCTGCCCCTGGGCCAGGTCGCCCTGCTGCTCGGCCTCTCCGAGCAGTCGGCCCTGAACCGCTGCTGCCGGCGCTGGTGGGGTGCGACACCGCGAGCGGTGCGGGCGCGCGGCTATGAGGCGGCCGAGCCGCCGGTCTCCTGAAGCAGGCGCGTACGGAAGAGATCGAGCACCTCGTCGAGCGCCGCCCGTGTCGGCTGGCCCGGTTCGTCGATGAGGTGCTCGGTCAGGACGGAGTGCGGCGCGAGGACGCCCTCGGGGTTCGCGTCGCTGTCGTCCAGTTCTACGGCGGTGAACGCATCGCCCAGCTCACGGCGCAGGAAGGCGAACCGGTCGCCGGGAACCAGCCGGTCGCCCTTGAACCGCGCCCCCAGGACCCGCAGCCCGTCCCGCTCGCAACGGCCCTTCACCACGGCGAGTTCATCGTCCGAGATGTCGATGGTGCACGCGCGGCGGCCGTTGACGGGCAGCGGGAGCGAGGGCTGGGAGAGCACGGGGGCGAGCAGCCGGTCGTCGGTGGCCATCGCCAGGGCGAAGCCGCCGGTGAAGCACATGCCGACGGCGCCGACTCCGGGGCCGCCGCACCGCTTGTGCTCGTGCGCGGCCAGGGCACGCAGCCAGGTCACCACGCGCGAGCTGCGACCGGTGGCGAATGCGGTGAACTCCCGGCTCACACACACCTTCACCATGGTCGACGCGATGTAGAGATTCGACTTCAGCGCACCGTGGGCCTTGGGGTTGGCGTCGCGTCCCGGCGTGCCGAAGAGGACGGGGAGCACGGCCGTGCACCCGATGGCGGCCACCTTCTCGGCGAAGGCAAGGACCTTGGGCGTGATCCCGGGGACCTCCGCCATCACGATGACGGCGGGCCCTTCCCCGCGCCGCAGGACCTTGCGGGTGGTGCCCTCGTGCGTGAAGAGGCTCCGCGTGAACCCCGTCAGGTCGTGGTCGGCCACGGATCAACGTCCTCCAACTCGACTTCCGCCTCGCGGAGTTGCCGCGTACGGCCCTCGCTCCGAGGCTTGCTGGACGGAACGTACAACAAGGGCGCCGTACGGGCCTACCCCACAGTAGGAAATCCAGCCGCAACCATGCGGCGCCGTCACGGCCGACCCTTCATGCTTGCGGAGTGGGACTCAATCCGGCCGAAGCGGCGATCACCGGCATGACCATGGGCGCCATCGCCTCCTTCTCCGGGGCCTGGCTCACCCAGCACGCGACGGACAGGCGCGAGCGCGAGAACCGCGTGTGGTCACGGTGCATGGACGTCTACGAAGAAGCCATGGTCGCCGTCCACCGGGTCGGCGACCTGCGCGCACAGTTGTCGAGCACGGGAGAGTGGCCGGACGCCACCGGCGCCGCGGTGAGCGATGTCCATGTTCTCGCCGCGCGGCTCGAGATCTACGCCACGGATCAGGTGCTCGAAGCGCACTGGGCGGCCTTCCAGGCGATGCGTTCCTGGATCAACGCGTGGCACGACTGGGACAACCAGGAGGGGACCAATCCCCGGGTGAGCCAGACCGACCCGCTGTGGAGAAGGTTCACCGAGCTCGTCGAGGAATCGGAGGATTCCGACCACCGGCTCCTGGGCATCCTGCGCGATGAGGTGCACGGAAAGAGGAAACCAAGAAGACCATGGCGGAAATGGCGCCCTTTCCGGCGGGCGGATCCGGAGGGATCTCCTCAACTCGGGGCCTGAGGACGTTTCTTGTGCGTCAGCTCCCGCCCTGGAACCGTTCGTGGCTACCATTGCATATTCACAGCGCAAGAGCATCCACCCCCTGCGCGGGGCAGTTGCTCGCTCCTGGGATCGGACGGGGGGGACGAACCCATGTCGCATCACGAGCCGCACCAGAAGCACTTGATCCAGGTATTCCGGAACAACGATCACATCGGTTCCGGCGTGCGCCTCACCAGGTACTTCGCCCTGACTGCCGCACACTGTCTGGGAGATGACAAAGAACACCGCATGCGCCCGGTCCTCCTCCGCCTCCCGGACGGCAGGCACCTGGACGGCGAGGTGCAGCAATTCGATCTCCTCGCCGACATGGCCCTCTTGAAGATCGTGTTCCAGAAAGGCGAAAGGGTGCCGCTTCCCGGCATCCACTTCGATGTCGCGCGCGAAGGCGAATCGTGGACGGCGGTCCACCCCCGGCCGGGCGACGGCATGCTGCGCGGAACCGTGAGCGACGTATCGGTCATCTATCAGAGCACGGGCGAACAGGCCGTCAACTGCCACCGGCTGAGCCACGACGGTGCGCACGACGACGTGCGGAAGTTCGCCGGCAGCCCCGTCGACCGGGGTGAGCCCGACCCCGACCGGCCTTCGGTCGTCCTCGGGCTCCTCGTCGCACGGCCTGCCACCACGGACGCGCCGGAGGACACGCTGTTCGCCGGCACGATCGACGAGGCGGTGCGGCGATTCGACACCTTCAAGTTCCACCCCGCACCACAACCGACACTGTCCGGCTCCGAACGCATCTACGAGGTGCGCCAGGACCACGAGGCGGAAGCACTGGCCCGCAAGGACCGCACGGTGCCCGCCGGCCTGGCCGCCGTGACCAGCTATGTCAACCTGCGCTGGCACCGGCCCCGGCCGTGAAGAGCATGCCGCCCACCACGGCGGCCCGTCTCCCGGAGGGGACATGACCACGATCGCGAACGTCAGCGAAGGGCTGGCGACGGCGGAGGACGCCCTGGAGGCCGACGGCACGGCCCGGTCCGAGCTCAAGGAGTCACTCGCGGGCTATGTGGAGCGCCTCACCAGCCCCGAAGCGCCCTACGCGCTCCTTCGGCCCCACGCCCGCCAGCACATCAACCTCGCGCAGCTTCTCCTCGCGCTCGACATGAAGGAACGCTCGCACGCGCTGGCCGCGGTGACCCTGCGCCACATGGAGCTTGCCGAGGCGGACCAGGAGCTGTTCGCGGCCGACACCTGGAACGAACTCGGTTCGCTGCTCGCGGAGCACGACGATCTCGACCGGGCCCGCATGGTCCTGAACTACGCCCTCAACCGGGCGCAGCGCGCGGCGGCACCCGAACTCGCCAGGATCCTCGCCAACTTGGCCGCCGTGAGCCTGCGGGCCGGGCATCTGGAGGACGCCAGGGTCTGGGCGCAGAAGGCGGTCACCGTCCTGGGCAAGTACTACGGCGGCGACCCGGAGGCACGGCTGACCGCCGACTGGGTGCGGGTCGAAGTGGCGTCGATACGCCGGGACACCGCCGAACTCACCCGCACCCTGGGCGACTTCGCCTCCTCGGTCGACTGGTACACGAGCTTCACGGACGACGTCGACCCGAAGGCCGTCGCGGCCCGTTCGGCGCTGGCCCAGGCGCGGTTCCAGGCGGCCAAGGCGGTGCAGGACGAGGAGCGGATCGAGGCGGAACTCGCCGAGCTCGAGATCTCCCACCTCCGCGCCGCCGCGCTCCTCGGGGCCGATCACCAGGAGACGCTGGTCGCCCAGGCGGCGCTCGCCACGGCGGAGTTCGACGCGGCCGACGGCACCGCGTTCTGCGCGTCACGCAGGCAGCAGGCCGTGTCCCTGCTCGACTCGGCGGCCGTCACGGCCGCCAGGACCCTGGGCCGTGACCACTCCCAGACGCTCGCGCTGCGCGCGGCGCTCGCCGACATGCGAGATGCCACCACACCGTCGGACGAACTCCCTTATCTCATCGAGCATGTCTACACACCCCAGGAGAACAGCGCCCGCAACAAGGCCAAGGGTCAGGCCCTGCGGCAGGAGCGCAATGTGATCAGGCTGGTCGCGCACGCGGGTGCCTCGTTCTTCCTGAAGGACCTGAAGCTCTTCCATCCGCAGGTCATTCACGCCCTGAATCAGGGCAGTTACTTCTACGTCATCATCAGCAGCCCTTGGAACAACCTCGCCATTTTCACCAAGCACGACGCGACGGCGGAGCGCCCCAACTCGCACAACATCGTGGACATCATCGCGGCGAGCGACTACTACTCAAAGACTTTTCTGCACGTCATAGACGCCTACCGCACGCTCCGCGAGACGTATCACGACCGGATCGAGTTGCGCCTCACGCACATCGACATCCCCGGGTCGACCCTGCTCACCACGGACCGCGGATTCTTCGAGCCTTACATCACCTCCAATCCGGAGCGCAGGACCCGGCGCAAACTCAATGTGCTCGAGGTGGAGTTCCACAAGGACAGCAGGTATTACTCCGACAGCCGGGCCGAGTTCGACATCCAGTGGGAACTGGCCAGCACCCTGGACCAGTTCGAGGCGAGCGAGGAACAGCACAAGACCGCGTTGCGGGACGCCGTGCGCGCGCAGTCGGACGACCGGTTCAAGGGAGATGCAGAGCACCGTCCCTGATGCTGCGCAGCACCCCCGCCGAGCCGACGAACAGCGGGTCCGGCAACTCGTCCAGGTGCCAGAACTCCCAGCGCAGGCAACGCTCGGGCTCAAGGACCCGGGGTTCACCCGCGAAGTCCAGGATCTCCACGCCGACCTGCATGTGATGGTTCGCCGCCGGGTCGGGGTCGGTGACACAGGCGACGCGCGTGCCGATGGCGCGCAGGCCCGTCTCCTCCTCCAGCTCGCGGCAGGCGGCGCCGGAGAGGGACTCCCCCACTTCGAGATGCCCGCCGGGCAGTCCCCAGGTGCCGTCGCCGAAGGTGTTGGCCCGCAGGCCGAGCAGTACGCGGCCGCCCGCTCGGACGATCGCCTGGACCCCTACGCGTACCTGTGTCGTCATCGCGGACTCCTCATGCATCCGGGTGCGTGTCCGGTGTCGGTGTCTCCGGGTAAGTGCCGGTGAAATTCTCGACGTTCCTGTCCCCCGTGACCTGGTGCGCCAGTGGTGAGTCGCCGTCCGCGAGCCGTGCGAAGAAGTTCCCGATCCGCCGCTCCCCGCGCTCGTCGATGACGACGACCTCGCAGTCCGGGTCGATGAAGAAGTAGCTGCCCGTGCGGGTCCGGTTGCGGTAGACCCTCAGCTTCACGCCGCGCTCCCGCGCCGCCGCCTCGCAGCGGTGGACCACGTCCTCGAACTCCTCGTCGCCGAGCGAGAGCCAATCTCGGTTGTCCGAACCGTAGTTGGTCTCGGACATCTGGTAGACCTTCCACACGTCGGGCAGGCAGGCGTCGTCGATGAGGCTCAGCACGTCGGGCGCGCCCCCTACGTTCAGCCGGGTGACGACCGTGCCGAGCTTCACCTGGACGTGCGGGTGGTTCTTGCGGACCTCGCCGAGGAGGGTCAGCATCTTCTCCCGGTGCGGAGCGACTCCGGTGCGCAGGGCGCTGTGCTCCGCCGCGTCCGCGGACTCCAGGGGCAGCGCGATCCAGGAGAGGCTCGGCAGCACGCGCTCCATGGTGCGCAGCGGTGCGAGGCCGTTCGTGCTGAGGACGACCTGCGGCGAGGGGTGGTCGCCGTGAGGTCGGCGCAGTACCGCGGCGAGCTCCGCGAGATAGGAGAGCAAGGTCGGCTCACCCCCGGAGATGACGACGCCACGCACTCCCCCGTCCTTGAGCGCGGATGCGACCCGGAGTGCGGTCTCCCGGGGCATGGAGGGGACTTCATGCCTCGGGCCGAAGCAGAAGGGGCAGCTGAGATTGCACCTTCCGATGGGCCGCATATCGACGAAGGCGGGGATGAGCATGGGGGGACTTTAGCGACACCTGGGGCACGGATCTCGCCGAATCCCCCAAGGGGGCGCACACCGAACATCTGCCCTCGGCACACGCCGGACAAGCGCACCCGCGAACCGCACGCCCCCACGGCGCGTCCGTACGCCCCGCGTGCTCCGGAGCCGACCGGAGCCGACCTGTTCCCCCCGACGCAGAAGGGTTGAGCGGAGGGGGTGATTCCGGCCAGATTCGACCACTGGACAGTGCGCTTTCTGGCTTGGTTTACCGTGGACCAAATAGATGCCCCAGGCATCTACTGGAACAGGTAAAGGGAGCCCCTCCGCTTGTGAGGTAAGTCCATGACGGAATCAGTCGTGTCCGAATCAGTCGCCTCCGAATCAGTCGCCTTCCCGCAGGACCGCACCTGCCCCTACCACCCGCCGAAGTCGTACGAACCGCTCCGCGAGGCCCGGCCGCTCTCCCGGGTCCGCCTGTTCGACGGGCGTTCCGTCTGGGTGGTCACCGGACAGGGGACGGCCCGTGACCTGCTCGTCGACCCGCGCCTGTCCACCGATCGCGAGAACGAGGCGTTCCCCGCGCCCACCGAGCGCTTCGCCAACGTACGCAACCGCCGTGTCGCCCTGCTCGGCGTCGACGACCCCGAGCACAACGCGCAGCGCCGCATGCTCATCCCCAGTTTCTCGGTCAAGCGGATCGCCGCGCTGCGGCCGCGCATCCAGGCGACGGTCGACCGGCTCATCGACACCATGATCACGAAGGGTGCGCCGGCCGAGCTGGTCGGCGCGTTCGCGCTGCCGGTTCCGTCCATGGTGATCTGCGCCCTGCTCGGCGTGCCCTACGCCGATCACGAGTTCTTCGAGGAGCAGTCACGCCGGCTGCTTCGTGGCCCGCGCGCCGAGGACACCGAGCGCGCGCGGGACGAACTGGACGCGTATTTCCACGCGTTGATCGAGAGCAAGCGCCGGGAGCCCGGGGACGGGCTCCTCGACGAGCTCATCCACCGGCAGCTCGCCGAGGGCGCGCTCGACCGCGAGGAGCTGGTCAGCCTGGCCACGATCCTGCTGGTCGCGGGGCACGAGACCACGGCGAACATGATCTCCCTGGGCACGTTCACCCTCCTTCAGCACCCGGCGCAGCTCGCCGAACTGCGCACCGAGCGGACACTGATGCCCGCGGTGGTGGAGGAGCTGCTGCGCTTCCTGTCCATCGCGGACGGCATGCTGCGGGTGGCGAAGGAGGACATCGACGTCGCGGGCAGCACCATTCGCGCGGACGACGGCGTCATCTTCTCCACCTCCCTCATCAACCGAGACGGCTCGGCCTACGAGACTCCGGAGGAACTGGACTTCCACCGCGACAACCGCCACCACCTGGCCTTCGGGTTCGGCATTCACCAGTGCCTCGGCCAGAACCTCGCCCGCGCCGAGATCGAGATCGCCCTGCGGACGCTCTTCGACCGGCTGCCGGAGCTCCGCCTGGCCGTGCCCGCCCGGGAGATTCCGTTCAAGCCGGGCGACACGATCCAGGGGATGCTCGAACTGCCGGTCACCTGGTAGGAGTTGGAGGAGACGAGATGAGCGTGCGGGTCCATGTCGAGTCCGAGCGGTGTGTGGGTGCGGGCATGTGCGCACTCACCGCACCGAGCGTCTTCACCCAGGACGACGACGGCTTCAGCGAGGTGCTCCCCGGCCGCGAGGACGGGGGCGGCGACCCCCTGGTGCGTGAGGCCGTGCGGGCCTGCCCGGTGCAGGCCGTGACCGTCACCGTCGACGACTCCTGAACCAACCGCCCCTGCGGGCTCAGTGACCCCGCCGCCGCCAGGCGGCGAGGTCCACCCGGCGCACGGAACGGAGCCCGGCGATGTCGGTGTCGTAGAGCTCGCCCGTCCAGCTCTTGCGGACCGAGTTCTCCGTGCTGCCGCCGAAGTTCTCCCGGAGCCAGTACCAGGGCTGCAGCGGCAGCCAGCACAGACCTGCGAGCCAGCGGTGCAGGACGCGGACCGGTCCGGGGCGGCCCGCGTCGGCGGCGCGCATCACACGGACCCCGAGGAGCAGCTTCCCGACGCTGCCGCGCAGCAGCAGGGTCAGGACGCACTGGTTGGTGAAGGACACCACCGGTATGAGGGCGTACAGGGTCCACCACGGGCTGGTCTCCGGGGTCAGCCGGGCTATCCCCACCGCGCCGTACAGAGCGACGACCAGGTCGACGACCACCGCGATGTAGCGGCGCGCGTCCCCGGCCAGGCGCGGCGGTCGGCCGGGATGCGGCAGCCCGCCGGGATGCGGCACGGGCGGTGGCTGCACGCCGTGCGGGGCTTGTGGTTGAGCGTGTTGCGGGTACTGCGCGTGTGGTTGAGCGTGTTGCTGGTAAGGCGCCTGCGACTGAACGTGTTGCTGGTACTGCCCCCGTGGATCATTCATCACGGCATCATGCCGCATGCCGCATGCCGCATGCCGCACCGGCGAAATCGCCCCGGCGGGCGCCCTATCCGCGCAGTGTCACCGTGAAGCTCCGTCCGTAGGCGTGCCGGGTGGCGACGTCGATCCGGGTCCCGCCCTGGACCCGGCTCACGCGCACCCCCTCGTCGGCCGTGACCTCCCGCAGCGAACGGCCGCGGAGCAGCACGCTCACCCTGTCGCGGTCCATCGTCGGATCGGACACCGCCACGGTGGTCCGGCCGCGCCGCTCGCGCCGTACGAGGACCGATGCGGAGCCCTCGATCCGCATCCCCGCGGCCTCGTGGCGGCCTGACGTGAAGCTGTTCGCGGCGGTCAGACCGAGGCCCGTGTGGCTGACGGCCTGCAGCCGCACCGTGTTCGCGAGGACCTTCAGCGGCTGCCCGCCCCGGTACGACCTCAGCCCCGCGTCGCCCGCGTTCGGCACCAGCGCGTAGGCGAGGGAGACGGGCTTGGCCCCGGCCGCCCGGTCCACCGTCACGCCGAGGACCCTGCGGGTCACCGGGGTGTCCGGGTTCGCGGTGCGGACGACCCGGCGGCTGCGGGTGACCTCGTCCAGGGTGACCCGCACCTTCGGGGTGTCCAGGAAGACGTAGCCGACGGAGGTGCGCCGCGTGGCGTTGGCGTAGCGCAGCCACCGCAGGTCACCCGTGCCCGCGCCCTTCCACGGGGTGCCGTCACGCAGCTCCCCCGTCACGGAGACCTGGTCGTCCGGCGCCGCGGTCCGCGCGTCGACCGTCGTCGTCACGGCACGCCCCGCGCCGTCGCCCACCCCCGCGGCGAGCACCACGATCTCCTCGTCGAGCAGGAACCACGACTTCGTCGCGCTCGCACCCCGGTAGACCACGAAGTCCTCCGGCAGCAACTCCCGGTCGTGGAAGGCGACATCGCTGGACTGCACGGCCCCGGCCGCGCCGTACGCCCCGAGGACGGCGCCCCCTGAGTACTGGTTGGTGCCGCGCGGGAAGTAGACGTACTTGTTCTGCGACTCGGAGGAGGAAGTGAAGTTCAGCGGGTGGCCGGGGTTGTCGTAGTACGGCTTCCCGTACAGCTCGGGGACCGTCCCGCGCTGCTCGACCGGCGCGGTGACACCCGCGAGGCCGTACGGGGAGACCGTGGTGAAGTAGTCGACCCCGTACGCCTGCGTCTGGTCCTGGCCGGAGAGGTAGAGGTAGTACGCACCGTCTCCCTGGAACCACGGCATGAGGTTCTCGCCGCTCATGTACTCGTACTTGCTGATCCGATCGGAGCTGCGCGCGAGCGCGAAGGCGTAGCCCGGTCTGCGGTGGACGGTCTTGTCCATGGCGTTGAAGGCGACGCTGCGCGAGGCGGGGTTCAGGTCCGCGGGCGGCACCGATGCGTCGCCGATGATGTCGGTGTAGCGCACGATGCTGACCGGTGAGACGAAGCCGGTGGGGTTGAGCGTGGCGCGCGAGGTCGAGCGGATGTGCTTGACGTAGCTCTTGAGCGCGGTGGCGTCGGCGCCGCTCGCCAGCGAGGAGAGATCGACGACGGCCTCGACGACGACCGCGACATCGGTGTAGCCGCTGTCGGGCCGCGACACCGCGCGCCCCTTGACGATCTCCATCATCCAGCCCTCGAAGATGAGCGGCGCGAAGCCGTCGCGCACCCACTTCCGCACCGTCGGCACCAGCTCCTCGCCGTGCGCGAAGCCCGTGCCGTCGAGGATCTTGAGGGTCTGGATCACGCGGGTGAGCAGGCCTTTTCCGTACGAGCCCGTGTAGGCGACGGAGGCGTGCTGGATGAAGGAGCCGTCGGCGTAATGGCCGTCCGTCACCCCGTGGTTCAGGTGGTAGGGGTCGATGGTGACGAAGACCGTCAGCTGGTCGGTGAGCGCCTTGCGGATGCGGACCTCGCCGCCTTCGCCGATGAGCGCGCCCTGCAGGATCCGGTTGGTGGTGATGTCGGCGAGGTTGGCGCCGGTGTGGAAGCGCGAGTCGAGGTTCACGTCCCCGCCGGTGCCGTTGCGCAGATAGGCGTCCATCGAGGCGACGTAGGTGGCGATGAGGCCGGGCTTGTAGGTCCGCACCTCTTCGACAAGAAGTACGAGGGTCTTGCTGACGGACTGGGAGATGCCGATCTCCCAGTTGAACCAGTTGCCGTAATAGCCCTTGGACTGGTCTCCGTAGTGGCGCTCGTGCAGCCAGACCAGGCCGTCGATGACGCGGCGCTGCACGGAGGTGTTGTCGTAGAGGTCCGAGGAGGTGCCCGGGGTGCGGGTGGCGAGGGCGATCTCGTACAGGCGTTTGTAGGCCGTGTTGAGGTTGGCGTCGTCCGTGCCGAGCGCCAGTCCGGCGAAGAGCTCGCCATCGCCCGCGTCGTCCATCGACTTCAGGTTCGTCCGGGCGGTCTTGTCGATGGCCGCGAGCTTGGCGGCCGTCTCGGGGCGCGCGTTGGAATCGGCGGTCCCCGCGAAGATCCCCACGGTGTTGGCCAGGAGGCGCGCGGTGTCCGCCGCGGCTGCCGCGGCGCTCACCGGCAGCGTGGGGATCACCGCCAGGAGACCGGCGGCCGAGAGAGCGGACAGCAGGCGTCTGCGGGTGATCTCCATGGCGTCCTCCGCCGGTGCGTTGGCGATGTGGCGATGCGGCGTTCTGGTGTTCTGGTCTTCTGGTCGAGCTGGTGTTCTGGCGTTCTGGGCGGGCGGAGTCAAGCAGATGCCCCGGGCTCCGACAAGGGTCGGTGCCCGGCCGTCCATGTGCAGCTTGCCGGACCGCCAGCGGCTAGGCTCGTCATGTGATGTCGGAACAGCACACTTCAGGGCCGTACGCCGTCGTGGCTGTCGCGTCATCAGCTGGCGGCATCCAAGGCCTGGCAGCCCTCCTGAGCCGCCTCGGCCCCGACCTTCCCGTGCCCGTGCTCGTGGTCCAGCACCTCGATCCACGCCACCGGACACTCCTCGCCGAGGTGCTCTCGCGGCGCACGGAGCTGGCTGTGAAGCTGGCGGAGAACCAGGAGCACGTGGAGCCGGGGACGGTGTATCTCGCGCCGCCCGGCCTGCACCTTCTCGTGGGGCCCGACGGGGTTCTCGCTCTGTCGAGCAGGGACCCCGTGCACTTCGTGCGCCCCTCCGCCGACCTGCTCTTCGAGTCGGTGGCCGACTCGTACGGGTCGCGGGCCATCGCCTGCGTCCTGACCGGCACGGGCGTGGACGGCGCGACGGGCGTGGCCGCGGTCAAGCACCGGGGCGGCACCGTGATCGTCGAGGATCCGGAGACCGCACAGTTTGCGGGGATGCCCCAGGCGGCGGTCGACACGGGAGCAGCGGACTTCGTACTCCGTCTTGAGAAAATCGCCGCGGCGGTCCGCGAACTTGTCGAGGACAAGAGGCAGTGATGAGTGAGTCGTCCGGCGCCGATACCGATAAGGGCGCCGAGCCGCGAGCCGGACAATCCGAGCGTGCGCCCGGCCCGGCGGTCGACCAAGGGCTGGAAGACCTGCTCGGCTTCATCCGCGACTCGCGCGGATTCGACTTCACCGGCTACAAGCGGTCCACCCTCGGCCGCCGCATCCGCAAGCGGATGGACGACGTCGGCACGCGTGACTACGCCGACTACCGCGATCTGCTCGAGACCGACGCGGTGGAGTTCCGCACCCTCTTCAACACGATCCTGATCAACGTCACCTCGATGTTCCGCGACCCGGAAGCCTGGGAGCTTCTCCAGCGTGAGGTGGTGCCGGAGCTGATCGCGGACCTGGGTGCCGACGACGAGATCCGGGTGTGGAGCGCGGGCTGTTCCAGCGGCGAGGAGGCGTACTCCCTGGCCATCATCTTCGCGGAGGCGCTCGGCATCGAGGAGAGCCTGAACCGCGTCAAGATCTACGCCACGGACGTCGACGAGGAAGCTCTGCGCGACGCCCGCGCCGGGCAGTACCCGGAAAGAAGCCTCGAATCGCTCGCGGTCGAGCTGCGTGACAAGTACTTCGAGCACCATGACAACCACTACGTCTTCCGCCCCGACCTACGGCGCCGGGTGATCTTCGGCCGCCACGACATCACCCGCGACGCCCCGATCTCCCGCCTGGACCTCCTCGTCTGCCGCAACGCCCTGATGTACTTCAACGTCGAGGCACAGGCCCAGATCGTCGACCGCTTCCACTTCGCCCTGCGCGAGGGCCGCTACCTCTTCCTCGGCAAGGCCGAGATGCTCCTGAGTGACGGTGAGCGGTTCGAGGCGGTCAGCATCCGCCAGCGCGTCTTCCGGCGCCGGCCGGGCGGCAGCGCCGCTCCCTACCCCTCGATTCCCATGAAGATCAGACCCGGTGTGGGCATCGAGATGCAGGCGGCCACGCGCACCCGCCAGCTGCGCGACCTGATCCTCGACGCGGCTCCGGGTGCCGCTGTCGCCCTGGACGGCGACGGCGTTCTGGTGATGATCAACAACGAGGCCCGGTCCCAGTTCGGCCTCACGGCCCATGACGTGGGACGCCCCTTCCGGGACCTGGAGCTCTCCTACCGGCCCACCGAGCTCCGCTCCCTGATCGACCAGGCCATCCATGAGCGCCGGACCTTGCGGGTGAACGGTGCCGAACGGCGCATCGGCAACGAGATCCAGTACTTCGACATCGTCATCCAGCCGATCGCGAGCGGCCCCGGCCTGCCGGTCGCCACCAACATCACCTTCACGGACGTCACCCTGGCCATGCAGCTCAAAGCCGAGGTCAAGCGCGTACGCGAGGACCTGGAGACCGCGTACGAGGAACTCCAGTCCACGAACGAGGAACTGGAGACCACCAACGAGGAACTCCAGTCGAGCATCGAGGAGCTGGAGACCACCAACGAAGAGCTCCAGTCCACGAACGAGGAACTGGAGACGACGAACGAAGAGCTCCAGTCCGGCAACGAAGAGCTCGAGACCATGAACGACGAGATGCGCCTGCGCACCACGGACCTGGACGAGGCCCGCGCCTTCCTGGAGGGCGTGGTGAGCAGCATCGCGGCGGGGGTGGTGGTGCTCTCCGCCGACATGCGGGCCAAGAGCTGGAACCGCGGCGCGGTCGACCTGTGGGGGCTTCGGCCCGACGAGGTCCTTGGCGAGCACTTCTTCGCCCTGGACTTCGGGCTCCCCACCGACAGCCTGCGCGGGATCATCCAGGAGTGCGTCGCGTCCGGCAAGCGCGCGGGCCCTGTGACGATCCCCGCCGTGAACCGCATCGGGCGGAGCATCAACTGTTCGATCATCTGTTCTCCGTTCGACGGCCACAACGGCGGCGTCGTCCTCCTGATGGAAGACCTCGCCAACGGAGAAGGCAGCTGACGACTCCGGTCGTATCCTGTGAACATGAGCGCCATGAAAGGCAGTTCGTGCGCGGATGACGGCCGGGCGGACGCCGCCTGGCAGCGTGCTGTCTCCGCGGGCGAACGCGCGGCGCTGGCATCGATGACCGCCGAGCGGCACGAGAGGCTCTACGCGCAGTCCGGACGCGAGTTCCACGCGACGATGGCCGAGCGGCACCGCGCGGTCGAGGAACGGCATCGCACGGCGGCCAGGCTGCAGGAGACGTATGCCCGCCGCGTCAGGGCATGGTCGGCGGGGCGCGCGGATCCGCCGCGCGCTGGAGGCGAGGACGATCGCGGCCCCCTGTTCATGTCCGGGGTCGCGGAGGCCTGCGGAACGCTCAGTGCCGCGCTCACGCTCGTCGGGGTGGACCTGAACCAGCTCGCGGTCGCCGCTTCGGACCGGCGGTCGCGCGGCGCCCAGGATCTGGAGTACGTCATGACCTCGGGCCCCGGGCGTGACGCGACCCGCAGCCGCCGTGCGGTCCACGCGTCGGGGGCGGACCTGGAGAGGCGCTGGCCCGGCTACGGCTCCGGCCTCACGGCCCTCGGCCTGAGCTCGGTCGCCGCGCTTCCCCTGCGGGTGCCCGGTGGCTGTCTCGGGGCACTCACCGTCTTCGATCCCCCGCCCGAGCTCGTCCGGGCCGGGGCGTTCGACGCCGTCGCCGACGCGCTGACCGAGTCCGTCCTGCTCGGCCCGGACGCGGACCCCGACCTCTATGGCGGCACGGATCACCGCGCCGTGGTCCACCAGGCCGCGGGCGTGCTGTCCCAGCAGACGGGCCGTTCGGTCGATGACGCCCTGGCCCTCATCCGGGCGCGGGCGTACGCCGTGGGCGAGTCCCTCGATTCGGTGGCCCGGCGGGCCATCTCCGGGGAACTGAAGCTCGCCTGACCCTCGTCCGGGAGGCCTGCCCCCGGTTGATAGCGTCGCTCCTCTGATCTTGACATGTCATCGCGACGTGTCGGCTCGATGGTCATCTGACATGGCTCGCGGGGAAGGGGAACGCCATGCCCAGGGTGCGTGACGTCCGGAGACGTACGTGGCTGGTGGTCTCCGGAGTGGCCGTCCTCGCGCTCGCGGCCACCGGCACCGGGATCGCCGTCACGCAGTCGCAGGAGCGTGACGACCGCATCGCCGCCAACCAGGACCAGCTGACCCGGGCCTGCGCGGGCCTGCTCCCCGATGAGCTGAGCTCCTTCGTGCCGGACGACTCGGCGGGCGTACTGGACGAGTACGGCACGCTGCTGACGCCGGGCAAGCAGAGCAGGGCGCTGCTCGACTGCACGCTGTCGTGGGGCGGTGACGCCGACGGCCGTGAGCCTGACGCACAGGCGCGGGTCAGGGCCGAGGCCGTGCTCGACAAGGCCCGAGCACCGGCCGGAGACTTCGAACTGCCCTTGCCGAGCGGCACGTTGGGCGGCACAGGCTTCAGCGACGACCGGCTCGACGGCGGCCAGGTGTCGGCCACCCTGCTCACCGAGTGCCCGAAGGGGCTGAGCGGGCGGGTCCGGCCGTCGAAGGACCTGCTCGTCTCCGTGGATCTGCCCTCGCACGCCGAAAGCGAGTACGGCATGCCCAAGTCCGACCGGCTCCTGGCGTCCCGCACCGCGGTCCGGGTCGCCGACTGGGTGAGCCGCGAACAGGGCTGCGGTACACGGCCGTTGGCCGATGCCGGGAAGCCGAGGAACGCCGACGCGCTCTGCGACTGGCTCTCCCCCGAGGCGCTGAGGTTCGCGCGGGGCGAGTGGCGGTTCGACGAGAACGACAGGGTCTACAGCGAGCGCGCCGGCACGTGCGGCGGACAGTGGGACGACACGGCGGGCTGGGCGGGCGATCTCAAGGTCAAGGCGGCGGGCGCCCAGAGCTGGTCCGGTGTCCTCGCGGCGGGAGCGTACGAGAGCTTCGGCGACAGCGGCCACGTCCCCGGGACCGAGCAGAGCCGCCACGAGCGGGGACCCGAGGGCCGGTTGACGTTCGGCACGCCGGGTGACGATCCGCTGCTCGCACTCTGGGCGCGGTCGGTGTGCGACGGCGGGCCGACGTTCCACCGGGTCACGGTCACGCCCGCCCTCGACTTCCGGCACCAGGACGAGGTCGTCGTGGACAGGAAGGAATGGCGGCGGATCTCGGCGGACGCGCGGGCCGTGCTCGACCGCTATCTGGCCGCCGACGACGGCTGGCCCCGGCGCTCGCACTGCCGTGACACGCAGATCATGGGAGAGGTGGAGCAGTGGCAGGGCTGACCTGGCGGTCCGGGGCGGGAAGGAAGCTCACCACGGCGGCCGGGGCGGTGCTCGCCCTCGCGCTGGTGGCGGGCGGGTACTTCTGGTTCAGCGGGGGCTACGACCGGTGGGTGGCGCAGCGTCTGGTGGCCGGGGCCTGCGAGGGGGTTCTCCCGGCCGCCGAAGTGCGTGACGTACTGGGCGCGGGGCCGTTCGAGGACGATACGCGCGACCGGGCGGAAGGCGGACTGAGCGATGCCTCGCTGCGCGTGGACTGCACGATCGCCCGCGACACCGAGCACCACACGGGCAGGTCCACGCGCGACGGCTCGGTGAAGGTGAACGTGCGGGCGGTGCCGGAGCGGGTCGCGAAGGACGACACCGGCCTCGAGGCTCGGGAGCGGCGGCGCGAGGACGTCACCGGAGAGTACGACGGGGTCTACCCGGACGTGTACTCCTCCCTGCCGCCGGTCGCGGTCGGCCCCGGCTGGAACGGCGTCTTCTCCACCGACTCGACCAGCGGCGGCGAGGCCTCGGCCACCACCGCCGTCCTGCTCGACTGCGCGCGCGGGCGTGGCGGGCTCCTGGTCACGGTCGACGCCGAGGACGAGGGCGTGACCCTCGACGACCCCCGGCAGCGCACCGCCTTCGCCCGGATCGCCACCGCCACGGCGGCGAACGCCTCCGGCCACTGGGGCTGCGACGCCGACCTGGGCAAGCCCCCGCGCACGGTGGAGCTGCCCGTGAACGCGGACGAGTCGGTGCCGCGGGCCGACGCCACCGCGTCCTGCCGGGGCCTTCCGGAGCGCGGCTCCGAGGTCGCGCGGGCGTGGGAGGGCGCGCGTCGCGGGACGCCGGTCGAGGTGTGTGTCCTTGGGCCCGGGACCGTGACGGGGGACGGCCTGCCGGTCGCCAGGTCGACCGACGACGTGGGAGGGCGCTATCGGCTGCGCGCCTCCTACGGCCCGTACGCGCAGGACGAGCGGTATCGCTACCAGGACCGCTACGACTACCTGGCGCAGCACCGCATCCCCGGCGCGGCACCCTCCGGCCGCCTCCCGGAGGGCGGCTACTGGGTGAGCGCCGAGTGCGAGAAGGGCGGTGAGCGTGCCCTGTTCACCGTCGAGCCGCCGGGGTCCGAATCGCCCTCGTACCAACAGGAAGAGAAGGACAAGCCCACGCCGGCCGACCTGGCCTATCAGCGCGCCGCTCTCAAGGCGTTCGCGGAGGGCTCGGCGAAGGCGCACGGCTGCGGGACGCCTGTCTCCGCCAAACCCTGACGCGACTGACGCGGCTGAAGCGACTGGCGCGGCTCAGCCGTGCCGCGTCCCGCCGCGCTCGGCGATGTGCGGCGGGACCGCGATGCCCGGCGGGAGCAGCGGGTCGGCGACCGGGGCGCCCCAACTGGCCGTCAGGGGAAGGTTCCCGGCCCAGATGCCGAGCCCGGCGTCCGGCCCTTCGCCGTCGTCCGGAGGGCCCACGCTCGTCTTGACCGACGCCTCCTCCAGGGAGAGGGCGAGCAGGGTCGTCGCCGCGAGTTCCTTGCGGCTGGGGCTGCGGGCGTAGTCCCACTGGCCGGGGGCCGCGTGCTCGGTGAGCAGGCGCAGGCCCGTCAGCTTCTCGTCCGGGTCGGTGACCTTGCGCGGGACACCGTAGATCATCGCGCTGCGGTAGTTGACGCCGTGCTCGAAGACGGAGCGGGCCAGGATCAGGCCGTCCACGTGGGTGACGGTGACGCAGATCGTCGCGCCGGGGTCGGCGGCCAGGCTGCGGCTGGCGACCGAGCCGTGCAGATACAGCTGGGTGTCGTCGCGGCCGTAGACGGTGGGCACGACCATGGGGTGGCCGTCGGCCACGACGCCCAGATGGCAGATGAACCCCGCGTCGAGGATCGCTTCGAGGTCGGCGCGGTCCAGGCTGCCCTGTTCGCGCAGGCGCCTGTGGCGGGTGCGGTCGGTCTCCGAGAGCGTGGTCCGCTGTTTGCTGGTGGTCACGCTTCCTCAAGCTACCGATATCGCGCCCGAAATGCCATCCCTCAACGAATTACAACCAGCCCATCCGCTGCTTACGACGAAATCCGCAGCCCATGCACCTTTCGTCCAACTCCGCCGCCGAGAATCCAACAACCCCCGCCGCGTGACGGTTGTGACGTCCCACCTCCCCGCTGTCTGATGGAAGCCATGGATCTCCCCTACCTTGAGGACGTATCCCCCGGCACCGGCAGCCTCCCGCCCCGCGCGTGGTACGCACGGTCGGACGCCACTTCCCTCTCCCTGAACGGCAGTTGGCGCTTCCGGCTCTCCCCGGCCGCCGACACCGCCGACGACTCCTTCGCCGCGGACGGCTACGACGCCGGGGCCTGGGACACCGTGGCGGTGCCAGGACACTGGGTGCTGCAGGGGCACGGCGCGCCCATCTACACCAACATGGTCTATCCCTTCCCGGTCGATCCGCCCCGCGTTCCCACCGAGAACCCGACCGGCGACCACCTGCGCACCTTCGACCTGCCGGACGACTGGCCCACGACGACCGCCGGCGGCGCGACGCTGCGCTTCGACGGCGTCGAGTCCTGCGCCCGCGTCTGGCTGAACGGCACGGAGCTCGGCGACTTCAAGGGCTCCCGGCTTCCGCACGAGTTCACGGTCGGCCACCTCCTGAAGCCATCGGGCAATGTCCTCGCCGTCCGCGTCCACCAGTGGTCGTCCGGTTCGTATCTGGAGGACCAGGACCAGTGGTGGCTGCCCGGCATCTTCCGGGACGTGACCCTGCTGCACCGCCCCGAGGGCTGCGCGCTCGACTTCTTCACGCACGCCTCGTACGACCACCGCGCGGGGACGGGGACACTGCGGGTCGAATCGGATGTGGAGGGCTGGGTCAGCGTGCCCGAGCTGGGCATCGATGTCGCCACGGGCGAGTCGGTGACGGTGGACGTCGAGCCCTGGACGGCCGAGACGCCCCGCCTGTACGACGGGGTCCTGGCCACGGCGGGTGAGCGCGTCCCGCTGCGGATCGGCTTCCGTACGGTCGCCGTCGAGGACGGGCTCATCAAGGTCAACGGCCGCCGGATCCTGTTCCGCGGTGTGAACCGGCACGAGTTCCACCCGGAGACGGGCCGCGCGCTCGACCTCGCCACCATGCGCACCGACGTCCTGCTGATGAAGCAGCACAACATCAACGCCGTGCGCACCAGCCACTATCCGCCGCACCCCGCCTTCCTCGACCTCTGCGACGAGCTCGGCCTGTGGGTCATCGACGAGTGCGACCTGGAGACCCACGGCTTCACCGAGCAGGGGTGGCGCGGCAACCCGGTCGACGACGACCGCTGGACGCCCGCCCTCCTCGACCGCGCCGCCCGCATGGTCGAGCGCGACAAGAACCACGCCTCGGTGATCATCTGGTCCCTCGGCAACGAGTGCGGGACGGGCCGCGGCCTGACCGCCATGGCGCGCTGGATCCGCGCACGGGACGCCGACCGCCTCATCCACTACGAGGGCGACGCGACCTGCGCGGACACCGACATGTACTCGCGCATGTACGCCGACCACGCCGAGGTCGAGCGCATCGGCCGACGCGAGGACACGGAAGGCCCGCGGTCACGACGCCAACTCCCCTTCATCCTCTGCGAGTACGGTCACGCGATGGGCAACGGCCCCGGCGGCCTGAGCGAGTACCAGGCGCTGTTCGACGCCCATGAGCGCAACCAGGGCGGCTTCATCTGGGAGTGGATCGACCACGGCCTCGCGCACCCGGAGTTCGGCTACGCCTACGGCGGCGACTTCGGCGAGGAGCTGCACGACGGGAACTTCGTCTGCGACGGCCTGGTCTTCCCCGACCGGATGCCGTCGCCGGGGCTCGACGCGTACATGCGGGTCATCCAGCCGGTGGGTTTCGCGTACGACGCGGGCGCGGGGACGGTCCGGGTCACCAATCTGCACGACTTCGCGGACCTCTCGCATCTGTCCTTCGAGTGGACGTACATCAGCGACCACGACGAGGCCTACGCGGCCGGAGAGCTGGCCGTGCCGCCGGAGCTCGGCCCCGGTGAATCCGTCGAGCTGAAGCTGCCCGATCCACCCTTGGCGAGCCGCGACGCCGAGACCTTCCTGCACCTGACGGCGACGGTGGGCGTCACGACGACGAACTGGACGAAGCTGGACCACGGCGTCGCGCGGGCCGAGTTCCGCGTCTCGCCACGACCCGCCATCCGTGCCGCGACCGGCGAACGCCCGCAGCGTGAGGGGGACTTCATCACCCTCGGCCCCGGCACCTTCGACTCCCGCACCGGTGAGCTGCGCACCCTGAACGACATCCCCCTGACCAGCGCGCCGCGCCTGGACATCTGGCGCGCCCCCACCGACAACGACAACGGAGCCTCCTGGCAGGGCGGGCAGCGCAACGGGCTCGTCTGGCGTGAGCTCGGTCTGCACCGGATGCAACACCGCCTGGACGCGGTCGAGTTGACGGACGAAGCGCTCACCGTCCGCACCCGCGTGGCACCCGCCGCACGCGACATCGGTCTGCGCACCGTCTACCGCTGGACCTCCGACGGCACCCAGTTGCGTCTCACCGTGTCCGTGATGCCCGAGGGCGAGTGGACCGTGCCGCTGCCCCGGCTCGGCGTCCGGCTCGGCCTTCCGGCGGCGTACGGAGTCGCGCACTGGTTCGGCGGTGGTCCCCACGAGGCGTATCCGGACACGGCGGCGGCTTCCGGCATCGGCACCTGGTTCATGCAGGTCGACCGGATGCAGACCCCCTATGTGCGCCCGCAGGAGAACGGCGCCCGCGCGGACGTCCGCTGGGCCGAGCTGCGGGCGGGCTTCGACGGTGCGGGGGTGCGCGTGGTCGGTGAGCCCGCCTTCTGGTTCACGGCGCGCCGCTGGACCACCGAGCAGCTGGACGCGGCCACGCACCGCACGGATCTGGTGCCCGGCGACACGGTCTGGGTCCATCTCGACCACGGGCAGCACGGCATCGGCTCGCAGTCCTGTGGGCCGGGGGTGCTGCCGCAGCACCAACTCCACGCGGCACCCGCCGAGTTCGCGTTCACCTTCTCGCGCCGCGACGCCACACCCCAGGTGCCGCCACCGGTAGGACCTCCGCCGGAGCGAACCTCGCTCTGACCGGGGTTTTCCGGTGACTCAGCACTAGACTGGACGTCACCGTCGAACCACGTGCCGCCTTGGGGGGAGGGAGCACCCCTTGTCACAACCGCGGCTGGGCCGCAGTCCGTTGAGGCCACCGTTCACCCCTCCTCCCCCGCCGGGCGACTCACGCCCCGGCCGGTTCGTGGGGTGGCTCGGCGGCTTCGGCTGCGCCGCCACGGGGTACGCGGTGTTCCAGTCCCTGGTGGGCGTGTTGCCGGACTCGATCTCCGGCGACACCGCCCGCTATGCGATCGCCGCGGTCAGCGGCATCGGCACGGGCGTCGCCGCCTGGCTGGCCGCCGCGCTGATCCGGGCCAGGGCGGACGCGGACGGCAGCACCCGGCGGCCCGCACCTCCGGGGCCGCGGGCCGCGCCCGCCTCCGGCCCGTTCCCGCGGCTCGCCGCCGCCACGTATGCCACGCTCACCGCGGAGCTCGCCACCGTCGACGCCCCGGGGAGCGGCCGCCTCACCGGCTGGGCACACGCCCTCGACGAGCCGACGCTGCCGGTGCGGCCCACCCCGACCGGCACCGCGTACGGACTGCACATTGTGCTCGAACTCGGCGTGCACGACGGGAGGTTGAGAGCCTCCGAGCTGGTGGAGACCCTGTGGCGCCTCCGCCTCGCGGACGGCGGCTGGGCCGCGCGCTCGCAGGGGTCGACACCGCGACCCGAGGTGACCGCCCTCGTGCTCGGCGCGCTCGCGCGGGCGGGCGCGGATCCGGGGCGCCTCGCGGAGGAGGCGGCGCAGTGCGCGGCACGCTTCACCGAGGAGCTCGAACCGTCCGGCCTCGGCAGGACCCATGTCGTGACCACCATGCTGCGCGGACTGCTGCGCGCGGCGCCGGACTCCCCCGACCTGGCACGGCTGCGGGCCGAGCTGGTCGACCGTACGGTCACCGATCCCCTGCGGGAGCACCGGCGCTGCTGGGGCCCCGCCCTGCGCGCCCCGGTCACGCGCCCGTCGGCGGTGCACACGGCTCAGGCGGTGGTCGCCCTCGACCGCGCGGCCCGCGTGCTCGGCGAGGACAACAACACCCGCGCCGCCCGCGAGGACGGCATCCGCTGGCTGCTCGCCTGCCCGGCCCCCGCCCACGAGGACTGCGCCGACCTGCGCAACACCCAGGAGGAGGTGCGCCGCCCGCATCCGGTCGACTCCTGGCGCCAAGAGGTGCTCTCCGTACGGCACTTCACCGCCGCCTGGATGATGCGGGCGCTGCTCACGCCGGGCGCCTGGGAGATCGCGGCGGAGGAGGGCCGCGAGGAGGCGTGGCACGCGCTGGTGGCCGGCGCGGTCGGCGCGGTGTGGCGCCAGCAGGACGACGGCATCTGGAACTGGGACGGGTACGATCTCGGCCGCCCGATGTGGATGACCTATCAAGGGCTTTCGGCGCTGCGGGCGCATGCCGTATGGATGTATCAGCCGGGCGGCTGATCCACGGGCGACCGATCCACGGGCTGCTGATCCCCGGCGGCGCGCTCGCGACCGAGGGGGAGAGTGACCGCATGGGTGGTCGGCACGTCCACAGGGCCCGGCATCTTCTCGAAGGGACCCTGGACGCGGCGCTGCCCGAGGACCAGCTGGTGCGGGCGGCGCGTGCGGTCGTCGCCGAACTGGGCTCCCCCGGACGGCTCTTCGACCTGGTGCGCGAACTGGCGTCGGGCGTCGGCGCCCCCTCGGCCTGCGCGCTCCTCTCGTACCGCCACGTGCTCGGATTCGACAAGCTGCTCCTGATCGACGGCGGCCCGGGGCACATGCTGCGCGCGCACGTCTGGCACCCCGGCACGCGCTCGGCGGGCCGCGAGGACATCCACAACCACCGCTCGCCGCTTGCCTCTTACGTGGTGCGGGGCACGCTCGGCATGGAGCTGTACGAGCCGCTGCGCAACACCGCCGAACCGGGCGAGAGCGGCATCGCGGCGTCCTGGTTCAGGGAATCCCTGTCGGACGTGGAGGGCCACTGGCTCCTGGAGCCGGCGGGCCCGGCGCGGCTGCGGCTCACGCAGACCGCGGAGTACGGCACGGGCAGCGGTTACGGACTGCCGTCGTACGCCCTGCACCGCGCGTGGTGCGCATCGGCGGGGACGGCGGTGACCCTGTTCCTGGAGACGGGTGCGGGGCGGCGGCGGTACACGGACGTGTTCGCCGACGCGACCGACTCGGGCTCAGGCGTGGGCGGCCGCGCGGAGGCGGTCGTCAAGCGGCCGATGGACGTGAAGGAGTACCTGGCGGAGCTGGAGTCGCTCGCGGAACTGCTCAGCCGCTGAACGCCTGCCGCACGATGTCCAGGTTGTAGTCGTCGATCTCGACCGTGCCGAGGTCGGCAGGGGCGAGCCAGCGGTGGTCCTGGTCGGGATGCGGCAGCGACACCTCAAGACTCAGCGGCCGCACCAGGAAGTTGTCCTGCCAGTTCTTGACCTCGTGCCCGCGATACCGGCTCACGAAGGACGACTCGCCGACCTTGCGCAGCACTTCGCCGCGCAGTCCCGTCTCTTCCTTCAGCTCCCGCAGCACCCCGTCCAGCGGACTCTCGCCCGGCTCCAGCTTCCCGCAGGGGACGCCCCACACCCGTGGCAGGAACCGCTCGGTCTCACTGCGCCGCACGAGCAGCACACGCCCGCGGTGCGCCACGACGGCAGCCGCCAGTCGGTTGTCGCTCGGCAAGTCCATGGCACCCACCGTAGCGAGGATTCGGGGACCGGGACAGTCAGCCAAGGGGCTCCCGGTCTCCCTGGTCGAGGCGGAACGGCGGGTACACGTCCGTGAGCAGCAGGCCATAGGCCAGGACGCGCGCGGCCCATCGGTGCAGACCGACGTTGAGTTCGTGCATGCCGCGGGGGTATCGGCCCGTGAAGAGCAGGGACACGCCCGCGAAGAAGGTGATGATCCCGGCGAGGCCGAAGCTGACGCGCATGCCGCCCGTGAACAGACCGACCACCAGGAGCTGCGGCAGGATCAGGAGCCAGCTCTTGACGAGGACGAGTCCCCTGGAGAGGTGCTCGGGGTAGGCGATGTCCAGGTGAGCGGGGTAGTCGGCGACCTCGCGCAGCGAGAAGGGCGGATAGCGGTCGGTGCCGAGCGATCCGTACGCGTAGTACTCGACGCGCCAAGTCCAGCGCATCACACCGACGTTGAAGTCGAACAGCGCGCGTGGATAGCCGCCGGTGATCAGGATCGCGAAGAACGCGACCACGGTGACGAGCAGGAAGGCGATCCAGAGGAACAACAGGACGACGTGGTGCGGGATCACGAGCAGCCACTTCACCAGCCAGAGCCAGCGGGACAGCACCTCGTCGTCGTCCCGCACCTCCAGACGGACCGGACTTGCCGGGTGGTGCTTGTCGAGATCGGGCGACGCGGGCACGGCGGCAGACGTGGCGGACATGGCGGTCAGCTCCCCTCGCCCCCGTGCTGTGGACCTCCTGCACATGTACGACCGTGCGCGGGCGGCGGCAAGGAGTGGCGCGGCGTCCGTTTGCGCGGTGCCCCTACGCACGGTCCGTTTTCTTCAAGACGGGCCGACGGCGACTGTCTACGCTGCGAAGCATGAACACGAAGATCACACCCCGTTTCGACCTCGTCGGCATCGTCGTCTCCGACATGGCCGCCACACTCGCCTTCTACCGCCGCCTGGGCCTGGAGTTCCCCGAGGGTTCCGAGGGCCAGCCGCATGTCGAGGCGGCGCTCCCCGGCGGTCTGCGCATCGCGTTCGACACGGAGGAGACCATCCGCTCCTTCGACGAGAACTGGGAGCCGCCGCAGAGCGCGGGCCGCATCGGCCTCGCCTTCCACTGCGAGACGCCCCAGGGCGTCGACGCGGCGTACGAGGAGCTGGTCGGCGCCGGGTATCACGGTGAGCTCAAGCCGTGGGACGCCTTCTGGGGCCAGCGGTACGCCTCGGTCCTCGACCCGGACGGCAACGGCGTCGACCTGTTCGCACCGCTGCCGGGCGGCCCTGCCGCATAGTCCGGCTCTCCGGTCCGGAGCCTAGTCCGGCCGCCGGCTGAGCAGTTCGCCCAGCGGCATCCCCGCCAACTCCTTGACGTCACGCGCCAGATGGGCCTGGTCGGCGAAGCCCGCGACGACCGCGGTCTCCGCGTACGCCAGGCCTCCCCTGGCCAGGGCGAGCGCGCGCTGCAGCCGCAGGACACGGGCCAGCGTCTTGGGGCCGTAGCCGAACGCGGCAAGGGAACGCCGGTGCAGGAGGCGGGCGTTGATGCCCGCCTCGTCGGCGGTCGACGCGATGGACCGCCCCGCTTCCAGGGCCTTGACGACGTGCGCGAGCAGCGGGTCGGGCGGCTCGCTCTCGCCCGCGCGCGCCACGGCGAGGGACTCCAGGACGGCCGCCGGGTCGCGGGCCGCGTCCATGCGCTCGGTCAGGCGGCGCGCGTCGGCCGACGGCCACAGGTCCGCCAGGTCGACGCGCCGGTCGCGCAGCTCGTGCGCGGGCACGCCGAGGAAGGCGGGGGCGGTGCCGGGATAGAAGCGGATGCCCACGTACCGGGCGGTGGGGTCCGCATCGGGGCGGTAGGCGCGGGTGTCGGGTCCGGCGACCAGGAGCCTGCCGCCGCTCCACAGCAGGTCCATGCAGCCGTCGGGAAGCACGGGGTACACGGCACGGTCCGCACCGCCGCCGGCACGCGTCCACAGGACCGCGCCCGGGACCAGGGACGGCCGCTCCGCGTACTCGACGGTCTCGTGCGACACGCCTTCCAGGCTACGCCGCACGGGGGCTACGCGGCCGGTGAGCGGTGCTCCTGCGGGCTGACCCCGTACACCCGCTTGAAGGCGCTGGACAGCGCGAACGCGCTGCCGTACCCGACACGGCGGGCGATCGCGGCGATGGTCTGCTCGGTGTCCCGCAGCAGGTCGGCGGCGAGCGCGAGCCGCCAGCCCGTCAGGTACGCCATCGGCGGCTCGCCCACGAGCTCGGTGAACCGCCGGGCGAGCGCGGCCCGCGAGACCCCCGTCTTCGCGGCGAGCACCGCGATGGTCCAGGGGTGCGCGGGGTCGTCCTGGAGCAGCCGGATCGCCTGCCCGACGACCGGGTCCCCCATCGCCCGGTACCAGGCGGGGGCCTCCGCCTCGGGCCGGGAGAACCAGGCGCGCAGGGTGGCGATCATCAGCAGGTCGAGCAGCCGGTCGAGCACGACGTCCTGCCCCGGCTCGTCCTTGGCGATCTCGTCGGCGAGCAGGGGGGTGAGCGGGCAGTCCCACACCTCGGTGGGCAGGATCAGGAGCGGGGGCAGCGAGTCGAGGAGCCGACCGGTGATCTCGCCGCGCGCCTGGTAGGTGCCGATCAGCATCTCCGCCGCGCCGTCGGGCGATTGGCCCCAGGTCCGCCGGCCGAGGTCGCGGTACTGCTCGGCCGGGGTGTCGCCGAGGGGCACGCAGCGTTCGCCGGGCCGGATCTCGACGTGGGGCTTCCTCGTCCGGTCGTCGGCGACGGTGTAGTGGTCGGGGCCGCGCGCGACGGCGACGTCTCCGGGGCGGATCAGCTGGGGTTCGCCGTGGTCGGGCACGATCCAGGCGGTGCCCCGCACCATGATCATGACCGAGAGCGGCGCCTCGTCCGCGATGCGCACGGACCAGGCCGGGTCGAAGCACGCACGGATCATGAAGGCTCCTCGCGCGCGGGGGCCCTCCAGCAAGCCTGCGAGTACGTCCATACCGGAAGCGTAGACGCACGCGTATGGGGGTGAGTCCCTGACGGATGGCTCCTTGTGGCGCGGGCCAGTTCACTGAAGTCATGACAGAAAACGCGCTGAACACACAGAGCACAGGGACCACTCAGAACATGACGGTCCTGGTCACGGGCGCTTCCGGCAAGACAGGGCGCCGGGTCGCGGAGGCCGCCGAGGCGGCGGGCCACACGGTGCGGGCCGCTTCGCGGTCGGGCGCGGTGCGGTTCGACTGGTACGACCCCTCGACGTGGGAGGACGCGCTGCGGGGCGCGGACGCCGCGTACCTCGCCTACCAGCCGGACGTCGGCGCGCCCGGCGCGGGCGACGCGGTGGGTGCGCTGGCCCGGCAGGCGGTGGAGCTCGGTGTGCGGCGGATCGTGCTCCTGTCCGCGCGGGGCGAGGACCAGGCGGAGCCCACCGAGCGGGCGGTGCGGGAGTCCGGAGCGGAGTGGACCGTCGTACGGGCGAGTTGGTTCGCCCAGAACCTCAGCGAGGGCCATCTCCTCGACGGCATGCGCGAAGGGGAACTGGTGTTCCCCGGCGGGGAGGTGCTCGAACCGTTCATCGACACGCGGGACATCGCGGACGTGGTGGTGGCGGTGCTCCGCCCCGACTCGGGTTACGCGGGACGGGTGGTGGAGGTGTCGGGACCGCGCCTGCTGTCGTTCCGCGACGCGGTGGCCGAGATCGCGGCGGCCTCGGGGCGGGAGATCCGGTACGTCCCCGTGTCGGCGAGGGAGTACGGGGGTGCTCTCGCCGAGTTCGGGGTTCCGGAGGAGGAGACGGAGTTCCTGATCGAGCTGTTCGAGACGAACCTGGACGGGCGCAACGCGCGGCTCTCGGAGGGGGTGCGGGAGATCCTGGGGCGGGAGCCGCGTGACTTCGCCGATTTCGCCAGGGAGCACGCCGGCGTCTGGAAGGTGTGAGTGGCTCCGGAGCCTCGCGCACCGTCGATCACCGGCTTCGCCGGGTTCGTCCTCGATCGCCGGAAGGGCCGTAAGACGCAGGCCGGGCCGGATACTTCCGGCCCGGCCTGCGTTTCCCTTACTCCGGCGGCGGTTCCTCGCCGCCCCCGTTCTTCTTCACATGCGTCCGCAGCCGCGAGGAGACATCGTCCGGGGGCAGGAACCGCGACCACCGCTCGGGGAACTCGGACGGCATGTCCTGGTCGTCCGGGTCCGCGGAAGCCTCCCGGGCGGCGGCCGCGCGGGCCACCACCTCCACCGCCCGCGCCTCCCTGATCCGGTCGTTGGCCGCCCTCGCGGCCGCCGTGGCGACGGAGGGCCACACCCGGTCGATCGCCGCGTTCACCGCGGCCCCGACCAGGACCGCGAACGCCGACACCCCTATCCACAGGAGCACGGCCACGGGCGCCGCCAACGAACCGTAGATCGTGGGTCCTTCGACCGTGCTCGTCAGGTAGATCCGGAGCAGGAAGCTCCCCAGGACCCACATCCCCAGGGCGATCAGCGCACCGGGCATGTCCTCCACCCAGGGCGAGCGCACCGGCACTGACACGTGGTACAGCGTGGTCAGGAAGACCACGGACAGCAGTGTCACCACCGGCCAGTACAGGACCTGCACCACCGTCGTGGAGCCGGGCACCAGCTTCACCACCGCGTCGGGCCCCGCCACCATCAGCGGCAGCGCCACCGAACCGATCAGGAGCGCCACGATGAACAGGCCGAACGCGAGCAGCCGGGTCTTGACGATGCCGCGTGCGCCGTCCAGGCCGTACATGACCGTGATCGTGTCGATGAAGACGTTCACGGCGCGCGAGCCCGACCACAGGGCGAAGAGGAAACCGATCGAGATGACGTCGGGCCTGCCGACCCGCATCACGTCCTCCAGTATCGGCTGCGCGATCTGGCTGACGCCCTTGTCGGAGAGGACCGTGCGGGACGCCTCCAGGATGTTGTTCTCGACGCTGGCGATCGTGTTCGCGCCGGTCCAGCGGTCCACGTACGCGAGCAGACCGATCAGGCTCAGGAGCAGCGGCGGCACGGACAAGAGGGTGAAGAACGCCGCCTCGGCCGCGAGGCCCAGGATGCGGTATTCCACGCACGAGTTGACCGTGTCCTTGAGCAGCAGCCAGGCAGTCCTGCGCTTGGAGACGTTGCTGTAGAGAGCGCGGGCCCGGTGCCAGCGGCCGGACGGCCTCCCGGGTGTTTCATTTGCCTGGTGCACCTCCTTACCGTAGCGGCATGGCAGCCACCACCCACACAGTGACCAACCAGGCTCCGCCCCTGGTGGGATATGACGTCTTTACGTCCGACCGCGCTCTCACAGAGGGAGTCGAACGGCATCTCGATCCCGCCCTTCTCGGTACCGCTCGTGAGCAACTCTCCGAACTCGGGCGCACGGCGGGCTCGGTCCAGGCACAGGAATGGGGAGTGCTCGCCAATGAGAAAGCGCCCGTTCTGCACACCCATGACCGCTATGGGAATCGCATCGACGAAGTCGCCTTCCATCCCTCGTGGCACCGGCTGCTCGGCAAGGCCGTGTCGCACGGCCTGACGACCGCCTGGTCGCGGCCGGGCGGCCATCTGCGGCGCGCTGCCGGATTCCTGGTGTGGACGCAGGTCGAGGCGGGGCACGGCTGCCCCCTGTCGATGACGCACGCGGCGGTGCCCGCGCTGCGGACCGATCCCGCGCTCGCCGCCGAGTGGGAGCCCAAGCTCACTTCTCTTGTCTACGACGAAGGTCTTCGGCCCGCGTCCCAGAAGGCCGGAGTGCTCTTCGGGATGGGAATGACGGAGAAACAGGGCGGCAGCGATGTGCGCGCAAATACGACGCGTGCGCGCGCCCTCGCGGAAGACGGCACCTATGAACTCACGGGGCACAAGTGGTTCTGTTCCGCGCCCATGTCCGACGGTTTTCTCGTACTCGGACAGACCGACGAGGGACTCACCTGTTTCCTCGTGCCGCGTGTCCTTGAGGACGGCACCCGGAATACGTTCGCCATTCAGCGCCTGAAGGACAAACTGGGCAACAGGTCGAACGCGTCGAGCGAGGTCGAGTTCGACGGGACGTGGGCGCGCCGGGTCGGCGACGAAGGACGCGGGGTGCGCACCATCATCGAGATGGTGGCGGCCACGCGGCTCGACTGTGTCGTGGGCTCGGCGGCGATCATGCGCCAGGCCGTCGCGCAGGCCGTGCACCACGCCACGTACCGCGAGGCGTTCGGCGGCAAGCTCGTCGACAAGCCGCTGATGCGCAACGTCCTGGCGGATCTGGCCCTGGAGTCGGAGGCGGCCACGACGCTCGCGCTGCGGCTCGCGGCGGCGTACGACGAAGGGGGCGAACAGGAGCGGGCGTTCCTGCGGATCGCGGTGCCCGCCGCGAAGTACTGGGTGACCAAGCGCTGCACGCCGCTCGTGGTGGAGGCCCTGGAGGTCCTCGGCGGCAACGGCTACGTCGAGGATTCGGGCATGCCGCGGCTCCTTCGCGAGTCGCCGCTCAACTCGATCTGGGAGGGCTCGGGCAACGTACAGGCCCTGGACGTCCTGCGTGCGCTGCAGCGCGAGCCGCTGGCCCTGAACGCCTTCCTCCAGGAGGTCGGCCTCGCGCGCGGCGCCGATCACCGCCTGGACGGCGCGATCAAGGGGCTGCTCACCGAACTGGCCGATCTGGACGGCATCGAGGCGCGGGCGCGCCGGCTCGTGGAGCGGATGGCGCTGGTGCTCCAGGGTTCGCTGCTCGTGCGGTACGCGCCCCCGGAGGTGGCCGACGCCTTCTGTGCCTCGCGGCTCGGCGGAGACTGGGGCTCGGCGTTCGGGACGCTGCCGCACACCCTCGATCTGGCCTCCGTGGTGGAGCGGGCCGCGCCCGGAGGGCACTAGAAGCGACGGGGAAGGGCCGGTAGGGACCGGAGGGAGTCACGGGGGTGGTGCTGCGCCGACACGGCACCACCCCCGCGTTCAAGCCCCGTTGCGGAGCATGAACGCCGCCTGAGCGGCGTTGACATCAGCTTCGGCCGCCGCACTCCTGTTCGCGAGAGTTGCAGACCGTTGCAAGCCGCCATCGGTTCATCACCGAACCGCCCGTCGGTTCACACCGAACTACATCCGTTCATTGCTGAACTACATCGGTTCATTACTGAACTAATACCCTTGCGTGCGCCGAGGGGGCACGATGGGTGGACACCCCCCGACGCACAGGCCCTGCTCGGGAAGGACCCGGTGATGAACGCGACTTCGACGATCAGCCTCGCGAAGATCTCCGCCATGGACTCCGCGCGGGCCGCGCGACTGCTCGCGGGTGTCCGCCACGCGGCGCTCACCGGACAGCAGCCGCCCGTGCTTCCGCGTCCGGTGATCGAGGAGTCCTGGGGGCGCATGCTGCTCGACGGGGTGGATCCGGACCACGACTTCCGCTCCCGGCTGCTCAGCTACGAGGAGCTGGAGGAGCGGCGCCGCGCCTCGCCTCTGACCGAGATCATGCCGGTGCTGCGGGACGCGCTCGTCTCCGTGGCGGACACGGCGCACCACATCATGGTGGTCTGCGACGCCGAGGGCCGGGTGCTGTGGCGCGAGGGCAACTCCACGGTGCTGCGCAAGGCGGACTCGCTCGGCTTCGAGCTGGGCGCGGACTGGGCCGAGAGCATCGTCGGCACGAACGGCATAGGGACACCGCTCGTCGTGCGCCGGCCCGTGCAGGTGTTCTCCGCCGAGCACTTCGTGGAGACGCATCACGCATGGACGTGCACGGGCGCGCCCATCACCGATCCCCGTGACGGCCGCCTGCTCGGCGTGGTCGACATCAGCGGTCCGCTGAACACGATGCATCCGGCGATGCTCGCCCTGGTCGACACGGTGGCGAAGCTCGCCGAGGCCCGGCTGCGCGAGAGCCATCTGACGGCGCTCGGCCGGCTGCGCTCGGTGGCGGCGCCGGTCCTCGCCCGCCTGGAGGGGCGTGCCGTCGCGGTGGACGCGCACGGCTGGACCGCGGCGGTCACGGGAACTCCGCACATGGACCGGCTCGCCCTGCCCAAGCAGCTGGCCGCCGGGCACATGTGGCTGCCCTCGCTCGGCACCTGCGCGGTGGAGCCGCTGCCCGGCGGCTGGCTGCTGCGCGTCGAGGACGAGCCGCAGCCGCTGACCCCGACCCGCCTGATCCTCGACGTGAGCGGGCGGCGCCGCTGGTCGGTCACCGTCGAGGGCGGTGGCGCGGGCGGCTGGACGCAGGAACTGAGCCCGCGGCACGCGGAGTTGCTCTATCTCCTGTCCACCCACCCCAAGGGCCGCAGCGCCTCCGGCCTCGCCGAGGACATGTTCGGCGACCCGGCGCGCACGGTGACGGTCCGCGCCGAGATCTCCCGGGTCCGCCGCTACCTGGGCGGGCTCCTGGCCCACCGCCCCTACCGCTTCCCGGAGGACGTGGACGTGGAGGTGATCCTGCCCGAGCGCCCCGCGAACCTGCTGCCGCATTCGACGGCTCCCGCGGTGCGCGAGGCGCGGAGGGTGCCGGAGCCTTGAGTGCGGCTGACCGCCCGCAGTCGCACCGCCGCCCGGGGACGGCGTCGAGGCAGGCCCGCCTTGGCCCTCACCCCCGCCCCATGGTTCTCTGACCTGCATGAGCCTCACTGTCACCACCTGGTCCCTGGAGCAGACCGCTCCCACCGATCTGCTGCCTGCCGCCGCTCCCGAAGGCGACGACGTACGGATCGTCCGGGCCGAGGTCCCCTCCCCCGAGTTCAGCCGTTTCCTCTACGCCTCCGTCGGCGGCGACATCCGGTGGACGGACCGGCTCTCCCTCTCTTACGCCCAGTGGCAGGAGGAGCTCGGGAAGCCGGGCGTCGAGACCTGGGTCGCGTACGACAAGGGGACTCCCGCCGGGTATGTGGAGCTGGCGGCGCAGGAGGGCGGTGTCGTCGAGATCGTGTACTTCGGGCTCATTCCCGCCTTCCGGGGGCGGCGGATCGGCGGGCATCTGCTCTCGTACGGGGTGCGGCGGGCCTGGGACCTGGCCGAGCGCTGGCCCGAGCTGCCCCCGACCAAGCGGGTGTGGCTGCACACCTGCTCCAAGGACGGCGAGCACGCCATGGACAATTACCTGCGGCGCGGCTTCAAGCTGTTCGACACGAAGGTCGAGCAGGAGCCGGACGTAGCCACGCCTGGCCCCTGGCCCGGCGCGTAGCCCTGCGGGCGGCTGTGCGGGAGTCGACTGCGGGACCGTCGTGGCTGGTCGCGCAGTTCCCCGCGCCCCTTTGGGGCGCCATTGCCGGGGCTGCGACAAGTGACCGACACCACACTGTCTCGTAATGCGAGACCATCACGTCCACATTCTGGATAATGGTGGACTGGGTCGAAAGTCCCGTGACACGCTTCCGTCATGGATCGCACTGGAATTGCCTTGGTGAGTCGACGTCACGTCGATCTCTGCCGCATGTCCAGCGCCATGTGTCCGGCGAGCTGACAGCACCAGCGCCGACGACTCTCTCTGCTTGACCACTTATCTGCGCACCGCCGCGCCCCTGGCGCGAAGTGTGCAGGTCAGAGCCGCCCTCAGCCCGCCTTGAAGGACGTATAGCCATGGCTGCCACCCCTGAAAAACCCACGACTGCCGCGCCCCGGCGCAAGGCGAGCCGTCACCGTGGTGAGGGCCAGTGGGCCGTAGGCCACTTCACGCCGCTCAATGGGAACGAACAGTTCAAGAAGGACGACGACGGTCTCAATGTGCGGACACGCATTGAGACGATCTACTCCAAGCGCGGGTTCGACTCCATCGACCCGAACGATCTTCGTGGGCGTATGCGCTGGTGGGGGCTCTACACCCAGCGTCGGCAGGGCATCGACGGCGGCAAGACCGCGATCCTGGAGCCGGAGGAGCTGGACGACGAGTACTTCATGCTGCGGGTGCGGATCGACGGCGGACGCCTCACCACCGAGCAGCTGCGCGTCATCGGCGAGATCTCGCAGGAATTCGCGCGCGGGACCGCCGACCTCACCGACCGGCAGAACGTGCAGTACCACTGGATCCGCATCGAGGACGTTCCCGAGATCTGGGAGCGGCTCGAAGCCGTGGGGCTCTCCACGACCGAGGCCTGCGGTGACACGCCCCGCGTCATCCTCGGTTCGCCCGTCGCCGGAGTCGCCGAGAACGAGATCATCGACGGCTCCCCCGCCATCGACGAGATCCAGCGCCGCTTCATCGGCAACCCCGACTTCTCGAACCTGCCGCGCAAGTTCAAGACGGCGATCTCCGGGTCGCCCCAGCTCGACGTCGCGCACGAGATCAACGACATCGCGTTCGTCGGGGTCGACCACCCCGAGCACGGCCCCGGTTTCGACCTCTGGGTCGGCGGCGGGCTCTCCACCAACCCGAAGCTGGGCGTCCGGCTCGGTGCCTGGGTGCCGCTCGACGAGGTCCCTGACGTGTACGGCGGTGTCATCGGCATCTTCCGTGACTACGGCTACCGGCGCCTTCGCACCCGCGCCCGTCTGAAGTTCCTCGTCGCCGACTGGGGCCCGGAGAAGTTCCGGCAGATCCTGGAGGACGAGTACCTGAAGCGGAAGCTCGTCGACGGGCCCGCGCCCGAGCAGCCCACCGGCACCTGGCGCGACCACCTCGGCGTGCACAAGCAGAAAGACGGCCGCTTCTACGTCGGCTTCGCCCCCCGCGTCGGCCGCGTGGACGGCACGACGCTCACGAAGATCGCCGACGTCGCGGCAGCCCACGGCTCGGGCCGCCTGCGCACCACCGCCGAGCAGAAGATGATCGTGCTCGATGTGGAGGAGGCTCAGGTGGAGTCCCTCGTCGCCGGGCTCGAAGCCCTCGATCTGCGGGTCACTCCCTCCCCCTTCCGGCGCGGCACCATGGCCTGCACCGGCATCGAGTTCTGCAAGCTGGCGATCGTCGAGACGAAGGCGCGCGGCGCCTCGCTCATCGACGAACTGGAGCGCCGCATCCCGGAGTTCGACCACCCGATCACCATCAACATCAACGGCTGCCCCAACGCCTGCGCCCGTATCCAGGTCGCCGACATCGGCCTCAAGGGCCAGCTCGTCCTGGACGACGAGGGCAACCAGGTCGAGGGCTTCCAGGTGCACCTGGGCGGCGCGCTCGGCCTTGAAGCCGGGTTCGGCCGCAAGGTCCGCGGTCTGAAGGTCACCTCGGCCGAGCTGCCCGACTACGTCGAGCGGGTCCTCACGCGCTTCCAGGAGGAGCGCGCGGACGACGAGCGCTTCGCCACCTGGGTGGCCCGTGCGAGCGAGGAGGCACTGAAGTGAGCGAACGTGCCGCCCCCTTCTACTGCCCCTACTGCGGCGACGAGGACCTGCGCCCGAACGAGACCGGTCACGGCGCATGGGAATGCGCCGCGTGCAATCGAGCCTTCCAGTTGAAGTTCCTCGGGCTCCTCGCCCAGGGAGTTCAGCAGAACAGCGGTGGAGGGGAAGAGATATGACGACCGTTCAGACCACAGAGCAGCGTACGAACGACGAGTTGAAGGCTCTCGCCGAGCAGGCCGGGCGGGACCTGGAGGACGCGTCCGCGCTGGAGATCCTGCAGTGGGCCGTCGACACCTTCGGCGAGCGCTTCTGCGTGACCTCCTCGATGGAGGACGCCGTCGTCGCCCACCTCGCCGCGCGGGCCCGCCCCGGCGTGGACGTCGTGTTCCTCGACACCGGTTACCACTTCCCCGAGACCATCGGCACCCGTGACGCCGTCGCCGCCGTGATGGACGTCAACGTCATCACGCTCACGCCGCGGCAGACGGTCGCCGAGCAGGACGCCGAGTTCGGCGCGAAGCTGCACGACCGCGACCCCGACCTGTGCTGCGCCATGCGGAAGGTCAAGCCCCTTGAGGAGGGCCTGACTTCGTACGCCGCGTGGGCGACGGGCCTGCGCCGCGACGAGTCCCCGACCCGGGCCGACACCGCGGTCGTCGGCTGGGACGAGAAGCGCCAGAAGGTCAAGGTCTGCCCGATCGCCCGCTGGACGCAGGACGACGTGGACGCCTACGTCCTGGAGCATGGCGTCCTCACCAACCCCCTCCTCATGGACGGCTACGGCTCCGTGGGCTGCGCGCCCTGCACCCGCCGCCTCCTGGAGGGCGAGGACGCACGCGCCGGACGCTGGTCGGGCAACGCCAAGACCGAGTGCGGGATCCATTGATGACAGAGCCGACAGAGCTGACAGAGCCGACAGGGTCTCGGACAGCGGCCGGTCCCCGACACGTATCGGAGAAGCACGTGACCACCGGAGCCACCATCTGGCTCACGGGTCTGCCCAGCGCGGGCAAGACCACCATCGCCTACGAACTCGCGGGCAAGCTCGGCGAGGACGGCCACCGGGTCGAGGTGCTCGACGGCGACGAGATCCGCGAGTTCCTCTCGGCGGGCCTCGGCTTCAGCCGCGAGGACCGGCACACGAACGTGCAGCGCATCGGCTTCGTCGCCGAACTGCTCGCGCGCAACGGCGTGAAGGTCCTGGTGCCGGTGATCGCGCCGTTCGCGGACAGCCGCGAGGCGGTGCGCAAGCGCCACCAGACGGGCGGCACGCCCTACCTGGAGGTCCACGTGGCCACGCCGGTGGAGGTCTGCTCCGTACGCGACGTGAAGGGTCTGTACGCCAAGCAGGCGGCCGGTGAGATCTCCGGACTCACGGGCGTCGACGACCCCTACGAGGCACCCGAGTCACCCGATCTGCGCATCGAGTCCCAGGACCAGACCGTGCAGGAGTCCGCGGCGGCCGTGCGCGCGCTGCTCATCGAAAGGGGTCTGGCATGACCACGACCGTGGCCACCGTGAGCGAGGGCACCGACAGCCCGTACGCGCTCAGCCACCTGGACGCGCTGGAGTCCGAGGCGGTGCACATCTTCCGCGAGGTGGCGGGCGAGTTCGAGCGGCCGGTGATTCTCTTCTCCGGCGGCAAGGACTCGATCCTCATGCTGCACCTGGCGCTGAAGGCCTTCGCCCCCGCGGCGATTCCCTTCTCCCTCCTGCACGTCGACACCGGGCACAACTTCCCCGAGGTCCTTGAATACCGCGACCGCGTCGTCGCCCAGCACGGCCTTCGCCTCCACGTCGCCTCCGTGCAGGACTACATCGACGCGGGCAAGCTGCGCGAGCGTCCCGACGGCACGCGCAACCCGCTCCAGACCGTCCCGCTCACCGAGAAGATCCAGAGCGAGAAGTTCGACGCCGTGTTCGGCGGCGGGCGACGCGACGAGGAGAAGGCCCGCGCCAAGGAGCGCGTCTTCTCCTTGCGGGACGAGTTCTCGCAGTGGGACCCGCGCCGTCAGCGCCCCGAGCTGTGGCAGCTGTACAACGGCCGCCACGCTCCCGGCGAGCACGTCCGCGTCTTCCCGATCTCCAACTGGACCGAGCTGGACGTCTGGCAGTACATCGCCCGCGAGGGCATCGAGCTCCCCGAGATCTACTTCGCGCACGAGCGGGACGTGTTCCAGCGCTCGGGCATGTGGCTGACCGCCGGCGAGTGGGGCGGCCCCAAGGACGACGAGACGGTCGAGAAGCGGCTCGTCCGCTACCGCACGGTCGGTGACATGTCCTGCACCGGTGCCGTCGACTCCGACGCCACCACGCTGGACGCCGTCATCACCGAGATCGCCGCCTCCCGTCTGACCGAGCGCGGCGCCACCCGCGCCGACGACAAGATGTCCGAGGCCGCGATGGAAGACCGCAAGCGCGAGGGGTACTTCTAAACATGACCAGCACCACCGAACCCGACAAGGCGCAGCCGCTCTCCACCGAGCAGCTGTCGGCCACCACCCTGCTGCGGTTCGCCACCGCGGGGTCCGTCGACGACGGCAAGTCCACCCTGGTGGGGCGGCTCCTGCACGACTCCAAGTCGGTCCTCACCGACCAGCTGGAGGCCGTGGAGCGCGTCTCGCTGGGCCGTGGCCAGGAGGCGCCCGACCTGGCGCTGCTCACCGACGGCCTGCGGGCCGAGCGCGAGCAGGGCATCACCATCGACGTCGCCTACCGCTACTTCGCGACCCCGCGGCGCCGGTTCATCCTCGCCGACACCCCGGGCCACGTGCAGTACACGCGGAACATGGTCACCGGTGCCTCGACGGCCGACCTCGCCGTGGTCCTGGTCGACGCCCGCAACGGCGTCATCGAGCAGACCCGCAGGCACGCCGCCGTGGCCGCGCTCCTGCGCGTCCCGCACGTCGTGCTCGCCGTGAACAAGATGGACCTCGTCGCGTACGAGGAGACCGTCTTCGCGAAGATCGCCGAGGAATTCACCGCGTACGCCAGTGAGTTGGGCGTACCGGAGATCACCGCGATCCCGATCTCGGCGCTCGCCGGCGACAACGTGGTGGAGCCGTCCTCCAACATGGACTGGTACGGCGGCCCGACCGTCCTCGAACACCTGGAGACGGTCCCGGTCAGCCACGACCTGACCTCCTGCCACGCGCGCCTGCCCGTCCAGTACGTGATCCGCCCGCAGACCGCCGAGCACCCCGACTACCGGGGTTACGCGGGGCAGATCGCGGCGGGCACCTTCCGGGTCGGCGAGTCCGTGACCGTGCTTCCCTCGGGCAAGACGTCGAAGATCGCCGGGATCGACCTCCTGGGCGAGCCGGTGGACGTCGCCTGGACGCCGCAGTCCGTGACGCTGCTCCTGGAGAGCGACATCGACATCGCGCGCGGCGACCTGATCGTGCCGAGCGGTGACCAGCCGCCGATCTCGCAGGACCTCACGGCGACGGTCTGCCATGTCGCGGACACCGCGCTCGCCGTCGGCCAGCGGGTGCTGCTCAAGCACACCACGCGCACGGTCAAGGCGATCGTCAAGGAGATCCCCTCGCGGCTCACCCTGGACGACCTCTCCCAGCACCCGGCCCCCGGCGAGCTGGTGGCCAACGACATCGGCCGCGTCGTCATCCGCACCGCGGAGCCGATCGCCGTTGACGCGTACGCCGCGTCGCGCCGCACCGGTTCCTTCCTCCTGATCGACCCGGCGGACGGCACGACGCTCGCGGCGGGCATGGCGGGCGACGCGTTCGCCACCGCCGAAGAGAGCGCCGACGATGCCAAGTCGGCGGCGGACGACGAGGGTTGGGACTTCTGACCATGACCTCGATCGACTACTTCTCGACCTTCGCGAAGGAGGGCGGCCGCGTCGGCAGCGGCGCCCTCGGCAGCGGTCAGGGCGGGGTGGGGCGATGTGCGTGATGACGTACGCGCACCGCTTGCGCGCCCACACCCCCCGCGAGTTCGACCTGCGAAGACGAAAACCTGCCGATCTCCCGGCCGCGCCCTGAGGGCGTGAGAGCCGGGCCAACGAGAGGACCACCTCCCGTGCCTGCCAGCTTCCGCACACCACGCACCACCGGCCGCCGCCGCGCCCTGGCCGCCGTGGCCGCCCTGCCGCTGTTCGCCGTGGTGCTCACCTCCTGCGGCTACGGATCCTCCGCCGACAAGGAGGACGACAAGGCCAAGGTGGCCGCCGGTGCGAAGAAGATCGAGGGCCTGGACGAGGTGAAGATCGGGTACTTCCCGAACCTCACGCACGCCACGGCGCTCGTCGGTGACCAGGAGGGCCTGTTCCAGAAGGAACTGGGCGCGACGAAGGCGAAGTACACACAGTTCAACGCCGGTCCTTCGGAGATCGAGGCGCTGAACTCGAAGTCCATCGACATCGGCTGGATCGGCCCCTCCCCCGCGATCAACGGCTACACCAAGTCCCAGGGCAAGAACCTGCGCATCATCGGCGGCTCGGCCTCCGGTGGCGTGAAGCTGGTGGTCAACCCCAAGAAGATCAAGTCCCTCGACGACGTCAAGGGCAAGAAGATCGCGACGCCTCAGCTCGGCAACACCCAGGACGTGGCCTTCCTCAACTGGATCGCCGAGAAGGGCTGGAAGGTCGACGCGGAGAGCGGCAAGGGCGACGTCTCGGTGGTCCGCTCCGACAACAAGATCACCCCGGACGCCTACAAGTCCGGCTCCATCGACGGTGCCTGGGTGCCCGAGCCGACCGCATCGAAGCTGGTCGCCGACGGCGGCAAGGTGATCCTCGACGAGGCCGACCTGTGGCCGGACAAGAAGTTCGTGATCACGAACATCATCGTGTCGCAGTCGTTCCTGAAGGAGCACCCGAAGGTCGTCGAGGCGGTCCTGCGCGGTTCGGTGAAGACCAACCAGTGGATCAAGGACAACCCCGACAAGGCGAAGGCCTCCGCCAACGCCGCCCTCAAGGAGGCGTCGGGCAAGGAGCTGCCCGCCGAGGTCATCGACCCGGCGTGGAAGTCCATCCAGACCACGGACGACCCGCTGGCCGCCACGCTCGACTCCGAGGCCAAGCACGCCGTGAAGGCGGGGCTCCTGGAGAAGCCGAACCTCAAGGGAATCTACGACCTGAGGCCGCTGAACAAGGTCCTCGAGGCCGCGGGTCGGCCCGCCGTCGACGACGCCGGTCTCGGCGTCAAGTAACCCCGGAATCATCCCCCACTGCTCAATGCGTGGGGGCACCCCCAAGTTCCCAGGAGGTGACGACCATGGCGACGACCACCCTCGCCAAGGCGGCGGACGACATCACGGCCGCCCCGCACGCAGCCCGGATCGAGCACGTCTCGAAGTCCTTCGCCACGCCCGCCGGGCAGCAGCTCGTCCTGGACGACATCACCCTCGATGTCGCGCCGGGCGAGTTCGTCACCCTCCTGGGAGCATCGGGCTGCGGCAAGTCGACGCTGCTCAATCTGGTGGCGGGGCTCGACAAGCCGTCGGCCGGCGACATCGCCACCGACGGCCGCCCCGCCCTGATGTTCCAGGAGCACGCGCTGTTCCCGTGGCTGACCGCGGGCAAGAACATCGAGCTCGCCCTGAAGCTGCGCGGCGTCGCGAAGGCGGAGCGGCGCGAGCGTGCCGAGGAGCTCCTGGGCCTCGTACGGCTCCAAGGGGCGTACGGCAAGCGGGTGCACGAGCTGTCCGGCGGCATGCGCCAGCGCGTCGCCCTGGCCCGCGCGCTCGCGCAGGACAGCAAGATCCTGCTGATGGACGAGCCGTTCGCGGCGCTCGACGCGATCACGCGTGACGTCCTGCACGACGAGCTCACCCGCATCTGGCGCGAGACGAACGTCTCCGTCCTGTTCGTCACGCACAACGTGCGCGAGGCGGTCCGCCTCGCCGAGCGCGTCGTGCTCCTCTCGTCGCGTCCGGGCCGGGTGGCGCACGAGTGGCGGGTGGACATCCCCCACCCGCGTCGCATCGAGGACTCCGCCGTCGCGGAACTGTCCGTCGAGATCACCGAACAACTGCGTGGGGAGATCCGCCGACATGGCCAGCACTGACACTCCGGTCGACAAGGCTGAGAGGGACAGCAGCCAGGACCTGGCCGGTCTGGAGGCGGGCCTCGACGCCCTGGACGCGGTCCAGACCCGGCGTACGCCCTTCCGCCAGACCTTCGTCCAGAAGATCCTGCCCCCGGTGACCGCCATCGTGCTGGTCCTGGTGGTCTGGCAGATCCTGGTGTGGGCCAAGGTCACCGACTCGTACAAGCTGCCCGCGCCGTCCGCCGTCTGGGACGAGGTGCAGGAGGCCTGGCTGCAGGGCACGCTCCTGGAGTACATCTGGACGTCCGTCTCGCGCGGTCTGCTCGGCTTCCTGATGGCGCTGGTGATCGGCACGCCGCTCGGTCTGATCGTGGCCCGGGTGCGGTTCGTCAGGGCCGCGATCGGCCCCATCCTGTCCGGTCTGCAGTCGCTGCCCTCGGTGGCCTGGGTGCCGCCGGCCGTGATCTGGCTCGGGCTCAACGACCAGATGATGTACGCGGTGATCCTGCTCGGCGCGGTCCCCTCGATCGCCAACGGCCTGGTCGCGGGCGTCGACCAGGTGCCGCCGCTCTTCCTGCGGGCGGGCCGCACCCTGGGGGCGACGGGCCTGCGCCACACCTGGCACATCGTCATGCCGGCGGCGCTGCCCGGCTACCTCGCGGGCCTGAAGCAGGGCTGGGCGTTCTCGTGGCGCTCGCTCATGGCCGCGGAGATCATCGCGCAGTCCCCCGATCTGGGCATGGGCCTCGGCCAACTCCTGGAGGCGGGCCGCACGAACAGCAGCATGTCGCAGGTGTTCTTCGCGATCCTGCTCATCCTGATCGTCGGCATCGCCATCGACCTGCTGATCTTCAGCCCGCTGGAGCGGCGCGTCCTGCGCAGCCGCGGACTCCTCGTGAGGAGCTGACCACCATGTACGGCCGTCCCACCCGCCCCGTCCTGTTCGTCATCGCCCACGGCAGCCGCGATCCGCGGCATGCCGCGACGGTGCGCGCCCTGGTGCGCCGGGTGCGGGAGCAGCGGCCGGGGCTGCGGGTGGAGACGGGCTTCCTCGACTTCGACTCGCCCTCGGTCCCCGAGGTCCTGGAGTCCCTGGACGCCGAGGGGGTACGCGACGTGATCGCTCTCCCCCTGCTCCTCACCCGGGCGTTCCACGCGAAGTCGGACATCCCCGCGGCCCTGAGCCAGGCGCCGTCCCGCCTGCGCATCCGGCAGGCGGGGGTGCTCGGCCCCTCGCCGCTGCTCCTGACCGCTCTGGACCAGCGCCTGTACGAGGCGGGCCTCACGCCCGCCGACAAGTCCTCGACCGGGGTCGTGCTGGCCTCGGCGGGGTCATCGGACCCGGAGGCGATCGCAGTGATCGCTGAAATCGCGCGGGAGTGGCGGCACACCGGTTGGTGCGCCGTGCGGCCTGCGTTCGCCTCCGCATCTCTGCCCCGCACGGAGGACGCCGTGCGGGAGCTGCGCGACCTGGGTGTGCGGCGGGTGGCGGTGGCGCCTTACGTCATCGCGCCCGGTTTCCTGCCGGACCGCATCGCGCGGGGCGCGGCCGAAGCGGACGTCACGGCCCAAGTGCTGGGCCCTTCGGACGGGTTGGCGCGGCTGCTCGTGCAGCGCTACGAGGAGGCACGTGCCGAGTCCGGTGCGGTCGGGCGGGTGGCGCGGGTTCCCGTGCTGGCCTAGTTTGTGGGTTCATGACCCTTACCAGATCCCGCACGCTCTGGCTGCGGACCGAGCCCCTGCACGCAGTGATCTACTTCGAGGAGCACTGCCGCGATCTGGGCAGGGCGCTTGGCCTCAAGGGATTCTGGATGGGCTATTTCGCGGCCCGCACCGCTCCCATGGGCCCGGTCGAGTCGGGCCCCGCGACGGCCGCGCTCGGTGTCTTCTCCCCCGGCATGGTGGCGCGGGCCCTCCCCTCCGCCTGGCAGTACGTGTCGCCGGGCCGGATCGTGGAGGAGCGCGCGGCCTATACGGCGCGGGCCCTGCGCGCGCTGGTGCCTGGCATCGACGACCAGGCCATCGCCCTCTGTCCGCCCCTCGCCGCGATGGTCGACGACGCCCCGTCGCTCGCCCGCCCGCTGTTCACGGCCAACCGTGACGTGAGCGAGCGATCCGACCCGGTGCAGCGGCTGTGGCAACTGGTCACCTGCGTGAGGGAGTTCAGGGGCGACGCGCATGTCGCCGCGCTCGCCGACCACGGCCTCGACGCCTGCGAGGCACTGGTGCTCGCCGCCGCCACGGGCCGCGTGGACCCGGACACCATCCGGCACGACCGCGGGTGGAGCGAGCAGGACTGGACCCACGCGGTGGACCGGCTGCGCGGGCGTGGCCTGGTGGACGGTGACGGGCACATCACCGAGCGCGGCCGCACGGAGCGGGAGTTGATCGAGGACGACACGGACCGCCTGTCGGCTCGTCTGCTGCGCCCGCTCGCCGCGCGGGACGCCGACACGCTCCTGGCGGCGCTGGAACGTCCGGTGCGGCACATCCTGTCGGCGGACGTCGTCCCCTTCCCCAATCCCATCGGCCTTCCGCAGCCCACGGGTTAGTCAATCCGGTTGCCGAAGTACCGTTCCTGCCCCTACCGTCACGCCGATGACCCCCGTACTCCGTTCCGAGCGCCTGAGCCTGACCCCCTATGCCGCCGCCGACGAGGAGCAGTTCGTCTCGCTCCTTCAGGACGAGGCCGTGGGCCGCTGGTTCGGGGACGGGATGCAGAGCGTGGAGCAGACCCATGCCCTGTTCCGCCGGATATTCGGCCTCGTGTACGCCGAGAACCAGTTCCCGGTCTGGGCCGTGCGGCACGAGGGGAACTATGTCGGCCACGCGGAGATCAAGCCGTCGCCCGAGAAGTGGCTCGACGGCCACGAGATCGTCTACGGCCTCTTCCGGGGCAGCTGGGGCAAGGGTCTTGGCACGGAGCTGGCCCGGCTCCTCACCACGTACGGCCATGAGACCTTGGCCCTGACCGAGGTGCACGCGACGGTGGACGCGCAGAACATCGCGTCCCTCACCGTCCTCAAGCGCCTCGGCTTCACGCAGGGCCGCGAGGTCCCGGAGGACAACGGCCGCACCACGCTCCTGATGACGTCGGTGCTCAGCCGAGGGACGCGCGGCTGAAGGTGCTCAGCTGACTGCCGCCGCCCTCTCCGCTGCCGCCTTCTCCTCTGCCTGCGCCACGAGTCCCAGCAGTTCGGTCACCGGCATCGACCCCGCGTCGCGCCGCTCGCGCGCGAACGCGTTCGCCACGCCCTGCAAGGTGTCGTTCACCGGCGTCGGCACTCCGTGCAGGCGGCCGAGCAGCGCGATCTCGCCGTTGAGGTAGTCCGCCTCGATGGTGCCCGTGCCCCGGCTCAGGCTCTGCCAGGACGAGCCCGCGCCGCGCTCCGCGCCGCCGTCGAAGGGCTCGAAGCGGACGCGGTCGCCACGGGCCTCCTTCTGCTCCTGCTCGCTCACCGCCTCGATGCCGGCGGCGGCGAGCACCGCCTCGCCCTCGGCACGGGCCCGCCGGTAGAGCGCGATGGCCTCGTTGCCGCTGAGCACGCCCGTGACCGCCTCGATGGAGTTGGCCAGGTTGGCGAGCAGCTTCCCGTACTTCCAGCGCATCACGTCCGCCACGACGGGCGAGAGCAGCTTGGACTTCTCCAGGTCGGCGGAGACGAGACGGGCGGTGTCGTCCGTGCCCTTCGGGTAGCGGCCGAGGTGCAGGATGCCGGTGTAAGGGGCACCCGCCGCGGAGACCGAGCCCGGTTCGACATGGGTCGCGGGCAGCCAGACGCACATCCCGTACACCCTGCGGAAGCGGCGCAGCGCGATGCGCTCGCTCTCCACGCCGTTCTGCGCGCAGATCAGCGGAAGCACCTCGCCCGCTGTTCCGCCGCCCGCCACCGGGCGCCCGCTCCAGGCGTCGAGAGCGGCCGCGCAGTCCTGTGTCTTCACGGCGAGGAACAGCACGTCGTCCGCTCTCAACTCGCCCAGTTCGGCGGGTGTTTGGACGACGGGCAGGCGGTGGGTCACCGTCCCTTCCGACGTCCTGACCCGCAGCCCGCTCTCCCGTACGGCCTCGTAGTGCGCACCCCGCGCGACGAGGACCACGTCGTGTCCGGTCTCGGCGAGGCGTCCACCCACGGTGCCGCCGATCGCCCCTGCTCCGATGATGATGTAGCGCATGGATCCGAGCCTCGCACATCACCCCGCGAGGATCAGGCTTCCGGCGGCGCTTCCACGCTGAACGGCGTCCCCTGGTGGAACCAGAGCAGCCACTCGCCCTCGTACAGCCGCCACAGCGAACTGCGGTGCGCCAGACGGCCGTTGCTCTCGGTGTCGAAGGTGAGGTGCACGACGCCCTCGGCGAGCTGTACGCCCCGCATCCGCGAGGTCATGATCGGGCGGCCGGTCCTGTTCGCGCTCTCGGCCAGGGCCTTGATGATCGACGCGCGGTCCCAGTGGGTGCCCGATGTGCCGAATTCGGTGAACTCCGGGTGCAGCAGCTCCCCGAGCAGCTCGGGCGACGCGCGGACCTCGGGGGCGAGCAGGCGCAGTTCGGCCTCGATGGCCGCGTCGACGGCGGGCGTGCGGTCAGCCACGGCTCTGCTCCTGCGTCAGCTCCACCAGCTTGGAGACCGTGTTCCAGTTGCGGGAGGTGGCGACGACGCCCTTGAACAGGGCGGGACGCGACAGTGCCTCGCCCAGTTTGGAGCGGCCGAGGCCGTCCGGGGCGTAGAGGTAGAGGGCGCGGTCGCCGAGCCGGAACTCCTCGGGCAGGAAGGCCGCCTGGTCGAGCGCGTCGAGCCGGGAGGCGTCCACCGGCTCGGAGAAGTACGTGACGTGCAGCTGCTTTCCTTCGAGCGTGGCCGCGGGGAAGGGGCAGGCGTCGGCGACGGCCTTCAGATACGCGCCGTCGCGCACCAGGACGTCCACGTCGAAGCCGAAGTGCCGCTCGATGGCCTCGCCCACCTTCGCGGCCAGGGCGTCCTCGTCGGCGGCCTCGCAGGTGAAGACCGCGTTGCCGCTCTGCAGATGGGTGCGTACGTCGCCGAATCCGAGATCGGAGAGGAGTGGGCGCAGTTCCCCCATCGGGAGCTTTCTCTTGCCGCCCACATTGATGCCGCGCAGCAGCGCCGCGTATGCCTTGACCGTCATCCGCACACCATAGGACGGCCGTCGCACCCCGTGGGGGTGGGCGCGACGGCCGTCGGTTCAGTGGGTGTTGCCCGGCAGGTGTTACTCGACGACCTTGAGCAGCTTGTTGGGCGTGCCCTCGCTCGGGTTCGAGATCTTGTCCGGGGTCGCACCGTCGGTCAGCGCCTTGGCGACGGCGTCCGGCTTGGCGTCCGGGTGGGCCGCGACGTAGATGGCGGCGGCGCCCACGACGTGCGGGGTCGCCATCGACGTGCCGGAGATGGTGTTGGTGGCGTCGTCATCCGTGTTCCAGGCGGACGTGATGTCCGAGCCCGGGGCGTAGATGTCCACGACCGAGCCGAAGTTGGAGAAGTCCGACTGCTCGTCGTCCTTGGTGGAGGAGGCGACCGTGATGGCTTCCTTCACGCGGGACGGGGAGCCCTGGCCGGCGTCCGAGGACTCGTTGCCGGCCGCGACCGCGAAGGTGACGCCGGAGGCGATCGCCTTCTGGACCGCCGCGTCGAGGGCCTCGTCGGCGCCGCCGCCGAGGCTCATGTTGGCGACCGAGGGGCCCTCGTGGTTCTTGGTGACCCAGTCGATGCCCGCGACGACCTGCTCGGTGGTGCCGGAGCCCTGGTCGTCAAGGACGCGGACCGCGACGATCTTCGCCTTCTTGGCGACGCCGTGCGCCTCACCGGCGATGGTGCCGGCGACGTGCGTGCCGTGGCCGTTGCCGTCGTCCGCGTTGTCGTCGTTGTCGATGGCGTCGAAGCCGGACGTGGCGCGACCGCCGAAGTCCTTGTGGCTGACGCGGACGCCGGTGTCGATGACGTACGCCGTGGCGCCCTCACCGGCCGCGTCCGGGTACGTGTACTTCTTGTCGCCCGCGGTGTCCGCCTGGTCGACGCGGTCCAGGCCCCACGACGGCGGGTTGTCCTGGGTGGCGTCGATGCTGAACTTCTTGGACTGGACGACCTTGCCGACGGCCGGGTCGGCGGCCAGGCGCTTGGCCTCGGTCTCCGTGAGGCTCTTGGCCGAGAAGCCGTTGATCGCGGACGAGTAGTTCCGCTTCAGCTCGCCGCCGTACTCCTCGGCGAGGTCGGACTTGGCGCCCTTGTCGGCCTTCTCGTCGAGCATGACGATGTAGCTGCCGGAGACGGCACCCTTGGCGTCGGCTCCGTAGACCTTGCCCTCGGCCGGGGTTGCCGCACCGGCGAACGAGGTGGCGAAGACGGTGACGCCGACCGCGGTGGCGGTCGCGGCTATCGCCGAGACGAGCTTCACCGAGCGTGCACGCTTGTGTGTTGCCATGAAGAGGGATCTCCTCGTGGTGATGTGGGGGGATGTGGGGGGTTTTCAAAACTTCACTGCAACGACCCTTGAGATCCGGAAGATCTCCGGGCGTTGGGACGAAACCATGTCTGATTGACGCGCGCAGATCAATACCTACATGCACCTGTGACTTGTTCAACAAGGTTCTGTAATAACAAAACGGGCCCCCGTCGGCAGATCGGACACCGCACGGCCCCATCCCTCAAGTCGTCATAGATGTAAGGGGCTTGTGACGGCCTGACTCCTTCTTCACGAGGAGGGCCTCCGGTCCGCAAGGAGGAGAGCGCGCCCGCCCGGTTCACCGGCCAGCACGACGAGCGACTCCCCGCCCCGCCCTAGCTTCGAGCCATGGGGAATCAGAGCATGCGAGTACGGGGGATAGCCGCCCGTGCCGGCGGATGGAGCGCCAGGCACCGATGGGCGGCCGTGGGCATCTGGGTGCTCTTCGTCGTCGTGTCCATGGGGATCGGCTCGGCCGTGGGCCGTACCGACGTCGACCAGAACGATCTCAAGGGCGAGATCAACCAGGCGACACAGATCGTGGACGACGCCGGAATCAGGGAACCGGTCGGCGAGAGCGTCCTGATCCAGGCGAAGGAGCGTGGCGGCAACGCACTCAAGGCGACCGATCCACGCTTCCGCCGGGCCGTCGACGACGTCATGAAGTCGGTCACGGCCACCGGTGAGGTGACGGCGGTAACGTCACCGTACAAGAGCGATTCGGTCTCCAAGGACGGCCGCAGCGCCCTGGTGCGGTTCGACATGCGCGGTGACGACGAGACCGCGGGCGACCGGGTGGGGCCGGTCCTCGACGCGGTCGGCAAGGTGGCGGACGCGCACGAGAGCGAGGGGCTGCGGATCGAGGAGATCGGCGGCGCCAGCATGCAGAAGACGTTCGACGACGCCTTCGGCAAGGACTTCCAGCAGGCGGAGTACTCCGCGGTGCCGGTGGCCTTCGGCATCCTGCTCATCGCCTTCGGCGCGCTGGTCGCCGCACTGCTCCCGGTGGCACTCGCCGTCACCGCGATCATGGCGACGATGGGCCTGATGGCCTTGGTCAGCCAGTTCCAGCCGATGAGCGAGACGGCGAACTCGGTGATGCTCCTGGTCGGCCTCGCGGTCGGCGTCGACTACTGCCTCTTCTATCTGCGGCGCGAACGCGAGGAGCGCGCCAAGGGCCATGACGCGCGGACCGCGCTGAGCATCGCGGCGGCCACCAGCGGCCGGGCCGTGGTCGTCTCGGGCATCACGGTGTGCGTGGCGATGGCGGGCATGCTGTTCACCGGCATCGGCGAGTTCGAGGCGATGGGCGTCGCCTCGCTGATGGTGGTCGCGGTCGCCATGGTGGGTTCGGTGACGGTCCTGCCCGCGCTGCTCTCGCTCCTTGGCGAGCGGGTGGAGAAGGGCCGCGTGCCGTTCCTGCGGCGCAAGGAGCGGGCGGGCGGCGTGCCCAGAGAGAGCAGGCTGTGGCGCGCGGTCGTCGGCCGGGTCCTGAAGCGTCCGGTCGTCTCGGTGGCGGTCGCGGCGGGCGTCCTCGCGGCGATCGCGCTGCCCGCGCTCGGCATGAAGACCCAACAGCTGACGCTGGACCAGGAGTTCGGCGACTCGCTGCCGATCGTGGCGACGTACGAGCGGGTGAACGAGGCGTTCCCGGGCGGCTCGGAACCCGCCGAGGTCGTGGTGAAGGCCGACGACATCGAAGCGGCTCCGGTGCGGGCGGCGATCGCCGACTTCCGTGAGCGGGCGGTGAGTTCGGGGGCGTCCAAGGGGCCGGTCGACGTGAAGGTGCACAAGAGCGACGACGTCGCGTTCCTGACCGTGCCGCTGGTCGGCGGCTCCGACCAGGAAAAGGCCGAGAAGAGTCTCGATCTTCTACGGGACGAGGTGCGGCCCGCGACACTCGGCGAGGTCGACGGGGTCGAGGCGCCGGTGACGGGTCAGGTGGCCGGGTCGAAGGACTTCAACGACCAGCTCTCGTCGTCCGTCCCGCCGGTCTTCGCGTTCGTGGTGGTCTTCGCGTTCGTGCTGATGCTGTTGTCGTTCCGCTCCCTGACGATCGCGGTCACGTCGATCGTCCTCAACCTGCTGTCGGTGGGAGCCGCCTACGGAATCCTGGTGATGGTCTTCCAGCACGGCTGGGGCGCTTCGCTGGTGGGCGCCGAGGGGGTGGGCGCGATCATCGCGTGGCTGCCGCTGTTCCTGTTCGTGATCCTGTTCGGCCTCTCGATGGACTACCACGTGTTCGTCGTGTCGCGGATCCGGGAGGCGCGGCTCCAGGGGCGTACGACGAAGGATGCGATCAGCCACGGCGTGGTGACCACGGCGGGCGTCGTGACGAGCGCGGCCGTGATCATGGTCGCCGTCTTCGCGATCTTCGGGACGCTGTCCATGCAGTCCATGAAGCAGATGGGCGTCGGCCTCGCGGCGGCGGTCCTGATCGACGCGACGGTGATCCGGGGCGTGCTGCTCCCGGCGGTGATGGCGCTGCTCGGGGAGCGGAACTGGTATCTGCCGCGGTGGCTGAGGTGGCTGCCGGACTTCACGCATGACGAGTCCTCCGTGGAGGAGGCGCCGGTGTCCCGGCCCGGGGAGCGGGTCCGGGTGACGGGCTAGAACTTCCCGGCCGGGCTGGAGACATCCAGCCCGGCCGGGAAGCTTCAGCCCGTCCGGCGTCCGAGGACGAACTCGGCGAGGCCGGTGATGAACGGCGCCAGGCCCCCGGCCCGCCTACGCCGCAGCGATCAGCTTGCGCTCCTCGAAGGAGTCGATCGTCCGCGTGAAGTCCCGCGTCGACAGCAGCAGCTTGTAGATGATGGCCAGCTCGAAGACGAGGAGCAGCGCGCCGGAGACGATCGTCGCCGGAAGCACCACGTCGAACAGCGGGCCGATCATGAAGACGCCCATCTGGAACTCGATGCCGCTCACCAGGTGCGTACGGATCCGGTGCCGCAGCAGGAAGGACCGCGCCCGCAGGTAGGCGGGGAACTTGTGGCGGAACTCCTGGTGCAGGTCGATGACCTGGCGCTTGGACACGGGCTGCGGGGCCTCCGGGGTCTCCGGAACGCCCTGCTCCGACTGCGCCTTCTGCATGTCCTGCTCGATGTCGGCCTCGGGGTTGTCCCGGAGGAGGTCCTCCATGAAGGCCAGCTCGGCTTCGTTCTCGGCCCGGCGGGCCGCCCTCATGCGGACCTTGATCTGCTTGCGCATGGTGTGGCGGATCTTGAAGATCTCGAGCCCGTTGATGTAGCGCAGCGTGTCGAGGGCGACCACGGCGACCGCGGCCCAGATGTAGAAGGCATCCCCGGTGCGGTGGAACTGGCCGCCCATCAGGGCCACCGCGCACGCCATCACGCGGATGCGGTCGAAGACGAAGTCGAGCCACGCGCCGAACACCGAACCGGTGCCGGTGAGGCGGGCGACCTTTCCGTCCATGCAGTCGAGGATGAAGCTGAAGTGGTAGACGACGGCACCGGCGACCAGCCACTGCCAGTCACCCATCGCGAAGAACGCCGCGGAGACGAGCCCCAGCAAGAACGCGCCCCAGGTGATCTGGTTGGGCGTGATTCTGGTCCGCATCGCCGTCCACCGCACGAGCGGCGTGGCGACCGGATCGACCAGGATCACGGTCCACCACGCGTCGCGCTTCTTCTGGGTGATGCGGCGCACCTCGTCGAGGGGCGGTATGTCTCGTCGCATGGGGGTCAACTTCCTGGCGTTCGCGGAACGTTCACCTCACGCTAAGAAGACTTTGGTTCAAGGAACAAGAACCTGAGCGTGCAACCTTTGGTGGGGGGTAACGGTCAACCTTTCAGGACGAGTCAATACCTATGCCAGAACCACCCTGCGTTACCTGAGCGTTACCGAATGACCGGGTCGTAACAAAAATGACCAGTTCGTAACAGAATCGCTTCACGGAGTGTTACGCCCCGGCCCTCCCTGCCGCCTTCGCGAGCTCCTCCTCGATCAGGTCGGCCGCCCTCTTCGTGCCGCCCTCCCCCGCCATCCCGGCCTGCACATCGGCGAGTCGACGCGCCACCTCCGGGTCGCCGACCAGGTCGAGCACGGCCGCCCGCAGCGTCTCCGCGGTGGCCTCCTCCATCGGTACGTGCCGGGCCACCCCGAGCCCCTGGAGCATGTCCGCGTTGCCGAACTGGTCGACGGCCTGCGGCACCGCGACCATCGGCGTCGCGGTGGCGAGCCCTTCCTGGCTGCCGCCCGCGCCGGCGTGCGTGATGAAGGCGTCGGCCTGCTTGAGGACCGCGAGCTGCGGCACCCACTGACGCACCTCCACATTCCCCGGGACGTCCCCCAGTTCACTCGCCTCGACATGCTTGCCGACCTGCAGCACGACATGCCATCCGGGCAGATCCCCGAAGGCCTTGACGCACTCGCGGTAGAAGCCGGGCTGCTTGGTGAAGGACGAGCCGAGCGAGACGAGCAGCACCTTCTGCGCACCGGCGGGACGCTCCCAGTCGCCCTGCGCCGACCGGTCGCCCTGGCAGGCGCCGACGAACGTGTGCACCGTCTCGTCGACCCGGTCGGCGTTCGGCTGGAACGCCTTGGGGATCAGGACGAGCGAGCGCGGCGGGCGCCCGACGAAGGGATCGGGGTGCTGACTGATCCCGTTCTCCTCCAGCCAGGCATGGAAGCGCGCGTAGTAGGCCTGGCCGCGCTCGGTCTCCTTCAGCTCGGCGTACATCGGCTCCGCGACCTCTTCCTCGTACCCGTCCCAGGCCACCAGGTTCGGCGAGAGCGAGACCTCGGGCACACCCCAGCGGCGGGCGAGCACGCGCGCGGGATAGGAGGTGATGTCATGCAGCACGAGGTCCGGCTCGTCCCCTTCGTACGCCGCCGCCAGCTGCGGCAGCGTCTCGATCGCCTCGGTCAGGAACGGCTCGATGTTGTCGATCAGTTCGGTCCCCCACGCCTCCGGGTCGTCGTCCGGGCCGGGCAGTGTCGTCGTGAAGAGGACGGGCTCCGCGCCGGTCTCGGCGACCTTCTCCTCGAAGAGGTGCGGGATCGCGTACGTGACGCGGTGGCCGCGGGCGACGAGCTCGCGGATCACTTCGAGGCTCGGGTTGACGTGCCCGTGCGCGGCGATGGAGAACATGGCGATATGGGCACGCTGGCGTGTGGTCATGCCCAGACCTTAGGCGAGACGAGACGTCTCGTGCAACTCTATTGCCGGATCCGCTCGGCCCACCTCACCTCCGGAGCCGCTCGGCCTACTCGACGTCGAGACCGCTGCGCGACGCGGCGTCGTTGTAGCGCAGCAGACACTCGGCGAACTTCTCCAGGTCCGGCCCGCTCCACTCCGTGAGCCGCTCCTGGAAGGCGACCCGGCGCGCGTCGGTGACCTGCGCGAGCACCTCGATGCCCCGGTCGGTGAGGTGCAGCACGTGCACCCGGTGATCGGTCGGATCGAGACGCCGCTCCACCAGACCGGCCTTCTCCAGGGCGCCCACCTGCCTGCTGATCGTGGACTTGTCCAGCGTGTAGTGCGCCGCGAGATCGGTGGCCCGGCACCCGCCCTGGTACTCGAGGTGACTCAGGAGCGTGTACGACACGAGCGAGAGCTCGGGGTGCATCCGCGCGGCCGTGGCGCGGGCCCGCCGGGCGAACGCCGTCATCTCCCGCTGAATGATCTCGATGGACACGTCCCGGTCGGCCACGATTTCTCCCTCTCCACGAATGGTTGTAGAGTACAACACCGAGAATAAGTGTATAAGCCAACCATTTCGAGAGGTCTTCCGATGACCGCCACCTCGGCGCCCGCCCACAAGGCACATGCCGGCCCGGCACCCGCCCTTGGACCGCTCCGCCACGTCCTCCTCCACCTGGTGACGCCCCTGCTGATGTGCCTGGGCATGGGCCTCGCCTACATGGGCGCGTTCGTCACGCCTCAGCCGCACGACCTGCCGATCGCCGTCGTCGGATCGGGTGAACAGACGCAGGCCCTCGCGCAGACCGTGAAGGACAAAGCGGGCGACGCCCTCGACGTACGGACCGTCGGCTCACGCGCCCAGGCGGTCGACGAGCTCAAGTCGATGGACATATCGGGGGCCTACGTCCCCGACGCCAAGACCCCCGAGGTGATCGTGGCCACCGCGGGCTCCGACATGAGCGCCATGGCGGTCGAGAAGATCTTCACGCCGGCCGCGGCGGAGCAGGGCGTCCCGCTCAAGGTCAGCGATGTGGCACCGACCGTCGACGACGACCCCACGGGGCAGGGCCTGTTCTTCCTGCTCGTCGCGGTGAGCATCGGCTCGTACGCGTCGGTGGCGGCGCTCGGCGCCGCCGGGGCCGGGATGCGGATGCGGGCCCGTGCGGCGCTCGCCGTCGGCGTCTCGTTCGCCGTGAGCCTGATCGGCGCCGCGCTCGCCGGGCCCGTCTTCCACCTGGTGCACCAGGGCCTGTGGGGCGTGTGGGCCATGGCGTGGCTGTACTCGGCCGGCATCCTCTTCATCGGCATCGGACTGCACACGTTCCTGAAGCGCTGGACGACGCTGACGATGATGGTCCTCTTCGTCATGCTCAACTTCACGTCGTCCGGCGGTCTGTTCAGGCCGGAGCTCCAGAACGGCTTCTTCGGTTCGCTGCACGCCTTCTGGAACGGCGCCGGATTCGTCGAGGGCATCCGCGGCCACCTGTACTTCGGCGGCCACGGCGTGGCCGCACACGTGTGGACGCTGGCCGCGTGGCTGCTGCTCGGCCTGGTGATCACCGGCATCGCGGCCCTCTGGGAGCGGCGTCAGCGGACCGTGGTGGCCCCGTCCGTGACCGGCGGCGACGTGGGCACCGGGTCCGAGCGGGAGGAGAGGGAGGAGGAGATGGAGGAGTCGGTCGCGGTGTGACGGCCCCTGCGGTCCGCCGACGTCCGGCTCGACCTGCGCGGCCACCACAGCCCGCGGCCGAGGATCGCGGCGAGCGCGGGCACGAGGACGAGGGAGAGCACGAGCGAGGACAGGACGATCCCGAGGCCGGTGGCGAAGCCGATCTCCTGGGTCGCGGGGCTCGCGGCCAGGCTGGCGAAGGAACCGGCGAGCACGATTCCGGCCGTGGCGACGGCGGGCGCGGTGTGCCGCACCGCCTCGGCCACGGCGTGCCTTGCCGGAACCGGCTTCTCCATCTCCTCCCTGATCCGGTCGGTGATCAGGATGTTGTAGTCGGTGCCGAGGGCGACGACGAACAGGAAGAGCACCAGGGGCAGCGTGAACGAGACCCCGGTCCTGTCGAGGCCGTGCTGGAAGACCAGCGTGCTCGCGCCGAGCGTGGCCACGAACCCGAGCCCCACGGCGATCAGCAGCACGACCGGGGCCAGCAGGGAGCGCAGCAGCAGGAAGAGGATCACCGCGATCAGCAGGGCCGCGACCGGGAACACCAGGCGCAGGTCCTTCTCCACGGCCGTCGAGATGTCGGCGAAGAGCGCGGCCGTTCCCGTGACGTACGCATCGGTGCCCTCCGGGGCGGTCCGCGCCACCGTGTCCCTGACGGGTCCCGAGACCAGGTCGCGTGCCTTCTGCGTGTCGGACTCGACGCTCAGGAACAGATCGAAGCGTGCGGCCGTGCGGTCCTTGCTGAGCACCGGTTCGCCGACCTCCCCGACGCCCTCCGCCTTGCCGAGGGCGCGGGTCATCCCGGTGAGTGAACTCCCCTTGATGTCAGAGCCGTTCGTGCTCCGTACGTACACGCTGTGCGGGTCGGAGACGCCCGCGGGCAGGCTGCGCGATATCTGCTCCGCCGTCCTGACCGACGCGGTCTCGGGCAGGCCCTGCTGGTCGTAACTCATCTTCATGCCGACCGCGCCCGCGCCGAGGACGCCGAGCAGCACCAGGCTGCCAAGGGCGTACCGCACCGGCCTGGCGCTCACCGCGTGCCCCAGGCGTGCGCTGACGCCGCCGGTGCGCTCCTTCTTCCAGGCACGTGCGGGCCAGAACATGCCGCGCCCGAGCAGGGCCAGAAGCGCGGGCATCAGCGTGAGGCTGGCGAGGAGCATCACGAGTACGGAGATCGCGATCGCGGGGCCGAGGACCCGGAACTGTCCGAAGCTCGCCAGGCCGAGGGTCGCGAAGGCCGCCACGATCGTCAGGGCGGCGGACGTGATCGCGTTGCCCACCCGCCCGGTCGTCTCGGCCGCGGCCGTCCGGGCGTTCTGCCCGGGATGGTTCCGCAGCTGCTCCCTGAAGCGGAACATCAGGAAGAGGAAGTAGTCGATGCCGATTCCCAGGAGCACGACGCCGATCAGCGAGGGGGTGGACGGGTCGAGGCCGATGCCGAAGAGCTTCGCCGCGCCGACCACCGCTCCCGACGCGACACCGCCGATCAGCGCCACCGCGATCAGCGGAACGAACGCGGCCGCCAAGCTGCGGAACACCAGCACGTTCAGGACGACGATGAGGCCCATCGTCAGCATGCCGACGACCTTCCCCGTGGATTCCTCGGCGTCCGTGTTGTCCACCGTGGAGGCTATTCCGCCGGTGAATCCCACCCGTAGGCCGTCGGCGGCGAATTCATGCTTCGCGCCGTCACGGAATTCCTTGTAGACGTCCTGCAGACCGGGGTCGTTGGGGTTTCCGTCGAGCGAGACCGTGAGCAGCCGGAAACTCTTGTCCGGGGCCACGGCGCCCGGCGCGACGCGCGGGGTCTGGGAGTGGTCCTTCATGAGCGGCTCGGGCTTCGGTGCCACGATCCGCTCCCGGCCCAGGCCGGCCGCGGTGGCGGCGATGTGCCGCTGGTCGCCCGCCGTGAGCCTGCCGCCGTCCTCCCTGGCGACGAGCACGGTCAGGGCGTTGGGGTCGGGCTTGGTGCCGAATTCGTCCTCCGCGATGCGCAGCGCGATGGCCGAGTCGTATTTCTTGGGCAGGAAGTCCCCGGCCTGCGAGTCGGTGACGTCGTACATCATCGTCTGCCCCACGAACGACAGTGCCGCTCCGAGGATGGTCCAGACGACGACCGTCAGCCATCGATGTCGGGTGGAGAACGAGGTCAGCTTGCGGATCATGCCAACAGGTCATCACGCGGGGCCCCTTGAGAGCGTCGGCCGCCGGAAGGGCACGCACCCCTGACCCTGGTCCGGTACTTCGCCGCGGGCAGTACTCCGGTACTGGGTGGAAGAACCGCCCCTGCGGCCATTCATGGCCGCGTGCGCCGGGATGTAATGGGGCGTGAAGGCGGGACGACAGGGCCCGCCGAACCGGCTTTCCTGGAGGCGCCCGGATGGGCCGCGACTTCTTCCCTCACGTTCCGCCCACGGGCGGGGCGCGGCCGACGCCGGGGGACGTGGCGGTCGCCGTCGTCGCGGTGGGGCTCGACGTACTGGCCTACCTCGCCCCGGGCGAGGAGGGTCCGGGGGCGCCGGTCACCGTGCTCGGTGTCCTGCTGGTCGCTTCCTCCGTGCTCCCGTTGCTCTTCAGGCGCCATCACCCCCTGCCGGTGCTCGGCGCGGTCCTCGTCGTGCAGCTGGCCGTCAATCTGGGGCTCGTCGTCGACCCGGGCGCCCCGATGTCGAACAGCTACGGAGGTGCCGTCGCGGTGGCGCTCTACACCGTGGCCAGGTACAGCGGGCGGCGCGCCGTGGCGCTGGGTGTCGTGGCGACCGCGCCGGTGCAGCTCGTGCGGTATCTGCACAACGACATACCGTTCCTGGGGATGGGCCTCACCGATGTGATGCTCACGCCCTGTCTCATCGTCGCCGTGGGCCTGGCCGTGCGGCAGTGGAAGCGGCAGCTGGACATCAACCGCACGCTCCTCGCCGACCGCGCGGTGACCGAGGAACGGCGCCGCATCGCACGGGAGCTCCACGACATCGTGGCCCACCACATCACCACCATGTACCTGATGTCAGGCGGCGCCAGATCGACCCTGGACCGCGATCCCGAGACGGCCCGCGAGGCCCTGGTGACCCTGGAGGAGTCCGGCCGCACCGCGCTGCACGAGATGCGGCAGCTGCTCGGGGTCCTGCGCAGCACCGACACCCTGGAGGAGACGCCGTCGGAACCCCAGCCGGGGGTGGACGGCATCGAGCGGCTCGTCGCCGATTCGAGCGCCGCGGGTCTGCCGGCCGAACTCCACGTCACCGGGCGGCCCGTGGCGCTGCCGATGACGGTCGGCCTCACCCTCTACCGCATCGTCCAGGAGGCACTGACCAACGCCCGCAAACACGCGGGCCCCGCGGCCCGCGCCACGGTGCGGCTCGCCTACCTCCGGGACCGGGTCACCGTCGAAGTGACCGACGACGGCACCGGTGGGGGCTCCGGCGTCGGCTCCGGTGGCGGCAAGGCACCCGGCGGGAGCGTCGAGGGCGGTGGATACGGTCTGCTGGGCATGCGGGAACGCATCGCTCTGCACGACGGTTCACTGCGTGTCGGAAGCCGTGCGGAAGGCGGGTTCGAGGTGGTCGCCAGCGTGCCGCTGCCCACCGGCACGTACGAGACCGGCACCTACGAGAAGGACGGGACCCGATGACATCCTCCGCCGAACCCGAACCCGAACCCGCGCCCGGGGCCGAGCCCGACGGCATCACCGTCCTCATCGCGGACGACCAGCCGCTGGTGCGCCGTGGCCTGTCCCTGATCCTGCGCTCGGACCCCGCCATCCGGGTCGTCGGCGAGGTGGGCGACGGCGAGCAGGCCGTCGCGTCGGCCATCGAACTCCGCCCCGACGTGGTCCTGATGGACATCCGCATGCCCGTCCTGGACGGTGTCAGGGCCACCGAGCGGCTGACCGCCGAGCTGCCCGGGTGCCGGGTCCTCGCGCTCAGCACCTTCGACATGGACGAGCACGTGGTGGGTGCGCTGCGGGCGGGGGCCTCGGGTTTCCTGCCCAAGGACGTCTCCCCCGAGGAACTGGTGGCCGCGCTGCGCACCGTCCACCGCGGCGAGTCCGTCGTCGCCCCGCGGCTGCTCACCCGGCTGCTCGCCACCTTCGTGACCCCGGCTCCCGCATCGCACCCGCCGGCCACGGACCTCGCCGGGCTCACCCCGCGCGAGGTCGACGTGCTGCGCCTGATCGCCGCGGGCCTCGACAACACCGAGATCGCGCAGCGGATGGAGATCGGCGTCCAGACCGTGAAGAACCACGCCACCGGCATCTTCGCGAAGCTGGGCGTCCGTGACCGCGCGCAGGCGGTCATCGCCGCGTACGAGTCGGGGCTCGTGCGGGCGGGACAGGGGAACGGGGCCCGTCCCTGAGGCGCCCCGTCCCTGAGATGCCCCGTCCTCAGGCGCCCCGTCCCTGAACTCCCGGCGGCGGCCTACCGCTGGTACCTCTTGAGCACCAGATTCCCGTCCTTCACCAGACGCTTCCTCAGCTCACCAAGGCCGATCGCCCCGCTGTAGTACTCCTGGAGCGCCGGGGTGGCGACCTTGTCCTTCCACTCCGGATACCCCCGCACCGACTGGGCGGGCGCCGGGCGCAAGTGCTCCGCGAGCGCCGTGCCCGCCGCCCAGTCGTCCTTCTTCGTCCGCAGGGCGGGATCCCTCAGGGCCTCCGTGCCCGTGGGCAGCATCCAGTCGCCGCGCGCGAGTTTCACCATGTTGTCCGGCTGCAGGAAGAAGTCGATGAACTCGGCCGCCTCCTTCTTGTGCGGGCTGTCCTCGGAGACGGACAGGGTCTGCGGGCTGACGCCCTGCGCGAGCCCGTCGGACCCGGCCGGTGCGGGAAGCACCTGCCAGTCGAAGCCCTTGGGCGCCTGCTGGACGATCTGCTGGCGGTAGGAGAAGCCGAGCGGGACCATCGCGTACTTGCCGCCGAAGAAGCCCGGCAGGGTGTCGGAGCCGCCCATGCCCAGCGTCGTGCCGGACGCGCTCCTGTCGGTGTTGACCTGGTCGTGGACCGTGCGCGGCATGATCTCGTCGGCCGCGTCGAAGCGGACGTCGACCTTGCCGTCATCACCCCGGTGGAACATCTTTCCGCCGGTCGAGAGCGAGAGGTTGAGCGTCGCGGACACCGGCTCCTTGAGCGGCCAGGCCACCCCGTACTTCCCGTCCGTGCCGTCGCCGAGTTCCTTGCTGACCGACCGGAACTCCTCCCAGCTCCACGGCTTTCGGGGCGTGGGAATCCGGACGCCCGACTCCTTCAGCCACTTCGCGTTGGCGATCAGGACGCGCGGCTCCTGGAGGAACGGCACTCCATAGACCTTGCCCCCGAAGGTCGTCGTCTCCCAACTGCGCTTCGGGATGTCGGACTTGAGCCGCTCGGGGAGCAGATCGCCGATGTCCGCGAGATAACCGCCGTACGCGAAGTCGGCGAGGTCGTCCGAGGCGTCGTGGATGATGTCCGGCGCCTCTCCGCCCTCGAAGGAGGTGAGCAGCTGGTCGTGAACGCTGTCCCAGCTTCCCTGTACGTACTCGACCTTGACGTCCGGGTGGGTGGCGTTCCACTCCTTGACGAGCGCCTTGTTGGCGTCGACGGACTCCTTCTGCCAGGCCAGGGACTGGAACTGAAGGGTGATCTTCCCGTCGTCGTCCCCGGAGTCACCGCTGCAGCCGGTGAGCAGCAGCGCGAGAGCCGCGGTGACAGCGGTGGCGGTGGTCGCGAGGCGTGGTGCCGTGCGCATCAGGCCTTCACCGCCCCTGCCAGCATGCCGCCCGTGATCCGCTTCTGGATGATCGCGAAGATGACGAGCGAGGGGATGGTCGCGAGGAACGCCGCCGCGGCGAGCGGCCCGAGGTCCGCGACGCCCTCGGTGCCGATGAAGCGGTTGAGGATGACCGGCAAGGTCTGCTTCTCCGGGGTCTTGAGCAGGACGAGCGCGAAGAAGAACTCGTTCCATGCGGTGATGAAGGCGAACATCGCCGTTGCGACGATGCCGGGGGCGAGCAGCGGCGCGACGACCGAGACGAACGTACGCACCTTGCTCGCGCCGTCGACCGCCGCCGCCTCCTCCAGTTCGGTGGGCACGGCACGGACGTACCCGACGAGCATCCACAGCGCGAAGGGCAGCGACCACACCACATAGACCATGATCAGGCCGAGCAGCGAGTTGATCAGGTGCAGGTTCTTCAGGATCAGGAACAGCGGGATGATGATCAGGACGAAGGGGAACGCCTGGCTGATCACCACCCAGCCCGTCGCCGCCTTCGAGACGCGATTGCGGTGCCGCGCCATGACGTACGCCATGGGGGTCGCGATGACGACCGCGATCAGGGACGCGCTGAGCGCCGCGATCAGGGAGTTGGCCGCGGCCTGGAGCAGCGGTTGCTCGTCGAAGGCCTGCCGGAAGTTCTCCAGGGTCGGATCCTTGGGGATCCAGGTGGGATGCAGGCTGCCCAGTTCCCGCGCGGGCTTGAAGGCCGTGGAGATCAGCCAGAGGAACGGGAAGGCGAGGAAGACGAGATAGGCGGCGAGAGCCGTGTACTGCGCGGCGCGCGTGGACTTCTTCGTACGCATCATGCCTCGTCGCCTCCCTTCAGGCGGCCGACGAGGTAGAAGGCGAGGATCACCGAGATCACCGCGACCATCACGCAGCCCATGGCCGCGGCATAGCCGAACTGGCCGTAGCGGAAGGCTTCTTCATAGGCGAAGAGCATGGGCAGGCGGGTGCGGCCGCCGGGGCCGCCCTGGGTCAGGACGTAGACCAGGGCGAAGGAATTGAAGTTCCAGATGAAGTTGAGCGCCGTGATGGCGAGGGCGATCGGCTTGATCGCGGGCCAGGTGACGGTGCGGAAGCGGCGCCAGGCGCCCGCGCCGTCCATCGCGGCGGCCTCGTGCAGCTCGCGCGGGGTGTTCTGCAACCCGGCGAGCAGCGCGACGGTGGTCTGCGGCATGCCGGCCCAGACGCCGACGACGATGACGGCGAAGAGCGCCGTGGCCGTCCCGGTCAGCCAGTCCTTGCCCTCCCCCAGGCCGAGGTTGGAGAGCGTCTCGTTGAGTACGCCCGCGTCCGGGTGGTAGACGAGCCGCCACATGATGCCGACGACCACTTCGGGCATCGCCCAGGGGATGATCGCGAGCGCCCGCGCAAGCCAGCGCATCCGCAGCGGCTGGTTGAGCAGGAGGGCGAGGCCGAGCGCGAGGAAGAACTGCGGCACGGTGACGCCGAACGCCCAGATCAGACCGATCCGGAACGAGTCCCAGAACAGCGTGTCGTGCAGCAGGTCCTGGAAGTTGAGGGCGCCGACCCACTGGGTCGGCTCGGTGCGGCCCGACTGCGAGTCGGTGAACGCGAGCGTGATGCCGTAGAGGAGCGGGCCCACGCTGAGGATCAGGATCGGGATCAGCGCGGGCAGCACCAGGAACCAGGCGCCGTGGTCCGCGCCTCTGCGGGCGGACGCGCCTTTCGCTGACCGCTTCGTTGCGGTCGCCAATGTCACTGAATCGGCTCCTTTGGGCGGCTCATCGGGGTTTGGCCGCCCAGGCGGCCCCCGTCATCGTGCTGATGGGATCTTGATACGTCAAGCAGCTGCGCAGGCTCCGCAGCCGCTTGGCCTGTGCGAATGGGAGACTGTGCCTGCAGACGTGGCGGACGCAGCGAGCGGTGCGGGAGGCAATGGATGGACGAGGCGCGGGCACGGGACGTACTGAGCGCCGCGGGTCTCGATCGGGACGCGGCGCTGCTCGCGCTCGGCGAGAACGCGGTGTTCGGCAGTGGCGGGTCGGTCGTCAAGGTCGGGCGTGCGGCGCCGGAGCTCCTGGACCGCGCGCGGCGGGAGTTGCGGGTCGCCCGGTGGCTTGAGGAGTCGGGTGTGCCCGCGGTGCGGGCGGCCGAGGAGGAGCCCCGCCTGGTGGACGGGCATCCGGTGACGGTGTGGCACCGGCTGCCGGATGCCGTGCGGCCCGCCGAGCCGCGTGACCTCGCCGCGCTCCTTCGCCTCGTGCACGCGCTTCCCGCGCCCGGGTTCGAGCTGCCCCGGCGCGAGCTCCTCGGCGGGGTCGAGCGGTGGCTGCGGCTCGCCGGCGACGCGATCGACGTCGAGGACGCGGACTATCTGCGGGAGCGCAGGGACGGGTTCGAGGCGGCGGCATCGGCGCTCACCCCCCGCCTTGCTCCCGGACCCATTCATGGCGACGCTCTCCCCCGGAATGTCCTTGTGGGCGCGGACGGTCCGGTCCTGGTGGACCTGGAGACCTTCTCCGCCGATCTGCGGGAGCACGATCTCGTGGTGCTCGCGCTCTCGCGGGATCGCTACGGACTGCCCGCCGACGCCTACGACGGGTTCGTCGCGGAGTACGGCTGGGACGTGCGGGAGTGGGAGGGGTGCGCGGTGCTCCGGGGCGCCCGGGAGACGGCGAGCTGTGCGTGGGTCGCACAGCACGCCCCCAGCAATCCGAAGGCCCTGGCCGAGTTCCGCCGTCGGGTGGCCTCGCTCCGGGACGGGGATCCGGCCGTGCGGTGGTATCCGTTCTGAGCCGTCGCCGCTGATCCCGCCGGTGCCACTGCTCCTCACCCCGCGACGGCCCGGCGGTCCGACGGCCCGGCGGTCCGACGGCCCGGCGGTCCGGCGGCCTCAGACGCCGGACGCGCTGAACTCCTCGCGCAGCGGCCACGTGCCGTCGATCACCGCGTCCGTCTCGCCCTTCTTCCGCAGGAACTTCTGGAAGTCCGCCGCCCATTCCGCATACCAGTCGATCTGGCGGCGGTGCAGCTCCGCGGGGCCGAACGCGGCCAGCTTGGGGTGGCGGTCGGCTATCGCGGTGGCGAGGCGGGCCGCTGCGAGGGCGTCCGACATGGCGTCGTGGGCCGACTCCAGGAGCACGCCGTACTCCGTGCAGACCGCCTCCAGGTTCCGCTTGCCCTTGCGGTAGCGCTCGACGGAGCGGTCGATGGTGTACGGGTCGATGACCGGGGCCGGTTGTGCGCCGCCCAGGCGCTCGCGCAGGGACGGCAGGCCGTGCCTGCGCAACTCCGCGGAGAGCAGGGTCAGATCGAAGGTCGCGTTATAGGCCACGACCGGGACGCCCGACTGCCAGTACGACACGAGCACCGCCGCTATCGCGTCGGCGACCTCGGCGGCCGGCCTGCCGTCCGCGGTGGCCCGTTCGTTCGAGATGCCGTGCACCGCCACCGCCTCCGCGGGGATCTCGACCCCCGGGTCGGCGAGCCACTCCCTGCGGCCCAGCGTCTCGCCGGCTCTGACCTCGATCACCGCCGCCGTGACGATGCGCGCCTCGCGCGGGTCTGTCCCCGTCGTCTCCAGGTCGAACCCGATCAGCAGCTCCCGGTGCCAGCCCATGGCCGCCCCCTTCTCTGTGGTGCTTTCCCCCATTGACCACCACGATCCCACGCGCCACTGACAATCCGAGGCGCGCGTTCCGCTTGCCGCCCCGGGCGGCTCAGGAGGCGGGCCAGGAGACGGGCTCAGGAGACGGGCCGCGAGTCCGCCCAGGCCAGCTCGAACTCCTCCCGGTACGTCTCGAAGAGTCCGCCCTCGTCCGGCTCGTCCGCCTTGACCACCCGGCGGCCGCCGCGAAGGACGAGCACCGGCGCCTCCATCCCGCGCGTCCTGCGCAGGTACGACTGGACGACCGCGATGCCGTCCGCGCCGTCCCCGTCGACCAGATACGCGGTGAAGCGCGGCGTCTCGTCGAAGACGTGGATCTCGAAGGCGCCCGGATCACGCAGCCTGGCCCGCACCCGGCGCATGTGCAGGATGTTCATCTCGACGCTGCGACTCAGCTCGCCCCGCTTCAGGCCCAGTTCGCGCTCCCTGCGCTTGACCGCGCTGCTCGCCGGGTTGAGGAAGAGCAGCCGCACCCGGCAGCCGGACTCCGCCAGGCGCACCAGACGACGTCCGGAGAAGTTCTGGACCAGGAGGTTCAGGCCTATCCCGATCGCGTCGAGGCGGCGGGCCCCGCCGAAGATGTCCTCGGCCGGGAACTGCCGCAGCAGCCGCACCCGGTCCGAGTGGACGCCCACCACGTCGGCGTACCGGTCGCCGACCAGGGACTCGACGGCGTCGATGGGCAGCCGGCGCACGGAAGGCGTGTCGGTGCCCGTGCCGAGTATGTCCAGGAGCTTGGCCGACGCGCGCTCCGCCTGGGCGAGCACGGCGGTGGACAGGGCGCGGTTGCGCGACACGACGTTCCGGGTCACTTCCAGCTCGTCCAGAGCGAGCTCGACGTCCCTGCGGTCGTCGAAGTACGGCTCGAAGCACGGCCAGTGCTGCACCATCAGCTCGCGCAGCTGGGGCAGCGTGAGGAAGCTGAGGACGTTGTCGTCGGCCGGGTCGAGCAAGTAGCCCTTGCGGCGGCTCACTTCGCGTACGGCGACGGCCCGCTGCACCCACTCCTGCCCCGCGGGGCCTGCGGCGGCGACCACCCAGTCGTCGGCGTGGACGGGTTCGTAGATGGGTCGCAGAACAGCGGCCACGACCGCGCGCAGCCGCTGCTCCACGAGATTCAGCCAGATGTAGGCCCGCCCGGCGCGCTGGGCGCGCGTGCGCACCTCGCGCCAGGCGTCGGCGCCCCAGTCCAGTTCGGGTCCGATCTGAGATCCCATCTCCATCGGCCGCGCCAGGGACACCGCTCCGGGCGGGCCGTCCGCGGAACTCCCCTCGTGACCCTCGTCACCAGGGGGCAGTTCCCGCCCTCCCGAGCTCACCCAGCGCACCCCTTCCGCTCCCCCGAGCACTCCCCCGTTCAACGATCAAGGAAGGGTACTCCGGGAGCGGCGGGCGGTGCAGCCGGATGGCAAGGGTGGATTCTCAACCACCCAGCGGCGGCTGCCCGTTCTGGCCGGCGAGGTCCTGCGGAGTGAGCGGACTCATAGCGGTCACGTCGCGCGCGGCCAGCGAGAAGCCCTGCCAGTGGACCGGCATCGGCTGCTGGTCCTCGTCACGGGCGATGTGGTGGAAGCCGACGTGGACCCAGGTGACCGGGTGCGTCAGGGACTGACCGTTCACCCACTTGTCGACGCTCGTCGGTGCTCCGTTGGCGCACCCCGGGTTGTTGCTCGCGTACTGCTCGCACTTCTTGTACTCGGTGAAGTACACGTCGTGCTTGGTGAAGGGGCGTCCGGCGTGCTTGGTGCTGGGACCCGGCACGATCTCGTACGAACGGGGGTGACCGTCCGCGTTCTTGCCCGCGCCGCTGACCACGCGCCACCAGCGCATGTCCTTGCGGTCACCGGCGAGCTCCTTGGTGACCTTGGTGCGGGTGGTCTTCGTCTTGGGGCTGCCCTGGCCGGTGGGCGGGGTGACCTTGGAGTCGTACTGCTCGACCTTGGCCTTCGGGGAGCCGTCCAGGCCGAAGTTGAGCCGCCAGAAGACGTTGTGGGCGTGGCTCTCGGCCTTGGCCTGGTCGCCCTTGCCGATGGGCCAGCCGCGGCCGTCGCCGCCGTCGTAGTCGAACGGCGAGAGGCTGCCGGTCGCGCCGACCTGGGAGGTGATGGTGCCGTCCGAGGAGAAGCGCCACTCGGTGATGTACTCGTACCAGGAGGCCTTGTTCACGGTGTAGACGAGCAGGTCCTTGCCCTGGCCGGTGTAGACCTTGCCGTTGCCGCCGGTGCTCGCGTCGTCGTTGAGGCGGTACGCGTGCCCACGCGCGCGCGTGGTGGTGCACAGCCCCTTCACGTCGCCCCGCTGCGGGACCTTCACGGTCTTGATGGTGCCGCCGGGACACTCGTCGGGGTTCAGGTTCTGCAGGGCCTGGCCGAAGTCGGTGCCGGTGACGTCGTCGTACTCGGCCTCGCCGTCGTCGTAGGGGACGTGGACCTGCGCGAGCCGGGCGCTGGTCAGGACGGGTATCGGCTTCTCTTCCCCCTTGGGCTGGTAGCTGATCTTGTCGAGGATCAGGCCGGACAGCGAGTTGTAGTGCCAGCACATGCGCCAGGTCGTGCCGCCGTCGACGGTCTGCTCGATCTTGTAGGCGTCACTGCAGTCGGCGGCCGCCGCGGCGGGGGCGCTCGGCGCCTCGGGGGCGGCGGATGCGGGCGAGGCGGCGGTGATCGCGCCGCCGATCAGCGCGGCGACCGAGAAGGCCATGGTGGCCTTCTTGCGGGCGCGCGAAAGTCTGTTGACGTGCATTGCGGTGTGAACTCCCTCGTACGAGGAGAAGCTGAAGTGTGGTGTCGTGCGTGAGCGGCCGAAATCAGCCGAGGCGGCCCACAGAGCGAGTGCTCAGGTCGACGACGAGGGACCGGGTGTCGATCCACGGGCCGTTCTTGACCTTGGTGACGACCTGGAGGCACCGGTGCTTCCCGCACTCGGTCAGGTCGGACGGGACGCTCTCGACGGTCTCCTTGCGGAAGACCATGCCGCTCAGCTGCAGCTGTCCCGGGCCGGTCAGCGCCTTGCCCGTGGCGTGCTTGAAGTCCTGCTTCAGGCCCTTGCCGAGCGGGTCCGCGATCAGCAGCTGGGCTCCCTCGGCGAGCTCTTCCTGGCTGGGCGGCGGCTGGACGTTCCGCGTGGTGTTCGAGTCCTCCACCTTGCCGGTCTCCACGTTGACCGTCTTGGTGATGACCGCGTCCTTCTTGTAGTCGTAGTAGACGACTTCGGCACGGCGCGGAGCCGCGCCGCCCGCGGCACCCGCGTCACTGGGGTCCGGCTCGCTGAGGTTCGTCGACAGGAGCTGCGGGCCGCGGTCACCCTCGACGTCCCTGGCGCTCGAGCGCATGGCGCCCGACACCGATGCCTTCTCGGCGCGCTCGATCTCGGCGTCGGTCAGCGGGTCGCTGCCTATGCCCTTCTCACCCTCTTCGGGCGCCGCCTCGACGACGCCGTCCTTCGCGATCGCGTTCTGCTTCGCGTCCGCCGCGTTGGCCTGGCGGCCCCCCGACTCGCCCGCCCCCGGCAGTGTGACGCCCACAAGCACCGCGGTGGCGGCCACCGCGACTGCCGCGCCCGCCATCACCTTGCCCAGGTTGCGTCTGACTAGCTCTCGCACTTACTCCCCTTTTCCCCCACGAGCCCCAAGAAGGGGCATACCGAGTATGTGGTCGGTCGGTTAGACGGCTTCAACTCCCGCGTGGTTGCCCCACTTTCGGGGAGACTCTGACCAATGTGACCCCGGGCCGAGGGGGCGGTAGTGGAAGAGTCGTATGCATGCAGGTGTGGCCAGGGCAGGCGTATCCACTCGGTGCCACGTACGACGGCGCCGGCACGAACTTCGCGGTCTTCTCCGAGACCGCCGACCGCATAGAGCTCTGTTTGTTGCACGACGACGGCTCGGAGACAGCCGTCGAGCTGCGTGAGTCCGACGCGTTCGTGCTGCACGCGTACCTGCCCGGCGTGATGCCGGGCCAGCGGTACGGCTTCCGTGTGCACGGTCCGTACGACCCCGCGCAGGGGCACCGCTGCAACTCGGCGAAGCTGCTGCTCGATCCGTACGCCCGCGCGGTCAGTGGCCGGATCGACTGGGGCGAGGAGGTGTACGGCTACCGCTTCGGCGCCCCGGACAAGCGCAACGACATGGATTCGGCGCCGCACATGATGACCTCCGTGGTGGTCAATCCGTACTTCGACTGGGGCGACGACCGTCCGCCGCGCACCCCGTACAACGAAACCGTGCTCTACGAGGCCCATGTGAAGGGCCTGACGATGCAGCACCCGGATCTTCCCGAGGAGTTGCGCGGCACGTACGCGGCGCTCGCGCACCCGGCGGTCATCGATCACCTCTCGCAGCTGGGGGTGACGGCTCTCGAGCTGATGCCGGTGCACCAGTTCGTGAACGACCACCGTCTGGTCGACATGGGCCTGAACAACTACTGGGGCTACAACACGATCGGTTTCTTCGCGCCCCACAACGCGTACGCCTCCTGGGGCGACCGGGGCGAGCAGGTCCTGGAGTTCAAGCAGGCGGTCAAGGCGCTGCACGAGGCGGGCATCGAGGTGATCCTTGACGTCGTCTACAACCACACGGCCGAGGGCAACCACCTGGGCCCGACGCTCTCCTACAAGGGCCTGGACAACGCCTCGTACTACCGCCTGACGGACGATCCGCGCTACTACATGGACACCACGGGGACCGGCAACTCGCTCCTGATGCGGTCGCCGCACGTCCTTCAAATGATCATGGACTCGCTGCGGCACTGGGTCACGGAGATGCACGTGGACGGCTTCCGCTTCGATCTCGCGGCCACGCTGGCCCGCCAGTTCCACGAGGTGGACCGGCTCTCGTCGTTCTTCGACCTCGTGCAGCAGGATCCGGTGGTGAGCCAGGTGAAGCTGATCGCCGAGCCGTGGGACGTCGGCGAGGGCGGCTATCAGGTGGGCAACTTCCCGCCGCTGTGGACCGAGTGGAACGGCATGTACCGCGACACGGTGCGCGACATGTGGCGGGGCGAGCCGCGCACGCTCGCCGAGTTCGCCTCACGGCTCACCGGTTCGTCGGACCTCTATCAGGACGACGGGCGGCGCCCGCTGGCGTCGATCAACTTCACGACCTGCCACGACGGTTTCACGCTGCACGACCTCGTCTCGTACAACGACAAGCGCAACGACGCGAACGGCGAGGACAACCAGGACGGCGAGAGCCACAACCGCTCCTGGAACTGCGGCGCCGAGGGCGAGACCGACGACCCGGACGTCCTGGAGCTGCGCGCGCGGCAGATGCGCAACTTCATCGCGACGCTGATGCTCTCGCAGGGCGTGCCGATGCTCAGCCACGGAGACGAGTTCGCCCGGACCCAAGGCGGCAACAACAACGCCTACTGCCAGGACAACGAGATCGCCTGGGTGCGCTGGCCCGAGGGCGAGAGCACGCAGCTGGAGTTCACGCGCGCGATGGCGTGGCTGCGGCGCGATCATCCCGTCTTCCGCAGGAGGCGGTTCTTCCACGGCCGCCCGGTCGAGGGCACGCACGACGAGCTCTCGGACATCGCGTGGTTCACGCCGGAGGGCGAGGAGATGACGCAGGAGGACTGGGACGCCTCGCAGGCACGGGCGCTGACGGTGTTCCTGAACGGCAACGCGATCTCCGAGCCGGGCACGCGCGGCGAGCGGATCGCCGACGACTCGTTCCTGCTGATGTTCAACGCGTCGGCCGAGCCGCTGGAGTTCGTGATTCCGGTCAATCACGGCCGCCAGTGGCAGGTGGTCGTGGACACCGCTCGGACGGAGGGTGTGCCGCCGGACACGGGGCCGAAGGCGGGGGCCGGCGAGCGCCTGACGCTCACCGACCGGAGCCTCACCGTCCTGCGGCGCCCTGCGTGACCAAGGAGGTGGTGTGCGCGCCGTCGTCCGCCGAGGGGCGGGCGGCGAGCGCGACGAGGAACGCGACGGCGGCGGCCGCGCTGCCGAGCGCGAACGCCGCCCCGGGGCCGTAGGACTCGGCCAGGCGCCCCGCCACGGCGAGCGTGACCGCCTGGCCGCCGACGAAGGCGCTCGCGGCCCACGTCATCCCCTCGGAAAGCCGCCGGCGCGGGCAGGAGCGCTCGGTGAGCGCGAAGCCGGTGATCAGGTTCGGGGCGAAGATGGCGCCGAACACGGTCACCACGAGGTACAGGCCCGTCATGCTGTCCGTCCACACCAGCGGCAGCGAGAGCAGCGCCGCGGCGGCCGTCGCCACGCGCCAGCGCGCGTACAGGCCGAAGCGCTCGGGCAGCGCGGCCATGGAGAGCCCCACGACGGCGCTCATGACGCCCATGGCGGCGTAGACGAGGCCCGCCTGGCCCGGCTGCCCCAACTCCTCGGTGAGGGCCGTGATGCCCGCTCCACAGGCGCCGAGCAGGACGCCGACGAAGACGAGCCCGACGCGTACGACGACGACCTCGCGCGGAAGGCGCTCCCGGCCGGCGCGCGTGCGTGGCGCTCGCTCCGCCGAGTGGGCGGTCCGGCCCGTGGGGTGCAGCGCGAACCCGGAGCCGCAGACGGCGACAAGGAGCGCGGCGGCCCCGAAGGCGTACGCCGGGTGGCCCGCCACGGCCGCGAGGCCCACCAGGGCGGGGCCGAGCACGAAGGACAGCTCGTCCATGGTGCTCTCCAGGGACAGCACGGTGTTGACCAGACGGGCGTCGCCGCCCGCCTCGCGGACCAGCGGGACGGCGCGTGCGCGGGCCAGCGGGCCGATCCCGGGGATGCTCGCGCCGGCGAGCACGGCGAGGACGATCAGGGCGGGCGTGGGCAGCCGAAGGAGGGCGCCGAGCGTGTACGCCGCGATGGCCACGGCGTTGAGCAGCGAGAAGCCGAGGACGACGGCGCGCTGGCCGCGGCGGTCGGCGAGACGCCCGACGAACGGGCCCATGGTCACCTGGCCGAGGGCGAGCGCGCAGGCGACCACGCCACCGGTGGCGAGCGATCCGCTGGTCTCGGTGACCAGCAGGACGCTGCCGAACTGGATCATGGCCACGGGGAGCCTGCCGAGGAACGAGATCACCGGAAGGAGCGCTCCGGTGTGTCCGATCACTTCCCGGTAGGTGTCCAGGAGTCCGCGTGCGCCGGACTCGTCCCGTCCGGTCTGTTCCTTTGTCGCCATCGTCCGACGCTAACGACGCCCGGCCGGACACACGCATGAGTCGATGGCACGAAAGCCCGCCAGGCGGGTACGTACGTTCGCATGACGCCTGAGCGCTCAGAGCCCGCGGTGCCACCACCGCCCACCGCCACCTACCGGTTGCAGCTCCAGCCGGAGTTCCCGTTCGCGGCCGCCGAGGCGGCCGTCCCGTATCTGGCCTCGCTGGGAGTCTCGCATCTGCACCTGTCACCGGTGCTTGAGGCCGTTCCGGGGTCCGCGCACGGCTACGACGTCGTGGACCACGCGCGCGTACGCGACGAGCTGGGCGGCGAGGACGGGCTGCGGTCCCTGTCGCGCACCGCGCGGGCGCACGGTCTGGGTCTCGTCGTGGACATCGTGCCGAACCACATGGCGGCGGTGCCGCGCCACAACCACGCCCTGTGGGAGGTGCTGCGGGAGGGCCCGGGATCGCCCTACGCGCGCTGGTTCGACATCGACTGGGACGCGGGCGGCGGGAAGGTGCTCCTTCCCGTGCTCGGGCGCGGGGTCGGGGACGAGCTGGAGCGCCTGCGGGTCTACGGGAACGAGCTGCGCTACCACGAGCACGCGTTCCCCCTCCGCGAAGGCACCGGGGAGCTGCCGCTGCCGCAGCTCCTGGACGCCCAGTGGTACCGGCTCTCCTGGTGGCGCCTGGCCCGTACGGAGCTCAACTACCGGCGCTTCTTCACCATTTCGGACCTCATCGGGGTGCGCGTCGAGGACCCCGAGGTGTTCGACGCGACCCACGCGAAGATCCTCGGACTGCTGCGGGAGGGGATCGTGGAGGGGCTGCGGATCGACCACCCCGACGGACTCGCGGACCCGGGTGCCTACCTCCAGCGGCTCCAGGAGGCCACGCGCGGGCGCTGGACGGTCGTCGAGAAGATCCTCGGCGACGGGGAGCAGCTGCCCGCCGCGTGGCCCGTCGCGGGCACCACCGGGTACGACGCCCTGCGCCATCTCGACGGCCTCTTCACGGACCCGGCGGGGGCGGGTGAACTCCTGGGCCAGTACCGGAGGTTCGCGGCGCCCGCGGTGGACCGGGGCGGCGACTGGGGGGCGACGGTGCGGCGCGCCGCGTACAAGGTGCTCACCCATGAGCTGGCCGCCGAGACCGACCGCCTCACGCGCGAGGCGACCGCGCTCTGCGCCCCGGACCCCGCGCTGCGCGACCACGCTCCGTGGGCGCTGCGCACGGCGCTCCTGGAGCTGCTCGTGCGGCTTCCCGTCTACCGGCCGTACGTCTCCGGGGGCGTCGAACCGGCTTCGGTGCTCACGGTGCGGGCCGCCGACGAGGCCAAGGCGGCCTTCGCGGTGCGGGAGGAGGCCGAGGCCGTCGATGTCGTACGCGACCTGGTCCTTGGCCGTCTGGGGTCCGGGCCCGCGCTCGACGGCTTCCGCGCGCGGTTCGCGCAGACCTCGTCGGCGCTGCGGGCCAAGGCGGTCGAGGACACGGCGTTCTACCGGCACGCACCGCTCCTCTCGGCGGCCGAGGTGGGCGGCTCCCCCGAGCGGCCCGCGGTGGCCCCGGAGGACTTTCACGCCTACTGCGCGCGCGTGCAGCGCGACTGGCCGTACGCGGGGACGGTGCTCACCACGCACGACACGAAGCGCAGCGCGGACGTACGGGCGGGCATCTGCGTGCTCACGCAGTGCCCGGAGCGGTGGGCCGACCTCCTGGTCGACGTGACCGAGCAGACTGCGCGCGTGGGCGGCACCAGCGCGCCGGATCCCCAACTGGCCTGGGCGGCCTGGCAGACGGCCGTCGGCTTCGGCTTCCCCTACGACGAACGGCTGCAGAAGGCCCTGCTCAAGCACGTGCGCGAGGCGGGCCTGCACACGAGCTGGACCGAGCCGAACGAGGCGTACGAGAAGGCCGTGACGGCGTTCGTGGAGGCCGGTCCCTGCGGGCCGCCGCTCTACACGGTCGCGGAGTTCGCGGGCGGCCTGCGGCCCCATGTGCGGGCGAACGTCCTGGGGGCCACGCTGCTCCAGCTGGCGATGCCGGGGGTGCCCGACCTCTACCAGGGCACCGAGGGCGAGTACCGCGCCCTGGTGGATCCGGACAACCGGCGGCCCGTGCGGCTCCAGGCACATGTCCTGGAGTACCTGGAGCAGCACCGTGACCGCTGGGACCTCTCCGAGGAGAAGCTGGCCCTCACGGCGACCGCGCTGCGGCTGCGCAGGCGCCGCCCGGAGCTGTTCGGCGGAGCGGCGACGTACGAGCCGCTGGCGGCGCGGGGCCCCGGCGCGGCGCACTGCGTGGCTTTCGCGCGCTCCGGGGAGGTGATCGCGGCGGTGACCCGGCTCTCCTTGCGCCTGGCCGACGCGGGCGGCTGGAGTACGACGGAACTGGCGCTTCCGGAAGGGCGGTGGGCCGATCTGCTCACCCGGGGGCGGGAGTTCACGGGGCACGCGCGCGTGGAGGAGCTTTTCGGGGAGCTGCCGGTGGTGCTCCTGGAGCGCGTATCCACTGACGCCGATGTCTCAGGGGCGGACGAGTAGCAGGCGCGGGGCCCGCGCCATGAGTCCCTGGGGCGCGGGCCTGAAGCCGGGGGCCCAGCGCAGGCCCGGCATCGCGTCGAGCAGGGCCCGCAGTCCGCACTCGGCTGTGAGCCCCGCCAGGGTGGCGGCCGGGCAGAAGTGCCGTCCGGCGCCGAACGCGAGGTGGGCCGGATCCGCGCGGAAGATGTCGTAGCGGTCGGGGTCGGCGAAGCGGAACGGGTCGCGTCCCGCGGAGCCTATGAGGCAGGCGACGAGGGCTCCCGCGGGCAGTGTGGTGCCGCCGAGTGCCACCGGCGCGGTCGCGCGGCGCAGCACGACGGGGGTGGGCGGGTCCCGGCGCAGGGACTCGGCCCAGGCGGCGGGTATCAGCCGCGGGCGGGCGCGCACGAGGTCCAACTGGGCGGGGTGGTCGAGGAGGTTGGCCAGGAAGGAGGCCAGCGCGAGGGCGGTGGCCTCGCCGCCGGTGAGGAGCGTCCCGGCAAGGCCGGTGACGGCCTCGTCGGAGAGCACCTGCCCGTCCACGCGGGCGCCGCACAGCACGGAGAGCAGGTCAGCGCCGGGGTGGGCGCGCCGCCGCGTGACGTGGGGCCGCAGGAGTCCGCCGAGGTCCGGATGGAGACCGCCGGGATGCGCGAGCCCTCCCGTACGACACCGCTCCCGCACCCGGGCGGCGTCCTCCCAGGGCAGCCCGAGCGCGGCGACGGCGGCCGCGGCGGGCAGCCAGGCACTGAACTCGGCGACGAGATCGACCTCGCGCCGCCCGGCCAGGCGCCGGGCGAGGACGTGGGCGGTGCGCTCGGCGGCGGCGCGCAGCACGGGCTCGATGAGCCTTTGGTAGGCCGGGCCCGGCCCGTCGGCCGCGGTCCCGAGCCGCGCGTCACCGAGCGCGGCCCGCACATCCGCGTACCGGCTGAGCAGCCAGGCCCCGAGGAGTTCGTCGCGGACGAGGGGGAAGTCCTCGCGGAGGGCGCGATAGACCGGATAGGGGTCACGCTCCACGCCGGGGGCCAGGAGACTGGGCAGCCCGACGCGTCCGGCACCCGCGGGCGGCCTCGCGGGCAAGGCGGGCCCGGCCCGTCCGGCGTTCGAGGACGAGCTCGGCGGAGCCGGTGACAGGCGCTGCCCGCTGGGGGCCGAGCTCGTTGGCACGGATTCAGGGCATCATTGAAGGGCGCCTCACGCAGTTCCATACGCCCATTCGGGTGACGCTGTGGGACAAGGTCGCCGCGGGATGACATCCCTTGGGCCGCACGCTTGACACCCGCCCGACCGCGTGGCGTACTGCGGATTGCGTCAGCGGACAAGACGGGGGTGAGTCAACTGGCGGAGCAGAGGTATCCCAATGTGGCCGAACTCGTGCTGTCCGCCCGGGAGTTGGCAGCCCACCGGCCCGAGCTCAGCACCCTGCGCCAGGTGGGCTCATCGCGCGCAGGAAGGCCACTGCACCTGCTGTCCGTCGGCCGCTCCCGCCGCGCCGTCCTGATCGTCGCCGGCGCCCACTCGAACGAACCGACCGGCGGTTCGACGCTGCTCAACCTCGCGGAGTGGACCCTGCGGGACGAGGACCTCCGCGCGGACACCTCCTGGCACTTCCTCCTGTGCGCCGACCCGGACGGCGCGAACCTGCACCGCACGCCCGCCCCGCGCACCCTGTTCGACTACCACCGGCACTTCTTCCGCCCCGCCGGACCCGAACAGCCGGAGTGGTCGCCCTCGGTGCTGCCGCCCGACCGGCTGCCGCCCGAGACCCGCGCCCTGACCGGCGTCATCGACGAACTGCGGCCCTACCTGCAGGTGTCCCTGCACGGAACCGATCTCGGCGGCAGCTGGGTGCAGTTGACGCGGGACATCCCGGGGCTCGCCGAGCCGTTCGCCAAGTCCGCGGCGGAGCTGCACATCCCGGTGGAGACGGGGGCCTCGGACGCCGCGGGCTGGCCGGTCTCGGGGCCGGGGGTGCATGTGCTGCCGGGCCCCGGTTCGGCGGCCGCCTATCCGAGCCTTCCCGAGGACGCCCGGCACACCACCTGGCACCACGCCCACCGGTACGGCGGCCTGACCGCCATCGTCGAGGTCCCGATGTGGGCCAGCGACCTGGTGGACGACCTGACCCTGCATCCCTCCCCGGTGCTCGCGCTGCGCGGCTTCTCGGAGCGGCTGCGCCATGACGCGCGCCTGGTCGAGGACATCCTCAGCGAGGCGCTGCCGCGGCTCCCCGAAGCGCAGGGACCACTGCTGCGCGCGGCGCGCTGGGCGCTCGACCTGGTGCCCGGCCTCGCCGACGACTGGGCAGGGCTGCCGCCCGCCGGGACGTCGATGGCGTACATCGGCAGCGTCGACGCCTTCGGGCGCCGCCTTCCGCTGCGGGCGGCCGCGATGCTGCTGCGGGTCCTGGAGGCGGCGGGCGACCGGGCGGCGCCCCGCCTCGAACGGCTCGTCCTGCACTGGAGCGACGCGTTCGCCGAGCGGTTCAGGGCGCGCTGGGTGCCGCTGGAGGACCAGGTCGAGCACCAGTCACGGACGACGGTCGCGGCCGCACGCCACGCGCGTGTGCGGGGCGATTGACGACGCGCACACCGCGCGCCGTCCCCGAAGGGGCTTCACGAACCGGAGAGCCGGAAGCCCATCTTCCCGAAGCTGACCTGATCGCCGTCCTGGACGACGGCCGCACCGATCACCCTGCGGCCGTTCACCGACGTGCCGTTGGTCGACCCGAGGTCGCGCACCACCCACATGCCGCCCTGCCTGCTCAGCTCGGCGTGCACCCGGGAGACGGTCTCGTGGCTGAGCCTGAGGCCGTTCGCGGGGTCGCGGCCGATCCGCAGCGGATGCGGGTTCGTCGGCACCGGCAGGAGCAGCTTCGGCAGCTTCTCGGCCTGCCAGGCCCTGCGCAGCCGGACCGTGAACCCGGAGACCGCGCCGACGGTGCCGAACACCGCCCGCGAGAAGCGCCCCTCGGTCCGCAGGTCGGCGGTGAGCGCGGCGAGTTCGTCGGGCTGGCGAGCGGCGAGCGCCAGCTCCATGCGCCGCACGAACGTGTCGTGCGACAGCTTGCCGAGGGCAGCGCCCTCCCTGAGCACCTCAAGTGCCCTGTCGCGCTCGGCGTCGGTCAGCCGCGCGGGGTACGTGTGGATCTCAAAGGACGACGTCACCCTGCTGATTGTCGGTCAGCTCGGCCGGGGTGTCCAGAAAACGCGGAACGACCCCGCACCGATCACTTCTGCAGCACGATGGACGGGCGTCACCACGGATGACGTACGGATGAGGACAGATCAACACGGATGACCGGCAGCGGATGACGGACAGATGACAGACAAGGGGGAACTGTCAGTGGAGTTCGAGGTGTGGGCACCGGGGGCGGAGCGCGTCGCGCTGCTGTGCGAGGGCGCCACGCGCGCGTTGGAGCGCGCCGAAGGCCGGGCCGGGTGGTGGACGGTGGAGGCGGACGCCGCCGACGGGGCGCGCTACGGCTTCTCGCTCGACGGCGGCCCCGTGCTGCCCGATCCCCGCTCGCGGCGCCAGCCGGACGGCCCCGACGGGCTCAGCGCCGTCGTCGACCACGACCGGTACGCCTGGCGCGCGCCCTGGGCGGGGCGCGGGGTGCGGGACGCGGTCCTGTACGAGCTGCATGTGGGGACGTACACACCGGACGGCACGCTCGACTCGGCCGCGGGGCGGCTCGGCCACCTCGCCGAACTGGGTGTCACGCACGTGGAGCTGATGCCCCTCTGCCCGTTCCCGGGGCGGCACGGCTGGGGGTACGAGGGCGTGTCCCTGTGGGCCGTGCACGAGCCGTACGGCGGCCCCGAGGCGCTGAAACGATTCGTCGACGCGGCGCACGCGCGCGGCATGGGCGTCGTGCTCGACGTGGTCCACAACCACCTCGGCCCGTCCGGCAACCATCTGCCCGCGTTCGGCCCCTACTTCACGGACACCCACCACACACCATGGGGCGCCGCCGTCAACCTGGACGCCCCCGGCTCGGACGAGGTACGCGCGTACCTGATCGAAAGCGCCCTCGCCTGGCTGCGCGACTACCGTCTGGACGGCCTGCGCCTGGACGCGGTGCACGCGCTGCGCGACACGCGCGCGCGGCACTTCCTGGAGGAGCTCTCGGCGGCCGTGGACGAGCTGGCCGGGGAACTCGGCAGGCCGCTCTCGCTGATCGCCGAGTCGGACCAGGGCGATCCGCGGGTCGTCACCCCGCGCGCGGAGGGCGGGCTCGGCCTGCACGCGCAGTGGAACGACGACTTCCACCACGCGCTGCACACCGCGCTCACCGGCGAATCGCACGGCTACTACGAAGACTTCGCCCACGCACCCTTCGCCGCGCTCGCCAAGACGTTCACGGGCGGGTTCTTCCACGACGGCACGTACTCGACCTTCCGGGGGCGCAGGCACGGCCGTCCCGTGGACCGCGCCCGGACGCCCGCGTACCGCTTCCTCGGCTATACGCAGACCCACGACCAGATCGGCAACCGCGCACAAGGAGACCGGCTCTCCGCCACCCTCTCCCCCGGCCTGCTCGCCTGCGCCGCCGCGCTCACCCTCACCGGGCCTTTCACGCCGATGCTGTTCATGGGCGAGGAGTGGGGCGCCGCCACGCCCTGGCAGTTCTTCACGGACCACACCGATCCCGAGCTCGCGGATGCCGTGCGCCGGGGCAGGCGGCGGGAGTTCGCCGCGCACGGGTGGGCCGAGGGCGACATCCCGGATCCGCAGGACCCGGCCACCAGGAACCGCTCCTGCCTCGACTGGGCCGAGCCCCTGACCGACCCGCACGCGCGCGTGCTGGCCTGGTACCGCGAACTGATCGCCCTGCGCCGCGCCCGCGGCGACCTCCTCGACCCCGATATGGCGGCGCTGCGGGTCGCGTACGACGAGAGCGCGCGCTGGTTCGCACTCCGGCGCGGTGATCTGCGGATCGCGGTGAACATCGGCAAGGAGGCGGTCGACATCCCGTTGGGCGGCCGGGGAGCGCGGGTGCTCGCGGCGTGGGAGCCGGTCACCGCGCCGGGCGCGGACGGGCTGCTGCGGCTGCCCGCCGAGTCGTGCGCGGTGCTCGCGACGCCATGAGGCCGACGGCAGCGGTCAGTTGACGATCGTCAGCTCGCGCGGCGTGGAGTTCAGGCGCCGTACGCCGTCATCGGTGACCGTCACGATGTCCTCGATGCGCACTCCGAAGCGGCCCGGCAGATAGATGCCGGGCTCCACGGAGAAGCACATGCCGGGCACGAGCGGCAGCTCCTCGCCCTCGATCATGTAAGGCGGCTCGTGGGTGGTGACACCGATGCCGTGCCCGGTGCGGTGGATGAACTGATCGCCGTACCCGGCGTCGGTGATCACCGCCCGCGCCGCCCTGTCGACGTCCTGGCAGGCGGCGCCGGGCCGCACCGCGCGGCAGCCGGCTTCCTGCGCCTCGCGGACTATGTCGTGGACCCGCTGCTCCTCGGCATCGGGCTCGCCCACGTGCACCGTGCGCGAGGTGTCCGAGCCGTAGCCGTGCAGCAGGCCGCCGAAGTCCAGGACGACCATGTCGCCGTGGCCGATGACGCGTTCGCCCGCCTCGTGGTGCGGATTGGCGCCGTTCGGGCCGGATCCCACGACGGTGAAGTCGACCTGGGAGTGCCCGAACTGCCGCAGCAGATCGGCGAGATCGGCGGCGACGTCGGTCTCCTTGCGGCCCGCGAACGGAACCTTCTTGATCTCTTCGTACGTCGAGTCCGCGGCGGCACCGGCCGCCGCGAGGCGCTCGAGCTCCGCGGCGTCCTTGACGGCGCGGAGCATGGGGAGCGCTTCGGTGAGGGACACGTAGGAGGTGTTCGGCAGCTCCTTCTGGAAACCGAGCAGATGCATGGCCCAGGAGTTGTCGCTGATCCCGAAGCGGCCGTCGACGTCCAGGAGCGGCGCGGTCGCGGCGTAGGGGTCCTTCCCGTCGGTCCAGTCACGCAGCGAGAGCGCGCTCGCGCCCGCCGCCCGCTGTGCGTCCGGGGCCTCCAGGGTGGGCACCACGAGCACCGGCTCCTGTCCCACCGCGAGCACGAGGACGGTGAGGCGCTCGGTGTCGGCGGTCGGCCGGTAGCCGGTGAGCCAGACCATGTCGGGGCCGGGCGCGACGAGCAGTCCCGCGAGCCCCGCGTCCGCCGCCGTGGCCGCGGCGCGGTCCATGCGGGCCTTGTAGTCGTCGGCGGTGAAGGGCGCGGGGGTGCCGGTCATGGGGGCCTCCAGGGCTGCTCACTGGTGCGCGTACGGCCTGCTGCTCGTACGGCGCGCTGCCAATGAAGCCGATCCTGCCCGCACCGCCGCGCGTACGCGACCGGGTTACGGCGGCCCCCGCCACGTCACGACAGGGCGTCGAGCCCTGCCGCCTCGCTCCCCGTTCACGCCACGTCCCTCACCTCACGCCACTCCCTCACCTCACGTCACGAAGCCCGGCGTCACCGACAGGGACTGCCGCACTCCGCTCTCGTGGCGGACGCTCACAGTGACGTTCCTTCCCGGGTCAGCGGCGGCGACCGCGGCCGCGAGGGCCTTGGCCGAAGCGGTGCGGGTCCCGCCGAAGGCGAGCACCACGTCGCCGCGTACGAGACCCGCGGTGTGGCCGGGACCCGGGCTGTGCACGCCGACGAGCAGGGCACCTGCGCCCCTGGGGGCGTCGACCGCCTCCACGCCGATGGCGGGGCGCGCGGCGGCCCGCTCCCCGGCCTTGTCCGGAGCCTTGTCCGGCGCCTTGCCCGGCTCCTTCCGCGGCGGCTTCGGCGGGGCGTCGGACTTGGAGGCCGTGCCCGGAGCAGCCGGCGCGCCGGGCCCCGCCGGTCCTCCTGGTCCTCCCGGTCCTCCCGGTCCCGCCCGCCCGCCGCCCTGCCCCTTGGCGCCGCCCTGTGCCTGGGCCTGCTTCTGCGCCTCCTTCTGCATGTCGGCGAGCTTGCTCATGCCGATGACAGTGGCGCTGACGGTGCCGAGCCCCACCCCCGACAGCACGAGGACGGCCGAGAAGAGCAGCCCGAGGAGCAGGGTGATCATCCGCCGCCCGCGCCGCCGCGCGGCGTGCGGGCGGTGGCCGGGACCGGATCTGTGACCCGTGCCGGATGTCCGCCGGGCACCGGTCTTCCGGCCCATGCCGAGTCTCCGGGCCATACCGAGCCCGCCGCCTCTGCCGGACCTCCGGCCGATGCCGAGCTTCCGGCCGATGCCGAACTTGCCGCCGCCTCCGCCGGAATCCTGTCCGGGCATCGGCTTGGGACGCAACGCAGTCTGTTCCATGGCTCGCCTCCGGCCACAGCCCTACCCGGCGTGACCCGGCGCGACGATTCACGAACGAGTGACGTCCACGTGTGCGGCCGACGCGGACACCGGCCGCCCCGCAGCCTCCGTCAGCCCGCGTGGCCTCCCTTCGTGCCCGCTCCCGCCGTGGCCCCCGTCATGACCGCCGTGCCCCGCCCCGTGGTCGAACTTCAGGGCCTCCTTCGGTATGACCACGTTGATCAATGCAAAGCAAGAAGGCGATGCAGAGCAGTGCAACGGCCGCTGTCGTGCGGCCCGTTGAACGGCCCGGTCAGTGGCCGCCCCCTTACATCAGAAGACTGGCGGCGCCTCAGCCAAGTTCCACGAATCCCTCATTCTGCAAGAAAAGTATCGGAAACCGCATATGGAATCGGGTAGTCCTGTTGAGGGTCTGCCGTCAGTGACCGCTGTTACTTTCGGAGCATGACCGAACGTGCACTCCGTCTGCTGCGACAGGACCCACGTCTGGCCGAGCTGGCCGCGTTCCCTTTCGCATTCGACCTGTCCCGCGCGGACCACGTCGAAGAGGTCCGCCTCGCGTCGGGCGGGCCGCTGGACCCGGTCGCGGGGGACGACTCCGGGGGCACGTATTTCGTGTGCGGGGACGGATCCGTGCTGTACGCCGACTCCGAGGGGTCCGCGGGGACCATCGGGGACACCGTGGACGAGGCCCTGGAGATCCTCGTCGGCCTGCCCGGCTGGCACGACTACGTAGGTCTGTCGCCGACCGACGGCGAGGCGCGGATACTCGCCGAGATCGCCGACACGGAGGGTGACTTCCGCGAGGACTGCGTGCCCGATCTCGACGCGCGCCGCGCCGAGCTGCGGGCCGCGCTCGGGTTCCCCGAACGCTCCCCCGCACAGCTCGTCGCGCGCCTGCACGCCGCGCTCCTGCGCACCGAACCGGACCACCTCCTCCTCAACGCCGTCGAGCACTTGGCGTACCAGCGCCTCGATCCGCATCCGCGCCCGCCCCTGTGGGAACAGGTGCTCGCCAGGGGCCGCACCGACCTGGCCCTGCTGCGGACGGGCGACCGCACGGTCTGGGACGGCGTCGCCGGGGACCGGCCGCGCAGGGTGGCGGCTCTGCGCGCCGCGCAGTACGACCGGCGGAACACCGACCGCGCGCTCCTGCGCCACCTCCTCAAGCACGAGGCGGACGCCTCCATGTCCGACGAACTGCGGCTCGCCGTGGTCCTGGTGGGGCTCCATGGCCTGGCCGAGGACCTGCCGCTGCTGCGCGAGGCCCATGAGACGACGTACGACACCTGGTGCGGGCTCGCCGGGCTCCCGGGTGAGGCCGGTCAAGTCCAGGAGTGGGCTCGCTCGTTCGACGATTCCAACTATGGGATGGACCCCGACGACGAACCGGAATCCACCTGGCTCGAACTCGCGCGGGACCAGGGGATGGTGGAGGCCGCCCGCACCTACCTGATCCGTGAGCTGGACGACACGGGTTCGGATGCGGCTCAACTGGCCGTCCTGCGCGACGAGTTGGCACTGATCGGCGACTACACCCAGGCGATACGGGCGCAGCGTCTGCACCGGTCGCTCCAGGACACCGACGAGGGCCGCGCGGCGGCCGACGCGCGCCTCGCCGAGCTGGAGCGGAGGGCCGTGGAGGCGGCAGCGGCGGAATCGTAGATTTTCCCGCACCGGTGCGGCTACCGCCTCTAGGCTGCGGGACGGAGATCAGCTCGGCAGGAGCGGGAGTACGGCATCGGCTCCGGGCGGGGGATCGAGATCACCTCCGGGAAGGACCGCCCACATGACCGACGCACCGCTGCCCGCGGAGCTGCTCCTCGACCGGGACGCCTCTGACGACCTGCGGCGGGAGCTGATCTCCGCACTGGAGGGTCTCGGCGTCCACACGGCGCGGGTGCGCCGCGCGGTCGACCACCGGGGCGCGGCGGACATCCCCTGGATCATGCTGGCGTCCCTGCCCTTGCAGGCGTTCCTGAGCGGGCTCGGCGCGGAGGCGGTCAAGGACTCGTACACGGCGTTCAAGGATGTCGTGCGCCGTTCGTCGCGCGCGGCGGATCCCTCCGACCCCTCCGACCCCGCTGATCCCACCGATCCTGCCGATCCCGCCCCTCGGCCGCTGGTGCTCCAGGACCGGCGTACGGGACTGAGCGTGATCCTGGAGCCGGGGCTGCCGGGCGAGGCGTACGAGCAGCTTCTGGGCCTCGACCTGGCACGGTTCAGCGAGGGACCGCTGCACTACGACAGCGCGCAGGGCCGCTGGCGCTCCGAACTGGACGAAGCGGCCGGCTGACCCGCCGGGACCGGGGAACGGGAGCGGGGAACGGTTGCGGGGAACGGGGAAGGGGGGTGGTGTGACGTGGGGCCGCATGCTGACCTGAGCCGTGCGGAGGAGGCGTGGTCCGGGGCGGAAGAGGCGTGTTCCAGGGGCGAGTCGAGCTTGGCGCGCCACGACGGGGACGCCGCCGAGCGGGACTTCCTGGCTGCGCTCGCCCTGGTCGGGGACCGGGACGGGGACAGGGACAGGGACAGGGCGTACGACGACGAGGGAATCCGCGAGACTCTCCTGGGCCGCGTCCATGTCGGCCTCGGGCGGGTCCGCCTCGCGGCGGGGGACGCCGAGCAAGGCGCCGCCGAGTTCGAGCGGGCGCACGAGTTACGTCCCAACGAGGCCGAGCCCCTGCACTGGCTGGGGTGCGCGGCGGCACATCGGGCGGCGTACGAGGCCGCGGACGCGTACTTCACCTCGGCACTCGGGTGTGCGAGACCCCACCGCCGGTCGCTGGTCCAACGGGCTTACGTGCGCGTGCGGTTGGGGCGGTACGCGGATGCCCTTGACGATCTGCGCGCGGCGAGCGACAAGGACGCGCTGGACGCCGACGCACGCTGGGTGATGGAGGCGCTGTCCGGTGGCGGCACGTCGGGGGAGTTTGCCCTGTTGCTGCGGAAGGCGGCGCTGGCCGGGATGACGGGCGGTTCAGGGGGGCGTGGGGAGTCCGGGGCGGTACGGGGTGGGGCTCGGGATAGGGCTCGGGCTCGGGGTCGAGATCAGGCTCGGGATGGGGCTCGGGATCGGGATCAGGGTCGGGATCAGGGTCGGGATGGGGCTCGGGGTCGGGATGAGGGTGGGGCTCGGGATGGGGCTCCGGATGGGGGTGGGGCTCGGGCTTGGGATCGGGCCGCCCGCCTCATCGATGCCTCGCGGCGGCTGCCCGGGCCGGTGGAGCGCGAGTCCGTGCCGCTGTACGCGGTCGCCCTCGTGCTCGGCGGGCGGCGCGAAGCCGCCGTCGAACTCCTGGAGGACGCCGCCCGACGCGACCCAGCCGACCACCGGATCACCCACACGCTGGCCCTCGCACTGCTCAACTCGGGGGACGCGAAAGGCCGTACGGCCGGTGATGCCGCGCAACGCTGGGAGCGGTGTGTCGCCGCCTGGGGCGCGCTCCTGCACGACGACTCCTTCTGGGAGCACCGGCGCGCATCGGCCGAGAGCAGGTTCGGCGTACCCGTGGAGGCGGCACTCGCCGCCGGGCTCCGGGCCGATCTGCGAGAGCTGCTTGAGCGGCGGATGCCGGAGGGCGACGCCGGGTGCCGCGTGCCGCCGGGGGCGCTGCTTCAGCGGGAGGCGGAGGCCGCGAAGATCCTGGCCGGGGTGGGCGGGTTCGCTGCCGGGCCCGGCGGTGAGGCCTTGGTGTGCGGGCCGTTGCGTGTCGCGGGGCTTGGCCTGGTCGACGACTTCGGGGCCTTCGCCGCGAGCATCGTCGGTGTCGGGGCTGATTCCGGTTCGGGTGCTGGCGCTGGCGCCGATGCGGGCGCTGGCGCAGATGTGGGTGCTGGCGCAGATGTGGGTGCTGGCGCAGATGTGGGTGCTGGCGCAGATGTGGGTGCGAGCGCAGGTGCTGGCGCGGGCGCTGGTACCGATGCCGGTGCGAGCGCTGGCGCGGGCGCCGATGCCGGTGCGGGCGCTGGCGCGGGCGCCGATGCCGGTGCGGGCGCTGGCGCGGGCGCCGATGCCGGTGCGGGCGCTGGCGCGGGCCCCGATGCCGGTGCGGGCGCTGGCGCGGGCCCCGATGCCGGTGCGGGCGCTGGCGCGGGCCCCGATGCGGGTGCGGGCGCTGGCGCAGATATGGATGCGGGCGCAGATGCTGGCGCGGGCGCAGGCGCCAATGGCGCTGGTACCGATGCCGATGCGGGCGCAGGCACCAATGCCGGTGCGGGCGCAGGCACCAATTCGGGCGCAGGTGCCGATGCAGGTCCGAGCGCTGGCGCCGGGGCGGGCGCAGGTGCGAGCGCTGGCACAGATGCGGGTACGGGCGCAGGTGCCGGTGCCGGTGCCGGTGCCGATGGCGGTGCGGGCGCAGGCGCAGGCGCAGGTGCGGGCGCAGGCGCAGGCGCAGGTGCCGATGCAGGTCCGGGCGCTGGCGCCGATGCGGGCGCCGGTGCGGGTGCCGGGGCGGGCGCAGATGCAGGTGCGGGCGCCGGTGCCGATGGAGGTGCGGGGGCAGACGTCCAGGCGGCCGCGGGTGCCGGTGCCGATACAGGTGCGGGCGCAGGCGTCCAGGCGGGCGCGGGTGCCAGTGCTGACGGGCGGGATCGGCTGACGTACGCCTTCTCCGAACTTGGCTTCGCCCAGCTGCTGTTGCGGCAGGGCAAGCCCGGCGAAGCCCTCGCCGCCCTCACCGAGTTGCGCTGCCGCAGGTGTCGCGAGCGGACGACCACGACTCGGGCGAGCGCATCCCCGCGTAAAGACTCCGCGAGTCCGCCCGGCGTGGCCGCCGCCATCTGCGAACCGGACTGCGGCCGCTTCGACGAGCTGAACCCCTCCTACGCCGGGCACCCCGACAAGCACCACCGCCTCGCGCGCGACGCCCGCACCCTCGCGCTGCGGGCCCGGATCGATCTGGGGCGCGGCGAACTCACCGCCGCCCGGCCCGACTTCGGCGCCGCGGCGGCCTCCTGGCGGCGCGCCCTCGTGCACAGCAGGGAGCTGGAGCGGTACCGCGAGACCCAGGCTGCGGTCGTCGACCTGGCGCTCGGCGCGGCGCGGGCAGCGCATCGCGCCGGGGATCCGACGCGGGCCGTGGACACGCTCGACGCGGTGCGTGCCATCACCGGAGCCAATGAAAGAGGCCGCCTGGAAGGGCAGTTGGCGCGGCTGCTCGCCGACCGGGGCATCATGGCGGTCAACCGGGACGGCACCTCGCTCGACGCACCCGCCGAGGATCTGAGGCGCTCCGTCGCCTTCAACCCGCATCTGCTGCGCGCGCAGGTCAGCCTCGGCGTCGTACTGCGCGGGCTCGCGGCGCGGCGATGGCGTTCGGGGAGCGTGTCCGGAGCCAGGGCGACCCTGCGGGAAGCAGTGGGCCAACTCAGCGCGGCACTGGTCCACTTCCCCGACGACCCGGAGCTGACCGAGCAGCTCGACGCGGCCGTCGCCGACCTGGATCACGTCACGGCGGAGCAGCAAGAGAGCGGGAGGTGACGGCAGCCGATGCTCGCCTACGAAGAACTCCGCATCCGTATCCGCCCCATCGGCATGTCCCGCTATCTCGTCACCGCCAACGGCCCCGCGACCGCCGCCGAAGTGATCGCGGTGAACGGCGAACCCGCCGCGTTCCGCGCCCAGTGGGACCAGCTGATCTCGGCCGAGCTCGGCCTGTCCCCCATGGGCGAGCAGCACACGGTGGCGCAGCTCAGGGGCCTTGGCCGCGGCGTCTTCAGCCTGCTCTTCGGTACGGGCGGAGGCGAGCGGCACCCGGAAGGTGTCGGTGCGTGCGTCGGCCTGGCGTTGGAGCGGGCGCAGCGGATGCGGCCCGCGCGCGGGCTGCGGATCCGGTTCGACGTGCCGGAGGAGCTGCGCGACCTCCCGCTGGAGGCGCTGTGCGCGCCGCCGGGACAGCCGCAGCAGTCGCTCGCCCTCAACCACGGGTACTCACTGGTGCGTTCGCTGCCCGGCGGCCCGCTGGGCCAGCGGCTTCCCGAGCCCGCGGACGAGCCGAGCCTGATCCGGCTGCTCGTGGCCTGCGCGTCGCCCGTCGGCGCGGGCCTCCCGCCGCTGCGTCCCGACGCCGAAGTGGCCGCTCTACGGCACGAGTTGCCCGAGGTCGCGGTGCGGACCACGGTGCTCGGCCGTGCGACGCGCAAGAGCCTGGAGGCGGCCATCGGCGCCCACTCCCCGCTGCCGACCGCGCTGCTGCTCATCGCGCACGGGACGTACGACCATGAACTCGGCAAGGGCGTGGTGGCCCTGGAGACCGAGGACGGCGGAGTCGACCGCGTGCCCGCCGACCTGCTGAGCGGGATCCTCCTGAAGGCCCCGGGGCTGCGCCTCGTGACGCTCAACCTCTGTTCCGGGGCGGACAGTTCGCTCGCCGAGCCGTTCTCCGGGCTAGCCCAGGCGCTGATCGGCGGGGGCGTGCCTGCCGTGGTGGCGATGCGGGGGCGGGTGAGCGATGTGTCGGCGGGGCAGTTCAGCCCGGAGCTGTTCAAGGGGCTCGCGGCGAACCGCACCATCGACGAGGCCGTGGGCGCGGCGCGACGCCGCATCTCGCATCTGCCGGGGCACACGGCGGTGGAGTGGGCGACGCCCACGCTGTTCCTGCACGAGTCCTGTCGGCAGGGCTGGCTGTTCAAGGCGCGGGAGGTACGGGACGACGGCGGCGCGGTCGCCGATCCGCTGCGCGAGGGCGCGGACGCGCTGCGGGCCTTCCAGAGCCCGGTCGGGCACGTCGACTCGACGGTTCTGATCGGTGCGGCGCGGTTCCAGCGCGATCTGGGGCAGTGGGCGCAGGTGCAGCGGATACTGCGGGCCGAGACCCGTCAGTTCGAGGACGAGCAGCGGCGGCTGCGGGCGGAGGCGGCGTTCGAACTCGCCTGGGACGAGCTGGAGAAGCTCTGCGCCCTGCTGGCGGCCGAGCGGGACGCGGACGCCGTCGTCGACCAGTTCGCGTCCCTGCGTGACGCGCTGCCCGGACCGCCGCCGGCCTGCCTCACCGCGGAGGTGGAGCGGCTCCGGCACCTCACGGGGCTCGCGGAGCGGGCGCGCGCGGCCGAGGAGGCCGGCAACTGGGCCGAGGCGATCGCGCGGTACGAGGAGCTGCTCACCGCCCACCCCGCGGGCATCAGGGGCGCGGCGTCCCGCCTGGCCGCGGCCCGCGACGAACTCCACGTGGCCGAGGCCTTCGCCACCGCCGAGCGGGCCCGCCACCGCACCGACTGGGCGACCGCCGCAGCCGCGTACGCCGATGTCGTCGCCCGGCGCTCCGGCCATGAGGGTGCCAGGGCGGGCGCCGCGTACGTGGGCGGCCGGGTCGCGCAGGACGCCGGGGAGTGGGGCACGGCTGAGGCGGGGTACGTGGCGTGCGCGGGGCTCGCGGATTCCGTGGCGCGGGCGGCGTACGTCCGGGGGCGGGGGGCGGTCGAGGCGGAGGATTGGGGGGCGGCGTACGCGGGGTTCGCGGAGGCGGTGGCCGAGGCGGAGGCGGAGGCGCTGAGGGCGGAGGGCGGAGAGTCGCGGCGGACCGGCGAAGCTCCCGGGGCGGGTCCCGGAACCGACCCCGGAGAGGGCCCCGCAGCGAAGAACTCCGGAAAAGGCCCCGGAAGCAGCACCGCAGACAGCCCCGGCCCCGGCCCCGGTCCCGACCCCAGCCCCGACCCCGGCCCCGACCTGCCCTCCTGGCACGCCTACGCCTCCGGACGAGTCGCCGAGGGCGGGCGCGCCTGGGCCGAAGCCGCCGAGGGGTTCGCCCGCGCCGGTGGCTTCCTGGACGCAGGCGTACGGCTGCTGTACGCGCGGGGCCGGTGTGCCGCGGAGCGGGAAGCCTGGCCCGAGGCGCTCGTCGAGCTGGAGGCCGCCGCCGCTCAAGGGTGGGACACGGAGCCGTGGTTGAGCGGGCTGCGGGAGCGGACGTACCGAGCGGCACTGGACGCGGCGGGGGTCGGGAACTGGGCGGATGCGCTGGCGAACCTCGACCTGTTGCCCCCTGGCTACCGCGACGTGGGGCCGCGCAAGTGCTACGTCCGGGGCCAGGTCGCGGCATCCGGCGGCGACTGGACGAAGGCGGCGGAGGCGTTCGGGGAGTGCGCCGATGCGGGCCCGGCCGATGCGGGCTGCGGATTCGACGACGCCGACGCGCTGCGGACGTACGCGCAGGGGCGCCGCCGCCAGGACGAGTCGCGCTGGCAGGACGCGCTCGCCTGCTTCACCCGGCTGTCGTCGGACCTCCTCGACGTGCCCGACCGCCTCCTGTACGCACGCGGCAGGGCGGCCGACGCCCGCGCCGAGTGGGCCGGCGTGATCGACGGCTTCGGCCGGTTGCCCGACACGTACGCCCACGGCGAGGTCCGCGACCGCCGCCGCTACGCGCGCGCCCGCGTCGCCGCCGAGTTGCGCGGCGACTGGGGCGCGGTGCTCAGCCTGCTCACGGACGTACCGGACACGGGCCGCGCGGGCGCGGTCGGCATCCTGCGACGCAAGGCGGAGGGCCGCCTTGCGGAGGCGGCGGGCGACTGGGGCGGCGCCTGCGAGATCTACGCACGGGCGATTCCGGCAGGTGCCGAAGGGGGCGACGGTTACGCGCGGGACGCCCGCACGGAGGGCGCCAACGCGGAAGGCACGCATGCCGTGTACGGCGACACGGACGGCGCCCCTCCCGCGTACGGCGACACGGACGACGCCCCTCACCCCGACCCCCACGACAACCCCGGCCAAGAACTCCGCCACCTCCACCGCTACGCCCTCGCCCGCGCCCACGAGCTCGTCGGCGCGTGGAGTGACGTCTGCCTTGCCTACGATGCGCTGCCCGACAGTTGGGCCGATGTCGTCGTGCGGCGGCGGTACGCGCGTGCGCGGATCGCCGAGGGGGGCGCCGCGAGTGCCGTGGAGTGGCGTGCCGTCGTGGCCGCCTTCGGTGCCGTGGAGCAGGGAGCGTTCGAGGACGTCGCCGCTCGCCGGAGGTACGCCCTGGTGCGGCTCGCCGAGGCCGAGGGGGACTGGGACCGGGTCCAGGACGAGGCCGCCGCGCTCGGGGATCACCGGGACGCCGCCGCGCTCGGCGCGTACGCGCGCGGGCGCCTGGCCGACGCCCACCAGGAGTGGCAGCAGGCCGCCGATGCCTTCCGGGGGTGCCTGCGGCATCGGGACGCGGAGGCTCATCTTGCGTACGCCCAGGGCAGGTTGCTGGAGGCGGACGGGCGGTGGAGCGATGCCGTCGCCGCCTACGAGCGGGCCGGTGGCGGTCTCGACCGGGCCGACGCGCGGTGCCGCAGGCTCCGCCGGCTGCTCGAACTGCTGCCGTGGGCCGACGGGCTCACCAGCGCCCCTCTCGTGGCCGACCCCTTCGCGTCGAGCGACCGCACGTACCCGTACTTCGCGCTGCGTGACGCGGGCGTCGATCCCGGCGCCACCATGGACGTCGTCAACGACGCCTCGTACACGCTCCTCGAACGCGGCGGCATGACATGGTCCGAGCGCGTCGCCTGGGACCGGCTGCGGCTTCCGGCGCGGCGGCTCCAGCTGGACGCACTCCTGTACCGGTGGCACTCCCCCGCCGCGCTGCGCGACGCGATGGCCGGGCTCTCGCCGGACGAAGGGGCAGGGGCGGGACTCGTCGGCGATCTGTGCGAGCGGTTTCCGCAGGACGCGCCCCTCCTGCTGCTGCTCGCCCGGGACCGGGAAGCGGCCGCCGCCGAGTGGGAGCGGCGGCTCGCGGCGGCTCCGGGGGACATGGCCGTCGTCCACGGACTGGCCGCCGCCCGGTTCTGGCAGGCGCAGGAGCTGGAGCAGAGCGGTGCCTGGGAGCACGCGGTCACCGCCTGGGAGGCGGCGCTCGCCTACTGGGCGACGCTGCTGAGCGACGACGAGTACTGGGACGGCTGGCGCGCCGAGCGTGCCGCCTGCTACGCACGGGACCTGCCGGGCGAGGACATGGCCCAGCTGCGCCTCGAACTGAGCCAGCACCTCTTCGGGCAGCTGTCCGTCTGCGAACAGCGCCACACCGAGCAGGACCGACCCGAACAGGCCGCCGCCTACCAGGAGTTGGCAGCCCTGCTCGAAGCCGAGCTGGGCGCCGCCCGCGTCCTGAAGGACATGGGCGGCCTGCGTGACGTGCCGGGCGCGGGCGCCGCGCCGCTCGCCTGCGGCCCCCGCTACCTGCGCCTGCTCCACCTGGAAGCACCGCTCGGCGCACTCGCCGCGGCCCTGGACGCGGCGGCCGGGCAGGGCAAGGACCCCGGCGTCTACGCGGTACGCGAACTGCGCTGGGCCTTCTCCGAGTTGGCGCAGAGCTTCGTCCTCTCCGAGGTCCACAAGTTCGGGCCCGCCCTGCGCGCACTGCCCGCCTTCGCCACCCTCACCACGCTGCCCGCCGACTGCGCGGGCCCGGCGGCAGGACCCACGCCGTCCGCGCACATCGAGGCCTGCGCGCACTGCGAGGACTTCCTGCGCCGCAATCCCGCGTACGTCCAACTGCCCGACCGGCAGACAAAGTTGCTCAAGGACGGCGTCGAGCTGGCCGTGCGCGTGCGCCTCGCCCTGGCCCGCACCGCCCTCACCGACGGCGCGGGCGGCCTCGCCCGCGCCCTCGACGAGTGGGCCGAGCTCGTCAGGGTGTCCCGGCGGGCCGGGATGCAGGCCCGCAGCAAGAAGGCGGTGGTCGGCACCGTGCTCGGCCGCGTGGAGGCCCTGGTCGACCGGGGCGGCGCCCAGCGCGGCGACTGCCTGGACGAAGCCATCACGCTCGTCGAGGCCGTGCCGCCGGTCCTGCACCCGCTCGACCGCGATCTGGTGAACCAACTCACCACCAAGCTCTCGGCGTTGCTCTCCATGCGCGGCGTGTGGCGCGGCTACACGCGCACCAAGTACGGCATGCGTTCCGACGCCTATGGAGCGGAGGCCGACCTGCGCCGCGCCCTGACGCTCAACCCGGCGTCCAGCCACGCCCGCGACAACCTGGCGCGCGCCCTGGTCTTCACCCTCGACGCGCACACGCACACGATCCCGGGCCGCCTGAAGATCCTCCACGAGGCGCTCGGCCTCCTCGACGTGGGCCTCGGTCAGGCCCTGACGCACGGCTACCGCGAGACGCTCGGCGAGGCCCTCGACGAGCTGGAGCGGCTGCTCGCCCGGGATCTCGGGGTGGACGGACTGCGCGACCTGATGCGCAGCGACAGCGAGGAGACGCCGCCCGACGAGAATGAACTGGCCGCCTGGGCCGGGCTGTTGACGGACCGCGCCGAGGAGTCCCTCGGCGCGGGCGACATCCAGCGCACCCTGCACCATCTGATCCGCGCCACCCGCGCCGACCCGACGAACAGCCGCATCCGGCGCGCGCTGCTCGACGCCGTCCGGCGCAGACTCGACGCGCTGACGGACGGCGACGGGACGCGGGACACACAGGAGGAGGCTCAGTGATCAAGGACCCGTCGACGGCCTGGGACGGCGGCCCGTTCCCCTACGACGCGCTCGCCGAGGTGGGCGTCACCCCCCGGACGTCGCACGCCGACCTCCAGGACGTCTCCTTCGAGCTGCTCGCCCGGCGCCTGATGACACCGGTCACCCAGCAGGCATGGGACGAGCTGCGCGTCGTACACCGCCGGATGGTGGCCGAACTGCTGCTGTACGACGTGGACTTGGAGTCGGACGCCACCGCAGCGGAGGCCGGTCTCGACCGCGCCCTCGCCGCCGCCGAGCACCCCGAGCCGACCGCCTTTCCGCTCCCGGAGGAAACCGCCCGCCTCCTCGACGACCTCATCACCTTCGACACGTGACGCCCCCGCGACACCGAGGAGCCCGCCTTCGATGAGCACGCAGGACCCGCACCCGCACCCGCGCCCCGCGACGACGGCCACCGCCGCGCGCCTCGCCTACGAGAACTCCCTGGCCCTCACCGCGCGGGACGCCGCCCACCGGGCGCTGACCGAACAGCTGCTCCTCGTGCTCGCCGACACGCTGGACTCCTTCGACCGGCTGCTCGCCGAAGGGGCTGACGTCGACCCGCGGGCGTACCGCAGAAGTCTGGAACTGATCGCCCGGCAGCTGGAGACGGCCATGACGGGACAGGGAGTCGAGCCCGTGGGCCGGGTCGGCGAGCGTGCCGACCCGGCTACCCACCACGTCGCCGAGGTCCGCACCGTACCCGGAGCTGCCGACGACGAAGTCCTGGAGATTCTGCAGCGCGGATACCGATACCGGGGGCACGTCCTGCGCGCCGCCCGGGTAGTTGTCGCCGTGACCGGCGGCGCCGAGCAGGGAACGGAGCGTTCATGAAGGCCATCGGCATCGATCTCGGCACCACGAACAGCGCGGTGGCGGCCCACGACCCGCACCGCGCGGACATCGCGGTGCTCACCAACAGCAAGGGCGAGCGGCTCACCCCGTCCGTGGTGGGCCTGGCCCGGCAGGACCGCCCGCACCAGCCGCTGGTCGGCGAGGACGCGCTGAACTGGGCGATCAGGCAGCCCAAGGACACCGTGGTGTCCGTGAAGCGCCTGATGGGACGGGACTTCGCGGACACCTCGGTGGCCGAGGCGCGCGACAGGCTGAGCTACGAGATCGTCGCGGGCCCCGACGACGACCCGCGCGCGCACGTGGTGCTCGGCGAGAAGACGCTGACGCCCGCCGACGTCTCGCGGATGATCCTGGAGAAGCTCGTCCAGGACGCGACGCGGACCCTGGGCGAGCAGGTGACGCACGCCGTGATCACCGTGCCCGCGTACTTCCGCGACGCCCAGCGGGCCGCGACCCGTGAGGCGGCCGAGCGTGCGGGCCTGGTGGTGAAGAAGATCGTGGACGAGCCGACGGCGGCCGCGGTCGCCTTCGGCCTGCACAAGCCGGGCGGCGAGCGCAGCCGCGTCCTGGTCTACGACCTGGGCGGCGGCACCTTCGACATCTCGGTCCTGAACGCGGTCAAGGACCGGGAGGGCAACAGCCAGTTCCAGGTGCTGCGTTCGGCCGGCGACATCTGGCTCGGCGGCGACGACTTCGATCTCGCCATCGTCGAGCGGATCATCCAGTGGATGAAGGACGAGCACCAGGTCGACCCGTCGGGCGACAAGGCGTTCCTCTTCCAGGCGAAGAAGGCGGCCGAGCGCGCCAAGCGGGAGCTGAACGACCTCGACGAGACGTACATCGTGATCCCGGCGGCCCACCGCAGCCGGAAGGGCGTCCTCGTCGACGTCGAGATGACGCTCTCCCAGGGCGAGTTCAACGCGATGATCGCACCCCTCGTGTCCCGGACGATGGGCCTGGTGACGGAGACCCTCGGCCGCTACGAACTGACGCCCACGGACATCTCCGACGTCCTCCTGGTGGGCGGCGGCACGCTCACGCGGCCCGTCTACGAAGCGGTCGAGGCGTACTTCGGCAAGGACAAGGTCCGCAGGAACATCAACCCCATGGAGTGCGTGGCGTTCGGGGCGGGGGTGCTCGCCGAGACCCTGGACGGCGTGGAGTGCCCCGACCCGCAGTGCGCGAAGGTCAACGACGACTCGGCGCAGACCTGTGAGGACTGCGCGGAGAGCCTGGTCAACGCCCGGCCCGTCGGCTCCACGGGTCTCTACGAGTCGACGCCCATGGCGATGGGGATCGCCGCGGTCAAGGGCTCCCAGCGGGACGTGTTCGTCGAGATCATCCCGGCCGGTTCGCCCTACCCGCTGCCCGAGCCACGGCAGCGCACCTTCCACGCGACCGACAGCCGCCGCATCCGCGTCCCGGTCTACGAGGGCGACAGCCAGGTGGCGAGCGAGAACCACGAGCAAGGTGTCGTCGAGTTCGACCTGCCGCAGGAGATCGAGGTCAACCGGCACGTGGACGTGTCGTTCAACTACTCCGCCGACCGCATCATCACCGTACGCATCAGTGTGCGCGGCACGGACATGACGCTCGAGGCGACCCCGAACCGCGAACGGCCGAGGACCCCGCCGCCGGAGACGGGTGCGGAGGTCGACAGCCATGTGCTGCGCGAGGAGCTGGGGTACGCCGAGCGGGAGGCTGACCACTTCCTGAAGCGGTACGGCACGTACATCGAGCCGGTGCAGGCGATGAAGGTGCGCCGCGACATCGAGCAGGCCCAGCGGGCGGCGGCGATGGGCGACAGCGGCGAGTACAAGCGGCTCACCGAGCTGCTGCTCGACGACGTGTTCCACCAGTGCGGTCTTGCCAGCCAGTTCCGGCAGGCCGAGCTGGCGTCGGAGGGCGCGCCGCCGGACACGGTGCGGCAGATCAACGAAGCGGTCGACTTCGTCAAGCAGGCCCACCGGCAAGGCAACCGGGTGCAGACGGCGCAGCAGGCCCGCAACCTCCGCAGTCTGGTGGCGGTGGCCCAGTCGGAGCGCCGGGTGCAGTCGCTGCCCGACCGGCCCGACTACGGCGGCATCCTCCAGGTCGGGGAAGACACGGTCGAGGGATGACCGCGGCGGTGGGGCGCACCCCTGTGTGCCTCGGGCTCGACTTCGGCAGCACGGGCGTGCGCGCGCTGTTCGCGCTGCCCGGAGAGGCCGCGCGTCGGCTCGACCACGCGGCGGGCGACTGGCCGTGGCCGCTGTGCGAACCCGCCCCTGCGGGCGTGCTGCCCGTCGCCTTCCCCGGCGTCAAGAGCCGGCTCGGCAGCGGGCGGCCCGTCCGGGTGCGGGGGGCGTCGCTCCCACCCGAACACCTGGTGGTCCGGATGCTGCGGGTGCTGCGGGAGCGTGTCGAGGCACAGACGTCGGGGACGGTCGCGCAGACCGTGATCAGCGTGCCCGCGGCCTACCAGTCGGCGCAGCGTTCGGCACTGCGGGACGCGGCGCGGGACGCGGGGCTCGCGCCCACGCGGCTGATCAGCGACGCGATGGCCGCGGTCGTCGGGCACGCGTCGGAGCGCGAGAGCGGCACCTTCCTCGTGTACGGGATGGGGTACGAGGGCTTCGAGATCGGCCTGGTCCGCGGCGTGCGCGGGCACTACCGCGCGCTCGGCCACGAGGGTGCGGTCACCTCGGGCGGTCGCGCGTTCGACGGGGAGGTGCTCTCGTCGGCCGTACGGCTGCTGCGCAGACACCGGGGGCCCGGGGCGGTGTCGGGGGTGGCACCGGAGGTGTGGCTCGCGCTGCGGGCGCGGGCGCAGGAGGCGCGGGAGGCGCTGAGCACACCGGGCAGCGCGGGGGCCGCCGAGTTGTCCCTGGACGTGGGCACGGGGCCGCCGCTGGAGGTGCGGATCACCCGGCCCCATCTGGACGCCTTCCTCGCCCTGCACGTGCGGCGCACGGTGGACCGCGCACGCTCGCTCCTCGACCAGTCGGGAATGACGCCGGCGGACGTCGACACGCTGCTCCTCACTGGCGGCAACACCCTGATGGAACAGGTGAGTTCGGGGGTGGCCGAGCTCGGCGGCCACCGGGTGCAGGCACCGCCCGAGCTGCTTGCCCTGGGGGCGCTGAAGCACGCGGTGCGGCTCGCGGGCGGTGCGGCCGCCGGGTCCGCCGCCCTTGAGGAGGGCCCGCTGCAGCCCGCCGACCCCGCCGACGACACGCTCTCGGACCCGCCTGCCCTGACGGCCACGCTGGTCGGGGGCGGGAGCGGGGGCACGGAGCCGGTGCGGGGCGCGCCGCCCGGCCGGGACGTGGAGCGGGCGCGGGTGCTCGCGGGGCAGGGGCGCACGGATGAGGCGGTGGCGCTGCTGCGGGGGATCGTCGCGGAGGCGGGGGCGCTGCTCGACACGCTCACGTCGAAGGCGGCGCAGGCAGGGCAGGCGCCACAGGCACCGCACACACCGCAGGCACCACGCGCACAGGAAGCGGCGCCGAGAGCGCTGCCGGATCCGCCGCCGGTGGCCGCCGAGCCCGACACACCGCCTCCCGCCGACCGGATCGCGCTGCGGCAACTCGCCCGCGCGGAGAGCTTGTTGGAACTCGGGCGGTACGACGATGCCGTGCAGGCCTCGCACGCGGCGTGGCTCGGGGCGGCCACCAAGGCCGCGGGGGCCGACGTGCTCGACGCGATGATCGACGTGCACTGCGCGGCCGCGATGGCCGACTCCGCGCCCGGCCATTTCCCCGACGCCGAGCGGTGGCTGCGGTGTGCGTACAGCCATGACCCGACCAGCGAGCGCGTGCGCGGGCTCCTCGCCGAGCGCACCTACCGGCACGCGGTCGAGGTGCAGCGTCTCGGGGGGCGCGATGAGGCGATTGAGGCCCTGGGGAAGTGCCTCACATGGGATCCTGAACACGCCGATGCCGAGGCCCTGTTGCGGCGGTTGAACCGCGACGGAAGGAGCCGGCGAGGCCCGAGAACAGGGGGAAGCGTTTGACGCCCGCAGAACTGCTGGACAAGCAGAAACTCGTCGACGAGTTGCAGCGTCTGGCAGCCCATCCATCACTCGCGCCCCGCTCGGCCGAACTGTCGGTACTGGCACAGGACTTGAAACCGGCCCACCAGCTCGACCGGTGGGCCGAGGTGGACCTCGTGGACGCCTACGTACGCCCCGAGAGCGTGGTCACTGCGCCCCTCGGGCAGGCGGGGCGGCACGACGGCCGCCTGGAGGCCGCGCTGGGGATCCTCGTCTTCATCCCGCTCCTGGTGACGTGGTTCGGGCTGCGGGAGGCGGTGCGGGCGTACGGGGAGCTGAGCAAGGAGGACCCCAAGGAGTCGACGCGGCCCTTCCTCCAGCTGTGGCAGTCCGGCTTCGGCGGGCATCTGTCGGCCCTCGGCCGCTTCGAGAACGTCGCCCTGATGGCGGTGCTCCTGATCGCCCTCCTCGTCCTGCTCTCGGTGTGGCACGCGAGGGTGCGGGCGCGCACGGAGCGCGAGGAGACGGAGCAGCAGAGCGAACGGGAGCGCCTGCTCGCCGAGCTGGCGTCCGTCCTCACGCGTACGCAGATGGTGCTCGCCCCGCACCGCAGCGCGTCGCCCCAGCAGTTCACCTCCGAGCTGACCAAGGCGGCCACCCAGATGCGGCAGCTCGCGTCGAAGGCGGAGACCAGCCACAAGGCGCTCACCGGCACGACGACGGCGGTGAGCAGGTCCATCGACGCGCTGAAGGCCGCGGCGGACGCGCTCACCATCGAAGTGCCGAAGCTGGGCGTCGCGGCGTCCCGCATCGAGCAGACCTTGCGCGACGGCAGGACGGCGGCGGACAAGGCGAGCGTGGCCGGCGCGGACGCGGCGCGCGGGATCGCCGACCGCGTCAAGGCGGCGGGCGACACGGTCGAGACCTCCCTGAAGTCCCTGATCGCGGCCCAGCAGTCGCTCGTCACGAAGTCGGAGTCGGTGGCGGCGGCCACCGACCGGGCATCCCAGGCGCTGGTCGCCAGCACGGGGCGCACGGGCGACGCGGTGGAGGGCATGCGTGAGGCGACGGAGCGGTGGGACGCGGCGGCGGCGCACTGGCAGGACGCGGCGGCGCGGCTCGACGCACGGATCGGGGCGCTGGTGGGGGCGCCGGGCCTGCCGGGCTCGGCCACCCTGCCCGCATCGGCCCTGCTCGGGACACGGACCGTGCCCGCGTCGGCCGGAGCCGACGGCAACGGACATGCGTGGGGCGGCTCGAACGGCGATCCGGCGGTCGGCCACGGCTACCCGCCCAATGGGCACGGCGACGGCGACGGGCCGACCGCCGCCGGCCCCCACAACACCGATCACGCCAATCACGCCAATCACACCAATGACCCCGACGGCCCCGACGGCCCCGACGGCCCCGACGACGATCTCCGGAGCGAAGCGACCCGTGTGCTGCCCGGCCGCGGGCGTCACATCCCCTCTCCGGCGGGCCCCGTCGACGCGCCGCCGCAACCCCGGAACCAGCCGCCCGGCGGGAGCGACGCGTGAGCCGACCGCGGCGCCGGGGGCGGATCAGCGTGGTGGTCCTCGCGGGGTGGCTCTTCGCCGATCTGCTCCTCGTCCTTGCCCTGGTGTCGATGGCCGACCGCCCCGACCCCCTGGCCGACCGCCCCAAAGCGTCCAAGGGGCCATCGAAGCCACCGCAGTCCAAGCCCCCCACGGGCCCGCGCTCGGTGGAGCTGAAACCGGAGGAGTTCCGGGTCAAGGGCGCGGACAAGGGTGATCTCACCCGGCAGATCCACAAGAACACCGGGAAGTGGGCGGGCCGGGAGGCGGCGCTGGTGCTGACGTTCGGCGGTTCCGGCAACGGCGAGACGTACGCGCACCGCGTCAACTCGCTGCTCGGCAAGGGCCGTCCGGGCATGTTCACCAAGAAGACGGCGACGGACGACTTCCACAACCTGGGCGACCCCGCGTCGACGGCGAAGGTCCGGGTGTACTTCTACACGACGCCGGGCGGCTGAGCCATGACGGACTGGCACCCGGGCGAGCGCCCGCCGGACGACGCGGCTGGCCTGCCCCTGCCCGTGCTGCCCGCCACCCCGGCGATGAGCGGCTATCAGGCGCTGCGCGACGTCCTGCAGAAACTGAGCTTCCGTCATGCGGCCGACGCCCTCCGTGCTCCCGCGCCCCCGCAGTCGACGCAGGCCCTGTTCGGGACCCTGCCGAAGGCGGCGGCCGACGACGGGTTCCGCATCCTGGACGGCCTGTGGCTACCCGCCCGCGGCGGCCTGTGGCAGCGGGCCGACCGGGCGTACGTCCAGGACTGCGGCGCCCGGTGGACCGCCTCCAGCCATCCGCGCGCCATGGACGCGGCCGCCGTCCTGACCGTCCTGGAATCCGTCCTGCTCGAAGACCCGATGGGCCTGCGCCGCATCGTGCTGTGGGAACTGTGCTGCCGCCTCAGCGACGGCGCCGCGGAGCGGGGGGCCAAGGACGGGCGCGGGTCCAAGGACGGGCGCGGGGCCAAGGCCGTCTACACGCCGCCTTCCGCCGCGCACGCCGTGGCCCTCGGTGTCCACCGCAGCGAGGCCGACCTGCTCGTGGCCGCCATCACCGCCGTCCGCTTCCCCGCGGCCGGTGCCGCACGGCACGCCGCCGAGACCCTCCACGACATCTGGCCGGGCACGCGGCTGCGCGAGGCCGAACAGCTCGCGCGGCTGATCCCCCCGGCGCCCACGGATCACGTACTTGCCACGGTGCTCGGCACGCTCCACGCCCGGTCCGCCGCTGTACGTCAACTGACGCTCAGGGCAGAGCAGTTGACGGAACGGGGCGACCTCCGTGCCGCGGCGGCCGCCTGGCTCGGCGCGCTGCGGCAGGCCCGCGACGACGTGGACGCGCAGGCGGGCCTCCTGCGCGTGGCCGCGCTCCTGGCCGACGACCCCCGCGCCACCGAGGAGTCGGAGGTGACGGCCGTCGTCGAGGACCGGACCGTACGGCTGTCCTGGCACGCCCCGAGCCATGGCCGGGACACGGTGTCGTACCGCGTGCTGCGCTACCTCGAAGGCGCGCCCGAGCTCGCCGTCGAGGTGTCGGCGGGCAGCGCCGCCCGCACGGCCGTCGACCTCGATGCCCCCACCGGACGCCCGCTGCGCTACGCCGTGTTCCCGGTGCGCGGCGACCGCATCGCAGGGGTGCCGCGCGTCACCCGGCAGGTGCTGCTCACCCCGGACGTCTCGGAGCTGCGCGCCGAAGCGGTGCCGGACGGCGTGCGGCTGCGGTGGCGGCCCGACCCCTCGGTCCTTGAGATCCGTGTCGTGCGCACGGCCGACGGCGAGGACGGCCCCGGGCAGCGGGTGTTCTGCGAGCACGACCAGCTCCTGGACGCGCCGCTCGCCGTCGGCCTGTACGTCTACGAGGTCCAGTGCTGCTACTCGGGGCCCGCCGGTCGCCTGGTCCAGTCACCGGGGCGCACCATCACCGCCCGCGTCGACCGCTGGCCATCGCCGGTGGAGGAGCTCAGTGTGCGGCGCCTCGACGACGGCCGTGTCCGCGTCGCGTGGCGGCCGCCGTCGCGCGGTGAGGGCCACTTGGTGCCGTGGTTCGCGCACCCTGTGCCGCCGGGCGCGGACGTGTCCGAGCACGTCGGCAGGCTGGCACCGCCCGACGGCGCGCCGCCGACCTCCGTCGACGTGCTGCCGCCGCCCCGTGAGCGGCTGCGGATGACGGCCGTGAGCGTGCTCGGCGACCGCGCCGTCTCGGGGCCGAACGTAGTCGTCGAACACCAGGGGGAGGTACGGGACCTGGAGGTGCGCCGGGTGGCCGCCGACCGCGCGGAGCTGCGGTTCGCGTGGCCCGAGCCCGCCGTGCTCACGCTCATCTCCTGGGAGGACGGCGCGCGGGGCGGTGAGCGGCGCGTGGCGCGCAGCCAGCATGTCTCCGGCCAGGCCGTGGCGCTCCAGGTCTCCCCGGCGGAGTGCCGGTTCACCGTGACCGCGTTGCCGCGGCCGGATGCCGTGGCCATCGGGGTGCCGTCGGCGCGGGCCGTGCTGCCCGCCGAGCCGCCACCGGCCCCGGCGGTCCCGCCGGTGGCCTCCCCCTGGTGGCGGACGTGGTGGCAGCGGTGGCGCTCGAAGCGGACGCCCGCCCCCTTCTAGTCCCGCGCCTCCGCCGCACCCTTCGAGCCCCGCACCTCCGCCCCACCGTTCTAGTCCCGCACCTCCGCCTCCGCCCCACCCCCGAATTCCAGGAGCAGACCCGCCCGCAGCGCGATCGTGCGCCCCGGCTCCACGTCCCGCACGGTCCCGTCGTCCTTCCGCGCGGTCCACACGTCCTTGGTGTGGTTGGTGAGCCCGAACCTGCCCCGGTTCTGGGGGTGTTCGGTCACCTCGCCGACGACGGCCCGGAAGTCGTGCCGGTCGGGGTACTCGACCAGGTGATGGGCGTAGACCCGCGCGCTCGGGGCGAGCCTGATGCCGCGCCGGGTGCGTGACGTCCCGGTGCCGGTGACCAGTTCGAGCCGCGGCGGAAGCACCAGCGTACGGCCGCATTTCCAGCATTCGGGGGCGGCGCCGTCCGGCTGCGTGAGGTTCTGTTTGCCGCAGGAACCGCACTGGGTGATCGCGTCGAGGACCTGGCTCAGGGCGTCGCACCACTGTGACTCGCGCACCCGCTTGACCGGGGTCCGTACCCCCTCCGTGAAGGTACGGACGAACAGGTCGCGCAGGATCGGCGGCAGCGCGCCCCAGGTGGCCACCACGGTCGGCTGCTCGCCGGGCACGGGGCGGTTGCGGGCGTCGGACGGGTCGTAGATGAACACCGGGTCGGTGCCGTACAGACGCCGCTTGGCCGCCTCGTCCATGCAGCGGATCTGCAGGGCCTGCGCGCCGTTGAACGGGTGGTCGTTCATGAGGAGCAGGAAGAGCAGCACCGCGAGCGAGTGCAGGTCGGTCTGCGTGCCGGGCTGGGCCCCCTTGTCCCGGCGGACCAGCTCGGGCGCCATGAAGTCCATGGTCCCGGCGACGGCGGCGGACTCGCCCTCCACCACCGCGTTGTCGTTGTCGCACACCAGGACGTCCCCGGTGCGCGGATCGAAGAAGATGTTGCCCCAGTTGATGTCGCGGTAGGCGATGCCCCTTGAGTGCAGCGACCGGTACGCCTCGACGGTGTGCAGTGCCACGGTGACCAGCGTGCGCATCGTCGCGGCGGACACCGAGGGGTCGCGGCGGAACAGCGCGGGCAGGTCCTGGAAGCGTCCGGGGCGTACGTCCATCAGATAGCCGAAGCCCGGCGCACCGCTCTTGGGGCCCTCCGGGTCGAGGACTATGGCGGTGGGCCACAGGAAGCGGTCGTCGCTCCAGCCCCGGGCGATGAGCCCTTCGAGGATCTGGCGCTGGCGGGCGTCGGCCAGCTGCGGGTAGTACCACTTCAGCGCGCGATCGCCCTGCGGCGTCGTCACGCGGTAGACCTCGCCCTGGCCGCCGGAGCCGAAGAGCTCGGCGACCGTGACCTTCTCCCCCGACTCGGCCACCAGGGTCTTTCCGGCGGCGAGCATGCCGTTCACCATGCGGTTCCTTTCTCGGCTTCCTGTTCGGCTGTGCGATGGGCTGAGCGATCGCCTGAGCGATGGGCTGTGCGATCGGCTGAGCTCTCGGGCCCAGCGGGTGCCGTGGCCGCGAGAGCGCCCACGAACGTCGTGTCGTCACCGGAGTACTTGGCGGCGCGCTCCAGCCAGTCCGCGAGCTGTGCCTGCACCGCGGGTACACCCTGACCCGCGGCGCGCTCGGTGACGCCGGTGGCGAAGTCCAGGAACCCCTGGTGGTCGGCGAAGCTCTTGGAGAGCCCGTCGGTGGAGATGAGCACGGCCGGCGGCGGGCCCGTGGTGAAGGGCTGCCAGTGCGACCGCATCTTGCGCCATGGCTCCGGCTCGCACAGCGAGTCCGTCTCGTCGCCCATGTCGGGCCCCGTCGACAGCGGTGTGCGCGGGGTGCCGTCCGCGTCGACGAGGACGATGTCACCGTCGCCCAACTGCCAGCAGAAGAGCATGCGTTCGGTGATGACGGCACCGATGAGGGTGCTGCCGTACACGGCGAGGTCGGGCGCACCGCCGGCCGAGCCCGGCAGCCGGAGGCCACCGTGCGCCGGGGAGTTCCAGTCGTGCAGCAGCGCGCGCTCGCGCCAGCGGTGCGCCACCTGCTGCGGCAGGCTGCGCGCCTCGGCGCGCAGACCGGCCCAGCCCGTCGCGTCGTCGCCGACGCGCACCACTTCCCGCGCGAAGCCCTCCGCGCACGCGGTGAACTCCTCGACGGCCCACCAGGAGCCGAGGTCGCTGCGGAAGTGCGCGGCGGAACCGTGCCCGTCGGCCACCGTGAGCACCGCGGCGCGCCCCTGGGCCACGGAGAGGGTGCCGCAGCTGTCCTGGCTGTACTTCTTGCCGACTCCCTTGACGGTGGCGCCGAGGATGGCCAGGCCGCCGGTCGTGGCCTGTGTCCGTGCCGGTGTCGATGGCCCGCTCACCAGATGTCGTCTTCGTCGTCCTTGGTCAGCGGCGCGGGTCCGAGCGGGGACGCGGGCCTGGCGTCCTCGACCTTCGGCGTCGACGCGTCCTTCACGACGGCCGTCGACATCCAGCGGATGGCCGCGGCGAGCTGGCGGGGGTTCTTGGCCTGCAGGGGCTCGAGCTCCGGGTTGGCGAGGAACTCCTTGAGCATGCTCTTGTCCGCGTCGTCCCCGATGGCCACGGCGACCCGCACGGCACGCTTGCCCCACGGCGTCGCGTCGATCTCGCGCAGGCCCGCGCGCCAGTCGTCGGTGGGCTGCCCGTCGGAGGCGAGAGCGAGCACCGGGGGCAGCGCGCGCTGCGGCATCGGCGGCGTCTGCAGCGCACCCGCGGCGAGCTTGAACGCCGCGCCCATGTCGGTGCCGCCGTACGTGTGCACGTCCTCCCAGGCGAAGCGGTCCACCGGAGTGGGCTCACTGACGTGCCAACTGGCGCCGCTGGCAAAGGAGATGGCACGTACGAGCAGGGATGCGGCCGGGTTGGACTCGGCGGCCTGCTGCATCTCGGGAATGGCCTCGCGGATGGCGAAGTTCAGTTCGCCGATCTTGCCGTTCACGCCCATGGAGCCCGAGCAGTCGAGCATCCAGATGAAGTGGACTGGGCGGTTCGCCATGCTGCCGCCGGGGAAGTTGTCGGCGGCAGCATGGGTCTCGACGGTCACGCTGGTTCCGCTGGTGTCGCTGGTGTTCCTCACGCTGGTCCTCTCGCGCGTCTGTGGATCGGGAAGATCGGTGGATCGGGAAGATCGGTGGCTCAGGAGATCAGTGGGGCGGGAGATCGGTGGATCGGGAGGTCGATGGCTCGGCGGGGCGGTGGCCCAGGCGTGCGGTCCGGGCCGCCGGGTCAACGGCAGCGCTCAGGGCCGGGGCCAGGGCCGTGGTCAGGGCCGTGGCCAGGAGCGGAGCCCGGTCTTGGTGGCCGGGGCCCCTGCGCCCCGGCGAGCCGGCTGCGCCAGGCGTTCCATTCCTGGACCCTCTGCCCCCCGCGCGGCTGCCGGGCGATCTCCGTGGCGACCTCGCCGAGCGTCCAGGTGTCCAGGTGCGGCACCACGGGGGCGAGGACACGGGTGAGCAGCTCGTCGGCGACCCGCTGCCACGCCTCCGTGATCGGGTGCCCGTGGCGGGGGCTCCAGATGTAGTGGAGCGCGGCGATGTCGGCGGGGCGGGACGGCAGTTCGCGGATCCTCCCCTCGCGTGCGCCTTCGTCCAGGAAGATCTCGCGGTAGGGCCGCAGGACGTCGTCACCCGTGGTCATCAGGAAGTCCAGGGTCGGACGGTGGCACAACTCGACGGGGGCCGCCAGGGCGAACCCCCGGCCCACCCAGGCACCGGTCCCCTCCCGCAGGACGGCACCGAGCGGGGAGGCCTTCCCGGACTGGACGCGCAGGCGCTCGACGGCGGCGCGCAGGGGCAGGTGCCCCTCGGCGAACTCGTACGAGGTCATGAGCAGGTCGGCCGTGACGCGCTGGAGCGTGGTCAGCTGCCCCGTCGCCCGCAGCTCCCGGGCGAACTCGACGAGCTCGCGGTCGACCCGCTCCGGCGATCTGAGCAGAACGGCGAGCGGGACCGCGAATCCCGCGTCGACGAGCAGCCGCGTCGAGCAGGTGCGGGCGAGCTCCGCCAGGTCGGTGAGGTCGGGCTGCTTGCCGCCCCACACGATCCGCCACAGCCGCTGCAGCGTCACGGGATCGGCCGCCTCGCGGCCCGGCACCAGCTCCGCGAGCGCGGCGAAGAGCCGGGCACCCCGCAGACAGTGCGGCTGCCGCTGGAAGCGGGCACCGGCTTCGGCGAGCCGGAGCACGAGCGGCGCCTCGCCTGCCTCGACGCGCCGCCGGAGCCACTCCCCCTGGGGCGAGTTGGCGAAGTCACGGAGCTTGCCCAGCTTGCCCTCGGTGAGTCCCCCGCCGAGCAGGCTCAGGACCTGCCGGTTCAGCCCCGTGTGGCCCAGAGCCTCCAGGACCTCGACGGACTCCGCGCAGGCGCGCCGCCCGGGGTTGAGCAGCGCGTTGGCGAGCCGTTCCGTCGCCTTGCCCAGGCCACGCCCGGGTTCCGCGCCCAGGGCGAGCACCAGCCGCAGCGGTTCGGTCCAGGCGCCGATGGGCTCATGGAGGCTGCGCCGCAGGACGTCGTCCGCGCGGCTGCCGAAGTCCCCGCGCAGCCGCTGCCAGGCGTCGGCGCCCAGCGGGAGCCGCTCGCACGCGGCGAGGTCGGGCAGCGTGCCCTGCTGCTCGGCCACCGCCACGTAGTGCCGGACCAGGGCGAGGGCCAGCGGTTCGGCCGCCTCGGGGTCGTCGGCCCCGAGCGCACGGCAGAGTCCGTACAGCTCGTCGACGAGGGGACTGCCCGCGCCCTCCTTCGCCACGGACCGGGCATGGGCGCGCACGACGTCCCGGCGGGTGTCGTCCGACAGGGCCGCCAACTGCCGCATGTCGAGGGTCGGACGGGTGAGCGCGAACGGGTCGTCGCCGTCGCTCGGCGGCTCGGGCGGTGTCCCCTCGATCCACTGCCGGGCGGTCACCTCGGCCCATGGGTCGGGAATCGGGGTGCTCCCCTGGCCGCCGAGCCCGTCGTGCACGCGGTAGAAGTGATCGAGCGTGGGCCCGTCGAACCGGTCGAAGTCCGCGTCGGGCCCGATGCCGAGGATCTGCTGCGGCGCTCTGCGCGGCTGCGCGGTCCGCGTGCTGAACGTGAGCGATGCGGCGTACGCGTCGGGCAGCGAGGCACAGGCGAGGGCGACCCAGCAGGCCACGGTCTCCGGGGCGGACTCGGCGACGACGATCTGCCGCCCGGCCCGCTCGTCGAACAGACGGCGTACGTCGGCGAGGAAGGGTTCGACGCGGGGAGCGTGCGCGCGGGCGAAGACGATCAGCCCTTCAGGGGCGACATCACCCAGGGTCAGGGACAGGGGCAGTTCACCGGTGCCGTCCGCGTACGCCACCTCGACGCGGCGCTCGGCGGGCTCGCTTCCGGGTGGCCCGGCGACGGTGTGGCACAGGAGTCCCGCGCCGTCCGGAAGTCTGCTGCGGCTGAGACCTTGACGGTGTCCGACGGCCTGCACGAGCGCCGTCAACTCCGGTGATTCGAGCGTCTGTTCCTTCTCCTGATCCTGCGGTCCCGCCGGTGCGGGGATCAGACGGACGGCTCCGGTGTCCGGCTCCTCGTCGAGCCGGTAGCTGAGTCGGCGGATGGCCATGCCACATTCTGACCAACCGCATGCCCCGATCGCAGGCCGTCCGCCAAGTTTCCCCTCTTCACGGGGATTCACCCGGCTCCCCCGCGCCCCGCACGCGGTTGACGCCGGCCGACGCCGTGCGCTCTTGCGGTACGGGGGCGTTGGGGCCACGGTGGTGCGCGGGCCGCCACCGAACGGCCCGTCTCCTGACGCTGACCCTGATCGGAGTCGACGTGGCCTCCTTCGCGCTTCCCCATGTCCTGCTGGGCGACGGCCCGCACAAGGTGATCGCCGTGCACGGCTGGCTTGCCGACCGCTCGGCGTACGCGCCGGTGCTCGCGGACCTCGACCTCGCCTCGTTCCAGTACGCGGTGCCCGACCTGCGCGGGTACGGGGAGGCCAAGGACGCGAGCGGCGCGTACACGGCCTCCGAGGGCGCCGCCGATGTCGTCGCCCTGGCCGATCGCCTCGGCTGGGACCGGTTCTCGCTGATCGGCCACTCGATGGGCGCGAGCGTCGCCCAGCGGGTCCTCGCGATCGCCCCGCACCGGATCCGCAGGCTGGTCGGTGTCTCCCCCGTGCCCGCGTCCGGCCTCGACCTGCCGCCCGAGCAGTGGGAGCTGTTCTCCGAGGCGGACCGGCTGCCGGAGAACCGCCGCGCGATCATCGACATCACCACCGGCGGGGTACGGCCCGGGGCCTGGCTCGACCGCATGGTGGCGCGCTCCCTGGCCGTCAGCGACGCCAAGGCCTTCCGCGGCTGGCTCGACTCCTGGGCGCGCGAGGACTTCCACGACCGGATCGAGGGCTCGACCGTGCCCGCGCTCGCGGTGGTCGGGGCACTCGACCCCGCGCTCGGGGCGGATCTGATGCGCCGGACGTGGCTGCGCTGGTACGCACGCGCCGAACTCACCGAACTCGCCGAGTCGGGCCACTACGCGATGGACGAGACGCCGCTCGCCCTCATCCGCGCGGTGGAGGACTTCCTGCGGGCGGACGGCGGGGACAGCGGCGCGTCATGAAGGCGGGCATGCCTCATGAACGTGGGCAGGAACGTGGGCAGGAATGCGGGCAGGAATGCGGGCAGGAACGCGGGCATGTACCCGGAGGTGTCTCGTGAGCCGGCCGCCGGAGGGAAGGAGCGGGCCGGTCACCTCGTCCCGGGGCAGTGAAACCGCAGCGGTCCCCGACGTGTTCGACCCGCGGCAGTACGCGGCCGGGGTCCCGCACGACCGCTACCGCCTGCTCCGAGACCTGCACCCCGTCGCCTGGCAGGAGGAGCCACAGGTGCTCGACTGGCCGTCAGGACCGGGCTTCTGGGCGGTCACACGGCACGCGGACGTCGTCCGTGTCCTGAGGGACTCCACCACGTACTCCTCGCACCTGGGCGCCACGCAGATCCGCGATCCCGACCCGGACGACCTGCCGTTCATCCGCCGCATGATGCTCAACCAGGACCGCCCCGACCACGGCAGGCTGCGGCGCCTGGTCAGCCGCGCCTTCACGCCGAGGCGCGTGGAACGCTTCGCGTCCCTGGCCCGCGACCGGGCCCGCACCCTGCTCGCCACGGCGGCGGACCGGGCCCGCGACGCCGACGGCGCCTGCGATCTCGTCACCGCCGTCACCGACGACTACGCACTGCTCAATCTCGCCGATCTCCTCGGCGTCCCCGAGAGCGACCGCGGCCTGCTCCTGCACTGGACGCAGCGCGTCATCGGCTACCAGGACCCCGACGAGGCGGGTGAGTCGGTCCGTGGCCCTGACGGCAGGCCGGTCGATCCGCGCTCGCCCTCGATGCTGCGCGACATGTTCGCCTACGCCCACGACCTGGCGGCGCACAAGCGCCGCCGGCCCGCCGACGACATCATGACCACCCTCGCGACGGACCCCGAACTGACGGACCCCGAGCTGGAGATGTTCTTCTTCCTGCTCACCGTCGCGGGCAACGACACCGTGCGTAGCGCGGCACCCGGCGGCCTGCTCGCGTTCGCCGAGCACCCGGAGGCGTACCGCCGCTTCCACGCGGGCGACGTCCCGGTCGCCACGACCGTGGACGAACTCCTGCGCCATCACCCGCCCGTCCTCACGTTCCGCCGCACGGCCGCCCAGGACACCACCCTGGCGGGCCGGGCCATCAGCGCAGGGGACAAGGTGGTCGTCCTCCACGCCTCCGCCAACCACGACGAACGCGTCTTCACGGACCCCCACCGCCTGGACCTGTCCCGCTCCCCGAATCCCCATGTCTCCTTCGGCGACGGCCCGCACGTCTGCCTGGGCGCGCACTTCGCCCGTCTCCAACTCGGTGTTCTGTACGAGGAGTTCAGCGCCGCACAGCCCACGCCTCCCCAACTGGCGGGCCCTCCGCGGCGCCTGGTCTCCAACTTCATCAACGGCCTGAAGTCGGTGCCGGTGCGGCTGCAGCCGCAGGCGCGCAAGTAGCCCCGCGGAGCCATCGGATACGGTTCAAGATCCGCCCCGATGCCCTCCGCGCGCACCCGCGCGCGCCACCCACGACGGAGACCCCGCATGCACGGCGCAGCCGCCCCCGCAGCCGAGGACGAGTACCACGACGACGTCTTCCCGAACGTCGACGCCCCCGACGACGGCACTCCCTGGCAGGCGCCCGCCGACCTCGAGGAGCACCTGTACGAACTGTGCGAGGCCGACGACGGGTACACGTATCTGCGGGCGATAGCCATCACCGGCCTGTACCGCCCGGTGTCGGTGGCCGACATCGAGCCGGGCGCGACCGACCGCCCGGTCCTCACCGTCGACCTCCCCGACGGCCGCCGCATCGCGCAGATGTACACCGTCGGGCTGCTCCCCCGTCCGCACCCCGAGGTGGTGTACGAGTTCGTCACGCTCGGCACGCTCGCCGCCGAACTGCCGGACGACATCGACATCTTGGTGGTCAACGCGGCCACACCCTGCCAGCAGTTCTACCTGACGACGGAGGAGGAGCGGGACGTCTGGGCGGACCTGCACGCGGACCACTACGTCGACGGCCGCCTGCACGACCGCATCGACACCCGCCGCACCGGCGCCCCCGAGTCGCCGGTCCTCCTGCACGGCCTGGCCTGCGGCGCCCATCTCTGCTTCGCCAACGGCGACGCCTGGAACACCCTCGACTGGCACGGCGCGGGCCACAACTCCGAGGTCGAGCGCCTGGCGGAGTGGTGGGGCGTGCACAGCCGCGAGGACTGGCTCGGTACGCAGGAGCGGCTCCTGAGCCGTGAAGTCAGCCCGTGGTACTGGGACTTCGTGCTCGGCGCCCGCACGTCGCTGATCGAGCAGTTCGGCCCGCGCGTCGATCCCGAGCTGTGGCGCCAGTGCGTGGAGGTGACGATCCGTAACCGCATGGCCGAGAGCGGCGGGCCCGAATCGCCGCACAAGCCGGGCGACGACCCCGACCTGGACGACTTCGTCGCGGCCCTGCGCGGTCTCGTCGGGAAGATCATCCGTTACGAGTCCCGGTTCCGCGCCGACGGCCTCCTGCCGCCCGACGGCCACGTCCGCACGGTCGCGGCCTGGGACATCGGCCGCGCGTCGAAGATGGCCCGCTGGGGCCGGGGCGCGCGGTACGCCTCCCACGCGGAGCTGGAGACGGCGATCGAGCGCGTGAGCGGCGAGGCACGGTCGGCGTACACGTCGTGGGAGGAGTTCTCCGCGGGCTACGTCCTGGGCCGCTGCCTCCACTTCGACGAGGAGCAGTTCGGCGACTGGTACACGACGGTGCTCCAGGCCCATCGCGAGCTGGTCTCGGATCCGGACAGCCCGTGGCTGACGGTGCCCTTCGCGTGATCCGGTGACGCCCCGCCGCCGGAGGTGACCACTCCGCTCACCTGAGCACCCCGGATCACAATCCGGTCTCACTGCCCCTCCAGGGTCTTGCCACCCACCCGTGTAATCGATTCCAATCCTCCGTGTAATCGATTCCACAAGGAGGTGGACCGGCGATGGCGAGCATCAAGGACGTCGCAGCCGAGGCAGGCGTATCCGTCGCCACGGTCTCGCGCGTCCTGAACGATCACCCCTCGGTCAGCCCGGCCGCACGGGCCCGCGTCCTCGCCGCGACGGAGCGCCTCGGCTACCGTCCGAACGCCGTCGCCCGCTCGCTGCGCACCGCCCAGACCCGCACGCTCGGCCTGGTCATCAGCGACGTGCTGAACCCGTACTTCACGGCCCTCGCCCGCTCCGTCGAGGAGGCGGCCCGCGTACTCGGCTACAGCGTGATCATCGGCAACGCCGACGAGCGGCCCGAGCTCCAGGACCACCACGTGCGCACGCTCCTCGACCGCCGGATCGACGGGCTCCTGGTCTCCCCCACCGACGGCGGCTCCCCGCTGATGCTCGACACCGCGCGCTCCAGCACCCCGATGGTCTTCGTGGACCGCTGGATCCCGGGCGTGGACGTCCCCGTCGTCCGTGCCGACGGCCGCGCGGCCGTCCGTGACCTGGTCGCCCACCTGCACGGCATCGGCCACCGCAGGCTCGCGATCATCGCCGGGCCCGCCGCCACCACCACGGGCAGCGAGCGCGTCGAGGCCTTCCGCGAGGCGCTCGGCGCGTACGGGCTCCCGCTGCCCGACGACCACATCGGGCAGGGCGACTTCCAGGCCGACAGCGGGCGCCGGGCCACCGAGCGGTTCCTTTCACTGCCCGAGCCGCCCCACGTCATCTTCGCCGCGGACAACCTGATGGCGCTCGGCGCGCTCGACGCGATCCGCGCGCGCGGCCTGCGCGTCCCGCACGACATCGGGCTCGCCGCCTTCGACGACATCCCGTGGTTCGTGCACACCGATCCGCCGATCACCGCCATCGCGCAGCCGACCGGTGACCTGGGCCGGGCCGCCGTGCAGGCCCTGGTCGACCGGATCGAGGGCAGACGCCCCCGGTCCGTCACCCTGCCCGCACGTCTCGTCGTACGCCGCTCCTGCGGCGAGTCCCCCACCGACCAGAGGAGCACCACGTGAGCAACCAGGACGAGTTGCCGCGCGCCACAGAGCACGACGCGGCCGAACTGCTGCGGATCGAAGGCATTCGCAAGACCTTCCCCGGTGTCGTCGCGCTCGACTCCGTGGACTTCGACCTCCGCCGTGGCGAGGTGCACGTCCTGCTCGGCGAGAACGGCGCGGGCAAGAGCACGCTCATCAAGATGCTCTCCGGCGCCTACCGCCCCGACAGCGGCCGCATCCTCGTGGACGGCAAGGAAGCCCGCATCCACGGGGCGCAGGACGCCGAACGGCTCGGCATCGCCACGATCTACCAGGAGTTCAACCTCGTACCCGACCTCACCGTCGCCGAGAACATCTTCCTGGGCCGCCAGCCGCGCCGCTTCGGGATGATCGACCGGAAGGCGATGGAGGAGGCCGCCGAGAAGCTCCTGAAGCGGGTCGGCGTCCAGGTGTCGCCGCGCGCCAAGGTGCGCGAACTGGGCATCGCCCGGCTCCAGATGGTGGAGATCGCCAAGGCGCTCAGCCTGGAGGCCCGCGTCCTGATCATGGACGAGCCAACGGCCGTCCTGACGAGCGAGGAGGTCGACAAACTCTTCGCGATCGTGCGGCAGTTGCGCGCCGACGGCGTCGGTGTCGTCTTCATCACCCACCACCTGGAGGAGATCGCCGCACTCGGCGACCGCGTCACCGTCCTGCGCGACGGCCGCAGCGTCGACCAGGTGCCCGCGTCGACCCCGGAGGACGAACTCGTCCGCCTGATGGTGGGCCGGAGCATCGAGCAGCAGTACCCGCGCGAACGCCCGGACACCGGGGGCGCGTTGCTCACCGTGCAGGGCCTGACCCGTGAGGGCGTCTTCCGTGACGTCAGCTTCGAGGTGCGGGCCGGTGAGGTCGTCGGCCTCGCGGGGCTCGTCGGCGCGGGACGGACCGAGGTGGCGCGCGCCGTCTTCGGCGCCGATCCGTACGACGCCGGCTCCGTCGACGTACGCGGTGAGCGGCTGCCCCGGCATGACGTGATCGCCGCGATGGGCGCGGGCATCGGCCTCGTACCGGAGGACCGCAAGGGCCAGGGGCTCCTGCTCGACGCCTCCGTGCAGGAGAACCTCGGTCTGGTGACGCTGCGTTCGGCGACCCGCTCCGGGCTCGTGGACCTCAAGGGTCAGCGCGTCGCGGCCGCAAGGATCGCCGAGCAGCTGGGCGTGCGGATGGCCGGGATCGGCCAGCACGTGCGCACCCTGTCCGGCGGCAACCAGCAGAAGGTCGTCATCGGCAAGTGGCTGCTCGCCGACACGAAGGTCCTGATCCTCGACGAGCCGACACGCGGCATCGACGTGGGCGCGAAGGTCGAGATCTACCAGCTCATCAACGAACTGACGGCCTCGGGCCACGCGGTCCTGATGATCTCCAGCGATCTGCCCGAGGTCCTCGGCATGAGCGACCGCGTGCTCGTCATGGCGCAGGGCCGCATCGCGGGCGAACTCGCGGCGGACGACGCGACACAGGACGCGGTGATGGCACTCGCCGTCAGCAGTACGGCAGTTCAGGCAGCAGTCGAGAACGGAACAACCGAAGGGGAGGCCTCCCGTGGCCACTGAAACGCTGAAGAGCAACGCGGGTGGCGCCACCGGTCTGCGCCGCGTCCTGCTCGACAATGGCGCGCTGAGCGCCCTGGTCGTCCTCCTGGTGGCGATGTCGCTGCTCTCCGGCGACTTCCTCACCACCCAGAACCTGCTCAATGTGGGCGTGCAGGCCGCCGTCACGGCGATCCTGGCGTTCGGCGTCACCTTCGTCATCGTCTCGGCGGGCATCGACCTGTCGGTCGGTTCGGTGGCCGCGCTGTCGGCCACCGTCCTTGCCTGGACGGCGACTTCACAGGGGTTGCCGGTCTGGCTCGCGATCGTCCTCGCCGTCGGCACCGGCATCGCGTGCGGATTCGTCAACGGCCTGCTCGTCTCGTACGGCAAACTCCCGCCGTTCATCGCGACGCTCGCGATGCTCTCGGTGGCCCGCGGCCTGTCCCTGGTCATCTCGCAGGGCAGCCCGATCCCGTTCCCCGACTCGGTCTCCAACCTCGGTGACACGATCGGCGGCTGGCTGCCGGTCCCCGTCATCGTGATGATCGCGATGGGTCTGATCACGGCCGTCATCCTGGCCCGTACGTACATCGGCCGCTCCATGTACGCGATCGGCGGCAACGAAGAGGCGGCCCGCCTCTCCGGCCTGCGCGTCAAGCGGCAGAAGCTCGTCATCTACGGCCTCTCCGGCCTCTTCGCCGCCGTCGCGGGCATCGTCCTCGCGTCCCGTCTGGTCTCCGCGCAGCCTCAGGCCGCGCAGGGTTACGAGCTGGACGCGATCGCCGCGGTCGTCATCGGCGGCGCGAGCCTGGCGGGCGGTGTCGGCAAGGCGTCGGGCACCCTGATCGGCGCGCTGATCCTCGCGGTCCTGCGCAACGGCCTCAACCTCCTTTCCGTGTCGGCCTTCTGGCAGCAGGTCGTGATCGGTGTCGTCATCGCGCTCGCCGTGCTCCTCGACACCCTGCGCCGCAAGGCGGGCGCGACTCCGGGCGCCTCGACCGGCGCCGCGGCCGGGGGCGGCAAGAAGGGGCCGCAGGTCCTGAAGCTCGGGATCGCCGCCGTGCTCGTGGCGGCCGTGGTCGGCGCCGTCTCCTTCTTCAACAACGGCTCCTCCGGTACGTCGACGAAGATCGGCATGTCGCTCTCCACCCTCAACAACCCCTTCTTCGTCCAGATGAAGGAGGGCGCGCAGGCGGAGGCCAAGAAGGCCGGCATCGACCTCACGGTCACGGACGCGCAGAACGACGCGTCGCAGCAGACCAACCAGCTGCAGAACTTCACCGGCGAAGGCATGAAGTCGATCATCGTCAACCCGGTCGACTCGGACGCGGTGGGCCCGGCCGTGCGCGGCGCCAACAAGGCCGACATCCCCGTGATCGCCGCCGACCGCGGCGTGAACAAGGCGAAGGCGGCGACGCTCGTCGCCTCCGACAACGTCGCGGGCGGCAAGCTGGCCGCGAAGACCCTCGCTCAGAAGCTGGGCGGCAAGGGCAGGATCGTCACCCTGCAGGGCGTCGCGGGCACGTCGGCGAGCCGCGAGCGCGGAAAGGGCTTCGCCGAGGGCATCAAGGAGTACCCCGGCATCAAGGTCGTCGCCTCCCAGCCCGCGGACTTCGACCGCACCAAGGGCCTGGACGTCATGACGAACCTGATCCAGTCCAACCCCGGCATCGACGGCGTCTTCGCCGAGAACGACGAGATGGCCCTCGGCGCCGCCAAGGCGCTCGGCGGCAAGGCGGGCAAGTCGGTCTCGGTGGTCGGCTTCGACGGAACTCCCGACGGCCTCAAGGCGGTCGAGGCGGGCACGCTGTACGCGTCCGTGGCGCAGCAGCCGAAGGAGCTGGGCAGGATCGCCGTGCAGAACGCGGTGAAGGCGGTGCGCGGCAAGGACGTCGATTCGATGGTGAAGGTCCCGGTGAAGGTGGTCACGAAGAAGAACGTGGCCGACTTCTCCTGACCCCGCCGCACGTCGCGTAACCCGCCATCACCGTCACCCCGTACGAGCAGGAGCTGGACCCACAGATGCACGACCACGCGCACGAGCACGACGACGCCACGTACGACCTCCTGGTCGTCGGGTCGGCCAACGCCGACCTGGTGATCGGCGTCGAGCGCCGCCCCGCCCCCGGCGAGACGGTCCTCGGCTCCGACCTCGCCACGCATCCCGGTGGCAAGGGCGCCAACCAGTCGGTCGCGGCGTCCCGCCTGGGCGCCCGCACCGCCCTGCTCGCGCGGGTCGGCGACGACGCCCACGGCCGGCTTCTGCTCGACTCGCAGCGCGCGGCGGGCGCGGACACGGTGGGCGTCCTGGTCGGCGGGGCGCCCACGGGCGTCGCGCTGATCACCGTCGACCCGTCGGGCGACAACAGCATCGTCGTCTCGCCGGGCGCCAACGCCCGGCTGACCCCCGAGGACATCCGCGCGGCGGGCAGTCTGCTCGCCGCGTCCCGGGTGATCTCGACCCAGCTGGAGATCCCGATCGAGACGGTCACGGAGGTCGTACGCACCCTGCCGACGGCCACCCGCTTCGTCCTGAACCCCTCACCTCCGGCTCCCCTGCCCTCCGAAGTCCTCTCCGCCTGCGACCCGTTGGTGGTGAACGAGCACGAGGCGCGCTACATCCTGGGCGACGACGCGTCCGCCACGGACTCCCCCGCGGACTGGGCGCGCGCGTTGCTGGCCCTGGGCCCCCGTTCGGTGGTGATCACCCTGGGCGCTCAGGGAGCGCTGACGGCGGACGGCGACGGCTCCCCCGTCACCGTGCCCAGCCCGAAGGTGGACGCGGTGGACACGACCGGCGCGGGCGACGCGTTCACGGCGGCCCTGGCCTGGCGTCTCGGCCTGGGCGACGACCTCCCCACGGCGGCTGCGTACGCGGCGCGCGTCGGGGCGGCGTCGGTCACCCGGCAGGGCGCGCAGGAGTCGTACCCCACGTCCGACGAGGTGCCGTCCGCATGAAGAGGACGGGCATCCTCAACCGCCACCTCTCCGGCGCCCTCGCCGAGTTGGGCCATGGGGACACGGTCCTGATCTGCGACGCGGGCATGCCCATACCCCCGGGCCCACGCGTCGTCGACCTGGCGTTCCGCGCGGGCGTCCCGTCCTTCGCCGAGGTCCTTGACGGGCTGCTCGCCGAGCTGGTGACGGAGGGCGGCACGGCGGCGGATGAGGTCCGCGAGTCGAACCCGGCGACGGCCGGGCTCCTTGTCTCCCGCGTCACGCCCCTGACCCTGATCCCGCACGAGGAGCTGAAGCTGCGCACGGCGAAGGCCCGCCTGGTGGTACGCACCGGTGAGGCCACTCCGTACGCGAATGTGCTGTTGCGGTGCGGGGTGTTCTTCTAGCCGTCCCGGACCCGGGCCGGTGTTCTCCAGCCGTCCCGGACCCTGGCCCTTCCCGGACCCGGGCCCTTCCGGGGCTAGGCCGGGACCGTCCCGGCGCCCCCGGGGAAACTCAGCGTCCGGTACACCGTCACTCCGCCCGCGAGCTCCGCGCACGCCTGCGCCGCCGCACTGACGCGCTGCGTGTACGAGGGGTCGCCGGTGTCGAGGAGGATGCCGAGCGTCGTGCCGCTGTGCGCGACGGCGACGCCCAGGCCGCCGACCTCCCGGCAGATCTCCCGCATCGGCTCCAACGACCACTTGTGGCGCAGGAGTTGATTCATCCGGGCGCTGCGGGTCGCGACCCTGCCGACCTCCGCAAGGTCGCGGCGGCGGACGGCGCACGCGAGGCGGTCGAGCAGGCGCGCGTACTCGTGGCGGTCGGCCAGGGTGAACGGCTTGGGGATGCGGTTGAAGTCGACCGTGTCGACCGAACCGCCCTCGTCGATCCCCACCACGGCCATGACCGGGAGTGATCCGAGGACGCCACGCAGCCGCACGGTGCGGTGGTGGAAGGCGACGATCGCGGGGTAGAGCACCCCGTCCGTGGGCTCGATGTCCGCGAGCAGCCGCTCGATCCGGGACGGCGGCATCTCGACCCGCAGGGCCTGCCCGACCGCCCGCGCGGTCGCGACCAGGTCGGCCGATGAGCTCGCCAGGCCCTTGCCCTCGGGGATGACGCTGTTGACGTGGAGGGTTCCTCCCCCGGTCGGCACGCCGGTCTGCCGCTCGGCCAACTCACCGATCGTACGGGCGAGTCGGAGCGCCTTGGTCTTCCCGGCGGGACGGACCACCACACCCTCGGAGCCGGGATCACGCCGGTAGGTGGCCATCGTCCATCGCGCGACGGGCAACGTCACCAGGAAGTCCCCGTCCTCCTCCGGCAGCACGCCCTGAAGCAGCTCACCGAAGGTCCCGAAGGCGGTGCCCACTCCGGTTCCGGCCGCTCCCGCACCCGGCCCCGCGCCAGGCCTCACGCCCGGCCTCACGCCCGCCGGGCGGGGCCGCGGTCCGACCTCCTGGGACAGCTTCACAGGTCTCCTCTCGTCGTCCGGCATCCCCTGCGGATCCACAGGCTGCCACAGCACTAACCGTCTTGACAATCATTTTCATCTAGTGTGATGCTCTCGGCTCGGCGACCGAACACAGGGGGCAGAGGGCAGACATGCACGACCACATAGCCGAAGCGGTGAAGAAACCCGATCTCATATCCCTGGAGCCGGACCTGGTCTGTCTCCGATTCGAGACGATGAAGATCTATTCGGCTCTGGGGGCGGTCCGTCACCTGCTGGATTCAGGTGCCGTGAAACCCGGCGACACCCTCATCGACAGTTCCAGCGGCATCTACGCACAGGCCCTGGCTCTCGCCTGTCACCGCTACGGAATGAAATGCCACATCGTGGGTTCCACGACCGTGGACCACACCCTGCGCATCCAGCTGGAGATACTCGGCGCCACGCTGGAACAGGTGCGTCCGTCCAAGAATCTCCGGCTCGACCAGGAGCTGAGAGTGCGGCGCATCGCCGAGATACTCGAGGCGAATCCGTCGTACCACTGGATGCGGCAGTACCACGACAGCATTCACTACTACGGCTACCGCGACGTGGCCGAGACCATCGGCGCCGAGGTCCCCGACGGCCCGCTCGCCCTGGTGGGTGGGGTCGGCTCAGGGGCGTCGACCGGCGCCATCGCCGGATATCTGCGGGACGCGGGCCGCGATGTGTCGCTCGTCGGCGTGCAGCCCTTCGGCAGCGTCACCTTCGGCTCGGAGCGCGTGGCCGACCCCGACATGATCATCGCCGGTATCGGCAGCGCCATCGAATTCAGGAACGTCAGGCACAAGGCGTACGACCGCGTGCACTGGGTGAATTTCGACTGCGCGGTGTCCGGCGCGGTCTCGCTCCTGAGGACCAGCGGCATCTTCGCCGGCCTTTCCACCGGGGCCGCCTATCTGACCACTCTGTGGGAAAAGCGCCGAGACGACTCCCGTACGTATGTCTTCATCGCGGCGGACACGGGCCACCGCTATGTCGAGAGCGCCTACACGAAACACGCCCAGGCGCCGGACATCGACACCTTGAAGCCGCATGAGATCACCTCGCTCGACGAGCTGAGGCATCCCTGGTCGACCACTTCCTGGCCCGACCTTCCGTGACCGCGTCAGCACCACGCACCGCGTCACCACCACGTACCGCGTCAGCGTCAGCACCACGCACCCCCGCGTCCACCACCACTCTGAAAGCACTCCACATGGCACACCCCGAGCCGCGCACGCCCCACAACGTCGCGGAGCTCATCGACGCCGTCCTGGCGGGCGACCACGGACCCGACCCCAAGGACCTCTCCGTCACCAGCGCGTTCTGGCTGTACAACACGACCCGCCTCGCGGGCAGCCAAGTGACCTACCACAACCACTACTTGCTGCTCCGGGTCGGCACGGCGTTCGGCGCCTGCTCCTTCGAGGCCGGTGAACTCGCCCCGGACTTCTGCGAGAACGCCTCGGGCCACACCCTCGACAAGCTCCTTCGCGCTGAGTCCACACCCGTACGCATCGCCGCGCTCGACGCCTATCTCGCGCAGGTGAGCCCGCACCGGGACGCCGCGGGAGCCGAGCGCGTCACGCTGCCCACCGGGACCCCCGAGGTACGGGCCAAGGCGCGCGACGCCGCCATCGCCGGGCTGCTCGACATCGAGCCGGGCGCGAAGGTGGCGCTCATCGGCGTGGTCAACCCCCTCGTCGCGGCGATACGTGAGCGGGGCGGCGTCTGTCTGCCCTGCGACCTCAATCTCCGTACGACCCAGTGGGGCGACCGGATCACCGACGACATGACCGAGGTCCTGAAGGAAGCCGACGCCGTGGTCGCCACCGGCATGACGCTGAGCAACGGCACCTTCGACCTGATCCTCGCGCACTGCCGCGAGCACGAGGTGCCGCTGGTGATGTACGCGCAGAGCGGCAGCGCCGTGGCCCGCGCGTTCCTGCCCGCGGGGGTCACCGGGCTCTCGGCGGAGCCCTTCGCGTTCTCCCAGTTCAGCGCCGACGAGACGCCCCTCTACCGCTACCGGGAGGCGGCGTGAGCGTCGACTCCAAGGGTTCCGAATCCCAGAGTTCCGAAATGGCTTCCCGGGCCGCCGCCGACGGCGACGACGAGGCGATGCCGGGCGACCTGCGGATGGCCCGCGCGCTGTGGCCGGTCCTGGTCGCGTCCGCGGTCGGTCTGCTGCCGTTCACCGTCTTCAGCACCTACCTGGTCCCCATGGCCGAGGACGCCGACAGCAGTGTCGCCACGCTGGGCGGCCTGCGCGGACTCGGCGGTCTCGCCGCCCTGTTGGTGGGCACCGCGCTCGCCCCGCTGATCGACCGGGTGCGCAAGGAGTGGGCCGCCGCGGGCGGTCTCGCCGCGCTGGGCGTGTCCGCCGCCCTCGGCGCGAGCGAGGACTTCATCCTGCTTGCCGTGTTCTGCCTGCTCGTCGGCGCCAGTACGTCGGTGCTGAACCCGGCGCTGACGGCGGCCGCCGCCGACCGCTTCGGATCCGGGAAGGCCGCGGGCCGCGCGGCGACGCTCGTCACGGCGACCCAGTCGATGACGGCGATGCTGGCGGCGCCAGTCATCGCGCTGCCCGCCCTTTTCTGGGGCTGGCAGGGCGACCTTTTCGCCGTGACCGGGGTGTCGCTGCTCCTGGCCGCCGTCTTCTTCGTGCGCGGCAAGGACAAGCCGGTGGAGGAGAAGGACGCGGGTCAACGCCTGGGCTACATAGCGTCGTTCAAGGCGCTCGGTGCGCTCCCCGGTGTCGTGCCGCTGCTGCTCATCGCCCTGCTCCGCACGGCCGTGTTCATGGGGTATCTCTCCTACCTCGCGGCCTACTACGACGACCGGTTCGAGCTCGACCCCGGGCTCTTCGCGTTCGTGTGGACGCTCAGCGGAGCCTCGTTCTTCGTGAGCAATCTCCTCACGGGACGGATCACGAACTCCGCCGAGCCCCGGATCGGCACCGAACGGCTGCTGGCCATCGGCCTGGTCGCCGCGCTCGTCTCGGTCGTGGGCTTCTACTTCACGCACTGGCTGCCGCTCGCGCTCGCCATGACGTCCCTGCACGCGGCCGGCCACGCCGTGGTGGCCGCGTGCGTGGTCAGCCTGCTCGTCCGGCGCTGCGGAACCCAGCGGGGCGCGGCCCTGAGCGTGAACGCCGCGGGGATGAGCCTCGGGGTCTTCGTGGGCGCGGGCCTGGGCGGACTCGGCCTCGGACTCGCCGGCTATCCGGGGATCGCCGCGGCCTTCGGGGCGCTGGTGGTCGCGGCGCTGGTGGCCGCGGTGTTCGTGCTGCGGGCGGGGCCGGTGGGAGAGGGACCGGCGGGAGAGGGACCTGAGCAGGAGGAGGCGGCGAGGCCCGCCGTATAGCGGCGCCAGGAGAAGCCCGCCGCATCACACCTCCCCCGACCCCAACACACCTCCTTCCACCCTGACTTGAAAGGCCCGACCGCCATGCCCCCGCCCCCCGCGCTCCCCCCTGCGGAAGTCGTCAGCCCGGCTCCCGAACCACCCCCTCCAGCCAGGGGCGTGCGGGCCCGGCTCGCTTCCCGGGCGGGGCTTGCGGCGGCGTGCGCCGTGCTCCTCGTCGCGCTTCTCGTCTCCGTCGTCGTGGCCATCGGCCTCGGCTCCGCCGTCGTCACGCCGGGCGACACCGCCCGGCTCCTGTGGGCGGCGATGAGCGGCGGGAGCATCGACGCCGATGAGGTGACGACGTATCAGATCATCTGGCAGATCCGCACACCTCGCGTGCTCCTGGCGGCACTTGTGGGAGCGGGCCTCAGTGCGGTCGGCGTCGCCATCCAGGCGCTGGTGCGCAATGCCCTCGCCGATCCCTTCGTCCTGGGTGTCTCCTCCGGGGCATCGGTCGGCGCGGTCGGCGTCACGGTCACGGGCGGGCTCGCGGCGCTCGGCGTCTACGCGGTGTCGGCGGGGGCGTTCATCGGCGCGCTCGTCGCCTCCGTTCTCGTGTACGTCGCCTCCGCGAGCCGCGGCGGCGGGCTCTCACCGCTGCGGCTCGTCCTGACGGGCGTGGCCATGGCGCTCGGCTTCCAGGCAGTGATGAGCGTGATCATCTACTTCGCGCCGGACAGCGAGGCGACCAGCATGGTCCTGTACTGGACGATGGGCAGCTTCGGCGCCGCCAGTTGGGGCGCCCTGCCCGTCGTGGCCGCCTGTGTGCTGCTCGGCCTCGCCGTGCTGTACCGGTACAGCCGGGCGCTCGACGTCCTGGCGCTCGGCGACGAGACCGCGACGAGCCTGGGCATCAGCCCCGACCGGCACCGCAAGGGCCTGCTCCTGCTCGCCTCCCTCGTCACCGGCGTGATGGTCGCCGTGAGCGGGGCGATCAGCTTCGTCGGCCTGGTCATGCCCCATCTCGTACGGATGGTGGTCGGCGCCACGCATGCGCGGGTACTGGCCGTCGCACCGCTGGTCGGAGCGGTGTTCATGGTCTGGGTGGACCTGGTGTCGCGGACGCTCGTGGCGCCGCGCGAGCTGCCGCTCGGGGTCATCACGGCGCTGGTCGGGGTGCCGGTGTTCATCGCGCTGATGCGGCGCAAGGGCTATATGTTCGGGGGCCGTTGAGATGGAGCTCGCACTCGACGGCATGTCCGTGACGATCGACGGCAAGGTCCTCGTCCGCGATCTGTCCCTCACGGTGGGCGACGGCCGGATCGTGGGCCTGGTCGGCCCGAACGGCAGCGGAAAGTCCACCGCCCTCAAATGCGTCTACCGCGCGCTGCGCCCCAGCTCCGGGGTGGTCAGGGTGGGCGACGACGACCTCTCGCGCCTGACGCCGCGCCGCAGTGCGCAGGTCGTCGCCGCGATGGCCCAGGACGGCGCGGTGGACCTCGACTTCACGGTGGCGGAGGTCGTCGCCCTGGGCCGCGCCCCCCATCTGCGCGGGAACCAGGCACTCGGCGCGCGCGAACGGGACCTGTGCGCACGGACGATGGCCCGTCTCGACCTGACCCGCCTCGCCGACCGCGGCCTACTCACCCTGTCGGGCGGTGAACGCCAACGCGTGCTGCTGGCAAGGGCGTTGGTGCAGGAGCCGCGGATCCTGGTCCTCGACGAGCCGACCAACCACCTCGACGTGCGCCACCAGATCGAGCTCCTCTCGCTCCTGAAGGGCTCGGGCCTCACGGTCCTGGTGGTGCTGCACGACCTGAACCTCGCGGCGGCCGCGTGCGACCGCATCGGGGTGCTGTCCCAGGGCGCGCTGGTGGCCGCGGGAACTCCGGCAGAGGTGCTGACCACGGGTCTCGTCGACGAGGTGTTCGGCGTCAAGGCCAGCGTGATCAGCCACCCCCTGACCGGCGACCCCCAACTCCTCTACGCACTGAGCCCCTCGTCCCCCCTCTGAACACCGAAAGGCACCACCAGGCCATGCCCAGAACACGTACACGCGCACGCACACGTACACGCGCACGCACACGCACCGCCGTCGGATCCGCGCTCGCGGCCGCCCTGCTGCTGGGCGGCTGCGGCGCCGAGGTCGACGCGGACTCCAAGTCCGCGGGCCCCTCCGAGAAGACCACCGTCAAGCGCTGCGGTGAGCCGGTCACGTACAAGACCCCGCGGCGCGCGGTGGTCTACGAGGGTGGCAGCGCGGACAAGATGTTCAGCCTCGGCCTGACCGAGCACGTCCACGGCTATGTGATGCCACCGGCCAACCCGCCGGTGAGCGAGTCCCCTTGGGCGTCGGAGTACGCGAAGGTGAAGATGCTCAGCGACGACCTGCTCAACAAGGAGCTCGTCGTGGAGGCCAAGTCCGACTTCGTCGTCGCCGGCTGGAACTCGGGCTTCAGCGACCAGCGGGGCATCACCCCGCAGATCCTGGACAAGCTCGGCATCCAGAGCTTCATGCACACGGAGAGCTGCTTCAACTACCCCAAGTACCCACAGAAGGTCACCCCGTTCAAGGCCCTGTACTCGGACCTGGACCGCCTGGGCAAGATCTTCCACGTCGAGGAGAAGGCGGACGAGGTCGTGGGCGGCCTCAAGAAGCGCGTGGCCGCCGTCGAGTCCAAGGCCCCCAAGGACGACCCGGTCCCTGTCTTCCTCTACGACTCCGGCACGGACCAGCCCTTCACTGCGGGCAGCCAGGTCCCGCCCAACGACATCATCAAGTCCGCGGGCGGCAAGAACATCTTCGACGGCCTGGACGAGCGGTGGACCCAGGTGAACTGGGAGGCCGTCGCCGAGGCCGAGCCCGAGGTCGTCATCATCTTCGACTACGGCGACATGCCCGCCAAGAAGAAGATCGACTTCCTGAAGAAGTCCCCGCACACCAAGGAGCTGCCCGCCGTGAAGAAGAACAACTTCTTCGTGCTCGACTACAACGAGGGCATCAGCGGGCCGCGCAACATCGACGGCCTGGAGAAGTTCGGGAAGTACGTGCGGGAACTGAAGCGGTGAAGCCGACCGCGCTCAGTGAGCCTCACTGAGCCTCACTGAGCCTCGTCGAGGGCGCCCGTCAGGCGGCCGAGGAGTCCCTGCAGGACAAGGACCTCCTCGACCGTCATGCCGGTCGAGGCCAGGATCCGGCGCGGCACGGGCAGGGCCCGCTCGCGCAGCTCCACTCCGTCCTCGGTCAGCTGGACGGTGACGGAGCGCTCATCGGCGGCACTGCGCTCACGCCGGACGAGCCCCGCGGCCTCAAGGCGCTTGAGGAGCGGCGAGAGCGTGCCGGAGTCCAGGCGCAGCCGCTCGCCGATGGCCTTGACGGGCTGCGGGCCGCTCTCCCAGAGCACCAGCATCACCAGGTACTGGGGATAAGTGAGGCCCAGGTCCTTGAGGGCATCGCGGTAGACGCCGCCGAAGGCGCGCGAGGCGGCGTGCAGCGAGAAGCAGACCTGGTGGTCGAGGCGGAGGAGCTCGGCGTCGTCGGGCACGTCGGGCACGTCGGGCACCTCGTGTCCGGAAGGTACGGCGGTCGGCGATGACGTCATGGGTCCAGGGTACCTGGCACACACGATTAAGTTGTGCACAACTTAATCGTGTGCAACTATTACTGACGTGACCGAGCGAACGAACCCCGTTCTTCTCGCTCTGCGCCCCACTACGACTGACTCCACCCGGCTTCGACCGGCTTCGACCGACTTCGCCCGAGGGAAGAGGACACCCATGAACGCGCTGTACACCGCCGTCGCCACCGCCAATGGCCGCGAGGGCCGCGCCGTCAGCTCCGACGGCCAGATCGACCTCGCGCTCTCCATGCCGCCCGCCCTCGGCGGCAACGGCCAGGGCACCAACCCCGAGCAGCTCTTCGCCGCCGGGTACGCGGCCTGCTTCGCCAGCGCGATGGGCGCGGTCGCCCGCGAGATGAAGGTCGACACCAAGGACGTCTCGGTGACCGCCGAGGTCTCCATCGGCAAGGACGACGCGGGCTTCGGCCTCGCGGTCGTGATGCGCGTGGAGCTGCCGGACTCCCTGGCGGGCGAGGCCGGTCAGCAGCTGGTCGAGGCGACGCACGCGTACTGCCCGTACTCCAAGGCCACGCGCGGCAACATCGAGGTCGAGCTCGTCATCGAGTAGGGATCGAACAAGAGAGGGCCGGACGGCGGGTACCGTAGAGGTACCGATCTCATGGGCCTCCTGGTGGGCTGCGTGAACCCCAGGAGGCCCAGCATGACGACGAACCGCGGACGCAAGGACGTGATCCGGAACCGGATGACGTCGACCGGCGAGTCGTACAACGTCGCCGCCCGCAACCTCAAGGCCATGAAGGACATGGGCGCCACCCGCGAGGCGGTCGTCACCCAGCGCTGGCAGCCCGCCGAGACCCTGGACGTGCCGTGCCCCTGCGGCGGCACCTGCGAGCCCGGCGAGAAGTGCGACCGCTGCCACGCCCGCCACCGCCACGTGGCCCGCTACCCCGGCAGCCGCACCGAGGTCGAGACCTGGGTCGACTGCTACGACTGCATGGGCTGCTCGTCCTCGTACACGATCACCGTCGTCCTGCCCGGCCGCCCGTGGGGCGTCGCCGAGACGGTGGTCCAGGGCGCGTCCGCCGAGCCGGTGATCCGCGCCACGGTCTTCCCGGGCGTCAAGCACCCGCTGCTGCGTCCGGAGACGCCGGACGAGGACTGAGCCCTGCCGGGCCCCGTGAGCCGGGCCCGGAGCGTGTCCGGTATCCGAATATGGCTGACCGGCATCTGACCGGTTTCCTCCCTTGACGGTGGGTCGTCCCACCTTCAATATCAGGCAACGCACTTCGCGCCACACACCTCACTCCGGCTCAGCGCAGCCCAGTACAGCTCAGCAGTACAGCTCCAGCGCCCTGCGGCACCCGCGTCGCAGGGCGTCAGTACGTTCCGTCCCCCTTGCTGTTCGGAATACGGAGCCCCACATGAGAATCTCCAGATCCGCCATGCCCCGCGCCATAAGACGGGCCACCGCGAGCGTCGCCACCCTCGCCGCCGCGGGGCTGATCGCCGTCACCGCGCCGACCGCCCTCGCTGCCCCGTCGCCGACGCTCGCGGCCCCCGACATCCCGCTCGCCAACGTCAAGGCGCACCTGACCCAGTTCCAGTCCATCGCCACGGCCAACGGCGGCAACCGCGCCCACGGACGCCCCGGCTACAAGGCATCGATCGACTACGCGAAGGCCAAGCTGGACGCGGCCGGATTCACCACCACCGTGCAGCAGTTCACCTCGAGCGGCGCCACCGGCTACAACCTCATCGCGGACTGGCCCGGCGGTGACCCGAACAAGGTCCTGATGGCGGGCGCCCACCTCGACAGCGTTACATCGGGACCCGGCATCAACGACAACGGCTCGGGCTCGGCCGGTGTCCTGGAGACCGCGCTCGCCGTCTCGCGCGCGCAGCTGCAGCCGACCAAGCACCTGCGGTTCGCCTGGTGGGGCGCGGAGGAGCTGGGTCTTGTCGGGTCGAAGTACTACGTCAACAACCTTCCCGCCACCGAGCGTTCGAAGGTCTCCGGCTATCTCAACTTCGACATGATCGGCTCCCCGAACCCGGGCTACTTCGTCTATGACGACGACCCGGTCATCGAGAAGACCTTCAAGGACTTCTACGCGGGCCTGAACGTCCCCACCGAGATAGAGACCGAGGGCGACGGCCGCTCCGACCACGCCAGCTTCAAGAACGTCGGCATCCCGGTCGGCGGCCTGTTCACCGGCGCGAGCCGTACGAAGTCCAGCGCCCAGGCCCAGAAGTGGGGCGGCACGGCGGGCCAGGCCTTCGACCGCTGCTACCACTCGTCCTGCGACACCACGGCGAACATCAACGACACCGCCCTGGACCGCAACAGCGACGCCATCGCCCACGCCGTCTGGACCCTGGGCACGGAGACTTCCACCCCGCCCGGTGACTCGTACGAGAACACCACGGACGTCGCCATCCCGGACAACGGCGCGGCCGTGACCTCGACGGTGAACGTGACCGGCCGCACGGGCAACGCCCCTGCCACCCTCAAGGCGGACGTCGACATCCGGCACACGTGGCGCGGCGACGTGGTCGTCGACCTGCTCGCCCCGGACGGCACGGCGTACCGCCTGAAGAACTCCAGCGGCAACGACTCGGCGGACAACGTCATCGCGACGTACACGGTCAACGCGTCGAGCGAGGCGGCGAACGGCGCCTGGAAGCTGCGCGTGCAGGACGTGGCGGCGCAGGACACCGGCTACATCAACAGCTGGAAGCTGACGTTCTGACCCAGCTCCGTCCGGCGACGGCTCCCGCGTCTACCCGGCGTCGGGAGCTCCCGCCTCCCGCGGACCCGACACGACCCGCGCCGCCAGATCCAGGAACGCCTCCGCCGTGCGTCCTCTGAGGCGGGCGAGTTCCTTGGCGCGGTGTTCGGAGAGGTGGAGGTCGAAGGGGATGAGGACGGTGCCGGCGCACACGTCGGTGAAGCGCTCCTCGACCTCCGCGTCCCGCAGGGGTTTGTCGATGCCGCCGAGGCGGGACGCGACGATCAGGGCCTGGCCCGCCAGGTTCTCGCGGCCCCGCTCGCGCAGGTCGTCGAGGAGCTCGGCGGCGGCCGTCACGGAGTACGCCGATGTCGTGCAGCAGATGATCAGACGGTCGGCCATGTCCAGGGCCACGTCGAGCGCCGGGTCCCGCGTCGGCGCCGCCCAGTCGGTCAGCATCACGGGGTAGTGGCGGGCCGTCATCGTGAGGATGCGGCGGTACTCCTCGGCGTAGGCCGGGCTGCGGACGGCGTAGCTGGCCCGGTGCGCGAGGATTTCGAGGCCCGAGGGGGCGAGGCTGGTCAGGCGGCGGATGTCGGCGTGGCCCGCGTCCATCGGCAGCCTGGTGAGGTCGCGGGGTGTCGCGGTGTTCTGCCGGACCAGGTAGCCGTTCAGGTCACCGCTGACCGGGGCGCCGTCCATGGCGAGGACCGGCTCGCCGCGCACCGCCACGAACAGCGAGCCCAGCATGAACGTGGTGGTGGACCGGCCGCAGCTCGGGTGGGCGCCGAGCACGGTGACGCGTCTGCTGTACGTGAGGGGGCGGCGGGCCAGGGCCAGGCGGTTCTCGTGCGCGGCGCGAGCGCCTCCGATCCCCAGGTCCACACGGAGTCTGCGACGGCCGATGCGGGAAGCGGCGGGAGCGCCCTGCTCGCTCGCCGCGGTCTGCAGGGGCGGGCGCGGCGGCACACGGCCGGAGGAGGCCGCCGGCTGTCCGGAAGGCTTCCCGTCACCGCGCATGGCCTGCGCGATCGCGACGTACCGGGCCAGTCTGTCGGCGACGGAGGCAGCGGTGGGCCGCCGCCCCGGGTCCGCGTCCAGGCACTCCTTGACCATGTCGCGCAGGGGCTGCCAGGTGGTTCCCTGCCAGAGCTGCATGCCGTCGGGCAGGCCGGGCAGGGCAGCCTGCCGCTTGCTGCTGATCAGCCGCAGCAGTTCGCCGAGGGACTTGACGTTGTCCTCACGCGTCGGCGCTGCTCCCGCACCGGAGAACTCACCGTCCACGACACAGTCCGAGAGGCCGACGAGCACCACGGACCGTTCCAGGACCATCACCGAGTCCGGGGTGAGACCGGCCGGAACCAGCCCGTTGAGATGGCAGATGCTCAGCGCGCTCGCCAGGTGCCAGGCGAGCAGCAGGCTGGTGAGGATGTCGAACGCGGAGGTGCCTTCCGGTGTCTCGTACGCGAGGAGTTCATTGAGCCGGGGCGGCTGCAGATCCGTGTTCCCGGGGGCCGCGACCAGCCGCATGGCGAGCCAGGCGGGGCGGGCGTCGAGGCCGGAGGCAAGCAGCTCGGGGGCATAGCGCCCGTTCATCCGGCGCAGCGCCTCGGCCTCGGTGATCAGCAACTGCTCGGTGGCCACGGGCAGATCGGGGCGTGCCACCCGCAGGGCCGCCTCGCCGCCGCTGTCGTCCCGGCCCCGGTAGACCAGGGTGCGGGTGCCTGCCCTGCGGCCGAGCAGCTGAAAGCGGCCGAGGCGCGTGGGATCCTGCGGGGTCAAGGGTGCCCACGGCTCCGCACGGGGCCTGTCCGGCGCGTCGAAGGCCGGGCCACGGGGCTGCGCCGCCACGCCGAACCGTGCGAGGAGCCGGCGTTCGACCGCGGTGAAGGAATGGAAGGCGGCGGGCACCGTGTCCGCTCCTTCGGGGTGGGTGAGCCAGGCGGGGAAGTCCGGTGAGCGGCCCGCCAGTTGTTCCAGGCGCCGGCCGATGGCCCGCCCGGTGCGCAGCAGTTCGGAGCTGGGCACGGCGTCGAGGAGCGCGGTCTTGGTCTCCTCCGTGAAGTCGAAGATGCGGTGCTTCGCGGGCAGCGGCCCCGGCACGGGGGCCGGGTACGGGTGCATCAGACCGCCCAGGAAGACCTCGGCCAGCTGCGCGGCCGGGGCCCGCCACGGGACGGCGGACTGCACGAGCCGCATGACGGGGACGGACAGCGGGGAGACGGCGGCCAGGTGCGCGGCCAGGCGGTACGCCTCCGGGGATGCCGCGTCGCGGAAGTGCTGGATGCCGCGGACCTCGCGCCCCGGCGTGATCGGCGCGAGCCGCTGCGGGCGGGCCAGGAGAGGCAGTTCGACGGTGGTGCCCGGCGAGGTGAGCAGCAGCGACCAGTCCCGCAGCGACTCCGCCGCCGGTTCCAGCACGGGGATGGGCACGCCGGAGAAGTCGGCCACGCCCACGGGCAGCACCCGGTCGGTGATCTCCCACGACGTGTTGGCACCGCCGGTCCTGCGGGTGGTGGCCTGCCAGCGGTCGGCCTGGATGCCTGAGCCGTCCCACAGCGCGGGCGGCAGGGTGTGGAGCACCGCCACCGGGCCTCTGGTGGCCCACTCCAGCAGGGCGTCGTGCATGGTGCCGCGCCGCCAGGCGCTGCCGAGGCCGTCGCTGACGACGAGGACCAGTGTCTGTCCGGTCGGGTCCAGCAGGGTGCTGGGCGACATGGTGGAGCCGCCGCTGTCGAAGGGCCTGCCGTGCAGGACCGGGGTGTCGGCGCCGCGGGTGTCGAGACCGAGGACCCGGATGGAGCGGAAGGCGGCCAGGCGTTGCAGCGCGGTGCGCAGGTCGGCGGCGAGCCGGTGCCACAGGAGCATCGAGAGGCCACCGTCGACGACCAGCGCCAGATGCAGCCAGCGTTCACGCGCCGGACGCATGACCACGTCGGGCAGCCGTGTCTCGGCCAGCGCCGCCGCGGTCGCTGCCTCGTCCAGTTCCTGACGCCACCTGCTGGGCCGCTTGCGCTTCAGCGGGCGCAGCGCGCGGCCGATGAGCAGCTCCTGCCGCAGCGCCTTGTCCTCGGGGACACGCAGCGGAAGGGCGGGCTGCTCCTCGTCCGCCGGCAGGGGCGCGGGGCGGTCGGGAACGAGAGGGGGCAGGGACGCGGCGTGCAGCTCGGGAGTGGTGAGGTCGGGCAGGTCGTCGTCGGGCGTGGCCGGTTCGGGGGGTTCGCCGTCGTCCCCGGCCGGTTCGGGCGCCTCGGTGTGCGGGGACGGCTCCGGGCGGCTCCGCGCGCGGCGGCTCGCACGTTCCAGTGGCAGCTCTCCGGGGCCGTCGGCCAGGCGGTGGGCCAGCCACAGCACGTCCAGGACTTCTTGCGCGTCGAGGCTCTGCCCCGCCGCCTTGAGGACTCGCAGGGCGGCGCCCAGGGTGTCGTCCCCGCGGTCCACGGTCAGAGGGTTCCCGTCAGCTGGTGGAGCACGGCGTCAAGCAGCCCTTCGGCGTCCAGGTCCACTCCCCCTGCCCGCAGGAACACCGCGTTGAGCAGCTGGTCGGTGGCGAGTTCGCCGGGTGCCCTGCGGCGCAGGAACGCCTGCAGCAGGTCGTCGACCTCCAGGAGTGCTCCGTCCCCCAGGTGTGCCGAGACGATGGCGCGCAGCCGGTCCTCGTCCGGGACCGGAAGGTCGAGCCGGATGCAGCGGCGCAGGAAGGCGGGCGGGAAGTCGCGCTCGCCGTTGCTGGTGATGACGACGACGGGGAACTCGACGCACTGCACCCGGCCCTGTTCGACGGCGACCGAGCCGTGGTGGTCGGCCGTCAGGACGTCGACCGTCGCCATCTCCTCGGGCAGCCGGGCCAGTTCGGGTATCTCGAAGACGCCCTCCTCGAAGACGGTCAGCAGATCGTTCGGCAGGTCGACGTCGCCCTTGTCCATCTCGTCGACGAGCAGCGCCCGGGGTGTGCCGGTCGGCGCGAGGGCCGTGCCCAGAGCACCGAGCCGGATGAAGTTGCCGATGGAGGGCTCGCGGTCTCCGCGATCGCGGCTGAGGGTGGTCTCCCTCAGCCGTCCGATGGCGTCGTACTGATAGAGGGCGTCCTGCACGCTGGAGCGGCTGTTGACCGGCCAGCGCAACAGCTCACCGAGGCTGAGTTCGTGCGCGACGGCCCGCGCGAGCGAGGACTTGCCGGTGCCCGCGGGGCCTGTCACCAGGAGTGGCCTGCGCAGATGCAGGGCCGCGTTGACCACGTCCGCGTGCTCCCGGGCGATCAGATAGGGCAGCGGCGCCGCCGATCCGTCGGGCGGGCTGAACCGGCGCCAGGGCGGGGCGGGCGGCATGGTGACGGGGCGGGGCGTGCCGTCGCCGCGGAAGATCCGCCAGCCGCCGTTGGAGTCCGTGCTCATGTTCCCTCCTGGGGCTCGGACAGATGCAGTTGCGGAACTGTGCGGTCCGGGTCGGCCCAGGCGAGGACCGGTCGTCCGGGGAAGGCGCGGGGCTGGTGCACCGTCTTGGCGCGGTACGACCGCACGCCTTCGGGGAGTTCACGGGTGGTGACGCCGCTCATCCGCTCCACGGCGTGGGACTCGCGCCCGAGGCCCCGGTCCCACACGACCACCGGGATCCCGACCACCAGGCAGGCCTGCACGACCTCGTCGCGCAGACGCGGCGGGACGTCCACCGCGACGCGCACGGCGTCCGCGTGGTCCATCAACGCGCCGTAGATCTCGCGCCGGCCCAGCGATTCGTCGGCGAACAGCAGGGAGACGCCCGTGTCGAGCTGGCGCCAGCGGCGGCGCCAGTCAGGGAGAAAACGTTCGTTGCGGCGCAGGAGTTCCGGACAGTTGACGACCAGTGGGTACTCCGCGCCGATGACCCCCGGCACCAGGTCGTCGGGCCCGAAGCTCTCCCACTCGTCTATCGGCAGATTCAGTCCCGCCCGGTCGACCAGTGCCTCCACGAGGGGTCTTCGGTCGCTCGGCGAGGCCTGGTGCAGCGACTCCAGGACCCGCAGCAGCTCCCGCGCGGCCAGCGCCGCGCTGAACGTGACGTCGCCCTCCGTCGACACCTGACGGGGCCCGGCGCCCTCGTCGCACCAGACACGCAGCCGGTAGCGGTCCTCCCCGCTGCTGCTCACCTGCACCAACACCCGCAGTGGCACGTCGCGTTGACCCTGGGTCCTGGACCAGTCCACCGCGTCGGAACGGCGTTCGGCGAGGGCCGAGCGGGGGATGCCGAGCCGCTTGGCGACGCCGTCCGACCACATCCGCAGCCGTGCGCACTGCGCGGGCAGGCACAGGGCCGCCATGTACTCCATCACCCGCAGCAGGGCCGGAACCCGGAACCCCTCCCCGTCCGTGCGGCTGTCGCCCGGCAGGCATTCGAGGTGGTCGAGGTAGGCGTCGGTGGAGTCCTCCCGGGGGAAGGCGGCCGCCAGGGGCAGTGCGGCGCGCACCGCTTCCGGCAGCCGGTCCAGGGTGGCCGCGGGGACCGCCTTCAGCGTCTGGTGGAGTCTGCGGTGCTCGTCGGGCGAGAGCAGCCGGGGCACCGGGGAGAACTGTCCGGCGTTCAACAGCGGGCGGACGGCGGCGGGTTCGGGGCGCCGCAGCACTTCGGTGAGCGCCGCGAGCGCGCGGGGTTCGGTGACCAGGAGCTGGGCGAACTCCGCGGGAGTGGGGGCGGATTCGCCGCCCGGGTGGCCGTATCCGCACCGGCGCGCTACGGCTCGCGCGTGGTCCCCGCGCAGCACGGGTGAGGGCATGACGCCCTCGAGGAGTTCGGTGAGCACCGGTAACGCGGGGTCGTCCGGGTCGGCCACGGCAACGTCGAGGAGGTCATCGGCGCCGACGGACCGCAGTTCGGCCTCGATGCGCTGCCAGGGGATGCCCCAGCTGCGGCGCGAGAGGTGCTGGGAGCTGAAGGGCCTTGCCGCCCCGGTGGCAGGGTCGGCGGGCGGCATGATGTGGGCGACGACCAGGCCCACGGCGGCGTTGTCGGTGACCGACCAGAACGGGCCGCCGCTGAACGCGGGGCCGATGGCCATCCCGGTGGGCTCTCCGTCCACGTACCCGAGCATGTCGTCGCAGGTCTTGACCCGTACGTCGGCGAAGGAGCTGCTCATGCCGCTGCCGTGCCAGGCCCGCAGCGACTGGCCCTGCGCCATGGGCTGCCACAACGGCGAGGGGACGGCCTCGTGGGGCATCGAGTCGAGGCGCAGCACGGCGAGGTCGCCGAGCCATTCGTGGTCGCTCTTCTCCTGCACCTCCGCCGCGCCGTCGAGCCGGCGCGGCGGCACCCAATGGACCACTCTGGTCTCGTGGTTGACGGAGGCGGACGGCCCCCGCAGGGTCACGTGCACCGTCTCGCGACCGGGGTGCCGGGTGTCGAACGGCCTGCGCCCCAGGGCGTCGTTGACGACATGAGCGCAGGTCAGCAGCCGGGTCGGGGTCAACAGCACGCCGGCTCCCGCGGTCTTGACGTCGCGGGTGCGCAGCACCGAGACGACGCAGTGCCGAGGGTCGGCCGAGGGGGACCCGGCCTCGGTCAGGAACCAGCCCATGTCAGCCGGCCGACGCGGGGCGCTGCCACGTCGCCGAGACGGTGAGGTGGGCCTGCGCGCTGCCGCCGACGATGCCGAGCTTGAGGTCCTGTCCGACCTGCACGCCGAACGTCACGCTCGCCTCCTGCGGGGGCCGTTCGGACTCCATCACCGCGTCATGGACCTCGCGGATGAGGGGGCCGAGCGGCCGCAGGGTGGCGCGCAGCGCCTCGACGGCGAACGCGGCCACCGCATCGCCGCCCCGTGACACCGGAACGCTGTGGCCCATGCCGTCGGGCAGGTCACCGTCCGACTCCGGCCCCGGCACGGGCGGCTGCCCCTGGGCGGGGAACACCTCGAAACGGATGGCGGTCCCGTCGGCGAGCTCGAGCTCAGTGAAGTTGGGCACCTACACATTGTGCCGATCAGCGACGACGGCGTACCGGGTTCGGCGGAAGCGGAGCGGTCGCCGCGGTTCTCGGCCCCCGCGAGGGGGCCGAGTCGGCGTCTCAGCCCTCCTCGGGCGCCAGCGTCAGAGAGATCGAGTTGATGCAGTACCGCTGGTCCGTCGGCGTGGCATACCCCTCGCCCTCGAATACGTGACCGAGGTGCGACCCGCACCGCGCGCACCGGACCTCCGTGCGCACCATCCCGTGCGAGGAGTCCTGGAGCAGCTCGACCGCGTCCGTGTCCTTGGGGTCGAAGAAGCTCGGCCAGCCGCAGTGCGACTCGAACTTCTCCTGTGAGGTGAACAGCTCCGCGCCGCACGCGCGGCAGGAGTAGACGCCCTTGGTCTTGGTGTCGGTGTACTCACCCACGAACGCGGGCTCCGTGCCGGCCTGGCGAAGGACCGCGTACTCCGAGGGGCTGAGCTCCGCGCGCCACTGCTCGTCCGGCTTCTCGACGTCGTACGACATGAGACTGAACCCCTTAATCCTTCGACTTGCTACTTCGACAGCTCGGCCAGGATCTGCGGGCCGAGGTCCGTGACGTCGCCCGCTCCCATGGTGAGAACGAGATCGCCGGGCCTCGTCATTCCCGCGACGACCGCCGCGGCCTCCGTCTTGTCGTGCACGGCCCGTACGTCGGCGCCCGCCGCGACGGCCGCGTCGATGATCAGGGCGCTGGTGATGCCGGGGATCGGGTCCTCGCGGGCGGGGTAGATGTCGAGGACCACGGAGGCGTCCGCGAGGGCCAGGGCCTGGCCCATCTCCTTGCCCAGCTCCTGGGTGCGGGAGAAGAGGTGCGGCTGGAAGAGGACCAGGAGGCGCGAGTCGCCCGCGGAGGAGCGCATCGCCTCCAGGTCCGCGGTCATCTCCGTGGGGTGGTGCGCGTACGAGTCGATGACCTGGACGCCCTTCGCCTCGCCCTTGAGCTGGAGGCGGCGCTTGACGCCGGTGTACGAGCCGAGGGCGGAGGCGAGGTTGTGCGCCGGGATGCCGAGCGCGATGCCCGCGGCCAGGGCGGCCACCGCGTTGTGGGCGTAGTGGCGGCCGGGGACCGAGACCGTGAAGGTCAGGAACTTGCCGTTGAGGATCACCGTGACCTCGCTGGTCAGGCCGCGCGGCGTGACCTTGTGGATGCGCAGGTCGGCGCCCTCGGACTCGCCGTACGTGACGATCTTCAGGTCGCCCGCTTCGCGCACGCGCCGCGTCAGCTCCGCCGCGCCGGACTGGTCCGCCGCGATCACCAGGGTGCCGCCGGGGACGATCTTGCCCGCGAAGGTCTCGAAGGACTCGTAGATCTCGTCCATCGACGCGTAGTTGGCGTGGTGGTCGAGCTCCACGTTCAGGACGATGGCGACCTCGGGCGCGTACTTGTGGAAGCTGCGGTCGCTCTCGTCCGCCTCGGCCACGAAGATGTCGCCCTCGCCGTGCAGCGCGTTCGAGCCCGGGGCGTCCAGGTCGCCGCCGATCGCGTACGAGGGGTCGAGGCCGAGGGTGGAGAGGGTGACCGCGAGCATCGACGTCGTCGTGGTCTTGCCGTGCGTGCCGGCCACCGCGATCGGGCGCAGGCCCTCCATGAGGGAGGCCAGGGCGTCCGAGCGGTGCACGACCGGGATGCCGAGATCGGTGGCGCGGGCCAGCTCGGGATTGTCGGCACGGATCGCGGAGGAGACGACCACGCAGGTCGCGTCGGAGGCGAGGTGCGCGGCGCCGTGGCCGATGTGGACCGTGGCGCCCAGGGTCCGCAGGGCCTCGGCCGTGGCCGACTCCCGCGCGTCGCTGCCCGCGACCTTGGCGCCGCGCTGGGCCAGGATCTTGGCGATGCCCGACATTCCGGCGCCGCCGATGCCGATGAAGTGCGGTCGGTCCATGGCGGTGGGCAGGCCGGGTGCCATACGTGTGTCTCCCCAAGAGTCCAAGAGTTGCGGCAAAGAGTTACGGCAGATGAGCAGGGCCCAGACTATTGCCTGGGCCGTCCGGCAGGCACATCGCTCAGTCCTCCGTGTGCGAGAACAGCTTCAGGACCGGAACCCCCACCTTGTGCCGCGCCCGCGAGGCCCAGTCGCGGTGGAAGAACTCTTCCACGTAGTGCGGGTCGGTCAGGACGATGACCTCGTCCGCGTCCGCCTCGTCGACCAGCTGCTTGAGCGCGTCGAGGGGGTGGTCCTCGATCAGCTGTCCCGTCGCCTCGCAGCCCGCCGCGTGCAGGGCCATCAGCGAGACCTCCAGCGCCTTCTGCGCGGGGGCCGTCGCATCCTGCCCCTCCGGGACGTCCCCTTCCCTCGCCGCCTCGTCGAGCTCCCCGAGAGCCACGTCGTCGATGGCCCGCAGCAGGCGGTCCGCCTGATCGCCGCGGGGCTGGAGCAGCACCCGGAAGGTGACCGTCTCGTCGCCGTGCAAGGTGGTGACGAACTCCACGTCGGCGGAGGTCAGGGCCTTCTCGATCATCAATACGCTTGTGAACACGACAGGCGCCCTTCTCATCCGTGGGCTGCCGAGAGTCCGTCTCGACAGGCCCCTGCGGAAACCATCCTGCCCCGTGGCCGCACGGGGTCTGCGACTTTTAGTGTGCCCAGCGGAAGCGAAACGGAACGGTCGATTCCGCTGATTGTCAGGTTCGACGGTATCGGGTGAAGAGGAACCCGGCCTCCTCCAGTACGGAAGCCAGAGCGAATCGCTCCGGCACCGCCAACGCGGACCCCCAGGCGATCCGCTGCGCGTCCCCCGCGGTGAGCATCGGGGAGACCGTCCAGCAGAGCTCGTCCAGGGCCCCAGCCGCCACGAACTGGCCGAGCAGCCGGGGCCCGCCCTCCGTGAGCAGCCGGGTCAGGCCGCGCTCGGCCAGGGCGGGTGCGACCCGCTCGGGCTCGACCGCCGCCCCCTCCCCCGCGACCACCACCACGGCGCCCGCCTTCTCGGCCGCGGCGATCCGCTCGGCGGGCGCCGCCGCGCCGGTCACCACGAGCGTGGGCACCGGCGGCGCGGTGAAAAGCGGAAGGGTGAAATCAAGGTCGAGGCTCGCGCTGACCACGGCGATCGCGGGCGCCACCGTCTGCCCGGCGGCCGCCCTGCGCTCGGCGAAGGCCTCACGCGCGCGTGCCGGGCGGTAACCCTCCTGGCGGACCGTTTCCGCACCCACGACCACGGCGTCGGCGATCCCGCGCAGGGTGCCGAAGATCCGCATGTCCGTGGCGTTCGAGATGGGCTGCGACCGGCCTTCGTGCTGGGCCGCCCCGTCGAGCGTGGACACCATGTTGGCGCGCAGCCAGGTGGCGCCGCCCGAGGGATAGGCGTACGCGTCGGCCAGCTCCCCCAGCCCCCACTCTCGTACTGATGTTTCGTCTGTCTGGTCGGTCACAGGGAACAGGCGTCGCATGTCCAGCAGTCTTGCACGGCGCTTAGAGTTAGGAACCGTGTCGTCCTCCACCGCCGCCCCCGGGCAGAGCCCCATAGCCGAAGCGGCTCCCCTGTCGCTGTGCGCCCGCGAGCCCCATGTCCCCGCCGACCGTCTGGTCGCCGAGATGGTGCCGCCCCCGCGCTTCGACTCCGTCCGCTTCGATACGTACATCCCGGACCCGAACCAGCCGAGCCAGACCGAGGCCGTGCGGGTCCTGAGCGGCTTCGCGGCCGGGCTCGGCGGGGCGCACGCGTCCGGCGCGGGCAAGCGCCGCTGGTTCCAGAAGAAGGCGGCCGCCCCCACAGGCCCCCGCGGCGTGTACCTCGACGGCGGCTATGGAGTGGGCAAGACCCACCTCCTCGCCTCCCTCTGGCACGCGACGCCCGCCGCGCCCGAGCAGAAGGCGTTCGGCACCTTCGTCGAACTGACGAACCTGGTCGGGGCGCTCGGCTTCCAGCAGACCGTGCGCACCCTCAGCGGGCACCGGCTGCTCTGCATCGACGAGTTCGAGCTCGACGACCCGGGCGACACGGTGCTCGTGTCCTCGCTGCTCGCGCGGCTGGTCGAGGAGGGCGTGGCGCTCGCCGCGACCTCGAACACGCTGCCGGGCAAGCTCGGCGAGGGCCGGTTCGCCTCCGCCGACTTCCTGCGCGAGATCCAGGGTCTGTCCACCCACTTCCGGTCGCTGCGCATCGACGGCGAGGACTACCGCCACCGGGGTCTTCCGGAGGCTCCCGCTCCGTACTCGGACGAGCAGGTCACCAAGGCCGCGTACGCGACCGAGGGCGCGAGCCTCGACGACTTCCCGATGCTGCTCGACCACCTCGCGCGCGTCCACCCCAGCCGGTACGGAGCGCTCACCGACGGGCTCGGCGCCGTCTGCCTCACCGATGTGACGCCGGTCCCCGACCAGTCGACCGCGCTGCGCCTCGTGGTGCTCGCCGACCGGCTGTACGACCGTGAGGTCCCCGTGCTCGCGTCGGGGGTCCCCTTCGACCAGCTGTTCAGCGAGGAGATGCTGAACGGCGGCTACCGGAAGAAGTACTTCCGGGCGATCTCCCGGCTCACGGCGCTCGCTCGGGACGCGAAGGGACTCGTGCGGGCGTAGCGACTCGCCTCTACGCGCGTGGTTCCCGCACGCCTGGGCGCGTGGTACACACATCCGGTCATGTTCCTGTCCGCCAGCAGGAGGTCGACCGTAATGTCCACGACACGACGTCAAGTACTCGCCCGCACCGGAGCGGTGGGTGCGGGTATCGCCTTCACCGGCGCACTCTCGGAGCTCTTCGCCGGGAGCGCGGCCGCGCAGGGCAAGGCCGGGTACGGGCCGCTGGTGCCCGACCCCGCCGGGCTGCTCGATCTGCCAAAAGGTTTCCGCTACAAGGTCCTCTCGCGTGAGGGCGGCGACCTGCCGTCCGGCGAGGGAAAGGTGCCGAGCAACTTCGACGGCATGGACGCCTTCCGCGGCAAGCACGGCGGCACCCACCTGGTCCGCAACCACGAGAACCGCCACAACGGCAGAATCCCCGTGCCCACGGTCAAGGGGATCACCTACGACCCGATGGGCAAGGGCGGCTGTACGGCGCTCTCGCTCGACCGCCACAACAACGTCCTGAGCGAGCGCGTCGCGATCGCCGGTACCGCGGTCAACTGCGCGGGCGGGCCCACCCCTTGGGGCACCTGGCTCACCTGCGAGGAGACCGAGGACAAGGCCGGGACGAACGGCTACACCAAGGACCACGGCTTCATCTTCGAGGTCGACCCCGTCGACCCGCAGCGCACCGGAGCCGTGCCGCTCACCGCGATGGGCCGCTTCCAGCACGAGGCGATCGCCGTCGACCCCAGGCGCGGAGTCGTCTACGAGACCGAGGACGCCTTCCTCAAGCCCTTCGGTCTCTTCTACCGCTTCCTGCCCAAGAAGCCCGAGGGCGGCCGCGGTTCACTCCGCGCGGGCGGCAGGCTTCAGGCCATGCGGGTGCCGGGCGTGCCCGACCTGTCCGCGATCCAGGAGACGGGAGCGTGCTTCAAGGGCATCGAGTGGGTCGACGTACCTGACCCGCTGGCCGCCCAGACACCCATCAGGGACCAGGACTTCGGCCCCAAGGGCATCACGCACGCGCAGAAGCTGGAGGGCTGCTACTGGGGCGGGAAGTCCGTCTACTTCGTGTCGTCGTTCGCGCACAGCGCGGAGGGCTCGGCGGGCGACCACTTCGGCCAGATCTGGCGCTACGACCCGTCCGAGCGCCGCCTCACCCTCGTGATCGTCTTCGGTCCGAGCACCGACATCCAGCTGCCCGGCGAGTCCCCCGACAACATCTGCCTCGCGCCCAGCGGCGGCCTGATGGTGGCCGAGGACGGCGGGGGCGCCCAGCACGTGTACGGCCTGACGCGCCGCGGCGACGTCTACGCGATGGCCCGCGGCCGGCAGAACATCGGCACCCCGGAGGAGCCCGAGTGGGGCGAGTTCGCGGGCATCTCGTTCTCGCCGGACCACGACACGATGTACGTCAACTGCTACACCCCCGGCACGACGTTCGCCGTGACGGGACCCTGGCACAGGACCTGACCTGAGGGCGGGGTGGGGGGGGGGGGGGTTCCTTCCCCCCCCCCCCCCCCCCCCCCCCCCCCCCCCCCCCAACCACCCCCCCCCCACCCCCCCCCCCCCCCCCCCCCCCCCCCCCCCCCCCCCCCCCCCC